>JARXAE010000031.1 GCA_029866005.1 Fimbriimonas sp. | reverse complement strand
GATCTGAGTTCTGGTGTTTATCGTCCGCCATATTTCATCAGGTTCAGAGGCTGATAATGCGATCCTACCACAACGATTTCACTTTTTTCAATTTTTTCTGAAATATGCAGATGAAGAATCTTTGCTCGCAGGATCAGCGCTCCAAACTCCCATGAGATTTTGAGAGCCTCATCGGCAAAAATCCTACAAGAAACCTACACCTACCAAGCCGTCAAGAGCAAGGGGCGCCGTGCAGGCACACGCTTGAAGAGAATGTTGCTCGCACCTTGGGTCGAGCCTCTCAGGCCGGTGATCCGCCCTTTGCCGTCTCTTGTCGGGATGACCTTTCCGAAAAAGTAGGAGCTGCCGTGGTACCAGTCGCGCTGGATGGGCATGAGAGTGGTGTCTTCATTTCGTCGATGCGAGGCGATCAGTTGTCCTTTCACGACGCTGAGGGTGTATTCGTCGCGCAATTCGGGCGAGTAGTAGGTTCCGATGAGCTCTTTCAAATTCGCTTGGGCGGGTTTGAACGGTTTGAGATGGACCCGGGTTCCGCCGTAAGGGATGTCAAAGAGTTGCCATTTGAAGTTTCCAGACTTGCCAAAGGTGAACCTGCTGTGCGTGAAAACTGGGTAGTCGAACTCGTAATTCCCGACTTGAGGCAGCTCCATCTTGTTGGGATCGCCGAGGGGCTGGAGGTAGAGTTTTCCTTTCTCGGTGGTGAGGCGGACGATGTTGCCGGGGAAGATTTCATAGTCGCCGACAAACTTCGTTAAGAGTTTCGGGTCAAAGTTTGGTTTCGGTTTTTCCGGGGCTGGGCCATTGAACAGGAAGGCGTCGAGGGCGCCGTACGCCAAGTCAACTGGGAAGAATTCGCGGGAGTTTCCGAGGACGACAACGGTGAGTTTCTCGTCGGGGACTCGAATGAGATAGGAGCGGTAGCCGGCGTCTCCGCCGCCGTGGAAGACTATCTTGACGCCACGGTAGCTCTTGAACTCTTGGCCGAGGGCGTAGCCGCCGGAGTTTTTGTTTCTTTCGCTCATTCGTTGGAAGAGCTTTTGGTTGCCGACTTTGGGATTCTCGAAGTTCTGTGACCAGCGGACAAGGTCATCGGCGGTGGAATTGATTCCAGTTGAGCCCACGTTGACCGGACCGAGGAGGCGCTTGTAGAGCACTCCGCCTTGGGTGTAGTAAGAGTAGGCGCGGTTCGGGATGATGAACTCGGGGTCGTTGACGAGTTGAGTTTGGGTCATTCCGAGCGGGGCGAACACTCTTTCTTTGAGGAATTCGGTGAGGGGCTTTTTGGCGACTCGGGAGACGATTTCGCCGAGGAGGGTGAAGCTGGAGTTGCCGTATTCGAACTTGGTTCCGGGCTTGAAGTTGAGGTTCTTTTGCTGGAAGAGGAGCTGGAGGATTTGACTGTTATAGGAGACATCCGCCTCGGTGAAGCCGACCATGGCGTTGAGGGCGTAGAAGTCGCGGAGGCCGCTGGTGTGGGTGGCGAGATTGCGAAGAGTGATCTTCGTTCCGTAGTTGGGGAGTTCGGGGAGGTAATTGCGGACGTCGTCATCGAGGTTCAGCTTCCCTTCTTGCTCGAGCAGGCAGGCGGCGAAGGCGGTGAACTGTTTGGAGACGGAGGCGATATGGAAGATCGAGTCTTTGGTGATGGGGATGCCGTACTCGACATTCGCCATGCCGGCGGTGCGGCGGTAGAGTTCTTTGCCATCTTGGACGACGAGGATCTCGACTCCGGGGGCGGTTTTGGTGTCGTACTTGGCGACGATTTTGTCGAGCTTTTCGGTGGGGGCTTGGGCTGTAACTAAAGAGACTAGGGTTGCAAGCATTAGGGAGAAGAATCCCTGCTGGTTCATTCGTCGCGACATAGCTTGAGAGTACGTTAAGCGTCGATGAACAGGTTTGGAACAGCCTGAAGTCTGGTCAATATGCCCAGAGCAAGGGCAGGTCATTCCCCAGAATCCACGACGAGGACGAGCGGTAGGTCGCTTGATGAATGAAGAATTCTGTAAATGTAGATGCCGTCTGGAGTCCGTTCGTGGAATACGTTGTGCCCATAAGTTGCCTTTGGCCAGCGGACATACGAGACGCGGATTGACTCGGAGTCTTTAAGTGGTCTAGAAGCATACTGACCATCGGCAAGATCTTGAATAGAGTCGTGCAACATCGCGATGTACCGATCAGCTTGCTCGTCGCCGTAGTTTTGACTCGTCCAGGACGCAATGTCCTCTAGGTCATATCGGGCAAAGCGACCGTACTCAATCATGCGCCGCGTTCGAGTTGACGCGCTGTGCGAGCAGATTGAATATGCTCCATCACTTGCTCAATTGAGTAACTCGGCTCACCGCGCTTTTTGCTATCGATAGCCTCTTGAACCTTTGCCATCTGCTCAGGGCTAAGTTGGAGTGGTTCCTCTTGTTTGCTCATGGACTTATTATAGAGCAAATCTTTTCGATGTCAGATGACTTCAAGCTGATGGGCGGCGAGCATGGGGTGAGACTTTAGTCTCGCGTGAATTCCGTCGCTGATTCGGATGGAAGATCGGTGAATTCCGGAGGGTGAGCGGAATTTGCAGGGCTTGGTTCTGGACATGATTGTCTTCTTGAGAAGGGCGAAGAGTTCTCCGTTCGGCGTGGCGGCAGTTTCGAGGATAGACTCGAAATCATAAGTGATTGTATTTGGAAAACTGAGAATGATTCCAAACTTCAGCTCCCCCGTATTGGCCACTTTCGTCATCAATTGTTTCCGATAAGCGTTGTAATACAACTCCTCTGTCTGAATTACAATGGCTGGAACAGATCGATCTGGAGTTCCGTCGGCCAA
The DNA here is from genome assembly GCA_029866005.1 of Fimbriimonas sp. Lineage (GTDB taxonomy): Bacteria > Armatimonadota > Fimbriimonadia > Fimbriimonadales > Fimbriimonadaceae > Fimbriimonas. Next base: position 55,896 of record JARXAE010000031.1, on the reverse strand, counting down.
CAACGAACTGCTTGAAGTCAGCTCGGGTCCATATAGCTCCTTCCAATCGCTCCATTCACGACGAGAAGTTGTGATAAGCGTCTCGACATAGTGCCGGTAAAACGCGGTCATTCGATATGGTGCTGAGTGATCCTCGACAAAGTACTTTCCGCGATGGTGGTTCAGTATGACGACGCAGCAATCACTGAAAATGGATTCAAGCAGCTCTGGTTCCACGAAGAGTGATACTCGTTGCCATGTTTGGGCATAGAATCGCCTCGGCTCCATGACCCATTTTGGCTCAGAACGGTACCGCTCAGCGCACGAAGTGGACTTTGGGGTCGCTCATATTGTCGAGGAGCATTAGTGCCGTGACGGGCATGGGGCGCTCTTTGGCGACTTCGCGGGCATCGTCGAAACTGAGTTGCATGATGGAGAGGCCGTCGAGGTCGATGAATTCGCCGAAGTTGACGGCTCCGCCCTGACTGCTGAAGCAGGCCAAACCGTGGACGCCCTGGTGGCAATAGCAGCCGTAACGCTTGGTGGGCGAGTGGTGCAACACGTAAACGCTGTCGGGGAACTCGGTATCGAGTCCTAGCAGGGGCATGACGATTGTTTGTGACATCTTTTTGAAACCTCTTTTATGGTTGTTATCGGTAGGTTAAGCCCGGTCTTTAGAGATTCTCTGGTAGTTGTGCGGGGAGCGGGATTTGGGTTGGGTCTTCTCGTAGACTATGGGACTTGGAATTGAGCGTGCGGATTGGAGAGAGGGAGGCGGTTTCGACGCGGCTTGGGTTTTTGATTCTGGGATTGGCGGCTTCGACCTGGGCGCCCTTGGTTCCTTTGGTTAAGGCTCGACTGGCGCTGAGCGATACGATGCTGGGGCTGATGATCCTTTTGATTGGGATTGGATCGGTGGTGACGATGCCTTTTGCGGGGTCTTTGGCGCATCGGTACGGGTGTCGGAAGGTTCTGGTGGCTTCATGTTCGGTGCTCTTGATGAGCGTTCCGCTGATTCCCTTGTCGCCGTCGTTCTGGGCTTTGGGATTGGTTTTGCTGGTTTACGGCGGGGTTTTGGGGTCTTTGGATGTTGTTATCAACTTGCAAGGAGTTCAGGTGGAGAACGCGTTGGGTCGGCCGTTGATGTCGGGATTTCATGGGTTTTATAGCCTGGGCGGAATTGTTGGAGCGGGAGCGGCAACTTTGCTCTTGGCGGCGGGGGCTTCGGCGGTTGCGGCGACACTGGCGACTTTCCTGACGGGCCTGGCGGTGCTTTTTTACGCGATTCCTGGCTTCCTATCGGACGCGGGGGAGGGGGATCGTTTGGTATTCCAAATTCCGCGGGGAGTGGTTTTGGTGATTGGGATTCTGGCGGGAACGGTGTTTTGCGCCGAGGGGTCGGTGACGGATTGGAGCGCGCTGTTGCTGACTCGGGAGTACCAGCTGGGCGCAGGTGCGGCGGGGTTTGGCTATGTGGCGTTTGCCTTTTGCATGACCTTGGGGCGGTTGACGGGGGACAAGATTGTGGCTTCGTTAGGGCCGTTGCGGGTTTTGATGTTTGGAGGGTTAGTTAGTGTGATCGGGTTCTGGATGGCGGGGCTGGGGAGGCTTCCCTTTCTGGGCTTGGTTGGGTTTGGACTGGTGGGGCTTGGGGCCTCGAACATTGTTCCGGTGCTGTTCTCGGCGGTAGGTCGCCAACGGGCGATGCCGGCTCCGGTGGCGTTATCGATCGTTACGATCATGGGTTACGCGGGATTCTTGCTGGGTCCGGCGGCGATTGGCTCAGCGTCTCAGCACTTGGGGATCCGGGTGGCGATGGGGCTGATCGGAGCGGCGGTGCTCATGGTTCCGCTGTTTTCTGCCTGGATTGTTGGGCAGACATCCGATCCCGGTATGGTATCATCTTAGTCCGCGCCCGGACGTAGCTCAATGGATAGAGCATCAGTCTTCGGAACTGAGGGTTGGGGGTTCGAATCCCTTCGTCCGGGCCAATTCTTTTCAGGCTTCAGCTTACTTCTAGCCTGACTTGCCCAAGGACTTGGTCATTCCAGACCATGTCGAAGCGATAGGTTCCACGCTTTTCAATTTCCTTCATGACTTCGATGGTTTCGGCCATGTAGAGGTAGCTGGGGGAGAGGTCGGGGCGGCGTTTGAACTGGCCGAGAAGGTGGTCTTCGAAGAAGATGTTGCCGTCCTCGTCGACGAATCTGAGTGAAAAGTGGTGTTCGCCGGCTTCGTGGGGTTCGGCTTCGATTTCGAGGGCGAGCCAGAACGGGGCGAGGCGAGAGGGGAGGGTTTCGGTGGTGATTCCTCGGAAGATTCCGCAGAGGATGGGCGAGCCGTTGGCTTGCTGGGTGGCGTATTCGCACATCACCATGAAGTTGACTTTCATGACACTAGAAACTGCGCGATCAGCTTAGCTTGATGCTCGCCGTCGAGGAGGAAGGCGTCGTGGCCGTAGGGGAGGTCGATTTCGTGTCTTGTGACGTTCTTTCCGGCTTGCTTGAGTTGGGCCTCAAGGGCGATGGATTGGGAGGTTGGGTAGATCCAGTCGCTGGTGTAGGAGATGACTAGGTAGTCGGCCTCGGCTCGTTCGGCTTGTTGGAACTCGTAGTAGTCGATGGCGCGGGTGAGGTGGAGGAGGGAGTTGGCGTCGAAGCGCTTGGTGAACTTGTCGCCTTGGTAGCTGAGGTAGCTTTCGACCTCGAACTCGACACCGAAGTTCATGTCGGGCTTTTCCTTGCCCTGGAGTCGGCGGCCGAACTTTGCCTCGAATGCCTCTTGGCTCAGGAAGCTGAGATGACCGAGCATGCGGGCAACACTGAGGCCGTTGTCGGGTGGTTTATTCTCGTAGTAGTCGCCACCATTAAAGTTCGGATCCCGAAGGATTGCCTGACGTCCGGCCTCGTTGAATCCAATCTGCATTGCCCCATGTGCACCGCAGGTTGCCGTGAGGACACATTTGCTAACACGGTTTGGAAACCGAACGGTCCACTCGAGGGCTTGCATGCCACCCATCGAGCCGCCAGCGACCGCGAGAAGTTTTTCGATACCTAGGTGATTGAGGAGTCGGGACTGGACTTCGACCATGTCTCCGACAGTGATCATGGGGAAGGACGAACCATAGAAGTAATTGTCTGGTCCGGTCGAAGACGGTCCGGTGGTGCCTTGGCATCCGCCGAGTGCGTTGGAACAGATGACGAAGTAGCGATCGGTGTCGAATGCCTTACCGGGACCGACGAGGCGATCCCACCAGCCGATTGCGTGAGCGTCTCCGCTGAGAGCGTGGAAGAGGAGAATGGCGTTGGACTTCTCGTTGTTCAGCGTTCCCCAGGTTTCATATGCGACGGTTACGGATTCCAGCCGCTTACCGCACTCACAGTCAAGGGCTCCAACTTCAACATATTTGCGCTCGTCAACAACGGACGCAGTGCGTTCGTTTTCTTGAAATAGGGCGGGGTCGATCATTTCGACTGATATCCGGGCCTAAATTGTGCACCACGGATGGGAGGAGTTGGAGGCGCCGCGGGCGCTGTCGGAGGTGTTTGGGTGGATTTAGCCGACGTTGTTTGTATCGGGGTGGCGGCCGGAGTAACTTGAGCCGGAGTCGGAGTGCTGGGGGATGCGCTCTTACCGAGGTTGACAAGGCGCTCGAACTCGCCAGGGTCCTTGGCGCGTGCTTTTGCATCTTCGTGGGACACGACACCCATGTCCACGAGCTTTGCCATCGATTGGTCGAGCGACTGCATTTTCGCTCGGCTTCCGGTTTGTATGAGCGAACTGATTTGGAAGGTCTTGTTCTCGCGGATAAGATTGCGCACGGCACCGGTGGCGACGAGGGTTTCGTAGGCGGCGACTCGGCCACGACCATCTTTTCGTCGGAGCAGTGTTTGCGAAATGACGCCGACGAGGTTGACGGAGAGCTGCATCCGCACCTGCTGTTGCTGGTGGGTTGGGAAGACGTCCACGATGCGGTCTACGGTCTGGACCGCGTCGACAGTGTGTAGGGTGCCAAAGACTAGGTGACCGGTTTCAGCTGCGGTGATTGCGAGGTGGATGGTTTCCAGGTCTCGCATTTCACCGACGAGGATCACGTCGGGATCTTGGCGAAGGACATACTTGAGGGCGTTGGCGAACGAATCGGTGTCAACGCCGAGTTCGCGTTGATTGATCAGAGCGTGCTGGTCGGAGTGGACAAATTCGATTGGGTCTTCGACCGTCATGATGTGGACGGGTTGAGTTCGGTTAACCCGATCGATCATTGCCGCAAGACTGGTCGACTTTCCGGAACCGGCGGGGCCAGTGACGAGGACGAGACCACGAGGGCGATTGAGGAAGTCGTAGCACGCTCCCGGTAGCTGAAGGTCCTCCATTGTCTGAATCTCGTAAGGGATCACGCGGAAAGCAGCTTGGGTGAATCCACGTTGCTGGTAAACGTTACCGCGGAAACGAGAGACGCCTTTGATCTCAATGGCGAAGTCGAGCTCAAGTTCCTCTTCGTAGTACGTGACCTGCTCATCCCGGAGCATTTTGAAGAGTTCGGTGCGAAATTCTCGGTTATGGAAAGGATCAGCTTCGACAAGTTGCAGGTCACCGTTTACTCGGATGTAGACATGCCCGGTATCCGTCTTAAAGTGAACGTCGGAGCCACCGACCTCGACACAGCGTCGAAGGTAGTAATCGATTGACTGCATTAAGCCGTCACTCCTCCGATGAGGCCATGAGTAGCGGCGCGGTGCTGGAACTCGTTGACATTTGAGGACTTGGCAAGAGCATCTTCGTACTCGATATCACCTTGCTCAACGAGCTTGAGGAGGTGCCCGTCCAAGGATTGCATTCCGAATTGCTGACCTGTTTGAATGTCGGTTGGAATCTGGTGGGTTTTCCCGTCGCAAATAAGGTTGCGGATTGCCGGGGTCGCGAGCATGACCTCGAATGCGGCAACTCGGCCTGGCTTCCCTTTGCGGGGGATGAGGGTTTGGGAGACGACAGCCTGGAGGGTTACAGAGAGCTGGGTGCGAACTTGGGCTTGTTGCTCGGGGTCGAAGACGTCGACAATGCGGTCGATGGTTTGTGCGGCGTCAACGGTGTGGAGCGTGCTGAAGACTAAGTGCCCTGTCTCTGCGGCGGTGATTGCGAGTTGAATCGTTTCGAGATCGCGCATTTCGCCGACGAGGATGACGTCTGGATTTTGGCGAAGCACGTGCTTCAGTGCGTGGGCGAACGAGTGGGTGTCGGTCGCGAGTTCGCGCTGGTTGATGATCGAGGTGATGTCCTTGTGGACGTATTCGATCGGGTCTTCAACCGTCATGATATGGCATCGGCGCTCTTGGTTGATGTGGTTAACGATTGCGGCGAGTGACGTCGATTTACCCGAGCCAGTCGGTCCGGTGACGAGGACCATCCCTCGCGCGAGGCCCGCGATTTTTTTGCAGACCTGAGGAAGATTGAGTTCGTCGATGGTTCTGATTTGGAACGGGATGACACGAAAGACTGCGCCAAGGTTGCCTCGTTGCCAGAACATGTTGACTCGGAATCGCGCGAGACCGGGAACGTTGTAGCTCAGGTCGACTTCCTTTAAGGTCTCGAGCTTGTGGCGTCTTTCGTCGTTGAGAATGCTGAAGAGCCGTCCGTTATGTTGCTCGGCAGTTGGAGCAGGAACGTCTAGCCGAACCAGATGACCCCGGATTCTCATGCATGGGGCAACGCCTGCTTTGAGGTGGAGATCAGAGGCATCTCGCTCGACAAGCAGGCGCAGCAAATCATCAATTGGCAATGACAATTACTCCCCCCATATCTTCTCCGAGACGCCTCTCATACCTTCCTTGTTCCAGGTTTAACCTGTTTATCGGCGAAGCATTTGCTTCAACTCTGAAGCAACTCCAGCATATTGAATCGCAACTTGCTCACTAATGAGTCCAGCTCGAACATACTTCAGCAGGCTCTGGTTCATGGTTTGCATGCCCCAGTAGGTGCCATCGTTCATGTGCTGATAAAGATCGCTAAAGTGTCCGTCCTCAATCGCCTTGGTGACGGTTGGGGTGCAGATCAGGATTTCGGACGCGCAGACGCGTCCTTTGCCGTCCACGGTTGGAACAAGCTTCTGGGCAACGATTGCACGAAGCGAGTTTGCCATTCGCTGGCAGAGGTACATCTTCTCGTGCGGCGGGAACATGTTCATGATACGGTCCATGGTCTCGTACGCCGAGGAGGTGTGGACGGTGGAGAAGACGAGGTGACCGGTTTCACCAGCCTGGAGCGATGCGCCCATGGTGGTGACGTCGCGCATTTCACCAACAAGAATAACGTCCGGAGCTTCTCGGAGAGCGGCACGGAGGGCAGGTTGGAAGTCGAGTGTGTCGATTCCGACTTCGCGCTGGCTAACGTAAGCCATTTTGTCGGGGTGGACGTACTCAAGCGGGTCTTCGATGGTGACCAGGTGGCAAGCACGCTCGCGGTTGATGATGTCGAGCATCGCGGCAAGGGTCGTGGTTTTTCCGGAGCCAGTGGGTCCGGTGACCAAGATCAGACCGGTCTTGTGCTTTGTCAGTTCGCCGAGAACAGAAGGCATTCCCAACTCTTCGAGCGAACGAATTTTGAACGGGATCGTTCGGGCTACGATGGCGCATTCGCCCTTGGCGCGGTAAATGTTGGCGCGGACTCGGCACTTTCCAGGAACTTCGAAGGCAAGGTCCATCTCGAAGGTCTCATCAAAGATCCGCTTCATGCGATCGTTCATGAGGGCGGTAATCATTCGCTCGGCGTTCGCAGAGTCGATGAGGGGAAGCGACTCGTCGATTTCGTGGACGGCGCTGTGAATTTTCATCTTTGGGCGGCAGTTACCTTTGACCATAACGTCCGAAGACCCCCGGTCAAAGCCCATCTCGCAAAGTTGCGCCATCGTCAATGTGTTGACATCGATCATATCTGCTATTTCCTTCCCTCGAAATCGCTCATCATTTTGACTTGCGTTGACCTCGAATAAAGGCGGAGTATACCAACACCCCGATCGAAATGGAGGCTGCGGCTATCGCCCCAATCAAGACAAAGTCAGGCTTTTTTTGCGCTTCCTGAGTTTCTCTGTTTTTCTTTTCGGTTGCGGGACCGGGAAGATTCACTTCTTTGGGGTCCTTGGTGTTGACCTTGAGCCGGTATTCGATGCTGAGTGGTGACTTCGTACCGACGCCTTCCATCATCCAGGCATCGTTTGGGGCGAACCAGTAGGCTGGCGTCTTGGAGTCGGGAACCATGTCCATAAACATGACACTCAACTGATTCAGGGGTGCATCCCCGAATGCGAAGGCGCGGGCAATGGCGGGGAGATTGAACTTTGGCTCTTTATCTTGGATCAGGCCTGGAACGGCAAAGGTTGCCTTCACGAAGGAGTCTCCAACAATAGAGATTACGACTCCTCTCGGCGCCATGCCGAGTTCCTTACCAAGAGCCTCGATATGCTTCTGAAGCGCGACTTGAGGATACTTGGCACCCAAGACGGTTACTTCCACAAGGTCGGCTCCCATTGGATGTTGCTTTACAACGACAGTAGCCTGGGGAGTCACCGAAGAGAAGAACTTAGTTTGAGCCAATCCGAAAACGGTCAAAAGACCTAAGAACACCACCCAAAAACGCTTCATCTCCCATTATTGTCCTTCATTCAGTGAAGAGACGGTTTGAAAACACTCTTTTGTTGAGAAATGTTGCCGAAGATGAACGTCTAAGACAGATAGATCGTATATCTAGCGAAGGATCAGCTATAATGCTCCCTCCCACAAAAGGATTTGACCTGTGAATCAACCCGAAATCGCAATGGAACATGGCACGCTGACTCCGCTTACCCCGGACGGTCACGCTGCACTTACCGCTGAGTTACAGCGGTTAACAATTGAAGTTCGGGCAGACATCGCCGAGCGAATCCGAGAGAGCCAACAGCATGGCGAGTTTAGCGAGGATAACAGCGAACTCGATCAGGTTAAGACCGAGCAGGCTTTCGTCGAAAATCGCATCGCCGAGCTACGCTCTACTTTGAGCCACTGTTACATCCTAGAGATGGACTCGATTTCGATTGAAACTGTCGGTATTGGTGCCCTCGTTCTCATCGAGGATATCGAATTTGGCGACAAGTTTGAGGTTCGAATCGTCTCCTCGGCAGAGGCGAACCCGGATCGAGACTACATCTCAGCAGAATCGCCAATGGGTTCGGCCATTTACGGTCAGTCGAAAGGCGAGGTCGTGAGCTTCGAGGCACCTGATGGGCCAAAGAAGATCAAAATCCACGCAATCGGACGTTAACATTTGGCGTCTTTAACGGTACACTTTGGCTTCCCCCTCAAAAGAGAGCCGGGCGAAACTGTCTATGTCAGAAAAACAGACTTCAACAATTGCGCTTCCAAACGTCAAGCGCGGCATCAAGCCGTTCTTCGCTGGCGTGAAGCGAGAGCTGAAAAAGGTCTCCTGGCCGACCACTAAAGAAACGAACCGATTATTCGGCGTCGTTGTCTCGGTTTGCGTTTTGCTCATTGTGGTGATGGGTGTTCTCGGATTCTTCTTCGAGACGCTGATCAACCTCATCACTCGAACAGGGACTGGAGCGTAAGAGATGCCAAAAGCCTGGTACGCAGTACACACTATTTCTGGTCACGAAAATAAGGTTCGTGACGTTCTCACCCGTCGTGCCCAAGTCGAGGGGCTTTGGGATTACGACATTTTCGAGATCCTTATTCCAACCGAGAAGGAACTCCAGACGCGAAATGGCAAGCGAGTTGAGAAGGATAAGAAAGTCTTCCCTGGATACATCTTGGTCAACATGATGTTGAGCGACGACTCTTTCAAACTCGTCAAGTCAACTTCTGGAGTCACGGGATTCGTCCAGTCGGGCAACAAGCCGATTCCTCTTGAGGAGTATGAGGTTCGTCGGATTATGACCAACCTTGCCGCGAGCCAAGAAGCTCCAAAGGTGATGTGGAACAAGGGCGAGGCTATTCGCGTTGTTGCTGGACCATTTAGCGACTTTAGCGGAAAGATCGAGGAAGTCATGGGCGAGAAGGAAATGTTGAAAGTTTTGATCAACATCTTTGGTCGCGACACTCCGGTGGAACTCGAGTTCGATCAAGTCGAAAAAATGTAGTCAGCTGCGGACTAGGAAGTCCGCTCCTATTGCCTCAACAGCTCGCTGTTGAGGCTTTTCTGTTAGAGCAGTTATGTCAAGCCCACTTCAGCTTTCGCTTACCGGCAAACGGTGGCTAGTCACCGCTCCCGATCCGGAAGCCGCGGGACGGCTCTCTGCTGAGCTTGGAGTCTCTGCTTCAACTGCGGAGGTGTTGATTCAGCGAGGTTACGCTTCGCCAGAAGACGCAAGTAAGTTCCTGAATCCGTCTTTGGATGACCTTGGCGATGCGTTCTTGCTACCCGATTTTGATGCCGCGCGAGACGAGATTCTTGGAGCCAAAGAGCGAGGAGAGCTCATCTATGTTCACGGCGACTATGACGTTGACGGCGTTACATCGGCGGCGATCTTTGATCGCTATCTGAAGAAGATTGGCTGCAACGTCCACACGCACGTTCCTCACCGGATAAACGAGGGGTACGGAATCAATCTCTCGGCGGTCGACGCTGCGCACGAACGGGGAGCGAAGCTGTTTTTGACTTGCGACTGCGGCATCACCGCCCACGCTCAAGTTCTCAAGGCGCGAGAACTGGGAATGCGCGTGGTGGTTACTGATCACCACGAACTGAAAGAGACGCTTCCGGAGGCACAGGCTGTGGTGAATCCGCACCGCAAAGATTCGCGATATCCTTTCTCTCACTTGTCGGGCGCAGGAGTTGTTTATCGGTTGTGCGAGGGACTCACGCGATCGCTTGATGAGAAGGGAGTTGATTCTTACCGCAAGAACTTCGTCGATCTCGCCGCACTCGGCACCATTGCCGACGTGATGCCCCTCAGCAGCGACAACCGGATCATTGCCCGGTTTGGGCTGGAGAAGCTCACGGATACGAAGAAGAAGGGGTTGGTTGCACTTAAAGAGGTCTCCGACATTCGCGGGAAGGTGATGTCTTACGACGTCGGATTCAAGCTCGGACCCCGACTGAACGCGGCGGGCCGAATTGACGATGCGGCTTTGTCGTTGCGTTTGCTGTTGACCGAAGATGCCACCGAAGCACGCGACGTTGCGCTTGAGCTTGATAAACACAACTTGGATCGTCGGGCGATGCAGGATCTGATGTTTGAGGAGGCGTTTGCTCAGGCCGAAGCGCAGGGCGGAAAGGATCAGCACATGATCATGGTTTTCAATCCCGAGTGGCATCCCGGCATCGTCGGACTGCTTGCGGGCAAGCTGAAGGAGCATTATGCAAGACCAGTATTTGCGGGAACCATTGATCCTGAAACTGGCAAGGGGAAAGCAAGTGGACGCTCGATTCCGGGACTTAGCCTTGCGGAGTTGATTTCTGCTCACCCGGCGCTGGTGCAAGGTGGGGGGCATGCAATGGCAGCGGGCATTGGCTTCCCTGAGGCGCACCTAGAGGAGATTCGAGCTGCGTTTAACTCGTATGCTATCGCAACGCTGAGTCCAGAGGACCTGTTCCCTTCCTTGGAGATTGCGGCGTTTGTTGATCCAGCAAAAGTCGATCGAAGCTCGATTGACGAGTTCTCTGCTTTGGAGCCTTTTGGGATGATGAATCCTAAGCCAATCTTTGGTGCGCAGAATCTAGAGGTGCTTTATATTAAGTCAATGGGCCAGGAGCGCCAGCACATCGCTCTGACCCTGAAGCACTCGGGCGGAACCGTACGGTGCGTTGGCTGGGGGATGTTTGCCGCGATGAGCGAGCTGCGGTCAGGTGACCGGGTGGATGTGGCTTTCGAGCCTCAGCTCAATACTTACCAGGGGCAAGAGTCGCTTCAATGGAAGCTAGCCGACGTTCGGCGAGCTGTGTAGACTGCGCTCCGAGCGTGGCTTCGAGGGTGATTTTCTGATTTCCGCGCTGGATCTGGATCGCCACTTTGTCGCCGGGTTTAAAGTCGTAGGTCATACGCGCAAAGTCGATTTGGTCTCGAATTTTTTTTCCGCCGATGTCGGAGATGACATCACCGACGAGGATTCCGGCTTGAGCAGCAGGTGAATCAACATCGACTTGCTGGACGCTGACTCCGCCAAGGGAGTTGACGATGAGCACGCCGAGGAGGGCGGTTGGGGCTTTGTGTCCCGGCGTGAGGAATCCGGCGATTGCTCGTTTGGTCACTTCCCAGGTTGGCGTGTAGCCAACGACAAGACCCGTGGGTCCGAACGCTGCAACTTTTGCGTTGACGTTGGACTGAAGTCCGGCGTTCTGGTTTCCAACTCGACTCTGATCTTGCGAGACAGAACCGGGGGCGACGGCTAGAGTTGCCGCAATCGAACCGATCAGGCGTCCTTTACCGCTAAACAGCAGGGCTCCACCGATGGCAGTTGGGGTCTGTTCGATTCGAACTTCGTTCATGGGAACGGCGCGACGGCTGCGGTCGTCCACGCCAATGCGCTCGGATGAGGTGATTTCGGCGCGAACAGTTCCGGTTGGGAGGACGGCGAGAATCATTCCGCGTCCGCCATCGGTGTCATCTGCCCAACTCACCGTCTCGACTTTGCTTGGAACCTTTGTGGTTTTTATGAGCACGAGTTGTGATGGCGTGTCTTTGTGAACAGTGGTGAAGTTGAGCTTCTCGCCGCTGGAGGTGACAAGTTCCTTTGCCCCCGCGCCGAGGCTAAGTTGGTGGGTGACGGCATAGCCATCCTTGGTGATAAAGGCGACCGCGCCAAAGTTAACCGCACCCAATTTTATGTACGCTAAGGCAGGGCGGAGGTTGTTGATTGTGACAACCTCCGGTCCCGTGAACTGGGTTCGTACTCCAAGGGCGAAGGCTAGATTAACCGCCGATAGCAACATTGATTGGGTTGCGGACCTCCGTCGCAGTCGGGGCACCGACACCGGAGTCGGTTCTGGCGTCGATGAGAATGATCGGTGATGTGTCGCTGGTTGGCTGGGCTAGCGCAGCGGAAGGAACGGCCGCAGTGATCGCCGCGTCATCGGTACTCACTTCTCGTCCTGATGTTGGATTCGAAACTGCGCTGATTGGTGGCTTTGCTTCGTCGCGAGAGGCGACGAGGATCGAGGTGTTCGTTCGGGTTCGAGATCGCTTGCCCGACGACTTAAACTTTTTAGAGACCGTTTGCTTGACGCTTGTGGGCAGACTCTGGGAATTGTCGGCAACTTCGCTTTGACCAGGTTGAGTGTTCATTGCGACTCGATCTTCCGTCAATCCCGCCGGTGGCTTGATTTCGACACTTGGCAAAACTCTTTCCACAGCTGGCTTCGTGTTCGAAGCCACAAAGACAGTTTCTTTTGAGCCCGTGCCCTTCATCATGACGAACGCAAGCGCAGCAACGCTTGCCATTGCGGCTGGACCAAGAACCCAGTTCAGCCAGTTGGTGGCTGGTCGAGCGGGCTTGCCAGACGCGAGGATCGCTTCGCGAAGGCGCTCCTTGCTAAACTGCATCTCGGGGATGTCGTCTCGGATAGCGGTGAAGTCAGATCGCAAAGTTCGGAGAAGTTCAAGTTCCTTTTGAGCTGAAGCATCACCCAGAAGCTTCGCTTCAAATGCTTGGGAGTCACGGTCGCTCAGCTCGCCAAAGGCAAGGTTAAGCAGTTCGTCATCGTTCTTCCAGTTCTTCATAGCTCTCCTAACATGGGGGTTACCCGGTCCCGAAGTGCGCGTCGGGCTCGCAATACGCGGAGCTTAGCTCCGCCCACACTACAATTACAAATCTCAGCGATTTCGTCGTATTCCCTCTCTTCCAAATCCCGCATGATTATCATTTGGCGATGATGGTCGGGCAGGGCGAGGATCGCTTTTCTGAGGATATTCCGTCGCGAATCTTGTTCCAGGTTTGCGATTGGATTCTCAAAGTTCCCAACCGTCATCCAGTCAAGGGCGCCCTGAGCTTCTTTCTGCTCCAGATTGTTGCGCCGGGTGCTCATTCGAGCTTGATCGGTTCCGAGGTTGCTGACGATACGAAGGAGCCAGGTGGTGAACTTTGCTTCGTCGCGGTAGCGGTGCAAATTTTGGTATGCACGCACGAAGGCCTCTTGAACCAGATCCTCAGCATCGTCGCGCTTATGAGTCATTTGGTAAGAGAACCGGTAGACCATGAGGCGATGCCTCTCGAAAAGCTGCTCGAAAGCGGCGTAGTCACCGTCACGGGCACGCTTGACGAGCGATTCATCTGAATCGTCATCGATCTTCGTGCTGATCGCGGTTCTAAGGCTCATTGCTAGGGTTCGTGCCATCTTCGGTCCGTCCTTGTTTTGTATAGGAATGGACGTACGGGAATGGCGTGCGTTTCGGTTTTATGCGGCGTCTACATCTAGGATAACCGTTACCGGGCCGTCATTGATAAGTGAGACTTGCATATCTGCACCAAATGTGCCGGTTTGGGTCAGGATTCCGAGGATTCTTAGTTCATTGACGAAAGCGTGGAAGTGTTCTTCACCATGGGAATAGGGGGCGGAGTTGGTGAAACTTGGGCGGTTTGACTTCTTTGCGTCACCGTAGACGGTGAAGTTGCTGACGGCAAGAATCTCGTAGGGTTCGTCTTTGAAATCCTGGATGCTGAGGTTCATTTTGCCCTCGTGGTCGTTGAAGATTCTTAGGGTGCTGATCTTTAGGGCGAGCTTCTTGGCTTGGTCAAGAGTGTCGTTTTTATGAACTCCGACGAGGAGTAGCAGGCCACGCCCGCACCGGCCGACTTCCCTTCCGTCGACTTGGACGGTGGCGGCAGAAACGCGTTGGACGATGGCTCTCAAATGGACTCGCTCATCTCCGTCACGACTTTGTGCAGAGTTTCAATGTCCTTCTCGATGATTTCAAGAATGTACTCGTCCCGAACACCATAATAGACATGGACAATGATGTCTCTTAGTCCAGCTATCTTTCGCCAAGGGATTTCAGGATGAGCGTCTTTGCGCGACTTCGACACGTTTTTTACTGCTTCTCCGATCACAGTAAGTTGCATGAGTACTCCGTCATGAAACATTGGATCTGACAAGAAGCGCTTCGAAAAATCGGGGCCAAAGCACGATGTGAGCCGCTCACATCGCTCTATGATGTCGTCTAGGTAAAGATGCTCGTCACGCGACACGGACGGCCTCACTGACTACCCGATCTCTGATTCTGGGGTGGAGGGTATCGCGCAATACTAGGTCAACTTTCCGCTCCAGTTTGTCTTCGAGCATGAAGAGAACTGCGAAGTAGGTTTCTTGGTTGTCGATCCCAAGTTCGACGAGAACGTCCACATCCGAATCTGGGCGGAGTTGGGAGCGGCTGGCCGAGCCGAAGACGCTAAGGCTCGTCACCCCAAGCTCGCGGAGCTGGGGCAGGAGTTCCAGAATTGCTGTTCTCACTTGCTCGTCCATCACCATATTCTAGCAAATCATCGAATCTGTTCGGCCCCAGTGAGCGTCAGTAACGGCGATGATCCTTGCATTGATGCTTCAGCAACCAACCGTCCTCTCCGACAAGATGGAGAATAAGTGGTCGGTCACCGCCACGATTCCTGCTTTCGCGGGGAAGGATCCGTTATCGCAACTGGCAAAAAAGGCAATTACGGCAAAAATGACCAAGGACTTCCGAGACTTCATGAAGGAAGTCAAAAAGGATTGGGTGCCAGGATACGAGAGCGCGCCCTACGGCCTCGAGTCTGGAGCAACCCGTCAACTTGGGGATACCCTCGCCCAGTCGTATACGATCTCTACCTACCGCTTTCTTGGAGGAGCGCATGGCGTCGGCGTGACGGAGTGCATGAACTTTGCGATGGTCAACGGCAAACCCAAACAGATCAAGCTTTGGGACGTTTTTAACATCAACAAGGCAAAGGGACTGTGCGAACTGATTCGCGTGAAAGCCAAAAAGAACCCGATGACGGACTGGCTTCAGGATAGCGACATGAAGAAAAAGCTCGTGCCGAGCGACATTACTCAGTTCTGGGTCAAGGGCAAGGCTGGTTGCACTTGGGAGTTCGATCCTTACGCGCTCGGCAGCTACGCCTCGGGACCTTTCTCATTTGAGTTTAGTTGGGCCGAACTAAAACCATTTCTAAAGTCTCCGAATCCGCTGAAAAAGTTCATTACCCCTTGATTCCAGACGGCAGAACCGTTATGCTACGTGGAGATGGAAACTCCTCCAATGTCTAACTACCCCCGTGGTGATGGCGGGAACGCAAATTACGCCATGCCAACGCGGGGCCCGGGCGTCTATTTCGACTACATCGGAATCGCCTGGAAGATGATCACGAAGAATCCTTCGGTTTATATCGTGGGTGGGATCGTCATGTTGATCGCGGCGTTTGCGGTGCAAATGCCCGCGCAGATCGTTTCTGCGTTGATGGGAGGGTCGACGTTTCAAGTTGATCCAACTACCGGTGCGACAACGGGTGGACCGAGCCTGGCTCTGATTCCGGTGACACTGGTACTGAGCCTTGTTTCTAGTGCGGTGACCACCGCCTTGATGACTGGCATGTCGCTCGCCGCTATTGAAGAGGCAGATACGGGGTCAACAAGGTTCGAGACGCTGTTCTCAGGCTTCAAGAACTTTGGAAACCTGTTCGTCGGCTCGATTCTTTACACGCTAGCAGTCTATATCGGAATGATTCTCTGCCTTGTTCCAGGTATCTACCTTTCGGGCGCTCTTTCGATCTCGCTGTTGATCATCATCAAGGAAGGGCTTAATGGGGTGGATGGATTGAAGGCATCAATGGAGCGAATGAAGCCATACGCGTTCTCTATGTTCGGCCTCATCCTGGTTTCGGTGATCTGCTCGGGACTTGGCATTATTGCTTGCGGAATTGGACTCATCGTAACGTGGCCGATTTACTCAATCGTGCTGGGCCTCACATATCGAGATTTCCGATCTCACGCCTAACCTAGGGTGTTAAAAAGAACCACTTGATCCCCTCAATGTTGAGGGGATTTTTCATGCATCAGGTTGACAATAGCGCACATACGTCTACTATATAGTGACTATGATCGCAAACGACACAACGGTCGCCGAGGCGCGACTCGACCTCTTACGGCGGGCTGCCCTTGCGGGTCCGGGATACCAAGGAACACGAAACGAAGTCAGCGAGGCAACCCGCCTTGCTATGGTGGCAGAGTTTCGAACCCACGGAATCCAGGCTCCGGCGTACCTCACTCACCCCACCAGTTGGGTCGAGCGGCGCGCCAAGCTCTTTGAGGCTGGGGATTATCCGGATAAGGGCGTCTCCGTCTCGACAGAAAATCTGCAAGCCATTGCCGCCAACTTCGACCTTCCCGTCCCCGTCCTCATCGAGCACGGCGACTCGCCCCTTCACCTAGGCTTCCTCATCGCGGTTGATGCCGACGGTGCAAACCTCTCTGGTCTGATCGCCCTCACCCGAGAGGCAGATCAGTTACTCATCAAAAGTGGCGCACAGAGCCTCTCCGTAGGCCTTGAGCGCGATCTTGAGCATATTCGCGAAGTGAGTGTCGTCCGGAATCCCCGGGTAGAGTCGGCTCGCCTCTTCGACACCAGACCGCTGTTCAGTAGTGGTTTTGCGGACGTTGACTACGCCAAGCTGGCTCACCAAGCGCAAGCGGAAAGTAGGAAGCAAGAAGCGGGAAATCGGGTGGAGAAGCTGGTGAATAGCGGGCAGCTTGTGCCTCGTCAGGCGAAGGTTGCTGCGCTGCTCTTCGCTTGTGAAGCCGAGATCGACGGGCAGCCAGTCGCGGAGTTAGTCGGCAAGCTCCTTGAAGACCTCCCGAAAGCGAACATCTTCAGCCAGCAGGCACCGGCCGCCGCCGATCACGAATCAGCCCTTAACCTTCTTCTGCCCGAGGAGTCGGCGTTCTATCGCCGCCACTTCCCTGGAGTTGACCTCAAAGAAATCGCCAAACGGCGCTAACAAACCATGCCAGCACTTACCAAACCATTCGAAACATACGAAAAGCCGGGAATCGTTGTGAGCTACAACGTCGGTACAAACACGACCATCTTCAAAGGTGCCCTTATCGGCGTCAATGCATCTGGAAACATTGTTCCGATGAGTCACGCCAGTGCGAATCTCAAGTTCGTCGGCGTCGCGAACGAGTCAGTCGTCACCACGACGGAGACCAAGCGAATCACCGTGACCAAGTCGGGCACTTTTGTTTTCGCCACCGCCTCGGCAAATGTCAACAAGACCGGCGGGGACGCTTGGGCGAAGTTTGATGGCGAGGTTCAAGACGTTGCAACTGGCTTGACGAACGCCTACATCATCGGCACCATCGTCGGCACTGAATCAACCTCCGACAATCTCGGCGGATACCGAATACGAATCGACAATCACACCAAGTAACCATGGCACTTACCAAATCTGATATCCCCGATCTTCTTCTTCCTGGTCTGAAAGCCGAGTTTGCGCTCGCGTACCGAAACGAGCAACAAGCCGACGTCGTCTCCCAGCTCGCCACCGTTATTCAGACCACTCTTCCCGTGCAGCGGTACCCACTTCTAGACAACGCTCCGGCGATGCGCGAGTTTGTGGATGAGCGACGCGCCACGGGCCTGACGAGTCAGGCGATTAGCATCGAAGATAAGGTGTTTGAATCGACGATTGCCGTCGAGCGGAAGGCGCTCGAAGACGATCAGCTTGACCTCATCCGTTTACGGATTCGGGACCTTGCGAACCGAGTTGTGCACCACCGCCACGAGTTGGTTGTCAACACATTGACTCATGGGACAAGCATTCTTGGCTACGATGGCGCAAACCTCCTTGCGGCTGACCATCCCGAAGCTGGGGGTACCGCTTCGAATGTGAGCGCGGATGCGCTCGGTTCGGCGGGCCTGAAAGCTGCGTGCTCGGCTATGATCTCGCGGCGCGACAACGAAGGCGTTCCCCTCGGCATTGCGCCGAACGTACTGTTGGTTGGTCCGCAAAACATGTGGACGGCGATCGAACTTGTGGACAGCAAGGGCACCGTTCAGTCTTCGGGGCAAGTGAACGTGTTTAACGGCATGCTCAAAGTTGTGCTGTCTCCGTTCATCACCGATGAGTCGTGGTACCTGCTCGACACGACTCGACCGATGCGGGGAATTATTCTCCAGCAGAGGAGCGACGTTCCGGTTGAGTTTGCGGCTCTGGAGTCAGCGAAGGGCTCTGATTCGGCGTTCTTTCATGACCGCTTCTACTACGGGGTTCGGGCTCGTTACAACGCGGGACCGGGAATGTGGCAGACCGTTTTCGGAGGAGGAATCGAACTCTAATGGACTGGCTTCAGATTGCATCGAGCCTGGGGCTGGGAGGAGCATTGGGCGCGATTATTGGCGTCTTCGCCGCCACCCAGAACGCTAAGCAGAAGTTCGATGAGCTGAATGAAGCGATCATCAAAGTCGCGCCGGAGGCTCGTTCGAAGATTCAGACTCAGTTCGACGACTTTCGGGAGGCGTTTGACCGTCTCAAGGTCGCCCTCGACCTTTTGCGGAGGGCAATGAAACGAAATACATGATGGAAACTCAAAGTCTTGGTGTTATCGGCCTGTTCATCGTTGCGATGGCGGGTCTTCTTCGATTCGGAATGATGCAGCATCGTCGGCTCGCCGACCAGTTTGTCCAGTTCCTGGAACGCTCGTTTGAGCAGCGCGAGGGGCTTACGAACCGGATGATGACAACGCTGGAGACTCTATCGGCGAATGTCGGGGAGAACTCGAACTTGTTGCACCGAATCATGAACCAACTGAGGGTGGCGTAGTGCCGATCTCGCTTCCGACCGACCGCATCCTTGAGCGTTGCGGACTGAGCGGAACAGGCACAACCTATTCGACCAGAGCGTCTTCCTTGGCCGGAGAGTTTGCCGCGGCCTTCAACGCCATGCTTTTGCCCTCTGCCCTGGCGGATGAGTCATTGACTTGGGCGATTTCGCAGGGCGTGATTGATCTCGTCGCGGCAGACTTTGTCGAAATCCTTCGGCGTGAGCCAGGGGCGACCGATGTGATCACCATTGGAGATGTGCGCATCGAGCCATCGCCTTACAGCACTGCCGAGCCGATGCGCCAACGTGGCTGGGCTCGATTGACGCCGTTTATGAAGCGCGATATGATTCCGGAAGATCCTCGGGTGTTCGGCTCCGGTGACCGATCTTGAGCCTACGACTTGATCGGGTTGCCAGAGCGATTGAGCGGCTTGGTTTGGCGGTGACCGTTGACAGCTTGACGCAGATTGCCCTGCTTCGCCCGATCGCAATTGGACAGCTACAGACTTATGTCTCGAGCGGCGAGTTCGCAAGTTGGGAGCGTCCCGTGTATTCGGGAATTTTCCTCTCTTCTGCAGCCGTCACCGAGGGGGACGACTTTGTTGGCCCGGACTTTGAGGGCAAGATCAGGCGGGTGGTTCCGATTCGAGTGGTGGGGGAACTCATTGCCAAACAGGCGATCATTCAAGTTGTCACTCCGCCGGAGGGTCCGTAAACAAACAACCCCATTGCCAATTGGCAATGGGGTTATGTTGATTTGACGAAGCCTAGTTTCCGTCGGACTTGGGAGGGTCCTTCTTCTCGTCACCCTTCTTCTTAGCGTCTGCTTTCTTCTTGGCAGCTGCCTTCTTTTTGGCGTCAGCTTTTTTCTTTGCGTCAGCTTTCTTCTGATCGTCGGTCTTTGCTGTGTCGTCGGTCTTCTTTTCGTCGTCCTTCTTCGACTTCGTAGACTTCTTGGTCTTTGAATCCTTCTTTTCGTCAGTCTTTACGGTGTCGTCAGCCTTCTTGGCATCGTCCTTCTTTGATTTCGTTGACTTCTTAGCAGTGGAGTCCTTTTTCTCGTCTGCCTTAGTTGTCTCGTCGGTCTTCTTGGTGTCGTCCTTCTTCGACTTGGTCGAACGAGTTGATTTGGAATCCTTCTTCTCGTCGGTCTTGGCTACTTCGTCTGACTTCTTGGCGTCATCCTTCTTGGTTGTTCGTGATTCAGACTTCTTGGTTTCTGTCTTTTTCGAATCATCTTTCTTGACGTCATCCTTTTTCGTCGATGACATTCCGCGTACGTTGCCGATCAAAACCTGTTCCGCTTTGATCGTCTTGCCAGAGAGCTTGCCGGTGATCGAAACTTGCGAACCACCTGTAAGCTTTGCTACCTCAAAACGCTTACCATCGTAGGTGACTTTTGCGTTGCTGCAGTCGACGGTGAACTCGCCTTTGCGGGAACCGACGGTGAACTTCGTGGCCGATGGGGTCCCTTTGACAAATCCGGAAACGCTAACCGTTTCATCCTTCTTTGCGTGGACCGCGCCTACGGCCAGGGCAAAAACAACTGTAGATAAGATTTTTTTCAGCATCAATGCTATTCTCCTTTGGAGACTCCGAACTCATTGTACAACGAATGGCCTTTTGGGGGTAAGTATTTCTACTAGGTAGACACGTTGCGGATTGGGCTATGGAGAAAACGCTTAAACACTATCAAATCTACTGCTGGATCAATACAGCTTGGTACGGTTTCTTGTGCTTTCTTGGCTTCGCCGGGTTGGCTTTGGCTCGGACCGCTGATCCAGATGTGCTTCCGACCGAAAGTCAGGGCGTCTTCCAGTTTGCGTGTTTTGCCTTGGTTGTGATGGGGGTCGGGTTTGGGCTTGCGAACCTTTCTCTCATGCGGCAACCAAAGACTCCAAAGGCGCATCTGGCGCACTTCATCAACATTTGTTTGGGAATTTCAACATGCTTATTAGCCCCATATTGCGTATGGCTGGCGATTCAATGGCAGAAGCCCGAAGTAAAAGCCTATTTTGATCAGCAGGATTTCAGCCTCTGAGCCAGGCGTTTAAGTCGTCAACCTCTTCTTGGCAAATCGAGTGTCCCATCTCGTATGCATGAAACTCGTGCCGCTCAGCCATTGGGCTGAGCTCACTCCGAAGCTGAACTCCATCGCGGAATGGGATAACATCGTCGAACGTGCCGTGAGCCTGAAAGGCTCTTCCGGGGAACCCACCAGGCTCAAGCCCGACGCCTCGGCCACTGAGCAAAACGGCTTTGCCGAACTTCTCGGGATGGCGGACCATGAGTCCAGCTGTCATCATGGCTCCTTGGCTAAAGCCACCGATGACAGTGCGGTCTGGCTCCTCTTCTTGGATGATTTGGGCAACCTTCTCTACCGAATCCCAAAACTGTTCGAAGTTTGGGTCGATTCCCATCGGGGTGAAGGCGATCTCGAACCAGGCGAAGCCCGGTCCGTACGCCATCGGTGCGCGCAGGCAGATGATTTCATACGCGGGATCGAGTACCTGCGCTAGTCCAAACATGTCTTGCTCGTCGCTTCCAAAGCCGTGCATCAGGAAGAACTTCCCTTTCGATGGAGTGGAAGCTGCGCGAGAAACTGAGATCAACGACACGGCTAACAGTATAGAATCTAGATGTGGTCACACTGGTCGCTCTGATGGCAATATCATCCCAATCTGGAATCCCTACGGTGATGCAGGACATTGCAAATAGGGCGCAATCGGCATTTCCTGGACTCAAGGCAACTGACTTTGCGATGAGCTGGAAAAACCTGGAAACGGGTGCGGAGATGACGCACAACGGCGGTCTGCCGATGTATCCGGCGAGCGTTGTCAAGATGTTCTACATGGCATACGCCGAGGAACTTGTTGCCAAGAAGAAGCTCGTTCGTCACGCGGAGTTTGATCGAGCATTGGTAGACATGATCAAGGAGTCCAACAATGATGCCACCGGCTTGGTTTTGGACATAATCACCGGCACAACGGGTGGGCCTTCCCTTTCCGATTCTGAACTTAAAGAGTGGAGCGAAAAGCGGCAGGCGGTCAATCGGTGGCTCCAGACACTGGGAATCAAGGGGATCAATGCCAACCAAAAGACGTGGAATGAAGGACCCTATGGGCGTGAGCGGCAAGGCTATGGGCCGAACTTCGAGTACCGCAACTCCCTGACGGCGGATTCTTGTGTCCAGATGATGTCGATGATCATCCAGAGGAAGCTCTCGGGATCGGAAGAGATGCTTTCGCTCCTGAGCCGAAAGGCCGGCAGCAAAGATGGACAGGTCGAAGGATTTTTGGGAGAGGTTCTCCCGGCTAGCGCAAAGCTGTGGTCGAAGGCCGGGTGGACTTCATCGACCCGGCACGACGTCGCATGCGTGGAGATGGATGGACAGAAGAAGGTTTACGCGATTTTCACTCGGTATCAAGTCGATAATCCAAAGCTTCTTCAGTGGTTGGCTACAGAGATGCTAAAGCTTTAGATCGTCGAACCAACGGCCCGCCTCTTCGTCGCCCTCAGGGACGTGTCCATCGCGCAGGAACCACTCTTCAGTGTGAGTCGACGTTGAGTTCCCGGAATTGACCCTTTGGAGAACGCCTAGACTCTCCACTTCGAGCATTCCTTGCTTCGTATAACTCTCGAAATTGCATCCCATGTCAATGTGGCTGGCACCAAGCGGCTGGACAGAGAACCGTTTAATAAAGGTCTCTCCATGGTTAGAATAAGCGGCAAGACCGCTGGCAACATAGGTTCCGAATTTCGTGGGGTTCGGATCTTCGGTCGATCTCAAACGAGCCACCCTGCCACCCCATGTGTATCGAGGATCGTCCATTCGAGCGTATGCCCACAGCACGACGGGCTGAGCTGGAAGAAGGCCAGCTGACTGAGGTCGAATCGGGTGCATCGGCACCAGGCACTCCCCGCCAGGATCCATTACGGTGATTGCCCAGGGACAGAGGTCTACTTCGTATGCACCGTGGTTGATGAGTTGGTGTTCAATTCGAAATCCGGTGGGAATGAACGAGATTCGGATCACCTTTTGGATGTGAAACTCATCAACCTGGGAAAGAAAGCGGACGGCTTCACCTTCCTCGAGGACATCAACGGGGAAGGAGTCAGAGGAGTAGGTTTTTGGTCTCTGTTCTGGCCCAGTCCAAAGCCGGTGCCCGCCGTAGGAACGATAATCGCCACCGACTAGCCCTCGATGTTCTTCGCGGGCAAGCAGGTGGTTGGGACCCTCCTCCTTTCCAAAATAGAGGATTCTGGGACCGATCGCGGTCGTTACGATGAGTTTCAGACCCGCGTGACGAAACACTGCGCAGTCAGAAAAATCGGCAAAGTCTTCGTACTCAATCAGCACGGGCTTAGCTTACTTAAATCGCCACTGGTAGTTGAGGCGACCAACCCAATCGTTTTGATTAGCGAGGGTTGCATTCGCATTATTGAGCCAGCCCTGGTTGGTAAGGGCGAGGCTGAAAACCTGGTTGGTCGATGCTTTTTGCTCGAAGGTCAGGCCAAAGCGCACGAAGTCCTGTCTGTTTCCAGCCAGGTCACTCTGCTCAATACCGTAGAAGAAACTGAGCGGTGAACCGGATCGTTGGTTCAACACGAGGTTGAATCCTGCAGTACGTCGAACGCTTCTGATGGCGTCATCGATCAGCTCATCAAATTGCCCACCGAGCGTGAAGTCTTTGTGCGCGGTGTAATCCATGCGCCACGTATTGCGTCGCTGAGCAAGGGGCTGAGTTCCAAGAACGATGTTTGGATTCGCCGGACCTTCTGGATTCGTCTGAATCTGATTCGAAAGTGTAAAGCCCTTGATTCCCTTGTAGTCGGCCTTGTAATCGCGGATGGCGTACTCTTGATTGGTTGGTAGCACCCTCTGCTTGTAGCTCATGGACGCTGAGAACGGTGCTTTACCAGTGGTGTCGGTGTTGAACTTGTAGGTACGGTCGATAGCTCGACTACCGGTCTGATCGACCTGACCTCGGTAGTTCATTCCTACGCCGTATTTGCCCACCTTAGAATCGAATGACGAGACAATATCCTCTCGCAGCCAGCGAGAGTTATCGGAGGCCATGTAGCTGTTAAGACTGAACTTGGAATCTTTGAGGAATCCGAGTGAAAACGGCTTGGTGGTTTGGAGCGATGCGCTGCTGAATGCCTGGGCTCGACCATTTTGCTCGTCCCAGGTGTTGGTTCCGTTCTGGAATCCAAGCATCGTCCCGTTCACATTTGCCCCAGTCGCACCACCCATGGCCTTATCTGCGGCAATGCGGGTTGCGTCTTGGCCAAATGAAAGCGAGTTGGAGCCGAAGCCGGCGTTGTCGCCGTTAAGTTGTCGCACATAACCGTACGATGCACGGACACCCTTGCCAAAGTCAAACCAGACCCCATAGTCACGCTTGACTTCATTCCGATCCGACGAACCTCGGTCAATGTTCGTATCTGTGACACTGACGCCGACATTCTTAGCAATCTTGGTTGAGATCGAGTTACTGTTGACGTCCTCTTTACCGCCGTCATTAAATGCGGTTCGAGTCTGCTCAGTTCGGAAGCTCGTGTTGTTTGAAAGCTTAGTTTCGAGGGCAACCGTCGTGCGGTTTGAGTCAGGAGCTCCGTTGTTTGAACCCTCATTTTCCCGCTTCTCGTTAGTAATGCTCAGGCTTTGGTTTCCAAATCGCTTGCTGAGGCTCACTCGCTCCATGTTTGCGGCAAAGAGCGTGCTGGTTGACTGCTTATTGACCTGCGTCGCTTTGGCAAAATCAACCTGCAGAGTTGGGTCGAGAGCCATGGAGAACATCAGGGCATCGCTGGCGCGAAGTTCCTCTGTGGCATTTCGGTACGCACTCGAAGCCGAAT
The DNA here is from genome assembly GCA_029866005.1 of Fimbriimonas sp. Taxonomy (GTDB): domain Bacteria; phylum Armatimonadota; class Fimbriimonadia; order Fimbriimonadales; family Fimbriimonadaceae; genus Fimbriimonas. The sequence continues at coordinate 31,285 of JARXAE010000031.1, read as the reverse complement.
ACTCAAACTGAATATTTTTCAGCGCGTTGAACTTAACTCTGCTGTCCTTCTGCGAGAATCCTGTCATCGAATTCATCAGATCTCTCTGAGAATCGACGAGACCCATGGCGTTGAATCCTTTATCGACATTTCGCTGATTGAAATCAATCTCTAGGCCCTTGCCTCGGTAAGCCAAGTTCGTTCGTCCCGCACTGGTTCCGTTGACTTCAGCGGACATCGAAGAGTACGAGAACGTCTGCCCCTTGCTCATTTGCATTGCAAGGTTGAGGTCAGTTCGGCTGATTCCGCTGAGGAGACCGATTTGCTGCTGCTCGTAAGGCATCAGACGGGAAATTTCAGTGAATGCCGTGCCCGTGTTCAGCTTTCGCATGCTGAACTGAAGGTTCTTTCCAACGATGTTGGCGGTGTGAATGCTCGCAGAATCCTTTTGACCGGCAACCTTTACTTGGTTAACGTTGAGCGTTCCACCTTTCAGGTTCGTCTTGAAACTCGTACCGTCACGCTGAATTCCGCTGGAATTGATGAAGGCCTGTCGATCTCCGGGCTGGAGGGCAGCATTGGGTCCATACATTCCGGCAACTGCTCGCATATGCGAGTCGATTTCGCCAGCTTGCATGGAACCGAGCCGATTGAAGCGCTTGTCGGATCCCCTTGAGCCCATGTTGAGCGCCCAGGTCTTACCAGAGATCGCAATATCGTTGGCATCAAAACTTCCAACACCGTTGTCAATCGAACTCTTCGAGTAGCTAAGATTCAGTCCTTTGCCGATGATTCCCTTGGTGAGCGCGGCTGACTGACGACTTAGCCCAGCCTCCAATCCAAAAGCACCACGCTCGGCTTCGAATCGGTTGAAGCCTGCATCGACAGATTGCGAGCCAATCTCGAAGGCCCAGTTCTTTGAATCTAGGCTTACCTTTTGCTTCTCAATCCCTTTGTTGCGCTCAAAATCTTGGACTCGAGAGCTTTCATATCCGAGGGATAGGAACTTCGACTTGAATCCTGCAGTCTCGGCAGCCTTGCTGATTCCTTGGGACAATTGGAGTCTTTGCCAGTCGGCAACACCGAGGTCTTTGAATCGGTTGAATCCTCGCTCGACATTCTCTTTGTTCTGCGAGTAAGTGAATCCACCAGTTCCGACCGAGTAGGAACTGACTGAGATGCCCTTGTCGTTATCCTTGACGAGCTTTTGGTTGCCGTTAAAATTGAGTCCACCGACTTTCAGCCCTTCTGCGCCAAAGCCGCTTCGCTTCAGTCCTTTTTCGCGAGCGAACGCTGCGATCTGTTGGTCTGTGTAGCCCGCATCCTTGACTGCGTTAAATCCGGTGAAGTTACTACTAACATCTTGAAGGTCGGCGGTGAAGCTTCCGCCAGCAAGGCTGGATCGGAAAGACTGGACTAAGAACGATGAGCTACCGGTGTCAGATGTGAGATTTCCGCCTTTGGCACCGTCGAAAGACATGCCCGCACCAACACCCTCTTCACTTCGTGAGCCAGAGAAGTAAGCACCCGACAATCCTAGCCCACCACCCGAGAACGAATTGCGCGTTCCGTAGATGTTTGTTCGCATGACCTTGCCGTCGGCAGTTCGCTCGATTTGACCAAGCCCAAGCCTGAGCGGCATTGCTTTGCCAAGCAGGTTGAACTTCATTGGAGCGATGCCCATTGAAGCCGATCCGGAGTCAACTTTTTTCTTGCCGTCGTAGCGATATGAAACATTCAGCGAATCGCCTTCTTTTACCGCCCGGCTGACGTAAACGACACCGACGGAATAGTCGAAAGAGTAGTCTGCACCGGGGCGTAGCCGAACACCGTTGAGGGTGACGACTTCGGATCCGTTGAGAACTGAACCGAAGCGAAGTGGAGCTCCCATTCCGCCACTGTTGAGCCGAATGATATCTACCGCTGGCGTGCCGCCGACTTCGGTGGTGGAGTTTGATACGTTCGCGCGCTCATTGAACGTGAGAGGCGCGACAACCTGGGCTACCGCTGATAGCGGCAAAGCCGTCATGGCTATTGCGATTGTCCTCCGTGCGTTTTTCATCTGGACGTCTCCAAGATGAGATCCCTCTCCATCGAGATTGCTCTCCATAGATTATAGCGGGTTTCACCTAGCTCTCTAGTCTAAACGTCCATACATTTGACAGGTTTCAGTGGTTTTTCTGTGATATTGCTAAACTTGGCCCATTGTTGTGGAAAAAACTAGCCAGAGGGAGGTTTTTGGGCGCAAGTTCAAATCACGGAGAGATGGCGGCTGTCGGCACTGTTCAACTGGTTTTAACGCACGAGGAGGCGACGGATTTGTTTTTCCGATGCCTTCGTTCGCCGGATGAAGACAGTCCTCTTTCCGAACTTGTTTTGAGCAAATTGGCGAGGGCTATTGCCTCGTCTTCTGAAGATGATCTGCGGATGTCGGCCTAGAAAAGAGCATCTGGCTCCTCCTTGCCTTGACTTCCGGGTAACGCTGAAGGGCGAATCACAGCATTCAGGATCTCCGGCTCATCCAGATCTTTAGTTCCTTTTGCGCCAAGTTCGCGCATTTTGCGCGCCTTGCTCAGCACGTTTCTTTCGACCGACCCAACCATTTGGTTGTAACTGTTCGCCGCCTGACCGATGTTCTTTCCAACCTTGACGAAGTGCTCGGTCATCACACCAACGGCGTCGTGAAGTTCGCCGCCAAGTTTGGCGATCTGGAGGGCGTTTTCGTAGGCTTTTTGCTGCTGCATTCCACTCGCAACGGTGCGCAGGAGCGCGACCAGCGTCATCGGGTTGGCGAGAATCACCTTTTTGTTGAACGCTTCCTCAAGGAGGCTAGGGTCTTGTTCAATCGCACCCTGATACAGGGCCTCACTCGGGACGAACATGACGACAAAGTCTGCCGAGTCGGCGTAAATTCCTTGGTACTGTTTGCTCGAGAGTTGCTGGATATGCTTGCGCACTTGAGCCGCATGCTCTTTCAGCTTTGCACCCTTCTCGGCGGCGTCTTCACTGTGGATCGCCGCGAGATACGCATCGAGCGGTACTTTTGAATCTACAACAATCGTTTTTCCATTAGGAAGCCGAACGACCATGTCGGGGCGAAGGCGACCTTCATCGGTGTTCGAGGACACCTGCATCTCGAAGTCGTTACCCTCAACCAAGCCCGCGGCCTCAGCGGCGCGCTTGAGGGTGATTTCTCCCCACGAACCGCGAACTTCAGGGCGACGAAGCGCGTTAGAGAGTTGGTTGGTCGATGAGAGAAGGCTCCGAACTTGTTGCGAGAGTTCGGCGTAGCTTTCGGTCCGCTTGATTTCAAGGTCCCGCGTGTGCTCTTTGAGTTGCCCAAGCGTCTCCTTCATGGGTGACAGAAGTTGGTCAATCTCTTTTTGGGAGACTTGCCGGGCATCTTTGAACTTACTTTCGGCGACCTCAAGGAAGCTCTGTTGGGCCTGCGCAAGAGCCTGTTTGGATAAAGATGCAAATGAGTCTTCCAGTTGCTTTTTGTCTTCTGCGAACTGCTTGCGCTGACGCTCAAGAGCATCTTCGCGCTCTCGGATCAGCGCCTCTTGGCTTTGACTTCTGAGTTCAAAACCTTGGATTTCTAGGTTTGCCTGTTCGTTGGCTTGGCGGAGAGCCTCTATTTCAGCTTCTAATGAAGTTAGCGTGTTCCGAACGGTCGTCACAGACTCCCGCAAAGTCGAAACTTCGCCCTCTAATGGCAATACCTCGTTAAGGCGCGCCTGAATAGTGGAGCGTTCCGCTGTGGCCCGATCCAAGTTTGCTTTGGCGTCGGCGAGCCGATCTTCGGAGGCCTGAGCGAGCCCATCAACTCGGGATTTTGACAAGAAAAACGCCGCCGCGAACCCGACAACCGCCGCCAAAAATGCGACAACCAACAGCATTAAAGAACCATCTTTTGGCATAGAACACGTTTACGGACGTCTAGTAATCTGCAAAAGGTGCGCCTCTAGTCGATCCGTGGCCGCCTCAAGCCCCCATTGTGCGTGGATCGCTGGAATATTTGCCAGGGCTTTCTCGCGAGCGGCTGAAGGATCATCAAGAACCCGGCAAATCTGCTGGGCGATGGAATCTGGGTTCGGATCCGCGAGATAACCGATTTCCGACATCGTTTCTCTGAGACCTCCTTCCATGACCGTGACAACCGATGCACCGCATGCCGCAGCCTCCAGGGGCACATAACCAAACGGCTCGAGGCGAGGAACGTACAAGACGCAAGACGCGCGTTGCATCAGGACCAAGAGCTCATCGTCGGGCACAAGCTCGCGTAGCTCGAAGTCAACGCCCAGCCGTTGAGCAAGATCCTTGCATTCCTCGGCGTAAGGATCATCGATGAAGTTCGCGCTCCAAATCAGTTTTGGCCGAGGCTCCGGCAGCTGTCCGACTGCCTCGATCGCAAGTTTCACTCGTTTGGGATAAACGCAGGCACCAACCCCCAAAAGGTAATTCTCTCGCGGTTCGGAACCCGACCCAAGTCGCCCGAGATCGATTCCAAGATAGCAGACCGTGGAATCGAGACCATAGCAACGCGCAACTGACTCTCGAGAGAAGTAAGAGTTCACCAAGATTCGATCGTAACTCTGAGCGTTCGTTAGCTCCGCCATGGCTTGTTGGCGCAAGGCAACTAGGTCGAACCAGGTTCGGAGCTTTCTCCGCCAGGATGCACCTTCCGGCGCGTCAATCCAAGCTAGCCGAGGTAGGGCTTCATAGAGAAAGCGATTCGGCTCTTGAAGGTACAGCAGCTTTGGCTTCTTCGTGTAACGCCCAAGAAACGGCGAGTGGTATTGACAGCAAGTATTGGTGAACACGACATCAAATCCGCCTTCTTCGATGAGCTGGGCGACTTCCTTCGAATGATCCTGCATCATTTTCATAGCCAAAGTCGGCCGCATGATATGCTTCCAAACGCGCTGAAAGTAGTTCCCGTGACCGATCACGTGACCGTGGGACACAACATGTTCCTTGCAGGGCAGCGGCAACCAATCTTCATGCGGAGCCGGCGGATGAAACGCTTCAACATGGTGCCCGCGCGCTACAAGACCCGAAACATGATCGAACAGGGCCCGCTTTGCGCCGCCACTCGGCAGGTAATACCAGACTGCAATCTTCACCGCCTCAATGATACTTGTGCCAATATGTTGCCATGCGAATCGGGATCGATTTTCGGGGTGCCCAATGCGCCGGCGGCAGTATGAATCGAGGGATTGGTCGGTATGTCGTCAACCTGATTCTAGACCTCAATCGCTATGCTCCTGAGCATGAACTGACGTTATTCGTTCGCGAGGGCTTCCCGATTCCAACCGAGTTAGACGGCCTGAAGTCCGTGACCGTTGGAGGTCGAGATTGGGATTCCAAGAAACTTCAACTTTGGCAAAAGATTCCCTACATCCGAAGCCGCCCATATCTGAGAAAAATGCACATGAATCGGGCGATTCGCTCTCAGGGGCACGCGATGGAAGTTGCCCTCGCAAAGAATCCCCAAGATATCCTTCACAACCCCTCTGCCTTGGATATCGGAAGCTATCCGATCTACACTCCCAACTGCCCATACGTCGCCACATTTCTTGATGCGATTGTCTACAAGAGTAAGGACTTCTGGGAACGTTGCCCGTCCGACTTGCAGAGCTACTACCTTCAACAAGTTGAGCACTTGAAGAAAGCGACAAGGATCGTTGCGATCTCCCAGTCGGCAGCAAATGATGCACAAGAAGTCTTTGGGATAGTGATCAAGGATGTCATTTATCCTTCCGTTGATCCGAAATATGGTGAGCCCGTTGACCCCATCCTCAAAGATCGCTACTTCCTGTTCTGTAGCGTTCCAGATTTTCACAAGAACCCCAAGGTGGTGATCGAGGCTTTCTCAAGACTTGAAACCGACGCAAAGCTGATCTTTATCAGCCCTCAGGATGATTGGCTAGCACCCATGATGCGCGAGTTTGCGGAGCAATGTGGAGTCGCAGATCGTTTTGAGATCACGGGGTTCGTCCCTGAGGAGCAAATGGCTTCCTACTTCCAACATGCGATTGCGTTGGTGAGTCCGTCGCAGATGGAAGGCTTTGGACTCCCCGTGGCCCAGGCGATGACAGCGGGAACCCCGGTCATTACAAGCAAGTTTTCGGCCCAGGGTGAGATTGCGAAAGATGTTGGCTTGCTTGTTGATCCAAATTCGGTTGACGAGGTGGCCGAGGTGATGATAGAAGTACTCGCCGCAAGCACCTCTGAGTCCTGGAGATCGACAGGACGGGTACGAGCGGAACAGTTCGAGCCTAAGAAGATCGCGTCGATGTGGTCACAGTTGTATGCATCTGTGGTTGCAAAAAAATGAACTGCTACCCAGATACGGTGCGAAGGAGTCTTTACCGAGACCCTTGTAAAAAAGTGAGATCATCAACCGAAGCAGAGCGTTCAAAGAGGAAGAAGCCTTCCTGAACGAGCGATTCACGAAACTCCCTTATGGAGTTTGAAGAAGTCGCATGGACTTCGGTCGCAATCATCTTCACTCGCTTAAATTCGTCAGTTGACTTCAACCAGGCAAGAATCCGATGCTCGGCACCCTCGCAATCAAGTTTGAGAAAAATGTTTTCTGACAGTTCCGTCAGCGTCGTTTCGAAAACGTTAAGCGCATCCGTCAGCTGAATATCAACCAGTTCTCCTTCTAGCTTTATGTTCCCAACAACACTCGATGATCCGTAGATCCCCTTCTCGGAGGCTGACCCAGAAAAATTGGGATCGTAGAGCACCTGGGCAGATCCAGATCGGTCGGATAGGCCGGTACAGTGGCACTCGACTAGAGACTCCAATTTGTTTAGCTTAACGTGGTCGACCAAGCGCCTAAATGTCTCGGGGACTGGTTCAAAAGCGATGACCTTACAGCCGTGAAAGCGGGCCATGTAGATCGCAGAAGCACCGATATTGGCTCCAACGTCTAAACAGTCCATCGAGTTAACAAATTGATAGAATTGTTCGATAAACACTTCAACTAAGATGTTGATCTCCTGCCCGGAAATCAGTCGGAATTGGAAGACTTCGTCGGTTGTCCTATCCTGCAATGTGATGTCGAGGATCCCATTCTCAACGCTCATCGTTAGCTGAAATCGCGCCGCCAATCGGATCAATTCGGGAAAGCACAAGAATATCCAGTGCCCCTTTGGTGCTTGAAAGCTGAAGAAAGTGTGCTCAACGACAACATGCCCGTCCAAGCGAGTCACCACCTATTCAAAACGTTCTCTCAATTCGGAATACTTCACCGCATCGGAAATACTGCGGTACCGGAAAACATTCCCAACGAATCGGAATGGCGAGCCAAAGTGGAACATTATCGCTCCCAGCGCACTACCAACACTTCTCATCCAACCATGTTACACACTCTAGACTCATCTGGAAGCAAACGGATGGAGGAAAAGGCAGTGGTAAAACCACTAATAAACAAGCCCTCGCTAACGACCTGCCAGCTCATAAAGTAGGCCAACAGTTGACTCTCTTCCCGTATCCAAATCTAGTACCGTTGCATCAGCCATCGCATTCAGCCTCTCTACGTGGCTATGTAGAAACACCTGCTTACCTGACGAGTCTCTCGTTTCTTTGAAGTTCCAGTTTCTCCAAACTTCCTCGACCGATCGCTCCGGCAACCTCCCCATTACATCCCTTCGGACGAAAAATGCGTTGGGACCATCTGACGTCTCGACGAGTGCATATCCTTTACTGGATGCTGAGTCCGCTAGAGCCCTCAAGGATGCCCCAAAGCAAGTCATAGAACAGTGGTGTGTCTGACGCTCAAAGTCTTGTCGATATGGCACAGTAACTCTCTTCTCAGGACCGAAGAGCGGGTTGAACTCCATCACGAGGATTCTTGGACGGGCTTCGATCGCTTGCAAAAGGTGGTAATCAACGCCATCGATATCAATACTCAATAGGTCAATCTCAGGAAATGTGGTTGACAGAAGCGAGTTGATGTTCTCTATGCTGACAAATTCAGAGATATGCCGGATGTTGTGCATGAACGTCAGCCCGCTCTCTCGCTGCCACTTCTCCGCCGCTCCATCTGCATCGATCGTGACTCCCGACCAGTAGTTGTTTTCAAGCAGGAACCGGGTGTTAGATTCCCGATAGTCTTGGGTGCCAATCTCAACGAAGGATTGGTTCGGGCACTCGACTTCACGAATCAATTGCTGAATGATGCCATCTTCATTAAACTGCGAAAAGCCGCGAAATGCGTAATCATGGAGTCGCGGGTAAGTGCGATCTCGATTAATGGTCGCAATCACCTGAGCCGCGAGAAAGCGGTTGTGCTCCTCATCCGACCTCAGCTTTTGGGTGCCTGGCTTGGGTTCGATTCCGTGTTGAAGTAAGGCATTTTTGACCGCCGCCTCCACGATCAACCTGAACCGTTCCTTGAGTTTGTGTGAGATCGACACCGTTGCAAAGTTTAGCCGAGATGGGGGCAAAAAAAGTCTGGAATTCTTGCTGAATTCCAGACTTGGGTGCGGGGACAGGATTTGAACCTATGACCTCCGGGTTATGAGCCCGACGAGCTACCAGACTGCTCCACCCCGCGGTGACAGTCTATGATTATGACAGCGTTAAGCTCCAAAGTCAAGCAGGTTAGCGGCCTTTGTTCAATAACGGCTCTCGCCACTTGCCGGCAAGGGAGTATTTGGTGCGGTCGTATTCGGTTTGAATATCTTCCGACCTCAGGTAAATCAGCCCCCGGTTGACCGAAATCGCGTGGGAGATGAAGCCGTGACGGCCGTCGGCTTGTGTGAAGTTCCCTTTGGCCGTGTTCTTGAAGGCCAAACGAGTCATCATTGTCGTTGCCTCGTCCGGTGCCTGATTGCTGTTGTCCCATCCAATCAGGAAGCCATCTTGCTTGCCCGAGAAAGGCCTGGGGTCAAAGCTACCCATCGCGCCAGCATTGGCGGTTTCGGCGACCAACACAATGATGTCGCCACCTTCAACATCTTTCGTTGGACTACTGGAGTATGCGCTGTACATTCCGTAAGTAGAGGGAATCGGTTCTCCACCCGTTGGGCTTGCCGAAAATGCGTACTCGGACGGATCGGCGCTGGGACAGACAAACGAAGCGCGAGCGTTCATCAGCGGTTGGATGTCACTGATCCAAGTGTAGGGATAGCCATCAGGACCGATTGCCGGCTCTCCGTTAGCACCTTCTTCATAGAGGGGCGGAAGCCGATCATCATGCTGGTCCGCATACAGTTGGAGAGCCTCTCCTATGCGGCTGAGGTTTTTCTTACATGTTGTGGCGTAGGCCTTGTCGCGCATCGAAATGTAGACCGGAATTAGACCGACAATGATCAAACTGGTCGCAAGCAGAATCCATTTAACGTCCTTACGGCTCATGTACTGAGCGCCGGGCGCTTTGGCACCTTCTGGCGCGTCGACGTCGTATGCTGAATTCTCGCTCATTGATTCACATCCTCGGTGGGCTCAGCACTTTTCGAAGGCACAAAACCGTTGTCTTTGAACATCTTGGTTGCACCGGGGCGCGCCATCTCTTCAAACGTTCCTCGCCCTGGCTTGGTTGGCATCCGGAGCATCTTTACGTTTTTCTGCCCGACCTTCTTTTGAAATGTTGCAAGCGCCGCAATCTCCCTCGTGGTTAGGGCTCCACCAAGCACGGCGACACCCTTCTCTACGATCTCGGGAAGAGCGGTGATGTGCTTCAAAACCGAACCCTGAAACGCCAAGAGTAGCTGACGCTGTCGCTCGGTCCTGACGAAGTCTCCCTCGGCTTTTGGATCGCCTTCTCCACCCTTTGGATACAAGGAACTCCGTGGAGTTGTTTTTCGATAGCGGACATAGCACATGGCATCGTATCCGTCGAGGAGTTTGCGCCCCGGGCGGAAGTCGACGAACAGCCCACCCGCCTTGTCCACGTAATCCATCCGGTGTTTGATCATCACCTCAACCCCACCCACTGTGTCGATTAGCTCCTGAAATGCGGTGTAGTCGATCTGGATGGTTCTGTCAATCTTGACTCCAGTTAAAACTTCCACGGCTTTTTGTTGAAGTTCATTGGCTTTTCCAGGCTTTGCAAGATTGTGATAAGCGTTGATTTTGTGGTCGGTTCCACCCTTGAGGCGAACTCTTGTGTCGCGAGGGATGGAAATTCCTGTGATCGTGTTCTTTTCGAAATCAAGCCGGGCGAGCAGAATCATATCTGCCCTTCCTGCCGATTTCAGCACTTGCTGCCCGCCCGGGGCAAGGTCTTCATCGCAACCCAGAAGGAGCAGATTGACTGCACTCTTACCAAACGTCTCTTTGGGATCAGCGGTCAATCCCGGAATCACTTCGGTCATGACTTTGCTTCGACCAAGCCATCCGGCAACGGTGCCACCAAACAGAAAAAGACCGATCCAGAGCACCCACAAAATGTTGCCCCAGACAGGTCGGCGCCTTCGCTTAGCCGCACGCTGACGCACGGGAATCCGCGCTTCTTGAGTTTCGTTCGGTTCGATGTTTGATTTCAACGACTGATGTCCTTCCCTAGTTCCGTTGTTCCGCTGTTGGACAGTGGGGAAACCGAACTCTGAAGGTGCTTCCGTGCCCTGGTTCGCTTTCTATTTCTACTTTACCGTCATGGCTATTGGCGAGTTCAAGGACGATCTTGGTTCCCCAGCCACTTCCTCCAGCTTTTGACCATTGGCTTCGAGCGTTTCCGCTCAGAATTCTTCGAGCTACTTCAGGAGGCATCCCTGGGCCCGAGTCGACCACTTCGAACCAATGTTCGCTATTTTTGAAGCTGTACCGGACGAGGACAGTGCCTAAAAACTCGTCTTCGTCGGTGCTGGCCAGGGTCTCTTCTTCGATGGTCTCGTAAACTGCTTTGATCGAATTCCCAACCAGATTTTGGACGATTCTGAAGACGTAGAGATCGTCGTATGCCGTATCGGGCGTGCCGGCTTCAATGTCGTAACTCATGCACACGTGCTTCGATCGCGCTTCCGACTCCAAGTAAGCAGCGCCATTTTCGATTGTTTTTGCCATGCTGCCAAGTTGTAGGTTTGGTCGTAGTGAACGACCTGCGGACATGTCGCTGATCAGCCTTGAGTAGCCCACGATCCGATCCACAGACTGCCGAAGGTCTCCGACCAACGGGTCGAGCGATTCAAGATTTCCTTGCGCCTCTTCGGAAACTGATGCGGGTTCGAGCGTTCGTTTGAGCTCTCCGATCGCCATCTGTCCGAAACTCAGAGAGGCGTACAATGAAGCCGCAAGGTTGCCGATGTCGTGCGACACTTTGCCCATACCGAGCAGGGTCGACGCACGAGTTGATTCCTCTTGCAGACGGAAGTTGAGGTACGCCATCGTAGCAACCGAGGCGATCGTGTCAAGAACCGCACCGTCGGTCTCATTAAACGGTTCATCTTGCTTGTTCAACAACTGGACAACCCCGATGGGCTGCTCATCTTCCATCATCAGTGGGGTTGCTACCATGCTTCGCACGATGATGCCGGTGGCTCTTTCGAAGGGATTCAGTTCACTCTCGGGTCGTTCCGGAATCTCTCGAAGAAGGGTTTTCTGGGATTGAAAAGCCGCTCCTGCCATGCCGAAATCATCGGCAATATCTTTCATTGGGAGCAACGGCTCGACCTCGGCTGGCAGAACGTGCTGGAAGACTAGTCGATTCGTCGCGGGGTCGTGAAGGTAGATCGTCCCACCGTTAGCTCCGACAGCCTCGACGCAGATCTTGAGAACGTCCCGCAACAAGGTATCAAACTCGCCATGGGAGGACAACTTATGGGTTGCCAGCTGAACAGCGCGTATCAGCCGACCGTTGACATCCATTCTGCCTAGTTTACTTGACCGCACCCGCCGGAAGAACTTGGAACTTGAACACCGCCGGACTCGCGGGGGAGCTCAGGACAGTGTTCGTTTGCTTGAAAATCTTTGTGGCGGTCGCAATCGGCTCCATCCCGCCCAGATTTCGAGCGGCGGACGGGAAGTTCTCGCTTTTGATTCTCAGCACGAGTCGATGCCCCTTCTTGACTGTGTGAGCGGCATCCCACAGCATCATCTTCGCTCGGTAGGTTTTACCGGGAGCTAAGGCTCGGGGCTGGTCCATTCCGTTGACGTATGCAGCTCGAAGCTTAGCTCCTCGGAAGGCGGGATATGCCTTCCCTTTCTCGTCCATGTCCCACACATCACCGAAGAAGTCCGTATCCTTGGCTTGGCTCTTGAAGTCAAACTCCAGGCTCATCGGTCCCGTGATCGTGGTGTCTTGTTTCAGGGGTTCTGATTCCAGGTAGATGGGTGCACTGCTGAGATCTTTTTTTGGGGAGAATAGACTGCCGTTTTGTGCAGCGATGTCCATGGTATCGATCTCAAGTTTCGTTTTGGCGGGGTCGAACGTGTAGGTCTTGGCAGTTGCCTTGGCCCGTTTCTCGACCAGCTTTCCTGAAGCCAGGTCAAATTGGAGGGTCTGCGCGATACTTCCCGTCATTGGCCAGTCGCTCGTTTCGACCCATTTGTTAGTGCCGGTTACAAAGAACTTCGACTTTGCCACCTTGTCAAGACCGACTGATTTATCCTTCAGCCATGTATCGAACCACCGGAGGTAGAGGGAATCGAGTTCGAGGATCGCATGGTCGCCAAAATCCACATCTTGCAATTTGGACGTTGAGTTGAAAAAATGGGTCCAGGGGCCGTAGATCAGCCACTGATTTGTCTTTCCAGCCGCCCGTCCGAGCATCCAGTTTCGTTGGGTTCCGATCTCGTCGCCATCGAACCAGCCGCTGATGTGCAAAACCGGAATCTGGACTTTGCCAATCAGGTTTTCAAAATCAAACGTCGGCCACTGTTTAGTGCCTTCTTTCGTCAGCCAGCGATCATAAATCTTGCTGTTGAAGCCAAACATTCTGTTGTCCACGTTTGAAAGCGGAAGCGTGTTGAGGGCTTTGAGATTCTTCATTTCTGCCATCGCGTCCATCGCTCCGTTTCCGCTCGGATTATCCACGATACGCATCCACCACAGGTCACTCATCAAAAGCAGTGTTCCGCCGTCGTAGGGCAAGTTCCACATTGCACTGCCCGGAGGGGAGACTTGGGGGACGATGCACTTGAGCGCTGGATGATTCTCCACCGCTGCCGCCCACTGGACGAAGCCCACATACGAAGCTCCGATCATGCCAATCTTGCCATTGCTCCAGGGCTGATTGTCGATCCAATCAAGGGTGTCGTAGCCGTCAGGTCTTTCGGACTCCAAAGGAAGAAACTCTCCCTTCGACTCTCCGGTACCTCGGACATCTTGGAGGACGAACGCGTACCCTCGACTCGCGAAGAAATTGGCGTTCGTCGCCGAGGCCCTGCGCCCGTAAGGCGTGCGAGAAAGAATGACCGGATACCGACCTGCTTCCTTCGGTCGATAAACGGTGGCTTTCGTGATCACCCCATCGCGGAGTTTGATCTCCGCATCTTCGATGAGCGTTTCCATTGTTGCCTGGCTCAATTCGGGAAATTTTGCCATTGGGTCAACGAAGAGTCCGCTTGCTCCCTTCAGTTCGAAGCCAATCTTTTGCGAAGGAATTATCCAGCCCAACAGCTCACCGGAGGAATCCATGGCAACGGACCCCGCAACAGTGGCAATTTTGAGGGGATAGATCTTCGCTTCGGTCGCCTTACCGTCCATCGAAATGGTTTGAGTTTTGGGTGCGTCGAATTCGAGCTCGTAGGGACTTAACCCTTCCAACATGAACGTTTTGATCTTTGTCGGACCGTTGACCGTCGAAAGTTTGAGACCCTGCAAAAAGCCGGGGTGGAAGCTCGCGAAGGTCGGCAGGGTTGGAGTCACCGAAATCGTGGTTGGCTTTCCTCCGACCCCGCTGATGAAGGTCGCCTTACCATTGGCAAACTTGATCGTTGCCCCACGAACTGTCTTTGTGCCTTGGAGCATCTTTTCGTCGAAATCGATGGAGACAACTTTGCCGTCTTTGGATTCGATGGCCAGCTTCGACGAAATATGAAGACCTTGGAGGTCAAGTTCGCTGACCGATTCAGCCTTTCCCTCACCTAATTTTCGATAAATGCTCGTTCCGGACTCCTTCCCGTCGAAGCGAAAGACGAACTCCTTTGTGGTGGCTTGGAAATGAAGGGCGAGCAACAATGGGGACATCTTGCCTCCATAGTACGCCCTTCAGCTAATTCAAGTTTCGACGATGGTCTAAATAAACCGAATTTTGGGTTTCTGTGTTTCTTCTGGCTCAGATGAGTCGGTTTTCGGCTTGATGATGAGTGGGGGACTCAGTTCGGCTTCCGGAATCACTTCACCATTCAATTCGCGAAGCATTCGCCCTAGAGGCACATCGTCTGGAAAATGATCCAGACCTTCCATAACAGCCAGGCGCTCCTCTTCGGGCTTTCCAAGCTCCCGGAGAGTCACGACCAGTCGTTGGTAGTTCGTTTTGGTCGCAGCGATTTCATCATCCGAAAGTCTGGTCCAGTTCTCGTGAGCAATCGCGCTTGCTTGCTTGAGAAACGGCAGCGCCTGAGCAAAGTCCCGCTTTCCGCCGAACTCTTTAAGATGGCAAAAAGCGATCTGGGAGAGAATGTCGATGCTCTTTGGGTTGTGTTGAAGACCCTCGTTGAGATAAGTCAGCGCCTTTCGGAAGCCCTCGCGGTCCTTCTCCCAAAGCATGATGTTGGCTCCAGTCGTCCAGCCAGGAACGAATTGGGGATCTAGAAAGGTCATGAGCCGAAATAGAGGCAATGAGTCACGAGGAGTGTTGTGACTGTGTCCGGTCATGTCCTTATAGCTCGTGGTTGCACGCTCAACATCGCCAAAAATTCCGCGGAAATCGATCTTCTCCGAGGGGATGACGGTGACGATCTTTGAGTCATCGTGAATCTTCGCTTCGTTAGGATTGCTCCCTACACCCTTTCGCCCGTTCCTGATTTCTGCGTCCGTTAGCGGGCGCATTTCGACCCCGTTGTGCAAATACAAATCTGCGTGAAGGAAGAGCCACGAGGATGCACTGGTCCGAAACTGCCCGAGAAGCGATGCTGCCGCGTGAGAATCTTGTGCCTCAAGCCCGACGGGCTTGATAGCAGGATTCACGCTCTCTTTGATCGAGCCGGTGTTGGAACCTACAAGGGCCGCCGCCAGCACGGTTCCACCTACGACAACGGATGCAACTTTCATAGGTTAAACCGCCTGCCTTCGGAACTTTGCCCAGCTGAGGGCGAGCGCAGCGCCAGAGTAAGCAATACCGTAGGCGAGGAGGAATCCCATCACCCAAACAGGAACCATTGACCACCCGATGTAGACCGCTCGACCTCCCAGGTCGAACAGCCCGGTCTGGGGCAACAGGCTGTTGATCGCCGCACAAACAGGTTTGATCGCAGGGTTCTCGGCAGATGCCATTACCAAACCACGACCGATCATGGGTGAGCCAAAGGCAAAGATGAACGACATCGTAGCCGCGGCACTCGGTGTCATGTAGGTACTGAGCATCATCGCGAATGAACAGACAACGACTAGGCCAAGCATCTTAGCGACCAAGTACTGGACCATGATGAGCTCAAACTTGACGTGAAAAATCATGAGGGCGACTGCGGTCAATGCGGCCAAAAGGAGAAACGAAATCCAAGTGACGATGACTGCTCCGATCAATTTTCCAACCAACAAATCCAGCCTGGAAATGGGTCGAGCGAGCAACGGATAAAGTGTCCGATTCTTGATCTCATCGGGAACGAGTCGTGAAGAGGTCAGAACTGCAATGATCGTTGAGAACATTCCCAGAACCGTCACTGCCATGTCCTTTGCGAAGATCTCCAACCCGCTGAAGCCGAAGAAACCAAGGGTGCTGCTGGCGAGCAGGATGACGAAGCCGAGAATTGCCACGACCCAGAGATCTTTGCGCCGAAGCGATTCTAAAACGACACAGCGCGCCAGGGCGCGGTAAGCGGAAAAGTTCATGCTGCTGCCTCCACGGTATCGATGAAATAGTCTTCCAGGGAGCCTTCTTGGCTCACAACGTCGAGAATCTGACCGCCTTTGTCCTGCAATCTCGTGATCGCCTGGACCAAACCGACTTTTGCCTCAAATCGTGCGGTCTTGCTACCGTCGTGGTTCTCGTTCCAAGCTTCTGTGAGTCCGAGCATCGAAACATCTCCTCGGTAGGTGACATAAAAATTGCGAAGGGTCGCTTTGAGCTCGCTCATGTCGCGCTCTTCGACGAACTTGCCCTTGTGGATCAAAAGAATGCGGTCGCAGAGCATGTCAACTTCGGCGAGTTCATGACTGCTGAAGAAGAGGGTGGTTCCCTGCTCCTGTCGGCTTTTGAGGAGGTTGCGGAGTTCCTTTCGGCCGACGGGGTCGAGCCCGCTGGTAACTTCGTCGAGAACTAAGAGCTCCGGATTTCCAAGGAGGGACTGAGCAATGCCAACTCGCTGGAGCATGCCTTTGCTCATGCTTCGATTGAGTTTGTTCTTGGCGTGAGCAATGCCCACTACTTCGAGCAAATCTTCTATCTCGTTGCGGAGCAGCCTGCCTCGCATTCCTTGAAGCTCTCCGTACATGGTGAGCGTCTCCATGGGAGTCAAGAACGGATAGTACATGGCGACTTCTGGTAGGTAGCCGATTCGCTTTCGCGCTTCGGGCGTTCCGGCTGTCTCGCCGAAAACTAAAGCCTCGCCAGACTTGGCTTCTACAAATCCCATCAGGGCTTTAAGGGTGGAAGACTTTCCAGCTCCGTTTGGCCCCAGAAATCCGACGATTTCGCCTTTTTTAACCTCAAAGGTTAGCCCCTGGACAGCGTCCAGTTTCTCGCCCTTTTTGGTCTTGTACTGGACGTACAGATCCTTAACTTCAATCGCAGAACTCATAAGCTCAATTTCTATGTCGGCTTGTGAGGTTTTTTCTAAAGGGTTCCCCGGTAAACTTGCGGTTCAAATGAAGCTCCACGAGTATCAGTCGAAGGACTTGTTGGCGAAGTACGGAGTCCCCGTCGCCGCTGGGGACGTCACGTCCGATCCTGCCGAAGTCAAAGCCATTGCCGAAAGGCTAGGCGGCAATGTCGTCGTCAAGGCCCAGGTCCTGATGGGAGGACGAGGCAAAGCTGGCGGTGTGAAGCTATTCACCAACTCTGACGACGCCTCAACTTTTGCCAAGGAATTGATTGGCAAGCGGCTGATCAGCATTCAGAACCCCGATGGAATGATCGTTGAGAAGGTCCTAGTTACCGAGACGATCGACATCGCACAGGAGTATTACCTCTCGGTTCTTCTGGACCGATCTCTGCAACGCAATGTTGTGATGATCTCCAAAGAAGGCGGCATGGAGATTGAGGAAGTTGCCGAGCACAATCCAGACGCGATCGTCAAGCTCGTGGTTGACCCAGCTTGGGGTCTCTCCGACTTTGAGGTTCGGGGCGCAGTTAAGAAGGCAAATATTCCGAAGGAAGCCGCTGGTCAAATGGTCCAGATGATCAAGAAGCTTGTTCGAGTTTACGAAGAGAACGACGCGGACATGATTGAAATCAATCCTTGCGCTCTTGATGCAAACGGCAAGCTGATCGCGGCGGATGCCAAGGTTTCCATCGACGACAACGCTCTTTTCCGACACCCAGGCTACAACGAGACTTCGTCGGACTCAGCCGATCACCCGATCGAAGCAGAGGCCATGCGACGTGGAATCGCTTATGTCAATCTCGGTGGCGAGATCGGAATCATGGCGAACGGTGCAGGACTCACGATGCAGTCACTGGACGAAATCAACGCGGCCGGTGGTCGCCCAGCTAACTTCCTCGATGTTGGAGGAGGAGCAAACGCAGAGCGCGTCAAGACCTGCGTTGAGCTCATTATGATGGACCCTAATGTCAAGGGACTCCTGATCAACATCTTTGGTGGAATCACCAAGGTTGATGAAGTTGCCAAGGGCGTTCTCACCGCGTTCGGCGAAATGAACGTGACAATTCCGGTCGTTGCTCGAATTGAAGGTACCAACGTTGAAGAGGGTCGAAAGATCCTCGAAGGGTCCCAAGTCATCCCAGCTGCAACCGTTCAGGAAGCCGCGAAGATGATCGTCGAATTGGCTCACGCTTAACTTCGACAATTAGAAGAACGCCCCAACACTCACGTTGGGGCGTTTTTGTATCTGTATGTTCCTACTTCGTCGGGGCATTGATTTCAGGATTAACCGGAAACGCGGGATCCTCAATTTTTGCACCCGACGAGATGGGGGTCTGATTGGGCTGAAGGGTTGGTTGTGTCTCGGCAGGAGCCGATCCGCACCCCTTCATGAGACCGATCACGCTCAGCACCCCCACAACGACGAGAGCAACAAACGTCGGAATGCGGGTGTCTTTGACTCCTGGAGCACTCACCGCTGGGGCAGGCTCGCTCACCTTGCTCGGTGACTTCGCTGGCGTTGGCTCCGTCACCGGGAAGTTCAAGGGTGCAGGAGCAGGAGTTTCGGCGGTGGCTACAACCGCTTCCTGGACCTCCTCCAAGTTCCCCACCGTAATCCGCTTCTTTTGAGGTGCCGGAGGCGTTTGCACCGCAGTTGGCTGAATCTCGTCGCTTGCCGGCGTACTTCCGGTTGCAATGCTGAGCATCGCCGCCGAAACGATGCAAAGCGCCTTCTCGACGACTTCGCCCTTGGTACCCGTTGCCGTGGCGGCTTGGGACACCAACTCGCTCTTGCGATTCTCGGGAAGCGCGTTCAGTACCGTCGCTCCTTGACCAGCGAGCGCGATGAGTCCACCGTCAGCTTGCCAAGTCTCTGCGAAATCTCCTTGTACACTGCCCACTTGAACTGTCGGAACAAAAGGCGCAAGGGCGTCGATTCCCGAATCCACAATGGCGCGAACGGTTTCGGCATCAACCCCGAGAAACGGAACCAAGCGCTCTATCAGCTCGTCAGTGAAGTTGCCTTTCGCGGCGTCGACTAGGTTAGACATTTCTCGTTAAGCATATCACCCCGATGTGGCGCGTCGATTGACTCTGGAGCCACTCGAAATGCTTGAATAGGAAACGCTCAACAAAAAAGTCTCCCTTGCGGGAGACTTTTGACGTTTCGGATAAACCCAGAGACTACATCTTGATTTCGATATCGACGCCGCTAGGAAGGTCGAGCCGCATGAGGGCGTCGATCGTCTTATTGTTCGGCTCGATGATATCGATGAGACGGTTGTGGGTGCGAAGCTCGAAGTGCTCCATCGACTCCTTGTCGATGTGCGGCCCTCGGATGACGCAGAAGCGTCGGAGGTGAGTCGGTAGGGGCACTGGACCCTTGACTCGTGCGCCGGTGCGCTTCGCGGTTTCTACAATTTTCTCTGCGCTGGTGTCGATCGACCGGTGGTCGTACGAACGCAGTCTGATTCGGACTCGAATTCCTGCCATTTGATATTTCCTTCGCTCACCGTGAAAACATGCATGGCGGCAAAACCAGCATCAACCTCTCGGGAGCGAAGAAGAGTATACCTTGGCGAGTTTTATACTGCCGCTGCGATCGCGTCGCCGAGCTTGCTTGTGCTGACCAATTGGCAGCCAGGTTCGAAGATGTCCGCCGTTCGCAAACCGCTTTCGAGCACCTTGTTACAGGCATCCTCGATGCGCTTCGCGGCCTCCAGATTTTTGAAGGTGTACTGAAGCATCATCGCCGCAGAAAGAATTGTCGCGACCGGATTCGCCCTTCCCTGCCCCGCGATATCGGGAGCTGAACCGTGAACCGGCTCATACAATCCAAATGGCAGATCACCTTTTGCATCGCTAAGAGAGGCCGAAGGCAGAAGCCCCAGCGATCCTGTGATCATGGACGCTTCATCCGAAAGGATGTCCCCAAACATGTTCTCGGTAAGAATCACGTCAAACTGGCGCGGATCGCGGATGAGCTGCATCGCGCAGTTATCAACGAGCATGTGGGTCACCTTGACATCGGGATTCTGTGCAGCGAGTTCGGTGACGACCTCGCGCCAAAGGCGCGAAGTTTCAAGAACGTTGGCCTTGTCCACGCTCACAACCTCTCGGCGTCTTGCACGGGCAACATCAAACGCATTGAGCGTGATGCGCTCGATTTCAGCTCGCGAGTAAATGCAGGTGTCGACAGCAACCGTGCCATTTTCACGCCGCTCGCGAGGCTCTCCGAAGTAGATTCCTCCCGTAAGTTCTCGAACGACACAGAGGTCGATCATCCCATGGTCACCCTTGAGCGGAGATGCCGTCAGGAGTGCCTTCATCGTCTTAGCGGGACGGACGTTGGAATAGAGGTTAAGTTCGGACCTCAAGGCTAGAAGTGCCCCGACTTCCGGTCGAAGAGACGTCGGTTGGATGTTGTCCCACTTGGGCCCGCCGACCGCGCCCATCAGAGCGGCGTCAGCTTCGTGACACAGATCAAGCGTCTTCGCCGGAAGAGGGTGACCGGTCTGATCGTAGGCGATACCACCGATCAGTGCCTCTTCAAACTCAAAATCAGAAGATACAGCACGGATGACCTTAACTGCTTCGGCCACAACTTCGGGTCCGATTCCATCACCCGGCAAAACCGCTACTTTGAACGCCATTGTGCTGAGATTATGAACGAAAAAGCCGCCCCGAGATTCTCGGGGCGGCTTTTGATGCGAGGTTAGTCGCCGTTTCTGAACTGAGCCTTACCGGCGTTGAAGACGCCATCGCGGAAGATTCCTTCAACTTTCACGTTTCGGCTTCCACCGGCGAGAACCTCGTAGAATCCCGCCAAGGTCATTTCTGAGCCGTTGACATTGCGGAATCGAGTTCCCGGGGTGACCTTAATGTTGATAATTCCGCCCCCCGGAACGTCGAAGCCTTCGTGCTCTGACACCGTGATCTTGAACGTTTTGGCGTCGATGTTTGGTTCAGAAGAAGCGCCCTTTGCTTCGTCTCCACCCAATTCACTTTCGTTCTCGATGTGAACACTCTTGGCTGCAATGGAGTTCGTTCCTGAACTATAGGTGCCTTCGACCTCAACAATCGCGTTCGCGCCGGCTGCAACAACGGCAGCATAGAACTGCGACGAAGTTAACGTTGTGCCGCGGTTTCCGCGGAATCGGGTCGTAGTCGGGTTCGTGACGACACCTACTTTCTCGCCCTGAGGAGCGAAGCCACGGGTGAACTTTGGATTAACGTCAAATGAATTTGACAACTCAACAACATTGAGTGCCCGTCCGATAGCCTTAGCCTCGTCCTCGAACTCACTTTCAAGTTTGATCACTCGCGCAGCAACCGTCTTCGTGGTTGGATTGAAATCGCCGTAGACTTCAGCTTTTAGGCCGTTACCCAAAGCAGATGCAACATCTCCAACGATGGAAGTGTTTGCATCGGTTGAAACCGCCACCGAACCACCAGTTCTAAGACCGAGAATAAACGTCTGAGTTGGGGCCACGCCCGAGAGGTCTCGAATCAGACCCTTAAACTCAAACCGCTCATGTCGCGACGAGTCATCCAAGCCAGTTCCAGGATGGACTCCAAGAACTGGAGTGACGATTCCGCCCACAAACGTCCAGTTGCGAAGATCGAAGTCAATACAAACTCGAGTTGCTCCGGGGACCACCAGTGCTGGCGTGAGGTTGATCTCAAGCTTGCTTCGTCCGGCAGTGGAATCATCCAGCGCGGCGGCAAAGTTACCATTGGTACTGGTTCCAGAAGGAGTCGCAACCAGCGTCACTGCCTTGTCAAGCACAAACTCGATCTTGTTATAGGTGCCGTCGGGCAATGTCCCTGGAGCCAAAAGGAGGAAGCGTGAAGCTCCATCATTTAACTGACGAAGGTTGATTGTTGTGCCGGCAACGCTGTCGAAAAGCGTCGTCGAAGCGCCTGCCGAGTTCTTGATTTGGGCTTTGTAAACCTTCACCCAAACACCGCTATAGCCAGCATGCAGGTCATCGGTCAGGAAGAGCTGGAAATTACCGGTTCCGCCGGACCCGGAGCTACTTCCGCCACAACCCTGAGCACCGATAAGGGCACCTAAAGCCAGGACAACCGCTACGCAGATTTGGATCAGTCGAGATTTCATTTCATTCTCCTTCGGTTAAGTATTACCCGTGAATTAGGGATTCCACTGAATGAACACGAAAAGGATGACACGACTAGCCCTCTTTTGTTCTGAGCCTCAGCTTCAGGCAACCGTACCGGTTTGCGCCCCGGTGTTTCTTCAGCACTTCTCATCGGCAGAGGCATGGCCCGGGAGTTTTCTTTTCGCACCTAGTAGGCCAACCGACTATAATGCCTTTATGCTCTCCGCCGCAGTTATGGCCGCGTCTGCGGTGGCGACATTGTTTGTCGATGCGCCACGACCAATCTGGTCTGGGGTTGGTGTCTCGATTCAGTTCACTGCACCCGCTAAAGGTGAGATGGACCTGCTGGCAAAAGGCGGTTTTAACTATGTTCGCTCCGCCGTCTCATGGAGTGAAACCGAACGCACCCCGGGTTCTTACGATTTTTCGAAGTATGACGGCTTACTTCGTGACCTCAAAACCAAGCGGATCCGACCGATTTTTTCTCTCTCTGGCCCGAACTCCGCGGCTCAGGCTGGTGCCCCGGCAACGCCCGAAGTCCGAGCTGGCTATGTTCGCTGGGCGGGAGAACTCGTCAACCACTTCAAAGGAGAAGAGATCGTGTGGGAACTTTGGAATGAAGCCTATTCCGATCTCGCGTCAAAGGCTTCAGCTTCAACCGTAGACACCTCGGTGCTGCTCGTGGAAACGGCAAAATCGATGCGCGGTGCGGATCCTGCATGCCGTGTCGTTGCGCCCGGGGTCGTCGGTGCAGGTACACAATCTATCAACTCATTCCTGAATGAGGAGCTTCTTGGTCTGATTGATGGCGTTTCGATAAGACCCAATCGCGAAGAGGGTCCCGAGAGTTTCGCGGGAGAAATTCAGCAACTTCGCGACCTCATCTCTCTGAAGGCTCCCGAAGGCAGAAAGCGGTTACCGATCATTTGCTCGGGCTGGGGTTACAGCACGGCACGCGGGAAGAATAGCGAGGGTCGGCAGGCGATGTACACCTCGAGGATTTGGCTTCTGAACTCTGCATTGGGGGTTACGCTCACAATCTTCGACACATGGCAAGACAACGGCCCTGATCCCGATAACCCAACACATCGCCTTGGACTGGTCAGAGAGAACTTTGACTTGAAGCCTTCGTTTATCGCCGCCAAAGAGGTCCAAGAGAAGTTTCGCGGTTGCACTAGTTTCCGCTGGCTTCCACAGAAGGACCCGCTAGACTGGGTGATTGTTGGGGCAGGCGGTGGCAAGCTTGTTCAGGCTCGCTGGTACCAAAAAGAGGCCGGAGTCAAGTTCTCCAACCTTTCATTAAAAGATAAGAAGTTCAAGACTCTTTACGCCAGCCTCACGGGTTCATCGGAACTGGCGCTGGTGCCAAAATCTTTGGCACCCAAGATCAGTCCAACCAAGCCAATTGCTCAATTGATGGCAGGGCTAGACTTCGCATTTGCGCCTCCGCTCGACGACGACGGATGGTGTGTTCTCATCCAAAAATCCTCTGCGGAGACCGCCAAGCTTGAGTTCCGATACCAACGGGCAAACGGCGCAAACGTGACTTGCTACGCCAGAATCGAAAGCGCTCGCGCCGTAGAGCCACTCGCGACGACCGAGGACACAACTTCCTTTTCCGTCGGTATGAACGGCGCAATCGCGAGTTCTTACCGAATTCAAAGAGCACCACTCAATTTTGATGAGTGGAGTCTCCAAAAAGAAGGCAAGCTCAGCGGTGAGTTAAGCGCGGGACAACGCGGGGCGATCGTCAGCTATGAGGGTGCCGGAAAAGCTCTTGTTGCTCCAAAGAGTCGGATGGCTATTCCAGACGGAGCAAAATCACTGGTGGTGTGGGTGCGACCGGACGGGTCTGGGAACCGACTGAAATCGGAGTTCAAAGACTCCTCGGGTCAAATCGTATCCATTGACCTAGGTTCAATGGAGGGTGCTACAGACCGCAATGGATGGCGAGTCGTGAAGATTCCGCTTCAGGGCACAGGAGTCGAATGGGTCTCACTTTTTGCCGTCGAAGCTGAACGAGAACGCGGCGGGACGATCGAAATCGGTCCCGCCGCGTATATGTTCTGACACAATAGAGGTTGATGGCAACGGCGTCAACTTCTGAACTCAAAGGGCTCCCCGCTTTCCGGGCGTTTCTTGAGATGATCAAGTTTGAGCACTCGATCTTCGCTTTGCCTTATGCACTAATCGGAATGATGTGGGCGACCCCAGGCTTTCCGGGGTGGCGAATTTTCATTCTGATCCTGGTCGCAATGGTCAGCTGCCGAACGGCAGCGATGACATACAACCGGATTTCGGATCGAGATATCGATGCGAAAAATGAGCGAACCGCTCGGCGGGCAATTCCGGCGGGGCTGCTGAGCCTTCGAACGACGAATCTTTACTTCTTTGGATCGATGATTCTTTTTTTCGGTGCTGCAGGATTGCTGAATCCGGTGACACTATTGCTCTCGCCCGTAGCGATCTTCGTGACCGTTTTCTATTCGCGAACGAAGCGATTCACTTGGCTGTGCCACTTCTGGCTGGGAATGTCTTTGGGCATCGCCCCGGCGGCGGCCTGGATTGCGGTCACTGGAAAGCTTGCTGTTGTTCCCATCCTCCTCTTCGGAGCGGTCACCTTTTGGACCGCTGGGTTTGACATCATTTACGCTCTTCAGGACGAGGAGTTTGATAAGAAGAACGGGCTTCACTCGGTCCCTGCCAAGTTTGGGAAGGTGAAGGCCTTGCAAATCTCTCGGGGCTCGCACTGTGTGAGCCTTTTCTTTCTCGGCCTAGCGTTAAGCGTTTATGGGGTCGGTTGGATCGGTGTCTTGGCGGGGATTTTTGCTGCGGGCATGCTGATTTACGAACAAAGTCTAGTCAAACCGAACGACCTGAGCAAGGTCAACATGGCGTTTTTCACGCTCAACGGCTGCATCTCGGTTGGTGTCTTCTTGCTACTTCTCGTAGATTATTTGGTAACACGATGAACAAGAACTTGCTTGGCAGAACGAATCAGGAGTTCCCTTCTCGGTGGCTCGCTTTGGCTGCGCCGGATGGTGGTTTCTCGCAAGAGTCTCCGCAGGAGTTAGTGCAAACGGCACGCGACTCTGGCTTGCCGATTGACTTCTCCTCTCAACCCGCCCTTTGGGGAGGATGCATGCGAGGTGCCGATGAGGTCGTCTTGGTTCAACAAGGGACTTACCAGATCGAGCGAGCGACGAGCGAGGATCACGCAACAGACCTGGTTCAGGCGCACCTGATCGAAACTCTCTCCGCCGTTGGACGAGATTGTCTCGACTTCTACTTCCTGCGCATCCGGCGAACTCTTGAGGAGTTTCAGGTGAACGGTGCGCTTGCCGCGCTGGAAGCCGCTCGGGGGGAAGGGCATTTGCGCTTCTTGGGGCTGCATGCCACGGGACACCCATTAGCTGCCCTGGGACTTTGGCAGTTTCATGATGCTTTTGAGGTTGTACTTTTGCCTGACGATGAGGATGCACGAACGACTTTGGAGCCACTGGCAAAGCAGCGCCGAGTGGGCGTTATCGGGGTTGGTTTCGGTGATCCTCGTCTGGTGACGGTAAGAAGCAGTGAGGAAATCCGCCAGGTGGCGGGATGATTCTAGTCAAGACGGCTTTGGCGGTAGCGGCTTTGGTCGTCTTGTTTGGTGGAGGATTCGTTGCGGTGCACAAGCCGTTTCGAGCTGGACCTGCGTTGGCGATCCTGGGGGCAGGGGCCCTCCTTCTGGCCGCGGCGTTCACGACGGGGTGGATTCGGTTTGCCTGTATTGGTACGCTTTTGGTCATGTTGGTTGCTTTGCCGTTCATTGCGAGGCGGAAATGAAAATCGGCGTTGTTGGCGCGGGGGTTTCGGGACTTCGGGTTGCTCAGCTGCTTGAGGAGCAGGGGCACGAGGTTTCGGTTTTTGAGGCTCGCGATCGGATCGGGGGTCGGGTTTACACAACGGACCTCGGGAAAGGCGCGGAGTATGAGGCAGGGGGCGAGTGGCTGGATGCTGATCATCACCGATGCCGCGCTTTGGTTGAACAGTACTGCGGGGAGCTTGAATCGGCGGATCAGGAGCCGGCTTTGGCTTTTTACAACGGCGAGATGCGCGATACCGCGGATCTTTGGCCGGAGGCGGCCGAAGACGAGGAGCGGTTTGAGCTCTCGGCTCGGGCGTTGGCTCGGCAGTTAGAGTTGCCGGTTTGGAAGAATGTTGAGTTTGCGAAATATGACAGCTTGAACTTGGACTCGTTTCTTCGGCAGAACTGTCAGTCGGAGCAGGGGCAGTGGTGGCTACGGGCAAATCTTCGAAGCGATGAGGGTGATGATATTGAGCGGATCGGTTTGCTTGGTTGGCTCGGCGGTTATGTTCACTACATCAATCGCGAGAACTTGAATCGCGGCGAGAGCGAGATGTCGGCGTTCCGGGTTCCGGGCGGATTCTCGGGTCTGTTGGCCAAGATGCGCGATAGTTTGCGGGGGCAGGTTTTTCTGGGTTGTCCTTTGCAAAAGGTGGTTCAGGATGCGGATGGCGTCGAGCTGCAGTTTGCGGATTCGGCCGAGCGGTTTGATCGTGTTGTTCTCACGTTGCCGCCGCCTTGTGCCGAGCGGGTGGTTTTCGAGCCGGCCTTGCCGGTGGCGAGGCGGTGCGCTTTGGAGGCTTGTGGGATGAGCCGGGCGATCAAGATTGTTTGGCGGTTTTCGCAGGCTTGGTGGCGGGACCGTGGGTTCTGTGGACGGTTGCATTGTGATGGGCCGCTGCATCAGCTTTGGGAAGGAACTCGGGGCACTGAGCCGATTTTGACGGCTTACATCTGCGGAGATCGGGCGGTGGAGTGGACGCGGCTGGGTGATCCGGTGAGCGCGGGGCTGTACGAGATCGCGCAGATGTTTCCGGAGGCGCCCGCATTTTTTGTCCACGGGGAGATCCATGACTGGATCAACGATCCTTACTCGCTGGGGGCGTTTAGTCACCATGCGCCGGGATTTGCTTTGGATCACGCGGGGAACATTGGAACCGCGGAGGGCAGGATTCATTTTGCCGGGGAGCATACGGCGACCTGGGTGGGGTTCATCGAGGGTGCGCTGGAGAGTGCGGAGCGGGTTGCGGCGGAGATTGGTCACTAACTCGCCGAGCAAAGCTCTGTTCAACAGAATGCGGTAACTAGTTGCCGCAGTCCATAATTCTGTTCATGGCAACGCTTCTGACGAACTTCTTGTGGTGGGCGGATATGTCGCCTCGGTCGATGCTGATTGACGGGGGGCGGGTGGTGGTTTCGCCGACCAGTGAGCCGCTAAGTGGGGGCGAGGTTTTCGATTGTGGCGGACAGGTTTTGTTGCCGAAGTTCATTGACGCGCACTGCCACATTTTGCCGACGGGGTTGGATCTTTTGAAGTTGGATCTTTCGGGGTGCGCGACTCAGGAGGAGGTTTTGGATGCGGTTCGAGATCGAGTTGCTACTACCGAAGGGTGGGTCATGGCGGTGCAGTACGACCAGACGAAGTATCCGGGCGGACGGCATATTACACGGGCTGAGTTGGATGCTGTTTCTGGTTCGCGTCCTATCCTGTTGAGGCACTACAACGGACACGCGAGTGTGGCGAATTCGGCGGCTTTGTCGGCGGCGGGGGTGAATGAGGAGACTCCTGATCCGGCGGGCGGAGAGTTTGGTCGGGGAGAGGATGGGCTTTTGAACGGGCTTCTCCTCGAGACGGCGCACGAGTACGTTTGGGAGCGGACTCCGAAGGTGAGCAGGGAGGAGATGGTGACGGCGATTCTTGCGGCGGGCGAGAAGATGGCGGACCTGGGGATCGGGATGGCGGCGGACATGATGACGGGCCGTTTTAACCTAGAGGACGAGGTGTGGGCGTACCGCGAGGCGGCTCGACGGGGATGCCGGATTCGGACCCGGCTGTATGTTCAGTGGCGCGAAGTGTTTGGTCCAAAGGGGGTTGGTTTGGCGCGATTACGGGAGCTTGAGGCTTCCTTGTACGATCCTGATCAGACTCGGATTTGCGGGATCAAGCTGTTTGCGGATGGGGCGATTGGGTCAGCCACGGCGGCGATTTATGGGTCGTATTCGGGCCAGGAGGCGAATGGTCCGAAAGTGTCGCGGCATGGACGAAAGACGGAAGCGGAGGGGACGAGCGGGCAGTTGATCTACTCGCCAGAGAAGCTCATCGAGATGACGAGAACCGCGAGCGACGCGGGGTACCAGGTGGCGATTCATGCGATCGGGGACTACGCGACGGACCTGGTTTTGGACGCTTTCGAGGCGACGGGATGCCCGGAGCGGCACCGGCTGGAGCATGCCATGATTCTCAGCGATGCTCAGATTGAGCGGATTCAGAGGCTGAACCCGTTTGTGACGTTCCAACCCGAGTTTCTGATGCGCTTTGGGCACGCTTATCGTTTGCAATTGGGCGAAGAACGGACTTCCCTGCTCAAGCGTTCGAGGAGCGTTCTCGATGCGGGGATTCGGTTGAGTTACAACTCAGATCGGCCGATTGTGCCTGGAGATCCCATGGACGGGATTCGGACAGCGGTGCGGCGTCCGGCTGGGTTTGACCAGACCGAGAATGTTTCTTTGCACGAGGCGGTGCGGGCATACACCCTGGCAGGCGCGGAGGTTTGCGGAGACACAAACATGGGATCGCTCGCAGTTGGCGAACTTGCCGACTACCAGTTCCTTAGTCCTGAGCGCTGGCCCGACTCGCTTTGATCTCTTGAAAGCGACGATCGTCTTCGAGACACTCTGGCGACCACTTCACCTCGTCGTAGAAGCTTGAGATCAGTACCTTGATGACAGGACGCATCTCGGCGTTCATCTCGTAGGTCAACCAGCGGCCATCTTGGCGCGGTTTGAGGATCGCCGCTTCTCGGAGCTTTAGCAGGCGAAGATCGACCGTGTGTCGGTCAAGATCCAGGATGCTTTGGAGATCTTGGATGGTGGAAGCAGAGCGGTAAGTCACTCTCATGATTCGGATGGCAATAGGGTCGGCGAAGCACTTTCCGAAGGTTAGGATTCTGTCCATCTACCTCATTGTACGTTTTCGGTTTGCGATTTGTCGTTGGCTAATGGTTTATCGCTAAAGACTGTAGACTATGAAGAATGGAAACCAAACCTGACGCTCGTGGCCGTTTTGGCGCGTTTGGGGGGCGATTTGTGCCGGAGACATTGATGCCTGCCCTCGAACAGCTTGATGCTGAGTTCGAGCGAGCATGGCAGGATTCGGCGTTTCGAAAGGAATTTAATGATTTGCTCCACGAGTATGTGGGGCGTCCGAACCCGCTGACTGAGGCGAAGAGGTTGTCGGAAGATACTGGTCTGCATGTCACGATCAAGCGCGAGGACCTGAATCACACCGGAGCGCATAAGATCAACAATGCTTTAGGTCAGGCTTTGCTTGCGGTTCGGATGGGCAAGAAACGGATCATTGCCGAGACGGGGGCGGGTCAGCACGGAGTAGCAACCGCTACGGTTTGCGCGCTACTTGGGCTGGAGTGCGAGGTTTATATGGGCGAGGAGGACATCGAGCGGCAGATGCTGAACGTTTTCCGAATGAAGCTTCTTGGGGCTCGCGTCAATCCCGTCAGTAGCGGCACGAAGACTTTGAAGGACGCTTTGAATGAAGCGATGCGGGACTGGGTCACGAATGTCGATTCAACCCACTACATTATTGGGACGGCAGCGGGGCCGCATCCCTATCCCTACATGGTCCGCGAGTTTCAGCGGGTGATTGGGGACGAGGCTCGGGCGCAGTACTTCGACAGATATGGAATGACGCCGGACGCGGTGGTGGCTTGTGTTGGCGGAGGCAGTAACGCGATTGGCTTCTTCGCAGGCTTTTATGGGGATGATTCGACGCGGATGGTCGGTGTTGAGGCGGGAGGGCGAGGGCTTTCTTCAGGGTCTCACGCGGCTCCGCTGACGGCGGGTACGCCGGGGGTTTTGCATGGATCTTATAGCTACCTCATGCAAGATGATGACGGTCAGGTGATCGGGACGCACTCGGTGTCGGCAGGTCTGGACTATCCGGGCGTGGGGGCGGAGCACTCTTATCTCAAGGATCTGGGCAGAGCGGAGTACGTTGCGGTGACGGATGAGGAGGCATTGGATGCGCTTCAGTGGGTCGCGCACCGCGAGGGGCTGATTTGTGCGTTGGAAACGGCGCACGCGTTTGCGGCGCTGCGGATACCTGGGCTGTTTAAGCCGGGCGAGCGAGTGATTGTGAACATGTCGGGTCGAGGTGACAAGGACATGGTCACCGTGGCTGGGTTGCTGAAACTGTAGTCCCAAACAAGTTCCAAACAGGATTACGCGCGATTATCCGTAAGATATCGTTTATGCGATGGTTCACCACGGAAGAGCTTGACGTTCAGAAGCAGAAACATCTTGGCTGGGTGATTGTGGGCGGGCTTTGCTTCAGCGTGCTGTCGGGATTTGGGATCTACGCTTTGGAAGCTGGTCGGCTGGTGTTTACGGGCGACTCAACCAACCCGAGCTACTTGCGCGTGCAAAGCCTTACTACGCAGGTGCTCGTTTGGCTCGCGATGGCGGGGATCGTCTTTGGGGTCTGCGTTACGCTGGTAGGCTTCTTGTACGGGATCTTGGAAGACAAGAAGAAGAACCTGGGGGTCCCCCGGGTGCTGGAGCGAGCCCGGATTATTGCGCGGTACGGCGTAGATTCGCAAGGCAGCTATATCGTTGACGAACGGCTTTTTGATAGCCACGATGATCTTCGGTTCTTCGTCCGCATGCGGACTCCGGGCGAAGGATCACTCGAGTACGAGTGTTCGCGACGGGTTTTTGAGACTTGCGGCGAAGGGTCGATTGGGGATGCCGAGATTCAGGGGCAGTGGATTCGGGGGTATGTCGCTTATCGGGACATGGCGGAGAGTCCAGTCGGGCAGACCATTTAGGTTCATTAGCCCGAGGCATTGCTACTGCCGAGACGTTGGATAAACGAAAAGCCCCCTCTCCAGTTTGGAGAGGGGGCTTTTGAATCTTATGCTTATAGGCCTGGCTGGTTGCCGCCCTTGCCCTTTCCAGCACCACCTGCGCCGGGACCGCCTGGGCGTCCGCCGCCGAAGCCGCCTTTCTCGCGCATCTTCTCCATGGCTTCCTTCATCATCTTCTGGTACTCAGCGAACTTCTTGTCGCCCATAGCCTTCTTCATACCGGCTTGGTAACCGTCCATGACGCCTTTGTACTTCTCGCGCATGCCTGGATCCATCTTTGGTCGCTCGCCCGGCTTTGGCTTTGGCATCGACTCTCGGAGGGCATCCATCTTCTTCTTGGTGTCTTCCTTTACTTT
>JARXAE010000038.1 GCA_029866005.1 Fimbriimonas sp. | reverse complement strand
GGGTTCGGCAACATATCGCCGGCGAGTTGCCAGAGAGTGAATTTGTCGAACGGCAAGTCCTTGTTAAAGGCGTTGACCACCCAATCCCGGTAAGGATAGATACTGCGCTCGTTATCAAGATGAAGACCGTGAGTGTCTCCGTACCGAACTGCGTCCAGCCAATACCGTGCTTCGTGCTCGCCGTAGCGCTGACTCGCAAGCAGCCTGTCGACAGCTCGTTCGTAGGCTCCGGGAGCAGAGTCTCCGAGATAGTTGTTCAACTCATCGGTGGTTGGGTCCAGACCAGTCAGCGCGAGTGTCGCGCGGCGAAGCAAGGTAGAACGATCTGCCTCGGGAGCCGGCTTGAGACCCTTCTCTTCCAACTTTGCAAGCACAAACCTGTCGATGTCATTCCGAACCCACTTCAGGTCTTTGACGGTTGGTAGCTCGGTCGTCTTTGGCGGGACGAGTGCCCAGTGCTTTTCGTACCGTCCACCCTGGTTGATCCAATCGGAAAGAAGTTTGATTTGCTGAGCAGTTAATCTCGGCAGACCAGAGTCCGGCGGGGGCATCTGCGCAGACTTTTCTTTGCTGAGCGCTCGTTGAATCACGAGAGAATCTTTTGCCCTTCCAGGAAGTATCGCGAACTCTCCATCGCGATCCTTCTTGGCATCCTTCTCGTCGCTGAGGCGGAGGTTTCCCTTAATGAATTTGGCGTCGGGACCGTGGCACTTAAAGCAGTTCTCGCTCAATATTGGCCTGATGTCTTTGTTGAAGTCGATCTTTTTCGGAGTTCTCACGGCTTTTTGAGCGGGCGCAAAAACCACTCCTGCGGCAAGCAAGGTCAGTGAGACTACAGGCAGAACAACTCTAACACTCGTCATTGGGCGTTTTCATTTCTAGCATAGCGAATTTTTCGTTAGATTCGGCTGGCTTTTGGTCTGATCGCATGGATTATTCGACTTGGGTCGAGTCGCTCTTCAGAGAAGATTGTTCTTCCCTGCTCATCGCCGACGGGCTCATCGCACATTAGTGTTGTGAGAGGAATTCGTCGAGGTTAAAGAGGGTCGAAGCGATCAGACTCCAGGCGGCTTGGTCGACAAAGTCTTGCTTCCGGTCGACAGGTGCCAACCCGATCTGGATGACTCCGGCTGCGTCTTGAGGGCGGTCGGAGAACATCTTCTGATACCGCTTAAGGCTTCCCATGAGGATCGTCTTTTCCTTTTCGGAGGGCTTACGGCTCAGCGCGGTTCGGAAGGCGAAGTCGAGGCGACTTTCATCGGTCGGTTTGGTCGCCACAATTTTCTCGCCAAACTTACGTGCGGCTTCAAAGAAGGCCGGCTCGTTCATGGTGGTGAGAGCTTGGAGGGGCGTGTTGGTAATGGACCGACGCACCACGCAGGCTTCGCGGGTGGGCGCGTCGAAGGTGCTCATCACCGGGTGGGGCGAAGTTCGCTTCCAAAACAGATAGAGGGTGCGACGATAGATTCCGGCGTCGGTATCTTGGGTGTATCGGGCGGTGTTCGAGCCGGGGAAGGCGACATCTTCCCAGAGTCCGGCGGGCTGGTAGGGTTTGAAACCGTGTCCGCCCTTTCGCTGGACGAGCAAGCCACTCGCTTGGAGTACTTGATCGCGAAGAACTTCGGCGTCGAGTCGGAAGCGGGGACCACGGCTGATGAGTCGATTTTCGGGGTCTTTTTGTAGCTTTTCGGGACTCACTTGGGATGACTGACGGAATGCAGCGCTAGTGAGAAGAAGTCTGTGGAGCTTCTTGAGACTAAATCCGTCCTTGCGGAATCGAATCGCCAGGTAGTCGAGGAGCTCAGGGTTAGATGGCCAGTCTCCTTGGTTGCCGAAATCTTCGGCGGTTTTGACGAGCCCGGTTCCAAAGTGTTGCTGCCAGATGCGGTTCACGAAGACCCGGTTGGTGAGAGGATTTTTCTCATCGATGAGCCATTTGGCTAACCCCAGACGGTTCGAATCGGGGAGCTTGGTCTCGAACACACCGGGGAGCGTTCGCGCAACCTGCGCACCGCGCTGGTCGTACTCGCCTCGGTTCAGGAGGTACGCCGGACGGGGCTTATCCATTTCCTCGGCGATGAGTGTGCGTGGGACTTGGGCTTCAAGCTTTATCTTGTCGGCGACGGTTGTGCGGTACTGCTTAGAAACGGTGGTCTCAGGGCCGTAAGCGAGGTAAGCGCGTACGATCTCCTCAGATTTCCCGGTCTTCAAAGCGATAGCGAGCTTGGTTTGCGCCTCGCTTCCGATGTTAAAGCGAATGCCATCGGCTCCCCCGCCGTTGGTGACTTTGATGACCAGCTGGTTCTCGCCTTTTTTAAGTCGGACCTTGACCAGATCGGTGGCTTGCTCCACTCCTCGCTGCGCGGGGTTACTGTGGATCTGAGCTCCATTTAGCCAGACTTTTACACCGTCATCGCTACCGATGGAGAGGTCGGCTTCCTGGTCGGTTTCGGCGGTCAAGGTGGTTCGGTGGTAGGCACTACCAATGTTTACCTTTACCGTGCTCAGCGCCTTTCCGAGTTCGAGCTTGAGAGGTTTCCAGTCAGTTGGTTTGTCATCAAACTCGAATGCTTCATTGAAGGTCTTATGAGGGAATGGACCTGCGATTTCCCAGTTACCGACGGCCACCACGGGAGGAGAGCTGGTCTCAATCCAGCGCTTCGCGGATCCGACGTTTGTCGCCTTCTCAAGCTCGGCAATTCTGTTTGCGGCTTGAGTCAGGACGATTTCTTGCTCGGGGGTTGGATCAGCAATGACGGGAGGAGGGGCGAGATCATTGCTGTCAAGCGGCGCGTCCTTCGTTGAGTTGAAGAAGGCGAAGAGACCGTAATAGTCCTTCTGGCTGATGGGGTCGTATTTGTGGTCGTGGCACTTGGCGCACCCCACAGTGAGTCCAAGGAAAACGGTTGAGGTGGTATCAACCCGGTCAAAAGTGTTTTTGACGAGGAACTCTTCCTCGATCGCTCCGCCTTCGGCGGTGGTTGGGTTCATTCGAACGTAACCGGTAGCGACCTTCATCTCACGAGTCGGATTCGGGAGCATGTCGCCCGCAAGTTGCCAGAGGGTGAATTTGTCGAAACTCAGATCTTTATTGAAAGCGTTGACGACCCAGTCACGGTAGGGATAGACACTTCGCTCGTTGTCGAGGTGGAGTCCGTGGGTGTCGCCGTATCGGACGGCGTCTAACCAGTAACGAGCTTGGTTTTCTCCGTAGCGCTGACTTGCCAAGAGTCGATCGATTGCGTTTTCGTAGGCATCGGGTTGCTCGTCGCTGAGGAATAAGTTGAGTTCTTCCGTGGTTGGGGGGAGCCCAGTTAAAGTCAGTGCAGCCCGGCGAAGGAGGGTCGCGCGATCTGCCTCTGGGGCTGGTTTGAGACCCTTTTCTTCCATCTTTGCGAGAACATATCGGTCAATCTCATTTCGAACCCATTTCTGGTCTTTGACCGCTGGTAGCTCGGTCGACTTCGGTGGAACGAGTGCCCAATGCTTTTCGTATTTTCCGCCCTGGTTGATCCAATCGGAGAGAAGCTTGACCTGAGCGGCATTGAGTCGAGGAAGGCCCGAATCAGGTGGAGGCATCTGCGCAAACTTTTCTTTGCTGACTGCTCTTTGAATGACAAGCGAATCTTTGGCATTCCCCGGAAGAATCGCGAACTCGCCGTCGCGATCTTTCTTGGCGTCCTTCTCGTCGCTGAGACGCAGGTCACCCTTGATGAACTTTGCATCAGGACCGTGGCATTTGAAGCAGTTTTCGCTGAGGATTGGCCGAATGTCTTTATTGAAGTCGATTCTCTTCGGGGCTTTGGTAGCCTTTTGAGCAGGCGCAAATACGACACCGGCAGCAAGCAAGGTCAGCGAGGCAATGGAGACGACAATTCTAACACTCTTCATCGGGCGTTTCGGTTCTAGCATAGCTAATAGCTGGGGGGCTCAGGCTAGTTTTTGGGCTTTCTTGTCAACAAAAACGAGTCCAAGAGCTTCCCTTCCAGGTCGATTTGCTTGAAGTTGAGTTTGTCACCTTCGAAGTCGAGCTGAGAGAAAGAGTATTGGACGTGATACTTCTCGGTGAAGGGGAGCCACTTGTCGGGGGTTGGCTCGAGTTCGGGGTTGTAGAGTGGGGCACCTCCACCGCCGGTGACGATTCGGATCACTCCGTCGGTTTTGGTCACAGTGGAGCCGTTAAAGGCTTGGTCAACCTTCCAGTCATTGGCGTTGAGCGAAGTACTCAATAGCGGTTTGAAAGAGAGGTCGATTGGCTTTGTGCGCTGATAGTTGTGGACGTGACCGTTCAGCACAAGGTCAACTTTGCACTTCACAAGGAGATCGGATAGGACGCGCATCCAACGGTCGGTTGCGTGGACCTTGCTGCTTTGGAACTCGGGGTGGTGGTAGCTGACAATTCTCCACTTCTTGGGGTCTGCACTTTCAAGGTCCTTCTTCAGCCAGTCGACAAGTTCGGGAGTTGTCCAATTGACGTTTGGATTTGAGTTGAGGACAACGAAGTGAGCGTTGCCATAATCGAACGAGTAGTTGGCGGTTTGCGGATAGTTTTCTCCAGCCGCAGAGAGGAAGTTGTTCAGACCAGTTCCCTTTGCGTTGGGAGTCAGCGGGCTATCGGGAGCCAGTTTAGGACCGTTAAGCGGAACGCGGTAGAAGTAGAAATAGGCGAGACCATCGGGGTACCGGGTGAGGTCATTTGATGCCATGTCGTGGTTGCCCAGAACAGGAAGGAACGGGATTGAGCGCATCATTTGCGATCCTCTCTCAGGACTCGTTACGCTGCCGTTGTAGTAGGTCCAGAACTTAGTTTCGTACTCAGAGACTCGACCGAGGTCGTAGACAATATCGCCGGTGACGAGAACCGCATCCCCGTTGACCTGTGAAGCTCGGTACGAGACCTTGGCTTGCTCAGCGGTGCCGCGCCCACAATCGCCGAAGGCAACCAACCGCCACTTTTGCTTTGGTTGAACCGGCGCTTTGGCCTTGGCTTCGAAGACCTTGTTGCCGTCTTTCCAGACTTCGTATTTGAAGGGCTTTCCGGGGGCGAGTGAAGTTAGCTCGGTGTGAAAGTTGAGAAATCCCGGAGAAGTGGTATCCACACGGTTGAACTCCGCCAAGTTTGTTATGATTCCTCTCGAGGACTGGTAGCGAACCTCCCACCTTCCACGTTCGATGGGAGCTTGCCACATCAGCGTAAGTTCATTTGCGACCTTTTCTGGGCGCCCAATTTGGACATAGGGGTAATGCAGGAATGAACCGGTCGCGAGTAATGGTCCGGAGCCTTGAGCGAGGATGAGAGCAGTTAGCATCATTTGACTCGGGTGTAGTAGTTCTTCATATACTGCGTCCAGTTCCCATCTTTGTCTTGCATCGTCGAGGTGTGGGTACGGTGGTCTTCATCAATGATTTCGATGATGTCTCGGTAGAGCGCACTTGGAGCGTCGCCCATCATGTCGGGCCCTTCGCAATTCATTGTGAGGATTTTGTGGTCGTCACTCAGCTCGCAGGTGTATTTCCACAGGTGCGATGACACCGTGGCAACCCAGAAGGCCCGGTATTCGCTATAGCTGACGTCGTAGCCAAGCCCCATTCGGCTGAGCATTTGGCTACCGTCCGGAAAAGTGATTTCGCCTTCGCCAAGCACCCAGAGGTCGCCAAACATCTTGTAAGATTCGTGCCCGGAGCCACTGAACTCGTCGGGGGTACCGTCCTCATTCGGTGCGGGCTCGGTCTTCCATTCACCAACCAAATGATGCAGCCATGCGTGGTGTGGGGTTGGATGCGTTGGACCCGGCATATCTTCCTCGGGGATCTCTTGTTCGCTCATTGCACAAGCATATCACGCAAACAAAAACGGCTTCCTCGATATGAGGAAGCCGTTTGGAAGTGTTGACTTGGCCTTAACCAGCGAACTTGGATGCAAGGGTGGTATCGAGAGCGATACCGGGGCCCATGGTTGCGCTGAGGGTGAGCGACTTGATGTACTTACCCTTGGAGCTTGCAGGCTTTGCGCGAAGGACGGCACCGAAGCCAGCCTTGAAGTTCTCGATCAGTTGCTCGTCGGTGAAGTTGACCTTACCGAGGCACATGTGAACGACGCCAGCTTTGTCGGTCCGGTACTCAACACGGGTTGCAGCCTTGATTTCCTTGACGGCGGTTGCAATGTTGTTGGTGACGGTTCCGTTTCGCTTGTTCGGGGTCTTGGGTCCGAGGGCTCGACCGATCTTTCCGATCTGCGGGGCCATATCTTCGGTTGCCAGGATGACATCAAAATCCTTGAATCCGCCCTGGATCTTCGCGATCAGGTCGTCAGCTCCGACGACGTCTGCGCCTGCCTTCTCAGCATCAGCAGCTGCATCTCCCTTTGCAAGGACGGCGACGGTTCGCTTCTTACCGGTTCCGTGCGGAAGCTGGGTAAGGCCGCGGACGTTCTGGTCGCTCTTTCGAGGATCGACGCCGAGGACAATTGCCATGTCAACAGACTCGATAAACTTCGCGTTAGCGGTCTTCTTGACCTGGGCTAGAGCTTCTTCAACGGTGACGAGAGTGTCTTTGTCGACGGTAGCGGCGATGGCCACATAGCGTGGCGAGTGCAGGTTCTTTTTAACGTTCTTTCGCAATGGAATCACCTCGTGGTTCAGGCGGCCCGAAGACCTCCCACGGTTCGAACTTCAGAGTATACCTACTCCACTTCCGGAACCTGCTCGACAAAACTCGCTGTCCGTTTCTCCAAAAACGCCGCCAAACCTTCTTGGCCCTCTTCCGAAGCCCGAAAAGCCGCCAGCCTGGCTGCCGTTTCCTCATAGCTGAGTGGCATGTCGAGAACCAGCTTCTTCGACCCGGCGACCGCCTTCGGTCCCGCCGAGAGGACGTGCCGGAGCTTTTTGGTGATCAGCGCTTCCTTATCCTTGGAGGCGACCACCTCGTGAACTAATCCTATTTCGTAGGCTCGCTGGGCAGAAAAGACTTCCCCTGTCGCGAACAGTGCCCGGGCATGACCCTTGCCAATCTTGTCAACCACAAACGGCCCAATCGTCGCCGGAATCAAACCCAATTTGACTTCGCTGAACGCAAACTTCGAGTCTTCGGTAGCAATCGCCATATCGCAGCACGCCACCAGCCCCGACCCACCGCCCATGGCGGCTCCGTGGACATTCGCGAGCGTAAACGCATGGCAGTTCTGCACTGCCGCCCAGAGCTTGCTGACCAACGTGGCGTCCCGCTTGTTTTCTTCCTCGGTGTAAGCGGCGGCTTTTCGCATCCAATCCAGATCACCACCGGCGCAGAATGCCGGGCCCTCTCCGCCGAGAATGATCGCTCGAATATCGGTTGAGACCGTCGTGAAGACCTGATACAAGGCTCCAATCAGGTCGTCATTGAGTGCGTTTCGCACCTCGGGCCGGTTAAGTTGAACCCGCAGTACCGGGCCGTGACGATCCACTTTTATCATGCCCTCCATCTTACATAATGAGGACGGCTTGAAGCGAATCGAGACAACTATCTACAGCGTTTCCCGGTCGCAACTCGCGTACTGGACGGGATTTGAGTACGCACGTCGATTCTGGCCGTTCTTTATCTCGATTCCGATCACTGGACTTTTGATCTTTTCGCTGTTCTCGGGGAACCTCTACAAGGGCCTCGGGATGATGATGATTCTCTGGCCGATCAGCATTCCGGCAAGGTCCATCCTTATCACCACAAAAGCCTCAAGACGAGCGATTTTGCCGACAAAAATGGTCTGTGAAGGCGAGCATGTCTACTTTGTCACCGATCCATTGGAGTTCAACTATCGCATTCATCGCGACCAGATTCGGGATGTGAAGGCGCGGGTCGAGTACGTCGTGATCGAACTCTGGAAGTATCGGTTAGTTTATGTGCCGTACAAGGCATTTGAGTCTGCAGAGGCGATTCAGGAGTTTCGGCGCGCGGTTGGTGTCGAGGATTAGATTTCCGGTTTACGAACACCTAGACAGGCGTCTATAATAGAAGAATGGATATTGTTCAATACGACAACCCCCTCGTGCTGAGCAATGACTTTTCGCCGAAGGGAGATCAGGGCACCGCGATTGCTTCGATCTGCGACGGCTTGGAGTCCGGGTATCGATTCCAGACTCTGCTGGGTGCAACCGGAACCGGAAAGACGTTTACCATGGCGAGCGTCATCCAGCAAACCCAGCGCCCAGCGCTAATCTTGGCGCACAACAAGACTCTTGCCGCACAGCTTTGCCAGGAGTTCCGGGCTTTCTTCCCGGACAACTCAGTTCAGTATTTCATCTCCTACTACGACTACTATCAGCCTGAGGCCTATGTGCCTTCGAGCGACCTCTACATCGAGAAAGACAGCTCCGTTAACGACGAGATTGAGCGATTGCGACACGCCGCGACCCAGGCGCTTTTAGAGCGGCGGGACATCATTGTGATCGCTTCCGTCTCGTGTATCTATGGTCTTGGCTCACCGGATACCTACGTGGATGCGGCGGTGACGTTTGAGACGGGAATGACCTTTGAGCTAGACGCGTGCCTGAAGAAGCTCATCGGCATGCAGTTCACTCGAAACAACATGGTTCTGGAGCGCGGGACCTTCCGAGTGCGTGGCGACACGTTAGAGATTCAACCAAAAGATGAGGAGATCGTCACCCGGATTGAGTTTTTCGGCGACCAGATTGAGCGGATTCGACTGGTTGATCCTTTAACCCAGGAAGTCATCGACGAACCCTCCAAAGTCTCCGTCTTCCCTGCGACTCACTACGTGACGCCTTGGGAGCAGATGGAGGAAACCATCGTCAAGATTCAGGAAGAGCTGGATGCCCAAGAAGCCCTGTTCAAGTCTCAGGGCAAGCTCCTAGAAGCTCAGCGGATCCGGCAACGGGTCGAATTCGACATCGAGATGATGAAGGAGCTGGGGTACTGCAACGGAATCGAGAACTACTCGCGCTACTTCGACGGCCGCCAGCCGGGGACGGCTCCGTACACCCTTCTGGACTTCTTGCCTTCCGACGCCATCGTTTTCATCGACGAGAGCCACCAGACGTTGCCGCAGATTCGGGCGATGTTCAATGGCGACCAGCAGCGGAAGTCGGTCCTGGTTGACTACGGTTTCCGATTGCCATCGGCGCTGGATAACCGACCTCTGAAATTTGACGAGTTTTTGGAGCGGGTTCCGCAAGTCGTGTTCGTCTCTGCCACTCCGGGGCCGTTCGAAAAGGAAAATCAGGCATCGGTTGCCCAGCAGATCATCCGTCCGACCTACATCGTCGACCCCGAGATCGAGATTCGCCCCACCGCGAACCAGATTGACGATCTCATGGTTGAGATTCAGCAGGTCGTCGCGAAAGGAAGCCGAACGCTGGTCACAACTTTGACCAAGAAAATGGCAGAGGATCTCACCGGATATTTGCAAGATTTAGGGGTTAAAGTTAACTATATTCACTCGAACATCCACTCGTTGGAGCGACCAGAGATTCTGAGAGATCTGCGGTTAGGTGTTTACGACGTAGTCGTTGGAGTTAACCTCCTCCGAGAAGGTCTCGACCTCCCCGAAGTCACCCTTGTCGCCATCCTAGATGCCGACAAAGAAGGTTTCCTGCGCTCCGAAACCTCACTGATTCAGACGATCGGTCGAGCCGCTCGAAACGTAGGCGGGAAGGTCCTGATGTACGCCGATAACATCACGGGATCCATGCAGCGGGCAATTGATGAGACAGACCGCCGTCGAAAAATTCAACAGGACTATAACGAGACTCACAACATTACGCCGGTCACGATCAAGAAGGAAGTCCGCGAGACGATTCGCTCCTACGACCAAGTCGCCGAGGTGACGTCGCAATATG
Source organism: Fimbriimonas sp. (assembly GCA_029866005.1). GTDB lineage: Bacteria > Armatimonadota > Fimbriimonadia > Fimbriimonadales > Fimbriimonadaceae > Fimbriimonas. The sequence goes on along the minus strand of JARXAE010000038.1, from coordinate 52,476 downwards.
CAGAGAGCACTTTAGAACGGCTCGGTCAGGACGGGTCGGCGGTCCGGGTCGAAGATATTCCCATGCTCATCGCGGCCCTCGAAAAAGACATGAAAGACCTCGCAAAGGCGATGGAGTTCGAAAAGGCCGCGCGAGTCCGCGACGAGATTGAGTCCCTGCGTAAGATCGCAGGAACCAGTGACGGCCGATTAGGCCAAGAGAAGCGCAAAGTTAAACGGTTCGCAACGCGGAAGTAGAGACTAAAAGTCTCCGCCGCCGCCGCCGCCCGAGTCGCCACCACCGAAGTCGAAACCGCCGGAGTCTCCGCCGCCGCCGAAGTCGAAGTCACCACCGGAACTGTAGTCGCTGCCACCGGACGACCCGCCAAAGTCAAAGTCTCCACCCGACGAGTAATCGCCACCGGAGCTATAGTCTGAGCCGTAGTTGTTGATGATTGTGGTGTCGCCGCCGTGGCTATAGTGTCCGCCACCGCCAAAAAGGCCGCCGCCGTACCCGTAGCCGTAATGCGGCTGGAACATGCTGGAGACTGCGCTGATGGCCATCATGTTCCACAAGAAGTCACTTGATCTGAAGTCGTTGTGCGGGTTGTAGCCCTGCACTCCATACCAGGGCGTAAAGCGTCCGTTCTGGTTCATACCGCGCATCTCCGGCATCTGTCCGTTCATCATTTGGTCACGCTCGTAAGGGGTAACCATGACGGTTCGGCGCTGACCGCCGAAGTTCATTTCAACAGGAACGAGTCGATCCGAAGGCTCCGACGAGAAGTACGAGACTCCTTGCACTGGCTCGAACATCGGGGCGCGCTGGGTGTCAACGATTGGCGGGATGGTGAACGCCATTCCGGTACCACCCGTCGAGTGGTCGATGTGCTGCTTTGCACTTTCGAAGTCCTGAAGCACAAGCGCGAGCTGGCGTCGTGCGTTCTCGTATTCCTGCTTCGACTTGGCGCGACTGATCATAGTTAGACCTTCGTCGTAGTTCTGCGCCATTCGGTCGCGGTACTGGCGGACGGCCGAGGCGTCGGTCGGGTCGTCTATCAATCCATCATAACTGTCGAGGTAGGCGAGGGCTTCAGTACCTTGGTTCTTGATAGCTTCAGCTTGGGTTTGAGCCTGCTTGAGACCGGCCTTCCTGACTAACAGAACGATTCCTCCGATCAGTGCAGCAGGAACGGCTAGGCATGCGAGAAGCCCGAGAATTCCCCAACTCGAAGATTCAGCAGGAGTGGAACGGACCGGTGGGACATAGCCAACCTCATTCCGAGTTTGGCCGACGGTTTGAAGTGTGGCCTTCGCCTCGGTTGCGGCAGTGAGAATCGCGGCATCGGCACCACCGCTTCGGGCGGCAGAAACGGCCTTGCCGTCAATTGCTGAAAGCTGAGCCGCGTTGAGCTTGGCGACGTAAGTGGCGATTCCCTTGTTGGTCAACACGATGGTGATGTCGTCTTGACCTTGGCCAATCTTTCCGGCGACGTATTCCGAGAACCCGCCTCGATTCTCTTTGCCGTTCTTGACCCACTTAGAGCCGAGCGCCGGAACAACGAGGACCTTGAGATCGTAGGGCTTGACCTGGTCGGCAGTGACTCGAATCCGACTTGGATCGATCCTCCCCTTGAACTTGGGGCTGACGAAGAACGTCTCTTTTTGGAGCTGCTTGTAGACATCTTCTGGGTTCTGGGCGACAGAAACTGCCACCAAAACCGGAACCGCGAAAACCAACCGAGACGACTTTTTCATTGTCACTTCTATGTTACGCCCTTTTGACCAGTTAGGTTTAGAATCCCACTCCGGACGCGCCGCCGCTGATGATGATTGGCGGTTCTTTCTGGCCACGCTTCTCCAGGATTACTCTTCTCCTCCTGGCTTCCGCCAAGTAGGCGTCGGAGATTTGGGGGGACTTTTTCTTCACCGAGAATGCTTTCTCGAAGACGCTCCACATTGGTTCGATGTCGTGAGAGAGATCGAAGACCATGACTCCGTTGGTCGTGGCGACGGCGGACTGCAGGGCTTTGCCGAGTCCATCGGGGTTATCTTTGAAGTCGGCGAGGCTAAGGCCGGCGTAAACAAAGGTCTCGTCATGTGCGGCTCGGTAGCTGAGATTTCCGGCGGATTCGACGGTGACACCAACCCCACGACCCTCTTGTAGCGCATCGAAGATGGGGCCGGTTGGATAGTAGCAACCGGTGACCAGGAAGTCGAGCTCGGGAGCAAAGCCGGTTTTGCGGTATTCCGGGGTCATGAACCAGAAGCCGGCCTCCGTTGCGGGAGCCGCCCAGTTGTTGCCGTAGTGCTGGTAGTCGCCGTACCAGGAGCCGGCGTAGACGCCGAGCTTGGCGGTGGGTTTGAGCTTACGGATTTCAGATCGGATGTCGATGGTGAATTGCTTCAGGACGTTTGCGCGCCAGGCGAGCCACTGCTCGTAGTAGGGGCCGGGCTTCATTCCTCGGACGAGGCCATCTTTGTAGGTGTAGGTGAACTTAAAGACGTCGTCGGGCCAGACGAGTTTCTTACCGACTTTCCGCTCGAAGAGGGTTTGGGTGACGGGTGAGAAGTCGCCGTTGAGGCCGGTGTAGCGGAGTCGATCGTCGAAGATGACGCCGTCGATGTCGTACTTGGTGACGACCTCCTTACATAAGTTCTTGATTCGCTCCTGAACGGTCCGGTTGTTCGGGTTGGTCATCAGCGGGTACTGCTTATCGGCGGAGTCGGTGAGGCGGACAAAGCTCGGTTCGGACTCGAGGATGATCTTTGCTCCGGGCTGTCCGTAGACGGCAAGCACGCCGGCAGGGACGCCAATGGCGGTGACGGTGAAGCCGCCTTTTGGCGGCGTTGTTGCATCGACCACGACGCCGAATTTATTGCAGACGACGGATTTGCTTGGCATGTCGTCTTGCGGGACGGGTGGCGGGGTGGCCGCGATGGTGACTTTGTCAATTTCTCCGCTGGTGGAGAATGGGAACGACTTGTCGCCGATTCTCACGGTTGGCGCCGCTTCGTAGACGACGCTGGTTTCTTCGGGGCGGTCGAAGCCCGGGCCTCGGTTGAGGAGGCGGTGACCTTCGCAGAAAGCGTTCATGCTGACGAAGAGCATGAGGCCATTCTTGCGGGCTTCGCGGCTGACCGCGGGCATTGGGTCGAAGTCGCCTAGTTCTTTGCCTCGCCACTCTTTCAGTTTTGGCGCGAATGCGCTGGGGTAGACCATCTCGGAGGAGAGGGGCTTGACGTCGAAGACGACGGTATTGAAACCTGATTTGGCAACTCGGGCGAAGAGGGCAATGATCTTCTCTTCAGTGTTGTATCGCTCGATGTTCGCGGTGGCGTCGATCCAGAGGATTCTTCCTTCGAGGCCAGCTTTTTCGCAGACTTGCTTGGTCGGTCCTTTGTAGTCGAGAAGTTTATCGAGGAAGACCGGCGGAAGACCGGGGAGGGGGTTTGCGGGCTGAAATCGACCACCCTGGAGGGCGAGCAGGAGTGCGACGGGAATCAGGGGCATCCGCACAGTTTACAGTTTTCGGTTCTCGGTTCTCAGTTTCTATTCGCGGTATGAAGAGAACTGCGACGATATTAGATGGGGAATCAGGTTCGATACCGTCTGACTTTCCAAGATTTGGTGGGGACAGGTAGGGACAACGCGTGTAGAGTTTGAGGGGCAGTTTAGGTTCAAATGTTCTCGGATTTTGCTTTTTGTGGGGCAGTAAGGGGCAGGCTGCGGTGAGAGTGCGTGTGTAGAGATTGATGGGCGCATTAGGTTCAAGATGAGTCCGGTTTTTGGCAAACATTGGGCGCAAATGGGCGCAGATTCGACAGTACGACTGTAACTGCGGGAATTTGATTTTGAGGTGCGATTGAATCATCACTTACTAGGCGAAGAAGTTGGGGGTTTGTCAACCTCCGCTTGAGCTTTAAGCGATCTTTTGATGGCGCCTCTTCCCACCCTCCACCCCGGATGGGTGGCATTTTGAGGTGAGTGGCTTGTTTGAGAGTTTGGGCTCGCTACGCTCGGTGGAATATGCGCAGGGCGGGGTTTGTTTTGGCTTGATGGGTGAGTGGAGATGTTGCTTGCTGCAAGGGTATGGTCGTCATAGATGCTCTCGATACTTGCAAACTTGGCCATGCTTCTGAATCAAACGTCGCCGGTCGTGGTCGGCGATTCGGCACAGCCGATGGGCGCGCTTTCGAAGGCGGGGCCGGGATCGGTTATCAAGATTGCTCCGGGAAGTTACCGGGGGGTGTTTGCTTCGAATCTGCACGGGACGTCTGAACGCCCAATCATCATCACGGCGCAAGACCCGAAGAAGCCACCCACGTTTACGAGCGGTTTGCAGTTCTCAAAGATCAGCCACATTCAAATCTCTGATCTGGTCATTGAGAATGCAACGACGAACGGACTGAACATTGACGACGGTGGGACGACTGGGACGGCATCGCATCACGTTCGTGTGAGCAAGATTCAAGTTCGGCACTTGCCCAAGGGAAATCACGACGGCATCAAGTTATCTGGCCTCGATGACTTTGAGATCGCGGATTGCACGATTGAGGATTGGGGCGGATCGGGGATCGATATGGTGGGCTGCCATCGGGGGAAGATTTCTGGGTGCTCGCTTCGGCAAGGGGGAGACAGCGGAATTCAGGCGAAAGGTGGGACGAGCGCGGTTTTGATCGAGAAGAGTCGATTTGAGGCTTATGGTCAGCGTGGAGTAAACATTGGCGGCAGCACCGGGCTTCAGTTCTTCCGTCCGGCACTGGAATCAATTCCTTCTGGATCGCGTTATGAGGCGAAGGATATTCGGGTCCGCGGGTGTACTTTCATCGGAGGCGCGGCACCCTTCGCGTTTGTTGGCGTCGACGGTGCGGAAGTGTCATTCAACACCATTTACAAGCCGGAACGCTGGGCACTTCGAATCCTGCAGGAGACGACCGTCGCGGGGTTTGTTCCTTCGCGGCGCGGGGTATTCGCGGACAACTTGATCGTTTTTAAGTCGGAGAACTGGGTGAGCGGTGGGGTCAACGTTGGGGCGCGAACTTCACCAGAGACATTCAATTTCGCCCGGAACTTCTGGTTCAACGCCACCTCGGCGAGGGCAAGCAAACCCAGCCTTCCGGTGGCTGAGGTTGGTGGGATTTATGGCGCGGATCCGGGATTCATTGATGCCGGCGCGGGCGATTTGCGAGTTAAGTCGGGGAGTCCTGCAGCTGCAGTCGGGGCGCACGCGCTTCGGCAGTAGGAGCGGACTTCAGGGCATTACTCAGTCGAGTTTTCTAGGCTCGGCGGTTTTGAAGTTGGTTCACAGTTTTAGCCTGCGGGATCGAGGATCCCGAGGCATCAAAACCAGAGTTGTAACCAGTTTCCCGCAGATCGATAATCCAACGATGGCTCGTCGCTACATATTCAAAGTCAATAAACTCTGATCTTAGTGCTCCGCAAGAAAGCTAGCCCGATTGGGTAGTGCGCCACAGGGCATAAAGTACGCCCGATTTGGATTCACCTTGACGAGCAGTTCCAACGCAACTCCTTTTGGTAGCCCGGCCTTGTCAGCAAGTTGTCGCTTACCAGAAGAAATTCATTAACACTCCAACCAGCACCGCGAAACCGAGTTGCGTTTGAGCCGCTTGGCGAATGTTTTCCTCAGGTAGTTTTTTGATCCATTCTAGAGCTGCGAGGCTGAAGATTGGGATTACGAACAAGCATGCTCGGGCGGTCTCTCCGGTGTGATATGCACCGGTCAAGAAGGCGAGCATCATGATGGAAAAAACAATGGTGATCAGCTTTCGATTTTCAGCTGGCCAATGACGGATTGTGCTGACTAACCAGAGACCCACGGGACCCCCGAACCAAAGTATTTCGGCGACGTTTTCTAAGCGAGTGCAGATGAATGAAATGGGGTCGACAAAGAGCCGAAAGCCGTCGGCATTCTCGATCCGGCTTGCGGTGCGGAAACCTTCCCAGAAATTGTATCCGGTGCCGAAGTTGATAAGAATCAGAAAAGCCGCTGTCCAAACAGCGGCAATTATGGCGGTGAGTAAGTTCTTTCGAGCAACGGCTTGCCAAGTCAACAACCCGAGGACTGGGATGATGAATCCAAAATTGAACATCAGTCCGACCGGAATAAACGCGAGCACCCAATATCTTTTGTCCATCAGGCCTTTTGCAATAACCAGCGTGATTAATGCAATGATCCCATCGAAGGTGAACATAGAGTACGTCAACAGCGCGAGCCACGTTGAGAGTAGGAACCGACTTGAGTCTGATGCCTCGGAAAGAAGAAGGAAATAGCAGGCAAAGATGATCGTTCCGAGGACGATCGCAATGACTTCGGGCTGATCACCAAAAAGTTGTTTGGCAGCAACGCTAACCGCTACAGGAAGCGGTGGGTGGGATGCGGAGTGCATCCCGAGAGTTGTTTGGTCACGGTTGTAGTTTCGGAGCACCTCTCCGACCGATCTGTAGCGGGCGGCGTCTTGGTAATACTCTGTCTCGATGGAGTCGCTGGCGTTGACTGCCACCATCGATGACCGAACGCCGTGGGCTAAATTTAGTCCAAAGAATGCTAGGGCCAGGACGCCGAGAAGGCCAAAGGTCTTCAGACTCCCTTTCTTAGAGCGGTAGACGAAGTAGCTGCCGATGGCGAGGAGGGCGAATAGTATTCCAGTTCCGGTTGGGAGGCTGAATCGGCCCTCGGAGATCGGCCAGCCTTCTGGGATATCGGCGTTGGGGAATGCAACGTGGAGAAGTCGAAAAAAGATGTTGAGCGGGATGAAAACCTTGATCCAGAGTCCAATCCAAGACTTTGGCTGGAAAGGTTTATCTGTATTGGTCTCCATCAACATTTGATCCTAGAACAAAGTTTACTCTAGCCCAGCGTTGAATCTAAGTCTACTAGGGTGGGCCTCCGCAGTTTCGGCTGGGGAGGCACTTGCTTCGATTTCGGAAGTTCAAAGGTAAGCGAAAACCCGGTGGATGTCAACGAGCCGAGAACTTGTAGACGGTTGTAGTTCGATACGTCTTCCCGGGTCGCAACAACGTCGACGGGAAGTTGGCGTGGTTGGGGGAGTCGGGGTAGTGCTGGGTTTCGAGGCAGAAGCCGAAGCGCTTGACGTAGGTTGCTCCGCCGTGGCCGGAGAGGGTTCCGTCGAGGAAGTTTCCGCTGTAGAACTGGATTCCGGGCTCGGTGGTCATGACTTCCATGTAGCGACCGGTCTTGGGCTCGTGGACAGCGGCGACCTTTCGGAGTCCGCGGCCGCGCAGGACCCAGTTGTGGTCGTATCCGCCGCCGAAGACCATTTGCTCGTGGTCGGAGTCGATGCCTTTGGCGACGACGGTTGGCTTTCGGAGGTCGAAGGCGGTTCCTTTGACGGGCATGAGCTTTCCGGTTGGGATGAGCTCGGCCGAGACGGGGGTGATGTAGTCGCTGAGGATTTGCACCTTGTGTCCGGTGTTATCCTTGGCTTTTGGCCCTTCGAGGTTGAAGTAGGTGTGGTTCGTCAGGTTGACGTGGGTTGCCTTGTCGGTGGTTGCTCGGTAGTCGATTTTGAGTTCGTTTTTCGCGGTGAGCGTGTAGGTCACCGTGACTTCGAGCTTGCCGGGGTAGCCCTGATCGCCGTCGGGCGAGGTGAGGTGGAAGACGATGCTGGCGTTCTTCGACGTAGGCTTTCGGAGGACCTTCCACATCATTTTGTCGAAGCCCTTGGTTCCGCCGTGGAGCGAGTTGGGCCCGTTGTTGATGGGGAGCGAATACTCTTTGCCGTCGATTTTGAACTTCCCTTTCGCGATTCGGTTGCCGAATCGGCCGACGGTGCAGCCGAAGTAGGGGCTCTTTTCTGGGTACGCCTCAAATTCGGGGAATCCGAGGGTCACTTCGCCGAGCTTTCCGGTGCGGTCGGGAGCGGTGAGGGAGACGACGGTTGCGCCGTAATCCATGATCTTGGCGACCATTCCGTTCTTGTTCTTGAGAGTGTAAAGGGAGACTGGGTTCCCTTCGAATTCACCGAATTTTGTCTGCATTGTGGCAAGTAAAGCGAGGCTAGTGAGCACCATTGCACCCTTAGCATAGCCAATTGGCTTTGCTTATGCAATGGTGGGAGTGTCAGAGAACTTGAGCGGTTGGTTCTTGGGACCATTCTGGGAGCCATTCGGGCACCAGATTGGTCTTCACAACTTTGAAACGGCTCGGGGCGAAGTTTACTAGAAGCTTCTCGGCGACGGCGCTTTCGGTTTGCTTGAAGTGGGTTTCGAGGAGTTGTTTGATTCTTTGGCTGTCTTCTTCTGATGGCTCGTTGAGACCGACGTAGTCTTGGTTGAGGCTTTCGGGGGTGGGGTCAAGGAGGTAGACGGTTCCGCCGCTCATTCCGGAGCCGAGGTTGGGGTCGGTGGAGCCGGTTCGGGTGAATGTCGGGTGTAATACGGGAATGATTCGGCGTCTAGCTTTGCTCCTCATGGCCTTCCCGGCTCTGGCTCATTCACAGGGGTCGGCGGGGGATTATGCTCGGGCGGATTCTTTTGGGCAGCGGTTTTCGGGGAAGGTGCTGAATGAGCGGCTGACGCTGAACTGGCTGAAGGGCGGGAAGGCTTGGTATGTGCGTCAGCTTTCGGCGGGGAAGTCGGAGTTTGTTTTGGTGGATGCGGCGGCGGGTAAGAAGACGCTGGCGTTTGATCATCGGGCGGTTGCGCTGGCTTTGAGCAAGGCGGCGGGGAGGCCGGTTGATCCTACACAGTTGCCGCCGAAGGCTTCGTTTAGTGATGACGGTTCGACGGTGACGTTTACGCTGGATGACGCTTATCAGGTGAACCTGAAGACGTTTGAGGTTCGCAAGGGTCGTGATCCGGTTGTAGGGGGGTTGAAGGCTTATGCACCCGAAGAGGTTCCGGAAAGCGGCGGGGGCGGGGATCAGACTTCGATCACGTTCCGTAACGACTCAGCGGAGCCGCTGAAGATTCACTGGATTCAGGACGACGGGGTGTTGCGGGAATATCAGACTCTGCAGCCGGGGAAGGAGTGGTCGATTCAGACTTGGGTGACGCACTACTGGTGCGTCACGCGTCTCGATGGGACGAAGCTGGCGACTTATAAGCCGGATCGGAACGGGTCGACGGCGTTTTTGGATGGGAAGCGGGTTTCGTTTACTCCGGCTCGGCAGCGGCCGCAGAACGAGTCTCCGGACGGGAAGTGGCGGATTACGTTCACGGATAACCAGGCGAACTTGTTTGATGTTGCCGCAAAGGATCGCAAGCAGTTGACGACTTCGGGTTCGGCGGCTAATGCTTTTCGGGGGCCGGTGGCTTGGTCGCCGGATTCTAAGACGGTGGCGTTCTACCAGGTTGAGCCGGAGGAAGCGCATCCGCTCAACATCGTGTTCACCACTCCGATGGACCAGTTTCAGCCTCGGCTGACGACGCGGCAGTACTTGAAGCCAGGCGATAAGGTGGCGAAGCCGGTTTTGTTCATCTATCGGGTTGGGGAAGCGGCTCCGGTTCGGGTGGATACGGCGTTGTATTCAAACCCGTTTGATTTGGACGGCGAGAGGTGGTTGGATAACGAGCGGTTTGTGTTTCGCTACAACCAGCGAGGGCATCAGGCGATGACGCTGATTCAGGTTTCTCCGATGGGGGAGGCGAAGCCCTTGATTCAGGAAACGTCGAAGACATTTATTGACTGGACGGCGAAGTCGTTCTATCGGATTTTGGAAGGAGGCAAGCAGGCGATTTGGCAGAGTGAGCGTTCGGGTTGGAGCCACTTGTATCTGTTTGACCTTATGACGGGCGGATCGAAACCGATTACGCAGGGTAACTGGGTGATGCGGGCAGTGGACCGAGTTGACGAGGACAAGAAGCAGATTTGGTTCCAGGCGAGTGGGTTGGACGGGGATCAGGATCCTTACAATGTTCATTTTTGCCGGGTCAACTTTGATGGAACGGGTTTTACTCGGCTGACCGAGGGGAATGGGAATCATCGGGTTTCGTATTCGCCGGATGAATCGTTCTTGCTGGACTCGTACTCTCGGCCCGACATGGCTCCGGTGCATGAGGTTCGGAGTGCGAAGACCGGGAAGAAGGTCGTTGATTTAGAGATCGCCGATAGTTCGGAGCTAATCACTGCGGGATTCCAGATTCCACGCGTTTTCAGCGCGAAGGGGCGGGACGGGAAGACGGACATTTGGGGGCATGTGTATCTGCCGACCAACTTTGATCCGGCGAACAGCTATCCGGTGGTGGAGGACATTTATGCGGGGCCGCATAGTAGCCACGTGCCGAAGAACTTCCATACCAACGCGGGCGGGATGCAGATGGCGGAGCTTGGGTTTATCGTGGTTCGCATCGACGGGATGGGGACGAGCAATCGGAGCAAGGCTTTTCACGACGTTTGCTATCAGAACATCGTTGACGCCGGTTTCCCGGACCGGATTCTCTGGATGAAGTCGGTGGCACGGGAGATTCCTCAGATGGACTTGACTCGAGTCGGGATTTATGGGACTTCGGCGGGCGGGCAGAATACGCTTCATGCGCTTTTGACTCAGGGGGATTTCTATAAGGTCGGGGTGGCGGACTGTGGCTGCTACGACAACCGGATGGACAAGATCTGGTGGAACGAGCAGTGGATGGGGGTTGTTGGGCCGCACTACGAGGCGCAGTCGGGCCGGACTTTGGCGAAGAACCTTCGTGGGAAGTTGTTGCTGTTGCTCGGAGAGGCGGATACGAACGTTGACCCGGCTTCGACTTATCAGGTGATTGACGCCCTGATTAAGGCTGATAAGGACTTCGATTTCGTCACGATTCCGAACGTGGGTCACGGGGCGGTTGGGCATCCTTACGGCAAGCGGAAGCAACGGGACTTTCTGGTGAAGAATCTGTTGGGTGTTGAGCCTCGTTGGAAGTAGGCGACGCTACCACTTCGTCAGAAAACGCGATCACTGAAAGCAATGTCAAGTCAACCTACCTTCGAATCGATCGTCAGGATCGCGCTTCGGCAGTGTGCTGACTGGCAAGAAGTGCCAGTGACCGAATCTGAAGACATTTGGATCAGCGACAGTCGCATCTGGATTCGACTAAGCTTCGAATGGCGCGAACGAGAACTCCTAGGACTGTGCGCGGATACGGACGGAATCGCGACAATCCGCAACGCAGTCAGTCATGGAACATTCGTGGAAGGACTACTTGCGTTCAACTTGCCAAGTGTCGCATTCGTTTTTCCCAAAGCCCTAGATTCCCTTATTGCGTTTGAATTGACCAATCCGGAGCGCTGCGTTGAGAAGCTAGTTCGACTTCTGGGGCTGATTAGTTCGACTGATGATCGCGAGCTAGAAAAGTGTTACATGGTTGCACACGAAAGACAGCAAGAAGCGTATCGAAACTCGAACTAGAGTTGTTCACCTGCACTTTTGGTAACCCATGGTCAAGTCTTCTCAGAAACACGTTGATGCTTCTGTCGCCTGGGTGGAACTGGCGGAACGTAGTCATTCTGAGGAGAGCGGCGAGACTTTCTGGTGAAGAATCTGCTTGGTGTTGAGCCTCGGTGGAAGTAAAATCAGCCCGATGCCCAGCATGCCTTACTGGTCCGGATCGTTTCCGGCTCTGACGACTCCTTTCAACTCTGATCTTTCGATCAACTACGATCAGTTGCGGGCTCACCTTGAAGTTCTGATTGATTCGGGTGTGAAGGGGTTTGTGATGATGGGATCGCTGGGTGAGAACCTCGCGCTGACTTGGGACGAGAAGTTTAAGATTTTGCGAGTTGCTCGCGAGGTTTCGGCCGGGCGAGTGGCGGTTTTGAGCGGGGTGGCAGATACTTCGACGGCTCAGGCGGCTGACTATTCGGCTAAATGTGCGGCTTTAGGAATTGACGGGATCATGCTGATGCCGGCGATGGTTTATAAGGCGGATCGGGATGAGCTGATCACGCACTTCACCACTGTCGCAAAGGCGAGTGATCTGCCGATTTTGCTTTACAACAACCCGCTGGCCTATCCGGGTGATTTGACGCCGGAGATTTTGGAAAACTTATGCGATGCGAGTGATCGGTTTGTAGCATTAAAGGAGTCCTCCGGCGATACTCGACGGTTCCTGGATATCCAGAAGCAGATTGGGGATCGTTTGGCGCTGTTTGCGGGGGTTGATGATCTTGCTCTTGAGTGTGCGTTCCTCGGTGCGGTTGGTTGGGTGATGGGGATTGGACTTGCCTTCCCGTACGAGAATCAGCGGCTTTGGGACTTGGCGATGGCGGGCAAGTGGGACGAGGCTCGGGAGCTTTACAAGTGGTTCTCGCCCGTGGCGCACTTGGACGTGGGAATCAAGTTTGTTCAGAACATCAAGCTGGCGACGGCTACGACGGGTTACTGCGCGGAGCACGTTCGGTTACCTCGGTTGCCTTTGGTGGGAGCGGAGCGAGCCCGGATTCAAGGCGTGATCGACGAAGCGATTGCGAATCGCCCTACACTGTAGTTGATGAACATTCACGTCATTGACTCTCATACTGGCGGCGAACCAACGCGAGTTGTTGTTGGCGGCTGGCCGGAGCCTGATGGCGCGACGGCGGCTGAGAAGCGGGACTGGATGCTTCGGGAGCAGGATCATTTGCGCAGAGGCGTGGTTTGTGAGCCGCGCGGGAATGATGTGATCGTGGGGGCGCTGCTGACTGAGTCGCAGGATGATTCTTGTGTCTGCGGGGTGGTGTTTTTCAACAATGTCGGCTACCTAGGCATGTGCGGGCACGGGACGATTGGGGTGATTGAGACTCTGAAGTACCTTGGGCGGATCGATGCGGGAGTGCATCGGATTGAGACTCCGGTGGGAGTTGTTGAGGCGACTTTGCTTGAGAATGGCGAGGTGGAGATTCAGAATGTGCCGAGTGTTCGGGCGCAGGAGGGGATTTCTGTTGAGGTGTCGCTCGGAACTGTGGTCGGTGATGTGGCTTGGGGAGGAAATTGGTTCTTCCTTGCGCACCGAACTCCAGAAATGCCGGAGTTGCTCGTCGAAAATGCGGCCGCTCTTGTCAGTTTGACGGAGGAGATTAGGGACGCGGTTAATGCGCTCGAGTCAGATAGTCACTTTGTTGACCACGTCGAGCTGTTTGACGATACTCCGAATGCAGATTCGCGCAACTTCGTTCTTTGCCCAGGGTCGGCTTATGACCGATCTCCTTGCGGGACGGGGACGAGTGCGAAGCTGGCTTGTTTGTTCGCCGATGGGAAACTAGCAGAGGGTGAGAATTGGGTTCAGGAGTCGATTACTGGATCGAAGTTCACAGGCTGGGTGACGCTTGATGAGCAGCAGCAGTTGATCCCGCACATTGTTGGTCGGGCTTATGTCTGTGGGGAGTCGAAGCTAATCTTTGATGAATCGGATCCGTTCTGCTGGGGGATTTCTTGAAGGTCGTTATCATCGGTGGCGGGATCATGGGGCTTTGCTCGGCTTACTATGCCCAGCAAGATGGGCATGACGTTACGGTTATCGACAACCAATATGAAGGGGCGGGTTCGACTTCAACTGGGAACGCAGGGATGATTGTTCCTAGTCACTTTGTTCCCCTGGCTGCTCCGGGGATGATTCAGATGGGGCTGAAGATGCTCCTGAATCCCAAGTCGCCGTTTGGGTTCCACTTCCCTCCTTCGGTTGATCAGTTACTGTGGACTTGGAACTTCTATAAGGCCGCAAACTCGACACATGTTGAGAAGACGGAGACGATTCTTCGCGATTTGAACCTGTTTTCTCGTCGTGAATATGAGGCTTTGACGGAGGCGATTGGGGTCGGGTTTGAGCTTCGGAAAGATGGCTTGTTGATGCTCTGCAAGAAGCAGAGCACGCTTGACCATGAGGCGAAGCTCGCGCAGCGAGCGAACCAGATTGGGGTTCGGGCGAAGGTTTTGTCGTTACCAGAGTTGAGGGAAGTTGAGACTGGGGCGCAGGTTGATGTTTGTGGGGCGGTGCGCTTTTTGGATGATGCTTCGCTGACGCCTCAGAACCTGCTGTCTGCTTTACGAGACCACCTCACACGACATGGGGCGACTTTTGTGAACTTGCAGTCCCCGACTGGGTTTGGGAAGACAAAGGGCAAACTCGACCGGGTTCACACCCAGGTGGGGGATCATCCGTTTGATGAATTGGTGGTTGCTACCGGGGCTTGGTCGGGCGGCATGGTTCGGAGTCTCGGTCTCAAAATGCCGATGTTGGCTGGGCGGGGGTATAGCATGACGGTCGAAAAGCCGCCGGTCATGCCGAAAGTTTGCGCGTTGCTTGCGGAGGCTCGGGTGGCGATTACTCCGATGGAGAATGGTCTGCGGATTGCGGGCACGATGGAGCTTGGTCCGCCGAGCGACTATGTGAACGAGAACCGGGTGCATGGGATTATTGAGTCGGTGCCGCAGTTCTATCCGGAGTTTTCAGAGGCGGACATGCACGGCGAGCCGATTTGGGTGGGTAATCGCCCTTGTCCGCCGGATGGTCTGCCTTATATCGGGCGGATCAAGACGAATCCAAATGTTATCGTTGCTTCTGGTCACGGGATGATGGGGCTGAGCCTCGGTCCGATCACCGGTAAGCTTGTTTCTGAACTCCTCTCTGGGCGGGAGACGTCCTTGCCACTTAACCAACTTGACCCGAACCGTTATGCTTGAAATCACTATTTCTGAACTCGATTCTGTTATCCGACGCGCTGCTGATGCGGCTCCGTTTTTGCGCTCAGTTGAAGGGTCGGTTCTGGCGGATTTGTTGGATGGGATTGCGAATGCCTTGACGACAGCTAAGGCGGAGATCGTTCCGGTTGCAATGCGGGAGACCCACCTTCCGGAGGCTCGGCTGAACGGAGAGTGCGACAGGACCGCTGGGCAGTTCCGCAATCATGCACTTGATGTTCGCGCGGGGCGGTTTAAGGCAGTCGATGTGGTTACGGCAATTCCAGATCGGACGCCGCCTCGTCCAAACATCAGCCGGTTTATGATTCCGTTGGGGCCGATTGCGGTTTTTGGGGCTTCAAACTTCCCTCTTGCTTACAGCGTGGCGGGGGGCGATACTGCTTCGGCGCTGGCGGCGGGTTGCCCGGTGATTGTGAAGGCTCACCCGGCGCATCCGGAGACGTCTCGGATGGTAGCCGATATCGTGTCGGCGCAGGTGAAAGCGCATGGATTTCCGGAAGGGACGTTCCAGTGCGTCCATGGGGATAATGCGGTTTCGTTGGGGTTGGTTGAGCATCCGTTGATCAAGGGTGTTGGGTTTACGGGATCACTTCGGGTTGGTCGGTTGTTTATGGATGCGGCGGCGAAGCGTCCGGTTCCGATTCCGGTTTTTGCGGAGATGGGGTCGGTGAATCCGATGTTTGTTCTGCCGGGGGGAGTGGCAGGCTTCGCCGAGGGATATGTACCATCATTGACCCTTGGAGTTGGACAGTTCTGCACTAATCCGGGGATTGTTTTTGGGATTGATTCTCCTGAGTGGACGGCGTCGAAGTCAAAAATGCAAGAGTTGGCGGCGGCGGCTCCGGTTGGGAAGATGTTGACGGACGGGATAGCTGAGAACTACGTTCGGCTAGCTCAGACGACATGTCGGCAGGAGGGGGTCTCAACGTTGGTTGAGGTGACAAATCCTGGTCAAGCTGGGCTTGCCGAAGTGTCGGGAGCAGATTTCATCAAGAACCCCCACTTGCAAGAAGAGGTGTTCGGGCCGTTTGGGCTGATCGTCACGTGCAAGAGCTTTGATGAAATGCTGGCTTGCGTTGGAACGCAGGGCAACCTTTCTTCATCGATCCACTTCGGTCCCGATGACCAAGCACTTGTTGAGATTCTGCTTCCTGTGGTGGAGCAGATCGCGGGGCGGATTGTTTTTAACGGCTTCCCTACCGGCGTCGAGGTTTGCGAGGCGACTCAGCATGGCGGACCGTACCCTGCGGCTTCGGATTCACGGTTTACGAGTGTTGGTAATCACGCTCCAGAGCGATGGTTGCGGCCGGTTGCGTACCAGAACGCTCCTCGGTGGGTGTAACAGTTGTCGTCCTTTAGAGAGGAGTTTGACGAACGCGGTTACGTGGTCATCGAAGGATTTCTAACTGATCACGAAAATGACCAACTCAATGAGAGCTTGGATGTAAAGTATGCCCAGTGGCAAGCGGAAACTCGCCAAGTGGCTGAAAAGAGCGACCACGATGAGTGCGATGTTCTTGCGTGGGATCCAGTTTTAGAGGGGCATCCCGTTTTCTGTGAGCTCGCGGCTTCGGAGAAGCT
This sequence comes from Fimbriimonas sp., assembly GCA_029866005.1. GTDB lineage: Bacteria > Armatimonadota > Fimbriimonadia > Fimbriimonadales > Fimbriimonadaceae > Fimbriimonas. The sequence continues at coordinate 36,274 of JARXAE010000038.1, read as the reverse complement.
TCGTCAAGCAACGGCTGAGGTCCTCGGTGATGGTTTTGAGACTCAGACGTCACTGATTATGTTTAGCATTCCTCACGGGAGGGGTCAGGCTTGGCACCAAGACTGCCCGCCGGAGGAAGTCGGACTTTTCAACCTCAATCGCCTTTTGTATCCTTCTGATACAAACCTGGAGAACGGGGCCATTGTCGTGGTTCCTGGATCTCATAAACAAGGCGTCATTCCCCCTGGTGGGACGCAAGACCCGATCTCCGGCGAGGTCGTGCTGACGCCAAGGGCCGGGACACTGGTTCTGCTTCATGGTCACGTCTATCACCGGGTCACTCCGAATTTGACGGATAAGCCCCGCAATTCGGTTAACTTTCGCGCGCTGCCAGCCGGAGTTCCGGATTGGGTGACTTGCGTTGCGGTTTACCGCAATGGACGAACTCGATTCTGTGACACGCCGAGCTTTGCGCCAGCAGCCTATACAAAAGTTCCGTAAACCCTAAATCATGTCAATCAGGTATATTGATGTGTCGAATCGATGGTTGCGCGTCAACCGTTGACTTCAGCCCCCCAAAAGCCTACGGGACAAGGGAGCCTGAACTGAGCGGTGGACGAAATACTCTCGATCTCGATTTAACTACGGAGCTTAAGAAACACCATGCCCCTGAGTCCAGATAAGAAATCACAAGTCATCACCGATAACGCCACCAAACCGGGAGATACCGGTTCGGCAGAAGTTCAGATCGCGATTATGCAGGCGAGAATCCAGCAGATCACTGATCACCTTCGCACCCACAAGAAAGACAACCACGGTCGACGTGGATTGCTCGTGTTGGTTGGTAAGCGACGTCGCCTCGAGGCGTACCTCCGCAATAAGGATGTTGTTGGCTACCGTGCTCTTATTAAGAAACTCGGCATTCGTGAAGTTAAGCCCCGTTAATCTTAACGGAGCATAAATGATACACACACTCGAATTCGAGGTAGGCGGAAAGGAGTTCTACCTCGAAACAGGTCGCGTGGCTAAACAAGCCGGCGGCGCAGTTCTCCTTGGAATGGGCGAGACAATCGTCCTGGGCGTCGCAACGATGTCCGAAAACCCCAAAGCAGGAATCGACTTCCTGCCCCTGACTTGCGACTACGAAGAGCGCAAGTATGCCGTCGGTAAAATCCCAGGCGGCTTCATCAAGTCCGGTGGACGACCGTCTGAAAAGGCGATTCTCGTTTCACGATTGATGGACCGACCGATCCGACCTCTGTTCCCGAAGGGAATGCGCAATGACATTCAAGTCATGGCGATGCCTTTCGCAGTTGAGCAAGATTGCCCTCCCGACGTTCTCGCAGTTTGCGCCGCTGGTGCAGCTCTCGCAGTCTCGAACATTCCGTTCAAGGCTCCGATCGCTTGCGTCCGAGTTGGACGAATTGACGGTGAGTTCATTCTCTTCCCAACCAACGACCAAATCAAGGCTTCTGATCTTGACCTGATCGTTGCCGGACACAAGGATGCCATCTCCATGGTTGAGTCTGGTGCCAACGAAGTCAGCGAAGCCGATATGGCCGCTGCCCTCAAGTACGCCCACAACGCAATTCGAGAGATCGCCCTGAAGTTTGAGGAGTTCAAGAAGACTGTCGGAACCAAGGTTCGCGAAGTCACCTTGTTCACCATTGATGAGGACTTGAAGAAGGCGATCAGCAAGAAGTTTGGCAAGGATATCGAGAAGGCGCTTCTCGGTTCGGCTGACAAGGCCGTTCGAGAGTCTGCTCTCAACGACCTAATCAAGGACATCGTTGAAAAGCTCAAGCCTGAGTATGCCGACCAGCCAGCGATCCTCGGCCAGCTTCCAGAAGCTGCTGATACCGTTGTGAAGGGTGTCGTTCGCGACCTCATCATCACCAAGGACAAGCGACCAGACGGACGAAAGCTCGACGAGCTTCGACACATCGAAGCGACCGCCGGAATTCTTCCTCGCGTCCACGGATCAGGACTCTTTACTCGCGGCCAGACCCAGGTCATGACCATCGCTACCCTCGGACTTCCCGGAGACGCCCAGACAATGGACGGACTCGAAGAAGTAGATGCTAAGCGATACATGCACTTCTATAACTTCCCTGCCTACTCAGTTGGCGAAGTTCGGCCAAACCGAGGACGCGGACGACGAGAAGTCGGCCACGGTGCCCTCGCTGAGCGAGCGCTGCTCCCAGTGCTTCCTTTGAGCGATCCTCAGTTCCCTTACACCATGCTCCTGACCTCCGAGGTTCTTGAGTCCAACGGTTCGACCTCCATGGCTTCGGTCTGCGGTTCGACTTTGGCTCTCATGGACGCCGGAATCCAGATCAAGGCTCCGGTTGCGGGAATTGCGATGGGTCTGATGAGCGACGGAAAGGAATTCAAAGTCCTTACCGACATCATCGGAATGGAAGACTTCTGCGGAGACATGGACTTCAAGGTCGCGGGAACCCGCGCCGGAATCACCGCGCTTCAGCTTGACACCAAGCTTGACGGTATTCCTGACGAAGTTCTTGCTCGCGCTTTGAACCAAGCTCTAACGGCTCGACTTGCTATCCTCGACGTGATGGAAGAGGAAATTAATGCTCCTCGAAGCCGCGTTGCTGAGACGGCTCCTCAGGTCGTTACGATGCAGATCAATCCCGAAAAGATTGGTGCTCTGATCGGACCTGGTGGAGCAACCATTAAGAAGATCTGTGCTGAGTCTGGTGCAACTGTTGACGTTCAGCAAGACGGTCGAGTCCTTATCGGCTCAACCGGAGCAGAAGCCTCTAACAAGGCCATGCAGATGGTTAAGGATGCGGTCGGCGACGTTGAAATGGGAGTCGAAACCACTGGCGTCGTGACTCGAATCATGGGTCGAGGCGTCCTTGTTGAGCTTGCCAGCGGCAAGCAGGGATTTGTTCCGAAGGAGCAGATCACTCTCAAGGAAATCAACCGCATTGAAGACGTGGTGAACATGGGCGACACCCTTAACGTCAAGACTTTCGAGCTTGATGACCAGGGACGACTCAACCTCACGGCAATCGGCGTCAAGCAAGATCTTCCGACCCTTGAAGGTAACGAAGACGGAACCCCTCCTCCATCGCAAGGTGGCGGCGGCGGACGCCCAGGCGGAGACCGAGGTCGCGGTGGTGACCGAGGCGGACGCGGCGGCGGATTCGGCGGTCGAGATCGCGGTGGCGATCGAGGCGGAGACCGAGGTCCTCGACGAGACGGCCCTCGCCCAGACCGAGCGGAGCGACCAGCTTCCGGCGGCGGCGAGCCTAACTTCCGAAAGCGACAGTAAGCTCTTCGGAAGCTGAAAGTCGCCCCCTCAGTATTCACTGAGGGGGCGACTTTGTTTTTCGGCCCATCAATTTTTGCGATCCTCACAGAGCGACAATCGTCGCAAAATTGGGACAAGCCCCGTTGTGATTAGAGTTCGTCCTGCCAATTCTACTTATCAGGTCAAATGAAACTCGGAAGCAAAGTTGGATTGGGAATTCTGGGGATCACGTCTGTTGTTCTTTGTGTTTTCGTTCTTTTTCAGCGACCAATGATGCTGAAGAGCTTCGTGAAGCTCCAATCCGCGGCGGCCGAGCTCAATGCTGACCGAGCGTACAAATCAATTCTGACCGAGGTTTCCGCGTTGGGACGGCAAACGCAAGATTGGGGCAGTTGGGACGATACATATGACTTCGTCCTGGACTCCAATCCAAACTATAGGCGTGTGAACCTTTCCGACTCGACGTTCGAGACCACACACGTCGACCTCATCTGGATCATGAGCAACACTCAGCTGATCAGATATGCCGGTTGGAGAGACCTCAATGGTGTCATTCATCGCGGAGATCCTGGTGTCAATCTGGTTGACTTCGCGTTTCCCGCCAACCTCGGGGGGAAGCCACGTAACAAGGGCGCGTGGGATATTCGCACTGTGGGACAGCAGCCCATGGTGTTGTATGCAAGACCAGTTCTCGACAGTTCAGAAAAGAAGCAACCGGTCGGAATGATTGTCATCGGCCGATTTCTGGATAGGAAGAAGGTTGACAACCTGGCCTCCGCGATAGGAGTTGTATTTTCACTGGAAGATCTTAGTGGACTTAAGAGGCAACTCGGGCAACTCCCAGTGCCGCCCTTGCAAGGAACATTTAGCTACAACTCACCACCCACGGTTCAATCTGATGTCATCAGTATTAGGAACGTAACCGGGGATGACGGCGAGACTCGTTTTGGGATCATCTGCCGCACAGGTCCGACAATTCTGATCGACGGAGTTGGAACCGTGAACAACTCAATCGGGTACATGATTTGCTTTAGCTTATTTAGTTCGTTGCTGGGGCTTATCTTGATCAAAATCATGGTTACCAGACCGCTGGCGACGCTGTCTGCAGAAGTGAGTGACATCGGTAAGGGGAATAGCCGACTGGTTTCACCATCTCTGACTGAGCGTAATGATGAGATCGGACTCGTTTCCCGATTTTTCCAGACAGCGTTTGACCAACTCGAAGTAGCGCAGATTTCGCTGGTAAAAGCTTCACACGAAGCTGGAATGGCATCTGTTGCTCGGGAAGTTCTGCACAACGCGGGCAACGTCTTCAACTCGATTCGGGTCGCATTTGGACAACTGCATTCGATTGCCGCAAACTCGAAGTTTCTGCGCCTTCAAGAGTCAGTCGCTCTCCTGAACGAGAACAAAGAGGATCTCGATCGCTACACTAAGGAAGATCCTAAAGGTTCCAAAGTTCTTCCATTCCTCACCGCCCTTAGCGATCGACTCGTAGACGACCACAAGCACTCGCTCAGTGAATTGGACGACCTCTCCGGCTCAGTGGCTCACATGAGGGAAGTTATTCTTGCGCAGTACACGTTTGCGAGTCCAATGTCACAGCAAGAGGAAGTTTTCCTTGCTCCAATCGTTGAGGAATCAGCTCGAATTGTTCAGAAATCATTACAACACCACGGTGTGAACCTCGAGCTTTCGCTTGAGCCTGAAGTCAAGGCTAGTTGTTTTCCACCTCTGTTGATTCGCGTGCTCGTAAATCTGCTTACAAACGCGAAAGACGCAGTTCAATGCCGCGAAGCTGGTGACCGGACTATCAAGATGCAGTTGAAGCGTCTTCCGCAAGGCGGAGCATCACTCCTCGTCCAGGACAATGGCGAGGGTGTCGAAGTTCACGATGCAACGAGGATCTTCTCGAATGGATTTACAACCAAGCCGAACGGCTCGGGGTACGGGCTTCACTATTGCGCCAACACACTAAGAGAAATGGGTTGGAGTATCCGCATGGAGAGTGCTGGACCAGGAATGGGTGCAAGCTTTGTCCTCTTGGATCGCACGGAGTCACTCGAAAAGGAAGCCGCATAACATGATCCCAAGAGTCCTTGCCATTGATGATAACTCGGGAATACTAAACGACTTCCGAAAGATTTTGATGCCATCTTGCAATGCGGATTCAGGTGATCTAGAGGATATTGAAGGCGCCTTGTTTGGCAGCGTCACCGCCGCTCAGCCGTCGTCTCACTGCGACTTGTTCACGGCAACTCAAGGCGAGCAGGGTTTTGAGCTGTTTAACAAGGAGAGACTCATTCAGGCGTTTGACGTAGTCTTTGTCGACATGCGAATGCCACCGGGTTGGGATGGTCTACGAACAATTCGCGAGATATGGAATGTTGAACCCAATCAGTTCATTGTGCTTTGTTCGGCGTATTCTGACTACAGCTTCGCGGAGTTACGCGCGGTGTTGGGAAACACACCAAACTTCTTGATCCTGAATAAGCCCTTTGCAGTTGATGAAGTCTTGCAGATCATTACCTCAGTGGTGGAACGCGAATCTGATCAAACTCGCTCAGATAAGCACATGGCCGCCGATTTGAGAGTCGCAATTGAGGATGGGCAGCTTTCCACAATGTTCCAGCCTCTTATTGACCTGGCCACCGGCGCCACCGTTGGGTTCGAGACACTGTGTCGGTGGGAGATTTGCAACAAGCCCATTGCATACCCTGATCAGTTTATTGACGTCGCCGAGCGATACGGCCTCATCCGAGAACTTGGGGCTTTCGTCATTTCGGAGGCGGCGGCCATGGCAAAGGAACTCTTGCCGGGCTGGCAAAACAAGAACTTTCCACTCGTGACTGTCAATGTATCTCCGAAACAGTTGGACTCTTCGATAGTTGACTTGCTAAATTCTCTGACCGCGAAAACAGGCATTCCGGTTGGTGCGCTCGGAATCGAGATTACGGAGAGCGGAGACATCGCATCTGATTCGATGTGCGTCGGAATCATTCGTGACATCCAGGCGGCTGGCTTTCATATCCTGCTTGATGATTTTGGAACCGGACACTCGTGCCTTGCCAATCTCTACAAAGTGCCGTTTGATACTGTCAAACTTGATCGAGAATTCTGTATGGGTCTTCCGCAGTGCGAATCTGCAGCACTCCTATTACAGGCCTTTGGCAAGCTCCTTACTCAGCTCGGAAAGACTGCGCTCGTGGAGGGCGTGGAGACTTCAGAACAAGAGTCCATGGTCCGCTCATACGGCTACAATATTGCTCAGGGTTTCTACTACTCCAGACCCATAAGGCGCCAAATTGCAATTGAGCGATTCTTTGACGACAAGAATCGAAGCGATTCTAGAGCCGCCTGAACCGATGAGATGCTGATTCGCTCGCATTTCAAATCATTCCGGGGGCGAACACGATCGGGAATATGAGGGGAAGGCAAGCGAATGGCTACGCTTGCGCGTAGCGAGCAACGAGTTCGGGCCAAGTCCCTTGTGCAATCGCGTCGCGTATCTCTTGCATGAGGCGCGCGTAGAACGCGAGATTGTGCAGGGTAGCAATTCTTGCGCCGAGAGGTTCGTTGGCTTTGAAGAGATGGCGGAGGTAGGCGGCGGAGTAGCGGTTGGTTGCCGCGAATGAGGAGCCTTCGTCGTGGAGGCCATCATGCTCAGCCCACTGTTTGTTCATGGCGTTGATTCGGCCGTTTAGCGTGTAAAGGCAGTGGTGGCGCGCCATGCGAGTGGGCAAGACGCAATCGAACATATCGACTCCGCTAGCGACGGCGTGGATGATGTCTTTCGGGTGACCGACGCCCATCAGATAGCGAGCTTTGTCGTTGGGCAGCAACGGCGCGGTGTGCTCAACGACGGGGTATTGCATCTCGGTAGGCTCGCCGACGCAAACGCCACCAATGGCGATTCCGTCGAAGGGGAGGTCGGAGATGTATGCCGCGCTTTCTTCGCGCATGTCGAAGTGGACCCCGCCTTGTACGATTCCGAAGATGGCTTGACCTTCTTTACGCGCGGCGAGGTTGCGATGCGCCCATTCGTGAGTGCGCTTCATGGCTTGGTGGGCCTCATCGCGGGAGCAGGGGTAAGGAGGGCATTGGTCGAGCATCATGCTGATATCGACGCCTAATTGAGCCTGTATTTGGATCGATCGCTCGGGGGTGAGAAAGTGCTTGCTGCCATCGAGGTGGGATTTGAAGGTGACACCTTCGTCGGTGACCTCGTTGGTGTTGCTGAGCGACATGACCTGGTAGCCGCCGCTGTCGGTCAGGATAGCGCCCTTCCACGACATAAAGTTGTGGAGGCCGTTCAGCTTCTCGATCAGATCTGAACCCGGGCGAAGGGAAAGGTGATAGGTGTTGGACAGGATCTGCTCAAAGCCGAGGGCTTCGATGTCTTCGCTACCGACGGTTTTGACGGTTCCCTGGGTTCCGACGGGCATGAAGAAAGGGGTTTCGACCGTGCCGTGTGGTGTATGGAGTCGCCCAAGGCGTGCCTTGGTGTGGGGGCAGGTTCCGAGGAGTTCGTAGCGGACGCCGTTAGGGGAGTTCATGCGGGACAGTTAGGTGTACCTCAATTGAACTCGGGGGAAAAGGTAGATTATCTTGTGGCCTCTGGTTCAAAGATTGACGTTCGAGCACTTGCGGCACCAGGGCTTGCATCGATGCGGGCGGCTCGAAAGCCAATCATTCTGATTCAGATTTGCTTTCTGATTTTTGTCGTTTTGTATTACGCGATTCCGAGTTGGCAGTCGCTACCTGAGACCATTCGATCGTTCCGTGAGAAATGGGGGCTGGTCTTTACGTTGGGTTCGGTTTGGGTTGCGAGTCTGGTTGTTCCCGAGGTGGCCGCAATTGTTACTCGCCACGCCCGGCCGAAAACGAGCTTTGCGGGTTTGTTGGTAAAGCTTGCCTACTTCGGATTCATCGCGGTAGCAGTCGACACTCTTTACATCTTTCTTAGCCAGCAACTGGGAGACAAGCCTTCGCTCGGCGTTGTGGTTGCGAAGATTGCATTTGACATGTTGATCTTTTCTCCGCTGCTTTCAATGCCGGTGGCTGCGCTGACGTTCATGTGGATTGACTCGGGGCTAAGTTTTGCTGCGATGCGGCAGAAGCTGGCAGAGGGGGATTTTTGGAAACGATACTTCCCTACTCTCGTGACTTGTTGGATGTACTTCGGACCGGTGACAGTTGCGCTCTATTCGCTCCCGTTGGCGCTCAACTTTCCGGTTTCGATGGCGGCACAGGCGGCGTGGGGGCTAATCATTACGTCGGTGGGGTCGAGGTCGGTGGAATGAAAGGAACACTGATCAACACTGGGACAGTTGTTGTCGGCTCCACCCTTGGTTTGCTGGTTGGGCAGTTGTTACCTTCCAACGCCCAAGACATTGCACTCTCAGGGATCGGGCTGGTCAACCTGGCGCTGGGAGTCAAAATGTTTTTGCCCTCGAAGAATCTGATTCTGGTAGCGGCATGCATTGCCCTTGGCGGAATTCTTGGGCTTCTGTTTGGTGTTCAGGCGGGATTGGAGAGTCTCTCCGTTTGGGCGAAAGAGGTTGTCGGGGGTAGAGGGAAGTTCAGCGAGGGTTTACTGACGGCTTCGATATTGTTCTGCGTGGGACCGATGACGATTTTGGGGTGCATCCAGGATGGGCTTGAGGGTCGGTCGGAGCTGCTCGGGTTGAAGTCGACATTAGACGGGGTTGCTGGGTTCTTTTTGGCAGCGTCGCTTGGTATCGGTGTGCTGTTTTCCGCGGTGGTTGTGCTGGTGTTTCAGGGGGCGATTACGCTCTTGGCGTCGCGGCTGAAGTGGTTGCGCGAGGATGAGGAGTTGCTGAACGAGTTCACAGCGGTAGGCGGGCTGATGATCCTGTCAATTGGCATCTCACTGTTGGGGCTCAAGCAGATGCCAACGGCGAACTACCTACCGGGACTGTTGATGGTCCCGGTTTTGCATCGCTGCTACCTGGCCTTCACACATTACAAAACTTCTTCTTTGGGTTGAAGAGGCTCGGTTTGGTCGTCTTTGCTGGGCTTGCCCCAGCTCAGGAACAGCATGATCATGCTGACGGTGATGCAGCTATCGGCCCAGTTAAAAACCGGAAAATCGTTGAGCCTCCCCCCTGTAAGGTTTGCTAAACGAACGAGGAACATATCGGTAACGCCTTTCTCGTTGGCGACTCGGTCGATGAGGTTCCCGACGGCTCCACTGGCGAGGAGGGCTAGCGCGATCGTGCCCCAGCGGGATTCGTTTCGGTTCTTATGGATTGTGTAAACAGCAAAACCGGCGATGATGATCGCGACAGGCGCCATCGCGAGAGCCGAGCCTTGGAACATGCCGAAGGCGATGCCCTTGTTATAACTGAGGGTGAATTCGAGGACGCCTTTCCAAGGTCCGCCGTCCCAGTACTGACCTACCATCAACGTGTTTCTTGTCCACGACTTGATGGCTTGGTCGACCACGACCATGAGGATCGTGAGAATCCAGAAGAGGGGCAGGCGTGACTTCAAAGATCAAGCACCTTTCGGTCGCGGGCACTCAGGAAAACCTTTTCTCCGTCCACTTCGACTTCGGCAACGTCGGGCCGCCGGACTCGGGAGCGGATGCACTCGTTGTAGGGCGATTTCACAAACGTCACAGCAGGCTCCCCTTCAGCCAGTTCAACCCAGCTGACTTTGAAGAAGTTCGCTAGTTCGTCGGCAGTAAAGGTTTCGAGAAGTTGTTTCTCGGTGGCGTCAACGGCGAGTTTCGCGACGACGTCTTGTGAGTTCTTGATCCCGTCGGTTCCCTTGTACGGCTCGAACGAGCTGTTGACGACCTGCTTGGCTGCGATGACCGCGGCGAACCGTTGTTGGAGTTCGCTGCCTTCAATCTCGTCAATGCTAACGGCATCGAAGGTCTCGAAGAAGACTGAAGTTGGCTTCACGCCGAGGGTTTCATGCATCTTGAGCCAACTCTCTTCGGCGGTGTGGACCAAGACCGGAGCGATGAGCTTGATCAGCTTTTCCGCCACTTCATAGCAAGCTTGTTGGCCGGATCTTCGTTCAGCGGAGTCTTCAGCGTCGCAGTACATCCGGTCCTTGACTGCATCGGCGTAGAAGGCGGAGAGCTGTTGGCGACAGAAGTTGTGGACGCTCGACATCACGGTTCCGAAATCAAACCGCTCATAGGCGTCGATGCAATCGGTGACGAGGAGGTCGGCTTGCTCGATGAACCATTGGTCAATGGGAAGCAGCGTTTCGACCGAGTCCGCGGTGTGACCTTTCAGGTTTCCGATCAGGAAGCGGAGTGCGTTGCGGATGTTTCGGTAGCTCTCGCCGAACTGCTTCAGAATCGGATCGCTGCAGGGGACGTCGTTTGCGTAATCGGTTCCAGCGACCCAATAGCGGACGACATCGGCACCGTAGTCGGCACAGGCTTTGACCGGGTCTACGACGTTGCCGAGGCGCTTGGACATTTTGCGTCCCTCGCCATCGGTAACAAAACCGTGGGTGAGGACGGTATTGTAAGGCGCGCCGTCGCGAGTGGCTTGGCCGAGGATGAGAGATGTGTTAAACCAGCCTCGGTGTTGGTCAGAGCCTTCGAGGTAGATGTCCGCGGGCCAGTTCTCTTTCCACTCGGGATAGACGTTGCCTTCAAGGACTGCGAGGGAGGTGGAACCGGAGTCGAACCAGACGTCGAGGACGTCGGTTTCCTTGTCGAACTCGGTTTCGCCAGTTTCGGGGTGGACATAACCGGCGGGAAGAATGTCGGCGGCTTCTTTGATGAACCAGGCGTCGGAGCCTTCGGCTTCTACTAGGTTCGCAACCGCATCGATGGCAACCGGATCAAGCACCGGAACTCGAGACTTGCGACCATAGAAGACCGGGATTCCGACTCCCCAAGGGCGTTGTCGAGAGATGCACCAGTCGGGGCGGTTTCGGATCATCGCCTCAATGCGGTTTTGGCCCTGACTCGGGACCCAATTCACGTCTTGGATGCTGTCAAGCATTCGTCCCCGTAGGCCCTCGTGTTCAAGGCTAAGGAACCATTGCTCGGTGGCGCGGAAGATCACGGGCTGGCCATCGCGCTCGGCGTAGGGGTAACTGTGTTGGTAATCGCTGACACTGAGCAGGGCTCCGACTTCTTGGAGTCGTTCGACTACGACAGTGTCGCAGTTCTTGTAGAAGACACCTTCGAACTCACCGGCTTCGTGCGTAAGGACTCCTCTCTCGTCAACCGTGTTCGGGACTCCCAGATTGTACTTTTGCCCGGTGAAGAAGTCATCACGTCCGTGACTGGGGGCAGTGTGGACGACGCCGGTTCCGTCCTCTGTCGTGACGTAGTCTGCCATGACGGCGAGGCTGGATCGGTCAAAAATCGGGTGTTTGAACTCAATCTTGTCGAAGTTGATCCCTTCGAGAGTTTTGACGGTGGTGTACTCGGCCCAGCCGACTTTCTCGGCGACTTTGGCGACGAGGTCTTGGAGGATGATGTAGTGATCGTTGCCGACCTTGACGACGTCGTAGTTGAACTCGGGATGGAAGGCGCAGGCAAGGTTTGCGGGGATCGTCCACGGCGTAGTGGTCCAGATCACGGTGTAGACGTTGTCTAGTCCGGCTAGCTCTTGGTTTGGATCGCTCTTGAGGGGGAATCTGACATAGATCGCCTTACTCACGTGGTCGTGGTACTCGATCTCGGTGTCTGCAAGGGCGGTTCGACTGGTGGGGCTCCAGAGGGTTGGTCGGAGACCCTTATAGACATAGCCTTTCTCAACAAGGCGACGGAACACTCGCACGATCTCGGCTTCGAACCGGAAGTCCATCGTCGTGTAAGGTTTTTCCCAAAGGCCGAAGATGCCAAGCCTTTTGAACTGGTCGCGTTGGATGGCGAGGTATTCGGAAGCGTGGTCGCGGCAGGCTTGGCGAAGTTCAGGGATCGTAGGCGTGATCTTCTTTTCCACGAATTTCTTCATCACGGCTTGCTCGATAGGCAGACCGTGGTTATCGAATCCCGGAACGTAAGGGGTTCTGAAGCCCATCATCTGGCGACTCTTAAGAACAAAATCCTTCAGGATTTTGTTCATCGCAGTTCCGATGTGGATCGGCGAGTTCGTGTAAGGCGGGCCATCATGGAGGACGTAGCTCGGGCAGTCCTTCCGGGCTTCTTGGAGTTTGTGATAAATCGCCTCTGAATCCCAAATCTGCTGAATCGACGGCTCCAAGGTCGGCAGGTTCGCCTTCATGGGGATTGTCGCTTCAGCGTCCGGGAGATGGAGAGTCGATTTGAAGTCCATTTGAACCTAACAGTTTACCGGGAAACCGGGTTGCCCCGGTAAACTAGGGGTTCATGCCGAAGACCACCATCGTGACGGCTATTCCCTATGTGAATAGCACACCGCATATCGGGAATATCTTGACGACGCTGTCGGGCGATGTGACGGCTCGGTACCTGCGGATGCGGGGCCAAGATGTTTTTTCGGTCGCGGGGACGGACGAGAATGGGCTCAAGATCAAGGAAGTTGCGGAGGCTTTGGGCCGGGATCCGCATGAGTTTACGGCCGAGATTGCGCAACGATTTATCGAGATTTTTGACGGCATGGGCATGAAGTTCGACAAGTTTGTTCGCACTTCCCTTCCCGAGCATCGTGCGGCTTCGCAGGCACTGTTCGCCAAGCTTCAGGAAAACGGCTACATCTACACCGCCAAGTATGAGGGTTGGTATGACGTTTCGACCGAGACTTACTTCAAGGAAGCTGACTTAGTTGACGGTAAGAGCCCAGACGGCAATGAAGTCCGGTGGGTGAGCGAGGAAAACTACTTCTTCAAGCTCTCGGCATTTGGGGATCGGTTGCTGGCGCATATCGAGGCGAATCCTTCTTTCATCATTCCGGAAACGCGTAAGAACGAGGTTGTTTCGTTCATCAAATCTGGGCTGATGGACCAGTGCGTTTCGCGCAAGAACAACGGCTGGGGGATTCCGGTTCCGGGGGATGAGTCGCAGGTCATCTACGTTTGGTTTGATGCTCTGATCAATTACATCACGGCGACTGGGTGGCCGAATCCGGGCTGGGAGGAAAAGTGGCCGGCGGAGGCGCAGTGGCTCGGAAAGGACATTCTGACCCGGTTCCACGCGACGCTTTGGCCAGCAATGCTGATGGGCGCGGATTTGCCGCTGCCTAAGCACGTGATTGCTCACGCCTGGATTTTGCTCGGCACAGAAAAGATATCGAAGTCGAAGGGGAATGTTGTTCGACCGTTAGAGTTGGCGGCAGAGACGGCGGCTTTGGCCGGTTGCTCGCCTGCCGTGGCAGTGGATGTTGTTCGCTACTACATTACGGCGACGATGGGATACGAGAACGATTCTACGTTCACTTATGAGGACTTCCATAAGCGATACAATAGCGATTTGGCTAACGATTTAGGCAATGCCTTAAACAGATCGTTGGCAATGGCGCACAAGTTTGTGGACGGAATCGTTCCCGATGCGCCAGTGGAGGCGGAGGTTTTAGAAGCGATCACTCGATGCAAGACCGCTTACGAGGAGGCGATGACTGGGTTCCGATTGGAACGTGCGGCGAACGCCGGAATTGATGTCATTCGATTTGTCAACAAGTATGTCGACACCCGGGCCCCGTGGGCGTTAGCAAAGGCGGGCGATCCGGCTTTGGCTTCCGTTCTGAGATCAATGATCCTCTGCGTTCGAGCAGCCGAGGGGATGCTGCGGCCGTTTATGCCAACAGTGTGTGACGAGGTTGCTCGTCAGCTTGGGGTTGCACCTTCCGCCGACTGGTCGCTGATTGGATCGCCGGATTCGTTGCCCGCAGGTACCGTTTTGAACGAGCCACAGCCAATTTTCCCCCGTATCGACCTCTCGAAGGTCCCCGCACCCGAAAAGCCCGAAAAACCTGAGAAACCCAAGATGGAAGAAACAAAGAAGCCAGCAGAAGAGACGACCGGAATCATTACGATTGATGACTTTGCAAAGGTTCAGTTGCGGGTTGGTCGGGTCTTTGAGGCCGAGCCTCTCGAGGGAAGCGACAAGTTGCTGAAGCTCCAGGTGCACATCGGCGAGGAGAAGCGGCAGATCGTTGCGGGAATTCGAGCGAACTACTCGCCAGAGGATTTGATCGGACGACAGGTCGTAGTTGTCTACAACCTCAAGCCAGCTAAGCTGCGCGGAACTGAGAGCCAAGGGATGCTCCTCGCGGCGACGGACGAGAACGGTGGAGCCATTCTTCTGCAGCCAGATCGCGAGGCACCCGAAGGAACGCAAGTTCGCTAAAGGGGAGGGGGTGGGGATCCGCCGGGCTGGCACGCCTTGGCATACGCCGCCCCCCGGTTTCTTGCGCCCGGGTGATTACTCACTCGCCAGTTTTGTTGGCTTGGCGGGTCGAAAGACAAATGGGAAAACGAGGGCGCAGGCCAAGCCGACACCAAGAGGGATGATGAACATTGATTGCCAATCAACGAGTTTGTTGATATCGGTGGAGCCAGCCACCGAGACTCTCGACGGGAGCATCGTTGTGTTCTGCACCTGCGAGTAACCGGCCATGAGGGAACCCGCCGCCCTGCCGATTCCTTGAGTGCTGACCAGGAAGAGTGACTGGGCAGATGCGCGGATATCGGTCGGGGCAACTTGCTCGGTGTACATGAACCCCGCAATGAGGAAACAGGGGATGCACAGTCCGTGGATAAACAGTCCAAGCAAGGCAACTGATGAGGACGGGAAGAACACAAACAGCGCGTAACGCATCGGCCAGGCGACAAGACCTAGCGCAAGCACCCATTTGATGCCAAGCCTTTTGATCAGCCAAGGGAGACAGAGCATCACCAGCAGTTCCCCAAACTGGGCGATTGTCATCATGGCGGAGAGTTTGCCAAGTGGAATTCCGAGCCCTGCGGCGCCTGGGTTGAAATAGCTTTCGGGAAGTGCAGCCTTGAGGGCTTCGAGACGTGGTGCGCTGAGGAAGCCTCCGGCGAAGAGGTAGTAGTAGTCGAACATGGCGGACGCCACAGTCCCGACGACAATGAGAGCCATGAAGCTTGGATTCTTGAGGAGCTTCACGGCTTTGCCAAAGGCGAATCGGTTGCTTGATGCATGAGTTGGTGGGGTGGCGGGAAGGAGCAGCGAGAAGGAGCCGAGGAGGATGCTGAGAGCAGCCCCGAGCAGAAAGAGGTCGCCGACGGGGGCGTTGAACTTGAGCCGCCAGAGGGAGAGTCCCAGCCCGGCGGACATCCAGCCGATGGTGCCGGCAACGCGGATAGGGGTGAATTGGCGGTGATGGTCATCCAAATGAGCGAAGACGAGAGAATTTGTGAGGGCGATCGTCGGGGCGTACAGGAGTGCGTGAAGACCGAGGCAGGTCATCGCCGGATAGAAGGAAGTTTGCTTTGCGGCGGCGAATAAGGCTAAGCCGGAGAGGACGTGAAGAAGACCGAGGAGGCGATCTGTGCGCACAAACCGGTCGGCTAAGGAGCCGAAGATGGGAGGCATGAAAATGGTTGCAAGCGGCATCAATAGGAACAGGGCTCCAATCTGCAAGCCAGTTGCGTTCATGGCACCTTGACCGCCGGACTGGAAGTAGACCGCCGCGGTGGGGGCCCAAGCTCCACAGATCGCATATTCCAAGAACATCAAGAGGAACAGGCGAAGAAAGCGTGACATTGCGTTCATTTTAGACATAAACGGGTGCGCTATTTGAGAAGGATTCTCAGCTTGCCGTCACGCGGGACGGATGAAATTCCCCGTTACGGCGCTGTTTCATTCCAAGACTTCTTTTTGCGTTGTCTGCAGAAACGAAAAATCCCTTCCCCGAACGATGCGGGGAAGGGATTTGGAGAGAGTCGCCAGCTTAGTTGGTAACTGGGAGACCGGTGACTGGGTCGAGGATAGCAGCTCCACCGTCTGTGAAGGCCTTGGCGCCCCACTGGTAGTTGTTAGCAGCGATCGTCTGAGCGAAAGGTCGGAACTTTGCGGAACCGTCGGCCATTCCGTAGTTGTCGCCCTGGTTGCTCCAGTTGTTCCAACCGTGGTACACGATGAGCGGGTAGCTCGTTGAAGGAGCGGTTCGGCAGAGGTTGAAGATATTGTTCGCTCGGAGGTTCTGGAAGTTCAAACCGAACAGCTGTGGAGGCCGGGTTGCACCATCCTCTTGGCTACCGAAGTAAACCTGGTTGTTAGCCGCATCTCGGGTGATCGCGTTGGTCGAACGGTGTGACGCACTTCGGGTGACCGAGGTGATTGAAGCCGATGCAAGGCACTCGAGGTTGCGGGTGAAACCAGCAATGATAATCGTGTTAGCAACGCTGTCGAGAGCGGTTTGGCTCACGATGGAGATTCCACGGTTAACATCACCGATGTTTCGCATTCGAGGAATAACTGCCGAGTTAACGGTGTAGGAGATGCGAGGCACTTGCTCATCGACAATCGAGCCACCGCGAACAAAGTTCGGAGGAACGATACCTGGGTTTGCGGTGCAGATGTTTGCAGTTTGGCCGCCTGGCGCGCCCTTTCCGCTGTTGTTGTCAGCCGAAGAGAAGCAGGTCGGAGCGTGTCCACCAATGGTGTCGCCTGGCGAAACGAACATGTCAATGTTCTTGATGTATGGCTGAGTCATACCGGACCAGTGGATGTATCCTGCGTTGGTTCCGCCGAGAGCTGGGTTGAAGGCTCGGTGGAAGTATGCGGATGGGTACATGTCATCAGCATCAATGGTGTACATGGTGATGCCAAGGCTGATCTGCTTGACGTTGCTGAGGTCAGCGGCTTTCTTCGCAGCAGCTTTTGCTTGAGCAAAGACTGGGAAGAGGATAGCAGCGAGAATAGCGATGATCGCAATGACGACCAACAGCTCGATGAGGGTAAATGCCTTTTTCATTTGAAAGAATGTCTCCTGAGTTTGCTGCAGTCGTGCTACAGCCGATCCAGCACATAACATTTTCCCTGCCAGTTGACCTCCTTAACAAAGGGCTAACTATTTGTTAACAGCCCCTTAACCACTGAAGTTGTTCTCTGTTGATGACAGCCTCAACCGTTCGAGTTTACGTTATCGCTCAAAACTTGAACTGGGCACGAAGAGTTAACTGCTGAATGCTGTTGATGGGGGCGTTGGCGGGGGTGACGGTGGCTTGGCCGAGCTGCGTGTTCCACTGCCAGGCGAGGCTGAGCCGAACAAACTGGCTGACATCCCGGACATAAGCGATTCCGTTCAGAGTGGTGAGACCGCCGTCGAGAGAAGAGTCGGCGTCCCACTCTTCGTGGCGGAGCACGAAGGAGTCGGTTTTGTTGAGCTTGTAGTCCATGACGACGTGGTAGCCGGTGGTGTCGGTTGCCGCATAATTCTGCCCAGGGATTCGGTCCTTGCCCTGCATGTACTCGGCTCGGATGTCGAATCTGGACGATTTAGGATTGTAGCGAACGTCGAAGTAGGTGAACTTTCGGTCAGCGACAGGGAGATCAGTATTGCCACTGACAAATCTTGGGCGTCGAGTCGAGAGAGCGGAGAGTCCACCTTCCCAGGCTCCTTTCTTTAGCCGTACACCGCCGATGGGACCGGTTTCACCGGCTGGTCCGCGGGAGTTATTGACGGCTTCAAAGTCGTTCACCATCATAGAAGACCAAAGCCCTGCGAACCAGTAGTTGCTGCTGTCTCCGTTTTGGTAAAGAAACCCTCGGCCGCGCTCACCATTGTGATATGCCTGTTCGTAAACCGAGCGTTCTGGCCACAATCGCGCCCAGCTGGCGAGCAAGATGTCATATCCGAGCGGTGTCAGCTGTTGTCCGATTGTGTAGGTTGGACCGCTTGGGGCGAGATAGGAGTTTGGTTTAAACTGGATAAATCCATCCCGAATTTGGGCGCTGGTTTGGTTGGCTCCGGCGCTGAAATCGACGCTGGCTCGAAGCATGGTTTTGTCGTCGGCAAGGTGGTTGTAATTGAGGCGCGAACGTCGGTTGCGGAAGTCTCCAGTTGTGGCGCCGTTGCTCTGTGTGTTTGCAAACTGCATTTGAAAGAAGCCGCTGAACCAGCCTTGGTTGGTTGGTTGGATATAAGAGGCGCTGAGCTTCTTCTTGATCGCTTCGATTTGGGTTTTGAGTTCAGCAACTTCGTCGGCAAAGGCGGCTTCGGTGCCACTGGAGGCAAGGGTGTATTCCAGCAGTTGCTTTTCGAGAGCTTCGCGTTGCTTGATCAGGTCTTGTTGACCAAAACTAGAGGCGGCGACAAGCCCGAGGAAGACCAAAGCGGACGGTTTGAACATCCTTAACATTGTGGCGGAACGAGTCTTCGGTTTTCTTTTGAATCGACCTTGACGTGAGATGTTTTCACGCCAAGGTCATTATTTTAGGGCTCAGAGGTTGACGCTGACGCCAAGCTTTTTGAGGGCTTCTTCGACACGCTTGTCGTTGTCTTCGTAACCAACGATGGCGGCGGCGACTTTGCCGTCCTTATCGATGATGTAGGTGGTCGGAATTCCGCTGACGTTGAACTTGCTGCCGGCGATGCTCTTTGCACTGTCCCGACCGGCGGGGTCGAAGGCGAACTGGAAGGTGTACTTATCTTTGTTGGCGGGGATCCATGCTTCGTAGGGCTTTTTGTCATCCCAAACGCAGACCGCGAGGACGGCGACGCCTTGGTCTTTCACGGCTTTGTAGACTTGCTCAACGTGAGGCATCGACTTTTGGCAAGGACCGCACCAGGTTGCCCAGAAGTCGAGGATGACGATTTGCCCTCGATAGTCGGAGAGCTTGAGCTCGCCTCCGCCCCATTTCTCCGCGACGAAGTCGGGGGCCGGGGTTCCCTCTTTGAGGAGGGGCTTGGGTGCTTCCCGCTTCGGAGTGAGTTCGATCACCGGTTTTTTGGTTGGCTTGATTTCGAGCTTCGAACCGTCGTCGGAGATTTTGGCTTCGTACACTTTTTCGCCGAGTTGGAAAGGCGCACGGGCGTCAATGGTGCCGCTGGCATAGGTTCCATCGTCTTTGGTGTCGATCTGGAGCCAGACAGGACGGGTCTTCCCGGCGTCTTCGACCTTCGTGACGGGCTTGTTATACAGGCCGTCGGCGTCGTTTTCGATGAGGCGTACTTTGTGGCTGGCACCGTCGATTTTCACTTCGCCAGTTCGGGCGGATTGACGGTAGCAAAGGAGAGGATTTGCCCCTTCGCGAACGAAGCGGTAGAAGCCCAGTGTGCAGTTGGCAGAACCAGTTTCTTTAGTGGCGGTTCCGTAAGATGCACGTAGGTTGATGGTCATCACACCGTACATAGGGCGATCGCCGTCCCGCTTAGTGTTCCAGGCGCCGGTTCCATCGTCGGTGAGATTGCCGTTATTGTTAAAATCGATGTAGATCTTCCACTCTTGATCTTTCGGCTCGTCGAGGGCGATGACGTGATCGCTCTTGGGTCCATTGCCGACTTTGATCGTCGCGTACTGGGGAGTTGCTCGGTAGGCCGGCTCCTTCGTGATTTTCGCTGGCTTTTTGTCTGTGAGCTGAATTTGGACGGGCATGTATCCGAGCTTCGCGGTAACGGCGCCAGTTGATTCGAGTTCGAGCGCACCGGCTTGTTGAACGGATAAAAGCAAAATGGCTGGTAGCATTACCAGCCATTTTACGCTCTTTTGGTTCAGACCTTAATAAATGGAGTCTGGGAAGTAGAAGTCCTTGGCGTTTGCCTTTTCGATGAGTTCAATTTTCACCGTCTCATTCGTTGGCTTTCGAGCCTTCAGCTCTTCCTTGGTCTTGCCCTTCATTGTCTCGACAGCGAGCTTGATACCCTGAGCGATCATGCTTGGTGGGTACGTGACGTCGCCAGGGAACATTGGGTCTCCGTCCATGACTCTCTTGACGATGTCCTTCATACCAGCTCCGCCGAGGATGAAGATATTCTTGTCTCGTCCAGCTTCTTTGAGTGCCTTTTCAGCTCCGAGGGCCATGTCGTCGTCAGCCGCCCAAATTGCGTTGACTTCTTTGTGCTTGACCAGCATGGTCTGCATCTTCTCGAATGCTTTCTGCATGTTCCAGTCGGCTTGTTGGCTATCAAGAACTTTGATGCCCGGATTCTTGGCCCAAATCTCCTTGGCGCCTTCGACTCGGTCGGTGTTGACGTTGCACGCGACACCTTCGAGAATCAGGACGTTTCCTTTTCCGTTCAGCTGTTTGGCGATGAATTCGGCGGAGATGCGACCGAATGCTTTGTTGTCTCCGGCAAGGAAAATATCGGCGATTGGCTCGGTGAAGCCTCGGTCAACGTTTACGATGAAGACGCCGGCATCGTGGAGTTCTTTTGCTTTTGGAGTCAGTGGCTCGCTGGCATGGGCAAGAATGACGAGGCCGTCAATCTTTTGCGCGAGCATCGCATCCAGGCTCTCGTTCTGCTTGGCGGGGTTGTCGGCGGTTTGGTAGACCCACTCAATTTCTGGGTGGTTCTTCATTTCCTGCTCGGCCCAGTACTTGACTCCTCCGGTCCAGCCATGGTCGGCGGATGGGATGGAGACACCAATTTTTAGCTTCTTGCCTTCGGCGGCTGGAGCTGTGGTTGGAGTAGTGGAGCTTGCGCTTGAGGAGGCGTCACCCGATCCGCATCCGAATACCATCAGAGCGGCGGCGGCGATGAGGCCGAATTTGAGTAGGTTTCGTGATTTCATGAGGTTGATTTCTGTCCGCGTTGAATCAGAACTGCAAGAAGAATGATAACACCTTTCACGCAGCCTTGCCAGTTGTTGTTGATGTTACTTATGGTGAGCATATTGCCAATCAGGCCGAGAATGAGGACTCCGACAACAGTCGCCCAGACCTGGCCTTTACCACCACTGAGGCTAGTTCCGCCAATGACGACGGCGGCGATGGCATCGAGCTCAACATTTTGTCCTAGTGAGGCAGGGTCCGCGCCGGTGAGGCGCGAGCCTTGTAGCACAGCGACAATGCCTGTGCAGAGACCGAGGAAGGTGTAGGAAATAACCCTTATTTGGTTGGCGCGAATGCCCGAGTAGATTGCGGCGGTCTCGTTGGCACCGACTGCGATCAATCTTCGGCCATAGACGCTTCGGTTAAGAATCCATGAACCGACGGCTGCGACCGCAATACAGATAAAGATGGGCCACTGTGCTAGAAGGGGGCGGCCGGCTGCATCAAATGCCCCTGGGATGGGAATCCCACCTTGGGCGAGTCCCGGAAAAACTTCTTTGCTAGTTGCGGTAAGAGATCGGGCGTCGGTAAGCGCGAGCGCAAGGCTTCGGAAACCTACGAGGCCAGCAAGAGTCGCAACGAAGGGGGCGATTTTGCCCCACGTGATGATGACTCCGTTCGCGAAGCCAATCAAAGCTCCGGCTCCGATAGCTACTACGATGGCTGCAATTGTTTGCAGCGGTTCGCCGCTAGGCTTGTTAAGAGCAAGGATGCTAAGGACTCCAAGGAGTCCCATGAGCGAGCCTACGGAAAGGTCGATTCCACCTCCGATGATGACAAGCGTCATTCCTACGGCGATGATGCCCGTGTACGAAGTTTGGCTCAGAATATTCCGGAGGTTTTGGGGATTCATCGGAAGCCCTTGTTTCCAGTGGAGAATATCGATCAGGACGTAGATGATGTACAGCGCCGCTAGGGCGACGAGGGCTTTGTTGTTACTGAGGAATTTCAAGCGGCTTCTACTCCTGCGGCAAGGCGCATGATGTTGGCTTCGGTGAGTTCATTCTGTTCGAGTTCGCCCTCGATTCGGCCGTCTCGAAAGACGAGGGCGCGGTGGCAGAGGCCGATGATTTCGGGCATTTCGGACGAGATCACGATGCAGGACATTCCTTCCTGGGCGAATTTTGCGATGAGGGAATAGATTTCGGCTTTCGCACCGACGTCCACACCCCGCGTGGGTTCATCCAGAATGAGAATTTTTGGGTTGACGGCGAGCCACTTGGCGATGGCGCACTTTTGCTGGTTACCGCCGCTGAGACTGGTCATAGGTAGTTCCATGTCGGCGACTTTGATGGAAAGGTTTTGGATCCAGTTCTTAGTCGTCGCTTGTTGACTTTGCTTGCTTTTGATTGCTTGGAGGGCGACCAGGCAGATGTTGTCACGGATGGACATGGAAGTGACAAGGCTCTTCCCTTTGCGGTCTTCGGAAATGTAGACGACACCTTGCGCGATCGCTTCCTGATAGGTGTGGATCGGCTTAATGGGACTGATGTGACCAATGGTTGCGGTTCTTAGGCCAACGAGGGCTTCGGCAAACTCGGTTCGGCCGGAACCGATGAGACCGGCGATGCCGAGGATTTCGCCTTGGTGGAGGGTGAGGGAGATGTCCTTCACCAGAGGAGAGGACGAGAGATTCTTAACTTCCAGAGCTGGGGTGCGGTCGGGGGCTACCTGGCTCCTCGAAGGGAAGATATCGGCGAGCGGACGTCCCACCATGAGATCAGCCAACGAGCTTTCCGATTGACCCTGGGTTAAGTATTCGCCGACTTTGACTCCGTCACGAAGGACGACCAGCCGGTCGGTGAGTGAAAGGATTTCCGGGAGGCGGTGGGAGACGTACAGGACCGCCACGCCCTGCTCCTTTAGTCCACGGATGAGCGCGAAGAGTTCGAGAGACTCCTGCTCGCCGAGGACGGCGGTGGGTTCGTCGAAGATGATGAGTTTAGGTTTCTGGCTGATGGCCTTAGCGATTTCAACGAGCTGCTGTTGGGCGACGGAGAGATCACCGCAAAGGGTTTCGGGGCCGAATGATGCTCCGACCAGGCGCAGGAGTTCAGCAGCCTCTGTGTTTGTGTCCTTTCGGTTGACCGTGAGACTTCCCTTTTCCCGGCCAAGAAAGATGTTGTCGGCCGCGCTGAGGGTTGGGATCAGGTTCAGCTCCTGGTGGACCATCGCGATTCCTTTGGCGATCGCTTCCCGTGGGGTCGCGAACGTTTGGGCTTCGTCCTGGATTGAAATCGAGCCCCCAGAAGGCTGGTGAACTCCGCTGAGGAGTTTCATAAAGGTGCTCTTTCCAGCACCGTTCTCACCGATGACGCCGATGATTTCGCCGGGCTCGATAGTGATGTCGAACGCGTTAAGAGCGATGTTGTTGCCGAACGCCTTCGTCAGTCCTATCGCCTGGATCATCTGGGCGAGACGTTACCCTTTTGAGTCTAACCGAGGCTAGGCTTTAGGCTGCGAGAGGAAGTGATTTTTCGCGATCTGAATAGATTTCGTGCAAGGCAATCATGCAATCCGGATCGAAGGCTGAGCCAATATCTCGATCCATGATCTGGAAGATTGTTTCGAGCGGGAGGGCTTGGCGATAGGGACGATTTGCGCTCAAGGCATCGAAGACATCGCTCACCGTCATGATTCGCGAGGTGAGACTGAGCTGGTCGGCACCCAGGCCACGCCAATAGCCCTTTCCATCGAGTCGTTCGTGGTGGGTTGAGGCCAAGTCGGCGATATCCTCGAACGTTGGAATTCGGCGGAGGATCAGGTCGCTGTACTTGGGGTGTAGTTTGATCTGGTCGAACTCCTCTGGCTCAAGCTTTCCGGGCTTTTCCAAGATGGCGGTGGAGATTCCGAGCTTGCCGATATCGTGGAGGAGTCCAGCACGGTGAAGAAGTTTGATTGTGTCGGCGGGCAGGTCCATGTAGCGACCAATTTGGACGGCGTAACGGGCGACGCGGGTGCTGTGCTCAGCAGTGAAGCTCGATTTTGCGTCGATGATAAGGGCGAAGGCTTCGGCGATTCCATCAAGGTCGGCGTCAATCGCGGATTCGTGAGACTCGGCAAACTGAATTGAGATGCCTTCAAGGTCGTTGAAGGAATTCCAGAATTGGCTATCAGAGGAAATCGCTCGGCATGTGGCAACGACTTCAGGATCAAACCACTTATGATTCCGCTCCTCGGCCATTTGGTAGGCAGCGTTGAGGCCAAAACTTTGGACGAAGACTTCAAACGTTTGGCAGAAACAGAGGACTCGGGCGAGAAGCGGGATGTCTGCACCTTTAATTTTGTAAGGTGATCCCTGTCCATCCCAGTGCTCGTCGAGTGCATGAATCGCATTCGCCACTTCGGCCTTTAGGCCAAGCATTTTGGCGATCATTGCGCCCCTCGTGCATCGGGCCTCGGTGACCTCATCCATTACCTTTGTTGGATGTCCAAGGTTTTGGGCGAGGCGTCGGAGCTTTGCTCCGATGGTGTTACCGGCCTCGGTCTGGGCAATTGCGAATTTAATGGATTCAAGATTTGAAGTCCAATCTACGAGCTTCACTTTTTGCTTCGCGAGGAATTCATCACCACCGAACATCTTTTGAATGCGGACGGCATTGTTTGAACAGCCAGAGTCCTTCAGAACTGCAGCGAAGTAGAGGTCTTCCTTGTCTGAATCTGACAGTTTCAGCTCGTCAGCCAATCGAAGCGCGAGCTTTGCTGTACGGAGAGCGTGCCCCTCCGGCTGACCTTCGACCAGATCGAGAGCTTGGGACAGGGCGCCAAGAATATTTGCTTTTGAAGGTCGCTCGCCCATGCCAGAATTGTTGGCGATCGAGGGTCCAAGCTTAGGTTTATTGACCGTATCTGTTGTGGTAGCGATCCCACCACTTCTCGACTTCCGCCGGATCAATCTGTATCGGCTGGCCTAGCTGGTAGCTGAGGTGGACGGTTTTCGCGACATCTTCGATCATGATCGCGGCTTTGAGGGCTTTCTCCACGGTTTCGCCCCAGGCGAATACACCGTGGTTTCCAAGAAGGATCGCGGGGCCCCGACCTCGGTACTTGAGGATCGCCTCACCAATATGGTCACCCTCATTGTCGATGTAGGGCGCACAGGGGATTTCTCCGCCAAACTCGTCACTGATGGCGGTGAGAACGCAAGGAATGGAACTGTGGGCGGCGGCGAAAGCGGTCGCGTAGTTGCTGTGGGTGTGGACAACAGCGTTGATGGTTGGGTCGTTTTTGAAAAGGTAGACGTGGTGCGAGAGGTCAACGCTGGGCTTGCGTTGGTTCGCGGTTGCCTCGCCGGATTCAAGATCAACTTCAACCATGTCGGCGGGGATCATGGCGTCGTAGTCCATGCCACTAGGCTTGATGTAGAGCTTCCCGGTTTCGCGGTCAAGACCGCTGACGTTGCCACTATGCATGGTGACCAAGCCCGCTTTGGGAAGCATCTTGTTTGCGCTACAGACTCTCTCTCTCAGTGACTGGATATGGGGGTTCATTTGACGGAGTCCTTCTGGATTTGGATGAGTTGCTTCATGACCTGGCTGAGGTCATTTTGGGTTCCTTTGACTCCGAAGGAATCGTGGAGAAGCGTGTAGATTTTGTAGAGGTCTTCGTAGGTTTTATTGGACTCAACCGACGGCAGGTAGACCTTATCCTTGGTGCCAGTCATCGCTTGGACTGCGGTTAGCATGTCATCATGCGCTCCAGCGGCGACGCTTGCGGCTATTGCCGATCCGAGGGCGCAGGTTTGTGCAGAGCGACTCGTTTTGATGGGTCTGTTCAGAATGTCGGCATAGATCTGCATGGTCAACGGACTCTTTTCGCCGATGCCTCCGCAAACAACAACTTCAGTCACAGCAACGCCGCCCTCCTCGATCCTTTCGATGATCTTTCGCGAGCCGTATGCGGTTGCTTCGATCAGTGCTCGGTAGACCTCCGCTCGGGTGGTGTGAAGGGTTTGGCCCAGGATGAGGCCTGTCAAGAGCGGGTCAACAAGAATGGTTCGGTTGCCGTTGTTCCAGTCCAGGGCGACAAGGCCGCTTTCGCCGGGCTTAAGATTTAGCGCTTCTTCGTTCAGGGTGGCGTGATCGCTGCCAAAATGGTTGACCAGCCAGTTGAAGAGGTCGCCTACCGCACTTTGGCCGGCCTCGATTCCAATGTAGCCAGGAACGACAGAACCAGGAACGATACCGCAGACTCCCTTGATGTCCGGCGTGAATGCATCGCCGATCATGATGTCACAGGTGCTGGTGCCCATGATCTTGACGATGGTTCCGGGCTTCACTCCGGAGCCAACCGCACCAAGGTGAGCATCAAACGCGCCGACAGCTACGGTGATCCCTTCGGGGAGGCCCAGCTTTTCAGCATGCTCTCTTTGAAGTGTTCCGGCGGATTGGTCGGAGGTGTAGGTCTTGGAGAATAGTCGACTTCTCAGCTCGGCCAGGGCGGGATCGAGGGTGGTCAGAAACTCCTCTGAGGGAAGACCGCCCCAGTCTTCGTGGTACATCGCCTTGTGTCCGGCAGCGCAGATTCCTCGGGGGATATCCGCGGGTTTAGATTTCCCTACTAGCCAAGCGGGGACGTAGTCCTGGAGTTCGACCCAGGAGTCGGCAGCATCGAACACATCTGGTGCCACGCGCTTGCAGCGAAGGATTTTGGACCAGAACCACTCCGAGGAGTAGGTTCCCCCGCACTTGGCTAAGTAGGGGTAGTTCGCAGCTTTCTCAGTGATCTCGGCGGCTTCGGCATAGCCCGTGTGATCCTTCCAGAGCCACGCCATGGCGTGGAGATTGCCTTTGAATTCAGGTTTGAGGGCGAGGGCGATACCATCTGCGTCGATGGGAAGAGGAGTCGAACCGGTTGTGTCAACTCCAATGCCGATGATCTGACTTTTGTCAATCTCATTCGCATCATCCAGAGCCAGACGGACTGACTCGTAGAAACCCTTCTGATAATCAGCAGGGTTTTGCCGAGCTAGGTGAACATCGTTGGGGTCAAGGTGAATCCCGGCTTCGCCGGTCTCGTAATTCCAGACCCCAGTTCCAACTTCCTCGCCGTTGCTGATGTCAACGATCAAGGCTCGGACCGAGTTGGTACCGTAGTCAACGCCGATAGTGTATTTAGTGGACATATCTGAGATATCCCCGGCGTTAAGCCGGGGTTACATTAGCGGTGTCGGTAGGTGGCCCAGCCGAGGTAGTTGCTCATCGCTTCTTCGACGGCACCTGCGACCTCAGAGAGGTTGAAGGCGACGTGGTGCTCGAAGCCGTTCTCGCAGATGAACTTGAGAAGGTTCTGCATATTCAGAATCTCTGCGACACCGAATCCACCGAAGGTGATGAGGTTGTCGTCCGTGAGTTTTCCTTCGCCGAGGTAAGCCACGATTTCGCCGCTGTAGTCATCCGTCGAGACTCGGCAGAAAGTGAACGGACCGGTCTTCATTCGACCAACGATTGTGCCGTAGGTGTTGTCCTTGCCGACGGTCCCGGCAATGATCTCTTGATAGTCCATCTTCTGCTCAGCGAAGACTGAGTTTGGAAGGTTGGAACAGTGGAACACCACGCACTTATCGGGGTCTCCACCGTAGTTGTTGTTCCAATCCAGCAGCGCCGACGGGCGGTATGAAGCAAGCTGAAGGGCGTACATCGAGACGGTTCCAGCTACGTCAGTTTCGCAAGCACTGGACTTGAGCGAGTCGGACATCATCGACATGATGGTGCAGGGCACGACGCCATAAAACTCTTCAAGAGAGGTCCAGCACTGGATAGCTGTAGCATCAATCCGGTTGTCGGTCGACCAGGTGTCGATGGCGGCACCAAGGCGAGCCATCTTGTCCAAGCTCTCGGCAGGAATCCCGTCGGTGTTGGTGTAGGCGCGAATCTTGTCGAGCTTCTCTTTGACCGTGGCATCTCCAGAGGTGAGCTTGTTTGCCCAGCCGAGGACTTCCGAAAGGTCGAGGGTCTCGACGGTGATCCCGGCTTGCTCGAACAACTTCTCACTGTAGCGGACGGTGTTGAACGCACCCGGTCGGGCGCCGATCGCACCAATTCGGGCGCGTCGGAGACCCTTGGTTACCCGGCAAGTTGCGGCGAACTTTTGAAGGTCGGCGCGGAAGGAGGCACTGGTGGGATCAACTGTGTGGAGGTCGGTAAGGCTGTACTTGATTCCGTATTGGCGAAGATTGTTGCAAGCGGACATCTTGCCGCAGAAGCTGTCGCGTCGGTCGGCGATGGTCATTCGCTTGGCATCGTCAGCGAAAGCGTGGATGAGAACAGGGACGTTCAGATCAGCAAAGCGGAGCGCATTTGCGATGGCCCGTTCGTCGCCAAAGTTTGGAAGAGTGACGAGAACACCGTCGATCTTGTCGCGGTTCGCCCGGAAGAGATCTGCGCAGGCGTGGGCCTCGGCAAGGGATTCAACTGAACCTGCAGGTGAGGCAGTGTCAGGGAGAATGACTACGTCAATTCCTTCTTGCTCCAAGACCTCAAGGATTGTCTTTCGACCGCTTTCGCAGAGGTGAGTTGGGAAGAATCCCCGGTTGCCGATGATGACGCCTAGCGTGACTCTCTTCATGGTGAATGTCACTATTTTGCACGATTTAGATTCGCTGATGCTCCGATAAATCTAAGCTGGTAATTATAAATATTCTTAACAAGGAATATTCCCTCCCTGTTATTCTAAAGAATGTAATTCGTGCCGTGCGGGTGTATAGTTCTTGGTAACCCATGTCGCTGAATCTGAGAGACCTAAACAGTAATGAAAGTGCAGCGATCTTTCGTGCGCTTTCGTCTGAGTCTCGGATACGGATTCTTGAACTTTTGAGCGAAGGGGAGATGAACATCAACGAACTCTCCGCTGCACTTGGCCTGGCGCAGCCCAGCATCACGAAGCACGTTCAGACCCTAGAAGAAGCCGGACTCGTCGTCAGCGACTACACCTCCGGGGTCCAAGGCATGCAAAAGCGTTGCCGCCGGATTCACGACCGAATCGTCGTCGATTTGGGCGGAAAAGCCAAGGAGAAGGACTACGTTGTCGAAGTGCAGGTGCCGGTAGGAATGTACACTCAGATCGAGCCTACTCCGACCTGCGGGTTGGCAACCAGAGACCGAATGATCGGGGTGATCGACGATCCGTTGGCATTTAGCTTTCCCGATCGGGCCAAGGCGGAGATCCTTTGGGCGGGGGGTGGATTCGTGGAGTATGTGTTCCCCAACTCGCTACCCTTTACGACGGTCATTGACTCGATTGAGCTTGCACTGGAGCTCAGCTCGGAAGCACCTGGCTATGCGAACGATTACCCGAGCGATATCACGATTTGGATCAATGATGTTGAGATTGGCACTTGGCTTTCGCCTGGTGATCCGGGTGGAGAGCGCGGGCGTTTGAACCCGCCCTGGTGGCAGGACTACATGAATCAACACGGCTATTACAAGACGTTTAGCGTCGGACCATCGGGTGCGTTTGTTGATGGAGATAAGATGAGCGATGTCACCATCGCCTCAATCAACGTCCAGCCCTGGCAGGCGACCAAAGTCCGGCTTGGAGTGAAGCCGGAGGCGCCAAATCAGGGCGGCTTTTCCTTATTTGGCAAGGGTTTTGGCTCGTACGAGACGGATATCGTCTTCAAGATTCACCACTCTTCGAAGGGCGGAGATATTCCTGCGGCAAAGAAAGTGTTCCCTTTCGCTTAGCTTCTCACTACTCTTTAACTTGGCTCGCCAGTGTTCGCTGTGTAACGATGCTCGAAACTCTTTGCGATGGAGGCTCGAGATTTCGAGGCGTCGGTTGGCGGCGGGGTGACGACTGTGAAGTTGCCGCCGATGTCGATTGATGCGGGCACATTCAAGCTCTAGCTTAGATCCCACCCCCCTGCTACATCGGGGGGAATCTAAGCCACATCAGCCAGGGCTAGATCGAGAAGTCCCAGAAACAGTTCGATCTCTTCGGACGTGACCGAAAGATTGGGACGGGTGCGAATCGAACGGTTTCCAGCTCCAAGCAGGAGGAGGCTGTGGTTCTCGCGAGCGGCTCGGACTAACTTGCCTTTGCGTTCGTCGGTATCGAGTGAGAAGCCTTGGTAAAGTCCCATCCCGCGAACATTATCGGCAAAGTCGTATTTGGCGACGAGCTTTTTAAGACCGTCAGAAAGGAGCGTGCCGTTTGTCGCGGCTCGTTCGATCAAGCCCTCCTTCTGAACGATTTCGACCTCGCAGCAGACACGAACCATGTCGGCGGTGTTGCCTCCCCAGGTGGAATCGAGGATTCCGATGTCTTCGAGAGTATCCGCCATGTAGAGCAGGCCGTTGCCCCACTTCTTTCCGCTGGCGACCGCGATGGGGCGGTGGGGGAGATCGAAGTGATCGATTGCCCACATTTTCCCGGTGGGTCCCAGGCCGGTCTGGACTTCGTCAAAGGCAAGGTAGATGCCGTATTTGTGGCAGAGTTCGCTTAGTCCACGGAAGAAGGATGGAAGAGCAACTCGGTTGCCACCCGCACCTTGGATTGGCTCCATGATGAGACCGACGATGTCCTCGGACATCGATTGAAGGATCGATTCAAGCTGGCTGAGCACCTTGCTGGCATTCGCCATGTTCTCGCCTTCGGTCCAATCTGAGTTAAAGCTTGGGAACGGGAGCTTGATATTGCCTCCCATACCGAGTCCAACGAAGTCCTTGGTTGCCACCGGGTCAACAGTTTCGGTGACCCCGAGGGCAAATACGGTTCGCCCGTGGAAGGCGCGATCAAAGTAGATGAATCGGCGGTTCCCCGGCATTTTGCCCGAGACGAGGCACTTCTGGTTGTACTTGGCAACCATGTACTTCATCATGTTCTCGACCGCCTCAGCGCCGGAGTTCACGACATAAACTTCAAGATCGTCGCTCTTCATCACCTCAGGGGCGTTTTGGTAGATGAGGCGGTAGTAGTCCAGGCACTCCTTGGTGAGGAAGTCGGGGTTGGCGATCTTGTTGTTCGCAGCGACCTGGAGGCGCTTCAGATACTCGGGCTCGTACAGACCGGGGTGGTTGTGGGCGATCAGCTTGCTGCCGTAGTAGCCGGCCCAGTCGAACAGTTCTTGACCGTCAACAGTGGCCAGATACATGCCGTGGCATTTCTCAATGTCAACCGCGAAAGGGTATGGCTCAGCGATGACGTAGTTGCCCATTTCGAGGAGCATTGACGCAGAAATGGGACCTGGAAACTTTGGGGGCACCTATCTATTATGGTGCCTAGATTGTCAGCTTCGCTGAGCGGTAGAGTCTGCTCTTTTCGAACCCGTGTTTGCCGTAAAACTCGCCCAACGTTGTCCAGTCGATGATGCACTGCTTGGTACCTCTTGCTTTCAGTTCCAGGAGTCCTGCAGAGAGGAGGGCACCGCCCCAACCTTCACCACGCACTTGCTGGGAGACTCCGATGGGACCCAGCGCGCCCCAGTTTTCGCCGAGGTCATTTCGCCAGACGGCACCACCGATGGGGAACTGAGTTCCGGGTCCTTGAATCGATGCGAATCCGTGGATGTCACCTTTGTGAAAAAGACCAACCAACCCGTCGTAATTCCCTTCTCGCTCGATCTTCCAAAATATGTCGTACCGCCAACGACCAGGGAATTCTCGGTCAAAGAATCTCTCAAGGCCTCTTTGGTCATCAGACGTGAGGACCCTGAACTCGACGTTCTCAGTCGGCATCGGGCGGGGGGGCTGGTAGTTCGAAATGTCGCGTTCGACGTCGAAGTATTCGCCACTCAGGTCGAAGCCTTCGATGGTGAGAAAGTTATTGAGGGACGGAAAGTCGGTTGGTACTCCTGGCCAGAAGTGACGGGAATCCATGCCAAAAAGTATGCAGCTGACTCCCCGCTGGCGAAGAGTCTTCTTAGCATCGCTCATGAGGTCGATGGCGTGGGTGGCATCCGTGAAGGCGATTGCGCTCAGGTGGATGGCGTCGGGGTCGCCAACCTTGTGATGCTTCGCGGGCGCTTTTTTGATGCTGATGAAAGCTCGAATATCTCCGTCAAAATCGACATCAACGAGTGACGTTCCCCAGTCGAAAGTATCAGCATCGACAGTGTTGATGCGCAAAATGTCGGCATCAATGCGGTATCGCTCGGGGTGGAATTGATTCCAAAGTTCGAGGATTTTGTCGTGGTCTGCTTCGCGCCAGTCAATGATCATTCGCTTTTCGAGATCAAGTATCGCAGATGCTGACCGTAGATACTTAGGGCTTCGGTCGCGTTTTCGACCTTTTGACTCAAATACGGTTGACTCCAGACTTCGGTGAGGCCAAAAAGGAGGTGATCCAGGGGGTTTGGACATCTTTTGAAGTAAGGACTAAGAAACTCCTTCACAGGCAAGTAGGCAAACTTGGCGGCCTCTCGTAACTCGTTAACCCGAGCTTGGTTTGATCCGACGGGACCGTACAGCGTGAGGTCATTGAGAGCTTGGGAGAAGCTGACGAAGACCTCACCGAAAACCTCCAATTGCTCAAGCCGAACTGCAGGCTTTTGAACTTCCGGGAGATCGTGGTGGGCGACTCGACCTGGCCAAGTGAACGCCATTAGGCACCCCCTTTTTGCACGAAGTTGATTTTGAGATCGCGGACGAGTGACTGGACATGGCGTCTATCGTCCTCGTCAAGTTGGTCTTCCAGCTTGCCAGCGAGGAAAGAAACGACGTCGATCGCTACTCGAGCCTGGTCAAGATTTGGCTCAATCTGCCCGGTGACCATGTCCGGCTGAAGTCCGAGCTTCTGCCACGCTACCCCTGCCATCTGGTCGAGCAGAACGGCGATATGATCAAATACGGTTGGTGCTTCTCGAGTTGGTTCGGACATCTTCGTCTGTTATTTCAAGACGGAGATGTCCGGAGGTTTGATTCGCCCTTACCAGGTTTTAAGAGCTGTCAGGAGTTCTTTCCAGGAACCCATGTCGGCAGCCTCGTTGTACTTAGCTCCATCAACCTCGAATCCCATCGACTTCACCGTAAATGCATGAACTGCCCCTGGGTAGGCAACGAATTTGAAGGACTTTGCCTTCTTCATTTCGAGTTTGACCGCATCCACATCGGCAGCCGGAACGAAGGGATCGACGGCTCCGTGAAGAACCAGGACCCGAGAGTTAATCTTTGCGGGAGATTTTGCAAGGGCCTTCAATCCACCGTGGAAACTGACCACTCCGGCAAGGTTTTTGACGTTTGCCCGCGCGAGCTCCAGCACACCCGTTCCGCCGAAACAGTAGCCAATCGCAATGAATTTCCCTTTGATCTTCGCAGCTTTGATTCCACCCTCGAGTCGCTGGAGGAAAAGAGCAGGATCGGCATAGTACTTACCGCTCTCGGCTGAGCATGTTTGAACCGAGGAAGGGCGAACACCTTTACCGTAAATGTCGATGGCAACCGCGCTGTATCCGAGCTTACCGAGCTTCTCAACTACATCGATTTCGTGGTCATTAACACCGTTCCAATCCTGAACAACGACCACGGTTGGCTTGGATGCCGCACCTGCGATGGAATATCCCTGGAATGTCTGGGAACCGATTTTGTAGTCGAACGATTTCCCGGTGTTGAAAAGATGAGTAGCGAGAAGAGCTGTGATCATTGAGTTACCTTTCCGAGCGCTGCGATTCCGGGGAGTTCTTTGCCTTCGAGGAATTCAAGTGATGCACCGCCTCCGGTCGAGACGTGGCTCATGTCATCGGCGAAACCGAATTTCTCGACGGCAGCGGCAGAGTCACCTCCTCCTACGATTGTGAGACCCTTGCAGTTCGCCATTGCCTGAGCGACGGCTTTGGTTCCCTCCGCGAAGGAATCCATTTCGAAGACTCCGACTGGGCCGTTCCAGAGGACAGTTCCAGCGGCTTCGATGATTTTGGCGAAGGTCACCCGGGAGTCTGGACCGATGTCGAGTCCCATTTGATCCGCGGGAATACCGTCGGCTTGAACGGTCGTGGCTGGAGAGGTGGGAGAAAACTCTGGGGCGATGATGAAGTCAGTTGGGATGAGGAGCTTTCCGGGGTTGTCGCGCAGGAGTTGACCGGCATACTCGATGCTGGCTTCATCAAGGAGCGATTTGCCGATTTCCAATCCTTGGGCTTTGAGAAAGGTGTATGCCATTCCACCACCGATAATGAGCGTATCGACTTTGGGAAGAAGGTTATCAATCAAGGCGATTTTATCCTTGACCTTGCTCCCGCCCATGATGGCGACGAAAGGACGATCAGGATTGTTGATGGCTTTGCCAAGGAACTCGATCTCTTTTCCGATTAGAAAACCGGCGGCACTGGGGAGGTAGTCGGCGACACCAGCGGTGCTGGCATGGGCGCGGTGAGCGGTGCCAAAAGCGTCGTTGACGTAGACATCGGCGAGGTTGGCGAGTTGACGGGCGAAGGCTGGGTCATTCTTCTCCTCTTCGGGGTGGAATCGGACGTTTTCGAGAAGGACGACTTGACCGGTCTTTAGGGCTTTACAGTTCGCTTCGACTTCCTCGCCAACACAGTCGGGGAGTAGAGTGACGTCTTGTTTCAGGAGTTCTGAAAGTCTTTCGGCGACAGGTTTAAGCGAGAACTCCGGGGTGACGCCTTTGGGTCGGCCCATGTGACTACAGAGGATGACCGCGGCACCGTTCTTGAGCAAATACTCGATGGTTGGCAACGCCTCCGTGATACGCCGATCATCCGTTATCTCCCCGTTTTCAAGAGGGACATTGAAATCGCACCGAACGAGTACACGCTTGCCTGCCACGTCCAAATCTGTTATCTGAGCCATGACTTGAGTCTACATCTGGGGAAACAAAAAAGACTCCGATTCTTTTGAATCGGAGTCTCTCCAGGAACGAGGGTATCGACTAGGTTCCGCCGTCCGGACCCTCGGAAGGCTTGTTGCCCATTCTGGCTCGCTCTTCCGGTGACTTCATGCTTGGGTCTGCCTGTTTCACTTCTGGCTCAGGGCCCTTAGGAGGCGCCTCAGTGGTCGAGTCACTTGAAGAGCAACCGATGGTTCCGATGCACGCCGTCAGGAGCGCAAGAATCGCAAGTGCTTTTGTCATTACGGAGCCACCAACACTTGATCCCAGGTTGCGAAGTCGAAATCAGGGCGGAAGAGATACGGATGGCAATAGAATTGATCCCAGTATCTGGCTCCTCCGGCGCGGAATCGGTCAACTTCCTGGCCCAAGTAAAAAGCGAACGGATCAGATCGTGGGTCCTGTCGCTTGTTGTTTTCATACACGCCTGACTTGCGGGTCTTGGCGTGAGTGTCGGCATACGCGTAGATGTGGTTTCGCGTGTACATATCCCATCCTCGCAAGCTGGCGTTGCTGGTGTAGAAGCTATAGCCTCCGTTACCCGAACATGCGGAGCTCGTTGCTGGAACGTATCTGCAGTCGGCACCGGGCGTTGTACAAATCAACTGAGGTGAGGAGTAGTTCAGTCCGATCAAACTGCGCTTTCCTTGGCCGTTCCACCAGGTTGTCAAGGATGCTGGAGCAGCGACAGCAGTGCTCGACATGCTTTGAAGCAGACCGTTAAACGTGTAGGTGATGGAAGGAATACTCGCAGTGTAGTCTGCAGCAACAATTCCGACCGCATTTGGAACGGAAGTTCCGGCGACCGTATGGCGAGTTGCAAATGGGTCCTGGAAGATGTCCCAGTTCTTGATGTACGGCTGCATCGCGTTGTTGATGTGGCATCGAATACCGTCAGCAAGCGAAACGTTCGTCGTGGTCTTAATGAGTTGTGGCACCGGAAGGAACCGATCCCAACTCCACTGTCCAATCGTGCCACCAAGGAATGGGGTTGCCAAACCGTAAGTGTCGTCATTGTCAGTGTTGTACAACTCAGTCGCTGTACCCATGTTTTTGACGTTGCTGATTGCCTGGGCTTTTTTGGCTGCAGCCTTTGCCTGAGCAAAAACGGGGAAGAGGATTGCCGCCAGGATTGCAATGATAGCAATCACAACCAGCAACTCGATCAGGGTGAATCCCTTTCGTGAAGATTTCATATTGAGGTCCTAATTGGGCTCCTTCCTTACTCTCCATTGAGAATCGGACTGGTCCTCAATTTGCATTTTAACATACTATTCCAATTTTCGAGCACTTCAGCCAAAACTCAATGCACGGTAAGATCAGAACAGATGCAGCCCATGTACTCACTTTTAGGTCTTGTAGTTTTGCTTGGTATTTTTGGATGTGGATCGCACGATTCCGATACGACTTCGGGTGCCCCAGCCAGTACCGTGGCAACGCCAGACGCGCAACAAGCCGCTCAGGCTGAGCTCGGTGCAACAGGCACGGCTGCTGGCAAGGAAGACGTCCCGACCGCGGGTATGGCACCAAACTCACCAGGCAACGAAATGCCGGCTGACACCAGCAAGTA
>JARXAE010000020.1 GCA_029866005.1 Fimbriimonas sp. | reverse complement strand
AGCTTGGATGGGCATTGCGAACGACCGGAAAAGACGACATTATCTTGGTCACGCGCGAAGGTCAATCGATCCGCTTTAGCGAAGAAGATGCGACCTCGCGAAGCCGGGCTGCGGGCGGGGTCCGCGCAGTTCAGTTCAAGGCCGGAAATCCGGACGACCAAGTCGTTACGGCGGCGGTTGTGGACGAAGCACTATCGTTGCTTGTTGTCTCTGAGAACGGATTTGGAAAGCGGACTGGACTTGATGAGTATCGCGTTCAAAGCCGAGGCGGGTCGGGAATCTTAACGA
Organism: Fimbriimonas sp.; assembly: GCA_029866005.1. Classification (GTDB taxonomy): domain Bacteria; phylum Armatimonadota; class Fimbriimonadia; order Fimbriimonadales; family Fimbriimonadaceae; genus Fimbriimonas. The sequence goes on along the minus strand of JARXAE010000020.1, from coordinate 55,873 downwards.
TGAATTGCACCGAAAAGACCGGAAAGGTTATAGGTGCCGAAGTCGTGGAGAATGACGACCGACTGCTGCTCATGACCCACAAGGGCAAGGGTATCCGAATGAAGGTTAAAGAGATTCGCACTACGGGTCGCGTTGCCCAAGGCGTGAAACTTGTCAACATGACCGGCGATGACCAGGTTGCATCGATTGCCCGAATCGTGAAGGGTACGGATGACGGCGAAGGTGAAGAAGGAACCGAGGGCGGCGAAGAATAACCGCTTGCAGATTGCGATAGAATTGGGCAGTGCTAAGCACTGCCCTTTTTGTTTTTTCAAATGCTCAACTTTCGATTAAATCCGAGGTGGTTGTGAGTGGAATCCCGCTGACGCTCTTTTCGCTGTCGCAAGGAATTGGCTCGACCCGGAAGCTGTTCGTTTTTCATGGCACGGATCGGAACGCTCAGGAGTATTGCGAGCACTCGGCAACTTTGGCTACAGCAGGGGGATTCTCGGTGACAACACCCCTTTTCGATAAAGAGCGCTTTCCAAGCTGGCGGTATCACCGCGGTGGCATCCAGGACGAAAAAGGGCAGCTCAGGCCACGACACGAATGGACGTACAGCATCGTCGAAAAACTCATCCGTCCGATTCAGCGCGCCCAACCCGTTTACATGATTGGTCACTCCGCTGGAGGGCAGTTCCTTAATCGAATGTGTGCGTTTGCTGGCACATCTGCCAGGCGCGTCGTTGTCGGTAACCCAGGCTCTGTCATCTTTCCCAGAAGTGACTGGAAATTTCCGTTCGGCATGGGCGGGCTGAGCCCATCACTCAGTTCAGATGATGCGATCAGGGCATATCTCGCGCAACCAATGACTTTCTTGCTTGGCACCGCGGATAACAAACCAGATGAGAATTTTGATACATCAAAGGAGGCGATGCGTCAGGGCGGCGGACGGCTCCAGCGGAGCACCAATTGCTTCAACTATGGCAAAAACCTCGCCCAGAAGCGGGGCTGGGCATTCAACTGGCGACTCGAAACGGTGAAAGAGGTAGGTCACGACCATCAGAAGATGTTCGACGCGCCGGAAGCTCGCAAGGCTATCTTGGAGCCTTGAAGGCTATCTTGGAGCCTTGAAGGCTCCGCAAACGAAGCTTCGATTCACATCTGGCATTACTAGCAATATCTGCCCCAAAAACTGGTCTTTTTAGGGAATCAGATTGAGTTGCAGAGTCACCCAATCTCGATAGACCTTCGCTACCGAGGCCGGGTTGTGGAATATTTCTATGACCAGGAAACTGCAGGCGCAGACACCAAGCCCTCGGAGTAGCAAAAACATGTCTCCGCGCAAACCATAAACTATATGGAAGCGCGCGGAGACATTGTCCCGATTACTTTCCGTTCTTACGACGGCGGATAAGTCCGGCAATTCCAAGTCCCAAAACTGCCATTGTTCCAGGCTCAGGTACGGGTGCCCATTTGATCGCGTAAGTTCTGCCATCTGCATCGTTTCCGTATCCAACGATATCGCCGTTTTCAGAAATGCCCGTTGCTTTACTCGTGACAAACGCAACTGCCGACGAACTTAACAGTGAATGAAGATCGATGTAACCAGCTGCGCTTCCTGTCCAAAGCAGTGCACGAGGAGCAAACGATCCAGCTAAATATCCATATCCGACTTGTGTGTTGCCGTGAACTGCCTCTGCGTATGATTGATCAAATCCTGTTGGATGTAGATCGATATAACTTGCTGCAGTTCCGCTCCACAACATAGCGTGAGACTTACCACCGGTTGTTCCCCATCCCACTTGGCTGTTTCCCGACACTCCTCGTGCAAGCGAGCCGGTGTATCCGGTTGGGTTCAGATCCACAAAGCTTGATGCACTTCCATTCCAGAGAATGGCATGAGTGACACTGTTAGGATCGTTCGTTGTCGCAGATCCAACTTGGAAGCCACCTGAAACTCCGTAGGCTACCGATCGCTGGAATCCTGCCGGGTGAAGGATTACCGCGCTTGCCGCAGTACCCTGCCAAAAGATTGCTCTGGAAGAATTCCAGCCCAGGCCATTTGTCGCAGTTCCGACCTGCGAGCTACCCGAAACTGAATAAGCAATTGACTTTTCAAATCCAGCCGGGTTCAAGTCAACGACGCTGGTCGCAGTGCCATTCCACAGCAACGCGTGCTCCTTCCCTCCAGGCGTGGTCAATCCATGTCCAGCTTGATAATTGCCCGAAACACCAAGTGCATTAGACCAGGAAAATCCGGTCGGGTGAAGGTTTACCAGGCTGGAGGAGCTTCCGTTCCAAAGAGCGGCTCTACCCGAACCAGCTCCAAATTCGGAAGTAAAGTCGGACACAAATCCAACCTGTGTTGCACCACCAGCAGCGTTAGCTGCTGAAGCATATGAGCCAGCCGAGCTAGGAGGATTCAACACAGTTGCAGTGAATTGTGCGTTTGCCGTTGAGCAGATGGCAATGAGACACCCTAGCGCAAAACTATGTCGATAAGAAAATGTGTGATTCATGGGTACTTTCCTGATTTGGAACCTCAAGCAATTTGTGAAGTATTGCACAGCCTCTTAGAGGTGGTACCTCGCTAAAATGCCAGATTTCTGCCACACTTTTGGCATTTATAAGGACTTTGGACTCACGAAGTTACTGCCGATGAACCTGGCTTATTCCCCAGTTTGGCGGTGTACCCAAACTCTGGAATTTCGACTGCCCAGCCAAACTCAACCCTGATCTTCGCGGCCAAACTTTCTTGCGCCCCAGGCTCGCCGTGCACAATGAACGTTTTCTTCGGTGGAGTACGGAAGACCCTCAGCAATCGTCAAACTCTGCAAAAAAGATACTCCCCCTGAATCAGCAAAGTGGGCTGGCAAGTACACTGGCAATCTTGATCACCCAACCCTCCCCACAAGCGGTAATTATTGCGGGACCTAACGGGTCGGGAAAGTCCACTGCCGCCACTCGGCTCCTGCCAGAGGGAATGGTTTTTGTGAATGCCGACATGATTGCTCAGCAGCTTTCGGGCGAAAAAGGGACAAGCGCGGACATCAATGCAGGGCGCCTCTTGCTCTCACAAGTTGAAGAACTGGAGTCAAGTCGAACAGATTTCGCTTTTGAGACCACCCTGGCGAGCAAGATGCTGGCGACAAGAGTTGCTGGGTGGCAGCAGCGGGGATACCAAGTTCACCTCATATTCTTCTGGCTCCCTAGCGAAGAACTCGCCTGCCTCCGCGTCGAAGGAAGAGTGAGAGATGGTGGTCACCGTGTTCCCGAGGAGACAATTCGACGCCGGTATCGGTCAGGGCTGAAACTCTTTTTTAACTCCTACGTTCCGATTGTGGACACATGGCGACTGTACGATAACTCAGTCAATGCTGCTCCCAAGCTGATCGCGAGGGGTGACTTAAGTGGTTCATGCTCCGTTTTGATGCCGGAGGTCTGGAATAGACTAGTGGAGGAGTTTCAGTCGTGAGTAATCGAGACGAACTAGCAAATCGGTTTAACCGGGACGAAGAGGTTCACCAAGCGGTCAGCGATGCTGTTCGAGATGCTCTGGAAGAACACGCCCGAAAGGGCAATCATGTCGTGGTTTGGAAGGACGGGAAGGCTGTTTGGGTACCCGCGACGAATCAAGCTGAATAGGAACGAATGCTAAACGAACAAACCAACGTTCTCGCTGTCCAGATTTCAATCGCCGTGGCGACCGTCCTCTTTCTCATTGTAATGTGGGGTGGGCTGTGGTACTTCATCAAGTTTAAGGGAAAGGACTTGGCTTACCGGGGCAAAGTGATCGACTATTTCGAAGGACAGCCTCCCGAAGATGCCCCTTCCGCAGACCCTAAAGAGAGTTGAATACTCGTTTTCGCTTTGGCGGATCGATTTTGGGTTGCAAATCGTCCTAACAATCAGCCATAATCTTCTTTCGGCAAGACGTATCGTCGTGCCAAGAGGTTTGAATCATGGCCAAGAAAGGCGAAGTCCGCGAAATCATCCGCCTCGTATGTACCGAGGATGGCAAAAGCTATTACACCACCACTAAGAACAAGCGGAACACGCCTGATCGACTTGAGTTGCGTAAGTTCAACTCAAACCTCAAGAAGTACACGCTTCACAGAGAAAAGAAGTAAGGGAGAGAAGAAGTAAATGCCAAACCCAAAACGACGTTTTAGCCACCAGCGCACCGCGCTTCGACGAACGAACTACACTGCAACCCTGCCCGAGATCACCCTCAGTAAGCAAGTTGACGGCGAGCCGTTCCGACTTAATCACAACGCAAGCCCAGAAGGCTACTGGAAAGGCCGACGCCTTCCCGGCTTCAAGGACTGATTTAGGCCCTCCAGTTCGAATCTCAAACTCCATTTGCCAGCGGCAAGTGGAGTTTTCTCTTTTCTCGCCCGTCTCAATGACATGCTTCTATCAATCTTCATCATTCTTAGGCAGGTAGATCCCTCAGAGCTCTACTCTAAGGAACATATGAACACCCTCCACCAAGTAGAGAAGTTCCTGGCAAACGCGGATGAGATCACAACGATGGCGGCGGATCGTGTGCTGACCTCTAATTCCGCGACTGCTACTGCGAGAGCAAAGCTGCTGGCCGGAACATCGCTCACGTCCGCCGTGACAAAACAGTCCAACGGCTCTCGAACGGCGGTTCTCACCGGCAAAGACCGCAAACTGGCCGTTGAGTTCTTCAAGTCACTCACAAAGCTACCGATACAGGGTCCTGCCAAGTGCTTCTTTCCAAGGCACTCCATCTTCGCACGGTCTAAGGCGAATTGGCTGGAGATTCAGATCTGTTACGAATGCGTCACCATGCGCATCACATCAAAAGACAACAGTATCAAGCTCTACACGGGGATCAACAGAAACAGTCGAGATCATGCCGACAAGTTCTTCGGCTACAAGTCCAAAAACTCAAAAGCGTAAACTGTCTGCATGCGCCAGTTCTGGAAGTTTGCTAAGCCGAAGGGGCCGGGGTTTGGGATTAGCAAGAATTTCTATCTTTCCGTTCTGGCTGGAGTTCCGGTGCTACCTCCGATCACAGAGCTGATTGCACCAAAGCCAGAAGGCGGTGCGTTGGATGGTTTTGGGGTACCTCTGGTCAACACCAACGACAAATCTCTACTCGCGCAGCCGATGCAGCGCGGAATCTACGCGCTTTCGACCAAGGACCAGAAGAACGTGGTCAGGATGATGGTGATGAACGCGGATGAGGCAGGATTTAGCCCAGAGGCGATTGCCACATCGCGATTGGCCGAACGGGTAACCCCTGAAGTTCTCACAAGAATCCGATCAACGTGGCATCTCATCCAATTGAGCTGGGAAAGCCATGACCCCGAGGTGTATCCGGCACTCGATTTCTTTCTAAACATCGCTAAACGACTCGCCGAGATCACCGATGGAATCGTGGCTGATCCAATTAGCGAGCGATACTTACTTCCCGAGCAAGTGTTCATCAAACCCCGCGTTGATCCCCTGGTTGATGCCCGCGAGCACATCTTCATCCACTCCCGCCCCAGCAACGATTCTTGGCACGTTTATTCCAAAGGACTTATCAAAATCGGCCAACCTGAGCTTGAGCTCTGCGGCGTCCCGCCAGAGTCCTACGACCAAGCGGGTCGCCTGCTGATGTCCGCCGCCCAAGGCGTGTTCATGGGCTTCCTTGTTAAAAGTGGCTCGGATGTCGTTGGCTTCGAGGCTCGTGAAGGCGGTCACGACAAGGCTCGCTGGGAAGGGATTCCGGTCCTGGAACTCTTACCCCCAACTGGGATTCCGGTCGCACAAGTGCTCGCCAACTGGGAAAGTTAAAGCCCAGGTCCTCGAACCTTCACTTTTCCGGCTCCCTTTCCGGTGACTTTATGCGAGACAATCTTGCCGTCCTTCCATTTGAAATCAACTTTGAGACCGCCTCTTGCCCGGAAGCCTTTCACTTCACCCTCTGCCGCCCAAGCATTCGGCAACGCAGGCAAAAGGAGAATCTGATCGGGCTGACTCTGCATGAGCATTTCGGCGATTCCGGCAGTTGCGCCGAAGTTGCCATCGATCTGGAACGGGGGATGGGCGTCAAAGAGGTTCTTATAGGTACCGCCACCGTTGGAATAGTTGAAACCTTCACTTCCGGTCGGTCTTAACAGCTTATTGAGCTGAAGTAGGGCGTGTTCGCCGTCACGGAGCCTGGCCCAGAAGTTGATTTTCCACGCAAGTGACCATCCGGTTCCGTCGTCGCCACGTCTTGCAAGTGTCTTCCGCGCTCCTTCGGCAAGCTCAGGAGTCTTATCAACGTCAATCTCAAAGGCGGGGTGGAGGCCATAGAGGTGCGAAACATGGCGGTGCTTTGGCTCCGGCTCTTCGTAGGGTTCTAGCCACTCCATGATCCGGCCATCAGGACCGAGTCGGGTGGGAGCGAGTTGAGGGATTGTTGATTCTAGCTTCTTGGCAAACTCCGAGTCCTGGCCCAGAACCTTTGCCGAATTGACCACGTTGGTGAAGAGCTCGCGGACGATTTGGTTATCGATGGTTGGTCCCATGCAAGTTGTGAGACTGTCATTGCCGAGCCGGAAGGAGTTCTCTGGTGAGTTTGACGGAGCCGTCACCAGCCAGCCATGTTTAGGCTCTTTAATGAGCATCGACAAGAAGAATTCGGCAGCACCCTTCATCGTTGGATAGGCGTCTTTGAGGAACTTCTTGTCGCCGGTGAATGCGTAGTGGTCCCACATATGGGCGCTCAGCCAGGCTCCGCAGCTACCGGTGGAGCCCCAACTCGCATCCTCACCGGGTGATGTAAAGAACCAAGGATTCGTTGCCCAATGGGCGACCCAGCCGGGGGCATTGTAGTACGCCTTGGCGGTCTTAGACCCATTCGGTACCATCTTCTTGGTGAACTCAAACAGAGGCTTGGCGCAATCGCCAAGTCCGGTGACCTCGGCGGGCCAATAGTTCATTTGGAGGTTGATATTGAGGTGAAAGTCGCCGTTCCATGGCGTCTGCAACTCCTCCGCCCAAATGCCCTGCAAGTTCATCGGGAGAGGAGAATCTGGCCGAGAAGCTGAGATCATCAGGTATCGACCGAAGTTGAAGTAGAGAGCGGCAAGGGTCGGATCGTGGACACCCTTTGCGTTCTCAAGAAGACGTTGGTCGGTCGGCTTGAAGGATTCACTTCCACGACTAGGAAGTGAAATAGAACACCGATCATAGAACTTTGAGAATTCAGCTTGGTGTCGAGCAAATAGGTCCCCGCTCGACTTCTTCGATGCACTGTTCACTTGCTTCCTCACCTTTTCCTCAAAGTTTGGATCGAACATTGACGTGCCGAGTGAAGCGATGATTGTGTAGCCGCGAGTCGGATTGACATGAAGTTTGTTGCCAACTGCTTTAACGGATCCGCCCTCAAGTACAACCCGGAATTCACCTGCGAAACGGACTCCCTCGACCCCTTTCTGACCACTATTCAGTTGCCCGCGGACACTGATCGTGTCGCCTTGAGCGGTGATCGAACAGTTCTCTCCCCGGTCAAAACTGAGCATGAACGCCTTGTTCCACTCCTTGGAGGTGTAAACGAATACCTCATCAGGCTTGCTTGCAAAGGCTACGGCTCGGTTGCCAATCTCGGCGGTTGCCTGGGCAAGATGGAGCTTCAGGCTGGAGGGTTCTACCTGTCCCTCGTGTTCGATCTGGAGCTTCCCAAAAACTTGGTAGCAACCGAAAGGGCCATCTTTGCCATTCCCATAGCTTGAGCCAGGACCCTGGCAGACAAACGTTTTTTGAACGAGAGCTTGGGCTTCTTTATTTTTACCTTCGATTAGAAGTCGACGGATTTCGGGGAGGTTCTTGAAGGCATCCGCACGGTCGGCATCATAGTAGGAGCCCGACCACATTGTGGATTCATTCAGGATGATGCGCTCCACATTTCCGCCCCCAAAAACAAGGGCGCCAATCCGACCATTGCCGAGGGGAAGTGCCTCATAGAACTTTTCGGCGGGCTTGCTGTACGACAGCTGGTTAAACCTTCCCGACTCCAATTGGATTGGAGTACTACCAGCCAGACAGTTGGCCAAAAATGCTGCGAACATCCTCGGAGTTTAACCCCTACGCCAGCATTTCCGCCGCTCGCCAACCGCACTCGAATGCATCTTCGATATGTCCGCCCATGAGTCCGTCGCTGGCTACGAGTAGTTTGGCGCCAGGAACATTCACATTTTCGAACCGCGCGAGGGATTCGGGTTGGCTGTACTTCCACTTCTTCACCATGGCGACTTCAGGCGTCGCGAAGGCAGATCCATACAGACTTTTCATAAACGATAAGGTGGCGTCGATGAAGAACTCATCCGGTTGGGCATAGTTTTGCTGAGAAAAGCGGGCTCCGAGCTGGGCGACGAACGCCGAGCCACCTTGGGGAGCCCGGTCCGGAGACTTAGCACTTTCGACAGAGAGCCAGGTCAAGGGATGAACCTGCTCAATGTCAATAAGGGCGTGGTATGGGGTTTCTACGGCAGTTTGATACCCTAGCATGACCGAGACACACGAGCGGTAAGAGACATTGGCGACGGGGCGCGATTCTCCGAGAGACCAGAGCAGCTGGCAGGTTTGGGGGATTGGTGGGGTGAGAATCACTGCGTCAAACTGCTCCCCGGCCAGATCGTAAATTTCACCATTTCGCTTGATCTGCAGTACATCGGTTTTCAGTCGTACATCCGTGCCCTCGCCAAGCAGGTTCGCGAAAGTCTGGATGCCGTGCCGATAGTTGTATCGGGCGGTGGTGTTTTTCGAAGCACTTCCGGGTGCGGTGCGGAGACCCGAGTGCGTCCAAATTGGTTTTTCGACCTTGACCAGTTCTTCCGTGGGGAGATTTCCCAGCATGACCCGGTCGATGGTTTTTCCACGGGGCGTAATGCTGGTCGCGCCAACGTCAAAGGTGTAGCCGAGTTTGTGTTTGCGCGAATTAACTCGCCCACCGAGCCCGCCACTCTTCTCAAAGACAACAACTTCCTCTCCGAGTTGTTTCAGCCGAAATGCCGCCGCCAGCCCCGATACACCTGCGCCAACGATTGCGACTCTCATTTGTTCTTTAAGTATGTCAGAGCGGCTTCCGCGGCGAGGCGCCCACTTTTGAGGGCGTCGTTGATGCTTGATGATGTCGTGATTTCCCCAGCGAGGAAGACGCCGGGGAGGTGAGTCGCGATTGGGGGCGTTGATTTCCAAAAATATGGTTCTTGTGCTAATTGCGCCTGGTGCACGGTGTACCGACGACGGAACTCGAGTGGCTCGCAATATCCCATTTGTTGTATGTCTGCGATAACCGACTTGCTGAGCTCGTCGTCCCCAGCGTTTTGCGTACCAAGAATCGTAGCGCAGATCAGGTGTTTTCCAGGAGGTGCGTAGGAAGGGGATACATTTGTGAGTGGAGCAATTTGGTTGACCAAGGCACCGTGTGTTGGATTCAAGACGATATGTTTCGAATTCACCAGGGGTCTATTAGAAGCAAAATAGAGACATTCTGAACTTTTGAATCCCTGGCTTGGGTAAGTCGCAACCGGGACTGCCAGATCAATTGAGCTTGAGTAACCTGCCGCCCAGATCACCGATCTGGACTGATAGCTTCCGCTTTCCGAGCGAACTTGAACAAATCCATCGGCAGTTTCGATCAAATCGACCTTGGAATCTTTTTGAATCCGCACAGAGCTTCGCTTAGAAAGCTGCTGCGAAAGATAATCCGGCAGTTGCTGGATCCCTTGCGGCAAGAGACACGCGCCTTGAGGATGCAAGTAACGCCAAACCTTTAAGAACTGAACGGCACTGAAATCAAGCGATCTGTCGAGAAAGATCCCACCTAAAAATGGTTCGAAAAACGTATCGATGAACTTACTAGAGAAGCGACTCTGGGTCAGAATTGCCCTCGCCGTTGTGTCGAGATGGTCATCAGCGCTCCACTTAGACACAAAGTTCAACTTCAGTAAGCGGATCAGGTCGAAGACGCTACCTGTCGTCATCAGACTCTGAAACGGATGAGTCTGGTCAATCAAACCCTTTCCAGCGATGACCGCCCCTTTTGAGAACTTTGGAACCGTGCCCAGCATCTTCCAAAAGTCAGTTGGGATCTCCTCGTAAGTCGGAAAGACCACTTGGAACCCATGGTCGTAGACGAAGCCATCTTCGTCAGCATCGGTTCTGAGTTTTCCTCCCAGTCGGTCTGCGGCTTCGATCAGCAGAACCGACTTTCCCTCTTCGCTAAATCTGAGGGCGGCATTGATCCCAGCCAGCCCGCCGCCGACTATCGCCACATCGTAGATCACTTCGCTCATCTACGAATTCACATCACCACAATACTGCGCGGTGGAATCATCGTGAGTGGGTTGTGCGACTCCGGACCGGCAAGGATCTCAGACCATCTTTCGAAGTTGTTGGCAGTAATCAGTCGGTAGGCGTTTCGCATTCCGTTCTCCATGTTTTCCGGGCGGTCAATGGGGCAGAGCTTGTAGAGGTCGGTCGGCTCCCAACTGAAGTTTGCCAAGACCGTTCGACCCGCGCGGATCATCAAGAAGAAGGGCTCCCATTCATGGATTTCAATTTCGGACGGAGACTCATTGAAGAGTTCGAGGGCGAGAGCAAATCCGGAATGAGGTAGGCGTGTGGCGTCCGCAAAGATGGCGTAGTCGGCCTTCCCTTTCGCCGCTCCAGCGATCACACCAAGGGCAAAAAGCGCAGATTCAATGGTATCGCGTCGTGGGTCAGCGGGATCCTTCGAGAATTCAATTGGGCCAATGAGGTTAGTTTTGGAACCAAAGCCCTGCGCGGTTCGAAGCTGATCCTGTACTGTCCAGCCACCTTCAAGGCAAGTCAGCGTGTCCGAAAGGTGAATATCCGGACGAACAGACCAGGCCGAGCCTTCAATCTCGTCGTACGCTGGACGAGATCCGTTGAGTTGCATGAACGCCCACGTTGCGGTTGCCAATCGTTTTCCACCGCGGATACGGTTGAGTTTTTGCCACTCGTTCGGAGGAGCAAGGCAGATTCCATCATTTGGAGAGAGCTCTACAGGAAAAGAAGCGACTTCGGTTTGCAGAAAGACTGGGCCGCCGAGTTTCTTGGCCTGTTCGATTCCGTTTGCTCCGGCAAGCCAACAATTGAGCCCAAGGCTCTTGAGATTATCGGCCTCAGATTCGGAGAGGGCGCGATCAACAAAGGCTCCGAGCAGCGGTAGCTTGCCTTGGTGTGCCTGCAGTTGCGTCTCAGACTTAACCTCAGAAAGGTCAATGACGACTTTCACTCGCTGGTGTATCGTTTCGCCAGTCTTGATATCGAACGGCTTCTGCCACTCCTGCGGGCGTGAGTAGGTTTTGTACGAAGCGTCGGAGTAGTTGCGCTGGTCCTCGGTTTCGAAGACCTCGCCGAAGAACTCGGTTCGGACGTGGATCCCCGTTTCCACATCTAGCGAGATCGCTTTTACGTCCTTGAACGGCTGATCCGGTTTGATAGATGTTGGAAAAGAGACTTGGTCACACTCACCGTGGTTATGTTCAACTTCGCATTTCAGACCCTGATGTGATCGCGGGTGAAGAACGCAGATTCCTGTTCGATTCGATTTGAAATCAGACTTCCCTTCGCCCTCAAATTCGTATTCAATTTCGACGCGATTTTCGGTCAGGATTGCGCTGACGGAGCCTTTCCAGTCGAATTGCACATCTCCTTCGGCGACTCGGGCGGTCCAGTTTGCCTTCCAGGTTTTGTTGGAGGATTGCTGACCGGTCGAGGTCATTCGATTTGTTGGAGTTCCCCAATCTGCTTTTCGGACAGCTCCGTAGATGCCCCGAATGAGTTCCACCGAGCCGATTCGGACGTACCGAAGGTAGCCGGAGGAAGGCTCGAAGTCGAATTCAACTTCGCCTAGTCGAACATGGATCGGGTTCATCCATTAAGGTTATCTCGCCGGACGCGCAAAATCTGTCAGAATCTTAGGAAAGCCATGACCCAGATTCGCGAGAACATTTTTCGAGTCACCGTCGACGAACTCGGTAACCCGCCGGATCGCGGCTATTATGCGGTAGATGGTCTTGGCGAAGTATTGATTGATCAGGCCGACCTTCGCTACATCGCAGAGATGGAAACGCTGGGCTACGAGCCGATTTTTCATGTTAGCCGCTCCAAAGCCCTGAATGGTGCCTTCGTAGTTGTCGGTCGCCAGCACAAAGCCTAACGCGGTTACCTGGGCGCACGGAAGGCGTGGCAGATGGCAATCGCTAACGCGTCGGCGACATCGTCTGGCTTTGGATCTTCCTTCAGTGCAAGCAACCGTCTGACCATGAACGTCACTTGCTTCTTGTCGGCACTCCCGTTCCCAACGACGGCTTGCTTGATCTCGGGCGGCGAGTATTCGGTCCAGGGGATGCTGGTTTCTGCGGTTGCGAGCAGAATCGTTCCAAGCGACTTTGCCACATCCATCGCAGTTGTGACGTTCTTGGTGAACAGCAAGCGTTCGGTGGCGATTGCGTCGGGATGATGTTTTTCAATCAATTCGACGACGCCGTCGTGAACCATTCTGAGCCGGTCGGGTAGGGCAATTTTTGGTGTCTTGATTAGACCGTAGTCTAGGCACTCTAGCTTTGAGCCGACACGTCGGACAACTCCGTAGCCGATGCGTTCCAGTCCAGGGTCAATTCCGAGGATAAGCATTGCGATTGAAGCGAGCTTTGGTTTCCAACCGGTCCTGGCTCAAAATTGCTCGCGCTTCACAGTATATGCGAACCTTGGCGAGCCCGAGAATTGTTGTGTCTCTCGCATCTGTGCCAATATTGGTTCATGCACATAGTTGCCCTCACCGGCGCCGGAATTTCACGCGAGTCAGGTCTGAAGACTTTTCGAGACGAAGATGGCCTTTGGGGCGGTTACAGCATCGAAGAGGTGTGCACGCCAAGAGCGTTGGCGGAACATCCGGAACGCGTTTTGGAGTTTTACAACTTCCGTCGACGGGAGGTTGTCAATGCAGAACCAAATGCAGCGCATTTTGCCTTAGCTGAGCTTGCTTCACAGCACCTGGTGAGCATCATCACTCAGAACATTGACGATCTCCACGAACGGGCTGGGAGCAAGAACGTACTTCACATTCACGGAGAAATCTTTAAAGCCAGAAGCAGCTACGATTTTGAGGTTCAACAGGAGATTCGAGGTGATATCCGCCTTGGAGACCTTGCTGATGACGGTCATCAACTCAGACCACATATCTGCTTCTTCGAAGAAACCCCTTACGATTGGGAAACCGCAATCATGCTCGCCGAAAGTGCCGAAATCTTCCTCATCATCGGTACAAGTCTTACTGTCTATCCGGCCGCTGGCCTTGTCGATATCTCAAACGCAAAGCGTAAAGTCCTGGTTGACCCTAAACCGAACGCCAAGGGGCGAGCGAACGTTGAGATCATCGCTGAATCTGCCACTGAGGGAGTTCCGCGACTCGTCGCGGAACTCCTTGGCTAGTTAGAGGCTCTTCAAGAACTCGCGGATTGCGCTTCGATCAGATTCTGAAGCGGAGAAATACCGGCCAGCCGCAATGGATGCCTCGCCACTATGATAGGAGACTGCAGCATCAACCGTCGTCGCCCTACCGTCGTGCAACAATAGCCGGCGTTTCGAAAGTCCCCAAAGAGGAGCCGTTCGGAATTGATCACCCTGTGCTGACTCTTGGATGATCCCGTCCGCCAACATTGATCCCATTCGGTGGACCAGCAGGTCGGAGTACAAATTGACATCCTTTTGGTTCAGTGCAGGATTGGCGTTGACTCCCGTCTTGTATTGGGGTGCATGACAATTTGCACAGCCGGTCGTACCAAACAGCTTCTCGCCTTGTTGAGCGACTATTGAGAGGGGGGAGCGTGTCGGGGGTGCCAAGAACTTCATAAATGAAATGAAGAGCTCAACATCTTCAGCGTCCTCCGGCTCTCCGACGGAGTCGGCGCCCGGCGCAATCGGATGCCCTTGCGGCTTCTGCTCATCTTGGAAAATGGGAACAGTGATCCCCATTTCGTTGACATAGGCGTCTGAAGCAAAGACTTCGATGGTCGAAATCTGTGACTTCCAACCGAATCGGCCGACTTCCTTCTTTCCCGTCACCGGATGAGTTACCCAGTTGACGGTTCCCGCAACTCCGTCTCCAAACTTGCGCTGTGACCGCGCAACGATTTCCGACTCCGGAATCGCTTCAATCAGGCCTAACCCAAACAGGGGAGTGGTGATTCGCAGCGATACGAACTTGGCTTCGGATGGGACGAATTCTCTTCCATGCGGAAACATTGGATCGAACTCTCGGTTCGAGCGGGACTGAATGACTGGACCTCCCAGATGCTCCAGATCACTGTACTTCCCATCAACGATTCCGCCGATTCTGGTCACCCGTGTCAGAGCAAGGTCGTTCCCCGCGCCACCGATGGCACCTTGGAAGTGGCATTGCCCGCACGATTGCCCGTTAAAGACCGGTCCGAGACCGTCCGCTGGTCCCTCGTTGCTTGAGAAGGCAACGAGACCGTCATCGAAGTCGGTCGAGTCCTGACCGGACAGGTTTGCTAGTTTGCTTCCTAGCGTGTAGCTAACCGCCGACGGATCGTCGGGAATGGTTCGCAAGTCTGCGTCGCCCGCGATATCAGCCGTGCCGCTTCCGCCGCACGCTCCTACCACGAACAAGGCAAGTGCCGAGACTGCACCGAAGCCGGTGATTGTTTTCTGGCCTTTCATGTTTTCTCCTTCGTTCTTCCAGTTCAGCGTCATCGATGAACTGTCGGCATAGAGTCGTACATCGATGTTTGGAAAACATTTGGGGAAACCGTTTCCCAAGGGTTTTTTGAAAAAGCCCTCGGTTTCAATAAAAATGCCCGCCTAGTCTAAGAAACAGGCGGGCATTGTCACAGGTCTTAGAGCTGAGTGGGGGGCTAGATCTGCTTCCAGCTCAACATGTCGTACTTGCCAGTGGTCGGAAAGAATGGCGGAGGCGTGTCCATCATGCGTTCGTCGTAGTAATAGTCTTTGTCGAATCCGGACACCGCGCTGTTTCCACTAAACGTTCCCACGGGTGCTCGAACCTTCTGGATCAGCCCACCATTGAGGGTAAGTGTTCCGACGCTACGAGTGGTGTGTGCATCGGCTCCAAAGCCTCCATCTGTTCTGTTCTGGGTCCCAGCCATTACGATCCCGTCAACGCGAACGTTTGCGCCGGCATTCGCACCAATGCGAATCCTGTTTGCATACAATCCCAGAATCCCCGCGACAAGATTGACACCTGTGTCTGGTGCGATACTTGTATTGTTGGGTGTCCGGTACTCAATGTTGCCCGTCACAGTCATCGTGCGACCGGCAGCAGCATCTGCCACAATGGTCATCGCGCTTTTGACGGGGTTTGCACCGACAATTGAGTCAGCCATTTTGCCTTTGATGCTGGTAATGTCGCCCGTTACGAAGACGACTCCAGTCCCAAGGCCCGCGTGGTTCGTCGTTCCAGATTCGTCGGTGACGGTCCGTAGATTGTTCTGAAGATCTATCTGAACCACGGTCGTTTTGGAACCCTGAGTGATTCTTAGGACTTGCACGTTGGCCGAAGGAGCCTGAAGCTCGATGCTGGCATCGCCGGTGACATAGATGCCACCCGCTGCCCTGACGTAAACTCCAGTGGTGGTTGGATGACCCGCAGTGGATCCCCAGGCTGCGTTGGCTTGAATTGTGGTCGTGGTTGGCAGCTCAATCCGATCGACCGCAAGCTTCACTGCACTTCGACCGAGGGTGAACAGCTTTAAGAAATCTGCGTCGGTTGAGGGCTTCGTCGTCATGTAATTGATCGACGGGCCATTCATATCAACCGAAGAATCGAAAATTGGATTCGCGGGATTCGAGTTGTCGATGTTGGTGAATGATGAGTTTGAGTTATTGGTAAAAAATGGACCTCGGATCTTGTCTCTTCGGCCAAACCAGATTTTTAAAGTCATGGGATTCGCAGACTCCTGGTCAGAAAAATATGCAAAGCGTCCAAAGGATTGCGAGCGCATTCTGACATCCACGTTTTGCGAAATACCGTCCACTGTTCCGGTTGACCGCAAAGTGTAGATTTTGAGCTGTCGACTTGGGTTGGAAGGGTCGGGAATGACCGAGAAACTAAAGGAACCGGAACCCAGCTCAGCCGTGCTGTTCTGAGGGATGATTGTGACGGTTCCGGACGGGGGTGAGGCCTGGGTCGTGAGCCATCTTTGGGCGCATTCAATGCCTGACTCAGCCAAGGCGAAAGCTTGAGCCTGCCTTCGAACTCTTTGTGCCTTGTAGGTCTCCGACGCTTGGAGACCAACAACCGAGATTCCAATGACCATGCATCCGAATAAGGATGACATCCCGATCATCAGTGCGCTGCCTCGTTGTCTTTTCATTTCTTGATCCAGTTTCGTAGTCGAACTTCACCCTTGTAGCGAGTGGCGGGTTGTGAAGATGAGGCTAAAAAGTTGAGTTGGTAGGAAAGGCAGCCGTCATTCACCTTTGTAAACGTGACCGATTGAATGATCGTGTTGAGTAGCGGATCAACGTTGCCGCTGACCAGTCGTTGGACTCTCACCGGATTCCCTGTCGTGAGCTTGTACTCAGTCACAGAGGTTGAGCCGCTCACTGGGTCCTTCACATCCAGTTTAAGATTGGAACTGTTGCTAACCTGAAAGCTGGTCGCCTGCTCAATGTCGTTCCTCAACATAACCGACAATTTGTAGATTTCCTTTGAGTCGTAATGACGCGAGTTGGCAAGGGAGGAGGCAGACGCACTTCCCAAGAACGCAGCAACTGAGATGCCTCCGATAATAACAGCACTGCTGCCTGCAGTTAGGGTTTCGGCCACCGTGAACGCACGTTTTCGTTTCATTGTCTCGCGATTAGTCCTTGTAGCTCGTAGGTTCGAGGAGTGGCCGTTGCCCCGGCTGACTTCCAATCAATTGAGATGACCACCCTCTTAATGTCCGCATCAAAATCTGAAATTGTGATCCTCCCGGTTGCACTCGTCACCGAATCCACTCCGCCGACGAGTACAAATCGATAAGTGTCTTCCGATTCCTTTGTGCCGATGCCCGCGTCGACGATTTCATCTTCATCGAGCCGCCCGTAGCCCAAATCTTTCAATCGATCTAGCTTGGATTGGGCTACGTCTGTCATTTGCAAGTATTCCCGGCTGGCGTTCTGACCCTTGGTTGCAAGCGGAATCAATGTCGCAACCATCGAGACTGCCATTCCAGCGAGAACAACACCGAACATCACTTCTATCAAAGTGAATCCTTGCCGCCTACCGCGCCTGACAGATTGAGGGATCATGCCAGACTTGTTCCAGAAGAAGAAAAGAATGCTCCTTCATTTTTTGCGAGGATTCACCAATAACCGATCAAACTCTATTGCCCACTATCTTGACTGGGAGAAGCAGTTGTTGTCCTCATCACCAACATCTGAACATCTTGCGCAATTGGCTATGTCAGAATCGAAGCAGTGGCAAAGGGCAAAAAGGTTCTAGCAGGGTGTGGAGTGTTTATGATTCTGGGAGGAGCTGCAGCTTGGTTCAGTCCGGCTGGCGATGCGGTTCGCGACCTTCTCAAGACCGGAATTCTTGAAAAGAACGAGGCAAATGCCAAGTTCGAAGGCGACTCGATCACCCACCTCAAGGCACTGCACGTTGCGGCTGAGGTCTACCATCAAAGCGAGGAGAAGTTTCCCGAGGCGGTCTCTTGGATGGATGATCTCATGCCACGACTGAAAACTGGTGACCTAGCTCAGGGTGAAGCAGAGAAGAAGCTCGTCCGTCCCGATTTGCAGGGGAAGAGCGGTTCTTACGGTTACGCTATCAACCTCGCGGTTGCAGGAAAGTATCGCGGAGACATCAAAGACGAGAAAGCGATTCTGTTTTTCGAAAGCACAAACACAAGAAGCAACTGGGCGGATGATCCAAAAACTGGCGCCCTGCCCGGAGGCAAGGCAATCACCATCAAAGGCGAGATCGTCACGCTTCCGAATTGATTCAGCAGTGCCCCGTCACACCTAAGCGAATGCCAACCTAGTTGACCAATTCTGTCGTGTCGCCAAACTCCGGAATATTGACTTCCCAGCCTAATTCATCTTTGATCTTCGCAGCCAGCACTTCCTGAGCCTCGGGCTCACCGTGGACAATGAACGTCTTTTTCGGTGGAGTTCGGAAGAAGCTGAGCCAATTCATCATCTCCTTCTGGTCGCAGTGTGCGCTTAGGGAGTTGAGCTTGTCGACCCGTGCGCGAACTGTCACATCTTCTCCAAAAATTGAAACCGTTGGCTGACCTTCTATCAAGTCCCGCCCCAAAGTCCCTTCTGCCTGATAACCGGTGAACAGGACAAACGTGTTCTCATCTCCAAGCCGGCTTCTGAGATGGTGTTTGATTCTCCCACCATTGGCCATTCCAGAACCACTAATGATAATCTGCGGACCGTCCTGTCGATTCAGCGCCTTCGATTGCTCGCGATCTCGAACGTAGTTCAGGTTGGCCGGTTCCAGTTCGCTCGAGCCTTCAGCGATCGAAATCTTCAGTTCCTCATCATGCTCATCCTGAGCCTGAGCATAAGCGTGAGTTGCCGATACTGCCATCGGTGAGTCAATGTAGATCGGGATTCGTGGCATGCGCCCAGCATCCTGGAGCTGTTTGAAGAAATACATCAGCTCCTGAGTTCGGCCAATTGCAAAAGACGGCACGAGGATCGTTCCACCGTTTTGCCAAGCCCAGGCGCAAGCCTCTTCAAGCCGAGCCATTGGATCCTCATCCGAGTGGATTCGATTCCCATACGTCGATTCGATGACCAGGTAGTCGCAGTAATCAACAACTTCTGGATCCTTAATGAGGGGCGTGTCGTAACGACCTAGGTCGCCGCTCATCAGCAAAATCTCCCCATTCGGCAACGCCATCTCGACAAAAGCTGAACCAAGAATATGCCCGGCTGGCTTATAAACCCAGCTTGCTCCACCAGGCAAGTCGTGCCGCTCATGGTACTTAACGGGCTTCATTAGCTTGAGAACTCGATAGGCATCGTCCTCGGTGTAGAGCGGTTCGGCTCCCGCGCGAAGGCCTCTCTTGTTTTGGAAACGGGCTTCTTCTTCTTGAAGTCGACCCGAGTCTGGCAAAGATATTCTGCACAAGGCAATCGTCGCTGCCGTTGCGTAGATCGGACCATTAAAACCGTCCTTCACCAACCGGGGAAGCATGCCAATGTGGTCCACGTGGGCGTGAGTCAGAACAACCGCGTCAAGTTCGTGCGGAACAAACGGAAACTCGTCCCAGTTGAGGTCTCGCAGATGCTTCGCACCCTGAAACAGACCGCAGTCGATCAGAATCTGAGCATTACCCACTTTCAGAAGGTGCTTTGAACCCGTAACAGTTCGGGTCGCGCCATAAAACGACAGCGTCGGCGTCATGTGCCAGATTGTACTAGCAAGTTACTTGAACGGCGGCCAGATCATCTCATCTTTGTTGAGACGAGCAGAACGAAGCACCTCGCCCTTCTCCACAAACCACTTGCCCGACTTCTTCTGTCGAGAAAGTCTCAGTCGCATCATCGGGTGATCGTAACCACCCCAACTTTCTGGCTCTTGGCTGACCAGCAAGACGTAGGCGGTTGATTTAGCCACGTGCATGATTCGAATCTCTTCAATCTTGCCTTCCAGGGGGCAACGTGGCGAACTGAAATATGATTTGACAACCGGAGTAATTGACGCTTTGTGAGTCTTGCCCATGTACCACATGTAGGCATATGGCAAGGAAAGAACCAGGAAGATGGACGCACACGTGACTTTACCGAGTGGAAAGTCCGGCTTTCCGGGACCGGTCCTAAACAGTGCGATTACGAACGCAACTATCGCGCCCAAGACTCCTCCGGTTGTTAAGTAGACCAGCCAGTCAATCATCCCGCTAGGGTTATTCCGCTTTCAAAATGGTTCGTCACCCGCAATCTTGCTGGTTTTGGCGACATCTGGGTCAACGTGAATAGTGCAAATACACGGCGCCAAATCAGATTCAACCCGTTTCTCGATACGGTCCGCCAGATCATGAGCCTGCACAACGTTCCAATCGCGGGGCACAACGATGTGCATTTCGACGAAATGGTGCTCACCTGAGTGGCGAGTTCGAAGCTTATGGTAGCTAATCAACTCCGGCTGCTCGTTCAGGATGCGTTGAATCAAATTCAGTTCCTCAGGATCGATGTGCTTATCGATCACCTGATCGAAGGCAGCGTGGATCATCTTGACCGAAGAGAATCCCAACCACAAGGACAGACCAAGCGCAAACAGTGGGTCGGCGTATGGCCAGCCGATAAACTTGGTTACGAGCAGCGAAGCAACAACACCCAGAGTTGTCACAATATCGACTTGAATATGCTGAGCATTGGAAGCAAGCGCGAACGAACCCGTTTCCTTTGCTATCTTTTGCACGACTCGCATCACCAAGAATCCAACCGAAGCACAAACGCTAACGATGGCTAGACCCCAATCCAACTTGCCCACGACTGGCTTTTCAAAGAAATGGATCACTGCCATTCCGGCGGTGTAGAGCGCAAAGAGAAAGAGGATAATCGCTTCGCTGAGCCCGGCAAGAGTATCAATCTTTCCGTGCCCGTACGGGTGCTCGTCATCAGGTGGAGCGGCTGCCGCTCGAACGCTGACCAGGGACACGAAGGAGGAGATGACGTCACTGACGCTATGAAGCGCCTCACTCAGAAGACTCACCGAGCCGGTGAGAAGAGCCCCGGTAAGCTTCAAACCGGTTTGCACCAGGTTAAACCCGAAGGACAAGTTTGCTGCCGATTGGACTCTGCGGGTTCGGTCAGCTTGCAACTACGTCGTCCTTCGCTCGGTAAACGAACTGAGCCCAGTATACAAAACCTAGCACCGCAATCGCTCCGCCCAAGATGATTGGCCAACCAAACTTATCTGCCATAAAGTTGACATTTAACAGGGTAATCACGCTACCGATCAGGATCCCCAAAACCGTCATCCATCGCGGCGCAACGTACTCGCCTAGCGATGCCTTGCTTGCCGCAATCATGACCAGCGGAAAGACTGCAAAAGGAAGTTGGAGAGACAGAATGACCTGGGACAGAACGAGCCCATCAATGTTCTTCCCTTCGGTCAACGTGACGATCAAGATGGCGGGAATGAGCGCAATTCCGCGAGTGATCATTCGCCGATATGCTGGCTTGATTTTCCAGCTCATGAAGCCTTCCATCACCACTTGCCCTGCAAGAGTCCCAGTGATTGTTGAAGACTGTCCGGAGGCCAAAAGGGCAACCGCGAACAACACCGCAGCCGCTGGACCCAAGGTCGGAATGAGTAGCTCATGCGCCTTCTCCAAACTCGCAACCGTTTCACCACTTTTGTGGAACACTGCAGCAGCCAGCACAAGAATCGCCGCGTTCACAAAGAACGCTGCCCCAAGAGCGATGATCGTATCCCAAGTCGCGGCTTTGATCGCTTCATGCTTTCGACCTTCAGGGACCTGACGGCTCTGGACGATCGAGCTATGGAGATAAAGGTTATGCGGCATTACAGTCGCTCCAATGATTCCAATCGCTATTCGTAATGCATCCCCATTTGGCTTCTCGCGTGGGATCAATGAGGACGCAACCGAACCCCACTCTGGCGAGGACTTGAAGACATTGATGAACAAGCAAACGGTGATCGTTCCAACCAAAACAATCACCAAAGCCTCCAGCTTTCTAAACCCAAACTTCATCAACCCAAGCAGAAGAAGGACATCGAGGCCGGTGATCACGACCCCCGCAACCTTGTTCAAACCAAAGAGCAGATTCAAAGCTACAGCCGAGCCGATCACTTCCGCAACATCCGTCGCGATCATCGCGATCTCGGCCAGAATCCATAATAGGACAGCTAAAGGTTTCTTGAACACGGCTCGGCACGCCTGAGCCAAGTCCATTCCTCCCCCCAGCCCCATTCGAACGCAGAGCGTTTGAAGAAGTATCGCCATGAGGTTGCTTGCAAGGATGACCCAGAGCAAGGTGTAGCCGAATCGCGAACCACCTTCTAGGTCGGTCGCCCAGTTTCCCGGATCCATGTAGCCAACGCTGACCAAAAAGCCCGGTCCAAGAAATCGCAGGAACCGAGCCCGCCGTGATGGAGCATCGGTCGAAACCGAGTGGATGATTTCGTCTGCTCCATTCTTCATAGCTAGGGCTATGTTACCCATAGTCCTACGTTCAAGATTGTTTTGGAACTCCAACCGCACCAGAGAGTTCAAAGAATTTCACATCGATCGCAACGATGCCGTTGAATTTAAGGGCAGAAATGCCAATGATGTTTTCTTGGTCATGGAAGACATTAGCCGCAATGCAAACTCTCTAGCAACCCAGTTCAAGGTGTGTCCACTCTGTGGCGGCATTAATTCGGTTGAGGTCAGTTCCTGCTTTGTTTGCTCTTGGCATGGTGAATTCGACAACGATCCGGTTGCAATTGCCAACTCTTTTGATGGTCTTATCGAACGCTGTCCCGGACTGATGGAAGCCGTCAGCCCTGCTACAAAGCCATCGGTATGGCAAAAGATTCTTGCGATGCTCGGCGTTCGCCGAATTGATCTTTCCGCGTAAGAGTTTTCCACGTGATCTTGGGGGCAACTCATTTGTCGTTTCGCACTCCAGTCGGTTTATACTTTCTGGAGTGATTGTCGATCCCCTCTCCCGCAAAGCCCTCTACAGCATCGAGGCAGAAATGGCGGTACTGGGGTGTATGTTGCAATCACCAAAGGCGGTTGATGAGGTTCTTGCCGTCCTGAACGAAGATGATTTCTATCGTCCTGCGCACGCGATCATTTTCCGGGCGATTCGTCAACTGAACTCAAATCACCGAGAAATCGACCACCTGACAGTACGAGTGGAACTCCAAGAACGCGGACTCCTTACCGAGGTAGGTGGGCAGAGTTATCTCTTTGATATCGAGCTACAGGCTCCGGCGATCTCGAATGCCAAGTATTACGCCGACATCGTGATCGACATGGCAACCCTTCGCCGTCTGGATGTTGCAGCTAAAAACATCCAGGGACACGTTATCGACCCGGAAATTGATACTGTTGACGACAAGGTTGAGCGAGCTGAGCAGGAGATTTTTGAGGTCGGCCGACGACGCCTCGGCAAGCAATTTGCCCACGTCTCATCCCTGGCGAAAGAGTTCTTTGTGGACGTGGACAAAATTGTCGAAAGCGGAAAGCCTCTCTTCGGACTACCCACCGGCTTCATCGACCTCGATAGAATCACCACGGGCTTCTACCCGGGAGACTTCGTGATTATTGGAGCCCGACCGGCAATGGGAAAAACCTCCCTTGTTCTCGACATTGCCTTGAACGTCGCGCAAGGCGTCCGCCGCGAAGGAAAGAAAGGAACGATTGCTATTTTCTCGCTTGAAATGAGTTCGATTCAGCTCACCCGCCGTATGGTTTCGATGGTCAGTGGTATCTCAATGGGAGTCCTCAAATCCGACAAAGGCCTCTCGGAAAAGCAGTATCTGGGGCTCGCCGATGCCTGCGAATCTCTCTACTCAATGCCGATTTACATCGACGACGCCAGCGACACCACTCCGATGGAAATGCGTGGAAAGTGCCGTCGCCTCAAAGCCGAACATGGACTTGATATGGTCATCATCGACTATCTCCAGCTGATGCGTGGCTCCAAAAAGACTGAGAACCGAGTCCAAGAAATCTCCGAGATCGCACGCTCATGCAAATCCATGGCAAAGGAGTTAGATATTCCCGTTATCGCACTTTCCCAGCTGTCTCGCGCTGTCGAAAACCGTGATGACAAACGACCTCAGCTCTCTGACATCCGTGAATCCGGTTCGATTGAAGCTGAAGCTGACATGGTGATGCTTCTCTATCGAGACTCCTATTACAAAGCCAAAGAAGAGCATAAGCCAGAGATCGAATCCTACGACGAAGTGCAAGAAGCCGAGGTCATCATTGCCAAGCACCGAAATGGCCCGGTGGGCAAGGTCATCCTCGGATTCCAACCGGCATTCGCACGATACCGAAACCTCGACCGCTCAAGTGGCTACTCGCGCGACGAGGATTAAGCGATGCTCAAACGAGTTCGGCCCTTCCAACTCATTGCAATCAGCGCTCTCCTCGCAATTGCAAGCGGACTACTTTGGCCCGCCGGATTGATCTCCAGAGTCCTGCTCTTTTTGGCGGTTCCGCCGTTTCTTGCGAGCATCGGTCTATACATCTATAAGCGCTTCGGCCCGGGAAGATACGACCTCGAAGATCTCCGAGAGCTTGTTCTGGAAGGCGAGTATGACGACTCAGAGGTTCCCGAGGTCGATCCCGACGGTGATCTGTTTTGCCAATGTTGCCAGTCTGTGTACAACGCAAAGTTCGGAGTTTGCCCCACTTGCGCAACACGTCAGACCCGAAAAAACTAGTATCGACTTGATCGGTAAATCATGCTAAGATTCGGACAGGTTTGCTCTCATGGTTGAAGTTATTGCATGCGCCCTTCTCGCAGGCGGTCTAGGTCAGTCCGCACAACTCGGTCTTCGCCGAGACGCAGACCGGATCAAGTTATCTCTCAGTTCCGCTGTGCAATCTGATTTGATCAAGAACAATGCTGATAACGGCTCTTACCGAAATGCGCTTGTCAAGAACTTGAATATGATCGGGCCAGAGAATGATTTAAAGCCGGCCTCAATCTGGAAGGGGATTAACAACTACGATTTCTCTAAACCCGACTACTTACTCGGGGCGCCGGGTCAGACCGGATGGGCGCAGACAAATAGAATGAAGGTGCGTGGACACGTCCTCCTTTATCCAAACGAACCGGGCTACACCACACCAACTTGGCTCCTGAACATGGAATCCCAGTTGACAACCCAGCAAGTTCGAGATCTGCTGAGGGACTACATCTACGCAGTTGCGGGCCGATACAAAGGCAAAATCGCGATGTGGGACGTCGTTAATGAAGCCATTGCCGACAGCCAGAACTCTCGACCATTTAATCTGCGAGATTCTTTCTGGTACCGGAAACTAGGATCCCAGTTCCTTGTCCTCGCCTTCCAATATGCCGCAGAAGCCGACCCGGACGCGAAGCTCTATTACAACGATTACAACCTGGAACGTGGTGGGTGGAAAGCGGACTCTGCGATCGCTCTTTGCAACTTCGTCCGACAAAACGGTGCAAGGGTCGATGGAATCGGACTTCAGTATCACATCTGGATCAACGAATCAATCGCGCCAAACGATGCCCACTATCAGGTCGTCAACAAATTTGAACTGAACAACTACGACTGGCAAATCACCGAATTAGATATCTCGATGCCCGTCGTCCAGTACCCTTCCAACAACCCTCTGTTTGGAATCGTGCCAGTCACCGCTTCCGATCTCGTCGTGCAGTCGAAGGTTTATGACAACGTGTTCAAACTCGGACTTTCAAGTTCGCGTTGTAAAGGCATCCAGATGTGGGGCATTACTGATCGCCGGAGTTGGATTCCAAGTTTCACAAACGGCACTCGAGGTGCGGCTCTGATTTTGGACTCGAACTACGGTCGAAAACCTGCCTATGCGAGCCTCACCAAGCTTCTTAGAGTAAGACGGTGAACATCATTAATTGATCGGAAAGTAGGTCCAGCCTTTGGCGGGAATGTCCAGTTTGACCTGGGCAAACCCGTTCTTGACCTTGATGACGGACGACTTGCCTTCCCTCTCGCGAATCTTCGCGCTCGTCCCCTTCAGCGGAACATTGACGGTCTCGGTAAGGCGTTCATCTGTCGGGTTGTATGCCATCAACATTGCGCTCGGTGACGCAGCTGGGTTGATATGTAAGATGAAATCAAGCCGTCGACCATCTGCACGGCGAAGGTGGACAATATCCGACTCCAGAATCTCCCGGTACTTCTTGTACCAGCCGACCATCCGAAGCACCATTGCCTTCGTCTCTGGTGAATCATATAGCCGCATTCCTCGGTAGCAAGCCTGCGCCCCAAAGCCTAAGTTATTGGCGAGGTGAAGCTCGTAGTCCAACAAGTGGTCCTTCAAAGGCTCAATCGTAGCTGCTGCACCGCCGCCCTGGTACTCAACAAGCGGAACAAACATCCAACCCATGGAAGGATTCTTATCCCATGTCCCATCAAAAATGTTCTGCCGGGTGTGGATGTGCTGCTGCTCCCGAGGGAGCGACCAATTCGTTTCGCGGTAGCCCATCGCACCCTTGTTGGAACCTGCCAAGAAATAGATATCCGGCACATTCAGATAGACATTTCTTGACCGGCACCAGCTGTAAAAGTCGGTGATCATTTTCCACTGCTTCCACTGCGAGTCCTCGTAGCCCCGGTGCCCAGGATGGGTTGTCGAAGCGCAAGGGTCACCCGGATAGTTGCCGTCGTGCTCTAGAATATGAAAACCGGTTTCGCGGATGAAGGTCTTCAGATTCTCGAAGTATTGAAGCCCCCACTTGGAGCAAAGGCAAGGCGAATTTCCGAAGATCGCTCCACCCGTTTTGCCCGTCTTGACGTTGATCACGTCATTCTCGTCGTCAATTCGCCGACTGGCAAGCAAAGAGTATCCTCCGAGCCGAATCCCCTTAGAATCTGCATACTCACGTAAACCCTTGAACTTCTTGAGGTTCCCTGGTGAGGTGTCCTCCATATTCAGACCGCTGCCAAAGCTCAAAATTGCGATCTCAAAACCGCACTCTGCCGCCTGGTCAATCGCCGCTTTGACCTTCACTTCATCCGTCGAAACGATATGCAGAATCAGCGGATTTTGGTTCGTCCACGGGGCAAAGTTTCTGAAGAAGTGCCGCACATCCAGCGATTTCTGTTCCCGCTCATCCGAAGCGTGTAGAACCAAATACGAGCGCACCGACTTGAAATTCTCGTTCGGAGCGAGGTCTAATCCTGGCCCCACGGGCGGATGGATATCGAGCAGAGCGGGGGTCTTGAGTTCGTAGCTCACCTGAGTCTGGTAGCGAGGATCAACATCCCAGTGCACGGCGGAACCGGCATCCACCGTTCCGCCGCCAAACGCCATATCGGTCAACGCAGTTATGTTCGGTAGCCGCCAAGAACGAGCCGCCTCGACATTGCTTTCTCCCTCCACAACGCTCAGTCGTTCGCTGGAAATCTTATCCAACCGCACCGAAGCTGGTCCTCGATTGACAATCTCCACCTGCTTCGCGAGCACAGGGAGATTGTCATAAACCTCGTACCGAACCGCAGCTGTCAGAACTTCACTCTTGAAGTAGAGCATCACTGCCTTTCCTTTTGGCGGCCAAGGAGAGTTATCGGTGGTGGTATGCGGTACCGGTCGGAGCAGAGGGACTTCTTCGAGCCCTACAAATCGCAATGACCTCTCATCGGCTTTCAGTGATTTGAGCCAAGTTGGATCCAGAAACGCTCGATTGGGTGGGGCGGTTGTTCCTCCGAGAAGCACCTCTTTTCCGTCAATTTGCACCACAGCTTCCGGCTCAACCGAGCGGATGTACTCATTCCCAGTATCCAATCGCCGAAGAGAGGTCGTTGTCACAAATCGATCAAGGTGAATTCTTCGCTCGACAATCCCGTTCGTAAGCACCAACTCAGTTGGAGTTCGTTCGATTCGGGCGAGGTTCGACATCACGACAGCGGCGGCGAGAAGCACGGAGCCAGTTTAGCCAACTGGACTTGCCACCAGGGCAAGTCCTCGCCTATAGTGTGAGCATGAATGCTCATTTTCTTTTGCCATCTTTGTTGGTAGCCGCCTCGGCTATGGCCCAAGCCCCCTCACTTGAGACGATGCTCAAGGCAAAACTTCCTGCTCTCGGACACCGCAACTGGATCGTTGTAGCTGACTCCGCCTACCCACTTCAAACTGCGCCAGGAATCGAGACGATTACCGTCAACATGTCCCAACTCGAAGCCGTGAAGGTCGTCATGGCGGCTCTATCCAAGACCAGACACGTCCGCCCGACAATCATGGTCGATAAGGAATTGCAGTTCGTTCCAGAAGCAGACGCCAAAGGAATTTCCTCGTACCGCAAATCTCTCGATGGACTTCTCAAAGGCAAAACGGTCGCTCGCGAACTTCACGAAGAAATCATCGCCAAGCTTGATGAGGCAGGAAAGACGTTCAAAGTTCTCTTGATCAAGACGCCCCACATCCAGCCCTACACTTCGGTGTTCTTCCAACTCGAATGTGGCTACTGGTCTGGCGATGCCGAAGCGCGGTTGCGCGAGGCAATGAAGAAAGGCGGCTGATGAGTGATCAGATTTGTCATAGGAAGGAACGACGACTGAGTCCAACCCGGTCAGGGCAAAGCATAATGAGTAGGTTTCCAGCGAACCTAGGCTACTTCGGGTTCGTCTGAATCCAGAATTCGAGATGCTCACAACGTTACTCGCCGCCGCAGTTCTTCAGCAGGAAACCATCACCGAAGACTTCCCCTCCCACGGTGTGAGCTTCAAGATGGTCCGAATCCCTGATGGAGAGCACAAAGGCACCCAGATCAAGAACCTCTATGCCGCGCAAACCGAGCTGACTTGGGAGGTCTACGAGATCTGGTACTTGCAGCGCGACCAGACGATTCAGGAGCAAACCAGCGTCCGCCCCGACGCCATCTCTCGCCCTAGCCGGCCCTATGCGGTGATCTTCACTGGCTTCGGACACCACGAGTTTCCTGCCATCTGCATCTCGCTCAACTCAGCCCAAGAGTTCTGCAAGTGGCTCTCCAACAAAACAGGCAAGAAGTATCGAATTCCAACGAGAACCGAGTGGGAGTACCTCGCCGGAGCCAGTCCCGAAAAGCCGGACGAAACCAGTTGGCACTGGGATAATGCGGAAGATACGACCCACAAGATCGCGAACAAGAAGCCAAACGCCTTTGGGCTGTTCGACTGCTTCGGAAACGTCGCCGAGTGGACGCTTGAAAAGGAAGAGTATGGCGTTGCCGGAGGCTCATGGAAAACAAAGCCCGCCGACCTCAAACAAGGCTACTGGCAGGCTTCAAGTCCAAAGTGGAACGAAGCCGATCCCCAAACACCAAAGAGTAAATGGTGGCTTGCAAACGGACAATTTATTGGATTGCGACTCGTTTGCACAAAGTAGTGGGATAACCTAGCGAGTGATGGATATCACTCGACGCCAAGTGCTCGTCGGCGGAGCTGCCGCAGCGCTCAGTAGCTCGTCTTTTGCGGGCGGAGTTTTTCAAGACAAACCAACAATTAAAGTTGGACTGATCGGATGCGGCGGTCGCGGAAGCGGCGCAATCCGAGACAACCTTGCCGCCGAACCAGGCGCGGTTGTCCACGCCATTGCCGACCTTTTTGGCGACCGATTAGAAGGAGCTCTAAACGGTCTCCAAAAGGATCTCGGCAAGCGATGCCAGGTTGGCGCACGATTCTTCAGCGGATTTGATGCCTACAAACAGGTTCTCGCGACAGATTGTGATGTGGTCATCCTCACCACTCCTCCAGCTTTCCGACCCATCCACTTTGCAGCTGCCGTCGCCGCTGGCAAGCACGTATTCATGGAGAAGCCGGTTGCTGTCGACGGCCCTGGCATCCGAATGGTGATGGCCGCTGCCGCTGCTGCCAAAGCTAAGAACTTGAGCGTCGTCGCGGGAACCCAAAGGCGACACGATAACGCCTACAACGAGTGCATCAAGGCGATCAAAGATGGCGTGATGGGCGATGTTCTCCAGATGAACTGCTACTGGAATCAGGGTGGCCTTTGGCTTAACCCTCGACAACCATCGTGGTCCGACGTCGAAACCCAAGTCCGAAACTGGCTTTACTACACCTGGGTCGGTGGAGACCATATCGTTGAGCAGCACGTTCACAACCTCGACGTCTGTAACTGGGTTATGGGCTCGCACCCTGTCAAGGCAACTTCGATGGGCGGACGCCAGACGCGAACAGATGCCGCTTATGGCCATGTCTTCGATCACTTCGCCACCGAGTATGAGTACGCAAACGGCGTGAAGATGATGAGCTACTGCCGCCAAGCAGACGGTTGCGCTTCGCGAGTCTCCGAGCAGATCATTGGCTCCAAGGGTCAGAGTAACGCAAACACCAGCATTCGCGGTGAAAAGAATTGGCGCTTCGAAGGCGACCGACCGAATCCGTACGTTCTCGAGCACGGTCGACTCTACAAGTCCATCAAGGCCAACGAGGGATTCAACGAGGGCGTGCAGGTCGCTGAGAGCACTCTCACTGCCATCATGGGCCGAATGAGCGCCTACTCCGGTGAAGAAGTCACCTGGGAGAAGGCACTGAACTCGCAGGTGAGCCTGATGCCAAATCCGCTTGGGTTCAACGACCTTCCGGTGCCGGCAGTTGCAGTTCCGGGATCAACAAAAGGCGTTTACTGATGGACATATCGAGACGGGAACTGATGGCGGCGGGAGCCGCCATCAGTGTTGGCAAAATGGATGCAATCACGGAAATCGGCAAGTCGCTACGGGGCGAAAAGTTTAAGGCCAAGTACGGCCCGCACTTCGGCATGTTCTCTAACCATGCGAAATCAGATCTTGACCAGCTAAAGTTTGCGGCCGATGAAGGGTTTACCGCTTGGGAAGACAACGGAATGGCCGGCCGATCCGTCGAAGATCAAGAGAAGCTTGCCAAGGCGATGAGCGACCTCGGAATCACGATGGGAGTCTTCGTTGTCAACCTTGGAACCGCATGGAGTGCGACGCTTACTACCGGAAATGCGGACTCCCGCAAGAAGTTCTTGGACGAGTGTCGTGTGGCTGTCGATTGCGCCAAACGTGTCAACGCAAAATGGATGACTGTTGTCCCCGGAACAATCTCCTACAACATGGAGCTCGGCTACCAAACGGCAAACGTCATTGAGTCTTTGCGCTATGCAAGTGAGATTTTCGAACCGCACGGCCTTGTCATGGTTCTCGAACCGCTCAACTATCGCGACCACCCCAGCTTGTTCCTCAACAAGATGGCCCAAGGATTCGAGATCTGCCGTGCAGTCAACTCGCCAAGCTGCAAGATCCTGATGGACATGTACCATCAGCAAATCCACGAAGGGAATTTGATTCCAAACATGGACGCTTCCTACTCCGAAATTGCCTATTTCCAGATCGGCGACAACCCCGGACGAAAAGAGCCTCTCTCCGGCGAGATCAACTACCAAAACATCTTCCGGCACATCAAGAAGAAAGGCTTCACCGGCGTTCTCGGAATGGAGCACGGCAACAGCCAAGGCGGCAAAGAAGGCGAGCGCAAGCTCATCGATGCTTACCGCTGGTGCGATCAGTAGCCAAGATTCTCAGGATCGAGAGAAACGAAATGGTAGCGCACCCGAACGCCTGCGTTCGGGTGTAATGAGGTGATGCAGTGGCTTGCCTTCGCAAGAGATCGAGAGGGGATTGTTGTTAAGCGTGCGGACAAGCATTTCCGAGTTACGCGCGAAGGGTTTCAAGGTGGAAACGGAATATTCAACCTTTTGGCCCAGGAACCTAGCTTCGTGACGCAATGCTTGCTTGAAGCGAGCCTCGAATGTGACGCACCAGAGCCGCGCTCACTTCAAGAGTGGATCAGACCCCGAAAGTCTCCCATCTTGGGGGCAGGTGTCACCTTCTCGAACTCGCTTCGTGAGCGCCGACTGGAGACCTTCCGAGCGGGTGCCCTCATCGATGTGGAAGATGATGGGCGACCGACGCCATACGATGTCGTCTATGACACCGCGAATCCGCCCGAAGTGTTTTTTAAAGCCACGGACTATGGTCACCTGGCGAACGACTGGGATATCTGGATACGGCCTGATGGAGCGCAAGACGGCTCGTTTGGCTCCAGTGTGCCAGAGCCGGAGCGAGTTTTGGTCGTCAATAGAATGGGCCAGATTGTTGCTCAGACAGTTGGAAGTGACACTACTGCCCGGCAGCTGGAGAGCCTGAGCCCCCTTTATCTGCCGGCAGCAAAAACCTACCTCGGATGCACGACGCTTTCACCCTGGTTGACCGTTTATGAACCTGCACTTGAAGTTGTCATTTCGATGGAAATCATCCGAGACGGTCAACGGATGTACTTCGATGAGTACTCAAGCACAACTATGAAGCGTTCTCCGGAGAGCCTTGTCCGACACGCACGCACCCTTGCTCCGGGTTTGAACGGCCTGTTTGAGGATGGCTTCGCTCTCTTCACCGGAACCGGGATCATTCCTCCAATCGATTTCTCTCTCCAGGTCGGGGACCGAGTTATCATCGACAGCCCTCAACTCGGGAGAATCGATGCAACCACCAATGTCGTCCCCTACAACTTCTGACCATGAGCGACATCCTCTCGGACCACCTAGGAAGAACCGCCTCGTTCAACTTCCCGCTCAAAAGCCCCGGCCCCGAGGGGAGCCTGGACTATACCGAAACGGACCTCCTCGACCGTCCCAGTGGCGACCTCTTCGGGATCTCCCAGAATGCCGGGATGAGCGGGAAGGGTGATGGTGCGACGGACCCGAACATGGTCATTATGAGCACGCTTGGCGGCTGGCCTGGCGCCGCCCTCGGAGCGCATACCGGACATAACGAGCTCTATAAGCTGGTCGAAATCGCTGCTCAGGAGTTCTCGCGGCTTGGTCAACTTCCGTTTGCGCTCCATACGAGCGATACTTGCGATGGTCGAACCCAGGGCACCATTTGGGCAAATATCAGCCTCGCATCACGCAACATCATTTATAAGTCCCTGGCCACTCAGCTAAGGGGAATCCCTTGCGCTGAGGGAGTGCTGGGAATCGCGACCTGCGACAAAGGCCTCCCCGCGATGACGATGCTCATCGCGTCCCTTCGCCAGTTCCCCGGCAACTTGCCCGGAATCATCGCCCCCGGCGGGGTCACACTTCCCCCGGAGGAGGGCGAAGACGCCGGGACGATTCAGTCCCTGGGAGCCCGCTTCGCCAAAGGGTTGGTCAACCTTGAACAAGCTCAGGACCTTGGATGCAAGGCGTGTGCAACCCCTGGTGGGGGTTGCCAGTTCTTCGGTACAGCTGCTACTGCCCAGGCTGTCGCCGAGGCAATGGGACTCGCCCTTCCTCATTCCGCACTGGCTCCGAGCGGTTTTGATATCTGGACCGATCTTGCCCGCGACTCGGCTAGAGCAATCGTCGAAATGCGCCAGAACGGGGTAGGGATCAAGGACATTCTCACCGAAGCATCGATCCGAAATGCGATGGCGATCCATGCCGCCATGGGCGGCTCGACAAACCTGCTTCTGCATATTCCGGCGATTGCCCACGCCGCCGGACTTCCGAGGCCGACAAGGGAAGATTTCCAGAAGATCAATCTGAAGGCTCCGCGAATTGTGGACTGCCTCCCTACTGGCGTCCACCCAACAGTACGAGTGTTCATGGCGGGCGGAGTGCCAGAGGTGATGCTCCACCTCGCCGAACTCGGACTTCTTGAACTCGATGCGAAGACGGTTACGGGCAAGTCTGTTGGGGAAAACTTGGATGCTTGGCGAACTTCTGATCGTCGCCGAGTCTTACGCGAACGGCTCTTGACCGAGGACGGAGTTGATCCAGATGATGTGATCCTTCCTCCCTCTAAAGCAAAGCTGATGGGCTTCACCTCGACTGTGGCGTACCCAACCGGAAACATCGCGCCCGAGGGGAGTGTTGTCAAGGCGACATCGATCCATCCTCGCCTCTTAGACGAAAACGGTGTCTATCACAAAGTCGCACCGTGCCGAACTTTCACCAGCGAATCCGGCGCGATTCAGGCCGTGAAGGACGGAACGATTCAGCCGGGAGAAGTCATTGTCATCATGTGCCGCGGTCCGCTCGGAGCAGGGATGCCGGAGACCTATGAGGTTACGGCGGCAATCAAGGGCGTTCCGGAGCTTTCAGATTGCGCCTTGATTACTGATGCTCGGTTCTCTGGTGTCACCACTGGTCCCTGTTTTGGTCATGTTTCACCTGAAGCACTCGCTATAGGCGCACCGCTGGGAAAGCTACTGGATGGGGATATGATCGAGATCAAGCTAGACACCAAGACAATGATTTGCTCAATCAATGCCCTTTTGGACCTAGACTCCCGTCCTACCCGAACTGACCTCGAGCGCGACCCGAACCTTCCCGACTTCATCCGCCAGTGGGCTCTCGTCCAGAATCTGAGCGGCGGAGTGTGGGGTGGGTGCGTTGAGGACATCAATTTACTGGAAAATCACTTAGCGAAATAATCCCATAACTCCCCACCCCAAACAGACAAGTCGCTCGGGGTATCGTGACAGCAGTATGGATTTCGAGAACCCTAAACTCCCATCGCGTCGCACACTCTTAAAGGCCGGAGGTACTGTCGCGGCTGGATCGCTTCTTCCAACTCTTGGATTCGGAAACGTTCACATGAGTAATGACGAGACCATTCAGGTTGCGCTCGTTGGTTGCGGCGGACGTGGTGGTGGAGCGGCTGCGAACGCGATGTCGGTCCCGGGTCAGAATCTTAAGCTGGTGGCGGTGGCGGATGTTTTCCAAGACCGAATGGATGACTGCCTTCGAAACTTGAACAACGGATACAAGGCGAAGATGGATTTGCCGAAGGACCGTCAATTCCTCGGATTTGATGCGTACAAACAGGCCATGGATTGCTTGAAGCCAGGAGACATCGTCATTCTGACAACTCCTCCGGCATTCCGATGGGTCCACTTCCAATATGCAATCTCGAAGAAGCTCAACATCTTTATGGAGAAGCCGGTGAGCACCGATGGTCCTTCTGCCCGAAAGATGCTTGCATTGTCCGACGAGGCAGATAAGGCTGGACTAAAAATTGGCGTCGGTCTCATGTCACGCCACTCTGTTGCCCTTCAACAACTGCACGAGAAGGTGACCAATGGTGATCTCGGAGAGATTCTCCTTCTCCGCGGATACCGCATGCACGGCCCTGCCGCATCGTTTGAGTCGACTCCTAAGCCGGACGGCATGAGTCACCTCGAGTATCAGATTCGCCGTTTCCACAGCTTCCTGTGGGCTTCAGGCGGTTGCTTCAGCGACTTCTACATTCACCACATTGACCACCTTTCTTGGATGAAGAACTCTTGGCCAGTGACTGCTCAAGGTTTGGGCGGACGGCACTATCGCGAAAATGCAGAAGGTCTTCCGCTGATTGACCAGAACTTTGACTCGTACTCGGTTGAGTACACGTTTGAGGACGGAACAAAGTTCATCTTTGACGGTCGCTGTGTTGAGGGTGCCCACGGCATCTTCTCAAGCTATGTTCACGGAACCAAGGGATCAGCGATTGCCGCACGAAGCGGAGACTGTAATGGTCCATCGGCGACGTTTGCAAACCAAACGATGACGGGGACGCCGACTTGGATCTCCACTGATCGAAGTAACCCTTATCAGAACGAGTGGAACACGCTGGTTAAGAACATCCGAAACAACACGGCTTACAACGAAGTGAAGCGCGGCGTGAACGCGAGCCTGGTCACGGCAATGGGACGCATGGCGGCACACACCGCTCAGGTTGTGACTTTAGACCAGATGCTGAATTGCGCTCACGAGTTTGCTCCGGGTGTTGATAAGCTCAACTACCAGTCCGATTCACCGCTGATGCCAGGCAAGAACGGAAAGTATCCGGTTCCACAACCTGGAAAGCTGACAGATCGCGAGTTCTAATCCTTCGCGACTTTGATGAACACTTGGGTGCCGGGATAAGCTCTTTGGAGCTTGTCCCGGCCCTTTTCGTTCAGGAGTGTCAGCGCGGTCGAGAGCGGGTCGGTTATGAATCCGTCTTTGGCAATGATCGTAGCTTGCACTCTATCGGTGAGGCCGTAGCCTGATCGAGTATCGACAACGTGCGAGTATCGCTTGCCGCCAATCTCAACAAACTGTTCGGTGTCGCCGGACGACGAGATTGCGCAATTCTTGAGAAAAACCGTCTTGTCTGCGTTGGGGATTTGGACTGACCAGCCCGCGGTTCCGGGAGGTGCGTCGCCAATAACCAAATCTCCGCCCATTTCGATGAGTGCAACTTTCACGCCGTTCTCCTGCAGTTTGCGAAGGGCTTCGTCGGAGGCGTAGCCTTTGGCAATGCCTCCCAAATCGAGCTTCATTCCGTCCCGGTCGAGCCAGGCAGTCTGGGTGCGCCTGTCGATGTGCAGGAAACGGTAGCTGACTAGTTTCTTGGCGGCGAGGATCTCTTCTGACGTAGGTAGCACTTTCGACTTTCGGGCTTTACGCCACAGTTGGACTAAGGGTCCGACCGTGCAGTCGAACCTGCCTCCGGTTTGCTTTGAAATGTGTTGGCTTCGCTCCAAAACCTTAAACAGATCTTGTGAGAGCTTGACCCTAGTGCCCCGAGGCTTGGCACAGAACTGCATGAGTTCGCTGGTCGGACGGTAGTCGCTCATGGATTGCTCGAGTTCCGCAATCCGCTTAAATGCCGCTTCGCATGCACGATTCGCAATTTCCTCGGAAAGTGCATACACCACGATCCTGGCGTCGATGCCCATGTGATACTCGACTAAGGTAAAACGGGTGAGTTGTTTCGCCTTTTGGGTCGTCTGATCTTGAGGGACTGAGAACGCCCCCACAAGCCCGAGCACACCTGCTATGACCACTTTCATTGTTGCCCTTTCTCTCATATCGCCTGTTCAGGATACGACAAAGAAGCCGGCTCCTTATACGGAATCACTACCTAATTCGGTGGTGAAGATCAACATGGTGCCGATTCCGGGAAGCAAAACGGTGAAGCCGTTTTTTATGGCCACGACGGAGACTTGCTGGGAGGCATTTGATGTGTTTTTGCAGAGTGGTCCGCCATCAAAGCCTTATGAACAGGCGGTTTTTGCGCCCGATGCTGTTGCCAGACCGAGTCGAAGTTATCACCTCCCGGATCGCGGATTCGGGCACCGCGGATTTCCCGTCATCAGCGTGAGCTACACGAACTGCGAGATGTTCTGCCGATGGCTCTCTTCGGTGACGAAGAAGAAGTATCGACTCCCGACCGAGGCGGAGTTTGTGCATGCCGCTACAGCTGCTGCTAAATCGCCCTGGAAGATGACTGAGGCGGAAATTGACAAGGTTTCCTGGAACTACGCAAACATTGAAGAGGTGACAAGTGCGGTCGCAAAGAAGGCGGTCAATGCTTTTGGTCTCTACGACACGCTTGGTAATGTTGGCGAGTGGGCGACTGACGCTAAGGGTGAGCCGGTGCTTTGTGGACCTACCTTCATGCAGAACCCTGAGGAGGTTTCGCCGACCTTCAAGCAGAAGTGGATTCCAGCGTGGCAAGAGTCCGATCCGCAGATTCCTAAGAGCCGGTGGTGGCTTTCGGATGGTCCGTTCTGCGGTTTCCGAATTGTTTGCGAGGGCTGATGGTTTCCCTTCTGACCGCAGTCGTTCTTGGCCAGAGCGCCTTGGAACTTGGCCCCCCAACGGGAAAGCGGATTGTGCTTCTCGGTGGTGATGAGGAGTACCGCTCCGAAGAGATGCTGCCACAGCTGGCTCGAATCTTAGCCACACGACACGGATTTCGGTGCACGGTTGTCTTGCCCCTCAATGGGAAGGGGGAGATCGATCCCGAAAATCAGTCCTCGGCTCCGGGGATCGCCGCACTAGATAAAGCCGATTTGTGCATTCTGATGATCCGATTCCGAAACTATTCGGACGAGGATATGGGTCATCTGGTGCGCTACTTCGATTCCGGGAAGCCGATCATCGCAATTCGGACGAGCACGCACGCCTTCCAGTACCCGAAGGAATCGGCAAGCCCGTACCGCCTTTGGAGTTGGGATTCTAAGCACTGGCCCGGAGGATTTGGAAAACAAATTCTTGGCGAAACTTGGGTGAGCCATTGGGGCATTCATGGGACTCAGGCGACCCGAGGGGTAACGGTCGGGAAGCATCCGACTCTGAACGGAGTTGACGGACTATTCGGCACGACGGACGTTTACGAGGCAGCCCCACCGCCCGACGCTCAAATTCTTATGCGAGGCGAAGTAGTGGAATCGCTTGACTCCTTGGCGAAGCAAGCGGTTGGCAGGAAGAAAACGAAAGCAGGCGTCGAGCAGGATCTCAATGAACCCCATGATGCCGATCGTTTGGACTCGAGAGTTGCCCAACCGGATCTTAACGACAACTTTTGGCAGCGCAACCGACTTTATGGACGAGCGATTCCGCCGACTTCTGGTCAACGGCACATATTGGGGACTCCGACGCAACATTCCGAGGAAGGCGAACGTTGCCCTCGTGGGTGAGTACTCGCCTTCACCCTTCGGGTTTGGGAAGTTTCGACGCGGGGTTAAGCTAGGATCCCTTTAACAATGTTCCCGTGAACGTCGGTGAGCCGATAGTTTCTGCCGCCGTGGAAGTACGTCAGCTTCGTATGCTCGATACCGAGCAAGTGGAGCATCGTCGCGTGGAGGTCGTGAATGTGAACTTTGTCCTTGACCGAGAAGAAGCCGTAGTCATCGGTTGCTCCGTACTTGATTCCCGCTTTTACTCCACCACCGGCAAGAATGGTGGTGAATCCGTGGGGGTTGTGGTCACGACCGTCGTTACCTTGGGCAACCGGAGTTCGACCGAACTCGCCGCTTATGATCACGAGCGTGTCCTTCAGCATTCCTCGGGCTTTAAGGTCCTTGATCAATCCAGCGATCGGTTTATCGACCTCTCGTGCGTTGCTTTCATGGTCCTTGCGCAGGGCATCGTGCTGGTCCCACTTGTAGGAGTGAGTCACCTGGACGAAGCGCACTCCTTTCTCGCTAAAGCGGCGAGCAAGAAGGCACTGGTGCCCGAAGTTTCGCGTTTTCGGATCGTCGAGACCATAAAGCTTCTTGGTCTCTTCCGACTCGCCTGCGATCTCCTGGAGTTCAGGGGCAGCGAGCTGCATTCGGAAGGCGAGCTCATAGGAGTTGATTCTTCCCTCGAGCGCGGGATCTGGGCCGAGGTGGTTGAGCTGATCGAGTCCCATCTGGCGCATCAGCTCGATTTCGAGCTTTTGGGCTTCCGCCGGGGTTTCATCGTTATGAATGAACGGGATTCGGGCGTTTGGCGCTTCGATGCCAGCGTTTCCGATGGGGGTTCCCTGGGTGTACGCAGGAAGGAATGCGGAGCTCCAGTTGTTGACGCCCCCGTGACCGAGGGTGGGGCAAATGGTCAGGAAGCCAGGAAGATTCTGGTTCTCGGTACCGAGTCCGTAGGTCACCCACGAGCCCATCGACGGGCGAACAAATGTGTCAGAACCTGTATGCAACTCGAGGAGTGCAGCTCCATGGCGCGAGTTGGAACCGTACATTGAGTTGATGAAGCAGAGATCGTCTACGCATCCGCCAACGTGTGGGAAGAGGTCGCTGACTTCGATTCCGCTCTCGCCGTAATGCTTGAATTCCCAAGGGCTCTTGAGCAGGTTCCCGGTTGGCGAGGAGACGATGCGCGGCATCTCGCCGGTGAACGGCTTACCGTGGTCTCGGGTGAGCAAGGGCTTGGGATCGAAGGTATCGACCTGCGAGGGACCGCCGTGGAGGAAGACAAAGATGACTCGCTTTGCTCGGGCGGGGTACATCGGCGCCTTGGGAGCGAGCGGATTATTAGCCTGGTTGGCGTTTGCTTCATCGGCAAGCAAGCCAAGGAAGGCCATGTTTCCAAAGCCTAATGCGCTTGCTCTCAGCAGGTCGCGCCGCGTCAGTTGGTCTTTATTCCACATATATAAACTCGTTTGCTCCGATGAAGGTCTTGCACAGGCTCTGCCATGCGCTTAATTTAGGTTCTTTTGATTTGGCGTAAGCCTGTTCAAATTTGGCGAGGTAACTCAGAGATCTCTCGAGTTCCTTAGGATTTGCCGATCGACCAAAGCAGGTTCGGTAGAGCGTCTGAATTCGAGCCCGGTCGTCCAAGTCCTTCCGCTTGAGCAGCTTATCTGCTTGCGCCTTGGTGGCATTCAAGACCACTTTTCCGTTCAGCATGAACAGAGCTTGCGGAGCAACGGTTGTACTCGCCCGATCTCCGTTCATCACGGTTGGATCACCGAAGTCAAAGGCGGTGTAAACATCATAGACGGCCGCCCGAATCACCGGAAGGTAAACCGCTCGGCGAGGGCTGTCGTACTGGATTGGATTCGCGCTTTGGTCGTTGGTCACGTAAGCACGAGGAGGAAGATTGATCATCGTCCCCCCCATCTTACGGTCAAGTGTTCCGGAGACGAAGAAGATGCTGTCCCTGATGGCTTCAGCTTCAAGGCGCCGCCGATTAAAACGCCAAAGGTAGCGATTTTCTGGGTCGAGATTTGCAAACTTGGGTTCGTACTTGGTGCTCATCTGATAGGTACTGGTGAGCATGATCCTTTTCTGCAGCTTTTTGAGGCTCCACTTGTCTTCGGTGACAAACTTGGTCGCCAGCCAGTCAAGCAGTTCTGGGTGGGAAGGGAGGTTTCCGAGAATGCCAAAGTTATCAACCGAGGCCACCAACCCACGACCAAACTTCCATCGCCAAGCACGGTTCACAAAAACCCGTGCCGTGAGCGAGTTATTAGGATGAGTGATCCAGTTGGCAAGTTCAAGCCTTCCACTACGGTCACTTGGGATGCTGACGGGAGTCTTCGTCGACATGACGGCGGGAACGCCGCGAGACGTGTCTTCTCCTAGGGTCAAATAGCTCCCTCGCAGGTGGACCTTCAGGTTCTTTGGTGCTGCTTCGCTCACCGCCATGGCACGAGGGATCACCGGTCTCGTCTCATTCAATCGCTTGATCTCGCCTTCGAGTAACTTCAGCTGACCAACTTTCTCAGGAGTGAAGAGGTGATCGGCGTTTTCGGGTAACTCGAGCTTCGCTGAGCTTCCTGACTTAACCTGCTCAGCAACTTTTGCTACTACCTCGGGGATCAGACCTGTTGGGACTTGCTTGGTCGGATGCATCCCCATCCGCGGAACGAGGAGAAATCGATCGATGTGCGGGAAGTAAGTGTCTCTTTCAAACCTAACCCTATTTGCACCTTGCCTCAGGACAACAACACCTTCGGCAAACCACTTTTGGTGTTGAGGGTAGAAGCCGCCGGTGCTCTGACTAGCTGCCGAAACCAGCGCGAGTTCGTCGTTGACGTAGACCCGAATCGGGCGACTCTCGCCCGAGGCGTAGCGCAAGTCAAGCTGGTACGACCCACTCGCTCCTACGTTGACTGTGTATTCAGCGATGTTGGGATACATTCCTGAGTTATGAATGACTCCGATTTCAGCCCCGTATCCTCCTTTGTCCTTCGCAACGTTTCCAGTCACGAATTCCTCGGCTTCCAGCACTGCCGCGCCTTCCGGTCGAGGACCGTTTCGCTCGGTCAGTACTGTTTTGAGATCACTGCGATCCTTTTCCGATTGAATCTGGAGTTTGGCAGCCTCGATGTAGGCATCTTTTTCACCCTGAAGACGCGTCAGCAGGTTTTTCCGTTCGGCTTGGCGGATCGAATCCCGCTGGGTTGACTTCTCTTTGACCATTGCGTCAATCTTTTTAAGTCTCTCCTGAGACTCCTTTGGCCCTAGCATCCGCTCCTGCCATTCGGCAACGACTGTGAACTTGTCCATCGTTTTGGTGGACTTAAAGATGCCTGCGAGTGAGTAGTAGTCCTTTGCAGTAATGGGGTCGAACTTGTGGTCATGGCATCGGGCGCAGCCGACAGTCATGGCGAGCATTCCTTTGCTTAAAGTGTCGACTTGCTCGTCGATGATGTCGAGTTCTTGCTTCTGGGGATCGTCCTCAGCGAGCATTTTTCCACCGAGTGCCAGGTATCCCGTTGCGACGACTTGACTGTCTCCCGCTCCCGGCAAGAGGTCTCCGGCGACCTGTTCCTGGAAGAAGCGATTGATTGGCATATCGTCGTTCATCGCTCCGATCACCCAGTCGCGGTAGCGCCAAGCATTGAGGTAGACGAGGTTCTCGTCCAAACCGTTGGAGTCGGAGTACCGCGCAACATCGAGCCAGTGCCGTCCCCATCGCTCTCCATAAGCTGGGCTTGCGAGCAATCGGTCAATCACCTTCTCAAAAGCACTTGGCGAGTTATCGTCGATAAAAGCATCGATTTCAGCCGGCGTGGGCGGGAGTCCGGTTAAGTCGAAGGTTGCCCGTCGGATGAGCGTGGTCTTGTTTGCTGCAGGAGCTGGCTTAAGACCCTTTTCCTCCAACTTTGCCAAAACGAAGAGATCAAGGGGAGACTTCGCCCAGGCCTTGTTTTTGACCTTCGGCATTGCGGGCATCGTTGGAGGCACGAATGCCCAAAATTGTTGCTTGCCCTTATTTACCACTTTTGCCGGCCAAGGTCCGCCTGCTTTGCCCCACGAAGAAATTGCGGCAATTTCCTGCGCACTCAGCTTGCCTGCAGGAGGCATTTTGGTCGAGCCATTGTATTCAACTGCCGCTGCAACCTTCTTTGCCATCGCCGCGGAAATCGGCTTGTCAAGCCGTAGCCCGGCAATCTGCTCTTTCTCACCGTGACAGGCGAGACATTTTGCGACAAAAACTGGTCGGACCTTCGACTCAAAATGGGCGGCTTGCTCGGGGGTTGCGGTGATGAGCCCTGACTGGTTGGCTGTGGCAACTGTGCCGTAAATCGCGGTCAAACTTCCCAGCACAAAGACGCCTCGACGCAGGATCATCTGGTTGAGCTGGAGTGACATAGCGGAATTATACTAAACCCCTGCTGATTACCCGCTGCCTAAGCTCAAATTCGTTCGATCTACCAGTAAATTTTCCGAGGAGTGAGTTTCAGAATTGAAGTCATTCCTCAGACTGATTCGTATGGCCCTTTGGAGTATCTAGGGTTCAGCTCACGTGAAGCACGGGGATCGATCTTCGCGGTTCAGTGATCCACTCAACACCATCCGCCCCAACTCGAACCATCTCCTCTAGTCCGAGGTATCCGCGACCAGCGACCGTGACTCCGAGTTCGAGGGTATAGACCTGACCTTCTTCCACCGGGATTTCAGGCAAGCGACCATATCGCTCCCAACGGGGGCCAAGCAGACTGCCGCCGTCATGAGCGACTCGTCCAACTTGGTGCCCCAGGGCATGTAGATATTCAGGATAACCGGCGGCAACGAGATATGCCCTCGCGGCTGCGTCAACCTCATGGCCCAACGCCCCGGGCTTCAGTGCGTTGGCTCCCGCCTGAATTGCACCTGAAACTGCAGCAAGACCGTCGGCTAAATCGGTCGGAAGGGAGTTTTCGGACGGTAAGGCGACATACCAGCAGCGCTGAATATCCGACGAATAATCCTCAACGATCACGCCAAGGTCCAGGTGAACCAATTGCCCCAGTTCAAGAAAGATTTCAGCTGACGGAACCCCGTGACCGATCATTGAATTGGGTCCAAAGTTGACAATCGGATTCCCTGCTCTCGACCACCCGTATCCCCAGCGATTCGTGTCGATTTCATTCTGAATCTGGTCGTAGAGAGATCGTTCATCGAGCCCAAGTTTCAGTCGGCTCGGTACAGATGCATAAATGTCATCTGTCACCTGAACCGCCTTTCGAATTCTTCGAATTTCTTCTGTCACCTTGATACCGCGCAACCGGCTAACAATCTCGTGAGCTGACTCCAAACTGCCTGCAAACCGAGTGCCCTCAAGGTGTGACGATAGAAGTCGAAAGAGACCGTGGGTTAATCCATCCGCTTTGTCATCGTCTTCACTGAAATTGACGGCAATCCGTGGCTTTTCATCCGTTGGAATCCAGGCCTCGAGCACCTCCAAAAGTGGTTCTCGAATCCCTTGCACATACGGAACAACTTCGTCCCAGTCGCCGGAGTATTTCAGAGGATCAGCGTCATAGTTACCGACAACCGCAATCTTGCGGCCATCTCGCCCAACCATCAAAGCGGATATCCAGACCAGCCCTGTCTCACAAATGAACGGTAAAGCGGGGTCTGAACCCTCTCCGGTTTCACGGACAAAAGTAAGCCAGACATGAACTCCAGATGCCAGTACCAAACCCGTCGCCTGGGTCAGTTTTTCTCTGGTGAGTGCACTCAAAGCACGCCTCTCGAAAAGAAGGTCGAAGTCCAAAGATGGCATACCGAATCAAGCATTGAAACCGGATTATACACACGAAGTTTAGAGCTTTCAGAATGAGCATGTTCTGACAAAAACCTTGCTGAATGTTGGTCACCTTGATTGCTCCAAGTGGGCTCATTTTTGTCCCGCAGCGGTGGGCTTGCAGGACGTTTCCGATTTCTTTCTCGCACTTTTAGCAGATTAGTTGTATGATGCAGTGCGTCGCTCGATGAATGGGACACCTCTGATTACGAGGGAATCTAAATTGAAACAATTTGCTATGATTTTTGGCGTTGCGGGCTTGGCTTCGATTTCGGCTGCGCAATCGATGAACATCGACTTTAACTGGCTGGGGGGAGGCGGTACTGTACCCTCAAACCTCTACGGTGCTGCGGGGTCTGTTGGTTGGTGGAACAACGCAGACATTGGTTCGGGTGTCATCTCCAACTTCCCACTTGTAGACCTTGGTAACGCTCCAACTACAAGTCTGCTTAACCTAACTGGCTTCGGAGCAAGTTTGGCACCGGGGCTTTACACCG
This sequence comes from Fimbriimonas sp., assembly GCA_029866005.1. GTDB lineage: Bacteria > Armatimonadota > Fimbriimonadia > Fimbriimonadales > Fimbriimonadaceae > Fimbriimonas. The sequence goes on along the minus strand of JARXAE010000020.1, from coordinate 11,397 downwards.
GCGAAGCTCTCAAGCTGATGGAAGATACGGCCGGGAGTTCAGGCGGCGCGGTGCTTAATATCACCGGGTTGCTCCCAGGTAACTACAATGTTTTCTTGTACGGTCAGTCGGCATCGGGCAACGTCACTTCGACGTTCATCATCAACAGTGTTTCCCAGGCGTCGAGTGGGGGATGGGCCGGAAGTCACGTACTCGGCAACTCCTATGTGCTCTTCTCAGGCTTGGCGGTAACGGGTGGAAGTTTGACGGTGAACTACACTGGAAACTTCAACGGCGCTCAACTCCAGTACAGCCCAGTTCCCGAACCTGCCTCTCTGGTGGCTTTAGGACTCGGAATCGTTGCGCTTTCGAAAAAGAAGCGACGCTCCTAAGTTTAGGGTGGCGCGTTAGTGATCTGCCTTGATGGTCATAGCAGTGCAGGCTCAACCTGTTCATCCCGTGACCCTTTCTTCGGAGGCGTCAAACTGTCTTTGGAGCATCTGACCCTATATAAGTCAAGGAAAGCCAATCTATGGTCTCCTCGAAAGAGGTTCAACTTTTGGTATGAGTTATGAGAGGCAAGCAATGTTAAACGCATATCACGGTGAGTGGAACAAAGAGAATACGTACCAACTCAAGTCTCAGACAACGGAGGAGCTTTGTGATCTCATAGATCGCCTCGCCGCCACTCGACCTGTCAGTAGCTATCGTGGAGGAGCAAGTGGTGATCATGCATGGATCATCCTCAGTGACTATGGCTTCAACTTAGAGGTCTATTTCGGAGAAGGCACTCGCCAGGACTTAGTCGTCAGGTTCGTCCTCTATGGCCCTTATGAGCCTGGAGAGACAACAAGCATCTACGATGGCCGGGGATTGTTTGGAGACATCACGACGGATCACCTGAAAGGTCTGTTGGCGCTCCTGGATCAGGGAAGCTCCCCTTTGGACTTCGTGAACAGGAACGCAATTGAAGTGTCCGTGGTTACTGATTAATCCCCGACTAGCCTCAACCTCTTGGGCATCCAAGACTCGTTAGGAACGGTGTTCAGGCGAGAACTAAGATGTAGCAGATCAAGTTGTGGAGATTCTTGCACGCGACTTACATCGTTCAAAAACTCGAACATTGAAAGTTGGTGGAGAATAGGGGGCTCGAACCCCTGACCTCTTCCATGCCATGGAAGCGCTCTCCCAGCTGAGCTAATTCCCCACTTGCGAGCATTCGGGATTAACCGTCAGCTGGCAGCGGATGTGGTCCACTACCTAATATGTTACCTCAGGCTATGGATCGGTGCAAGGCTTTGCTCGGTGGACGGAGCCACTGTGCCAGGTCAAGTTCGGCTCAACTATGCCAACATCAATTGTGCCTTGGTTGATCGATCTTCTGAAAGGAAACCCGCTCCTTCTGCTGATGACCGTCATGGCGATCGGATTTTTGCTCGGGCAAGTTAAGGTTGGTGGGGTTCAGCTGGGGGTTGCGATGGTGATGTTTGTGGGCATCGGCGTTGGCTCGCTAGATCCGGCATTGAAGCTACCGGACTTCATCTACTTTCTTGGGCTTGCGCTGTTCGTTTACACGATCGGGCTCAGTTCGGCACCGTCATTCTTCCGAGCTCTCAATCGGTCGGGACTGCGGCAGACTGGTCTCGCGCTGCTTGGATTAACGGCTTCCTTTGTTGCAATTATTTTGGTTGGAAACGCGATGGGGTTATCGGCTCCCCTGCGAGCAACGGCTTTCGCCGGGTCTCTCACGAACTCGCCTGCCCTGGCTTCCGTTCTTGAAACGCTCCGCGGAAATGGTTTGAGCGAGGCAGAGATTGGCCGAACTGTGACGGGATACGCGATCAGTTATCCACCGGGGATCCTGATTCCCTTGCTGTTGATTGCAGGATTCCGACGGCTGACCGGAGTGAATCTGCGGGAAGAAGCCAAGACAATTCCTGCCTATCGACTGATGAGTGAGAAGTTGAATGCCTACACCGTCTTGGTGACGAAGCCGGAGATAGTTGACGTGCCGGTGAAAGAGATTTCGCGAGAGCTTGGGAATGCATTTACGTTTGGCCGTAGACGGCGCGATGGAGCTGATGAGGTTGTGACCAGCCGGACAACATTTATGCCGGGCGACTTGGTGAGTGTGATCGGATCAGAGTCACAGGCAGTGCGCGTCGTGGAACGACTGGGAGAACTGTCAGAGACTCACCTGGAAAATGATCGTGAGCAACTTGACTTCCGAAGGGTCATTGTCTCGAACGCTAAGATCGCTGGAAGGTCGCTTGCTGAGCTCAAGCTTTCGGAGAAGCATGGTGCGGTCGTTACTCGGGTGAAGCGAGGCGAGTTTGAGTTCATTCCCACCGGGGAGACGATTTTGCAGCTTGGCGACCGCGTGCGGGTTCTTGCACGAAGAGAGAATCAAGAGGCAGTAAGCAAGTTCCTAGGGGATAAGCCCCGTGGGTTGATGGATGCCGACTTGGCATCCTTGGGCTTGGGGATGATGCTTGGGTTACTCGTGGGAGAAATACCAATTCCCGGTCCCGGGGGATCGACTTTCAAACTGGGATTCGCCGGTGGGCCTTTGCTGGTTGCGTTAGTTCTGGGTCGGATACAACGTACAGGACCAATCATCTGGAACATCTCTCACACGGCGAATATGACACTTCGGCAGTTTGGCCTAGCGATCTTCGCAGCTGGGGTTGGGTTGAAATCGGGTTATCAGTTTATGGAGACGATTCGGAGCGGAGCAGCCGTTCCGATGTTGGTCACCGGTTCGGTGTCTTCGTTGGTTTGTGGACTGGTGATCTTGGTCGGAGGCTTCTACTTGATGAAGATTCCGCTGAATTCATTGTTTGGAGTCTATGCGGCAGCGCAGACCCAGCCAGTCACGCTGGCGTTTTCGGTCGGACAGACGGGAAATGAGCTCCCTTCCACTGCTTACGCCACCTCGTCACCCTTTGCCACGGTATTCAAGATCGTCGCTGCGAACTTGCTACTGACGTTGTTCAAGTAGCCAGGCGCGAGCAGAATCGGCGTCATGGAGTACACCTTCGATGACGGCGTCGACTAGCTTTTGCTTCCAGACCCCAACCTCAGGTCCTGGAGGGAGAGAAAGAGTGGACATGATTTCTTCGCCCGTCAAAGGACTTTCGAGGGTCTCTTTAGGCGACTCAGTTCTAACTGCTTCGATCTGCGCTCTAAGTTGTGTAAGAGGTTGCGGTTCCTTGTGCGCCAACCTATCCGCCTCGCAGAGGTCCAGGAGCTGGTCAAGGTGATCTCCCATGTCTCTGATCAAGCGTCGAATGGCTGGTGTCCCAAACTGATTTGCGCTGCTAAGGCGCATATGATTTTCGACAAGAAAGGCTACGACTTCGGCGGTGTCATTCGGAATTTTGAGTCTCCCGAGAGCGGTTCGGGCGACTTCTGCACCCTCGTGGTCGTGTCCGTAAAAGTGAACCTCGCCGGGGTTGGGTTCGGTCCGAGTTTGGGGCTTAGCGACGTCATGAAACATTGCAGCCAATAGGGTGATGATGTCCGGTCCCTGTTTGTGCGCATCACCATTTCGCGGGGAACTGGTGGACATCTGGTGGACGTTCAGAACCACGAGCCGCGTATGATCCCACGCGTCAAGATGGTGCCACTTCCCTTGCTCGCAACCCTTTAGCGGCAGTAGCTCAGGCAAAAACTGCTCCAGCAAGCCGAGCACGAGCAAATCGTCGAGGGCGAGGTTTGCCGATGGGTGTTGCAAGATCTTCAGGAATTCATCCCGGATTCTTTCCGCCGAAACAATCTTCAACCGCGGTGCCGACTTCTGGATTGCTTCGGCAAGATCCGGCGCGTAGGAGAACCCAAAACGGTGCCGGAACCGAACTGCTCGCAGCATGCGAAGTGGGTCGTCATGGAAGGTTTTTCGGGGCTCCAACGGGGTCCGCAAAACACCCTCATTGAGATCGCTGACACCGGTTCCCAAGGGATCGACTAACGTCCAGTCGGTCAATGATCTCAACAGAGTATTGATCGTGAAATCTCGCCGTTCAGCATCTTGTTGAAGCGTTCCCGGTTCAACGGATGGCTTTCGCGAACGCGCCGAGTAGGACTCTCGCCGAGTTTGAACAGCTTCGACCTTCTGACCAGCTACAGAGATCATCGCGGTCCCGAATCGCTCGTAAACCACGGGGTGAAAGTCGCAAATCCCGCGATCCCAAAGTAGCTGAACAAGATCCGCCGAAAGCTGTGTAGTGACCAAGTCCAAATCGTCGGAGCCGGGTAGACCCAGAAGCTCATCACGAACAGCTCCACCGACTAGATACAAATCGCCCTCAAAACAAGTTCCGAGTACACAGGATCGGATGGTTTCGAGGGCGGAATGCATGGCTACTGCAGGTCGGGGTTGTGCTCTTGGACATCTGGGTGATCCCAGTTGACGAGCAAAACCGAATAATCGTGCGGCTCGCCCCGACGCTTCTCGACCTTAACTACTCCGGCCATTTCAAGATTGGTTACGATCGCTTTGCGCTCGTACTCCGCAAGATGTTGAAGCTCGTTTCGGAGCTTATTCAGGTACGGAGAGAACCAGACTTCGGGCTTGTCCTTAAAGTTATGGAGCATGACCTCGAGGGCAATCAGCATGTTCTTGTCCTCGACGCGTTGAACGCGCTCGAAGGTCACCTTCTTCATTTTGCCCACGGCTCGGGCTTCGGCGATCTGCTCTGCACGGACATTGCTCGCTTCGCGCTGAACAGCCATTGCTTCGCTCAGGCGCTCTCGACCCACTTCAAGTTCGCTCATTGCGACCTTTCCAAGGAGGGAGAATGCATCGATGTAGCCATCTCCTACAAGCGTCAAAAGATCCCCGGAGATGTTTTCTTTGAATGCCACGACCTGGACGGTTTTGGCGTGCTTGCGCAGATGCTGGAGCACCGGAATGTAGTCTCGATCACCAGCCATCAGAACGAATGTGTCGATCTCGTTTCGGGTGTACATCGTCTCCATCACGTCGATGCAAAGGCGCATATCGGCGGCGTTTTTATGCTCAGTGCCGACGACGTTTCGCGTTTCGACGCCGAGTAGGAACAGCTGCCCTTGCGCATTCACTTCGATTTGTTCGAAGTCAGCGTAGGCGTATTGGACGATGCACATCGTCCCATGCTCCTCGTTGAGGACCTTGCGAAGGTTCTGTACTAATTCAAGGAGAATGTCTTGGGTGCGCTCAGCATCAATTGTTCGTTTGCGAAGATAGTGGTAGATATTTTCGAAGTCAATGTAAAGAGCAGCATATGTTTTGTTAATCTTCATAGAATCCCTATATGATGGAACATTCCCCCGTTCCTACGTCTCAGGAACCGGGGGAATGCGGGATTTACTTCAGCGGAACCCGTATGATTCCCAGTGAGTAGGGTTTGGCTTCGTACTTGAGCGTGCCGCCCGCGTAGCTTTGCTCCGACTGCTTCGGGGCAACATTCTTGGGGTTCTCCAGAGTGTTCTCCGCCATCGGGTCGTCGTGTCGAAGAATTTCGACCTTTGCTCTACCCGTCGCTTTTGCTCCTTCCAGATTGAGATTTGTTGAGATCGTCTCACCAGAGCCATTAATGACCTTAACGATGAGCTCATTTGCCTTGCGATCCACGCCGGCAGTTTGGAAGAAGGTTGGGCTACTTGGTGCCTTCTCATCGAAGATTTGCTGCCCGTCGAGACGGCAGATTATGCGATCCGGGGAGTAGTCAATTTCGATGTCGTACCAGCGTCCGGTTTCGATTTTGCCGGGGATGTTGTTGGTCACGCGACCGGCGCCATTCCATTCAATCCCATGCTCGGTATTTCGCCAACCGCCGAGGTTGAGCCAAACCCACCGGGATTCGTCCAAGTGTCCGACGGTTATCAGGAATCCCTCGTTTCCGCTGATCTTCCGGGCCTTGGTTCGAAAAGTGTAGGTGTTCGACTTGGGCATGGGATACACAAGGCGGCACCGCTCGTCCAGAGAGTTCTGCGTGGCGATTCCACCTTTGATGCTCCAGTCTCCACGCTCCTTTTTGAACTCGGACGGGTCAAGTTGGTTGGTCTTACCGTTCTCGGTGATTGACATATCCTTGAACTCAGCCTTGGTGATCCAAGTTCCGATGCCAACTCCGCCAGGTTGGAAGTAGCTCTTGACTTCCGGAAGTTTGGGAACCTCAGTTCGCACGGTTTCGTCGGGGCGGTTTCGTGCGAACATCTTCTGAACGTAGTAGGATGGCGTCCCTGCCGCCTTGTTCGAATTGAAATAGATGAGGTCTGGATTCCAAGCTTTCTTATCGACGTTCGCAAATAAGGGTGCATAGGAAGACATCGTTACGATGTCGCTGTTACGCTCCATGCCGGTCATGAACGCGGCTTCGCTGAGAGCAGCGATCAGGTTTCCATTTCCGCATCCACTCGTGACGGCGTATTCACCGACATAAATCTTGGGCCCTTTGCGATCGTAGCTATCGTAGCGGTTTGCGTTTCGGAAGAAGAACGAAGGGTTGTTGTAATAGTGTTCGTCGATGACTTCAATCGGGGCGCTTGTTGGGAGGCCACCCCAGAGATTTGCGATTGTGATGACTTCCGGATACTTCGCCTTAACGGCGTCGTAAAAGAGTTTGTATCGCTCATCGTAAGCGGGTCCACCGTTCTCATTTCCGATCTCGAGATACTTGAGATTGAACGGCTTCGGATGGCCGTTTTTGGCTCTGACCGCTCCCCATTTTGAAGTGACAGGGCCGTTGGCGTACTCAATTGCATCGATAGCGTCATCGACATATTCACCCATCTTGTCCAACGGAACAACTTCCTTGTGAGACATTCCGACGTTGACCACGAAGAGCGGATCTGCCTTCAGGTCCTCACACATTTGAAGGTACTCGTGGTAGCCAAGACCGTTCGTACTGACATAGCCCCAAATGTTTGGGAGGGTTTTTCGCAAGTGGAGGTCATTGATCGTCGTCTTCCATCGCATTGCGAACGCCATTGTGTCGCCTTCGACCCAGCATCCACCAGGGAAGCGCATGAAGCTGGGCTTCATCTCCGTCAGCAAGTTCATGAGGTCAGGTCGCAGACCGTTCTCGCGGTTCTTGAATGTTTTCTCGGGGAAGACGCTGACGAAGTCAAGCTCGATCGGCTTTTCGACAAAGAGTTCCAGGCTAGCTTTGGGATCGGAACCGGTGGGCTTGAACTGAAAATGCGCAACTCCGTTTCGGGCGGCTTTCAGCAACACTTCTTTCGAGCCTTTAAGCCCGTTTCCGTTAAACTTGACCACCAAATTGACGTCCTGAGTTGCCAAATAGCGAATGGTAAAGCGATACTGCTTTCCTTTCACTATGTTCATCCCGTAGAAGCCGGGGTTTTCCAAGACCGTAAGTGCGTCAAGTGCAACCTTACCGTTAAAGACCTTGGCGGAACCGCTGACGACCTTCCAATCGACCAGCTTATCGCTGTCCTCAAACGATCTGTTTCGGACCAGTTCAGGGTAGATCCCTCCGTCTCCAGCGCAGTTAATTTCTTCGAAGAATATTCCGTAAAGACTCCTGCTGACCTTCACTTGCGGCTTGGTCGCATCAATTTTGAGCTCTATTGATGGAAGAGTACTGAGTGCGAGGAATAGAGTGGTGAACATTTTAGCTATGATTATGCACTTTCAACTATGCAATGTGACATTGGGATTGGGGTCAATTCCCTAGGACGACGAGCGGAACGAGGCTATTCCACAAAACGCAACGTTTGAAGCTCTGCATCCATCTCGACCATCCCTCCAATCGGGAGTGTCAGCTTATCACGGATATGTCCGGCGTGAAGTCCGCAGAAGATCGGGCAGCTCAGCCACATTCTGAGGTTATCAAAGACCTGATTCATTGAGAAGGAATCAGAGCCTGGTTCGGCCGGCTCGTCGCGCGGAAGACGAAAATCGCCAAATACAATTCCCTTAAGCTTCTGAAGTTCCCCACGAAGCCAGAGCGAGGTCAGCATTCGGTCGACACGATATGGTGCTTCAGCAACGTCTTCCAGGAAGAGAATCGCGTCGGTGAAGTCTGGTCCGTAGGCGGTTCCCACGCACGGCTCGATCAAGCTCAGATTGCCGCCGATCAGCCGACCTTTGCTTCGCCCAGAAATGATCGTTCGGAGTGGAGGGAAAACCGGGTCACCAGATAGCTCAGATGGATTTGGGAACACTCCAAGTTCTTGTCCATCCAGAATCGCTCTTCGTAAATTCTCACCTTCAAAGCCAAGGAACTTCGCCTCCGCGATTGGACCGTGAAACGTAATGACTCCAGACTTACGGGCGAAGGCATTCAGTAAAGCGGTGATATCGCTGTAACCGAGCAGAACCTTCGGAGTTTTAGCGAACCCATCGTAATCGAGCTGCGGTAGGATCCGCATCGAGCCGTAGCCACCTCGCAAGCAGATGATTCCGGCGACTTCCTCATCTCGAATAGCGGCGTTGATATCATTTGCCCTTTGCTCGTCCGAGCCACCAAGGTATCCCCAGCTCTGCCCGACGGATGGCATTCGCTTTACTCTGAGTCCGAGTGACTCGATGTTTCGAATTGCATCGAGGATGGCTTGCTCAGAACTCGCGGCGCCGGCGGGTGATACGAGAGCTACGACGTCGTTTGGCTTGAGGCGCGGCGGGAATTTCATTTTCTGAGTGGCGGGTTTTCCGGCGTGCGCAACGAGGGGAACCGCTGCGATTCCCATGAGCGCATCTCGGCGAGTTAGCACAGCCCGAAGGTTACCGCGATGTTAGCTGGATACCTTTCGACACGACCCGTTTCGCGTAGCCTTGAAATTGGTATCCTTCTACCACTATGAGTCTTCTTGCTCTCGTTCCACTGTTTTTGATGTCCGTTAGCCAGGATGAACCGAAGGTCGCAAAGAAGCCGGTGGCCGTGATGACAACCACTCTCGGAGTTATCGAGCTTGAGTTCTTCCCGGACAAGGCTCCGAAGCATGTTGAAAACTTTATTGCCCTTGCAAAGAAAGGGTTTTACGACAAGACGGCGTTTCACCGAGTGATCCCGGGGTTCATGATTCAAGGTGGATGCCCGAACACTAAGCCAGGGGCGACGGGGATGCCGGGGACCGGCGGCCCGGGTCATACGGTCAAAGCTGAGTTTAATGACACGAAGCACGTTCGAGGAATCTTGAGCATGGCCCGTTCTTCGGATCCTGATTCTGCAGGGTCTCAGTTCTTTATCATGGTGGCAGCTGCTCCACATCTGGATCGGCAATATTCAGCGTTTGGTCGAGTGATCAAGGGCATGGACGTCGTGGATAAGATTGTGAAGTCGGAGCGAGATGAGCGAGATAACCCGAGGACTCGGGTTGAGATGACGGTCAAGATCGAAGAGCGCTAGGCGCTTTTCGGTTCTGGATTCTCGGGCTAGGACACGCAGCTTGTGTAGAGTAAGTTGGGCAAATTAGGTTCAACTACATTCGTTTTTGGCGAAGAGTTGGGCGCAAAGGGGCGCGCTTTTTGCGTCGTTTGACAGAGCTTGGGAGCGGCAGGTTGGGGTTTTGCGGGAAACCTTTAACATCAATTGTTAGGCGATGATTCGGGGCAATTGTCAACCTGATTTTCAGTGTTTTTGGTCGGCGATGGTGCAAGATACTATTTGAGGCTCGACCCACTTGTGGTTCGGAGCCTTCTCTAGCTAAGTGTCGATATGATCTTAACCGTCCTAGTTTCTCACTTGACTGCCTTTGGCTCTCACACAGCCGATGTTCAGACTGGTCCCCAGATGACGGAGATGGCGGGGTATTTGATTGTTCCGCACGAGCGGGTTGATCCGAAGTTTAACGGCGGGTTTTCGATGTACGTGTCGGCTTGGCCCTTGCAGAAGACTTATCCGGGATCGGATTTCCAGAGTGGATTGTTTGGCACTTGGATGTTCCCGCAGTTTGAGGGGAAGGCACCGAAGGATCATTACACGGATATTGAGGGTGGGCTTGGATGGTGGAGGGACACTCGGTTTGCGACAGAGACGCCGAAGTTCATCATGGGCGGCGTTGCGCTCAACTTCAGCGAGTGGGCGAACGGACCGGGCGCAGGCAAGGGGCGAGATTGGAAGAATCCTACTGGGCTCTATGCGATTGCTCAGCTGAGCCCGTGGGTGCTTTGGCCACCCGATGGTTTGAACCTGAAACAAGGAACGAAGGGCGAGTTATTTGGCTACGGTTACCTGCCCTTGCCGCTGACCGAGCCTAAGGCTACGACCGCAGGTAAGGCGGTTCCGACGGGAAACAATGCTTGGACGCTGTTTTTGAACTCGGCAAATTTTAAGGGGCCGGTTGCGTTTTTCACTCCTCACTTCTGGTCAAAGGCTTCGGCGAAGGACGAGAAGTTGGCGGGGCTCTTTCTGGATTCGAGACCAAGCGACCCGAATCGGGCAGTGCAGATGGAGACTCAGCATGTTCCGGCGATGGTGGCTAAGGACAGCGCGGGGACGATGTTTGCTCGGATAGCTCCGACGCACTTTCCGGGAGAAGTTGGGAAAGATTCTCGGCTGATTCATCGGAGCACCGCTTACGCGAAGGGTGCGCTTTGGGATGATGTGAGCCGGTGGTTCGGTGGCGGTCAGGTGGCTTCGGGCAAGATCAACGAGGCTGCTTCGAGTGTTCACACGTTTAAGACTGGAGGCTACGCGACTTGGAAGATTCATCTTCCAGGGGTAGAGCATTCGAAGTCGGCGGACGTTGATTGGGCTTCGTATGCTTCGCCGATTGCGCTCGATCCTAAGACTTACGGCTACCGATGGAAGCGGGAGCTGATGGGAGACCAGGGCTCGGAGGGTTCCTTGGTGACTTTGCCCGAGTTTTACCGGCTGACGAAGAAGCCAAATGGCAAAGAGGTTTGGGCGGTGGTGCGTCGGGATGAGGTTCCGGAGGAGACGGGGTTGCGGGATGCGAAGTTTCCGCCGGCGAAACGACCGACTGATCCTTACGTGACTCCCTCGGAGGCTCAGACACCTTGGAAGTCGCCGGGACCGAAGGCGGGGCCGTTCGTACGAAAGCTGGGAGATGGAAGCGAAGTCACTTACTACTGGTATCGGTTTGCGGATCAGCCAGCCATGCTGAATGCGGATTTGAGCCCTTCGGAGCGAGAGGCGATTCAGAAGCGGGTCGAAATGATCCATCGCAACTGGAAGAAGGATCGGAACTACTTGCCAGAGCCTTCGGTGGGTAAGTTGGCGAGCGTTGATCCGGCACTGTTGGTGAAACCGCCCAAGGGGATGGAGGTTGGCTACGTCCCCATCGTGACTCGGCAGGGGTGGAGCGGGAAACGATAAAAATGGTGGACCAGACGGGACTTGAACCCGCATGGCTTGGCCGATGACTCTTCGGAGAACTCGCTTCCCTACAGGATTTCACTGGGCGGAACTTCCCCGCCATCCGCCCTGACTCTAATACACATCTGAC
>JARXAE010000005.1 GCA_029866005.1 Fimbriimonas sp. | reverse complement strand
ACCAAGGCGTTGAAGCGCTTCGCGAATGGCTCATTCCCCCGATTTCGCCCGAAGAGATCGCCCATTCGGCCGACCTCATTCGACTGCGGTTTTACTTCATTAGCGTTATCGATGCGGATGAACGACTTGCGTTTATCGACGATTCTCTTCAAGGGCTCCGCAAACGCGTAGGCTTTGTCGAAGAGCGGATGCGGCTTAATGCCGGCGATGGTCACTACTTCGCAACTCTGGCTGGCTTATCGTCATTGATGGAGACCAAGGCGCGGATCGAGTGGCTCGAGCATGTTCGGGAGTGGGTTGTAAGTCCCCCGGCAGATAACTCGACTTGGGTCGACGAAATTCTTTCGGACTCTCCTTTTCGAAGAGATTAACTCCAGGCCTCAAAGTCAATACCGGCGTTTTCGAGGCTGCTTACTGAGTGCCTAACGACGTGAAGTTCTCGCACAACTGAGTCATCACAGCTGAATAATGCTCCAAAGAACCGCGATTTGCACTTCACGTTAAACATCACGTCCAAGACCGGTTTTGTGAGATTATCAAGGTCGTATCCCGCCCGCTTGTTTGGGATTACGTAGAACACAATTCGAACCGAGTTAGGCGTAAAATCTGCCCGTGACTGAATGCTCAAGTAGAGCTTCTCTTTCCAGCGATCTTCCGAAAGTCCACCAGCGGCCGTCACTGGATTCATTCCTCGAATTTCAGCTCGGCAAAACTGGCTCAAGCGCCTTCCCAAAGAACTGTGTGGATGAACCATCGGGTTCCGTCGAAGTAGAGTTGAAGCGAGTTGGTCCCTTTCTCAAACGGCTTCTTGTCTTCAGCCAGTTTGCGCGACTCGTAGTCACTCATCACGTTCACCAAATTGCCCGACTTCTGGAACCTCCGCTTGGTTTCTTTCTCGAAGAACCCGTTCTTTTCGAGCCACGGCCCCGATCGTGTGATGTAATCCTCGGGGGTCATGATCACGCAGACCGTTTTGCCTTCTTTGTTTTTCACCAGTGCAGAGAGGGTTGCCTTTGGTCCAAAAAGCCCTCGGAACCGATCCCAGTTTCGCTTCTCCTCAGCTGGCCCCGAGATGACCTGATAAAGAGCTTTGATGATCGAGTCCTCTGATTTGCCATCACTGTTGGGCGCGGGTGCGGACTGAATAGCGAGGGCGAATGAAAAACTTGTGAGCATCATGGTAAACACTTTAGCTCGTTGGCCACGGCTTTTCGCCGGATCCAAACCGAGTCCCTTCGGGAAAATCGAGACCGAACTCTGTCCGCAAAACCTCCAGAAGCTCGGCAGCGGACTGAATCGTTCGCTTTTCCAGAACTGTACTTCCGTGCCTTCGCGTCAAGTTGTCGTTCAATAGGCCGATCCGCTCACCGTTCGGAAGGGCGCGACTCGTCATCAGGCTTTTAGCAAATTTTGCGTTCGGTGATGTGCTCGTCCACCAGTTCGCAACCTCTCGGTCAATCTCCGGCATCTCCTCGCCAGTGAACTCATAAACGTCCATCCACCCACTGTCCGAGTGCATCTGGTGAAAGAAGCGTCCACCATCTTCGATAATTCGACGAGCCTCATGGCGAGTTATTTGTTCTTCGCTACTGTGCCGACGGATAACACTGGTCAGAGAACCTCCCCCAGCTCCGGCATCACAGATCCAGTCTTCCCCTTCGATCCGAACGCTGAGGGTCAAGTGAGTGCGAGGAGGAGTCTGGTCTCGCTCCAACCCAAGGCGGATTCGCGCCGAAAGAGGAGTGACATCGAACCCAATCTGCCGAAGCACTCCAAGCAATAATCCGTTCTGCTGAAAGCAGTATCCTCCGCGCTGTTTACGGATCAATTGATCCTCTAAACTGGCAAGGTCAAGCCGGATCGGCAAACCCCGAAGGATGTCCAGGTTCTCAAATGGTATTGAGGAAACATGGTGGAACAGGATGTCATCAAGGACCTCCTTCGTTGGATCTAGCGGACCGCTATAGCCAATCCGATCGGAGTATGCATCCAGATCAACAACATGGTTTTCCATTTCCTACTTCGAATTATGACGGGGCAAAGGGATGAGAACCGAGTCCGGTTATTGCAGATGTCGCAAATCATGATGGAGACTGATCGGTGGTTTGATACAACCGTCAGTGACTCATCTTCGCCTTGGGTTGAGCATGAATGAACCCCGTTGCGGAGACAGTGAAAGCTCAGAGCCCGATCAGCAAGAAGGTTGCTGATTTAATAGTAATGGCTATATCATCTGTTTGGAAGGTAGGTTCAGGTTCTACGAATTTGCTAAACTGATCTATCCTTGGGACTCAATGCATTTGAAAAGACTCGTCGCGATCATTCCGATGAGACGCTGGAAGATGTTACCGAGCTGATTTATCGGCTCTCGGGGGCGTCGACCGACTCGCCTGCAGAGGAAATTCAGGTGCGAACCGCTCAATTAGTTGAGGCACTCGGAGTCTCGCAGCCAACGGTCACGAAGATGCTCAACCGACTTGAGCGCGAGGGCGTGGTGCACATCCACCGACGACAATTCGTCCATCTTACGGACGAGGGCCTGGACATCGCCCGCCGCTCGGCTGAGCGGCACCTCATGGTGGTTGCATTTCTTCGCACACTCGGCGTGAGTGAGGTGACGGCCGAACTTGATGCTGAAGGAATAGAACACCATCTCAGCCCCGAAACGATGGAGTGCATCCGTGGCTACCTCGCCATTTCTGGTGGTCGAGAATGACTCCCCTCCCTAAGCTCTCGGCACCGGCCCAGAGGGCTCTTGTCTCATCGGGAATAAGCTCCCTCGAAGATGTTGCCAAGTTTACAAAGATAGAAATTCTTGGATTGCACGGAGTCGGAAAGAGCACGATTCTTCCTCTAGAAGAAGCGTTGAGAAAGGCAGGACTGGGCTTTAAGAATTGAGTACCTCACGTCTCGTCGCGCTCGTTTTCCTCGCCACATCGGCGGGACTCACCCTTCGTGCTCAGTACGCGGGGTCCTGGCTGGAGTTCGCGGGGTTTGTGACGGGGATTGTCGGGGTCTACCTCGTTGCAAACGAGAGTATTTGGAACTGGCCCGTTGGGATCGTAAACGTTTCCATTTACGCCGTCTTTTTCTATCTCGGTAAGTTTCCCGCTGATGCGGGGCTCCAGATATTCTTCCTCATCCTCAGTATTCTCGGCTGGTGGAGCTGGCTGAAGGGAGGAACGGATCAGACCGAGCTCAGTGTCTCGACGCTTGCCCCTCGCTCTTGGGGTTTCATTCTGGCCGCATGGGTGATTGGAACCGCGATCTGTTATCCGGTTGCCAAAGGGCTAGAGGGTAAGTGGCCGTTCTGGGATTCCTTTCTCACGATTGGCTCGGTCCTCGCCCAAGTGCTGGTCAACAAAAAGAAGCTGGAGAATTGGCTACTCTGGATCGCTGTAAACACCTGCTACGTCCCGATCTTCTTCTACCGGGGATGGTACATGTCGGCGGTGCTTTACTTCATTTTTTGGTGCTTAGCGATTGCAGGGTTCGTCAACTGGCGACGAACCCTGCTCTCAAAAGCCTAGGCGCCTGGCGTCGGCATGACCTTGCCGTCTTGTTTCATTTCCATGGTCTTCCACTCCATTACGGACATCTTCCAGGTCTTGCCTTCCTTCACGAAAGTCTCGACCGTGTTGCCACCAAAACTCATGGTGTGCTTCTTCTTATCCGGCCCGATCATCGTTCCTTCCATAAGATTGCTAACCGTGCAGGTTGCCTTGTTACCCTGGACTTGCGCGGTCAGGATCCGAGATTTGAATTTCGTTACCTTCTGGAAACCCTTAACTGACATGCTCATCTGATCGAACATCTGCTTCTTGGTCATCGACTGACCGTTTTCCTTGTACACGAAGTTCTTGGTCGTGTACATGTCAAGCAGTTTGCCGAAAGCCTTGATGTCCTTCTTCAGCATCGCCGTTTCGTACTTCTTGCTTTGTCGGTTCATCTGGTTGCGGAAGTCGTCTTCTGGTCCGGCAACGCAGAGTGCGACGGCCAAGATGATTGCTCCCGAGGAAATGAGTTTTTGCATCCTCCCCATTATGTCAGTGATGACTATAAAATACAGACATTTGATCTGATTTCGCACGGCGCAAGCCGTACATGAAGCGTATAATTAGACAACTGTCTAAATACCATGTCTTCGGTTCTCAAAGCTCTCAGTGATCCCACCCGTCGGGAAATCCTTTTCGCCCTTCGCGAAAAGGACCTCACCGCAGGTGAAATTGCGTCGCGCTTTGAACAAACCGGAGCAACGATTAGCCATCACCTTGCGGTTCTTCGCGAAGCCGACCTCGTTCGCTCTCGAAAGAATGGAACCCAACTGATCTACTCAGCAAGTGTGAGCGTCCTCGAGGATGCGATCACCTCGCTGCTTGCCCTGATCCCCGCGAAATCTGATGAAACCGAATCGAATGTTTAGTATCGGCGGTGCCATTGTCTTGGTCACAACCGCATACTCAGCCTTCAAATATGCGACCCTGCCAGACCGGGTCGGCGTCCACTTCAACGCTCTTGGTGAAGTGGATCGTTACGGCTCAAAACTCGAGGCCGTCGCACTCTGTCCGGTCATGATGGTCATTCTCCTCGCCGTATTCTTGATCATTCCAAAAATGCTGCCTGAGGGCAAGAAGATCGATCCTTTCCAGAAGGCTTGGGACACTGTCGTCATTACCGTGATGGGGTTCATGGCGTGTGTTCAGTTCATGATCCTCAACCCAGGTCTTCTTGGTACTGGCCAGGGCCAAGTCAAGTTCATGATGACGGCGATGAGCATCCTCTTTGTGATCATCGGAAACATGTTGGGCAAGACCGAGCGCAACTACGTCATAGGAATTCGCACGCCCTGGACTCTGGAAGACGACGAAGTCTGGCACCGCACTCATCATCTAGGCGGACGCCTGATGGTCGGTGCCGGTCTGCTTTGTTTGCCACTAGCCCTGCTTGGAGTGAACGTTTTGGTGATCGTCGGCATCATTCTCGTCGCCTCTTTCTATCCGGTCTGGTACTCCTACGCACTCTACAAAAAGCGACATCCAGGAATGAAAGCGTGAGAATGCTGCCTTTCTCGCCCGTTCCTGCATGAAGCGGGCGACTGGTATTGCAATCCAGTAAACGAGGTTCTGGGGCCGGGCTTGGCACTTGACGTTCAGTGTGATTTCGGCCTCGCCTTTGATGAGCGTTGCCTGCCACCAACCCTGCGCGAAATGGCGTGATGTTGTGTAGTAACCGATCTGACAATGATTCGCCGTCCTTTCTGCTACCGAAATTTCCGTAATCGTCTTGGTGCGGTAACCGAAGAGAAAGGGGAGCCGCGCCAGTTGCAGAATTCGATCCCCCTTGCGGATCTCGCGTTGTTCTGTCCGAAATCGCCCTTGAAAAAGGATGATCTCTGGCGGATAGTAGTTGCCACTCATCATGTGGTCAGCGATCCGATCAAAAAGCTGTTGATCATGCCCCAAAGAAATCGTGACATCATCATCAAACTGGACCAATGCCCGACCCAACATCATCCCTGGAGCACCCGTGACTTCGGGTTTTTCAAGTTCGATGAGAGTTTTTTCACTCATTTCAATCATTTGTGAAATCAATATACCATAATGAGAATATGAAGGTTCTCATCCCCGGAGGGAGCGGACATGTCGGACAAATCCTGGCTCCATTCCTCAAAGAAATTGGCCACGAAGTGAGGGTGCTTTCCCGTCAAGGTGAGCTTGCCTGGAACCCTCACTACCCTAATAGTCTAGTGAGCCATTTGGATTGGGCAGACGCGATTATCAACCTCGCCGGCCGCACGGTCAACTGCCGCTATAACGCGAAAAACCTCGCCGAAATGATGGAGAGCCGAGTGCGATCAGTGGAGGCGATCTCCGAGGCACTCACTGACTGCGCCTTTCCACCCTCGGTCTGGCTTCAAGCCAGCACCGCAACAATTTACTCTCATCGATTCGATGCTCCGAATGATGAAGCTGATGGTCGTATTGATCCCACTGTCGGACCTTCCAAATGGCAGGCTTCCGAAAAGATCGCCGTCGCCTGGGAGGCCGCGCTTTTCGCCCAAAGACATCCCGGAGTTCGGAAGGTCGCCCTTCGATCCGCGATGACGATGTCGGCAACGCCCGGGAGTGTGTTTGATGTCATGGCAACACTCGCTCGGCGCGGAGTGTTGGGCACTTATGGGTCTGGAAAGCAATATGTCAGCTGGATTCACGAAAGAGATTTCTGCCGATCCATTGAGCTACTCCTCGCGGATTCGAGTCTAGAGGGTCCGATCAACCTCTGCTCACCTAACCCGCTCCCGAACTGGGAGTTCAACAGAATCCTGCGCCGAGCCGTTGGAGCGAAACTCGGCCTCCCCGCCCCCGCCTGGGCGCTCGAGATTGGAGCCGCAATGATGAAAACTGAAACCGAACTCATCCTCAAAAGCCGTCGTGTTGTCCCCGCTCGACTTCTTCAGCATGGATTCAAGTTCTACTTCCCGGACTGGAAAGAAGCGGCCCTTGAAATCAGCTCAAGACTCAAGACTTGAGACTAGAGACTAGTACAAAAGGTACTTCGCGCGTTTCGACTGGAAGCCGGCAGCCCCGGCATTCCACTTCTGCCAGATCGCCGAAGCCGACTGACCAGAGCTGAACATTGATCGAACCGAGCCGGTACCGCACACCTTATCGAACATATTCGCCGTCGAGGGCTTGAAGAAATCGAAGTCTGGCTTGAGTTTTCTAAACGCATCCATCAGTTCAAAATTGATTCGTGAAAGTTCTACTTTTCGTTCATCCGTAAAGTAGATGTTCACCCCGCCGCACGACTGCCCCTTAAACGCCGCATAGAACGGCGTCCAAGTCATCGGACGAAAGAAGACGCCGGGGAGCTTGCGTCGGTTCATTTCGTTCGCCAGCGACTCCGCCCCAATTCCGGGCGCTCCCGCCAGTTCGAATGGAAGCGTGTAGCCAACCCCAATCGACACCGTATCCAACTCTCCGAAGATTCCGGTTGCGGCATAGTAGGCCGAGGATGAAGCATGAGGAACGTGCGGCGAGGTCAGAACCCAGGGAAGCCCAGTCTCGGCCCAGGTCATAGACCGTCTCCACCCTTTCATTGAGATCACTTTTAGATCACATTTCTTGCCTTTCAGCCACCCCTCCCCATTCGCCATCCGGGCGAATTCGCCAATGGTCAGGCCGTGACAGTAGGGCACTGGGTAAGCCGAAACGAACGATTTAAAGCCGTCCTCGGTGATGTTCCCTTCCACCCGATCTCCGCCAATCGGATTCGGTCGGTCGAGCACATATAGGGGCAAGTTGTTCTCCGCCGCTGCCTCCATGCAGACTCCGAGAGTGCTGATATAGGTGTAGCTACGGGACCCAATGTCTTGAATATCAAAAACCAGAGCATCCACTCCGCGCAGCATCTCCGCGGTCGGTTTGCGAGTCTTTCCGTACAGTGAATACTCGGGCACCCCGGTCTTGGGATCCCGACCATTCTCGACATAAACTCCTGCGGGGACCGAGCCTCGCACCCCGTGCTCCGGGCCGTACAAGGCGACAAGCTTCACTCCCGAATCAATCATCAAGTCAATGTTTGACCTGACAGTGCGATCCACCCCGGTCGGATTTGTGATCAGACCGACTTTCTTCCCTTTCAAGTCGGCAAACCGGTTCGCCCGAAGAACATCGAGTCCTGACTCGACTGGGGCAAGCGCAACCGTGATCGCGAGAAGTGATAGCATAGAGCAAGGATAGCCGATGCCAACCCTTCGAATCACCCTTGTTGATGCCCCCGAGGAATGCCCACCCTACGGCAAAATTCGCCACCAACTTCAGCTTAAGAAGGGTTATCTCCAGCCGACTGAGCCCAACGTGTACGAAACCGAATTCGACTTGATCGATGGAACGCCCAAAGGTCCAATTGTCCACTATCACGGTGACAAACGAAGGTTCATCTATATCCAGTGGCTCGGCTCGCACGGGCAGATGTTTCGGCGCATTAAGCTCTTCTTCGAGCACTTTCTGGAAGAAGGACAGGCAAACTACGATATTCGCATCGCGGGGAAGATGAAGGACGGAACTCCCGCCTGCTCAACCGCCCGAGTTATCCCGTAAACTGTTCTCATGCGTCTTGATGAGATCGAAGAGAGTTCAAATGTCGAAGATCGACGAGGCTCAATTCCGCGCGGCGGAATGGTTGCGGGAGGTGGAATCGGCGGCGTGGTTCTTGCGATCATCGTTGCTCTGCTTGGTGGCGATCCTCAGCAGGTTCTAGACGCATCCAAGACCATGCAGGGTGGTGCTCCGCAGTCTCGTGAACAAGCACAGCCGATTGATGACGAAGCAAAACGGTTTGTCTCCAAGGTTTTAAAGGAGACAGAAGATGTTTGGACCGAAATCTTCCGCGAAAACGGAATGACCTACCAGAAGCCAAAGCTCGTCGTTTTCGCTGAGCGAGTCGAGACCGGGTGCGGCATCGCCGACTCGGGCGTGGGTCCTTTCTACTGCCCCGCTGACAACCAGGTTTACATCGATCCGACGTTCTACGAGACGATGGAGAAACAGCTTGGAGCCGGAGGCGATTTTGCTCAGGCTTATGTGGTTGCCCATGAAGTGGGGCACCACGTCCAGAACCTGCTCGGTACTTCCGACAAAGTCAATGCGGCACGCCGCCGGCTGTCTGAGACTGAGTTCAACAAGCTCTCAGTTCGCATGGAACTCCAGGCCGACTTCTACGCCGGAGTCTGGGCGAAACGGGCGGGCAAGCTTAAGATTGATCGTGGAGATATTGAAGAAGCCATGAATGCGGCCACCCAGATCGGCGATGACACTCTTCAGAAGCGCGGACAAGGTTATGTTGAACCCGAAAAGTTCACTCACGGCACCGCCGCCCAACGTGTGAACTGGTTCATGAAAGGCTTCAAGTCCGGCGACATTCGCGACGGAGATACTTTCAACGCCAGGAACCTTTGAACGATTTGCGCGGTTAGTGGCACTAAGTTAAAGAGATCGTTATGAAAATCTGGTTACCACTCATCGCCGTTTATGTTTTGCTCGTTGGCTGTAGCGGGGGCAGTGCGGATGGAGTTCGTTCGGCTCCAGCCTCTAAAAACGTGGTGAGCGAGATGTCAACCGCTTCAGGCGAAGCTCTGAGCGATGGCGTTGCTGCCCCGTCGGTTCCAGCACTCCCCCGGAAGATCATTTACACCGGCTCTGTCGCCCTCCGAACCGACGACTTGGACGCTGCCGAAAAAAAGCTCGACGCGATGGTTAAGCAGTTCAATGGCTACCTTGGCTCGGCAAGTCGATCCGGAACCAAAGGTTCCCAGCGATCCGGTTCGTGGACGATTCGAATTCCAAGCACCGGGTACGGCTCGTTTGTCAAAGCCATCTCAACCATTGGCGAACTCGAGTCGTCTTCTCAGGAGGCTCAGGATGTCAGTGAAGAGTTCTACGATGTCCAGGCTCGGCTGAAGAACAAGAAGGTTGAAGAAGCCCGCCTGGTGGAGTTGCTTCAGAAGGCAACCGGAAAGCTGACCGAGGTACTCCAGGTTGAAAAAGAGATCTCTCGGATCCGCGAGGAGATCGAGCAGATCGAGGGTCGGCTCCGGTTCCTCACCAACCAAACCGACCTTTCGACGATCACCGTGACCATCAACGAGGTCAAAGAGTTCCGTCCGGCCGGTCCCCCTTCGCTGTCAACCGATGTTAAGCGGGCTTTCACGGAGTCCGTTGGTCAGCTTGGCGACGTGGCACGAGGGATTCTGATCGGAGTTATTGCCATCCTGCCATGGGCAGTGCTGCCTGGGCTAGTCGGTGGCTACCTTCTGATTCGAGCGCGCAAGGCGAAAGCGGCGGTAACAGTAGACTCCGGCGAATCCGACCAAAGCATACGCCCCAACATCTAGCCACAGTGGCCGGGGAGGGCTAAACGACAGATATGCATCATCTGTTGCCTCAGAGGGAAACGGAATCGATTCCCAGGCTGTGAGGTGATTGGCGACTGCCAGATCGTCGATGCTGAGCTGCAGAGACTGAGCAAGTCGCGCGCGCAAGTTTTCGGGAACAGGAGTATTCCAGTCACTAGAGCCTAACCGAGCCCCGGCGGCGTCCGCTGATGCTACGCCTGCTCCGAGAACAAAAACTCGAAGTCGGCTCTCGTTCCCAGCTCGATTGGAACTTGGAACGAGATACGGGAAGAACGGCTTATCCGTCTTGAAAGACATTCTGATCGGTGACATGGCGGCTGACCTCTCAACAGCTTTGAGCCGAAACGCTGTGAGGTACCACTTCTTTTTCAGGTAGCTCTCTGTCCAGGATTCAATGTCTGCCGACGTGTTGTAACCGTGCTTTTGAAGATATTTGATCAACGCCAAAGGATCCGTGGACCGCAAGGTAGTCGCCTCGTATTGACCTAGATCAACTATCTGGGCAACCTCGACTGGCGCCGCAGAGGCAGGTGCTGCATCTTCATACTCTCCAGCCGAGCAGCCAATACTGAAATCAATCGGCTTTGGCCTCATCTTTTCGAGGTCTTTAAAGGCAACGGGATCAGCAAGTGCTAACACAGGCACGGTCGGACTCGGAGCAATGAAGCCCATCTGTTTTCCTTCAACCTCGAAATTCGCCTTTCGGATAAAGTGTTCTGTCTTGGTCTTGTGATTCCAGACGACGATGTCCTGCTGATCCAGGAATCGAACTCCACCGGCCCCAACGCCGCAACATGCCCAACTTTGGTAGGCGGCGAAGAGGGCTAGAGTTGTCCAGAAGCGCTTCATGGTGGGAAGTTTAGCAGGGTTGGTAAGCTGGGTCAATGCGATTTTGGTTGCTCGTTTGTGTGTTGCTGGCGGGCTGTGGGAAGGGGTTTAGTGAGCGGGGGGAGCGGACGGCGGGGGAGTATCGGTGGTTGTTGCGGTACGACGTCAAGACGCTTGATCCGGCGGCGATCAATGATTGGACGACGGGTGAGGTGCTTCACTATTTGTATCCTTCGGTTGGCGAGGTTTGTGATATCGAGCCGAGTGTTGATTTCAAGACCTTCAAACTGAGCGTCAAGGAGTTTGACTTCTCTGACAAGGTTGGTCACGAGGTGACGGGGCAGGATGTTCAGCACACCATCGAGCGGTGTTTGAAGCCGGCGGTTCAGTCCGGCTTGGGAAGCCTCTTTGCTGCACAAATCGTTGGGGCCGATACGTTTGCCAAGGGCTCGGCGCCCCATATCTCCGGCATCAGCGCTGAGCAGCACAGCTTGACGATTCAGCTGACGACTCCAGATACTGCCTTTGCCGAAAAGCTGAAGAACCGGGCGTTCGGGGTTGTGAACCGCGAGATGGTTAAGCTGGACGCTCCGATCACTGACTGGAAGCCGGGGTACGGGCTTAGCAAGTGGTCTCTCAAATCGTTCGAGCCAGGGCGGGAGTGGGTAATGGCGAATGGTGCGGAGTCGATCAAGTTCCAGTTTGTTGGCGATTCGGCTTCGCGGAAGACGCAGTTTGACGTTGACAAGGCGGATCAGGCGATGTTTGCGGCGCACGAGATTCCGGTGGTGAAGGGGCATCCGAAGCTGACCAAGGGCGGGCCGACGACGCTGGTTTATCTTCAGTTCAACCAGAAGATTGCTCCGTTTAATGACCGGGCGAATCGATTGGCGATTATCTCCAACTTGGAGACCGGGGGTCTGGGTGCGATTCTTGATAACAAGGTCGATCCTCCGGCCGGGTTTGGAACTCTGAGCAGTCTTGGAAAGAGCGTTACCGGCTTCAAGGCGACCCCGCCGAAGCCGTTTGAGTTCGAGCTGGTTTACGCAGATATCGGCCACTCGAACCCGGTGGTTGAGGTTTTGATTACCCAGATGCGGAAGTTTGGGATCAAGGCGAGCGCGAAGCCGATGACTTCGGGCGGGCTGATTGCTGCGAACAATCGGGGCGAGTTGGCTTGCCTTTTCACCGGGTGGCAGCCGGATTTTCCGGGGCCGTTGAATACGGTTCCTTACCTGTTTCACTCGAAGTCTCCGGAGAACCATTCGGGTTTCGCTGATCCGCAGGTGGACAAGTACATTGAGCTTGCTCAGGCGGGGACGGATCCGGAGACGAACATTGCTCGGGCTTTGGATGTGATCCACCAGAACATCCCGGGGGTTCCGCTTTATGTTCAGCGGGACTTGGTGCTGAAGCGTCGCGAGCCGCCGACTGCGCTCTAACAAAAAAAGAGGTCAAGGAATCTCCTTGACCTCTCTGCAACGTTTTGGTCTAGAACTTAGTTAACGCGATAGAACTTAACGTAGTGATCGCCTGTGTAATAAACGACTCCGTTCTTTCCGATGATCACTCGTTGTGGACCGGGGAATGGGAAGCCGGACATTTGGTGAACGAACTCTCGGTAGTAGCTTGAGTCAGAGCTAACCGGTAGTTTTCGCTCACGGTTCGTGAAGATCGAACCATCATTGTTGTGGGGAAGTTTGACTCCGGCTCGAATTCGGTTGATCGTTGGGTTGACGTCCATTCGGCCGTCGTAGATCACGGTTCCGAAGTTGATGACCTGAACACGAGGGAGGATTCTCAGCGTGCCCTTAACAGCACCAATTTGGGGTTGCCCGAAACCGGACTGGGCCCAGACGATGAGTGGCAGAATAAAGACTGACAGAACCGCAAGCACTTGTCCTACTCTTATTGAACGGTTTGATGTACGCATTGCTAGAAAGACTACCAGCAGATTGTTCGCCTTAACAGACATTTCGAGAAGCCAGGTCAAACGAGCCATCCTGGCAGTTCTATCAATTGGGTATGTCAGAATCAAGCTAGTGAATAC
>JARXAE010000002.1 GCA_029866005.1 Fimbriimonas sp. | reverse complement strand
GGCAAAAGCCAGCGGCCACGAAGGGATGTGCAACTAGTTCGGCTTCGGTCCGCCGGATTTAGCTGCTTGCTCTTCAGCGAACTTGCGTTGAGCTTCTTGTTGCTTGATGGCAGCTTCAGCTTGCGCTCTTGCCTGGGGAGGCATGTCGGCCGGCAAATCCTCAATCTTTGAGACTGGTGGACTCTTTCTTGCGGCCTCTTCTCCTGCAGCAACGTCGCCGTCCGGATTCGGACCACAACCAACTACGAAGAGAAATGCAATTCCAAGGCTAAGTGACTTGACCATATTTGAACTCATCATCTTGCGAATGCGGCGCAGGCGTTACCTGGTGTGAACAGCCAAGAATCGTCGTTGAAGGCACCATTCGTCGTGTCCGTATTTCGTCCTTTCACGTACTGGTACTGACACCAGTTGTATGCACCCTTCTTGATGAACTTAGCGTGACCATCGGCAAACCCTGCGTTCGTACCAATTGCGTAGCGATAGCGTGCGATAACCTGAGGCTCACCACGGCTACCAATGGTAGCTTCTGTAGAATCGTAGTCCCACTTTTCGTGTGAGGTCGGACCAGTCAGGACTGGAGGGAACTGAGCTCCGCCGTACCACCACCAAGCACCCTCAGCAAACATGGCAAGCCATCTCTCGTTTGCTGCAACAGTTGGAGTAACTGCGCGCGAGTTGTGGATCAGAGTTGTCAGTGCCGGTGCATCAAGTTCGGTCGCAGAAGCTGAAGGAACAACGAGCACACCTGGAATGACATTACCGTTGTCGTCACTGTCGCATACCCAGTTTCCGTTCCAGTGGCAGTAGCCTGGCAAAAGGTTGCGGTTCGATGCGTAGCTGTGTCGGAAGCCAGTCTTGCCTGGTGATTCCCAAATTCCGCCTTTTGCGAAGGTGGATCCGGTAGCGCTTCGTCCTTGGCCGTTCTTGACGTATGGCATCAAAGCATCTCGCCAAGTAAACGGTTCGCCGTCTGGATTCACATAGCGGTACACGTGTCGTGGGAACATGTCATCGGAGTCGCCCATGTAGATCATGCTCGAGGTCACGATGTTCTTCTGGTTGGAAAGATCGCTGGTCTTCTTAGCGGCTTCTTTAGCCTGCGCGAAGACTGGGAAAAGGATAGCGGCCAAGATCGCGATGATTGCGATGACCACTAGGAGTTCAATTAGCGTAAATGCTCGTTTCATGATTTCAACACCTTCATTGGTGAATCACAGTGCTCGGAACACTCCAAGCACGGCGACTTCAAACAGCATTATACAAATGTTTTGCCAAAACTGTACAAAAAAATATTTATCTGTAAATCATATTTTTTTGAACTTGACTAGATGTCAGCGTATATCACTTCTTTTTGTTATCGGTAGTTCGGCTGTAGGTCAGTTTCACGCGCCCTCCTGAATCGAGAACGAGTTTCTGAGCCTTGAGAGACCACTTGTAGGAAACCGAAGGAGTCGATTTGAAATCGTAAACGTACAAGACTCCATCTTTTGCGGCCCACTTAGCCGCAACCGTCGCGTCCATTTTCTGTCCACCCGTATTCGCCGCGTTGATTGACACGTGATTGATGAACTCAGCTGTACCACTGCTTTCTAGCTTAAGCTCTTGTCCGCTCGAATCAGACTTCCATGTTCCTACCAGCTCTTTTGGTTGAGTTGCGCCGACGGGAACTGTAACCAAGGCAGGTTCTTCGGGGATGACCTCGGAGGAGTCCGCGCAGCCCAGAAGAATCTGAGCTGCACAGATTCCCAGCAACACCACAAGTTGTTGCCGGGAGGTGATCACTTGTCTCGCTTCCCAATGTTCTCTAAGCCTTTCGCCTTTTCACGCTCTTCTCGAGCTCGTTTCTGAGCTTCGGGTGGAGCTTGCGCGATGGACTTTTCGAACTCGTCATCGGTCACGGTCTTTGCCGCCTCGGGTGGCGGTGCTGCGTCTTCAGCAGCACATCCAACGAGACCGACAGTCCATGTCGACAAAAGAAGTAGGGCAAGTAGTCTGTTCATTAACGTAGTGCGTTGAAAGGTTGGCAAGAGTTACCTGGATCGAACATCCATGTGTCTCCGGTGTACAGACCCTCAACGTACATCTGGGTGCACCAGTTGAACGCCGCGCTCTTTCGGAACTTAGCATGGCCATCTGCATAGCCTGCGTTTGCACCAAGCGAGTAGCGGAATCGAGGCATTGCCCAGACTGGCCAGTTTGCGCCGTCTTGGTTATAGCAATGGAATCCTGCTCTGCCACCGGTAACTACTGGAGGCCATGGGTTTGAAGAACAAGTCTTTGTTGCTTCGTTGTACACACGGTTCTCACCGCTCCACCACCACCAAGACGAGTCCATGTTCGCTCCTGGCGATCCTTCGACGCTCCACGCAGGATTGATACCAGTCGTGGTGACGAGAACCTTCTCTGTCAGGTTATTGATTTGGGTTTGGCTAACTGAAGAAGCACCTGGATCGCCACACAATCGGGGTCCCCAGTTGATGTTTCCGCACATTGGGAAAATTCGGTCGTGAGTAGCGTAACCAAGGCTGTTTCGGATGCCCGGCGTTGACCACATTCCACCGATCGCATCGTAGTTATCAACTCGACCTGACTTAACGTATGGCTGAGTAGCATGGGTCCACTTGTAATCCTGTTGCCAGGCACCCGCTGCGTTGGTAACAACATACCAACCGCGTGCAAAGTTGTCGTCTGCATCAGCTGAGTACATCATAAAGCCAAGAGTGAGCTGCTTTTGGTTGCTCAAATCGCTTGTCTTTTTGGCGGCTTCTTTTGCTTGTGCAAAAACAGGGAAAAGGATCGCGGCCAAAATCGCAATGATTGCGATGACCACGAGGAGTTCTATAAGCGTGAATGCTCGTTTCATGATTTCTTCACCAACACTGGTGATCTCAGGTGCGGAACATTCCTCATCTGAGACTCATGCCAAGCATAAGGGCAAATGCGGTTCCGAAACCCCATTCTGCGACCCAAAAATCGCTATAAAATGTGATATACGGTGCTATCTTGGAAGTTCAGAAAGAAAAACATGATATTTGAACATGATGTTCTGATAAATCATTGAGCCGTAAGTTTCTTCCAGATAGACTCAGTCAAATGTTCTTGGATCAGCCTCATAATCCTTTGAATTTCCTTAGCCCGCAGGACGAAAATTTCCAGCTTTCACGTAACTATTACGGTGTCGGAACTGGCAACAGGTCACGCGGTTCGCTTTTCGGTGGAATCCGAAGAGGAAAAGTCGCCTTTCAATTCGGTCTTTTCAATAACCTTGACATCGACCCATTTGTTCTGATCGATGGTCCAGGTCCGAGTGATGTCGTCGCCTTTGGTGACTACCGAACTCAACCCGGCGGTGGAATTGACATTCTCTTCTTTCCCGGCGACGAGCAGCGCTCGCTCTTCTTCGGGATCGGTCTCTACACCCAAACCTACACCTTTGTAGGGCGCTCGATCTCGACCGGAAGTCTATTCGACCTCGGTCAGCGTTCCGTTTTCGAAGGAGCCTTCAGCATGGGTTTCATGGGCGAACTCGAACGAGGCACGAGCATCGGAATTGGCTGGCATACTCACCTGGGTTGGAACTTCACCTTCAGTGGCCGTCGCTAGAACCCAGTAGTTTTGCTGTGGCTACTTGAGGTTTCACTGCGCAAAACTTAACGTAGTTCCTCCGCTTTAGGAGAGGGACGTGAGACCAGACTTGGGCGTAACTCGAACTATCTTCCGAGGGACGCCTATTTTTTTCGGTTAGTTTTGCTCCAGTGCAGTCAGCAGTTCTGCGCAACCAAACCGAACCGGATCAACTGCCGGGACTCCCGCCAAAGCCGTCAAATCTGCCAACTCGCGCCGAGCCGCGTCCTCATCGAGTTCACTCGTGTTGGCGCAAAGCCCCTTAACTTGTGCTGCAGGGAAGGTTCCTCCCGCGCAAGCCAGATCCTCGTACAGCCGCATCAAAGTCGGAAGCGGCGGAATCTCAATCTCGGGTAGCCGACGCAAGTGAGTCTGTCCCACCTTCAGGCAAAGTATCAAATCCGTCGGCATCGAACCCCGCAGTAAAGGCATCGTCGAAGTCGAGCCCGGATGAACAATTGACCCCTGCCCCTCAACAATCACCCACTGCTTGTCCTCATTGCGCATGACCTCGCGCTCAACCGCGCCGCTGGCGTAATCCACCCGAATCGCATCCAGCGGAATTCCTGACCCGGTAACGGTGATCCCAATCTGCCCGGTCGCCACAAACCCCGCGTCGATTCCGGCACCCTTTGCCGCGTTCCAAAGTTCTAAACCAGCGGTCATCTTCCCGACAGCCATATCGGTGCCCACCATGAGAATGCGACGATTCTGGAGAAAGCGGGCTTTCCCCGTCCCGGTGTCGAGTCCTGGCGGCTCTTGGCGAATATCCCAAACGACCTGTCCTGGAGCCAAGTGTGGATATTTTGGAGCCAAGGGCTCATGGAGTCCGTTGACCACACTCATACCGGACGATATGGCGGCGTCAATTTCTCCGCGCCACACGTCGGGCAACCTGCCCCCCGGCGGCGCCGTGCCTAAAGCGAGAATCCGGCCACCGAGCTTGTACGCGTCAGCAACCGAAGCGACCACCGGGCAATCGCGTGGAGTCGCAACCACATCGGACACCATCTTCCCTGCATGATCACTATCGATCACGCAGGCAATCGGATCAGGCGAGTATCGCAAAATCCCATAGCCCATTTTGCCAATATCGAGGCCAAGTGCCCCTTGCATGTAGATTGCAATCGGCTGGGTCGGGTCAATCATTGAGCGTGGCTCCATGTCCTGGGACGTCCAGAGGAACGATGACCCCATCAATAATCGGCGCACCACTGGCCGGATCAGGGTTAAGGTTCAAATGACTATCTAGATCAATGTGGTCGAACATCGCTCCCATCGCAGCGCCGGCTGCAATCGCAACACTACTCTCGCTCATGCACCCAATCATGGTCTTCAAATTGTGTTTCCGAGCCTCCGCGACAATGCGAAGAGCTTCCGTAATTCCTCCGCACTTCATCAGTTTCAGGTTGACTCCATCGACCCGGTCTGCCCACTTCTCAACATCCGATGCCCATCGACAAGATTCATCGATAAAAATTGGTAGCTCTCTGCTAGAGAATAAGGTGGTTAGGCCCGCTTCTCCGCCTTCAACGAGAGGTTGCTCCACGTAATCGACGCCCTGAGTCTTCAGCCACCCGATCATCTCCACGGCTTCCTCAACCGTCCACCCACCGTTTGCGTCCACTCGAAGAATCGAGCCAAACGGAGCGGATGCCTCCTTGGCCGCCAAAAAATGCTCTTTGTCATGCGCCCGCCCTTCCGGCGAACCAAGTTTGATCTTCAGGCATTTCGCTCCTGTACGGCGCAAAATGTCCGGAACCCTCTCCAGAGTCACCGAAGGAGGATTGATCCCAATCGTCACACTCGTGGGAACCGACCACTTCTCCAGACCTAACAACTGGTAAAGTGGTTTCCCCGCCTTCTTTGCCCTCAAATCCCAAAGCGCAACATCCAAAGCGGCCATGGCGGGAGGATCAACATCCGCCGCCCGCATCGCCTCCCAAGCCTCCTCAGGTTCCAATGAAAAGCCGGCAGAGCAAAACTCCGACAACTGCTGATGCGCCCTCTCTGCCGTCCATGCTTTCCCAGTTGCCGGTGCATGCTCGCCGAGACCAACAAGACCCTCATCCTCAACCGAAACGAACAAGTTATCGGAAGCCGCCATCGTCCCCCGGCTAATCGCCAATGGATACAGTTTTGGCAAGGTTGAAATCTTATAAGTCACTTTCATTCGGTCGGCCTCCAAATATCTCCTACGCGGCTACTCTGTCGCTCCTCAACAAGCTCTTCCTTGGGACCATAGGGATGCCCGCCAAAGCCGTGTCGCATCATGGCGATCCCTTTCGCCCAGTCCTTTTGGCCATCTCGACTTGTGAAGAGCTGCATCACCGATTGCGCGATCACTGGGATAGGAACCTCCATTCGCATTGCGTCGGAAACCAGCCAGTTGACTTCCCCAGTATCTTCGATGTACCCAGGAACATCCTCCAAGCCATCTTTTGCAACGTACTGCTCGTGCAGCAAATCGACGAGCCAAGAACGCACCACCGATCCGTTTCGCCAGCAAGACAAAACGTCCGCGACCGGTAGTTTCTGATCAAACTTTTCAAGCAGATCCAACCCTTCGCCAATCGCCTGCAACATCCCAAACTCGATGCCGTTATGCACGAGTTTTACAAAATGCCCCGAACCCGGGCCCCCAGCGCGGACGTATCCACCTCCACAGGCCAGATCCAGCAAAATCGGCTCGACAGCATTCAAAGCGGACTCTTCACCACCAACCATGAAGCAAGCTCCTTGTCGAGCTCCTCCAATGCCGCCACTCGTGCCCAAATCCACGAAGCGTAAACCCTGTTCAGCTAGCCGCGACTGCCTGCGAATCGAATCTCCCCAATAGGAATTCCCCCCGTCAACAATGATGTCCCCCGGCGACAACACGGCCGCAAGGCGATCCAGCATCGCGTCAATAGCCGGGCCGGCATGAATGTAAACAAACACAACCCTGGGTCCATCGAGTGACTGCAGTCCCTCAAGAGAAGGGAAGTATTCAATCCCCCGCTCCATCAAGTCTTCTGTGGGAGGTTCCAGATCGACTCCAACCACCCGGTAGCCCTTCCCCAGAGCCTGCCAAGACAGCCCTCCGCCAATCCGCCCCAGCCCAACGACTCCGAACTGCTTCACCCTTCTATTTTGCCCGGTTGCAACCTTTAAACGGGGTGTAACGTTGTAGACTGGTACCCTTTACCTTCCCGGGGAGAATCGTTTGCAGTTTATTGAGTACATCCGCCACCTCGACAAGCACCTTGCCGATGCGGCAACGCAATACGGAGTTTTGGTCTATGCGATTGTCGCTGGGATCATCTTTGCTGAAACTGCGGTCGTGATCTTCCCATTCTTGCCAGGTGACTCTTTGCTCTTCGCAGTAGGGATCGTTGCTGCAAATGAGGCAAACAACATCAGCATTCCAGGGATGTTCATTTTGCTCATGGCCGCCGCGATAGGGGGAAATGTCGTGAACTATTGGATCGGAAAATTCTTCGGGGAACGTGCCTTTCGGAATCCAAAAGCCAAGGTTTTGAACCAAAAGAACCTCGATAAGACGCACGAGTTTTTCGAAAACTATGGCGGAAAGGCGATCATCATCACCCGCTTTGTGCCGGTCGTTCGGGCGCTCGCGCCGTTCGTAGCCGGGATGGGCGCAATGACCTTCGGTCGCTTTATGATCTATAACGTCATCAGCGCCGTCGCTTGGGTCGGCGTTTGTATGTTCGCAGGAATCTTTCTCGGCGGGATTCCCATCGTCAAAGAACGCTTTGAGCTTGCAATCCTTGGCCTCGTAGTCCTGTCCGTCGCTCCAATCGCCTGGGAGTGGTACATGCACAAGAAGCGAGCAAAGACCAAAGCTCAGTCCGCGAGCACTTCCGAGTAAACCTCGAGTAACTGCTTGATATGATTCTCGGTGGAATGGACTGAACTCCAAAACGCGTTGTAACCCGTGGTGCTCAACCGCTCAACCAGTTCGTCACAATCCAACTCGTGGATCCTCTCTACGAGGCTGTCAACCGAGCCTGACTTAAACGTCAACCCGTGTCCTAGCCTCTCAACGGTGCCTACCGCAGCCGTGCAATCGGAAACGATGACAGGAATCCCGTTAGCCGCCGCTTCGTTGACCACCATTCCCTGGGTTTCGTACCAGATTGACGGAAAGACGAGTCCCCGCGCACTTCTTAACACCTGGGCAACTTCGATTGGATTTCGCCATCCCAACAACTCTGCATCAGGGTTGCTTTCCTGAATCTTGTCAGACAGCGGACCAATGCCGACAAACTTGATGGGCTTTCCTGTTTTGTAAGCGGCGGCGGCCGCGATTTCCGGGCCTTTTTCCTCCGAGAACCGACCGACAAAAACAAGAGTGTTCGATTGAGTTGGATCAGGCTTAGGGAGGTGCTCGGCTGAAATCGGGTTATCTACGAAATGGCAACGAGCCGCTACCGGAAGATAAGGGGCTAAGATCCGCTGGCTAAACTCTGAAACGAATACAAAGTGCTTGATTGAAGCCGGTAGTTTCCCCCGTCCGACCTGAATGGCATGTCGAGCCACAAACCATGACTTCTTCGTAAATGAGCCGCCAGTACACGACTTTGTGAGACATCCAAAGCTCAAACCCTTTTCATGACAAATTATCCGGTGACGAGCATCAAAAAAACCAGCGAGGGGACACGCCAATCCAAAATCGTGACACGTAACGACGACTTTAAAACCGAGCTTAATCGCTAAGGCAATGGGACTGGCGGTCAGAGCATCGCGCCAGGAGTGTAGGTGAATGACGGTATCGCGTGGATCTAGTCCCGAGAGCAGTGTGCGGAACGCCACCTCGGCTGGACGATTCCAAAGCCCCTTCACCACTGCCTGACTCGCAGCTAGATCAGTGACCTTTTTTTGCCCGAGTGGGATGACGGTTATCCGATCATGTCCCTTAAGTGTCTCAGGAACCTCTCCAACTGCACTAAAGACATAGACATGGTCAACGTGCGAGGCTAATGGTATGGTCGATTCCAAGGCGACTTTTCCGGCTCCGCCATTCACGTAGGTGTAGTCCGTTACGATGACAACTTTCATCCGCTACCTCCTATCCCAATCCATCCAGCAGCATCCGCGAAGTCGTCAAAAGTTCGCATCCCGTCCGGGAAGTTCGCGAGGATCTGCTCGCCGTAGCGCTTTGTTCTAAGACGAGGGTCTAGCAATGCGATGATGCCCTTATCCTTTACACTTCTGATGAGCCTGCCCGCTCCCTGCCTCATCATCATTTTGGCGTTAGGTAAAGTGTGTACCATAAATGGGTCCAAACCCTGCTGATGTAAGTATGCCATTCTTGCAACAACCTGCGGGTCACTCGGAACTTCAAACGGGATTCGGACAACGGCAACGCAAGAGCAGGTTTCGCCAGGTGCGTCAAATCCAGTCCAAAACGATCTCAAAGCAAAGAGTGAAGCGAAAATATTCTTCTTAAACTGCTCGCCCACCATCGCGGCGCCCGTCTTGCTCTGAATCAGGATGGGCAGATCAGAGCTTACCCTCATGTGGGCATAAACCCCTTCCATCTCCTTTCGACTATGAAACAGTGCAAGAGTTCGTCCGTCGCAAATCTCGATCATGTGACTGAGTTCGGCGGCCAAAGCGCGATAGTAGATCTGCTCCATCTCTCCGCCTCGACTCTGGGTGGGGTCTGGAATTCGTCCGAGTGGTGGCAGATACAGCGCTGATTGGGTTGAGAAATCGAACGGAGACGGCAAGACTTCGTTGAAGGTCGCCTTTGCCCCGGTTGATCGTTCAAAGTGCTCGAACTCGTTGTCGATCTGCATCGTCGCCGAGACGCACGCGTAGGGAGTACGATCCCAGATCAATGTACGCAGGGGCTCCTGCAGATCAATGACATCGTGCCGCAAAATCGCCTCTGAGCGATTCGACCCGACGTAGCTCACGCTTGCGCCCTCAGGTCGGCTCAACGAGTGCGCACCAACGGCGAAATCTCGGATGAAAGAGATGTAGTTTCTCGTGCTTTCCGGAAGCTGTTTCGCCTCAGGAACTCTTGCTTCCTGGCGATACCGTTCCATTGCCAACAACACATACATTGCGTGCTTGTCGCAGGCCAACCGCACCCTCTCAGCAATCGCCTCTACTTGAGCCAGATACTGTTTTGCGTTCGCCTTTTGAACGGCAGGGTGCTCGTCGATCTCCGCCGGAGAAACTGCTACGATTCCGCCATCGGTAAGCACCATCCCCATTGCCATCAGGTCCTTTTGAGCCTGAGTGATCTGCTCCCGAAATTCCTCCGATTTCTTCGCCCATTCGTCGTCGTCCTGATAGGCGTGGGACACTGGCGCGACGTGCTGCTCGAGCCGAGTCGCAATCCCCTGCAAAGAACTCAGCTTCGGCCCCGTGATCTCAAACTCTAATCCGTTGATTGCTGCCGAAGGGAAGTCGTGGGCCTCGTCGAGAATCAGAAAGTCGTACTTCCCTAGAATCCCCTCTTTATCCAATTCTGGATCCGCGGATTGGGCATCGGTAATCACCACGCTGTGATTCGTGATCACGACCTTGCCCTTCTCTAACTGGCGCCGAGCCTTGTAATAGTAACAATCGTCATACGCCGGGCACGCCTTTGCCGGACAAACTGGAGGAACCTGAACCTTCTGCCAGAGCTTGCCCATTTCTCGATCCGGCTTGCGAATGATCTTCCGAAACTCGTTTTCCGTCCCAAGCTCTGCGGTGGCTCGAAAGTCGTCAACTTCGTTTGGCAGAGCTTCGTCAAGCCCAATCAAGCAGGTGTACCGCTGTCGACCAATCAGAAACGCGGTCTCAACGTGGTCATCGAAGAGGCTTAACGCGAGCGGCAGATCCTTGGTCCAATACTGGTCGGCCAGAACGTTTGTGTAAGTTGCGATCACGGTTCGCTTCTCACCCGCAATCGCATTGGCAATCGCTGGAATCAAGGTGGCCAAGGACTTCCCTAGACCTGTTGGGGCTTCAAAAAGCCCGGTCTGTCCCTGTTCAATCAGGTCGCTAAGCAACATTGCGAGCTGAACCTGATCCTGGCGCGTGTCGTATCCCGACCGCTTTGCAAGGCGATCAAAGGCGATCTGCACCAATTCGGCCGCACTCACAGGGTCTTAGGATACTCGGGGAGACATGAACTCATTTGAGAGTCAGCAAAACCCCTGAAACAATCAAAGCACAACCCGCAAGAAGTTTGGTATCCAGTTTCTCGCACAGAAATGACGTGAAGAAAATCGTCTCAGGTGTTAAAAAGATCACGCTTGCGAGACAATCGAAAATCCAAGCCCATCGGGCAACTGAATCGTATCGCCTGGATACAACTTCTTGCCTCTGCGGTTTTCGTCCTCGCCATTCACCAATGGCATTACCTCAGCAAGGTACCCCTTTGCCTCAGCTCCATTTGATATGACGTTGGCCAACTTCAACAGCTGACCCAAGGTGATGTACTCGCTCCAAATCGGAATCTCTTTCATAACGGTTTCGCCCATGCCTGATCGTACGTTCCACGAGCTAAGGACTTCGCGTGGAAGTCGGCAAACAGCGTCACATAACGATAGCCTCGGATAAGGTTGAAATAGGTGTTGAGATCATCATTTACTGCCAGTGCTCGTCCCGAGCCGTGCCAGTGACCGCCAGCGTCAAACATCAAATTGATCTCTGCAGGAGTCTGAAGAGATGTCTGGGAGTGGTGATTAAACGCAATCTCGGTGCGGAAAAGGTAGCTGCTGCGGTAGAGCGCGAAAAGTGATGGGTTTGTCTCAAAGACATCGGGAAAGTGGTTGTCCAAAACCCTCGTCCCCTGGTCTGCGGGGCATCTAAAGATCTCCTTACTCTTACAGTAAGGCATGAGTACATCCGGCATTTCTGGCATCGCAGCAATCAGGGCTTGGAATTCCGGATTACCGTCCCAAATGTTTGGGCGGTACTTGTCGCTAGCATCCACTGCGAATGCGAACAAGTCATCGTGATCGGCCATGTAGAGTGCATGGGCTGTCCCTATCTGCTTCAAATTGCTTAAACATGCTGTCTGTTTTGCCGCGGCTTTCGCACGCGCAAAAACCGGAAAAAGAATCGCCGCAAGAATTGCGATGATCGTGATCACCACCAGGAGTTCGATAAGAGTGAACGCGCGACGCACAGTGAACATATTACGATCAAACGCATGAAAAGTAGTGCATGTTCCCTAAGAGTTGGCGCGACGTTTGAGCCTGGCAAAAAGTTGCTCCAATATGCCATGATTAAGGTTCGCGCCCGTCTGTCTGGCGCACTTGGAGCGACCCTTGGCAAAGCCGACCGTATTGAAACCTGAAGAAGCAACCGCACGACTCTACGCAGATCGCCTGATCCTCGAAAAGCTCACCGAAATGGAAGCCGCCGTCAAGCTGGGCGAACTCGCCGATAAGCTCGCCGACTCCGGAATTGGTCTCGCCGCCGTTCGTTCACTGATGTCCTCGAACGCTGAAGTATTTGCTTACCACGAGCGACGCTGGATTCCAGCATCTCGGCTTACCGCAGAAGGTCGACCCGTTTCCGAGATCATCCGAGCTGTTCTCGATGCATTCGGTGCCCCCGTCTCCCTCGATACGCTCATCGATGAAGTCGCCCGAATTCGACACACTGAAGTCGGAGTCGAAGAAGCTGTCGTCCGCCGATTGGTCGCTCGAGATGGTTCGTTCGCTCTTCTCGGAGATAACTCCGTCGCGCTTGTTAAGTGGGGATTTATCGCCCACGATGAAGTTCTTTCCCGTGCCCTAGCGATTAACGGCATTACGCCCGAAGAGTTCGCAGCCATTTCTGACAAGCTCAAGGATGTTGACTTCAGCTCCCCTGATTGGGCAACTGCTGCCCTCAAGCATTCTCCAATCAATCTTAAGGAAATCCTCGCTTACGCGTACAGCAAGCTAAATAACGACGATCCTCGCTCGGTCCTTCACTATCACGCTGGCGACCTCTTCAAAGAACTGTTCGCAGTTCCTGGGTACGTCTACAACGGTGACGGAACCTTCTTGAACGCTTCAGAGGCAAAGGGCCTCATCAATACCGCGCTCAAGCTAGCAATCAAACTGACTCCGTCCATTGACGTCGATGACGCTGCTCCGATCGAACTCAAGCAGGAAGATATCGCGAAGCTGATCAACAAGGTGACAAGCTCCGAGTCATCCGTCACCGCGACCAAGATGCTCGAAGAGTTCTTCGAAATCACCCCTGGCACGAAGACCTTCCCCGACGATATGGTGAACGTCATGACGGCTCTTAAGGCTGACTCTTCAGTCGCGTGGGTTGGTGGAGATCGATTCCAGAAAGCTGGTCAGCACCCCGACTACATCAATGAGGTCCCTGAGCCATTCCAGTTCGTTATGTCCGGCGTTGTTGATGCTGAAGGCGAGGAAATTGATGTCGAACTTACCGATGAGGGTCTCAACACCTCTCTGCGGAAGCTTCTTCAGCACCCGCTGGCACTTGACGTCCTTGATGAAGACCCACAGCCACCACTAAAGAGCCAACCGGAAAGCATCCGACTTGTTCTCAAGTCGATCCACCGCGAGCTCGGCACCTTCCCACTCGCACAGTTTCCAACTGGCTGGCTTGATGACTCGCCAAAGATTCAAGAGGCGATCTTCGTGGACCCAGCTGGTCGAGAACTTCAAGTCTGGATCAACCAAGAAGCCCGACTCATGTACGGTCTGATCGACTGGTGGCTAGACCAATCCGTCGAAAGCGGCGCCGTCTACACGCTCACCAAGACCCCCCAGGCAAACGTTTTCGAGTTTGCTTACCTGGACCAGCCAGACCCGGTTGTCTACATCAGCACCCAGCGAATGGAAGAACTCCGAACTCTTGGTGCCGAGTACGAAGGCAAGAGCACTCTCGACCTTCTCGTCATGGTGATGAGCCACTGGCCGAAGGGCGCGGACTACCTCACCGTTCTCGCCGAGATCAACGTAGCCCGACGCACCTCGCGCCGACTCGTTGCGTCGCTTCTCTCAAGCTACCAGTGCTTCTATCAGCGCTCCGGATCGCCAGTCTGGCACTTCGACAACAAGAAAGTCGAGCAAGGTTTCGATAAGAGCAAGAAGAAGTTCATCAAGAAGTAAGGATATGCCCCTCCCCCTTTTCGCTAAGCGCAAAGGGGGAGTTAAACTGTGAGGCAAGAAGGATCGATGAGCCATCTCGAAGACCTCACCACCCAGTGCATCCGTTGCGGATTTTGCCTTGAGGACTGTCCGACCTTCACCCAAACCGGCAACGAACTTGACTCGCCGAGAGGGCGAATCTATCTCGTCAGGAGTGTCATTGATGGCAAGCTCACCTGGGATGACGTGAAGCCCCATCTCGACAAGTGTCTTGGTTGCCGAGCATGTGAAACGGCTTGTCCGAGCGGCGTTCAGTATGGCCAAATCCTCGAAATCGCCCGTGACCAGATCGGCGCGAGTCTGCTGCAAAAGGCGTTCCTGACCGGAACCACTAACCCCCTGATCCTCAAGACCCAACTCGCCGCGGCCAAGTTCCTCCCTGGCGCGAGGATGCCAAATGTAATGAGCCAGATCTTGAGCGGATCGAATGCTGAAGTCGACCTGCCAGAACCTCAGAAGCAAGCCACATTCCCAGACTTACCTAAAATTGACTTAAAGGGTGAGGTCTATATGCTCCAGGGCTGTGCGATGCAGGTTCTCTTCCCCCGCGTTCATCAATGCACCCAGCGACTACTCCACCGAGTTGGGTTCCAAATCAAGCCTGCTCACCAAGGCTGCTGTGGGGCACTGCATGCACATAACGGCCAACTCGACGAAGCCCGGAAACTTGCTACCAATCTCATCAAATCGATGCCTGGCGACTCACCCATCATCGTCAACTCTGCTGGTTGCGGTAGCACGATGAAAGAGTACGGACATCTGCTCGGTACTTCAGAGGCTGAACAGTTTGCCAACAGAGTCGTGGACCTATCTGAGTTCCTCCTGACCGAAGACCTCCCCAAACTCCTCGCCCAGCACACCAAACTTAAAGGCAAACGAATCACATACCACGACGCATGTCACCTCTCGCACGGACAAAGAATCACATCCCAACCCCGCCAACTTATTGCTGCTATCCCAGGAATCGAATTTGTTGAACTCGAAGAATCCATGGTCTGTTGTGGAAGTGCGGGAATCTACAACGTGATGCAACCCGACATGGCGCGGCAACTCCTTGACCGAAAAACGAGCCACATCCAAGAAACCAAAGCCGATATCGTCGCCACGGGAAACCCCGGTTGCCACGCATGGATCGCTCAAGGTTGCCGCGAACGGGGGATCAGCCGAACCCTGCATACCGCCGAGCTGCTAGAAGCCTCTTTCGTAGGTCTCGAGCCCTTTATCGAACATTAGTCGAGCACTCTGCGTAGACAAACGAGTGTGGCGATGACCACACTTGGAGATTTCGCAGATGACCCCCCAACCCCTCGTTGACATTCAGGCCAGCCAAGATGAGCGCAATATCGCCATCGACAAGGTCGGCGTTAAGAAGGTCAAATATCCAATGCACGTCCGCGAACGTGACAACGGACCACAGTACACCGTGGGAGATTTCACTCTCACCGTAGATCTTCCGAAAGAGTTCAAAGGGACGCACATGAGCCGGTTCCTCGAGGTTCTTGGCGAGCACAATCATGACGTCAGCCCGGCGACAATCCCTGATATTCTCGCAAAACTCCGCGATAAGCTCAACGCCGAGACCGCCCACCTAGAAGTCTCCTTCAACCTCTTCCGAGCCAAAGCCGCCCCGGTTACCGGGAAAGTTGGAATGATGGGTTACGACTGTGGCTTCATCGCCAGCGGCGGCAAAACAAACGACTTTTGGCTTCGCATCGTAGTTCCTATCACCACCCTCTGCCCATGCAGTAAGGAGATTTCTGAGTTCGGTGCCCATAACCAACGAGGCTATGTTTCGGTAAAGGTCAAGGCTGATGGAATTCTTTGGCTTGAAGACGTCATCGACATGATCGAAGCTTCCGGTTCTGCCCAGCTCTATCCAGTGCTGAAAAGACCCGACGAGAAGTTTGTCACCGAGCAAGCCTACAAGAACCCCCGTTTCGTCGAAGATATGGTCCGCGAAGTGGCTCTTGCCTTCGACAAAGAAACCCGAATCTCAGCGTATGAAATAGAAGTCGAGAACCACGAGTCGATCCACGACCACAACGCCTACGCGTTCATCGCTCGGACGAAGTAATTAAGCTACTTCGTCCGACTCAGCGAGCTTCCTGGCTTGGTCGTCCTGAACCAAGCCATCGAGCATCAGTTGAATGTCGCCGTCCATGAACGTGTTCATGTTGTGAACAGTCAACTTGATCCGGTGATCAGTGATTCTGCTCTCTGGGAAGTGATAGGTGCGAATTTTCTCACTACGATCACCTGACCCAATCTGACCCTTACGCATTCCCGAACGCTCAGCCTGGGTTCTCTCAACTTCTGCCTGGTAGATCTTTGCTCGCAGAACTTCCATCGCCCGTAGCTTGTTCTGTGCCTGACTCCGCTCGTCCTGACAAGTCACAACGATCCCGGAGGGCTTATGAATAATCCGGATTGCCGTCTCGTTCTTCTGCATGTGCTGTCCACCGGCCGATGAAGAACAAAACGTGCTGATTTCGAGGTCTTTTGGATCGACGTTGACGTCAACTTCTTCGGCTTCAGGCAGTACTGCGACCGTGACCGTCGATGTGTGAATCCGTCCCTGGCTCTCGGTTGCCGGAACCCTCTGAACTCGGTGAACACCCGACTCAAATTTGAGCTGATAAAACGCACCGATCGCGTCAATTTTGAAGACAACCTTGCTCGCGCCACCGATGCCGCTCTCTTCGAGCTCGATCACCTCGACCTTCCAGCGCCTTCGCTCGCACCAGCGGGAATACATCCGAAAAAGCTCGTTGGCAAAGAGAGCCGCTTCATCGCCCCCCGCTGCCGGGCGGATTTCGATGATGACTGACTTGTCATCGTTGGCGTCCTTAGGAACCAGCATCAGCTTGAGCTTCTCCTCAAGCTGTTCCCTCTGTGCTCGTAGCGGATCGATTTCCGCGAGTGCGAGCTCCTTCATCTCGGGATCGTTCACCATCTCCTCGGCTTGAGACAGATCGTCAAGAGTCTTTCGGTAATCCCTGATCGCGTCGACGATGGGAGATAGTTCAGCCCGCAGTTTGCCGACACGCTGCATTTCCTTCGGGTTGCTAACAATCGCAATGTCGTTGTACTCGGCCTCAACGCTCTCGAATTTCTTTTCTATCTCAGCCAATTTTGCGATCATACAGCGAAAGGAAAGTGTACCGCCCCACCTTAGAGTACGCCGAAACTATGCGGCTTTTGGCTTCTCTGGTTTGCCAAGACAAATGCGATCTTTGCCTTCTCGCTTTGCTTCGTAAAGTCCTAAGTCGGCATCTAAGAGAACCGCGGCAATCGTGTCATGCATCTTTCCAATTGGCGACATGCCGATCGAAGCCGTCACAGTTCGATCCACCATCAGATCATCTACGCGCGTCGTTCGAATCGATGCAAGCACCCTCTCTGCAACCTTCTGAGCGATTTCTAGATCGGTGCG
The DNA here is from genome assembly GCA_029866005.1 of Fimbriimonas sp. Lineage (GTDB taxonomy): Bacteria > Armatimonadota > Fimbriimonadia > Fimbriimonadales > Fimbriimonadaceae > Fimbriimonas. The sequence goes on along the minus strand of JARXAE010000002.1, from coordinate 124,147 downwards.
ATCGAGCAGAATGCAGAATTCTTCGCCGCCAAGACGTCCGAGGTGATCCGTTGGGCGAAGCACTCGCTGACATGACTGAGTAAATCGTCTCAGTACCTCGTCGCCAACAGGATGTCCGTAACTGTCATTGATCGACTTGAAGTTGTCGATATCAACTACCAAAGCGACACTGGGTCGGCCCTGTGCGTGGAAACGTGCTACGAAATCCGATCCAACCGACAGGATTCTGCGACGGTTGAGAACGCCAGTTAGCTCGTCTATCGTCGCCATACGCTCCAACTCCTGCTGAAGTTGTTCACGCTCCTTAAGCGCCAATTCGAGTCGATCATTAATGGCAGCAAGCTCGATGTTCTTTGTCTTCAAGAGCCGGGATTCAGCCTCAACAAGTTGAACTTGATGGATAGACTGCATTTCTCGAAGTCGCCTTTCGCTATCCTCGCTGAATATTTCCCTCTTCAGCGAAATGTGCTCCTGAAGCATATCAAACGCCTTTTCTGAGTTTTTCAGCTTGCGATAGACCCCCGCCAGCTGTTCCATCGTCTTTGATTCCTGAACTCGATTGACGCTTAGGCGGGCCGTCCTTAATGCCGCCTTGAATGCTCGCTTAGCGGACAAGTAGCGACCCTGCTGGAATTCCATCACTCCACGGAACTGCTGGAGGGACCAAACGAGATATGGCTTCTGATGGGTTTTGGCCAGCCCAAGTCCTTTCCTCAAAGCGAGCAAGGCGGACAACCGCTGACCGTTGGCAAACGAAACCTTTGCAATGACAAGGCACGCATCTATCGCATTGGTGAACGAGCGATTTTTCTCGAGGCTAACAAGTGCACTTCGTAGTGCCTCAAGGTCGGAGTTGGGGTCTCCAAGCTCAAAGTTGGTCACTGCGATGGCAATGGTTGACGACCAGAAGATCGTGTCATTCGCTCCTCTCTCCGCCGCAATCTTGGCATGCTCAAAGTACTCCCGGGCCTTCAGGAGATCTTCGCGCTCTTCGGCGTTGACGCCCAGATTAAACAACGCAATGGCCGCAACGTAAAGGTTCCCCGAGCGGGCTGCCTTTTCATGTGCTTCCGTTAGAATTTGGTGAGCCCTCTGGAACATCCCTTTGTGGTGGAAGTAGATCGAAACCGTCATGAGTGCGCTGCACTCGCCAAACTCGTCGCCGAGTTCACGATAAATCTCAAGAGCCTGCTCGGCAAATCCAAACCCCTCTTCGCGATCCCGCTGAGAAACAAGCGTGCCGAGGGTCCTCAGGGCATCGGCCTCACCTCGACGATAGCCGAGCTGTTTGGATTTTGGAAGCGCATTTTCGCACAGTTGCCTCGATCGCTCGGGGTTAAAGGATCGTAAGCGGTATGCCTCGGCGTTCATGGTATCAATCTTTGCTGTATCAAGATTGAGTCGATTCTCTGATCGTTTCATGAATGCATACCCTCCTCAGGTTAAGTTGTGCCTTACTACCGAGTCTTACTGCTCAGTATGGTTGCTAGGTTAAGCGGCCTCTAAGGTGCGACTGCTTGCAATCCGATAGGTGTTTCGGCCCGAGCGCTTTGCTTCGTAAAGAGCAGCATCAGCCATGTGGAGAACATCGTAAAAAGAAGTGTCGCACTCGTGAACTTCAGCGACTCCCATGCTGATGCTGAACTTCCGGTCGGGAAGAATATCCGACATAAACATCATTTCAATCGCTGATAAGATCCGCTGTGCGGCCATTTGTGCGCCGTACATGTCCGTATCGTGGTGGATGATGCAAAACTCTTCGCCCCCAAGGCGTCCGAGGACATCGAATCGACGCAAGAGCGCTTGGCAGCACTTGGTAAGGCGCCTGAGAACCTCATCTCCCGTCGCGTGACCGAACGTGTCGTTGATCGACTTAAAGTGGTCGACATCAATGACTGTTACCGAGAAGGGTGAACCTGTATGTCGATACCGTTCCATCTCCAAGATGCCATCGTTGACAATTTGTCGGCGGTTAACGGCCCCCGTCAGCTCATCCGTTGAGGCAAGTCTCATCAATTCTCGCTGAAGCACCGCCTGCTGGTCCAGGGCTGTTTGTAGTTGCTGATTGATTTCCGAAAGTTGATCTGATCTTGAAACTGCTGACACCACCTGACCCATCAAGTGCTTCGTCAATGCCTCATGCAAGACCTCACTCAATCGATACTCGGCATCACTCGACTGAATATGCCGCTTCAAATCAATGTGTTGCACCAAGTGTTGCGCTGATAACTCGTAAAGTCCAGCCTTCTGCTCGGCAAGAGCCAGATTGAGCAGGATGCTACACAACCGAACTTGAAGATTGGCTACTTCTAGAGCGGTTGCTGTCTGACGAAGCTTAAGAATGTACTTGGGCTCGTTCCCAAGAAGCAGCATGGAATTCGCCTGTGCTAGAAGAAGACTCGCTCTGCAATTCACACTCTGTGAGCCGCAAGTTCGCTGCCGAGCTCTCCGAATCGCAATCACTGCTTCAGCACGTCGACCCGCCCGAGCAAACCCCTCGATCTGGACGCAAAGGGCGTCAGTCAGAGCCAGTTCGTCATCAACCTTACCCACATCAGCCAACAGCAACTCCATATCAGCACGCCACTCTGACTCTCTACCAGATTCGGAAAGTAGTTCAGTCAGCCTCGCTCTCGACTTCCAGTAGGCCCAGTCATTGACTCCGTCGCGTCCCAACTCAAGTGACTTGCAGAAGAATTCCTTTGCCCGAGCGGGGTCACCTTCTTTGCGAGCCAGCCAACCAAAGTTGAAGTAGATCAGTGACAAGGCGTGCTTGTCATCAAGATTGCTAGCGACGGTCAGCGCTTCTTCCAATGTGGTTCTTGCACGGTCAAATCGGCTGTTTTGAAGGTAGTAACAGAACACAGGCATTAGCGCTGATGCAGTGTGCTCAACTTTCCCAATCGAAACAAAAATCTCTATCGCGTGGACGGCCAGAGCAAAGGCATTGGAAGCGGACTGCTCAACTGAGGCCGCAGCGAGCGTTCGCAGAGCACAGCCTTGACCGAATTTGTATTCGATCCTCGTTGACTGGGCCCGAGCTTCTTCGGCAAGCTTTTTGGCGACCGGAGGATTAGAGAGACGCAAAGCGTACGCTCTCTCATTCAGACCGTCGATCGCTATCTCAAGATTGGAATAATCCAACAATACAAATCCCCCAAAAGCTCCAGGAAATGAATTCCAACTTTGGAGGATTTAGACCCTAGTGATCTAACCAGGTTAGGGTGAACTAAGGGGTCTCGGCGCGCTTCTTAATGGCCTCGTTCGCGGCTTCAAGCTGGGTCTTGACGAGATGCAGAATGAGCTTCTTGACTAAAGGTCCCAGCGTCGGAACGTTGTACTCATAATCTAAAAACTGATCGAATCGAGTTCCGCCATTCTCTTCCGAGAACTTCCAAGTGCCTTCCATCTTGTCGTAGTCACCTTTCAGCTGGCTGAACTTCGACGACGTCGTCGCATCGTCCCAAATCTCTTCCTGCGTCCAACGCACTTTCAGGTTGAACTGGGTAATCAAACCAACCCAATCCGCCACCACGCGGCTCCCCTCTCGTGAGGTGACAACCAGGCTTTCAACTGCCTTCATATATTCGGGATATCGCTCGCTATCCTTTGCAATCGCATAGACTTTCTCGACGGGAGCATCAATCCAAATGGTAGTTTCGACAGTAGGCATCTCAGTTGCGTCAAACTATGTTGACGGCTCTGAGTCTACTCTTTGCCGAGATTTAACGTAGGAACCATCGTGGAGTCGTTGATAAAGGAAATGGCCAAAACCCAAGGCGTGCCCACCCAAATGCGGGCGGTGATCCTCGAAGCCCCCGGCGTGTTATCTCTGGGTTCAGTCGCTGTGCCATCAGTTGACCCAGGCGATATCCTTGTAAGAGTCGAAGCCGCCACCACCTGCGGAACCGACCTTAAAGCCTATCGCCGTGGCCATCCCCAAATCCCCATGCCCGGCGTCTTTGGTCACGAATACTCCGGAACCGTCGTCGCTGCCGGCGAAGGTGCAAAATTCAATGTCGGAGACGCCGTGATGGGCGTCCACTCCGCCCCCTGCGGAGACTGCTTCTGGTGCCGCCGAAGTCAAGAAAATCTCTGCGAGTCAATCATGTCCTCCAAGGTCCTCGGCTCCTTCGCCGAATACCTCTTCGTTCCCAAAAGGATCGTCGAAAAGAACGTCTATACCAAGCCGGACAACATTCCCTTCGACATCGCCTCTCTCCTTGAGCCTTACTCCTGCGTCGCCCAAGCCGTCCGTGAAATGCAACTCGGACTCGGCACCCCCAAAGGCCTCCACGAAGGTCTAAGAGTGCTCGTCATCGGCCCGGGAGCAATCGGTCTCCTCTTTGTCGCCGCCCTCAAACAGATCGGGGTCGACCACGTCACCCTCGCCGGAAGAAACCCATCCCGCCTCGCCGTCGGTAAACAGTTCGGAGCCGAAACCGTCAACGTCAATGACCTCAAGCCCGAAGGTTTCGGCTACGACGTCGTCGTCGAATGCACCGGCCAAGTCGAAGTCTGGGAAAAGAGCATCGACTACGTTCGCCGTGGCGGAACCCTCGTCCTTTTCGGCGGTTGCGCCGGAGGCACCAGGGCCTCGTTCGACACAAAAAGAGTCCACTACGACCAAATTTCAATCCTTTCCCCGTTCCACTTCGGAACCCAAGCCGTCAAGCAAGCTCGCCAATGGATTCTCGAATCCAATGTTGACCTTTCCCTCCTACTCTCTGGCGAAAGGAGCCTCGAAGAAGTAGAATCAACTTTTAAAGATCTCGAAGCCGGTAACGGGATCAAGTACGTCATTCGCCCATGAAGCTCGCACGATATGTCGGAGATGGCAAAGTCGCCATCATGGAAGAAGTAGAGCCAACTTGCCCGGAAGGCGGCCTCCTCATCCAGACCGAAGCCTGCGGCCTCTGCAGTGGCGAACTCATGTCGTGGTACATGGACAAAAAAGTCCCCCACGTCATCGGCCACGAAGTCAGCGGCATCGTCGTCGAGTCACAAGACGCCCGTTTCCCCGTCGGTAGCAAAGTCTTCCCCCACCACCACGCCCCCTGCGGCGAATGCGAATACTGCAAAACCGGTCGTAGTGTGCACTGCGCCCAGTGGAAAGCCACCAAGCTCAACCCCGGCGGCATGGCCGAACGCTTCGCCGTCCCGATCGGAAACCTCACCGACACCCTGATCACCAACTCTCTAAGAGCGGTTGACGCCGCCCTCATCGAACCATTCGCCTGCGTCATCAAGTCTCTCAGGGTCGCCCAACGCCAAGAAAAGCCCGCCGTCATCGGCCTCGGAGTCATGGGCCTCATGCACCTCATCGCCCTCGGCGATGGTGCCGTCGGATACGACATCAACCCCCTAAGAGTCGCCTGGGCAAAGCGCCTCGGCCTCGATGTCCGGCTGAGCAAAAACCTCGAAGCCAACGCCCACGACACGATCTACGTCTGCCCAGGAACCCAACAAGCCTTCGACGACGCCGTGAAAATGGCTCAGCCTGGTGCAAGAATCTGCATGTTCGCCCCACTCGCCCCGGACCAAAAACTCCAGGTCCCTCAAGAGGTTTATTTCCGCGACATCAGCATCGTCAGCGCCTACTCCTGCGGTCCCGAAGACACCCGCGCTGCATGGGATCTCATCAACAAAGGTCGCCTCACAGCCGAGCAAGTCGTCAGCGATTTCATCGGCCTCGACGAGCTGCCCAGCGCGTATCTCGCAATGAAGCGGGGCGAAATCCTTAAGCCAATGGTGGTGTTCCAAAACTAAACCTGGAATAACACGTCCAAACTAGAAAGATGATGCTTGCTTCCGCGCTCTATATGGCAGGTTCGCTGGCACTTTTCGCTGGCGAAGGTCAGGACACAAAGAAGGTCGACGCCAAAAAACTCAAGGAGATCCAAGCCTTCGAGCGCGAACTCGATGAGGATCGCCGTATCGGTAAAGAAGCTGCCGAATACTACGACAAAGAGTACAAACCGACCAAGGACGCTGCATCCCAAAAGCGGGTTGAAGAACTCGGAGCAAAACTCGCCCTCATCGCCAACACTCAATCAGGTTTCAAAACCCTCTGGGGCGAAAAGCGCCAGATCATGCTGGAGTACAGGTTCAAGGTCGTCGATAGTAAAGACATCAACGCCTTCTGCCTTCCCGGTGGCTACATCTACGTCTACGACGGCCTCGTCAAGTTCGCCCAAAGCGACGATGAACTTGCCGGAGTCCTCGCCCACGAAATCTGCCACGCCTCCCAGCGCCACCTGGCCTACATGCAAAAAGAGCAAGCCAAGATGGGCGCGATGCAAATTCCGCTCATTCTCGCCTCGATCCTCACCGGCTCCAATGCCGGACTCATGGCGGGCAGCCTCGTCGGAACCGCGCTCACCAACGGATGGAGCGTCAAAGCCGAAGAGAGTGCTGACAATGGCGGAGTCCAACTTCTGATCGCCACCGGCTACAACCCAACCGCCATGATCACCTTCATGGAGCGCCTCCAAATGGAGCAGGGCGCGATGGAAAAAGTTGTGGACCTCGGTATCTTCCGAACCCACCCGCCCTCCCGAAGGCGAGCCGATTCCATCGAGGCCTTCATGAGGTCCAATTCGATTCCCATCCGGCGAAGTGCAGTCACCGCCACCTTCCGGGTCACCGCGTCCGAGTTCAGCCCCGGTACCTACCTCCTCAAGTTCGGTAACCGCAAACTCTTTGCCGTCGGTGGCGACAACCCCAAAGCCAAAGCTGCTGAGCTGACCAAGCGGTTAAATGACTTCTTCGATACCGTCCCTGAGATGTACGAGATCACTGTCGGCGACCAAGGCGAAGTCTTTGGCCGCAACAAGCTCCTTGTCCGCTTTGACGAAGACGACGCCCAAGTCAACGGAACCACTGTGCAAAAAATGCAAGAAGACGCCAGCAAAGCCCTCCGCTCCTGCGCGTTTAGCTTGGCCTATCATATTTGGGAAGGCCGAGGGTAGCTTAGCCGTCTTTCACCGCTTCCGTACCCAGCCCGCACAAGTGGCTCTCTGTTCCCAATTGGCCTCTGTCGCCATATACGAAGAAGGGAAAACTTCGATCTATTGAACGATTGCGACGAGTGACGTCACTTACAATCATGGATAACACCCGATTCAGCTCGCTTACCCCAATTCACATCGCCGCGCCTTGCTCAGAAAACTGGTCTCAGATGCAAGGTGATGATCAGAGTCGCTTTTGCGAGAAGTGCGAGCATCGGGTAAGAAGCAGTGATAGCATGACCTCGTCCGAGCTCGACCTTGCAACGAGTTCAATGCAGCGGGTTTGCCTGCGCCTCACCGTGCACCCCGCAAAAGGCGTGCTTACCAAAGACGGTTGGCTACCCCGGCTCGTAACCGCCGGCATCGCCGCGGCAGTGATCTCTGGGTGTTCATCCGAAGTTGTTGGGGAGACCTCAACTCCTAGTAACATGAACCCGAGTTCCTCGGCGAGTCAAAGCAACGCATCCGAGGTCTTGGTAGGCAGAGTCGCTATTCCGAATGATCACATGATCGGCAAACCCGCCCCAAACTAGGTTTGATGCCTCGGGATCCTCGATCCCGCAGGCTAAGACCTGGGCTATCGGAGATGTTGATCTATCCATGGTCCTCAGCTAAGGGCATGATTTGAGATGAAAGTGGTCAGATTGGGACCGATGAAAGTTGCATCGTTATTCGCGCTGTTAGTCTCGCTGTGCCTGCTCACGCTCTATGGATGACGCCTCAAATTGCGGGAAGAGTCCTGGCATCAACCCTGCCTGTCCGGAGACACAAAGAAGCTAAAAGCGCTGATTGCCTCTGGACTATGTCCAAACGCGAAGGATGATAACGGCAATTCGCCCCTAACCTGCGCCCTCATTTATGAGCAATGGGGGACAGCCGACTATCTGATTTTAGTGGGAGCACAGGTGAGGGAAAGGAACAACCGTGGTGAAACAGTGATTGAGGCAGTTCAAAGCTCGAGATACTCCGATAATGATGGTGCCTGGTTGAAAAAGCATGGCATTTCGCAGGTCGCAAAGTGAAAAAACTCTAAATGCCGGTGCCGAACAGTCTCACTGACCCCGCCCACCCCAGTGGCTCGTCGCGGCTAACTTCGTCTATCGGCCCAGAGCTTCCACTAATGGTTTTTAAAAGGCAAGACGATTGCGTCTTCGGATCAATGTTTTCCGGAGAAAAACAACAATAATCGCATCTTAACTTTCTGTCGGTAACTTTGCTAGGTTCGTCGTCGCGTCGTCGCAGATTTCTCAAATGAAACGTTCCGCATTCACACTATTTGAGTTGCTTGTTGTCGTTGCAATCATTCCAGTGTTCTGCGTATCGCCATCGGCTCTCGTAAAGCCATCAAACTTGCCAGGAGTCAGTGCGCCCGATACGCCTTGTGGCCAGTTCATCACTGTGGCACTTTCAGGAGCTCTCAGCACCTACTTTGTCAAGTGGGGCGACTAATCAGCTAACGTCAAACTCTATCAGTCCGGCACTTGTCGCACTGGCACTCTCAATCCTATGTCAATCCTTACACTTACTGCCGCTTGCGTGCTTCTTCCCGACTTAACGTCGACGGGAAGGACACTTACCCCAGTTGGAAAAGCTGTGGCAACGGGAGGATTCCCCACAAATCTGGAAGTATCTCCCGACGGGCGCTGGGTTGCCGTGTCTCACGGGGGCACCCAACAAGACTTGGTAATCCTTGATGCAATCTCTGGCAAGATCAGGAGTCGACTGAGTTTCGAAAAGCCCGGGCGAGATTCAAAGTCCAAGGATGGACTCTATTTCGGGCTCAAATGGGCAAAAAATCCTGCCGGAGAAACGCTTCTCTTTGCCGCCCACGGTGCTGCAGATCGGGTGGACTCGTATCGCGTTTCCACCGGTGGAACCATTTCTGGTCCGGTTGATTCCTACGCATCACCTCGTCCATTTTTTGGCGATCGAATGCCCCACTTCTTATCGGCTATGGAGGTCTCTTCGGATGGCAAACAAATCTATGCAATCGGAAACCAGAGCTTTGCATTAAGCAAATTTGAAGGGTCACTGAGCGTCTTCGAATATGGAAACTCGAAACCGAAGAAGGTAGTGAGTCTTCCGATGTTTCCACTGGATGCTGCGCTTCTTACACGCGGGACTGAACGCGATAAGAAAATGTACGTCAGTTGCGAGGGTGCCAGTTCCGTTGCCGTATTGGACACATCAAATTTCAAAGTCAAGCGACTAATCCCGACGGGGCTGAATCCAACCCACCTTGTGTTTGACCAAGAGCAACGCCATCTTTTCGTAAGTTGTGCTTCCTCAGATTCGATCACGGTAATAAATACTGCTGACGACTCCGTGGAGGCAACAATCCTCGTCCGACCAATTGAGCTCCGGGGATTACCCGGTACCAATCCCCTTGGTCTGAGTGTATCGGCGGACAACAAGTCGCTTTTTGTTGCACTAAGCGATCTCAATGCGATTGGCATTGTTGATATTCCCTCTCTCCAGCTCAAATCGATGGTTCCCACTGGTTGGTATCCAACAGATGTGGTGCCGGTTAAGTCTGGGCTAATGGTTGCCTGGGGAAAGGGAGATCGTCCAGTTAATCCTAACCGTCCGCTTTCAACCGCCGGCCGAACAGAGATGATTAACGGAGACTCTGGCGGCGAGATTCGAAGGCATTTGGAAGGAAAGGTCGCACGAATCGGCTGGCCCGCAACCCCCGAACGTCTTAACCAATGGACTCGACAAGTTGCAAAAAACAATCTCTTTGCCAAGATCGCTCAACCACCTCCTAAGCGTCCCGGAATTGACAAAATCATCTATATTGTTAAAGAAAATCGGACCTACGATCAATTCTTTGGTGACATGAAGGTTGGCAATGGGGATCCCAAACTTCACCTCTACGGGGATGATGTCATCCCTAATCAGCGCGCCTTGGCAACCCGTTTTGGGCTTTGGGACAACTTTTTCGCTTGTGCCGAAATGAGTGCTGACGGTTGGAGTTGGGCAACAGCAGGCATCACCAGCGAATACGTCCAACGTAATGCTCAGTACGAGTACTCTGGACACAAACGCGAATACGACTACGAAGGGCAAGTTAATGGTTCTCCAGCCGATGCCCTTGGATTGCGTAATGTCAACACTCCTCCTGGCGGCTACCTTTGGGACAACGCCATCCGAAACAAAGTTGAATTCCTCAACTACGGAATCTACCTCGCTGAAGGTGTGCCGATCAAAACTCCAGACGGTCGCAACATAGCCGATGACAACTCCGTTACGATGAAGGTATTTGAAGGCAGGGTAGATCCCAACTACCGCATGTACGACCTATCGTACGCCGACAGCGACATGTGGGAAAAGATGGGCCGCACGTTTCCCAAGCGACGAGAAACGTTTGGCGCAAACGGATCGAAAAGCCGGTTTTCTCAGTGGAAGAGGGAGTACGACAAGCTAGTTAAGGCTGACTCCGTACCGCCGCTGATGCTTGTCCGCTTTGGGAATGACCACACCCAAGGAACTGCACCCGGCTTTCCCGATCCAGCGTCGATGATCGCCGACAACGACTATGCGGTCGGGCAACTGGTTCAGGCGGTGAGCGAGGGTCCCCTGTGGAAGCGCACGGCGATCGTCGTAATAGAGGATGATGCCCAGGGAGGCTACGATCACGTAGATGGGCACCGTTCGATCTGCTTCGTAATCTCGCCTTGGGTTAAGGGGGGAGTTTATCAACAGTTTGCCAATACCGATTCTGCAATCCGTACGGTTGAGTGGCTACTTGGACTTCCGCCCACAAATCAATTTACTGCGACAATGGCTCCTCTCAATTGCTTTGACACTGCACCGAACAATGCCGGACCGTTTAAGGCAATACTTCCGGATTCTCGCTCGATCAAGATTAATGGACTTGATGCATATCGGGCGCAGGATTCGATCAAGTTGTTCAATCCTCTGCGTGAAGAGTCGGTTCCTGACCAACATTTGGCCGATATCCTTTGGGGGGCCGCCAAAGGTGCGAAATCCCGCCCAAAACCTAAATCTCTCGCAGTGCACTCAGCTAAGGGCAAACCGTCGATTGGATCGCGTGCTGGTGGCAAGAAGAAATAGCTGGACCTGGCTGACACGCCCACTTTTGCATGACAGTGGACCGAATCTGCGCAGAATTGAGTAGAGCAGATTTATGAACCGCTTGTATCATTCGTCGTCGCATTGGTGATTACAGACTGGAGAATGTGGCGACTTAAGAATAGGCAGGAGGAGCCACTTGAGTGGGCAGGGTAAGCAGCTGTAGCTGGGGTGGCACTGGTAACCGCGCCCAGAACAGACTGACGCTCCCACCGAGCCAGGTTACCAGTGAACCAACTTGGAGCTGCCGCAGCTTTGTATAAAAATCCACCAACCCAAAACTCCCAACGAGCAGGTTGACAAACACCCCGAAACGTCGCTTAGTAGGTAGATGTTCAATTCTCTCGGAAGCACCACGTCCCACCGCGTGACCACCCGCCAACCGCAGCACCACTCGCACCGATGTCCGCTTTTCCAGATTCAACGAAAGGCACTGACTTCACCGAAATCTCCGCCGTCGCCCAATAACTCAGAATCCCAAAGCACCGACTTCACCCACCCCCATCCACGCGCCCCTCTGCGCCCATAAGATAGCCAAAATCCAACACCCTTTGAACCTAAACTGCCCCTCAAACTCTACACGCGCATAACCCCTTCCAAAGGGCGCGCCCGTCAAAGCCACTCCCCCAAAATCCTGTTTCAAACCCGACAGGTATACTCCCGGTTGAATTTCACACGGAGTTCGCTTTGCGCCAGGTTCTCGTATTGCACGAGGTCTTAAAAACGCAACATTGGTCTCGACGCATCGAGAAGCGATTCCGGAGGATGAAACCTGGAAACTAATATGGCAGTTGAACTGAGCATGAAAGAGCTCTTGGAATCCGGCGTGCACTTTGGGCACCAAACCCGCCGCTGGAACCCCAAGATGAAGCGATACATCTACGGCGCCCGAAACGGCATTTACATCCTGGACCTCCACCAAACAATCAAGTTGTTTGAGGATGCCCTCAACTTCGTGAAGAAGATCGTCGAAGACGGCGGAACCGTCCTCTTCGTTGGTACCAAGAAGCAAGCCCAAGCCGCTGTAAAAGAAGCAGCTGAGCGAAGCGGTCAGTACTTCGTCTCCGAGCGATGGCTCGGCGGAACCTTGACCAACTGGAAGACGATTTCCCTCCGAATCCAGCGACTCAAGGAACTTGACCGAATGGAAGCCGACGGCTACTTCGAGCGACTTCCAAAGAAGGAAGCCCTTCAGCGACGAACCGAGCGCGACGAGCTCCAGCGATTCCTCGGCGGAATCCGAAACATGACCGGAATGCCCGGCGTCATGTTCGTTGTCGACCTCAACAAGGAAGCAATCGCCGTTGCCGAAGCACGAAAGCTTAACATTCCTGTGGTAGCTATTGTTGACACCAACTGCGACCCAGAGATGGCCGACGTGATCATTCCTGGCAACGACGACGCGATCCGAGCGATCCGACTCGTTACCCAGAAGATGAGCGAAGCGATTCTCGAAGCTCGACCTCTCAGCGATGCCGTCACCGAAGGATTCCTTTCCGATGACGTCACCGATGAAGAGCTGGCCGAAATGGGCGAAGCTCCAATCCAGGTGGACGACGAGCTCCTGAAGGCATTTGGTGCCGATAAGGAAGGCAAGTAAGAATGGCTTATACAGCACAAGACGTTAAGAAGCTCCGCGAAGAAACCGACGCGCCGATGATGGAGTGCAAAGCAGCTCTGGATGAAGCCGACGGTGATATGGAGAAAGCCAAGCAGGTCCTTCGAGAGAAGGGCAAAGCTTCGGCAGGAAAGAAGGCCGGACGAGCGACCAACGCAGGCGCAGTGGCATTTGCCGCCAGCGAGTGCGGTTGCGAACTCGGAGTTGCCGTCATCGAATCTGAAACCGACTTCGTTTCGAACAACGAGAACTTCCAAGCTAAGGTTGCCGAACTGGCCGCCAAGGCTCTCGCCGAAGGAACGTTGAGCGAAGAAGCGAAGAAGGAATTCGCGGTCGATGTGGTTGCCATGTTCCGCGAGAACTGCGAAGTCAAGTTGGCCGAAAAGGTCACCGCCGACGCTCCAATCTCGTTCTACCGACACCACGACGGAACCATCGGAACCTATGTCGTCTCCACCGGAGACAACGCGGGTAGCGAAGCAATTCGCCAGATCGCAGTGCACATTGCCGCGATCAAGCCCCAGGTTGTATCGAAGGACGATCTTTCCCAAGAGCTTCTGGATTCCGAGTATCAAACTCAGTACCAGCGCGCTCTCAACGAAGGCAAGCCCGCCAACATCGCCGAGAACATGGCGAAGGGCCGCGTCAACAAGGAGTTCATCAAGGAAGCTGTTCTTCTCGAGCAGCCTTTCTACAAGGACGCCGGCATGACAGTCGCCCAGTTCTTGGCTCAAGAAGCCAAGGGAACGACGATTACCGCGTTCAAACTCGTCGGCGTCGGTCAGTAACCTGGTAGTGAGAATGAAAAATAGACGCCTCTAGGTCATCAAGACCTAGAGGCGTTTTTGCTTCCGACTCAAGTGTTCTCGAAAGAAGATCTATCGGAATAGTAACGGGCAGTTCGTGCATCACTATTAACAATTTCTAAAACCCTGTTTCACACTTTCTGGGTTATTCTGGTTTAGTCATGTTCGGATTCTTGACGGTGCCACTATTCCCTTTCACTTTGACTGCTACTCTTGACCAAGACCCTTATAGGCTGATTGTGAGCCTTCCGATGTAGAGTTACAGTTACAATGAAACGTATATTTCCGTTGCAAGCGGGACGACAGAGAAGAGAACTAATCTCTACAAGATCACTGGCTCAAACGAGCCCTGTGCGTGGTCCGAAACTTTTAATCCATGGTGGATGAACATTTGGCCAGTAACGTCGGGGGTTCAGTGCCCCTTTGAAATTTCTTCAGAGGTAGAATCACTGATGGGGCCAAGAAAATCATTTATTTCCAAGGAGACTTGGAATGGCTACGAAAGCTGGTTTCGTATAGCCGACAACTCGGTGCACCGGCGTGATTCACTAACAATTGTTTGGAGTTTCGAGAAGTGATCCCATTAGTACACGGAATCACGCACCTAATCCTGCCTACTGTAGCATTTTCATCTTGGAATCCTGAGATCGTCGCCGCGACCGCCCCAAATGAGAGATTTCGATTTACTCTCGAGGAATCGAAGACTATCAGGGGCTATCCAGACAAGCCTGCTATTCACAAACTGAATGACCAAACATTTGTTCGACGGGTCGGTAGCGTGGCCTACGTTGTCAGAAAATCGGCTCCTGAATTGCAGGAGGTTGCCGCAGCATACAAACTAATTGCTCAAGTGGTTCAACATGATGCAAGGGAACCACTTACAGTAGGCGAATTGGAATCCGAATCGCGGATTTATCTTCAAGAGATCATTGCCCAGGAAATGCGCGTGGATGCGAAGGAAGTTAACATGTGGCTAACAGGCGAGCTCGAGATGCTCCCGCGTCAGTTTGTAACCTTTACAAGTAAAGATTTTGGGGAGTTTACGGTGATCGCTTCGCCTGATATTGACGCGATGAATGAGTCTGACCGGAAGGAGTATCTTCAGTCTCGTGTTCAAAACCTTCGAAAAACATTTGACCGTACTACGCAACAAGAATCGAAAGCTAAGTCTCTCCCATGCGCTCAGATAGCACTATCGGACACGAATTTGCTCGTCCGGAGTTTTAGTCAGTATCGGGGTTACCAGGTCCAGATGAACGCCTTGGAGACTGGCAAGACCGATGCGAGTCAAGTTACTCGCACCCTTTATGAGACAGTCAAAGAATCCAAAGAGATCTTTCGTGCGGAACTCAGACGACAATCGACCGAACTCTATCAGCGACTAAATAGGATCGATAAATTCCGATTTCCAAACGGCCAAGCTGGCATCCCATCAGAGAGAGAAATAGCAAGGTTTCGTGAAACCCTCAAGTTCAATCTTGAACAAAATCGTGTAGGAGCCAAGCAAATTGACCGCATTCTTCAACAATCCGCTTTCAAGGAAATCGGAATCGGATTAGTGCTCTTTATTCAGGTTCGCCTGCCCAATGGGACAAGTGAGCAGCTAACTCCGGCGATCAATTTCTAAGTTGTTTTCGTCCCTGCCTCGGTCGAACCGATGCTGAACATACTTTGCTGAGTATCGCAGGTTGCAAAACGGCGATGTAAACTCGCACATGAGAATGCTTACTCTTCTCGCCTACGCAGCAATGAGCCAGAAACCAGTTGTTCCCGCGCCAACAATCTGGGCGGATGTCCCCGACATCTCGGTAGTTCGCGTCGGCCGAGACTACTACATGAGCAGCACCACAATGCACATGAACCCCGGCGTGCCAATCATGAAATCGCGCGACCTGGTGAACTGGCGAACCGTCAGCTACTGCTACGACAACCTTGGGAGTAGCCCTCGGCAGGACCTCGCCGATGGAAAGAACGAATACGGGAAGGGAACCTGGGCAAGCTCATTGCGGTTCCATGAAGGAGTCTTCTACTGTTCAACGTTCAGCAATACGACGAACAAGACCTACATCTTTTCGACCAAGACGCCGGACAAAGGACCGTGGAAGAAGATTGAGTTCTCACCAGGAGTGCACGACCATTCCTTGGTGTTTGATGCCGGAAAGGCATTCCTCATTCATGGCGTCGGCAAGATCAGGATTCAAGAGCTGAAAGACGACCTGAGTGGGCTGAAACCAGGGGGAGTAGATCAGGTCTTGATTCAGGACGCTGCCGCGCCGACGGGCGCAAAGGCGGGGCTCATGGGTGAGGGGTCCCAACTGTTCAAGGTCAACGGTAAGTACTACCTGTTCAACATCGTTTGGCCCCGAGGCGGAATTCGCACACAGGTCGTCCACCGTGCCGACTCATTGCTCGGACCTTACGAAGGAAGAGTCTTCTTAGCGGATCAGGGCATCGCCCAGGGCGGAATCGTGGATACGCCAGATGGGCGTTGGTATACATATCTATTCGGAGATCGCGGTGCGGTAGGTCGCATTCCGTACATCTTGCCGATGCGCTGGGAAGATGGTTGGCCGGTCGTCGGACCTGGAGCAAAGATTCCCGTCGATGCAGCTCTCTTGGCGGCGCAAAGAGATTTGAAGGGAATCGTTCGATCCGACGAGTTTCGCGGAAAGAAGCTCGGGATCGAATGGCAATGGAACCATAACCCAGACTCCTCTCTCTGGTCTCTCGGTGATCGTCCAGGATGGCTCCGGCTGCGAACAGGTGGGGTAGCCACTGAAGTCACCCAAGCGCGAAACACTCTGACCCAGCGCACATTTGGCCCGACTTGCACGGGGACAGTGAAGCTGGATTTCTCTCAGCTCAAAGATGGGGATACCGCGGGGTTGGTGGCGCTGATGGGCAAATACGGGTACGCAGGGGTTCGGCGGATGGGGGACGTCCGAGAGGTTGTGATGGCTTCCGCTACTTCGGGCAATCCGGAAGTCGTTACGGCAGTGCCGATTTCTGGCTCCGAGATCTACCTAAGGATGACCTGCGACTTCCGCAAACAGGTTGATCTGTGCTCGTTTGCGTACTCGCTTGACGGGAAGCGCTGGCTGGATTTGGGGCAGCCGATCCGTTTGAGGTACGAGCTAAGCCACTTCATGGGTTGTCGATTTGGGCTGTTCAACTGGGCTACTAAGGAGTCCGGGGGGTCGGCGGATTTTGACTTCTTCCGGATCGGCAGCTAGCAAATCGTGAGCTAGAATGAGAGCATGACGACTCTGATCGCCGCTGCTCTGGTGTTCATGCCCGAGGTGAAGCTTTCGTTGTTCAACGGAAAAGATCTGAAGGGCTGGCACGCGGACGTGCCGGAAATGGATAACAACAAGGGGGCGAGAATGCCGTTCGTCGTCCGTGACGGTTTGCTAGTCAGCCTGGGGACGCCAGGTGGGCATCTCATCACAGATCGGCAGTACGAGAACTACCGGCTGGAAATTGAGTATCGCTTTTCAAACAAGCCAGGTAACTGTGGAGTTTTGGTACATGCCTCCAAGCCGCGCATGCTCTACGGGATGTTCCCCCAGTCACTCGAGGTTCAGATGCAGAGCGGCGACGCTGGCGACTTCTGGTGCATCGGCGAAGATGTGACGGTTCCCGACATGGAGGCACGTCGCGGTCCGAAGGCGAACTGGGGCGTGACCGAAGGTAAGGGGCGCCGGGTGAAAAACTTGACGGACGGAACGGAGAAACCGCTAGGCGAATGGAATACGATGAAAATCGAATGCATGGGCTCTTCGGTAAAAGTCTGGGTGAACAACGTTGTCGTGAATGAAGGAACGAACTGCACCGCCAGAAAAGGTCAAATCGCAATCCAGGCCGAGGGAGCTGAAGTCGAATTTCGGAAGCTGTTACTGACGCAGGTCAAGTAAAGCGGAATCGCCGGATCAAAAAATCCCCTCTTGCTCAGAGAGAAAGAGGGGATTTTTTCGTCACTTGATGATGGCTAGCGGGCTGAACTTCTGTCCGAGAACCAGTTCGCTGTCGCCACCCATCCAGTTATCAAGCGCGGCCGCATAAACTTCGCGGAAGTCGATCTTGTACTTGATGTCGCCATCTTGCAGGTCAGTCAGGTTTGGTGAGCCACCGTAAACGCCGCCCTTGATCTTCGAACCGATGACGAACATCGAACCAGCCGCTCCGTGGTCAGTTCCTTGCGAGGCGTTCTCCGTGACTCGTCGACCAAACTCAGAGAAGACGAGAACGATGACTTTGTCGGCTTTGCCGATTGCCTCCATTTCCGTTTGGAATGCGGTGACCGCGTTGCTGAAATTCTCCATCAACTTTCCGTGAGCATCGATCTGTCGGGCATGAGTGTCGAATCCACCGGCCGAGAAATAGACGACTCGAGTCGCCGGAGAAGCTCCGATGAGCTGAGAAATCTGCTTAAAGCCCTTTCCGAAGGCATCGTCTCCATAGGTCTGCTTCGGAGTAAAGGTCGAGAGTTGCTTGGAAAGAACCGACATTGCATCGAGTGCGGACTTGTTTGCCTGCTGCACAACGCGAGTTGGTGAATCCATCATCGCATCGGCGCCTTGGATTTCCCGCAGCATTCTCTCGGAGTCTTTGTCGCCCAGCATGTTCTGAACGTCTGCAAGCGAAGCGAAGCAAGGAATGGAAGCTTTCTCTCCGGATAGAGCGAGTGGTTTCTCGGTAGAGAGTCCAAGGGTCATGACCGGATTTACTGCACCATTGCGCAGCTTACTGTCGACGTGTCGTCCCAGCCAGCCATGCTTCATCTTGTCGTCTGGAGAAGCGGATTGCCAGATGTCCATCGACTTAAAGTGCGATCGGTTAGGCTTAGGGTAGCCAACGTTTTGGATGACGGCAACCTTGCCTTGCTTGTAGAGGCCGTGAACACCCTTCATATTGGGGTGGAAGCCAAGTTGCTCATTAATTTTGAGGACCACATCTTCTTTGTGAGCAAGCGTTGGTCGTGACTTGTAGTACAAGGAGTCAGCGTAAGGAACAACGGTGTTGAGTCCGTCGTTTCCACCGGAAAGTTGGCAGACAACGAGGACGGTATCCGAGGAGATTTTCCCCCCTTGGGCTACTCGGGCAACATCAGCTTCCGCAATCGTGGAAAGCCATCGGGGTGCAGCCAGACCGACGGCGATCATGCCGCCATGCTTGATCAAATCTCTTCGACTCAGGAAATCGCTCATCTTATTTACAACCTTGTCCTATTCTAGGATATTTTCGGAATCCTTGACCCAACAAACGATGTTGAAAAAGAAAAGTTCAGAGATTGGTAATCTGAATTCCACTCTATGCAGTTCACTGTGCCAAAAGCCTCACTCTTACCAGCATTCCTTTTGGCATGCGTTGTTGGGGTGACTTTTGGATCGCTTCGCTATTACGGGCCCGAGAGCACCGTGCGAATGCTCCACACCTCCCTTAAGTCGATGTATGACGAGCAACTAGAGGGGAAAGGAATTCAGAAATGGCGATGGAGCGAGATCAGAGGGCTTATGGTTGAGGATCCAGGAGACTCCCCGACGGACACACGAGGAAATCCCTACGCGATGCGAGTGATCAGCGGACTCTACACTGAGTTCCAAAACAGCGCTCGATACAGCCTCGCTAAAACGGATCGATTCCCACGAGAAGTTCGCATTGCGGTTGTGTATTCCCACGCTAATGGACAGCGATATCCTATCGTGTACGTTGTTGAAAAACCCGTCGGAGTACGAGAATGGAAGCTTAATGCGACCAAAACCATTCAAGCAAACTTTTTGAATTAGGTTTAATGAAGGAAATGCGAATTCGCGGTGCAGTAAATTTTTTGTGGCTCGGGCTGATTTTGATGCTCGTGCTGGTCGTAGGAGCCTTCGCCCTTGCTAAAGAGGAGCCGGCTTCGGTGGCGGCCCAGTTTATGTCGGCACTCGCGAAACATGATGTTGACAAACTGACAGAATTGAGTTACATCGGCGAGACCGAACCAGCTGAGATTGAGAGTTCCCGTGAGAAACTGAAGAAGAGTTGGGATTTCTGTGTCAACACCGCAGGGAAGTACTACACGTTTGCCTGGCGAATCAGTGCTTCTCGAAAGTCGAGCGAAAATTCGGCTTCTGTAACACTTCAGGTCCAAAGGAATCTGGCGAGTGGCGGCTCTTATGACGAGAAGTACGAGCTTCCAATGGAGCAAGAGGGTGGGAAGTGGAAAGTCGTTGCGAGCGGAATCTCCTCCGAAATGTTCCCGGGTCTTCCGCGCTGAAAGCATCGTGGCTTGTTAGCAAGTGAATTTGGGCAGGCGTAACGCCTGATCCTTCATAATCTTGTCCATGCCCGCTCCAGGATCGTACGGTTTCGGCACTGACCTCGCCCATTTCGGCGAAGATGAGAAGCACCTCGGTGCCGTCATTCCACCGATCTATCAGAACTCCCTTTTCACCTTCCCCACGATGGAAGAGTTGTTGGAAAACATGTACAACAACCCCGGTGGACCGCCTCACCACTACAGCCGGGTGAGTAACCCAACGCTCGAACTGCTCGAGTCAAAGCTAGCGCATTTTGAGGGTGGAGAAAAATGCAAGGTCTTTGCGGCAGGAATGACCGCCGTTTCAGTCGCGATCATGAGCGCCGTGAAGCAAGGTGCCCACGTTGTTGCCGTGGACGGCATCTACGGCCCCGCAAACGGTCTCCTTAACACCTACCTCGCCCGCTTTGGCGTGGAGTGCACGATGGTGGATGGTCGCGACACGCAGGCGATTATCGATGCTTGCCGTGACAACACATCGCTGATCTATCTAGAGAGCCCAACATCTCTCACATTCCGCTTGCAGGATGTGGGGGCGATTGCCACGTTTGCCCGCTCGCGAGGCATCACCACGATGATCGACAGCACCTACAACACTCCGATCCACATGCGCCCGCTGGACCTTGGGATTGATGTTGTTATCCACTCGCTGACGAAGTACTACGGTGGGCACAGTAACGCAACCGGCGGGGCGATCATCGGATCGGCGGCGTACATCGACAAGCTCATCCGCAGTGAAGTCGTGATGATGGGCTCGTTGCTGGGACCTTTCCAGGCGTGGCTATTCACTAAGGGTTCTCGAACCCTGAAGCTTCGATTGAAGCAACATGAGATCGCCGCAAATCAGATCGCAAGCTGGCTGGAGCAAGAGCCAGCGGTCAAGGTCGTTCACCACCTGGGTCTTGAGTCGTTTGCCCAGCGAGACCTTGTTAGGTCAACGATGAAGGGCACGTCTGGACTGTTCTCATTCGAGACTGTTCAAGATGACAAGGCGAAGGTCATGGAATTCTGCAACCGGCTCCAGCTGTTCGGACGCGGAATCTCCTGGGGTGGCTTTGAGAGCCTAGTTGTGGCGTCGCACGTCAAGCCCTGTGACTACGACAAGCCCCGCTGGTTTATCCGCCTCTTCTGCGGTCTGGAAGATCCTGACGATCTGCAAGCCGATATCGCTCAGGCACTGGTTGCGCTGCGTTAGGAGTCCGCGGCTACTGACTGTCCGCAAGCGGATAGCTGCCCAGCACAGTGGTCTCTAACGCCAGGCTCCTCAGCCGATGAATCGCCGCGACAAAGTGCTCGTCCGTGCGGTGCCCGGCGCAGTCGGCGTAGAAAATGTACTCGAACGACGCCCGGGGCGCCGGGCGGCTCTCGATCATCATCAGGTTAACACCTTGCTCATAAAATGTCTCGAGCGCGCGATACAACTCACCCGGACGGTTCCGAAGGTTAAACATCACGCTCGTCTTATCGCGCCCCGTCTTCATCGGCTCGTTGTAGCCGATGACCAGGAACCGGGTGCGATTGGTCGGGTTGTCAGCGATGTGCTCCTCAAGAATCGGGATCCCCACCGTTTCCGCTCCTAACGCGTTGGAAATCGCCGCCGAACGGGGGTCGTCCAAAGCCCGTTGCGCCGCTCGCGCGGTCGGAACGACCTCGATAATCTCTGCGGAAGGTAGGTTCATCTTCAGCCATCGTTTGCATTGAGTTGCGGGCTGTGGCCCAGCGAAAACTCGCTCAATCTGATCCAACGAGGTCGCGGTCGAAACCAAGATGTGATGAATCGGGACATAGGTCTCAGCGCAAATCTTCACGTTCGTCTGGGGGAACATGTCTAGCGTCTCTGGAACGACCCCGGCTACGGAATTCTCAACCGGAACAACGCCATAATCCGCTTTCCCATTCTCGACGGCAAGGAACACATCCGAGATTGAATCCTGAGCAACCATCGCCGCACTTGACCCAAACGTCTGCAGAGCCGCCATATTGGTAAACGTCCCCGGAGGGCCCCAGTAGGCAATCGACAACGGCTTCTCCGCTGCAATTGCCGCCGAGATGATCTCACGGTAGATGGCCTTCAGCTGTTTTGGCAGCAAGGGGCCGGGATTGATTGCGGACAGCTTCTCATACACCGCCCGCTCGCGCTCCGGAGTAAAGAACGGCTTCCCGTCGATCCGCTTGATCGCCCCGACCTCGGTCGCCAGCTCCGTCCGTCGAGAAAGTAGCTGCACCAGCTCGGCGTCGACCGCGTCGATATCCGCGCGGATTTGATCCAAAGGTCTCGGATCGGAGTTTTCGCCGTGCGGAAGATGCGCCATGAACCTAACATTATAGAAATGTAATAGGTAAACCCGCAACCTAAAGCTACTTTTCCAGATAGAATCATTGGCATTCGTCGGTGGAATACCCCTTAATCCAGAGCCTAAAAGAGATGACAACGCGTGACCTCGCGGTCGCGGTCGTGGACATTCTCATCGTGGCATTCCTGATCTATCGAATTCTGATGCTCGTTCGCGGCACAAGGGGCTGGCGGATTCTTCTCGGGGTACTCGTCTTCACTGTTGCATTGTTGCTGAGTGACACACTGAGGCTGACCACCCTTCACTGGATCCTTGAGAAGGCAACACTTTTGGGACCAGTTGCTTTGGTCATTCTCTTTCTTCCCGAACTTCGGCAGGCTCTTGAGGGCCTGACCCGACTAGGATTCTTGGCCGACGCGGTGAAAGACGTCGGGCACGAACAGAACCTTGACCGGGCCTCGGTCGAGGAAATCGTGGGTGCGGTGGCCGAGATGGCGAAGGATAAAGTGGGGGCGATTATCGTGATCGAAACTGGGAGTCGCCTTGACGAAGTTGCAGCGACGGGCGTCACTCTGAACGCAAAGATCACGACGTCGATTTTGGGTTCGATCTTCTTCGGTCAAAACCCGCTCCACGATGGAGCGGTGATCGTCAGAGGGGACCACGTGTTGGCTGCCGCTTGCCGCTTGCCGCTCAGTGAGAACCAAAGAATTGACCGGCGGATGCACATGAGACACCGTGCCGGGGTGGGTGTGACCGAAAGCAACGACGTCATTTCGATTGTGGTTAGCGAGGAGCGGGGAACCATCTCGGTTGCGCAAGATGGGCGCATCAGCCAAGTCTCGACCACCACCGAATTACGTGAGTTCCTGATCAAAAACACCGTAGAACAAGAGGAGCCTCAGCCCACCCCACGAAAGCGAAGACGCGACCGAGAACGGAAGCAGGAGGAGGGAGTATGAACAAAGTGAACGTCCCACTTGCCCTGATGTCACTCCTCATCAGTGTGCTTCTTTGGCTCAATATTTTCAACACTCGTTCGGTCCGCTCGCGGACGCAGGTGTTCTCCGTCAAGATCACCACCGTAAACCTGGACGACACAAAGTTCCTGGTCTCCGACTCTCCCGAAAACGTCTCGGTCACGGTTGCTGGCTCAACTGCGCAGATCAGAACTGTCATGGGGCAAGAGGTTTCAGGCTATGTGGATCTCAGCCTCGCCCGGCCAGGAACCAGCAGCTATCCGGTTGTCGTCTACCCACCCAACGTTCGAGATCTCTTGGTGAATCCGACGGTGACGGCGCGGATCAAGATCGAGCCAGTTCTGGTGAAGGAGGTTCCGATCACGGTCAACCGAATGGGGCAGTTGGCTACTCTGAGCGCTGCAGTCGAATCGGTCGACACCTTCCCCCGATCCATCTTCGTTGCGGGTTCTGCAGATGCTCTGCAAAAAACCTCTTCGGTAGCCGTCAATGTTGATCTGAATGATGACGTCCAAAGCGCGGCGGGTGTCGAGCTTGAGGCAAAGCCGATTGACCTGAGTGGCAAAATCGTCCCGAAGATAATGATCACAAGTTCTAATAAAGTTGTTCATTACCTTGAAGAATCTGTTATGACTCCCTTCATGGTGAGGGTGCGAGTCAAGCTGAAGGCCACGGTGGCGCCGGGCTTATGACCGAGATTCGCCCGATCAAGGAATCCGAAGGCGAAGCCTTTCTGAGCCTGCTTTGCAAGGTATTCGAACTCGATTTTGAGCTTGCGCTCGATATCTTCGTTACTGAGCCAATGTTCGACATCAATCGCAAGTGGGCGATCATTGAGGGGCAAGAGATCGTTTCTGTGCTCACGACAACTCCTCTGGAGTTTGGCTGGGGCAAGGCAATTGGGATTGCCGGAGTAGCGACGCATCCTGATCGCCGGAATGAAGGCTACGGACGACGGCTGATCGAGCGCGTTCTCCGGGACTCAGAGCGTGCTGGCGAGGGTGCGGCGATGCTCTTTGCCACAGATTTGAGACTCTATGAGCAACTCGGTTTCGAGGGGCTGGATAGGGTTGTTCGAGGTCCCATTACCGCACTTCCATTGGAAGTTGATCTCCCAACTTACGAGTTTGGCGTCCTTCGGAATCGTTACGATGCCTGGGCCGCGGAACACCCCGACCGCCTCCGCCGCGATGACCGCCGGTGGAAGTATTGGCAGTGGAACTACCGCGACTCAATGGCGTTTGGCGACGGCTATCTGAGCCTTGAGAATGAAACCGTTCGCGAAGTGCTGAACACGTCGAACCTCAAGAAATGGCCAGTCCCGCGGGGAACCGAGTGGATGGGAACCTCGTTCATGACCGACCAACTCGAAGTCCCGCTTGGCGCCGTCAATGTCCCCATGTATCTGATGGGTCGCAACGTCCCGGGCCAGCCCCAGTTCTTCATGACCGATCAGTTTTAGCCCTAGCCTCCGCAGAGGTCATGACCGGCACGATTTCGAACTCCACTAAGTCGTCCCAGTTTCTCGTCCAGGCTTCGAAGTTCTCTATCTTGTCAGTCTCCATAACCTGCCAGCAAGTTGAAAAATCTTCGCTGATCCAGCTATTTATGTAGGTCAGACCCTCGGGCATCATCCGCCCCTTCTCAGCCAGGCGCGAGTAAACAGGTTGGGGATCACGATTCATGAAGTTTTCGATCACCATGAACAGCATAATCCGATTCTGGCACACCAGGTCAAAATCGGCGTGGCGAGAATTTGCACTGGCTCAGCAAGGCAGATTGCCGCTCGAAAACACTAGAGGTCAGTGGGCAAAATATACCAAGAACTCCCCATCCGGACCCCACCGGTCCGCCACGTCTTGAAGACAGTCGAGAAGAGTTGTCCATTCCTCGTTTCGCGGGGCGTTGTGGATCACAAAGGCAAACTTTGAGCCGCCGATCCATGAGAGGTCGGAGAGGCAGTCGATCAGGGCGTCCCAGTTGTGTCCGAAGTAGGAAGGGAAGGCCCAGGTATCGGCGACGCCTTTGAGGATCTCTGCCTTTGCATCCGCGCTGGATGCCTCCCATTCGCGGACTTCGTGGGTCTTCTTGAGGCCTTCTACACCTACTTTCGGAAGCTTTCGTCGCCTCATTTGCTCACCTTCGTAAAGCTGTCGTAGTGGTCGCCTGTATACCAAACCGACCCGTCCTTCCCGATCACCACTCTCTGGGGTCCGGGGAATTTGGGGCTGCGGATGGTGTGGACAAACTCTCGGTAATACTCTCGGTCGTTCTGCCTCGGCAGCCGCCGCTCGCGGTTCCCAAAGAAGCCCCCATCGTTCCGATGGTTGAGCTTTTCCCCTTTACGAATTCGGTCAATCGTCGGGTTAACGTCCATCTCGCCGCGATAGATTTCGCGCCCGAAGTCGATGACGCGGACATCCTTGAGGATATCGAGCTTCCCATGCACCGCTCCGATATGAGGTTGTCCAAAGGAGGATTGAGCTGAAGCTGGAGTTAGGTTCGGAGCTGAGTTGGCTTTGATCCGCCCATTCACGTAGACCAGCCCGACCGCAACCGCAAACGAAGCCACCGCCAACGCAACCCGAGAACCAACCATGTTCAAATTATGTCGTCTCTTCTTGTTACCGCTTGGTCTCGGATGGAATTTTTTCTATGTCGCAGAACTGGGTGATCGTGCGAATTGTCTCGACTGGAATCGCCATTGTCGCAATGATAATCGGCGGATTCGCCGGGAACTCGAACTCGGTGAACTCCGGCGCGCTTTTGAACCTGAGAAGCCGATCCCAGCGATCCACAAACTCGTGATCCGAGGCGAAACGGAACGTGACCCACTGCCCCTCGGCGGTGAGGTGGACAACCGGGGAGTCGAACCCAGCGATTGTAATCGCCCGAACCTGACGATCAAGTTTTGCGATGATCCACAGCCGGAAGAGTCCATAAACGATTGCGCCAATGGTAATCGTTCCTGCTGTGCTCACAACAAATGGTCCCCATCCACGCCATCCTCTTTCAAGCGAGTTCTGGACGATATGGAAAAACACAATCCCAATCGATGTCCCGGCTAAGGGGGCAGACCTTTCCCGTGAACGCGCTCTACTCCACTCCTTGAGACTCGTTACCTGGGTCGCGAAACTCGCAGATAGGCTTGGCGGCTCCGAACGGAGCGAGAAGCCGATGGAGGTGTCAACGCGGCTCACTCTGGCACCTCGCTCTGCAGCCCGGGAAGTCCCCAAAACAGCTTTCGGTTCGGAAGAATTTTGATCAAAAACCAGACCCAGAAACCCATGATCACAGTCAACATCAGAAATTGTGCCGGGTGCTCGACGAGGCGTTTCTCTTTGCTAACAATTTTGTTGAAGTTGCCCATAACAAGGATTGATGCGAACCAGCACAGGCCAGCTAGGGGCCGATCACGTATCAGCATCCCGCGAACGATACCGAACAGTAGACCCGCTGCGACAACAAGGTGTGCCGAGAGACAAACCCAAAACACCCACTGATGTTTGGCTCCGAGGTCAAGGAAGCGCGTCAGCTCTGGCGAGAGCGCAAACGCCACCAATAAACCGAATTCTGCCAACCAAACAACTGCGAAAAGCCACGGAGTAACCCGCATGATTGCTTGACCCAGCTTCAGAGCCTTCTCCGGATCAATGCGTTCGAGCCGCTTCACGCTACGCTAAGTATAAACCCAATCCACGCGGAATGTACTATCGGACGAGACGTCTTAATGTCGCTTCCATAATCGGCCCGGTCTGGGCGCTGACACTAAACACAATCGCCTCTCGCAGCACCCGCTGGGCGGGGTGGGTGTGGTAGTTGGCGGCTCCACTGCTGGCGACGACTCCGGCGTGGGCGCAGCGCATCATCAGGTCAATCGCCCAAGCTCGCTTCTGCAGCCGAAGCGGCGCGGTGTCTTCAGCGAAGTCCTTCTGGTGAGCCACCAGAGCCGCACGGCACTCTTCGATTTCCGCATACAGTTTAGTGGCGGTTTGGTGGAGGAAGTCGAAGCCCTTCTTGTTCGCAACTTCTTGAACGATGTCTGCACCGGCAAGGGCGCAACCAACCGCGAAGTGGCCCTGAATGACGATGTTGAACGCGTCATTCTTTCGCATCCAATCCTTGTCGTTGATGAAGGCGACTGTGCCCTTGTGTAGGTGATAGTTGGTTAAGCTAGCGGTGACGGTCTGGCATGTCTCCATCGCGGCGAGGCGCGTTGGCTCGCTCACCGTCTGCCCTTCAACGTTCGCAAAGGGCATGAAGCCGAAGACGGCGCGGCCATCGGGCAGAACTGAACCGATCAGATACTCGTCGAAGAATCCGAGTCCCGTGATCCAGGGGACCTCGCCATTGAGGATATAACCGCCGTCGGTCTCGACGGCTTTGCAGATCGGATCACCCGTTCGTCGAAGCTGGGAGAAGCCGATTCCGACCGTCTTAGGACCGTGCATCTGGGGCAGGTACTCCGCCTTGATCTCCTCCGACGCCTGCTTGGCGATCATGTTAACGGCGCTTTGGTGCTGAGTCTGAAGGAAAGCAAATGAGCCGCTCGCCCGGGCGACTTCTTCCTGGTAAGTGCGGAAGTCTGCCTCGCTGATAGCAGGTCCGCCGTACTCGGCGGGACGCTTAAGCGCCATCAGCCCCTGCTTGCGCATCTCAATAAATGCGACGCCCATCGCTTCGACGGAAGTGTCGATAGCGTGCGCGTTCGGCGCGATGTGATCGCGGAGAAACGCGGTTGCGGCGGCGAGGCTCACTAACCCTCCAACTTCGTAAAGTCTCCGGCAACGAGCAGTTGCTCGGCGGCCGCATTGGCGAGCGAGAGCCGGTGGAACCGCTCAGTTGGGTCATCGGACATGACCATCGTTTTGTCGAAGAACGCGTTGATCGCAGGGAGGAGGGACTTTAGCGTATCGGCGAGGTCGGTCGGAGCACAGCTCAGCGCCGCTTCCGCAACTTTGGGGGCGGACACGGTCAGCGCTTCGAGAAGAGTCACACCTTCAGGAGAGTTAAGCCCAGATGTGGTTACGTCATCCAGTCCTCCGAGCTTCTCACCCTTCGACTTTGCGGAGTTGGTCAGATTGATCGGCCGGGCGATCGTTTGGAGCTCCGACGGATCGGTGAACTGCTCCAAGGCTTGCAACCGGAAACCAACCTCGACGGGAGTGGTCATGGCGTCAAGATCACCTCGGAAGAGAGCCGCTTCGAATGGTCGGCGAATCTCGGAAGAAGCCCACAGCACTGGGTAGCGTCCGGCAAAGATTTCTGCCAAAGCAACCGTGGCACCTGCACGGTCCAACTCATGACCCTGAGCTGAATATTCGTCAAATGCTAGGTCGATGAGCTGCGCAAACGGCTCAGTAAAGAACGCTTCACCGTACCAAACGAGGGATGTGACTGCCTTTCGAAGTCCAAAAGGATCGCTAGATCCGGTTGGGATCAGCTTCAATCCAAGATAGCCAGCGAGCTTGTCGAGACAGTCAGCGACTTGAAGCGTGACGGCTAGGGCATTGAACTTTGCACCCGAATTGATATCAATTAGATCGGTGTACTGGCGAGCAATCGCATCACAAACCTCGGGTTCAAATCCGCCCCGCTCAGCATATTGGCCGCCAATGACACCTTGCAGAGAACTCAGTTCTGACACCAATCCCGTTGCAAGGTCGGCCTTTGCGTAGAGCGCAGCCTTGCGAGCAAGCAAGGGGTCCGAGTTCAATAGTGGAGCAATCTTCGCTGCGAGGTTCGCCAACCGGTCCGCACGTTGCCGAACCGAACCTAGTTGAGCCTGGAAAACGACGCCTTCTGTCTTCGCCAAAAAGTCGTCCAGGGTGAGCTTCTGGTCTTGCTCATAGAAGAAACGCGCGTCGTTAAATCGCGCTCCGAGCACCCATTCACAGCCTTTGCGAACCGTCTCATCTTCGCCGGAGTTTCGGATGAAGATGAACTGGTTCGTCAGCTTCCCAGCGCTATCCCGAACCGGGAACATTCGTTCATGCTTTGCCATTGCGGTGACGAGTACTGGCTCAGGAAGCTCTAGGTAGGACTCAGGGAAGGAACCGAGAATGGC
This sequence comes from Fimbriimonas sp., assembly GCA_029866005.1. Taxonomy (GTDB): domain Bacteria; phylum Armatimonadota; class Fimbriimonadia; order Fimbriimonadales; family Fimbriimonadaceae; genus Fimbriimonas. The sequence continues at coordinate 94,976 of JARXAE010000002.1, read as the reverse complement.
GGTCGGCCACTCGGTGAGGAATGTGTTCTCGTCCAGAAGGTCGTCAGTGATCTCCGGTGTGCCGCTCGAGATTGATTTGGCTTGCTCAAGGATCGATGCCTTTCGGGATTCAGACGAGACTTCGACAAACCTGTTTCGCAGTTCGGTTTCCAATTGGGAAAGTGATTTCGCCTCAAATGGATCGGGGGCGTAAAAGCGATGACCGCAACTGATGAGCGCGGAGTGCACGCCTTCGACATTGAAGTCCAGCGCCTTCCCGTCGTAAGCGGCCAGAATCCATCGAATCGGACGGGCGAAACGCGCCCGCGAGGCTCCCCAGCGCATTGATTTCTCGAAGTTGATGCCGAGGATGATTCGGGGCAGGATCGACTCCAAGAGCTCTGAAGTAGGCAGACCGGAAACATGCTTGGTTACCCAGACATACTGCTCATCTTTCCGGAGGTCAGATGGCTCGATTCCTTGCGACTTGCAGAATCCGAGGAGGGCCTTCGTTGGTTCACCAGCCGCATCGTACGCTGCCTGCAGTGATGGGCCGCGCTGCTCTTTGACCGAATCCTCTTGCCGTGGCTTCAGGTTCGGGAATGAAACAATGAGCCGGCGGGGAGTTCCACACGCCGTCGCTCCACCCTCACAAACACCCAAATCCGTCAGCTCTTTGCAAAGCGCGTCGCGCAAGTCGTTGTACGCCTTTTCGACAAAGGACGCGGGGAGTTCTTCACAACCGACTTCGAGCAAAAACTCAGGCATGGCGAACCTAGAGGATACCTTTAGGGACAAGTCCTGGGTCCGAGGTCTTTAGTCTTTAGCGTGCTGGTTTGATCCGGAATTTCAGGGCTGCGTAGCCATCGATTTGGAAGTGGTGGATAGCGACTTTGTGAAGGCCAGAGTTGAGTTTGAGGGTTTTCGAGTAGGTGGTCGGCCCTTGGTAGTGCCACTCGTCGCAGATAACGATCTTGTCGTCAACGGTGCAAACAATGCCGTCATCTCCTGTCACCTCAAGGATGTAGCTGCCCTCGGGCACGGTGAAAGTCCCTTCTGTAATCGTCCCAAAGTGCGTCTTCGGAACGCCTTTTTCGAAGGCTCCATAGCCTGCATAATCCAACTTGATTGGGGTAGCTGTTACCACCGTAGCAACAGCAGAAGCCTGCTCGTAAGCGCGTTGCTGAGTGCGGGGATCGGCAGTCTTAGGATCCCATGGGAAGAACCTCACATTCCACGTTTCCTTGACTTCGAACGTCTCGTGCTTCAATTCTATCGGAGTTCCGGCAGGGGTGCTGATGCCTCGGTGATCGACGGTTTTTCCACCTGTATAGACAAGCTTAAGAGTCCGAGCGGGGTTGGACTGAGTCGCGTCGGGGCGGATCCAGATCGAGCCAGGAACCGTTCCACCGCTAGAGTTTTTGAGTTCAAATCCTTCGCTTGACTTGATTTTGAACAAGCCCTTTGGGCCAAGGACGGACAACTTCTGCCAGCCGTCCTGTACGATCTTGGTTGGGATCAGCAGAGGAGATTTGTAATCGACGGGACCCCACTGATCAACTCGTAGATCACTCTTCAATCCGGCGAGAGAGAGCGGCATCTTGCCTCCCTTCAATGCTTCGGGAGACAACTCTTCCCAAACGTCCTCATCGTCTCTAGGATCCCAGGCAGCAACAGTGCGGGAGGCAAGAGGTTTTTCGCATTCATTGCCTTCCAGAGAGTAACTCGCCGGGAGTCCGCCGTTCTCAAGGTCAGTGTGGAGGCAGTTTTTGACAAACGTGGCATTCTTCACGGTCGGATCAATGGCGAAAAGTGTGTTGAAAGAGTTGTTTCCTTCGAATCGGACGTTCTCAGTTTTCGTGATGGCGAGTCGCAGATCTCCGATGGCGTTATCCTTGATCAGCCAACCCAGGCTCCGGGTTTCACGGTTCTTTGGGTAGCCCCAGTTGGGGTCTTGCTTGTCGTTTGCCCAGATTCGAAGTGCGTTTTTGTTGCCGAGAAACTGGTTGGACTCCACGGTGACGTTCTGCCCATGCTCGTGGGCGATTCCATCTTCGTTTCCAGCGATGTGGTTTCCGGCAATCAGAGTGTCGTAGCTGTAGCCGGTCCAGAATCCGTGCCAGCAGTTATCGACCCGGTTGTTCACGAACTTGTTTCGGCTGAAGGTTGCCTCAATTCCGTTGGTCGGTGCATCGCTAAAGTCGTTGCCGTAGAGGAGGTTATCATTGCAACCGCCCTTCCCAGTGTCCATCGTGGTCTGCCCTGCCCAGAGGAAGAAGCCGTCACCCCCGAAACGGGCTGAGTTGTACGCGAACACGTTTTTGTTGCACTGTTCGAAAGCAAGAATCGCAGCGGAGTCCTGACCACGGTTGTAGACCCCATGCGAATAGCCTCGGACGCAGTAGTCGAGGTTGTTATGCATGATGCGGTTGTTGCTGGACCGGTACATTCCGATCCCGATCGCGCTCATGTAGGTAATGCTTGAATTCCACACCAGGCCCTTTTCGGAGCGGTTCATCATGAGGCCGCACTGGCCACCGTATGCTTTCAGTCCTTTGACTTCGAAGCCAGTGACCCGATCCAGATAGACCCCTGCGCCGTATCGAAACCACTCGCGCTTCTCGTTGTTGTGGAAGCTCATCCAATCGTTGAGGTCTTCTTTCTCCGGTGTGGACAGGAGTTTCTGCTTCCAGTTCCAACTGACGTCACAGTCAATCAGCTTAAGATTCTTGCAGTTCTCGGCGAGGATGGCGACTTTGTAGCCAGCAACCGTCAGGTTCTTAATCGTGATGTTCGAGCCAGTGACCCTCACCCCCAGCCCCTTTCTCTGATCCGGCTCAACTGTCTTCGCCGTTCCGCGCAGGACGACACCTTTGAAATCGAGGGTGATGTTATCTCCTGAAACGGAATAGGCTGGCACCTGAAGATTGAGGTCAGATGACTTCAGATACTCCCCGGGCTTCGTTGGGACAGCTTGGGTGAGGGCGAAGATAAGAATTGGAATCATGGTAGTCGTGCGTCGTGATAGTCTTGATGGCAACTCATAAGTTCGTAGACGTGAACTGGAGAAAGTCGTCCTTCTAACAAATTGCCTCCGCAGCACTCGTCGTCGTCCAAGTGTTGGAGGTAAGCCCGGATCGATGCCCTTCTTTCTCGCCATTCTTTCGCTGCTGATTCGAGATTGACGATCCCAGTGGGTGCGAACATTTTGGGCATGAACGCAGTTTGGCCTGCAGGCTTTTGCATCGCCTTAATGATGAAGTTGTAGAAGAATGTGACTTTGGGGCGTTTCCCAGCCATTTTCGCACCCACCGCCTTGTTGATCATCTTTGCATAGATCCCCTCAGTGATCATCATGTGCTCCAGCGCGCTCTGAGGAGCCATACTCTGACCCACCGGGGACGTTAACAATTCGGGAGACAAGGACTGGATCCGAGAGATCATGGCCTCCATTCTCTGATCCAGCGCATCAAACTTTGAGGCAAGCTGCGGACTCATAATCAAAGTCTACACCTGCGGTACCCTGTTAGGGTGAGCGGAACATCTCGGTGGCGTGAATTCTTCGACGCCCAGGCGGCAACCTACGACGAGAACCCGTTTACTCAACATACGACAGCTGAAGTCGACTTCCTGCTCAGCCTCTACCCAGTCCAGCCAGGTGCGACCATTCTCGACATCGGATGCGGAACAGGGCGGCACGCGATCGAGTTAGCTCAACGGGGCTACAAGGTCACGGGAGTTGACTTCTCCCCGAACATGATCGCCCAAGCCCGGGCCAAAGCGGGCGATCTACCCGTCGATTTTGTCGAGGCAGATGCAAGCACATTGATGCTCGACAAGCTATTTGACCTCGCAATCTGCCTATGCGAAGGTGGACTCGGCCTGATTGAACGCGCAGAAAACCCCTACGACCACGATCTCACCATCTTTGGAGCGGTGCAAAAGCACTTGCAGCAGAACGCGCCATTTGTGCTCACCTGTCTGAATGGCTACTCTGCGATCCGGCAGATGAAAGATGAGTTCACCGCCGATGGCAGGTTCAATCCTGCGACGATGGTGAGCAACTACACCGACGAATGGGCACTTCCGGGCGGAGTTCAGCAGTTGACGATTCACGAGCGACTTTTTATAGCTCCTGAAGTGACTCGAATGCTTGAGCAAAGCGGATTTCAAGTTGACGCTGTCTACGGCGGGACGGCTGGCTATTGGGCTCGGCGCCCTCTCAGCCTTGACGAAGTAGAGGCGATGTTCTGTTGTCGCAAAAAGTGACATCGGGAACCTTTAGGTGGTTCTTTCCCTGGTTCCTCTTGGCTTGGACAATCACCGTCCTTCCCCTCTTCTTGCACAACTCTGTTCCTGGAGTTGACACTCCTAACCACCTTGCCCGGCTCCAAGTTTTGGCGACTCTTCACGAGCGCCCGGCCCTCCAAGATTTCTACAAGATCAACTTCGTTATCTTGCCCAACCTGGCAATCGATCTCCTAATCACGCCCATATTGATGCTTACCAAGATCAACGCCCTGATCTTGATGAAGATATTCATCGCCAATATGATCGGCCTGATGGGGTTTGGGTTTGCCTGGGTGAACCGTGAGATGACAGGGAAGTGGTCTGCGTACGGCCTCTTTGGGTTGTGCTTTGCGTATTCGTACATCCTCGCGTTTGGGTTCATCAACTACTTGTTTGGTATCGCGCTTGGTTTGATCTGTTTTGCGCTTTGCCTAAGGCTAGACGCCAAGCCAGTCTCACAAAATTTGTTCCTGGTTGTTGCAGGCCCGCTCCTGGCTCTCAATCACTTGATGGCGTTCGGACTCTTCGCCTTAAGTTTCGTAGGGCACAGATTGTTCAAGCCGGATCATTGTTATCAGGGTTGGCCGGGGCTTGGGATCGGCACAATCATTGTTCTGGTTCTGATCAAACTCTCGCCAGTCGCACAACTGGCCGAGGTTTACTGGCGACCCTTAGGCGAGCACCTTCTGCGTCTTGCCTCACCTCTTGTCTTCGGCATCGAATGGAGGGATTTTCTATTTGAAGGAGTCTTGCTTGTCCTGATCGCATACGGCGCGTATAAGCGAAGCTTTAAGATTCCCCTTGAAGCCAAAGCCACGGGAATCCTATTCCTATTGATATCACTGGTTGCCCCCCATCAGGCTTTCACCAGCGCGTTCATCTTCACACGAATCCCGGTCTGGCTCATCATGATCTACTTCGCGTCCGTTGAGCTTCCCCTTCGCAGAGTTAGTGTTGTCCTCACAATTCTGTTCCTAAGATCGCTTGACATTGGTTCCCGATTTTTGACTATGAACCCGGAAATTGATCTGTTCAAAGCTGATCTTGGTCAGATTCCTTCTGGTTCGCTGGTCTACCATTCGGTTGCCCGGGGGTCAGGATCATTGATACCCAAAGGTTGGAACCCGTCCCTTCTGCACGCCAATTGCCTCTTGCTTTTAGAAAAGGACGTCTACGTCTCCAACCTCTTCACGATCGAAGCCCAGCAGCCACTCATTGATCAGCCAGGTATCGGCAATTCTTGGCGAGACCACTATTTCCGTCCACCGTTCGAGCCAGGTGTTCAACGAGAAGTCGAGCAGTTGCGGCAGCATTTACAGTCGTTGCCCAATACCAAGCTCCGGTCTCGTCCGGCATTCCTTCTTGTTCTCAAAAGCGAATTCCAAATTCCCCCCGCAGTACCACAGCTACCAATCGTTACTCGCCCCCGGTACGCCCTTTACCGGATTCAGTAGCATGTGGTATTCTTCCCTCTCTCACTCGTGTGCGCGGGTGGTGAAATTGGTAGACACGCTACCTTGAGGTGGTAGTGCTCACAAGGCATGAAGGTTCGAGTCCTTTCCCGCGCACCAAAAAGCCCTTGAAGTTGACTTCAAGGGTTTTTCTTTTAGCGGTTAGAGTTCTAAGCCTCTTGTACTTTGCCAGGGCACTTTTCAGCGACCTCTAAGAGCCCGCCTGGGATTTCGGCAACGTTGCTGAAGCCTGCTCTTCGCAGGATTGAAACTGCAATCGGCGATCGATTTCCACCCGCACAGTGAACAACTACGCGAGAGTCCTTCGGAACCTCATCCAGCCGTGCAGAGAGATAACCCAGTGGAATGTGGTGGGCGTTTTTCATGTGCGCCTCGTTCCACTCGTTAACGCCGCGCACGTCGAGCACGAACTCTTCGCCGCTGATTTGCGAGCAGGAGGTCTCAATGAACGGCTCGCCTGAACCTGGCGCGGGCATCCAGCCGCTGACAACATCCAACCCGATAGTCGCCATGTCTCGCGCTGCCCGGTCGGCTTGATCCTGCGATTCGGCGATCAAGACGACTGGCTGGTCGTACTTAAGCAGCCATCCCGCCCAATTGGTCAAGCCCTTGTTGCTTGGGATCGCCAGGGAGCCAGGAACGTAGCCCAAGCGAATCAACGAGCCGGATCGAACGTCCACGACGTCCTTACTGCCTGCGGTAGCAACTCGAGAGACCCTTGGCATCGCGCCCAGTACAACTGGACCCTTCTTATTCCGCATCTTCATTTCCTTGAAATAGAACGGAGGCTCAGGCTGTCCGGCCAGGACGGTTTCCACAAACTCATCCTCATTCTTGATTTGGAACGCCCAGTTTGCCTTCCGCTCGTAACCGAGCGAGGTCACCGGCGAGCCGCCAAGGGACTTTCCGCAGGCAGAACCCGCCCCGTGTGCGGGCCAAATCAAGAGCGAATCAGGGAGAGAGGCAGTGTTTTGTATCGTATTGAAGAGAACTTTTGCTCCTTTCTCCATCGTGCCCTGAAAGTTTGCCGCTCGCTCCAAGAGGTCGGGTCGACCCACGTCCCCAGCGAAGAGAAAGTCTCCGGTGAAGTAGGAATGGGGTTCCTCACTTGCGGGGTGATCTGTTAGCAGGAAGGACATGTGCTCGGGTGTGTGTCCCGGAGTGTGAATGGCTTTGAGTGAGAGATTTCCGACCCGAATGACGTGGCCATCTTTCATCAAGCTCACGTTTGGATCGCTCGAAAACTCATAGGTCCAGCCTTCACCTCCTTCGTCGCTCAAATACACGTTGGCCCCGGTGGCAGCGGCTAGTTCTCGGGTTCCCGATAGGTAGTCCGCGTGGATGTGCGTCTCGGTCACGTGGGTGATTCGCAAGCCCTCTGCTGCCGCCATTTCCAGGTACTGAGCGATATCCCGGAGTGGATCAATGACGATGGCTTCGCCGGTCTTGGCGCAGCCAACCAGGTAGCTGGCTTGGGCGAGTTTGGGTTCAAAGAAGTTACGGATGATCATGCTTGCACCTTTTCGGTTTGTAGACAGGTCTGTGCCTTGTTCCAAGGCAACTTGGCGAGGCCAATCGCCATCGGGCAGAGATTCGTGATGCCGGCGAAGGTGAGACCTCCACCGACGAACATCGCGAGATAAATCCAGGATGGATTCACCGAGACAGCCAAGGCGGTCCCGATCAAGACGAGAACTCCAGCGGCGAGTCGAACTTGCCGTTCGAGGCTCCATCGTGAGCCACTGGTGGCAACTACCGGACCACCCTCGGCGATCCAGGCGTCGGTTCCGCCTTGAACGAGAAGCAGACCGTCATGTCGCCCGTTGAGCATCTCGCAGGCAATTCCTGCTCGAGTTCCGGCTTGGCAAAGAACCGCGACTTGACCGCCGTGGAAGTCGGCGATCCGGTGATCGACCTCCTCTAGAGGAACGTTCATCGCTTGTGGAACGTGCCCAGCAGCGTACTCACCAGCGGAGCGGACGTCGATGAGCTTGATAGCGTCACCTGAGTTGAGACGAGCGCGAAGCTCTCGGACCGTAATGGTTTTGTTCATGGTTATTGAGCTAGAGACGTTGGGGGTGCAAAATGATTCACACCAACTTTGTAAAAAGTGAAAATGGCGACAATGACGATCAGATAGGCAAATGCCGTCTTCAGATTTGCTGCCTTGATCTTGGGCCGTAGCATGAGCCCCATCACCATACCGAGAAGGGAAATTCCCACCACGGAGCCAAGCATTGCCCACGGGTAGGGGCGGTTAAAGTCGGAGCCAGCCGCTGCGAGGGACTGTGTGCTGATGATGGCCAATGAGGTCGGAACTGCGCGAGGCATTTCGAGGCCCAGTCCAAGCGTCAGCAGGGGGACAATCAGGAATCCGCCTCCAGCGCCAAGCAGACCTCCCAGTAAACCAACTCCAATGCCACTTGCGATCATTGCTGCTTTCGTCAGTGCTTTCTTCTCGCCATGAGGTGGTCGAAACATTCGGTAGGCGACGATGATCATCAGCAAGCCAAAGGCCAGCAAAGTCGCATCATCCTTACTGACTGGACCGACTTGAGCGGGTACTAAAGGGATGAGCAACTTGCGAGCGGAAACCGAGCCGATCGCGGCTGGAAACCCGACCCAGGTGATTGCTCTCCAATCAAGCCGACCGGACCTAAGTTCCAAGATGACCGCCAGCAGGCTGGTCGCTCCGACCACGAGGAGTGACCCTCCCGTGGCCTCACTTGGCTTGACGCCAAACAAGTTGACCAAAATTGGAAGCGTCAGGATTCCCCCGCCTCCTCCAAGAAGGCCGAGAGTCAGACCCATCGCCAGAACCGCAATCCACGCCATTGTGTAGGGAGAGTCTACTTAGGCCAAGAATGATTCAAACGGAGTCGAATGCCCGCAGTGCCTTACGGAACTAAGTGGCGCAGATTGAGCGGTCTAACATCTCCCGAACTTTCGCCCTCGCTCGAAGAAGTCGGGACTTCGCAGCAGCCACCGTCAGACCAAGAGCCGCCGCCACTTCCTCAACGGTCCGCTCTTCGATTTCGCACATTAAATAGACGTCACGGTAAGACTCGTTGAGAGCCTCAACCGCATCCTTCACGCACCCTTTGAGAATTGTCAGCTCCATTTCATCAACATTTGGAGCAACCAGATCATGCTCCTCGGCGAATTCGAGCGCCTTCGTGATTCCGGCATGCGACCGCATGCGGTAGCAAACTCGCTTCCCGATCGTCCCCAGCCACGCCCGAAAAGCATCGTCGGACGCCAGTCGCTCAAAAGCCTGAAACGCCTGCACGATCGCCGTTGCCAGCGCATCCTCTGCGTCCTCACGATTCCCACAAACCCGCGCCATCTGACGGTAAACCGAGTCCTTATGCTCGTTGACTAAGTCCTCAAAGTGGGTGGCAGACATCCAGACTATTCTTACACGTTTTCTGCAATTTGACGGATCAGGGCTGAATGCTCAATCATGACTCTGCTTGTAATGTCCCCAAACCTCTCCAGCGGGGGAAGGATATTGAGTTTCGTACTATGCGAATTCAGCTCCTCCATTTCTGCCCTGACGGCAGCGAGCGAAGACTGCAACTCCTTTTCGGATTGCTCCATGAAGCTCTGGAATTTTTCGAGTTTTGACTTTTTGGTCGGATCTGACTCACCGGCGATTCGGTTGCCGAGAAGCTCCTGCATCCTCCTTTGGAGATCTTCAATGTTTGGATCACTCAAAGAGAGTCCCTCCAATGCTTTAAAGCAGCCGTCCGAGACTTTACTGCCGCCAGGTCCGATTCGAGTTTGGTTACCAATTCGCTGACTGCAGTTTCTGGAGATTCTCTTCGCTCTGTGAGACGCCGAGCAGATTCGATCACCTTTTCATTCGGTCCCTTCATGATCTCTGCAACTTGAAGTCGAGTGCGTTCCAAAGAAATCTTCATAAACTCTTCGCCGAACTTTCTATGGTGTTGTTGACGCTCACGCCGTTCTATTCGCGCATTGAGCAGAGTGTTAAGCTTCAGGAGATCTGTTTCATTCATCGCTTTACAATCTCCAAAATTTCTCTCAGGAGCCTAGTTTGTTCCTGATATTCTGAAATGACGGCTGCTCGAAATTCTTCCTCCTTGCGCCGAGATTCCTCCATTTGTTCACGCATCTTCTTGGTGGACTCTTCGATGGTCTTGTTTGCCGATTCGGCTTCTTCATCCCTGTCAACAAGAGGTCTGGAAAAGCGTTCCTCGAACTCCTTTTTCGCACGCTCAGCCTCGGCTCTTTGATCGTCTTCAAGTTGCAAGAGTCGTTGAAGGAGGGCATTTGTTTCAACGAGCAGGGGACTATCTTGCATGCTCAAAGTATAAGAGTAGTCAAAGCAAACTTCAAGCGATTGGGTTAATTACCGTTCATCGGAACCAATCTGCTAACCTCACCTTAACAGCGAGAAACTTGCATGGCAATCAACACGGGCTTCAACGGGAACGAAATCTTCTGTCTTGCCAAGAAGGGCTACACGCCCGGTGAGCTTGTGATCGGAAACTCAGTTTGGTCCGTCGGATTCATGGGGGGTATTGGTCAAGCTCTCAAAACCATCGGCGGCGGCGAGGTCACCCAGATCACCGACATCATCCACGACGGCCGAAAGGCTGCCCTTGACCGGATGGAAGCTTGGACAGGCCTCAATGGCGCAGTTGGCATCAGCGGAGTCACGAGCGAACTCGTGGTTCATAGCGGCAATATCGAGTTCCTCAGTGTCGGCTCGGCCGTTCATCGTGATGGCGTCAACGCCTCCGCTCTGGAATTCACTAGCTCATCCGACGGTCAGGAAATCTATTGCCAACTCGATTGTGGTTACCGCCCCATTTCGTTTGCTTTCGGAAACGTTGCCTATTCCATCGGCATTGGGGGCGGAATCATGGGTGGCTTTAGATCGCTCGTGCGTGGGGAAGTCAAGGAGTACAGCGACATCTTTTATCACACTCGCCACTTGGCTCTTGAGAGAATTCAGAAGGAAGCCAAAGCTAAAGGTGCGAACTGCGTGGTTGGCATCAAGACCAACATCATGAAGTTCCAAGGGCTCCAAGAAATGGTGATGTTGGGAACCGCGAGCCATTCTGACTACTATGGCGCCGAGTACAACGATCGCCCAGCCACAAGCGATCTCACGTGCGAGGAAATGTGGAACCTCATCCACTGCGGCTACCTTCCGCTGGAATTGGTGCTTGGCGTCAGCGTCTACTCGCTAGGATTTGCGGGAGGAATCACTTCTGCGTTCAAGTCCCTCGTGCGGGGAGAGATAGAGGAGCTCACGACCTTGGTCTATGATGCCCGAGAAAATGCGCTTCATCGATTGATGGAGCATGCGGTTGAGGCAGGGGCCGACGATGTGGTTGGCATCAAAACGTATGTCTATTCCCTTGGTGGAGGAGTGATCGAGTTCCTCGCCATCGGTACTGCAGTGAAAAAAGTGCCCGGGCTGAAAACGGAGAGTGACTCGCTCCCGCCACAAGCGGTAATGAGTGACAAAGACACCTTCATCAACCTCGCGGATCAGCGCATGGGTGCGAACCTGAACGAGGGTGCTAAGTCTCGGTAAACTTCATTGCATGAACCTTGACGCCCAACTCGCCACGATCCGCCGCGGAACTACCGAGGTGATCGGCGAAGAGGACATTCTGAACCGGATCAAGGCTGGTCGCACGTTAAGAGTCAAACTCGGCGTGGACCCCACTGCCAAAGACGTGACCCTCGGCTGGGCGGTCGTGTTGCGCAAGCTTCGCGACTTCCAAAAAATGGGACATATAGCCTGCCTAATCATCGGAGATTTCACCGCCCAAATCGGTGACCCGAGCGGGAAGAGCAAGACCCGGAAGCAGCTCACCCGGGAAGAAGTTCAAGCCAACGTTGACGCTGTCAGTAGCCAAATCTATAAAATCCTGGATCCCGAAAAGACGGAGATTTACTACAACAAAGACTGGCTGGGGAAGATGACGTTCGAGGATGTCATCCGACTCTGTTCGCGTTACACAGTCGCTCGTATCATGGAGCGCGATGACTTTACCAAGCGATTTCAAACCAACCAGCCCATCGCGATGCACGAAATCCTTTATCCGCTGTGCCAGGGTATGGACTCTGTTGAGATCAAGTGCGACATCGAGATCGGGGGCAATGATCAGAAGTTCAACAACCTCGTCGGTCGAACCCTGATGGAGCAGTACGGACAAGAACCTCAAGCCGTCATTCTCTGCCCGCTCCTGGTTGGCATTGATGGCAAAGAGAAGATGAGCCAGTCGTTGGGTAACTACATCTCGATCATGGATACGCCAAACGACATGTTTGGCAAGACGATGAAGATTCCGGACGAGATCATTGCTAACTGGTTCGAGCTCTGCACCGATGTGCCGCTTGATGAGGTTCAGGAGATGTTAATTGAAGGCAAAAACCCTCGCGACGCCAAAATCAGGCTGGCAAAAGAAATCGTTTCCCTCTACCACTCGCCCGAGGCGGGCGCAGAAGCCGAAACATTCTTCGTCGAAACCTTCTCCCAGCGTAAGGTTGTGACCGAGGCCGAAGAAGCCGAAATACCCGAGGATCTAATTCAAGACGGAATGGTTTCGCTTCCGGCGCTGATTGTTGGATTAGGAATGGCTGCGAGCAACGGAAAGGCAAAGGAGCTGATATCGAGTGGCGCAGTAACCCTAGCCGGCGAAAAATTGACCGAGCTTCGAATGAGCCAGGTCGACCTTCTTGGAAAGGTCCTCAAAGTTGGGAAGCATCAGTTTAAAACCCTAATCTAAGCTGCAAGAGCGCTTGATGCGCTCATAATCGCTTCTGCCATTCTGCGCGCTGGAACGCGCTGCCTTGGTCCGGATGCATTCAGATGCAACCCGTAGATTCCCATTAAGATCAGCATGAGCTGGGGAACCACTTCTTCAGGATCGCCCGAGTCAGCATCGGTAACTAAGGTCGCTAGGGTGCGCTCCACTTCCACGAAATGTCTTTGAATCGCGTCTGCGATGGAGGAATCATCCTTCCCGTACTCGGCAACCGCGCGCATATAAATGTCGTTCAACTCATGCCGGGAGAGTCTTTCTTCAAGCACTTCAAATAGTGCCCCAACGAGACGTTTTTTGTCTGACTCGTGCTCTGTGAGGCCCACAAGAACACTTCGCATACATTCGCTGTGGGATTCGTCCAATGCGGCGACCACGAGCTCTTCTTTATTCTTGAAGTGATAAAAAATCGTCATCTTCGAGACATTCGCTTCCGTGGCAATCTGGTCAAGACTTGTTTTGCCAAACCCCTGGTTTGCAAAGACTGACCTTGCAGTGTCTAAGATGTGCTGCCTTGTCGAACTCGTTCTCACAACGGCGTGAGTCCCGTTTGTCTCTCTCATGGTGCCTCAACTCAACCTTACGCTACGACAATGACATAATTGTAAAGAGATTTAGAAAATCTCCTTAATGACTCCGAATTGCGATACAATTCGCAAAGATTGATCGAATCCAGGTCAAGTAGCCCGAAGTTTCTATTGCGACACCGAGGCGGTGCAAGGCAAATCAGACTTTAGGCCGCGAATGCTGGAGAAACCTTAATAACGCAATCTGCCATCTTCTTGGCACAGATGGAACCTGTTCCACCAGCTGGGCAGATCTGGGTCGCATACAACGCGCGGAGAATGGTCATCAGTTGTCGCACAACGTCCTCGGGGTCCTGGAATCCGGACTCCATGGCCAGCGTGGAGAATCGCTTTTCGACGAAACGAACGTGGGTCGTGATGAGTTGACGTATGGGAGAGTCCTCATCGGTGAACTCCGCTAAAGCTCGTATGTAAAGATTTGGGAGCTCGCCTGCGGTCGAAAGATGCTCCAACGCGCCAAAAACGGCAGATAGATAGGTCTTGGAGTCAGAACTCTTCGCCATCGCCAGTTCTCGAACGCTTGCCAGGCAATTCTGGTGAGCTTCTTCTAGTGCCGCAATAACCAGATCCTCCTTGTTTTTGAAGTAGTAGAAAATCGTCATCTTGGAGACGCCGGACTCCAGAGCAATGAGATCCAGGCTTGTGCGCTGAAATCCATTTGACGAGAATAGCCGGACCGCCGTATCTATGAGTTGTTGCCGGGTCGAGACAGTTCTCGCCACGACCTTATTTGGTGAATTCGTTTGCATAACTTGACCATGCAGCACTTTCTTGGACTGCGGCTTAGAGAATAAGGTTCACTCAAGCTTCAGAAGGATGCGTATCGAGAACCTCTGGTTTGGTCAAGGATGGAGACCCCTCTTCGGGCGAATAATTCTTCTGCCGCTTACGGCACTCTATTCTCTGTCCTGGCAAGTTTACCTGCTGATATATCGATACCGCATCAAGCGACCCGCAATTGCTCATCCTCGCGTGATATGTATCGGGAATCTCACTGCAGGGGGATCGGGCAAGACGCCGGTGACGACTTTCGTTGCCGACTGCCTCGTTGAACTTGGTTTCAAACCCGTGATCAGTTGCAGTGGATACGGAAGTCCAAAATCGGAGGCGGCAGAAACGGCTCCCCAACTATCACTCAATCCGAGAGAATGGGGTGATGAACCCTCTGAGATTCGTGATCTTAGACCCAGTTTGCCAATCGTCGTTGGGCGTCGGAGAGTTCTCGCCGCAACACTTGCCAATCAGGAGTTCCCCGGATCTGTCCTGGTTTTGGATGATGGTTTCCAACACTTACCCCTCCACAAGCATGTAACGATCATCCTGGATGCCCGTGACCCAGCCAATGCGCTCCCATTTCCATCCGGACCCTATCGAGAGCCTCGCTGGAACCGATCCCGTGCAAATCTTGTACTTCCTAGTGATCGTTTTGAGGTTGTTTACTCTGCGCTCGAGTTTGTCAATGAGGCCGGATCTGCCGTTGACGCTCCAGCAGTTGCTTCTATCCTCACGGCCATCGCTCGTCCTGACCTTTTTGAAGCGTCAGTTCGCGAAGCTGGCGTCCAAGTTCCGGATATTGATGTCCACCCTGACCATGATCCACTTGATGCGCCAGACCTCCTTTCGCGTCACAATGTAGGGACTGTCATCGTAACCATGAAGGATTGGGTAAAGCTGAGGACTCGCGACGACCTTGACAAAGTAACCATTCTCATTGCGAAACGGAGTGCGACGATTGAACCGAAGGAAGAGTTTTTGAAGTGGCTGAAGGAGCGAATCCCTGAATAAGAAAGCGTTCATCCACCGCCTAGGGCTTGCGGTTCTGAACTTCGGCGAAAAGTGGTTCCGGGTGCAAGATATTGCCAAGTCAGAGAAGCGCGGTGCCGCACTTGGAATGCTCCTTTGTCGCCTTGACAAAAAGCATCGCACGCGCACCACTGACAATGTTTCGCTCGCATTTCCACAGTTGTCAAATTCCGCCCAAGTCGAGATGGCGCGCGGGATGTTTCAGCATTTTGGACGCATGGTAGCGGACTTCCTCCGTTCACCGCTTCGCAAGGTGGAAGATTTCCCCATGGATACAACCCTCGAAGGTCGCGAACACCTTCAGAATGTTCTCGATCAAGGTCAGGGTGTCTTGCTGATCAGCGCTCACCTTGGCAACTTTGAGCGGATGTGTCATTACATTTCAACCCAAGGAGTTAAAGTTTCTGGCATCGCTCGAGACGCCAATGAGTCGGCAATCACCGACAAAGTAAACGCACTTCGCGGTAAGTACATGGAGATTCTCAGTCGTGGCAACGCAGCCCGCGAGACCATTAAGCGCTTGAAGGCGAACGAGCTTGTCGTCATCCTTCCTGACCAAAATGCCGACGAAGCCTATCTTCCGTTCTTCGGCAAGCTCGCCGGAACTGTGCTTGGGCCAGCCGTGCTCCACCTACGAACGAAAGCCCCCATCCTCCCTTGTTGCCACCTGCGAACGGGTCCGGGCCAATACCGTCACGTCTATCTCGAACCGATCCGGGCGTTCGAAGGCGAGAAACCCGAAGAGCTGATGACTAGGGTTAACGCCGCGATTGAGCAAATGATCCGTCTCGCTCCGGAGCAATACCTTTGGATGCACGACCGATGGAAATACGCCCGCCGTCGAGGACTCCTTTGAACATCCTCATCTCTCGCTTGTCTGCGTTGGGCGATTGCGTTTGCACACTCCCGGTGGCGGTTGCGCTCAAAAAATCGTTTCCAGAATCAAGAATTACTTGGGCGGTTGATCCTCGTTTTGCAGGGATCATCGAATGCTGCCCTTCGGTCGATGAAATCCAGCGAGTCAAGCCGGGATTCAAGCCAGCTTCTTGGCCAACATTTGAAACGAAATTCGATCTTGCCCTTGACATGCAGGGCCTCTCAAAAAGTGGCCTGGTCGTGGCGCGTGCCAGGGCAGGGAAGAAGCTCGGTTACCATTGGCAGCGTGAACTTGCACCGCTCTTTTCTGCCCCGGTCAAACCCGATCCAAGCAGCCTCCACGTGGTTGATCAGTACGTTGATGTTGCCCGGGCTGCCGGTGCCGAGTGCGACAGGGCCGACTTCGGCATGCAGCCAAGCGAAGAAGATCGAACCAAGTGCAAAGATCTTCTTTCAGAGCATGGTGTCAAGGGCCCATTCGTCGTTTTGAATGCTGGAGCCGGATGGGCTACCAAACGATGGCCTGCCGCTCACTTTGCTCGCCTGTCGGAGATGATCGCATCGAAAGGAATCTCCGCTGTCTTCATCGGTGGAAAGGCCGAAGCTGACGAACAAGCTTTCCGAGAAGTCGAGCAAGAAACGAAGGTGCCGATTCTAAACTTCCTTGGCAAAACCTCGGTTCGTGAGCTTGTGTCACTCATCTCGCTTTCCAACGCCCACGTCGGGGGTGATACAGGTAGTTCGCATGTCGCCGCCGCGCTCGGCGTTCCAGCTATCGGGCTTTATAGTATCACTAAACCTGCGCGCTCCTGCCCCTATGGTCAAATCCACCGCTGTCACTATGAAGTATCCGGATTGAAAGACATTCAGCCTGAAGCTGTTTACAACACCGTTTGGGAGGCAGTCTCATGACGCTCGCGGAACTCGAGCAAGTCCGAGAAGGGAAAACAGTGGTTTTCACTAACGGAGTTTTCGACATTCTTCATGCGGGCCATGTCGACTACCTTGAGAAGGCTCGAACCCTAGGTGACTACCTTGTGGTTGCCCTCAACACTGACGAAACGGTACGTCGTCTAAAGGGCGAAACTCGCCCAGTGAATGCCTTGGAGGATCGCCTCAGAGTGATCTCCGCACTCCGATGCGTCGATTGCGCAGTCCCATTCGGCGAGCAGACCCCCGAGGAGATCATAAGCCTTATCAAGCCTGATATTCATGTAAAAGGCGGGGATTACACCGAAGATTCGCTCCCCGAGGCCAAGATTGTCAGGAGCTATGGCGGTAGGGTCGTCATCATGCCCACTCTTGAAGGTCGCTCAACCACGAGCATTATCGAGCGAAGTCAGAAATGAGTCTCATTGATTTCAACGCGCCGCGCAGGTGGCTCTTTTGCATGACGCATCCCGACGACGAAATCTCGGTTTGCGCCACCATGCGCCGCCTCGTGCAAGCTGGTCATGAAGTGCGAATCAGCTGGACACACTCGCCCGAGTTCCGCCTCAAAGAGGGCGTTGCCGCCGCCGCGCTGATAGGCGTCGGCGAAGACAATCTCTACCACCACAATTCCACCGATGGCTCAACGTGCGAAGAGCTTATCGATCTGCTTCCCAGTTTTCGTGCGATGATGAACCATGCCAAGCCTGATTTCGTCGTCTGCGGAGCTTTCGAGCAGGGTCACTTGGACCACGATGCTACGAACTGGCTTGTCAACCAGACGTTTGGCGGAACGGTGATCGAAGTTCCGTTCTATCACACTTATATCCGTCCGAACATCCAGAGAATCAACCAGTTCTCAGATTCAAGAAACCAAGAAATGATTGTCCTCGACAAAGTCGAACAACGATTCAAACTCGATTTCGCGAAGCAGTTCCGCAGCCAAAACATCTGGCAAGTCCTACTTTTGTTCGAGGTCGTCTCAACGCTCCTTTTACAACCCGCGAAGCTGCGGAAACGTGAGCTGTTCCGCAAACAGGTGCACCGAGACTTTCGGACCCCAAATCATCCCGAGCGACTCGCTCGAAAAGTGGAGCAAACTCCCCAGTGGGAGCGGTGGATCGCTGCCCTTACTAAGGCCGAATCGCCGCACTGATGGTGCGGACAGGGCCCGAGAACACCTTGCGATCTGTTCCCTTGATCCAGTCGCCGATGTGCAGCTCGTTAGTTGTCACCGTGCTCGAACGGCGGGAGTTAAGCTTGGTTTCGACTTCTTTCGTGCAATAAGCAAAGGTTGAACGGCTCTCCCAAAAGTCAAAGTCGATCACATGGCCGAAGAGAACTTTTGGCTTCTTCTTGGCTTCCAAGATCAACATCGACTTCAAGTCACCGTTCGTTTGTTGTTCGGCCTTTGTCGCGAGCAAGAATAGTCGCTTTACACCTGACGTGGAGTGCCAGCCTCGGCGGAAAAGAAACTCTCTCTTGTCCGCCGCATCCATCCCGCCCACCTTGATCTGTTTGCCGCTTTCCAGAACCAGGGGTTTTCCGTCCGGCTCAGTAGTGGTGTACTTGTCGTCTTTCCAGTCAAGAAACTTTGGAGTTTTGGAAAAGTCAACGGGCTGAAGCTGCATCGTTTTTGGGTTCAGCACTGCGCCTTCGCCATCCTCGTACTTCGAAAGCTGAAGGGTGCCGGGTGCAGTAATTCGATCTTGAGCATTTGATAGTTCGTAGTACGCGGTCGCCTCGATCAACTGCGGTTTCCATGCTTTAACCGAACCAACGTAAACCCCGACTTGGGTTTGCACTGCCAGACGGTCTTTTCCAAGCCAGGCAACCCGGACCGGATCCTGCTCCATTCTGAGTTGGCGACGCTTAGTTCCATCCAAGGCACTCAAATAGAGTTCAAGCTTGCTAGACGCCGTGCCTTGTTTGTAGAACCTTGAGACAAAGGCGAGAGAGTCCGGCTGTGCAGCTGCGACGAGAACGAGTGCTGAAATCATCTGCCTTTCAGACGGAACTTCTGGTTCAATCGTTTCAGAGAAAGAATCTCAGGGCCGAATCGAAACACTCGAAACATGAACCGCACCGGAATACAAACGCCGCATCGGAACGGTTCGTGAGAGCCAGTTACCGACGATTAACTCACTCGACCAGACTTGGATCGATTTAGGATTTTTGGAGTCAAGCGGCGAAGTGGTTCGGGGCGTACAATACGCGTAGTATCCACGAGACTCGTGAAAATCAATATTGTTCGCCTCTCTAACGACAATGCGAGGCTCATTACCCTTCTCAAACAAGATCAGTGAATTGACCGAACCCGAGGTGGAACTATGGGTTCCGGTCATGACGAAAAGCCGCTCCTTGTTGCGCCACGCACGTTGGAACTCGTATTCTGCCTCGACCTGTTTTTCACCGATTTTGTAGCTGAAGAACTGGAATGGCTCAACGCTTAGCTTGCCCCCGTTTGGCTCATCAATCTCCGTCGGTCCCTCTTCTGCCAAGGGCACATCCTGGTTCTTTGGGTTAGCCAGAGTTTTGAACTTCGATGACTTAAGATCAAACACGAAGTGACCGGGCTGCTCGTCAATCGAAAACTCGGGCTCACCGGGCTTCCAAGATCTGTATTTCGATTCGACGACGTTGTAATCCCCGGTGTCCTTGAGTAGCTTTGGCTTCCAGGATTTTACGTCACCTAGGTACCAGCCCAGGTCCGTCTGAACTAACAGCGATGAAGAACTGACCCAGACGGCTCGATTTGGCTCCTTGGGCATTGTTAGCTGCCTTTTCCGCCCACCAAACTCTCCGTCGAGGTAGAGCTCAAACCGGCTCTTCGCTTTGCCAGGTTTGTAGAATCGAGCGACGACAGCCAGCCGGTCCTGACTGGCCAGCACTGACTGAGTCGCCGGGGGAAAAAGGATTGCGGTTAGCATTGTTTCAATCTGACGTTGGTCAACTGCCCAAGGCTTCGGTCAATTCGAATCCTAGCGACCCAAAATCGCATCTAAGGCATTACTTGTATTCGCGACTCGAACCATTGGATAGCGCGGGTAGTGGGGGATCATCTCGGCGACGAGCGCTCCATCGAATCCAATCTCGCCCAACGCCTTCACGACCTCGTCAAAGTTCACATCCCCTTCGCACAGATCGCAGAATCCCTCGGCTGTGCCAACCGCTCGTTTGAAGTCTTTAACGTGAACTGCCACAATCCGATGTTCCAGCGCCCGAATCCACATCTCCGGGTAGCCGAATGGAAGGATGTTGCCCACATCGAAAAGGCACCCAACAAACGGCGAATTGAACTGGTCGATAAATGCCTTCATCTCGCCAATCGTGATGAGCATCTTGTTCCAGACATTCTCGATCCCCATCGTTACTCCGCACGCTTCGGCGTGAGGCAGCAGTGTCGCCATTCCTTCGGCACCCCACTTGAGGCAGTCCTCGTAGTTCTGAACTGGGCGATCAGGAAGAAAGAACACATCAACTGCGGCGGGAATCGTCAGATGAACCTTCGCCCCCAACCAGCTACTGATCTGTAGCATCTTCTCCAAATCATCTGAAGCCGCTTGCCGAACCTTGGGATCTTGATCGCCCAGCGACCGCCCCCAATACAGTCCGCTCGCCGTGGTCTTCAGCTGAATGCCTTCGTTCTTAGCCGCATCCAACAAACTCTTGCACTTCGCCTCCGTCGCATCGGTCCCGAATTGCGTGCCTGGTTCTCCGATGCAAAGTTCCAGAGCCTCATACCGATGCTCCTTTGCAAGTTTGATCGCGTCGAACGGATCAACTTTATCCTCAAACGAACCCGGGAACGACCAGTAGTTAATGCCTTTGAGCAACATGCGCCGAGTTTATCTTGTTCGCGTTCGTGAAGATTTGGTCAATCGTTTGAAACGTCCCGAGGGAGCTAGAGGAGTTTCTCGCGCAGCAGCCGTAACGCCGTCTGCTCAGCCCGAGCCCGAATATCCTCCCGAATTCCTCGGAACTTGCACTCTTCAATGCTGGTACCGGCGGGTGAGGAAATGGCGATATACACAAGCCCGACTGGCTTCCCGCCGACGTCCGAGGTGGGTCCGGCATTTCCCGTGATGGCGACGGAATACGTTGAACTCAATCGGCTTCTCACGGACTCTGACATGGCAGCAGCGGTCTCTGCTGACACCGGACCGTGCTCCGCAAGAGCCCCTGTCACGCCTTCGAGTAGCGAAGCCTTGGCTGCAGCTGTGTAGGTTACAACGCCTCCAAGGTAAGCCGAGCTCGCCCCACATACCATGGTCAGCCGCGAGCCAAGTCCGCCTCCTGTCATGGACTCCGCCGTGCTTACCGTCTCGCCCCGCTCAATCAGCAAGTTGATTACTGCCTCCTCCAACGTCGTCTTGTTCAGCCCATAAACCGCCGACCCTAGCTCCGCCCGGATTGCTGCCTCGACCGGATCCAGCAACGCTTCCGCCGACGAAAGGTCAACCGCCCTAGCCGTCAGCCGAAGATGCACCTCGCTCGGCTGAGCGTATGGTGCAACTGTCGGATTCTCCGACTCCATCAAGTGCTTGATCCGCTCTTCAACCGCGCTCTCGCCAATCCCTGTTATCCGCAAAACCCGCGAGTGGATCACGACCCCGCCGCCCAGGGTCTCCAGGATCGGCTTCACTGCGTCGTACGCCATCGGATCAAACTCCCCTCGTGGTCCAGGAAGGGCAAAGAGGGTCTTGCCGTTCTTCCGCGCAACCAGCCCCGGGGCCGTGCCGTTCGGGTTCGGAATCAGCTCAGCGCATGTAGGCTTCTGCGCCTGCCGCGCATTCGACTCGACCCAGGTGTAGTTCCTCGAAGCAAACCACCGTCGAAGCCGTTCCTCAACCTCCGGAACTGTCTCCAAAGAGTCATCCAAAGCCAACGCAATCGCATCACGAGTCAAGTCATCCGCAGTCGGTCCGAGCCCACCGATGCAGACCACCACGTCCGCTCGGCTCAAAGCTTGCCGAAGGACCTCAACGATCCGATCGAGGTTATCGCCCACCGTCTGCCGGTGCCGACATCCGATCCCGCACTCCGCCAATATCCGCGCCATCGTCGCCGAATGCGTGTCCGTAATCTGCCCCAACAAAAGCTCAGTCCCTACGGCGACGATCTCGGCGTTCATACAAAACTTAGTATGGACTGCGGAGACTTGGTTCCGCGCTGAATACCACGAGCTTAACTAACGCATTTCGATTGATTGCAAACTGAGTTACAATGCTCAAAGGAAAGGAGAATGACACGCTTTGCTTTGATAGGTACCGCTGCGCTCGGCTTCATCCTTTTAGGTGCATTTCTTTGGCCAGTCTGTGCCTGTGGTTCGCCTCGAATGGCCTGTCTGAGCCAGTTGAAGCGCATCGGAACAAATGTCTCTCTGTACGCAACCGATCATGATGAGCAACTTCCTATCCACTACACGTTTGATGACGACGCTGCAGCCGGCTCCAAGTTCATTTCGGCAATAAGGCAGTACTCGTCGTCTCCCATCAGGAAAGAGGCATTCATTTGCAACGAGGATAAAGCCGATGTTCACGCCGTCAGGCTTCCACAGGTCGAAGGCTCAGGACCGCTCGGTTACGAGCATGACAGAGATCTGATCAAATCGTTTATTCCGAGGAAGCGAGTAATAGACTTGTCGAAGATCGAGGCACCGCAAAGTGTTGTGTATTTGCGCGATCCGATTAGGAGCATCGGAGTGGAGAAAAAGCAAACCCTCATCAAGTCACCCCACGGCGAGGCCTTTGTTGTACTGTTTCTTGACACGCACGTTCGAGCATTGCATTTGGGAGCTAAGGGTTTCTACAAGCCAAGTCCCAAGTAGTATCAAATCGCTACCGACCGAAACACGCCGAGGGCGAACTCCAGATGCTCGTCGGTGAAGTCGGCATGAGTCACCAAGCGTAACCGATGCGACGCAGCCGGCATCGACCAGACTCCTTTCTCATGGAGTGCGACCGCCCACTCTGCCGCCGGCTTCTCGGTGTTCAGCATTACCAAGTTCGTTGGATTCGCGTCGGGATCGCAGGAAATCCCCGGCAACGAGCCCAACTCTGTCGCTAGAACCCGCGCACGGGCATGATCTTCAACCAGTCGATCCACCATCTTGGTCAGCGAGACCAAACCACAAGCGGCCAGAATCCCCGCCTGTCGCATGCCACCGCCCAGCCGTTTCCGCCAGAAACGAGCCGCGTCAATAAACTCCGCGGACCCCGCCAAAATTGACCCTACCGGAGCCCGAAGCCCCTTCGATAAGCAGAAATTCACCGTATCCACATGCTTCGTAATCTCCGAAACGTGAACGCCTTGCGCCACCGCCGCATTAAAGATTCGCGCTCCATCCACGTGAATCTTGATCCCAAACTCATTCGCGACCTTGCGATACTCAGCCAAAACATCAAGAGGAATTACCGTTCCGCCCGCCCGGTTGTGGGTGTCCTCAATGCAAATCAGCGTCGTCCCCGGAGTGTGGATATTCCGTTTTGTCATCCTTCTTCGAATCTCCGAAGGATCCATGACGCCCCGATCTGAAGGCAGTGTCCAAGTCAGAACATTCGCGAAAACTGCAGGAGCACCGACCTCATAGTAGATCACATGTGCCTCTTCCTCAACGATGATCGCATCCCCCGGCTTGGTGTGCGTGGCAATCGCCATCTGGTTCCCCATCGTCCCGCTGGGAACAAAGACTGCCGCTTCTTTCCCGACCATTTTCGCCGCAAGCTGCTCTAGTTCAATGACAGTCGGATCATCGCCTAACACGTCATCTCCCAGGGCTGCCGACTGCATTGCCTCAAACATCTCGGGGGTTGGGCGGGTGACGGTGTCGCTTCTAAGGTCGGCGATGAGCATGGTCTCTAGGTTACACTCTGAACTGATGAGAAGGGCGATTTTGGTGGGCGCTGGCGGAATGGGACGCACTTGGGCGAAGAACCTCACCGAGCATGGCGGAGTCGAAATCGCCGCCTGGGTCGACGTCATGCCCGGCCAAGCCGCCCGCTCGGCCGAAGAACTCAACCTCCAAGTCCCAACCTTTGAAACCCTAAGCGTTGCCCTGAAAGAAGGCGCCGACTTCGTGATCGATGTCACCATTCCCGAAGCCCACGAAGCCGTCACGCTCGAAGCCCTCGCCGCCGGACTCCCCGTCCTCGGCGAGAAGCCCATGACCATCTCGATGCAAAGCGCGCGAAGGATGGTCAAAGCCTCCGAAGATGCAGGAAAGCTCTATATGGTTTCCCAAAGTCGCCGCTACGACGGCCGGCAATCCGCCTTCAAGTCCCTCGTCGATCAGCTCGGCGGCGTCGGAATCCTCAACGCCGACTTCTACATCGGTGCCCACTTCGGCGGATTTCGCGACGAAATGCAAAACGTCCTCATCCTCGACATGGCGATCCACACCTTCGACCAAGCCCGCCACATCTCCGGCCTCGACCCGGTCAGCGTCTACGCCGAGGAGTTCAACCCGAACTGGTCTTGGTACAAACACGGCTCCTCGGCAACCTGCCTCTTCGAAATGGAAGGCGGCGCAAAGTTTAACTACCGAGGCTCCTGGTGCGCCGACGGCCTCCACACAAGTTGGGAAGGCGAATGGCGCGCTGTTGGTCCGAACGGAACGGCTAAATGGGACGGACACAGTGCCATCGAATCTGAACTAATCGAAGGCCACGAAGGCTTTCACCGTCCCGTCCGCCATCTCACGGCCGAACTGGTCGAAGAACCCGGCGGCATCGCCGGCTCCCTTCGCGAATTCCTCTGGGCCCTCGAAACAGGCGGAACTCCCAAAGGCGAATGCCACGACAACATCAAATCCCTCGCAATGGTCTTAAGCGCAATCGAAAGCACCAAACGCGGCGAACGGGTGCCGATTGCAAATGCGGCTTACCACTAGCCCCCGGATGGGAGCTACGGTAAGCCGAAGAAGCCACTTATCTACGAGTCGAGCTAGATCGCCCCACAGGACCATGGACTCCAGTGCTTGGGGCTTCCATCCTTGTTGTATCCGAGCCACCAAGCACCCCAATCGGGGATGGTTTGGACTCCAGTAGCAAACCTCTTGCATACGGTCGAACCGACGTAAGTCCACTGTCCGTCAGCGCCACAAGCCCACTTGTCAATCGTTTGGCTTTGCACGTAGTCAATCGGTTTGCTACGTATGGTGTAAGTTCCACCGATCGATACATCGATTTTGAAAATCTTCTTGATTTCAGCAGCGAGTGTTGCTGACATTGTCAGCGTTGCATTGTCCGACCAAGGCCCTGATGCTTTACTAAAAGTCTTCAGTGGCCCCCGCACTTCTTTCGTGGTTCCGGGTACGCAACCACCTGTCGGTCTAGGATAAATCGGCCCAATGTTCTTGCACTTTTGAGCACCAACAACTTGTAGCGGCGTTGCTTGTGCAAACATTTGCTGCGTAGCAGAAGTTGCTTGATCAGTTTGCAACTGTACAACTGACTGCTGAGCTTCAGTATCAGTAGTAACATTTACGGCTACAATCGGCACACATTCTAGCGGGGTTGGTAACTCATCTGTTGTGCCAGGCTCCACAACTTCATGCCATTCACCGTCGTCAGGAACGTCAACCATTTCGTCCGCTTCAGTTTTGAAGAGTGCGTTGCCACCGTGGTAGGGCTTCGTAGGGTCTCTCTTCACCAAAATGTCGGTGGAATAGACTGTACCGTTCGTTGCCCAGTACTCGACCGTGTCATAGCCTGCCGGGTAGTAGAATTGTGGTGCAGTATATTGACCATTGGCATCAATTTTGCCGAGCTTTGCCTGCCAAGTTCCACCTGGCGGTAATGTGCCACGTGAAATTTGTGCGTTTGCCCCCTGTGGCAACGAGAGAAACTCCTTCGCGGTCGGAGGTGCTGACTGGAGTGAGCATTCAACACACTCAGCTACTTTGGCTGCGCCGAGCGACGGCTTGTGCATCCCGATCCAACCAAGAGTGGCAATCGAAGTTGCAACGACGATGCAAGTTGCAAGCGTTGCCGCTCCCCTCGAGTGTGTTCTATTCGCGTTTAGCGATCTTTCATCTTTCATCTTTGATCTTTCATCTTTGATCTTTCATCTTTCATCTTTCATCTTTCATCTTTGATCTTTCGATTAAGAAGCCTTAGTCCAACCATATCACCAATTCCACAAATTGTGTACTACAATTTCCATTTTGTTGTTTCCTTAACATTTTTGGTTCCTGCAAATCTGACCTGTCGGTGAATGATTTGGCGGCGTCGAAAACCAGTCATAATCTAAATCATGCTTCTCGAAGGCAAAACCGGTCTCGTCCTCAACGTCACAAACAAAAACTCCATCGGCTGGGCAATCGCCGACCGAGCGAACCAAGAGGGCGCAATCGTCGGAGTGGGTGCGCAGAACGATCGACTCCTCGAAGGCGTAAACAAGCTCCTCGAAGGCCGTGAGCGATTCGAGACTGTCACCGTCGACTTCATGTTCGCTGAGCAATACGAAGCTCTGCAAGAACAAGTCAAAGTCAAACTCGGCCAGCTCGACTTTCTGGTTCATAGCGTCGGCTTCGCGCCGAAAGAAGCTCTCACGGGTCGTTTCCTCGACACCAGTCTCGAAGACTTCAACACCGCAATGAACGCCAGCGTCTACTCGATGGTGAAGACTTGCCAAACCCTTGAACCGCTGATGAAGGAAGACAGCAGCATCGTCACCCTCAGCTACATCGGTAGCACCCGCGTGATGAACAACTATAAGGTCATGGGCCTCTGCAAAGCCGCCCTTGAGAGTAGCGTCCGCTACCTCGCAACCGAACTCGGCGACCGAGGAATCCGGGTCAACACCGTCTCCCCTGGTCCGGTCAACACCATTTCAGGTCGAGGCGTCAGCGGGTTGGGAGACTTCATCAAGTCCGTTCAAGGCACCGCTCCCCTCAAGCGCGAATATGGTCAACAAGAAGCCGCTGGAGCCGCTCTCTATCTGATCAGCGACCTCAGCAAAGGCGTCAGCGCCCAGATCATCTTCGTCGACAGCGGATATAACGTCATGGCCGTCTAATGTGGAGTGCGGAAACTTGTTTCCGCTTTAAATTCGAGCGATTCATCGCGGCTGGAAACGTGTGACAATCTACACGCCGAGCACAGCCCATAATGTCCAATTGCGGAAACAAGTTCCCGCACTCCAAACTAGGATATGTCACAATAGCCTGGGCAAATGAGTAGCGACGCAACCGGAATTTTTATCAACGAAACGCACACCAGTGCGGCTATCTGGCAGTACCGAGTCGAGAGGATGATCCTCGAAGGCAAAACCGAGTACCAGACCTACCAGATCTGCGACATCCCCCGGTTCGGAAAATCGCTGTTCCTCGACTACAACATCCAGACCTCGATCATGGATGAGTACGTCTTCCACGAGTGCATGAGCCAGCCCGCCATGACCCTTCACCCAAACCCAAAGTCGGTTGTGGTCTGCGGCGGCGGCGAAGGTGCGACTCTTCGAGAAGCCCTCAAGCACAATACGGTTGAGAAGGCCGTCATGGTCGACATCGATGAAGAGCTCGTCGACATGGTCAAAGTCCACATGCCCGAGTGGCACCAGGGCGCGTTCGAGGATCCTCGAACCGAACTCCTCCACTGCGACGCTCGCCAATGGCTTGTCGACCACAAAGGCGCAAACTTCGACGTCATCCTCAGCGACCTTCCAAACCCCCACGAAGACGGTCCGGGTCAGTTCCTCTTCACGAAGGAGTACTTCCAAATCGCTGCCGACGCAATGAGCGACGACGGAGTCTTCGCCATGCAAGCCGGTTCCGCTAACGAGAACTATCCCGAGTGCATGGTCTCCTGCATCGAGACCCTCGAAGCCATGAAGGAAGTCTTCCCCTACGTCTACGGCTACTACGGAATCGTCACCACCTTCTTCCAGCCCTGGGGCTTCGTTCTTGCATCCAAGAAGCACGACCCAATGGCACTGACAGCCGACGAGATCGAAAAGCGATTCGCCGCTCGGGGAGTCAAGAACCGCTACTACACCGGCCGATTCCACAACGCCTGTTTCACTCTTCCTGAGTACCTGATCGAAGCCCAAAAGAACTCAGCTCGCATCCTCACTGACGCCGAGCCGTTTGTTTGGACGGCCTAAATCAAATCTGTCCTACACGTCGTGTAGGACAGATAAGTAGACTTCTGGCATGCTCACCGCGCTGTTTGTTTCGACGCTACTTAAGGCCGAACTGCCTCAACAAGCGGCGGCTGAGTTCGCTCCCCAACGCGCTGTCTGGATGGCGTGGCCAACTTATGACCACAAGAAGGGTCTGAGCATCGCCATGACCACGAACGAAATCGTCCGGGAGCTGACCAAAAATGTCAAAGTTGAGATGCTCGTCCCAGATCAGAAGACCCTGAAGTCAGTCCGAAAGCTGCTTCCGACGAATCGTCTCAGCCTCAGAGTTGCCGACTATAGCGAAATCTGGATGCGCGACTTTGGACCCTATTTCATCACTAACGGTAAGCAAAAGACGATTCTTGATTTCGGGTTTAACTTTTGGGGCTACGAGAAGACCTCGGCTCCCTCATCGGTTCAGCATGAGAAGATTGATCGGTTTCTGAGTAAAAAGTTGGGCGTTCCCACCCGCGCCAGCGGCACCATTGGTGAGGGTGGCGACCGAGAGGCTAATGGCGATGGTGTGGCAATGTTCGTCAAGGAAGTCGAAATGCAGCGCAACCCGACTCTCAGCTTTGCAGAAGTTGACCAAAAACTCAAGTCCGCTATGGGTGTCCAAAAGATCATCTGGCTAGAGAGCGGAGTCATTGAGGACGGTCTTTTCTTCAAAGGACCGCTAAAGTTGCCCGAAGGAGATATCTACATGCCCGCGACCACCGGTGGACACCTTGATAACATCGCTCGCTTTGTCGATGCAAATACAATCGTGGCCGCCGAAGTCACCGAAGCCGAAGCCAAAAAGTCGGACCTTGCACGGCGTAACCGCGAGCGAATGGAAGCCAACTACAGCGTGCTCAGGGCCGCTCGTGACATCCACGGGAGGCCATTTACGATTCACCGAATGCCCGTCCCTGATCTCCACATCGAAACCCTCAAACCCGGCGACCCGGTCTACGATTTCATGGCGGACGTTGACTATCGCCCCGCCCACAAGTTCCCCAAAGGCAAATCCATTAAAGTCGCACACGCCGCGAGCTACTTGAACTTTCTCATCACAAACGGTGTAGTGCTCACCTCAAAGCTCTACCGCTCCGGTGCTCCCATAGCCCTGAAGCGGAAGGACCGCGAGACCGTGGTCCAGCTCAAAAAACTGTTTCCTAAGCACCGAGTCGTCGCCATCGAAACTCGGTCACTCAATCTCGGCGGTGGTGGAATTCACTGCATTACCTCGCACGAACCACTCTGAACAGAGTTCTGAGTCTGGAGATTCCAGATGCGTTGCGACCACCAGACACGTACAAATCACCCATAATCTTCTAGTGAAACCCGACGTCGTCGTTATCGGAGCCGGGGCGGCGGGGATTTTCGCCGCCTGGCGAGCGGCGTCGCTCGGAAAGAAGGTGCTCCTACTCGAAAAAACGAGTCGCATCGGCACAAAGATCCTCATCTCTGGCGGGGGGAAGTGTAATATCGCTCACGACGGCCCCATCGGCGACGTCATTCGCGCCTTCCGAAAGAACGAGGCCGACTTTATCCGCTCCGCCGTCAACAGATTCCCCAATCGCAAAATTGTTCCGATGTTCACCGATAGGGGGCTCGAGGTCTACACCCGTCCCGACGGCCGAATCTTCCCGGTTCACCAAACCGCCAAGGACGTCGTCGCAATTCTCCAGGACTACCTCGATGAAGCCGGAGTCGAAGTCAGCCTCAACACTCCTGTCGAAGATATCCTCGTCGAAGATGGCAAAATCATCGGCGTCCGAACCGGAGCCCCGTTCGAGAAGCACAAGGGCTACGCAAACAAGGAAGACAAGCCCCGCTTCGGAGCCAAGGCTCTGCTCAGCGATGTACTCCAAACTGGCACCACCAGAGCCGGGCTCAACGATCAGATCATCCACTGCGACCACGTCATCCTTGCCGCGGGAGGTTCCAGCTACCCCAATAGCGGCACGACCGGCGACGGCTGGAAATGGGCGCGCGACCTCGGCCATACCGTCGAAAAACTCACCGCCGCCCTCGCCCCCGTCTACCTCGAACTCGACCCCTTTGACCCCGAACTGAGTGGCGTCTCGCTCGATGACATCATCCTTAAAGCCAAGCTAAACGGCAAAGAAATCGCTCGCTGGCAGGGTGACCTTCTCTTCACCCACCAAGGCGTCTCCGGCCCCACTGTCCTCGGCATAAGCCGCCTCATCGCCGAGAATTACAGCGAAGGTGAGATTAAGCTCGAAGCCGACCTCGCCCCAGGCATCGATCACCCCCAAATCACCGAGGCAATCCTGAAGCAAGACGGGCGCCGCCCCGTCGCCAGCTTCATCGCCGATTCCGTTCCCCAGCGCCTCGCCCCCTACATTCTCCGCCAAAGCGGAATCGACGAGCACACATTCTTTGCCAAGTTAGAAAAGAAGCCCCGGATCAAGCTGGTCGAAAACATCAAAGCCCTCCCCCTCGGCACCGTCCGAACTGTGCCGCTTGAGAAAGGCGAAGTCGTCGCCGGCGGAGTCAGCCTCTCTGAAGTCGACCCCCAAACAATGGCGTCAAAGCTGATCCAGGGTCTCTACCTCTGCGGTGAAGTCCTCGACGTCGCCGGACCGGTGGGTGGTTATAACCTGCAGGCGGCTTTTGCGACAGGCTACGTCGCCGGCGAGTCGGCAGCTAACAACTAAAGGTTGGGCCGACTCGGAGAAACCGCAAACAGTTGCTCGGCGCAAAAGGCTGCCTGAAGCATCCGTTCATCTTCCATGGGCGCACCCATGAACTGCAACCCAACCGGAAGCCCGTGCGCAAATCCGCACGGGATCGAGATGCCGGGCATTCCGCCCATGTTCGCGGGGATGGTGCAGTAATCGAGCATCTTCATTTGCATCGGATCCTGGCTGAGATCGCCGAGTTTGAAGGCAACAACCGGAGCGGTTGGCGAGACAATGAGATCATAGCTCTGGAAGGCATCCAAGAATTGCTGAGTCATCATCACCCTAACCTGCTGGGCCCGAAGGTAGAAGGCGTCGTAGTAACCAGCACTCAGCGCGTAGGTGCCAATCATGATTCGAGCCTTGACCTCGTGTCCAAAGCCCTCGGCGCGAGTCTTGGCAACAACATCGATGTGCCCCTGACCTTGGGATCGGGGCCCGTATCGAACGCCATCAAATCGGGCAAGGTTAGATGATGCCTCAGCAGGAGCGATGATGTAGTAAGTCGTGACACCCAATGGAATCGAAGGAATAGAAATCTCGTCGACCGTTGCGCCTTCTCGTCGCAGTGCTTCCAGCGAAGTTTCAATCGTCTTCTGAACTTCCGGATCGGTTCCCTCACCGTACATCTCGCGCGGGAACGCCATTTTGAGGCCTTTCAATGAGCCATTCTTAAGTTCGCGAGCCGAAACCGGGGGGGCCGGATTTGATGTCGCATCCCGCTCGTCGTGGCCAGTTGTGGCCTCGGCCAGAATTGCTGCATCCTCAACTGTCTTGGTGATCGGACCAATTTGATCAAGTGACGAAGCGAACGCAACTAATCCGTACCTGGAACACCGGCCATAGGTCGGCTTGTAACCCACTGTTCCGGTAAAGGAGGCCGGCAACCGAATCGAACCGCCAGTGTCGGAACCCAAAGAAACTGGAGCCAGATCAGCCGCAACCGCCGCTGCCGATCCACCTGAGGAACCGCCTGGAGTGCGGGTCACGTCCCAAGGGTTATGGGCAAGTTTGTAGGCCGACGTCTCGGTCGACGACCCCATCGCGAACTCGTCGAGGTTCGTCTTCCCAAGAATCACCGCGCCCTGGGCTTTCAGCTTTTCAACGACGGTCGCATCAAACGGCGGAACGTAGCCTTTCAGAATCTTCGAGGCACACGTCGTCTCAATGCCCTCCGTGGACATGTTGTCCTTGATGGCAACTGGTACCCCGGTCAGCAACGAAGCGTCGCCAGTCTCAAGTCTAATCTGAGCCGCGGCCGCTTCGGCCAACGCCCGATCTCGGTCAACCGCTAAATATGCCCCGTACTTTGAATCTTCTGTGTCGATACGGTCTAGAAAAGCCGTGGTGACCTCAACAGCAGAAACTTCTTTTGATCGCAGCTTTGCTGCAATCTCAACGGCGGTAAGCGATGTAATCGACATCAATCCTCAATGATCATGGGAACGAGGAACAGGCCTGCCTTGCTCATCGGGGCGTTTTTGAGGGCGAGTTCGCGTTTGAAGGATGCGCGCGGGACATCTTCGGCCCAAACATTGGTGAGGTTAGATGCGTGGAGCTTTGGGTTGATGCCACCGAAATCAACCGCTTGGATGTCAGAAAAGTGTCCGATGAGCGCGTTGAGCTCAGTCTGAAGTGACATCATTTCCGGCTCGTCGAGGTCCAAACGAGCGAGTTTCGCAACATGCCTTACTTCATCGAGCGAAATCGCCATAGAGATTGATTTTAGCACAGGCTCATAATGGAGCTAGACAATGCAGAACCCGAAGTTTGGCGTGACGGCATTTACGGCCACAGTCCTCACGATTATCTGCGTCGGAAAGGTTCTGCTCTACCCCTATCTTCCGCCCTCTAAGTCGGAGAGGCTGGTGACGGTGGATCGTCGAAAGGCTCCTCCCGCTTCTGCCGTGGAACTCGCGTGGCAGACCGATCCACAAAACGCCGTTAACGTGGCCATCAAGTTTAGAAAAGCTCTGCTTTGGGTGATCATCGACCCTCGCGACTCCAACGCCCGAGATATGGAAACGCTTGCCCTCCGTGACCCAGAAATTGTACGGCTGATCAATCGTTACTTTGTCCCGGTCAAGCTTAACTACGACGATTATCCTGAAGCGGAGAGGCTTGTTTTTCCGGTTAGCCGTCTGCAATCCTACCTCCGTCCCGGGGCAACCATTCTTGCAACGACTCCACCCGGACGCCTCATCGGAATGGTTCGCCCGCGCGGAGCAGGCGATAGGATGTCCACGCCTAGCGTTCTAATCCAGCTCTTGGAGATGAAAAGGAAGCTCGATAACCACGTTTCGAATCCGGAGTCTGTGTTGGAACTCGACAGGATTGCGGTCGCGGAAAGTGAACGTCTTGCGACTCTCAATCCTTCAGCTGTACTTGAAGTAGGCGGGTTGCGCGCAAACATTCTTAAGTCGACGGTCCAGAGCTACGGAGCGTTTAACTCAAGCGGGTACTGCGAACTCCGCCCTTCCACGCTTGATTTGTTGCTCGAAATCGGGGATGTTGAAACGGTGACGAAGAACGTCAAAACCTATTGCGCATCGGTGGGCTACGATGTCATCGGTGGCGGGATTTTTGACGGTATTGAGCTAAGTAAACCAAACCGCACCATTGCGTCCAAATCGGTCCTAACAAATGCCGCTTTTGCCGAAACTATCGCAAAGCTCTTCGCCGTGCAGAATGACCCAAGTCTAGCTCTGCTTCTCCAGGATGTCTTGGAGAGCGTTGCGAGGGAGTTTGTCTCTGGAGGCAGTATCTTTGAGGGCCGAGTTTCGGACGTCGAAGTATCTGGATTGAGCCAATCCTTTAGCTTGACGGGGTCTCGGATCGACTCCCAACTGAACGCTGACTCGGCAGCTTGGGTCCGCAAGAACCTTCTTCCGAGTCCGGTACCTGACGACTACATTGGTCGCTTTAAAAGCCTTGAAACTTTAGCCGATCCAATCCTCAACCGAGTGCGGCAAAAACTACGTCCTGCCTCGGCTATCGCTGGGCAGCACACTCGCGAGGACCGTGCTTTTGTCATCGGCTTTGTATGCGCCAGACTCTTGCGGATTTACCAACTGACAGAAAACCAACTGGCCCTTGATCTGTTTCGCCAGCTAGAACCCGCGCTCAACGGGTGCATTAAAGCAGGTACGGTTTTTCGCATCTCCCGCCAGCCATCATTTGGTCAGGGTTGGTTAGGGAGCTACCTCGCGGTGGCCGATGCTCTTCTTCAGCAGTACCTCGTTTTTGGGGAGCAACAGGGTTTGAATGTCGCCCAGCCTATCCTGAGGGAGATGCTCGCTCGATTCGGGTCAACGCAACCAGATTGGCTAACGACCACGATCGATGGAGAAAGTCCGATTCCGGGATTAAGCGGATCATCACCCGATCTGTCAGACCTGAGTTATGAGTCAACCACCGCAACCGCGATTCGGGTTCTTAGCCACTACGAGCCACTGTTGCAAGACCGAGAACTCGCGAAGGTACTCGGTGAACGGGTCGATCTAATGGTGTCCCGTGTCGGAGCTCTAAGCGCGGGGGCGCAGATCCCCGCCAGTGGGATCGTTCGAGAAGCGCTCTCGGTATTGCGAGGAAGGAGACTTGAAGTCGCTGGCCCGATGGGCAAAATTCCGGCTGAGTTTCCTCTTGAGTTTGTGATTCCATTGAGAGCCAAGGCACCTGCGAAGGGAGGAATTTACATCTTTAAAGCGGGCACGCGCTCTGGTCCATATACGGTGGCGGAAGCCAGGTTCAAGCTAGCCGAGCGCTGAGCCGTCGCGCAAGATTGCCGCATTGGGTCATAATATCCGGTGGACAGGTCGCATAGTGGTCTAGTGCACCGCACTCGAAATGCGGAGTAGGGCAACTTACCGTGGGTTCGAATCCCACCCTGTCCGCCATTTTCCCTCACTGATTTCGGTGACGAGTTGCGGCCAAAACTCTTCAAAATCCTGCTCGAAGTCGGAGTAGTTGGCTTCGAGCAGGGCTACCGATCCTGCCATATCGACCTCTCGTCGGGAGCGGTGGAGGATTCGCTTCTCCATTCGGCCGAACGTGGTTCGGAGACCATGGAAGTCGGAGTAGCTGAGGAGCCATTCGTCTTGGATCATTCTCCGAAGGATTAACTGGCTGTTGGTTGGAAGAAGGTGTAGGTTCTCTAGCAGCTCGGAGCGGAGGGTTTGGACGAAGATCTCGACTGGTTCGGTTAGGGGCCAGTGTTTGACCAGGAAGTGATCGAAGAAAACGTCAACGATGGGGTTGGCAAAGCGTTGGTAGCCGGTGAGGCGGTGGATGGCCCGTTGGACAACGGGGTGGTTGTCGGTGAACGAGTCGATTTGCTTGTGGAGCCGGATTCCCTCGGCGAGGTCGCCGGTGGCGGATTGTTCTTCGGGGCGGCTCATGAAGTCGGCGGCGACGTTGCCGATCCGGACCAGCGGACGATTTGGGGAGAGAATTGCGTGGGCGAGGAGGTTCATTGGTCAGCGGTGAGATATGCTGGCGGGATGATGATTGACCCTGTGATTGTAGATGTTCCGGCGCGGCGGGTGGTTGGAATGGTGGTGATTTCGGGGATGGAGCCGAATCTTTGTCCGACGGCTTGGGATGCGTTTGTGCCTCGGATTCAAGAGGTGGCGATCGAGGGGGATTGCTTGGGCGTTGTCCGGTGGGATTACCCTGGGCTGGCGGAGGGGAAGTTTGCTTACATGGCTTGCTTCGAGTCTTCGATGGAAGCGCCGGAGGGGATGGAGGCTTGGGAGTTGCCGGCGGGTCGGTATGCCCGGGTCGAGATCTCGGCGCTGGAATCGATTCGGCCGACGATTGGGGTGTTCCAGGAGACTTGGTTGCCGCAGAGCGGGTTGTCGGCGGGGTCGGGGCCGTTTCTGGAATTGTATCCGGAGACTTTTCCAGAGTCGCCGGAGATGTCGCTGCTGTTTTCGATCGCGGATTGACCAAGCATTTTCCTTTAAGCACTTTTTGGAGGAAAGCGCAAGAAGTTCTTGAAAATCGTCGGATGTCAGGTTCGGCGTGGGCCGATTGAATCAGGACTCTGTGCCCAGGGCGGAACGATCGGCCGAGTTGCACGTGTCATACCGCCAATCATGAAGCAGATCGCTGTTCTCGCCCTCGCCACCTCCGCTGTCTCGGCCCACGCCGTGATCTTCCCGAGCCCGTTCTTCGCGACACCGGCACCACTGCGGCACACCTTCGACGCTAACACCGCTGGTGCATACACCAACATTCCGGTCTTCACGGGTCTAGGTACTGCGGCGACCCTTGGACCGGGGGTGATGGCAGTTATGACTGATCCGAGTGTGGTGTCGATTCCGCACCTTTTGGTTGGCCGAGGCGCTGACGTCCAGATCAAGGTCGGGGTGCCGATGAGGCGGTTTGGCGGGTTCTTCAACAGCGGGTTCTTTGGGTTGTTCTCGGGCTCGGCCACCTTCCGATTCTTTGACGCGGCGAATAATCCGATTGGATCGGCGACGGTTCCGATGACGCCGACGATGCAGTGGGTTGGGTTTACCACCTTCCCGAAGTGGAGCCGAGTTGAGATCGGCGGGACGATCCCGGGGATTCAGGGGATTGTCGGAATGGACTCGCTACGAATCCGACCGATCTGATCGGATTAGTTTCAGAAGTAGCTTGAGCGCGGGACTTTTGGGTCCCGCGCTCGTTTGCGTGTGTAGAGTTAGATGGGCGGCTTAGGTTCAAAAGGTTTGGATGCTGGGCGAAAGTTGGGCGCGAAAGGGCGCGGTTAGATGTGGGGGTTGGTGAAGTCGGTGCATTTGGGTTCGACGAGACTCTGCTTCGGGGCAAAGTTCGGTGAAGTCGGTGCAAAAAATTGAACCTAACTGGTGTAACTGAGTGACGTATTGGTGCCCACGGGTTTGTCTGCGGCTGCGCGAGGCAGTTGTTGCGTTTTGCGTCATCAATCTCTAGGCGATGAAATCGGGGGTTTGTCAACCAGGGATTTGCGGATTTCCACCCGCCTGCCTCCTGAATATTCATGGGATGAGCCACACCCAACCCAAAGTGTCGGCGAGAGTCTCTCTGGCGTTCGACCCTCGCCGCCACTTCGGGACCCGTGCCCCAGGGCGGGTGGAATCCGCCCTGGTGGGAGCGGGGGCGGGAGTTGGGGGGCATGGTCGGAAGGCTTTTCACTGACAAGCTTGGTTGTCGTGGAAGGGTGGTGGGCGGAGGGGGGCCGCTTTACCGTGCCCCACGTTCGTGGCTGGCTGACCTCTCAATTGGCGTCCAGAGCCGGATAAAATGCGGGGGCGTCACGGGTAGGCAAACTTAGGCGGAAAATATTTCATTGTATTAATAAGTCATGAAATAGATGTTACTGTCCAAAAGTGTGAATTCTATTGTTAAATTATAAATAAAAATGAGAATTAGGAATTGGTCTGGTTATACTGGCTGACAAGGTTCTGCTATGAGATTCCGAAAGTCTGTGTCATTGTTCTTGGTGAGTGCGCTGTTTGCTCAAACACTTGCGCCGCTTGCATACGCTCAGCAGGGCGGAGGAGATGACGAGCAGCAGCCAGTCAATCCGATAGTCGTCGTCCCAACAGATCCAGGCGACATCATCGTTCCTGATACCTACACAGACCTCCCTGTTGCGCACCCTGGCGTCGGTAGTACGAATGCAGATCCGGGAGCAAACTACATGTGGCCTCAGCCAATGGCTGACTTTTATAACGGCATCGACTTCAGCCAGAATCCGTTGCCTCCAGATACTTGGACTGGCGGTGGTAACGGCGGCGGAATGCAGCTCGGTCGCCCAGAACGACCGCCCGTGCCATGGGAAGGCGGCGGTGGATCCATCATCGGTGGTAATGAACTCATCAATCCCACACCTCCTTCGGGTGGCGGCGGATCTGGAGGTGGCATCATCTCTCCTCCTGGGACCGGAGGTAGCGGCGGAGGTTCAGGAGCGGGTCGAGGCGAAATCTCGGGCCAGATGAACACTCATACGGGCCGAATGAACCTCCAAGTTCCAGTTACAAGCTTTACTGGTCCGGGCGGAGCATCAGTCGACTTGCAACTCCAACTAAAGGCGCTCACGCCAGGATGGACAACCAAGGTTTGGACGCATAGTTACGACGTGCGCCTCGATATCTCGACGATCGCAGGCAAAGCCGTCGTGACTCTTCCCAGCGGGCTCTCGCTACCGTTTGTTCGAACAGGGGTGCCGGGAGGACATAACCAGTTCACAACGTACACCGGACCGATGGGTGTTCGCGCTACGCTCACCACCACCACAATGGGATTTGCGAGCCTGAACTGGCAAAACGGAGACACGTGGAGATTCGCAACGCCAAGTACGTCGCTTCCGTTTGGAACGGTCCCAGGTTTTCTCTACAGCATCCGGAACCGAACCGGTGGAGTCGTGACCATTCAGCGCAATGGCGCCGATGTCGTCATCGATGCTGGTGGCTCCCGCACGGCAACCATCATTACGAGCGGTATCAATCTTCCTGCAAATACTCAAGCCAGATTTTTGACTCCGACTGGAATTGTTGACGTCAAAGGTGGAAACAACAACCAAGGCGAGTATCCGCTGGATGTTGAGTATGCAGGCGGCGCGAAGAAGTTCCGGCTGTTCTACTACAACTTTACGAACCAAGGGGTTCTTCCCGGTGGTGGTGTGTACAGCGGCCCAGGAGGAGCTCGGTTTACGGGATACCAAGATTCAAAGCAGGTAGCAGCGAGCTCAACTTTGAGATATCGCTACAACTACGATTCACAGGGAAGGGTTGTTTCTGTTGTTAATCCAAACCAGAAGGTCGTCAGTTATCAGTACGTTTCGGATGGTCAGACAAAGATCACGAACGAAGATGGCAAGGCGAGCTGGGACTACTTTAGCAACGGCCAGTACATCGGCGGAAAGGACGAAGCTGGATTCACCACGGTCATCACCCGAAACGCCGAGCATGATGTGACCCAGTACCGCAACGAGCGAAACCAAACTTGGAACATCACTCGTGATGCCAATGGCAACGCGCTGAGTACAACGAATCCGCTAAACCAAACGACGACGTTCACCTACGATAGCCGCGGGAATGTCCTAACCAAGACCAACCCGATGGGTAAGACGGTGACGTTCAGCTACGAAGGGAACAGCATCAAAACGGCTTACAACGCCCTCCAACAGCAGGTCTTTAGTGTTAACTACGACCAGTGGGGTCAGCCGAGTTCAGTTACTGACGCGGGCGGCCGAACGTCAACCATGAATTACAACGCTGATGGCGACCTCATCAGCACAACGAGCCCGGAAGGTCTCACTTCCACCGCCGTATATAACAACGCGGGGCTCCCAACGAGTGCGACTGCACCGGGGAACAAGACGACGACCATTCAGTACGACATTCTGCTGCGCGTCTGGAAAGTGACCGACCCGGCAGGTGGGCAGACTCAATTCACCTACGATCTGAATGACAACGTCACCCAAGTAAAGGATGCTTTAAACCGCACCTCCAACATGAGTTACGATGTGTTGAACCAGCTCACATCTTCGACTAACCCGCGTGGAGACCAGGAGCTTTACACTTACACAGTGCTCGGTCAGCTCAAGACGGTTCGGAACGGACGCCTCAAAACCCGCTCCTACCAATACACGGATCGGGGCGAGTTGAAGTACATGTACCTGCCGGACGGTACGACCGAATTCTATGAGTACGCCGGTGACGGGAATGTCTCTGCTTTTCGGGGTTCGGGTCGAAACAAGATCTCCTATCAGTACGACAATCTCGGTCGTCTCTCGGTCATCGACTACCCGAACATGACGGATACGACGTTCACCTACGATGCGGCAGGTCGGCGGATCTCAATGACCGACACTTCGGGTCAGACTTCTTGGTTCTATGACACGGTTGGTCGTTTGACAAGTTTGAACCAGGCGGGGAAGGTGACTTCTTACACCTACAATATTGACGGTTCGCGGGCAACGATGACACAGCCTGCAGGGACCACGACTTACACTTACGACCAGTACGGTCGGTTCAAATCGCTCAAGAATCCGTTTGATGAAGTAACGGAGATAGGCTATGACGCACTGAGCCGGGTGAGCCAGAAGAAGCAGATTGCGCCTAACAACCAAAACCCGTTCACAACGGAGTTCTTCTCTTACGATACGCTCGACCGTCTATCGGTGAAGTCGACGATGAAGATCTCGACCAACGTGCAGATCTCGGCAGAGAGCTATAACTACAATGCAGTGTCGGAGGTTCTTTCTCACACCGTTGACGGTGAGACGACGAGTTATGGTTATGACGCGGCGTCTCAGCTCACGAGTGAGACTCGGCCGGGGTATTCGGCTGGATACACGTTTGATGGTAACGGGAACCGGCTGAGTAAGACTGTTAATGGCGCGACGGAGTTCTACAGCTATGATGACGGCGACAAGCTCTTGTCTGCGGGGGTGAAGACTTACACTTACGACCTGGCGGGAAGAACGACGTCGGTGAAGGTCGGCATGGGCGCTCCTTCGGTTCTGACTTATGACGATGAAGACCGGCTGAAGACGTTCATGGGTCAGACGTATACGTACAACGGGTTCGATACCCGGGTGGGTAAGAACGGGATGACGTATCACCGCGATGGAACCGGCGTCACTGCGCCTCTCATTTCGGATTCTGGTGCGACTTATACTCCTGGAGTTTCGGAGCGGCGTAACGGGGTGAGTACGTTCCTGAATGCTGGGCTGAAGGATGTTGCTAAGCAGACAGATATCTCGGGCAACGTGACGGCGACTCGTAAGTACGACGCCTACGGAATGGTCATCGGCTCCACCGGAACCTGGAAGGGCCCCTTCGGCTACTCAGGCTCTGCTGGATACCAAGAAGACGAAACTGGCCTCCAGCTTCTGGGGCACCGCTACTACGATTCCAGCACAGGGCGGTTCATTACGCGGGATCCGATTAAGGACGGCAGGAACTGGTATGCGTATTGTGAGAACAATCCGATCAATGCG
The DNA here is from genome assembly GCA_029866005.1 of Fimbriimonas sp. Taxonomy (GTDB): domain Bacteria; phylum Armatimonadota; class Fimbriimonadia; order Fimbriimonadales; family Fimbriimonadaceae; genus Fimbriimonas. Next base: position 54,440 of record JARXAE010000002.1, on the reverse strand, counting down.
GTTGATGCTGATGGTCTGAGGTGCAGCGGTACGGGGTTTGCACTGAGCATAGGCATCCGGAACTTAGGCCTCCGAATTCAGAGTTCCATTTTCGGTTTCCTTATACGGACTCGGTTGGGACAAAGTGTTCTGGGTCTTTTTGGCGTAAGCGCTCAGTCTGCCCGAGATACCCTCCAGCGTAATGCGTATACCCTTCAGCGGTCAATTGCAGAACTTGCTGATGAAGCTGAAACAGCTGCTCGAGGGTTTAGGCCTTATGCGGCAAATTTTGCCGAACAACTTGCGATGCGAAACGCGAGAAATGGAGGTGGAGAGGTCATAATGGGACGAATGAGCGATCCTCGGTATGCAGGAACGCACGAGAAGGTCCAGGTCATCGAGGAGTATGTCGGTTTCAATGAACACGGTAAACGAGTTCTAGAGACAATCAACATCCATTACTTTAGAAATATAAAAACGGGAGAAGGGAGTATCTTTAAATTCAAGAACGATCCCATTAGTTACGGAAATGACCCTTTTAAATTTCACACTAGAGGTTCTAGTTCGTCGTGGAAACTTTAGCTCCTGGATGTAAAGGAAGTGATTAAGTGAAGGTCTTATGTCAACGAAGACGAGTATCGGTAGAGGAAACCTTGGTAAGGAGGATCCCTGAGTCAGGCGAGTATGATTCTGGCCTCGTTGAGCAGCGTTGGTATCTTGTCTACGGCATGATGGTTTTGAATGGAAAAGTCTTTTACTTGATTCATCAAGCACGGGACATACTGCATCCCGTGCTGATGCCTTCAGTATGCTTTGGAACTCCGGTAGGCAGCTTTCCGTCTATGTTCCATTTTTGGATAGACGACTATGATGGTTGCCGCCGAGTAGTTCTATCTTCTAAGTTGTTCTCAGAATGCCCTTCACTTTATGAAGACCTTCTGGAGTGTGAGAATGATGATGCCTTATTGAAAGCCTGGTCGGATTTTCGCGCGGCAGTCGAGGCGCACGAAGCGTATACAGCTTATGCAGAACCTCGATCGACGATCATCTGAAGACTCGCATGAGGCAAAATACTTACAACGGCGAGCCACTGGCGTGGGCAGGGCAAGCAGAAGTAGCCGGGGTGGCACTGGCGGGCCACTGACGTGGGCGGGGTAAGCAGAAGTAGTTTAGGGTGGCACGGACAAACGGACGGATGTTGAGAAGGTGTTTGAGATGAAGTCTAGTTTGTCCGTGAACAGCTTTGGAACTTCGCACACCGTTGACGGCGCGCCACTCTTGTGGGCTGCGTAAGCAGAAGTAGCAGGGGTGGCACTGGTAAGCACGAACAGGAACCTATTTGAGATTCCGAGAATCTGCTTACCAGTGTCCCAACTTGGACCCTCCTCTCCATGGATGGAGAGGGGACTCTTAGTTCGAGAACCGCCACGATGACTTGAAGTCCTTCGTCAACGCCTGATCCGTCAGCAGTGCCCGAGTCATTTCGATGGGGATGCTGTTTTGTTGGAAGACTTGGTCGTGGAAGTCCTTCTGCTTCATCTTTCCGCTATCGACCAATTCGTTCCGGAGGGACCAGAGTTGGAGGGCGCCGATCATGTAGCTGATTTGGTACAGAGGCGAGTAGCCGCCTCCGAATGAGCGGCGGACTTCGCCTTCGGCAGAGGCGCGTTCGTGGCCGACTTTTTCGACCAGCATGGTGACGCACTCTTCGACGGTCATCTTCTTTAGGTGGAAGCTGAGGGAGAAGATGATTCGGGCGCAGCGGTGCATGCGCCAGAAGAGCATTCCGACTTTGTTTTGCGGGGTTTTTGGGAAGCCCATTTCCCAGAAGAGGAATTCGTAGTAGAGGGCGTTGCCTTCGGCCCAGAAGGGGGTGTAGAAGAGCTGGCGCAGGGGGTTGAAGCGGTTTTCGTAGAACTGCTGGAGGTGGTGACCCGGGATGAGCTCGTGGTGGACGGTTGCGCGGGCGAAGTGGATGTTGTTGGCGCGCAGGCTCATGAGTTTTTCTTGGTGCTCCATTTCGGCGGTGGGGAAGCTGACCATGATCTGTTCGCCGCCGAGGAAGAAGGGGCTGACCTTTTGCTGTTCGCGGGGCATCATGGTCATTCGCCAGGTCTCTTTGGCGAGTTGGGGGACGGTGACGAGGTCGTTGTCTTCGACGTATTTGATCGCCTCTTCGGCGAGGTCGCGGATCATTTGGGGCTGGTCGCCGGGTTGGACGTAGTCTTGTTTGACCTTTTCGAGGGCCTGGTGCCAGTCATCGTAGCCCATCTCTTTGGCGGCCTTTTTCATTTCGGTTTCGCACCAGGCGTACTGCCGGTTAGCGATCTCGATGAGCTCCTCGGGGGAGTAGGGGATCATCTCGTATTTGAGCTCGTTGAGGAGGGCTTGGCGGCCGATTGGGTCGCCGACGATGGGGCTATTGTCGCCAGGTTTTAGGCCGCAGATTCGCTCTTTGAGGAAGGTGCTGAACTCTTGGAGGGCCTTGGTGGTGCGGTTGTAGGGCTCGGTGACCCACCAGCCGAACTGGGGGTCGTAGGTGTTGTAGAACCGGTACCACTCGGCGAGGTTTCGGAGGAGTTGGTCGTTGAAGCGGGCGCTGCGGAAGGCGGCGAACTTGTCGTTGGTTTTGTTGGCTTCGAGTTTTTGTTTGAGCTTGGGGAGATCGGTTTCGATTTTCGCGAGGGTTGCGGCGGCGAGTTGGGGCTGGATGGGGTTGCTGCGCCGCTGGTCTTGGCCGAGCTTGATGAGGTCGGTTGCGAAGGGGAGGAAGGGCTTGGTTTCGTCGATCTGCTTTTGGAAGGCGTCGAGCTTGGCGAGGTTGCGGTCGAGATGGTTTTTGAAGAGGAGGTAGTCGACGCGTTGGCCTTGGTTGAGTTTGTCGAAGTCTTGTTGTTCGAGTTTGGCTTCGGCTTCTTCGTAGAACTTTTTGAACCTGCTGGTGCGTTCGTCGGAGATTTCGACTTTGTAGAATCGCTCGAGGCTGCCGAGGTCGGCTTGGTACTGTTCGATGAGCTGGGTTACGGTTGGGTTCATGGCTAGCGCGGCGATCAAGGGAAGCATTTATGAGTGGATGTTACTTGGTTTGCACCGGATGGTTTTGTATAATGGGGGCGTGCGCGGACTCGTCTTTCTGGTTATTACGATAGTTTTGGTGGGCTGCGACGCACCCAGCGTTGATCAGAAGGGTCTGGTGCTGGTCAACGAGGAGTGGGCGATGCCTTCGCAGACGCCGCTCTCGCCTGGGTTTTACGGCAGCACTGCTCGTACTCGAGTTGATGACGATCCATTCAGTAAACGGAAGGGCGCAACGAATACGGCATTGGTAGCAGATGTGCTTGAGCGTGAAGAAACTTTAAAGCGCTGGCCAGCCGCAGCGAAAAAACTAAAAGACCCGGAGCAGCGAGGATTCATTCGCTTAGTCGGCAAGCTTCTCGTCGGCATAGAGCCGGGCTCCGCAAATCCGCCGAAGTATGCGCCACGCGGGACGATGAGTGGAGAGGTGTACTGGGTTGAGGAGCAAGTGCCGAAGCTGGAGCCGGGATGGGCTGTTGTCAGCAAATCAGTTCGTATGGAGGAGTTGCCTCTGAAGTACAAAGGCAAGGGAGGTTCTGGGGGAGGTTGTGTGGCGAGATTTGATCAGAGTCGGCTTAGGTGGGATCTTTCCGCGATTGATGTCGATCCTTCGGCAGAACTCGTGTTAAGTTTCGGGTCTGCGTGGAAAAGCCCTTATTCCAAGAAATCTCGGGAGGCGAGTGCGGATCCCACCCACTATGACATGCACCCCTTGGTGGTTGCGAAGGTGGCAACCTATCAGTTATCTAACAAGGCTACTTGGGAATCGAAGACCGTGGAAATGCTCACGGGTTGGATCGAAGGTGCAGGACGGTTCACTCCCTAGGTCGACTCTGTACTGTTCGATGAGCTGGGTGACGGTTGGGTTCATGGCTAGCGCGGCGATGAATGAGAGCATCTGTGGAGGGATGTTACTCTCTGGTTGGAGTGGTTTCGTCAGTTCCCGGCATTGACCTGTTGATCTGATTCTAGGGAGATCTCAGCGTGATACCGTAACGTGCTCGGATGACTTGACACGAGAGATTGAAGTTGTTAAATTGGGATGAATCGTAAGTCCCCTTCTCCATTCATGGAGAAGGGGATTTAGGGGATGAGGAAGATTGAGCTTGGCGGATTCTGAGAGCATTCCGGTTCCGACGCGGAAAGAGACGCTTCGGGCGAGAAAGGCACGGAAGCAGGCTTCAGTGGCGGAGCAAATTGCTTGGGAGATTCTTCGGGATCGGAAGACGGGATTTAAGTTCCGACGTGAGTATCCGGTCAGGCCCTATCGGCTGGATTTCTACTGCGCCGAGGCTAAGTTTGCGATCGAGTTTGATGGGGAGCAACATGATCCCGAACGCGATGCGGTTCGGGATGCTTACCTTGCTCGTTTCGGGATTTTGGTTTACCGGATTCCGAATCGGGAGTTTTTCGAGATTGACGGTGAGGGCCGGATGGTGGATCACTTGGGGGTCGCGCTCAAGATTTGTGCAGAGAGGGCGACAGCTCTTGGCGATTGAGAATTTTTCCAGGCGTGTTTCCGGTCTGGTACGCATCCGTCCTCACCCCCCAGCCCCCTCTCCATGAATGGAGAGGGGGAGCCGGAATGGGCTCTCCATGAGTGGAGAGGGGGACTTCGAAGCTACGTGCTCCGACGCACCTTTAGCCCAACGAGCAGGCTTAGGAGAGCCCATCCTCCGGCTAGAATGCTTTTCCAACTGTCTTGGCCGACTTCCCACCAAAAGATGGAGCCGAGCGCGCCGAGCCCGAGCGCGCGTGCAACCCTACTTTGGATTGCGGCGGTTTCTTCAGTTGGCTTTAGCCTTCGATTACCGTCCATTCCGGCACTACGCTGAAGACTATCGGTGATCTGCCAGTTCAGCAGCCTGACTCCGTACGTGACTGTTTGGTTGTTGAGAAACCACCAAACCAGAGCCATGACTAGAAATCCGGGTAGCAAGTCCAGGGCTTTTGATTGGTCAATCATGGCTTTTTCTGGACTCCAAGTTGGTGAGTAGGCGTCCTCACCCCCAACCCCCTCTCCATGAATGGAGAGGGGGTTTTCGGATTACTTGACGACCGAGTAGTGGCAGGCTTTGAACTTGAGGCCACTGCCGCATGGGCAGGTGTCGTTTCGGCCGACCTTTTTGGGGTCGATGCCTTCTGGCCAGGGCAGGGTGCCTGGCTCGGCAGTTGCGCCGGTGGCGGGGAGCTCCTGCATCAGCATCTCGGCGGCTTCGCCTTCGAGGCCCATCATCATCTCGGAGGTGACTTCGGGTTGGATGCGGATGTGGAAGATCATCTTGGAGGCTTGCTCTCGGATGCGCTTTAGGGTTCCCTGGAAGGTGTCGTAGGTCTCGCGCTTGTAGGCTACGAGCGGGTCGACTTGGCCGTAGCCACGGAGGCCGATGCCTTCGCGGATGTACTCGATCATCTGGAGGTGCTCCATCCAGAGGTCGTTCACGCTGCGGAGCATGACGTACTTCTCGGCTTCGATCATTGCCTCGCCGGCTTCGGCGATCTTGGCTTCGTAGGCGGCTTGGGCGATGCGTTGGACTTCTTCGATGACGGGCTGACCCGGTTCGAACTTTTCGAGGTCGCCGATGGTTGCGTAGTCAACCAGCGGGAAGATCTCGTTGACGTCTTCGAAGAGGACGGAGTGGTCGAAGACTCGGCCGTCGGTCTCGTCGATCATCCATGCGTTGTCGCACATTTCGGCAATGACTTCATCGAGATAGGTGCGGAGCTCGGTTCGGATGTCCTTTCCGAGCAGGATTTCGCGGCGGAGGCCGTAGATGTGCTCGCGCTGAGCGTTAAGGACGTCGTCGTACTCAAGAACGTTCTTTCGGGCTTCGAAGTAGTGGTTCTCGATTCGCTCTTGGGTCTTGGCGATCATCTTGCTGAGGAAGCCAGCGGTGACTTCTTCCATCGGAGGCCATGCTTTGAGCATGGGGTTGTCCATCATGTTCGGGTTGAAGATCTTCCAGAGGTGGTCTTCGAGCGAGACGAAGTACTTGGACTCACCGGGGTCGCCTTGGCGTCCGGCGCGGCCTCGAAGCTGGTTATCGATTCGGCGCGACTCGTGTCGCTCGGTTCCAAGGATGAAGAGGCCACCGAGGGCGCGGACTTCTTCGGCTTGGGTTCTTCGCTCTTGGTCGCTGAGTGGCAACGGAGGCGCGGCGCGCTCGTGGCCGCCTCGGCGGTAGGATTTGTAGGTGTCGCCGTACTCGTCGATGCCGTCTTGGGCGGTTTTGACTTGGTCTCGCGCCATTCGGACGAGGTCGTCTTCGATACGTCCTCCGAGGAGGATGTCGACACCACGACCAGCCATGTTGGTGGCGATGGTGATGGCGCCCTTTCGACCGGCTTCGGCGATGATGAGCGCTTCTTGCTCGTGGAACTTCGCGTTGAGGACGTTGTGGGGGATGCCGTGTTGGAGGGCTTCGTTGAGGAATTCGAGGTTGGTTGCTTCAACACCCCACTCCTTGAGGCACCAGTCGGTCCACTCCTTGTTGGTGGGATCGCTTGGGATGTTGATCTTGCCGAGGAGCATGGCGACTTCGCTCATGTTGAGCTCTTCGAGAGTTGTTTCGAAGAATCGGCGGGCGTCTTTGGCGTTGTCGCCTTTGATCTCCTTGCTGACTTCGACCATGGTCTGCAGTCGCCGGGTGACAATGAGCTTTTGGAGGAAGTCGGGCTGGAGTCGAGTGGAGACGAGCTCGGACATTTCGATCGAACGGGTTCCGACGAGGGCGGGTTGGTGCTTGGTGTAGAGACGCAGGATTTCCCAGGCGATCATCCGGAACTTGGCTTCGTGTGACTTGTAGATGACGTCCGGTTGGTCGAGTCGGGAGCTTGGTCGGTGGGTGGGGACGGTGACGACGTCGAGGCCGTAGATCTTGCGGAACTCGTCCTCCTCGGTCTTGGCCGTACCGGTCATTCCGCCGAGCTTTTCGTAGAGTCGGAAGAGGTTTTGGAAGGTGATGGTCGCGATCGTCTGGCTTTCATTCTGGACCTTGACTCGCTCTTTGGCTTCCAGGGCTTGGTGTAGGCCGTCGCTGAACCGGCGACCGAACATCATTCGTCCGGTGTTCTCGTCAACGATGACGACTTCGCCGTTTCGAACGACGTAGTCGATGTCTCGCGTGAAGAGGCCGTGGGCTTTGACGCTGGCGTTGATGTAGTGGAAGATCTTGGGATCGCTGGCGATGTTGTCGATGCCCATCAGCTCTTCGACGCGGTCCATACCGACCTCGGTAAGGCTGGCGCTGTGGTTCTTCTTATCGGCGGTCCAGTGGGTCTCGGGTTCAAGCTGGATCACGATCTCGTTGATCGAGGCGTAGACGCTGACGTCCTCCATCGACGGGCCGCTGATGATGTGTGGCGTTCGGGCTTCGTCGATAAGGATGGAGTCGACTTCGTCGACGATGGCGAAGTGAAGCTCGGACATGCTGAGGTCTTCTTCGCTGAACGCCATGTTGTCGCGGAGATAGTCAAATCCGAATTCGTGGTTGGTTCCGTAGGTGATGTCGCAGGAGTAGGCTTCTCGGCGAGTGGATGGGCGCAGGTTGAGGTAGCGAGGGTCGCCGAGCTCGTCGCATCCGGGTTCGTACTTGTAGCTACCGCCGAGTTCGTCGGAGTCTTCGCCTTGGCCCTGGATGATGCCGACACTGAGGCCGAAGAAGTGATAGATTGGCCCCATCCAGACCGCGTCGCGTCGGGCGAGGTAGTCGTTGACGGTGACGAGGTGGGCGCCTTTTCCGGTGAGGGCGTTGAGGACGAGGGGAGCGGCAGCGACGAGGGTTTTTCCTTCACCGGTCTTCATTTCGGCGATTCGGCCTTGGTGAAGAACGAGTCCACCAATGAGCTGAACATCAAAGTGGCGCATGCCGAGGGTTCGTCGGCTGACTTCACGAGCACAGGCAAAAGTTTCGACAGTGAGCGCGTCAAGTTTCTCACCGCCCATGGCTCGGTGGCGGAGGGTGTGGCAGCGATCTTTTAGTTGCTCTTCGGTGAGAGCTTCGATTTCTTTTTCGAGGGCGTTAATTTGCTCGACGATCGGCATGACGAACTCGACATCCTTCTTGGAGGTGTCGAAGAGTTGGCGGAGAAATTTAATCATTTGGGTTTTCGGTTGGCGGTTTTCGGTTGGCGGCGGGATGCGCCGGAGTTCAACCGTGTGGACGAGCTTGGGTTTGGTTAGCTCGTCGGGCCGTCTCGGGAGCGCAGCGAGGTTGCGAAACCGGACTGTTTGAGCTTGGTGCACTCGCGAAAGCTGGCGGGTTGGATAAAAGCGACCTTAGGTTTGGCGGCTTCTTCCTGGGGAGCTTGCAGTTCTTGTTGCTCGCGCTCTTGCTTGATGACTGATGCGTAGAAGCGGTTTTGGAGACGCAACTGAACTTCGAGGCTTTGGGTGTTCGCACCGCTGTGCGAACCCAGCCCCTGAAGGATCATCAGGATGAGGAGCGGTAGTGCCTGGAACATGGTTCCGATTGCTTTGCTTTGATTATGACGCACGAAGTGGGCCATTGATTCCAACAGCAAATGACAAAGCCCCTCTCACGTCGGCGAGAGGGGCTTTTTGGAAGGGTTAACTCACTGTCCGCTTTGGCCTAGATTTGCTCTTAGAATGGCAAAGTCTAGGTTGCCGACGGTTCCGTCCCCGTTAAGGTCGGCTCCGTCATTCGCGCCGTTACCGGTTGATCCCCACACTGCGCGCAAGAGGGTGAAGTCGGTGTTGTTGACGGTGTTGTTACCGTCCACGTCGCCGTTCGTCAAGGTGTAGCTGAGTCCGCTAGCACCGCTGAGGCTGAGAGTGACGTTATTTACAACACCAAGGAATCGCTTGCCAGCTTTGACTCTGAGCTTGTAGTTGCCCGAGAGTTGGGTCGTGGTGAACGCGAACGTGTTTCCTGCGCCGAGACCGGATAGGTTGACGGTTTGGATGACTGCGTTTGTCGTTGCATTTCGAAGCTCGATCGTGAACGTAAGGTTGGCACTTGAACCAAGGTAGTTCGAGAGCGTCAGCGATCCGTTGACGTTTTTGACGAGCTGAGTGACGGTGATTCCGCTCGTGACGGTAATCGATTGTCCATCGGGGTTGGTAAGGGTGACGTTACGGGCTCCGAGGGCGGCTGATTCGGCAACGGTGACGTTGGCGATGATCTGGGTTGGGGTCCAGGTGAACGAGTTCACAGTGACTCCAGCTCCAGCGTTGATGCTGAGGTGATTAGGGTAGCTGACATCCGGATCGAAGAAGCCCGTTCCGTCGATCGTGATGTTCTGCGTTGCACCCTGGGTGATGTTCGTTGCCGACATCGTGGCCGTCGGAACTGGAGCCATCATCTTTGCCGCTCGAACACCCCATTGGTTGTTTGCGCTCACAATTTCTTGGAATGTCCAGATAGTCATTCCGTCCGCCGGATCAACTACGGTTGTCGAGTAGTCGCCCCATCGCTTTCCAAATGCTGTACCGGACTGGATGTTATAGTAATTTGCTCCTGACACGAGAGATGTCGGATTTCCTATCGTTCCCAGGGTCGAACCGGAGAGCCGAAATGCACCACCTAGCCCTGGCGAATTAGCGACATTGCCGAGCGAGAATCCGGCAAATGCATGACCTTGGAGGTTCATCGCAATTGAAGGAATCGTGCAGAATCTTGGGTTGCTCGCGGCATTGTCATACGCTGTTCCGGCTTGCACCAACGTTGGAGTTCCGAAAGGATCACCGATCTCGTACCAACGCGACGCGGTGCGGTTGTTCGAACTTCCTGCTACGCCAGAGGCGTCTACACCGATGTTATGAGCGGTCCAAAGTGACCGCACGCCGGTTGTCTGATTCTTGTAGATTCGAGTGTAAAACATCCGATCGTCTAAAGAATCCACCGATCCTGTGGTGGCCGCTGATGTCGAAATCGGCATCGCAATCGGGAATCGAGTTGTCGGGACAGTGATCGAAACTGCAGCGCTCAAAGTAGGAGTCCCGCCGGGATTATTAACCCTTCTGGTCTGTATCAGATTGAAGGCAGCATTGTCCACGCCGACGATCAACCCTGACGTTGCAGTTGGGTCGTCATTTGTGCATCCCCACGGGGTGTATATTCCTGCTCCGCTTGCAGGCGTGATCGTGTGGAAAGGGGTAACAACCATTGGACCGCCACTGAGCACGGAACTCTTCCGAATGACGAAGACGTCGCAACCGATGAAACTACTTCCCCCAGCGAACACATTTGTGCCGATGTAAATTGCATTCGCGTCGACGGCGAGGGTGGCATAATCAGCAAGACCGTTCGCACCTCCGCCCACATTTTGGACAAATGAGTAGTAGTTCCATACGGTCGAGGCAGTAATGTTCTCACTGTCACTGACCGCAAGAAGAATCCTGTTATTGCCGTCCGCTAGAGAAGTTGTAATTTCCTCAACGAACCAGCGTTGGCTGATCCGATCAAAGACGACTCTAGGATCGCTGAGTCCGGATCCGCCTCGAACTGAGGCGAAGAAAGAAGAGTCTGTTGTGCTAAGAGCTCCTGCCGCGCCAGATTTAGTGTACGACTTGATTTGACCGTTCGATGCGATGAGCACTGTGGATGGGCTGACGTCGCCCGTGCTATCGGGTGGAACCGGTCCACCGCCTGCTGGATATGTTGGACCATTAAAGCTCAAACCAAGGCTGAAAAGCGGTGTGTTTATGCCACCCTTACCCGGAATTATCTTCGCCAAGGGATTTGCTTCCCGACCAAGATCTACCTTTTCGCCGAAGGGCCAGGAAGAGACAGGAGGGGCACCAGGAGCACCTGGTAAATTTTCTCGGTCGACTTCGACCTCATTTCGCTTGGTCTCGTACCACTTTTGTGGTCCCAACACAGCGGTTACTCTCATAATCTCGGCGGTCGTCACCCTGATCGGCGCGGATTTCAGCGTGATCGGTTTACCAACACGATCTTGAGCGAACGCTCCAGCTAGCAAGGAGAGGGAGAGGATTGAAAAGGCTGCAGTTAGTTTCATGCTGTGTTCCTCTTTCGTCGCGCGAGGGTGGCGAGGCCGAGGCCGAGGACGGCGAGGGTTGCCGGCTCGGGGACGACTTCGATGTTGACTGTGTAGTTGCTGGAACCCGCGGCGGTGAACGATTCGTTCAGCGCGGAGGAGCTCCAGTTGTCGGCGGGGTTCGCGCCGTTCATTGCGGAGAACACAGTTACGGTTCGGGAGTCACCGTTGGCGAGAGCGCCGATATTGAGAACGATGTCGAAAACTTTTGCGCCGGCTCCGTCTAATGATCCGAAGTTGCCAGTCAGCAACGTCGAACTTGCGTAGGTTCCGTAGGGACGGGTTCCGGATGCTCCGAAGCCGCCACCTTGCTGGACGCTGAGGTCACCTGTCGAGAAGGGTGCATTCCAAGAAATTGAATTGAAGCTAAGACCGCTACCTGCCGGAGTAGCGCTCGCACCAACTGTAGACGTTTGGTCGTACCCGAACAAGGTGTCAAGTCCGATGAGATTGCCCATGCCTGACGTTTGCGCGTAGACAGCCAGAGAGATTGTCGAGTTTGGCATGACGTAAATTGTTGAGGGAGTGAGGTTCGAGGCGTCGCCCGTTTTGTTCACCCAGTAGCTAAGAGTTTGTGCCTGGCTGAGCGTTGCTCCGCCTAGGATCATTGCACCAATAAGGAATCGATTTGCCGTTATCATAACGAATACCAAAACACCCGAACAGAATTCGAATTGTAACGGAGTCTAACACACCACTGAAGGGTTTGGTTAGCACATTATCTATCTGTGGAAAACCTGGCAAAGAGGGTTAGGACTTAGTGCCTGCCACGGCTCTTTGAGTACAAGTAAATTCCTCGGTTGGCGACCATTGAGCCCGAGCCTGCCATGAAGAGGAGGAAGACGATTTTGACGACGATGTCAGCGAGGGCGTTGACGGTGGTGGCGACGTCGAGGGGTTTGCCGGGTTCGATTTTTAGAGCGACCTTGGGGGGAACTTTGTACATATCGTACGCCAGCCGGAAGACCATCACGATGAGAGCAATTCCGCCGAGGAAGATAGCGAGTCCAACGAGTGAGCCGAGCCAGTCGCGCCGTCGTGGCGGGATGGATCCCGAGTTTTTGCCTTGGTGAGTGCTTTCCTCTTCAGTGAGTTCGTCGCTCATTCCATTCATATTAACCTAGTGCGCGATGCCGACGGTCGGTTCATTGTCGGTTGCTGGGTCTGATGGTTTCAAAACAAACCATGCGAGGACGGCGGGGATCAGAGCGAGAGCCGCGCCGTAGAGGTAGGGATAACTCGGCTTCATCTGGAAGAGCCAGTTCGCAAAAAGGGGACCAATGATGCGGGCCAGCGAGCCGAGAGACTGGGTGAGACCCATGATGCTGCCCTGCATCTCACGTGGTGCGCGGCGAGACACGAGGCTATTCATGCTGGGCATCGCCAGACCGTTCGTCAGTCCGAGAGCGATGGTTCCGAAGATGCCGGGGAAGTACATGGGAATGTACGGGACGGAGGCGAAGACGGGAATGAACGCGGTGTAGAAAATCCGGACCGTTTTGAGTTCACCCAGCTTAGGAATGATGACGCGGGAAAGGCCGCCTTGGGTGATCGCTCCCGTGATTCCGACGACGAGGAGGATGACCGAGCCGAAGGTTTTGACGTTTTCTTGGGCAACCTTGAAGATCCAATTTGGATCAGCGAGCAGTCGGAAGTAGGTGGTCTCGAGGTTGGTGAACGTGAGGTTCATCATGAAGAACATTCCGAGCAGGATGGCCAGCCCAGGAACGTTGAGGGCTTCTCTGAGAGTTGTGATAAAAGACTTTTTGCCAGCATCCTGGCGGGTGGTGTTTGACTCTTTGACAAGCAAGTAGATCAGGACGAAGTTAATGGCGGAGAGGATCGCGGCGGTGTATCCGAGCAGCAATGGGCTGTCTTTCCCCAGGACCAGAAGTCCGGCACCGAGAGCAGGACCAATAATGAACCCGACTCCAAATGCGGCTCCCAAGAGTCCGAGTTTTGGACCGCGCTCTTCGGGTGTGGTGACATCAGCAACATAGGCGAAGGCAACACCCAGGTTCGCGGCGGCGATTCCGCTGAGCGCGCGTGAGAGCCATAGGAGCCAGATGGTGTCGGCGTGGGCGTAGAGAGCGTAGGCGAAGACGCTTAGTGCACTCGATCCCAAAAGGATGATTCTTCTACCTTTGATGTCGCTGAGCCGACCAAGCCAAGTCCCGGTGAGAAGTTGAGCGATGGAGTAGACAGATTGACCGAAACCAACCATCAGCCCTACCTCGACGGCGGTGCTGGGTTTCCCAAGAAACTGAGTAGCTAAACCCTCGCCTCGCAGTTGGAGGTCAGGGATAAACATCGCAAAGCCGAGAAGATCAAGGAAGACAGTGAAGATCAGTGGCAACAACGAGGGAGAGTTTTTTTTCGTTGTAGCAGGGTCTGACATACGGAAGTTGAGAATACCTATCGAGTCTTGATTTTGAGAAAATGAACTTGTGAATTCGTATTCACAAAATTGCAAACTAGTGTAATAATGGTTCTGAGTTCGATGATGAGCCGCTTTCTTTCTGTCGTTGGTTGCCTTTTAGGGCTGCTGGTAAGCGTGAGCGCTCAGCCGGCGCGCCGCGAGGTTGTTTTCTGGGGGCTTTCGATGGGGCCGGACTCAAAAGGGCAGGATGCGGTTCTCAGGGAGTTCGAGCGACGGAACCCGGACCTCAAGATCAAACTCCTGAGTATGGGAGCAGGTCGGATGGACCCCCAAAAGCTGATGACTTCGATCGTTGGTAACGTAGCCCCGGACGTGATCAGTCAAGACCGATTCACAATTTCGGACTGGGCTTCACGAGGTGCGTTCCTCTCCTTAAACGACTACATCGCCAAGGACAAAGGCAAGGATCCGCTTTGCCCAACGCCTGACCAATACTATCCAGCGACTTGGGCGGAGGCTCAGTACGAAGGCCAGACATATGCGATCCCCACCGGGGCTGATAATCGAGTCTTGTATTGGAATCGTAAAATTTTTAAAGAAAGTGAGTCGGAGCTTGTACGAAATGGGTGTGATCCTACTCGGCCGCCCCGCACATGGTCAGAGTTGCTCAAATACAGCAAAGCAATTACCAAATTAGACAAGAATGGTCGGTTGATTCGGGCTGGCTTCATGCCAAATTTCGGTAACTCCTGGCTTTACATGTTTGCGTTCATGAACAATGCCGCGTTCCTGAGTAAGGACGGCAAGAAATGTACTATGGATACGCCCGAGGCGCGTGAGGCTCTGGACTTCATGGTCGAGGGCTACAAGATTGTAGGGGGCTACGAGAACTCGGAGAAGTTCAAGAGCGGATTCCAGGGCAAAGAGAACGACCCTTTCATCCTTGGTCAGGTCGCGATGAAGATCGACGGCGAATGGATTTTGAACGATCTTGCACGCTACTCGCCTTCGCTTGATTTCCAGTGCGCCCCGCCACCCGTTCCTGACGATCGTTACAATAAGATCGGGCGATTCAAGGAAGAGAAGGATCAATTTATTACTTGGGTTGGGGGTTCGTCTTTAGCGATTCCGAAGGGTGCGAGAAATCCAGATGATGCCTGGCGTTTCATCAAGTTTATGACCTCGAAAGAGGGGCGGATGATCGAGTATTCGGCGCAGGCAGCTTGGGAGAAACTTAGAGATCGCACCTTTATGCCTCGCCAAATGGCTCACAAAGAAGGCAATGAGGAAGCCTCCGAGAGATTTGCGCCTAAGTTCGGAAACTATGGCCAGGCACTCGCGATGCACACTGAGATGGCGAACTACAGCCGAATTCGTCCGGCGACCTTCGTTGGGCAGCTGATTTGGCAAGAGCACGTTCGGGCGATGGAAGCGGCTTGTTTTGGTAAGGAGTCGAGCCAGAAGGCGCTCGCCTCGGCCCAGGCAAATGTTCAGCGCGATCTCGACGCCTTTCACAACAAGAGCCAGTATCCCGTGATTGACTTGCGGCTTCCGGGCTTGGTTGGGGTGCTCGGACTCGCTGGGTTTATCGGTTTCTTTGTGTGGCAGTTTAAGAGGGAGCGAATTGGCAAGCTCGAGAGGCAGGAGGCGAAGTGGGCTTACCTCTTCATCTCGCCTTGGGTCATCGGGTTCATGCTCCTGACGATCGGACCGATGATGGCGTCGCTCTTCTTCACTTTCACTCAGTGGGACGTTCTCAATGAGGCTCGCTGGGTGGGACTCAAGAACTACCAAGACATGTTCGGAAGCGATTGGAAGATGGTGAGCAAGGCGCTGGGCAATGCGGCTTACCTGGCGGGCGTTGGTGTTCCACTTGGATTGATGACAGGTCTGCTGGTTGCGCTGTTGTTGAATGCAGCTGCCCGGGGGATTCGGGGTTATCGAACCATCTTTTACTTACCGGCAATTGTCCCGGGCATTGCGAGTGCCGTACTGTGGTCTTGGGTGCTGAATCCCGAGCCAGTGAAGGGCCTCATCAATGCCTACTGGAACGTGACCCTGACTCCCTGGATGGGCATCCAACCGCCGGGTTGGATTCAGTCGGCGGAGTGGTGTAAGCCAGCTCTGATCTTGATGGGACTATGGGGTGCCGGAAGTGGAATGGTTTTGTGGCTTGCGGGCCTAAAGGGAGTCCCGACAAGTTTGTACGAGGCGGCTTCGTTGGACGGCGCGGATGCCAAACAGACGTTTTGGTCGATCACGTTCCCGCACCTGACCCCACTGGTCTTCTTTAACACGGTAATGGGCTTTATTGGATCGCTCCAGGAGTTCGACCGCGTGTACGTTATGCGACCTTCTCTGGATGGTCCGGTGGGACCGGATGACTCGATGATGACACCTGTCTATATGCTCTTCAACAACGGGTTTGGTTTGTTCAAAATGGGATACGCGTCTGCTTTAGCCTGGCTTGTTTTTGTCATTGTTGTGATGATTACGTTCATGCAGTTTAAGCTGAAAGATCGCTGGGTGCATGAGGAGGTGAAGTGATGCCGAGTGGAACCCTTTTCGCGGTTGGAGTTCTTGCTTCTTGGCTGGCTATCTTCTTTGGACTTAAAATGGTTGGGCGCCTGTTCTTTATTGGAACTCGCCAACTTGATTCTGATCCATCCCGAACAAGGGTGGACCTGTTATCAAATACGATCTTGACTGCCGTCCTTGCGGTCATAGGGGTCGTGCTGACTAAGCCATTTGTGTCAGGCATGTTCAAGCTTCCGCTTGTATGGTTTGTGATGCCTTGGACGGCTTGGTTGGCCGCCGCATGTACCGGACTGATTATCACACGGCTGATCCAGTCGACCACTTCTATCTCTGCTGAGGAGCGGACTCACAAACTCAAGGCTGCTTTTGGTTTATTCATCGCCGCTCTGGTTTTTACCGGACTTTACTTGTCTGATCCCACCAATAAGATCACGATCATCGAGGGCGGGGTTCCGTTCTCCTTGCTGGGCTTGGTCGGTGTCCTCGCGATAGCAATCGCTGCAGTTGGGGCGATGGTTGTGACTGCCCACTCGGCGAATGCACGGGGACTGGGCAAGACGATCATTACGCAGCTCGCGCTTCTCGCGGGTTCGGTGGTCTTTGGCGTTCCCTTCGTGTTCTTGTTGGTGACCTCATTCAAAGAGGACAAGGACATGAGTTCGCCGAATGGAATTGTTTGGATTCCTAGAGTTACTGAGACGGTTCCCTATCTCAGTCCAGACAAGGCGAAAAAGCACTTCGAGGCCACCTTTGAGGGCAAAACCGTGGAAGGGCTCGAAATTGGAGAGGAGGGTGGCAAGGTCAAGATCGACATCTTCAAACCGATCTCAATTCGAGGTACGACGTTCCTGGTCGACCGAGCTGAACTGAAAGAGGTGCCGGTGCAGGCAAAGGTTTACACTGCAAAAGTCGGTAACGAGATAATCAAAGGGTTCGAATCGGATAGTTTGGCGGATGGATCGCGGGTGCTCAAAGTGCTCGAGCCTGATTCCAGGAAGGGAACAACCGTAACCGTTTCTCCTGACCAAACCGAGGCCGTACGACATGTCGGACTGCGGACTGAGAACTACTCGGAGGCGCTGAGCTATTTGCCTCCAGAGACGCTTAATGGTCTGGTTTACGTCAAGAACACACTTATCTTGGTTGTGATGAACGTCGTCGGGACGATTCTCGGTTCAAGCATCGTGGCGTATGCGTTCTCGCGCATGAAGTTCCCCGGCAAGGAAAAGATGTTCTCCATACTGCTGGCGACGATGATGCTTCCGGGGGCGATTACGCTGCTTCCGCAGTTCTTGATTTTCCGAACGCTGGGTTGGATCGATACCCTGTATCCGCTCTGGGTTCCGGCGTTCTTTGGGTCGGCATTTAACATCTTCTTGCTTCGGCAGTTCTTCTCACAGATTCCAATGGAACTAGAGGACGCGGCGAAGATTGACGGGTGTACCTACGTGAAGACGTTCTGGTCGATCATGATTCCGCAGATCAAACCCGCCCTTGCGGTGATCGCGATCTGGACGTTTATGGGGGCTTGGAACAACTTCATGGGGCCACTCATCTACATCAACTCACCTGAGAACATGCCGCTGAGCTACTCGCTTGCGCTCTTCAAGGGAGATCGGAGTGGAGAGCCAGGATTGCTGATGGCGTTCTCGACGCTGACCGTCATCCCGGTTGTTGCACTGTTTGCATTCGCTCAGCGGTACTTCATCGAGGGCGTAACTCTTTCCGGGCTGGGTGGTCGCTAGACAATCCAGCCTTCGAGTTCAAAGGTTGGACCGCTCGGAATCGGCATATCGGCCTCGAACCAAGTTCTAACCTGTTGGAAGGCAAGAACGGCGTCGATGGTATCACCTAGAGCGTCCCTTTCGGCTGCCTGGCGAACGGGGTCGGAGAGTTCGATGGTCAGCTGGTCCATTAAGTGTCTGCGTACTTCTGGTGTGCCCTTCTTTTCCTTGTAAGATTGCGGGCCAATGAGCGACTTGGCGATTTTTCCGGGATAAACCTCCACCACTTTTGTTGAGGACAGTGACGGTCTTACGGGGAGGATCGAGTGGGGTGCCCGGTTCAAAATGGGTAGCAACCTCGCCGCCATGAGTCCCACGGGTGGGAAACCGATATGGATCGAGCTGACTCCGCCCGCTTCTCGGTCGGTGATGCGTGGGAATTCGAGACTGCCTGGTTGGCGCCCTGTTTTGAAGTCTGTCACCTTCGCCCGGAAATCGTCGAAGCCGGAGGCGAGTCCCAAAGATGCCGCAATGCCCGACCATGAGAGCCCTGGATATGCTTTGGCGCAGAAGAGCGAGGGGAAGCCGAACGGAGCATCTATTCCGATGATGCCTTCTGCCTCACTCAGCCACCTTTCGAAGTCGCCAAACGAAAGTAACTCGGTGATGTTTTCGCAGTAGTGGTCTTCTCCGGAAGCAACAACGATCGATTTACTCGCATGCGGGGACGAGGTGAAGTCGACTCCGTGAAACTGCATGATTTGACTTTAGCAGTTTCAAGGAGTGAACCGATTACTTCAAAAGAATCCGAAACACGGCCTTGCCGCTCAGTCCGCCTGGGAGGCGGGTTGCGGAGACGGCGCGGGATTCCATGTCGATGGCCTCAATGATCTGCTTGACAGGTTGAGCGCCTTCTTCAAAGTCCTTCAGAAGCTCTTCTTTCTTGTCTCTTAGCCTCTTAAGGCGAGTGCTGAAGATCCCCGAGATGGAGCCTTGAAACGCGCTGGCATTACCCTCGTTCGACGCATCAACCGCGGATCCGCCAAGAGCCTCGATGGCGTTCTGTACTTTCTCGGCCGCGCTTGCGGGGACGATAATGAGGACGCCTTGGGCTTCGATTGATCCTTCTTCGCTCATGTGGGTGAAGCTGCGTCCGGTCCCGCCATTCGCAGAAGCGATGCCCAGGATTCGGCTTTGCCCGCTGGAGGGTTCAGGACCGCTGAGCGACATCGCAACGTATTTCTCACTCGCAATCTTAGTCCCTGGGCTATCCGACGCAGTTGGCTTCTTGCCGTTTGCATCTGGGAGGCTCTGATTAGGATCAGCTGAGGGTTGAACCGAATTGCCATTTGCATCGGGGAGGCCTATGCCCGGCTTGAGCGGCGCACCTGGGTCAAACGGCATCATGCCTCCGACTTGACCACGGATCGGGGTGGGTGAGTTAAAATCTTCGGGGTTAAAGCTGCCTGTGGGTCGATCCAGAAGCTTGCCTTGAGTTTGCGGAGGTGGGATTGGAAAACCGCCGTTGAGAGGCATCCAGGGGTCAAACTCCCCAGTACTTGCGAGCTTCCGGAATGGGTTTGAGACTGAGAGCAGGGGTGCTGTAGGCTTTACGGTGGCGACGGCAGGAACAACCTTTTCGATGTACTTGGTACTCGTCTGGGGCTCCATTGTCAGTCGGCCGAGGAGGAGGCCACCGATCATACATAGGGCGGCAATGAGAGGTCGGCTTTTGTAGATGGGTTCTTGATCGGCGACGTGAGCGGGACTCTGTTCCGCTTCGACCCGCGCAAGCACTTGATCAAAGGCGTCCGGAATGATGGCTCTTTCGGGAACGATTGGCTCAGCTTCGGTCGACGCAAGGTTAAGTCCCTCGACTAATTCGAGTTGGGGTTGTTCCATATTGCTACCTTCCGGAGCTTGCCAGCCAGAATCGTTCAAATCTTTTAGACCACGTAATTGTATCGGGAATATCAAAAGCAAACCTCAATTTGTGCTTCGAGTAAAGCAATGAGGAAATGATCTCAGATAAATGAACCTATCCGACCTAGCAAACGTTCCTAGTTTTCCGGTTTACCGTAGTTTCGCGAGGGGCAATGGCACGGGCTTTGAACTAGATGATTTTCTCGAGAAGTTCGGCTACCGTGACCCCTTGTTCGAGGGGGTGGCGAAGGGCAGTTTGAGTGTTGATCGTGTATCGATTTCGTCTTCCGTCTTTCTCACGGGTGATGACGGCGGACTGCTCGAGTTCGGCAACGATGCGCTGAACGGCTCGCTCGGTGATACCGACCTGGATGGCGACATCTCGGAGCCGCGTTTCCGGATTGCGGAGCAAACACACCAGAACATGGGTGTGATTTGTCAGAAACGTCCAGCCGTTCGCAAATTTTAGAGAATCAGTATCATGCGATATCATTTTCGTGTAATCATATTCCTGTAATGCAAATCACTTCGGATTCTACCATGACTTCTCAGGACTCTCTCACAGGAATGATAAAAACCCCGATCACCGTGGCATATGGTGACGGAATTGGGCCGGAAATCATGGCGGCAACGCTCAACGTTTTGGAGCAAGCCGGAGCCGCAATTCAGCCCAATGTGATCGAGATTGGTGAGTCGGTCTACAAATCCGGATTCTCTTCAGGGATCAAACCCGAAGCTTGGGATTCGTTACGAAGTACAAAGGTGCTCTTAAAAGCTCCGATCACGACCCCTCAGGGCGGCGGCTACAAGAGCTTGAACGTCACGATTCGCAAGACGCTTGGCTTGTACTCAAATGTTCGACCTTGCGTCACTTACGCTCCATTCGCCGGGAAGTCAGGACCGGGAATGGACTTGGTGATCATCCGCGAGAACGAGGAGGATTTGTACGCAGGGATTGAGCACCGGCAGACGGAAGAGGTTTATCAGTGTCTGAAGTTGGTCACCCGTTCGGGATGCGAGAAGATTGTTCGGTACGCCTTTGAGTACGCCCAGGCGAACGGCCGCAAGAAAGTCACCTGCATGAGCAAGGACAACATCATGAAGCTGACGGATGGATTATTCCATCGGATATTTGATGAGATCGGGGCGGAGTACCCGGAGATTGAGAAGGAGCACTGGATCATTGATATTGGGATGGCGAAAGTTGCGACGCACCCGGAGAACTTTGATGTTATCGTTACTTTGAACCTTTACGGCGACATTCTGAGCGATATCGCGGCGGAGGTCGCGGGCTCGGTCGGGCTGGCGGGGTCGGCGAATATTGGCGAGCATTGCGCAATGTTTGAAGCGATTCACGGCAGCGCACCCCTGCTGTCGGGATTGAACGCGGCAAACCCTTCCGGTCTGTTGTTGGCGGCGGTGATGATGCTGGTTCACATCGGACAGCCAGAGGTTGCCGAGCGCATCCACAACGCTTGGCTAAAGACGATTGAGGATGGAATCCACACCAGTGACATCTATCGGGAAGGGACCAGCACCAAACTGGTCGGAACTCGAGAGTTTGGCGAGGCTGTGATTGCTCGATTGGGACAGGGGCCGACGGTATTGAGTCCGGTCAAGTACGGTGAGGCGAAGCCAATGAATCTCGGTGTTCGTCCGGTTGCCCCAGCTGCGAAGCAAACCGTGGGAACGGACGTTTTTGTTCAATGGAACGGGACGCCGGATGAGCTGGGATCACGCCTCTTGGAGTGCGCTGGAGAGCTTGAGTTGGCGATGATCACTTGCCGGGGGGTAAAGGTTTGGCCGAACGGCTTCGCTGAGACGACTTTGGTTGACCACTACCGCTGCCGGTTCATGGCGCGGGATGGCGGTGAGCTATCGGGAACAGATGTGGTGTCTCTGCTCGGTCGAGTTGTGGAGGCGGGGCTTGAGGTGATCAAGCACGAGAACCTGTGCACTTTCGATGGCGTCGCTGGTTACTCGCTGGGCCAAGGTCAGTAGGAAGTCGCTCCCACTCTGCGCCTTACGGGCGCAGAGTGATGACTTTGACGGGTCTCAGCGTGACAGGGCCGAGGAGGCCACTGGGCAGCAGCGGAGTTTCCTTAAAGTTGTGCCGCCAGGTGGTGAAGGTCTTTCGACGAGGCTCGGGGCGGGGTTGGTTGCTCAGGAACCATTGAGGCCAACCTTTGAGTTGGGCTCCGTTCCAGCCCATGTCATCGGGGAATTGCTCGTCTCCGATAAGGCGGTTAGTCCAGAGATTGGTAACGTCGACTTCCAGGGCGTTTGCTCCGGGTTTGGCGAAATCGGAGATGTCGACTCGGAAGGGCGACTTCCAAAGGGTGGCGACGGGTTTGCCATTGAGGCGGACTCGGCAGAGTTCGCGTACGTCGCCTAGGTCGAGGAATAAGCGTTTGCCTTTTCCTAGGAGGCTCTTGTTCACTTGGATCGATTTGGAATACGTTCCAGTTCCGGAGAAGTATTTGGTGTCGAAGTTCTCGTCCTCGGTCCAGGATTTGAGATTGTTGTAGGTTGCGGTTCGGACAGGGTCGTACGTTGAAATGAACTTGATTTGCCAGGGGCCGGTGAGCTCGGTGGGTTGGGGAAGGTCCTTGACTTGGAACTGCATCTTTTGGCCGGTTGACCAGGTTTGGCTGAAGGCCCCGTTCTTCCAGACTCTGAGGGTATTGCCCTGGAATTCGGAGACTGGGGGCGTTCCGGCGTTGGGAAAGGCGCCGATCATGAATGCGCCGTTTTCAGGAAGTGTGATGGTCTTGGTTTCATCGCCGAGTTTGTAGGTGACGGTGAGGGTTTTGACGGTGTTGACTGCGGGGTCGCCGCCGAGTTCGGAGTTAGAGGCACTGATGCGTACGGTGGTGGCAGTGGCTGCGCTCGCGACGATGCTCGTGACGTCCTTGATTCGACCGGTAGCGGTATCGCCGTAGATTGCTTTGAGGATCGTGAGGGTTGGTGCGGGCTCCTCGTTTTCGGCGGCGACAATTTCCCGGGCTTCGGTGATGTGTTTCGACTGCGCCGTTGCGGGAGAGAAAACGACGAAAACCGAGCCGTCGGCGTCCAGGCGCAACGGAATTTCAATCCCGGTTTTAGTTGCCTTCCAGACTGGCGCATCTTCGATCAGTCCGGTCTCGGGGTGCCAGAGCTGAGCTTTGGTGTTTTCTGGATTCACTCGGAAGCTGCAATTGACTGTTCGCGGGTAGGGCTGGGACGAAGCGACGAATACGGCGTCGGTGTTGCCAATGCGTCGCCGGATTGAGCTCACGTCGATGGCTTTGGTCGCAAAAGCAGGCGCGACCTCATTTGTGGCGAGCACATCCCCAAGAGTTTTGCCCCAGACGATTTGGCCCTTTCCGAAACTGCATGAACTGGAAGGCTGTTCCCAGTTGCGTCCCCAGAGTTCAAGGGTGATCTTCTCCAGTTCTTGCTGTGCGCCATTGGAGGCTTCTTGGAGGCTCGGGGTTTGCGCTGGTCGAGGACCGACGACGGTTGCGCCGTCTTGAACAAGTTGCTTGATTTTTCGAGCGAGTTCGACCGTCATGTACTGCGTATTTGGCAGAGCGAGGACCGCATAGGTTGCGCCATTGGGCAGAGTGAGTTTGCCGTTTTTGACGGTAAGCGACATGAGCGGATCAAGTCCGATGAAGTCGTGGTCATGTCCGGCGGGGATTTCCGGGATGTTTTGGCCTTCACCGGCGTAGTTTTGGGGCGTGTCTTCGCCGGAGAAAAGAAGGATGTCAGCGGCGAAGGTGCCGCTTTGGAGCATGTATTGGCAGCGGGAGACATACTGGTCCCAGGTTGCCATATAGGGCCAGATGGTGTTGGTTCGGTCGACATGGGAACCCCAGGGTCCCATGGTCATTCCGGGGTTGACTCCACTGACCCAGGGTTGGTGGGCGAAGCGGTGGTAGATGATCCGGTTGACGCCGGTGGTCATGCCCCGGTCGGCGAAGGCTTTCCATTGGCGGGGTTGATTGCGCCATCCAGCTTGTTCGGGGCTGGCGGTGAGGGCTTCGGCACCGACAACGCTCTTGCCGTAGACGTGGGCGACGGAAGCGGCGACTTTCACTGCGGCGTTGATTCGGCCCTCGCCGACCCAGTACTCACCCATGATCAGTCCTCCAGGTTTTCCATAGGAGAATGGGTCGAAGTTTCCATTGCCGTAGGGTTCGATAGCGAGTTCGAGACCTTGTTGCTTGAGCTTGTTGGCGAAGTGTCCGCTGTAGTTCTCGGCCCAGAGTTCGGAGAGGGTTTTGCGCCAGTCGAAGAGGAAGCCAAAGGTGGTATCGGCGCCGGTTACCGAGTAGCCAGCGAGGCAGGGAAGGTACGGGGTTGGGTCGTATCCTCGGCGCTTCTTGAATTCCTCGAAGAGCTTGGGGGTCCAGTTGTTGTAGCCGGTTTCGTAGCTATCGATCAGGACGGTGTGAAGGGAACTATTGGGACTAACTTCTTTGAAGAGCAGGTCGAGGCCACCGGCGAAGAAGCGGTCAAGGGATTCGGAACTGAGTTTGTCGACTTCGAGACCTTCGCCGGTCGGTCGGCTGGCGACGTTGAGGGCTCCGGTGAGGGTGACTCCGATGCGAAGGATGGTCCAGGCACCTTCGGGCAGTTCGACTTCGGTCGATGTGAGCGGAATCTGGATGCACTCAGCGATATCGACTCGGGGCCAGGCGATGTTGGGCCGAGGACCCGGGTTTGCACCCAAGCCAGATAGCTCGTTCATTCGGTCTTGATTAGGCACATCAGGTGTGGGCAAAGCCACGATTTGCAGGTCTTTGTAGTAGCCCTGGTTGATGGTCGGCAAGGGGATTTTGACCTTTTCGCCGCCTTGCACGATTGCTTTGGCGAACACGATCTTTTTCATCGCGTCCTCCTTGGTGACCCACGGTCCGCCACTGCTGGACCAGCCGGAGCTGTTGTGCATGGTCATGTCGAGTCCGAGTCGCTTGGCTTCGACCAAGGCGTGCACCATCAGAGTGCGCCACTCAGGAGAGTTGTATTTGATGGGTCCGTCGGGGATGCCCTGCCCAGCGTCGAAGATGTGGGCTCCGCCGATTCCGCCTTGCTTCATGGCTTCAAGATCAGCCGTGATGCCTTCTTCGGTGACGTTTCCACCCATCCAGTGCCACCAGGTGTGAGGGAGGGCCGATGTAGGCGGGTTTTTGAAGTTAGCCGCGAGGTCGGTCGTAGTTTTGTCTTGGCTGAGAGCGACAAGGACGGCAACAGTTGCGAGCATTTGACTGCATCTTACACCTGCAGAGGCGTTGCAAGAAGAAAAGTTTGTTGGTATACTCTTTCTTCCTGCGTGGGGGATTAGCTCAATGGGAGAGCACCTGCTTTGCAAGCAGGGGGTTAGGGGTTCGAATCCCCTATCCTCCACCAACTTCAGGTTTTACTCTGGCGAAACTGTTTTCGACCGTCTCGCTTTAGTTTTTTATGGGCGGAACCGACCAAACTTTGTATCAAAACAGAGGGTTCGGATGACTCGGCTTTGAGTTTCGCATCTTTCCTCGGCGTAGTTGTTATCTTCGTGGTCATTTTCAGCGCTTCCGCACTAAATCTCTGATACTGTGAACTCCCCTTGGAATGAACCTCCAAGGGGAGTTCATAGTGCTGTCCACTGAACTCCGGGCACGAATCGCTTCTGTCAGCGGCTGTAGATTGACACCCCTTCCTTGATCGTCTCAACGACCTTCAGGCTAAGGAGTTGCGAGCGAGGTACTTTGATTGGGTTGCGGTCAAGCACCACGAAGTCAGCGAGTTTCCCAACCTCCAAGGTGCCCTTCTGATTATCCTCCCTGTGCTGAAATGCGGCCCAACTGGTCATCGATTGAAGGGCAACGTAAGGGCTAATCCGCTGTGAGCGCCCTAGTACGTAGCCTGAACGCGTGGTCCGGTTGACGGCACTGTCGAGAACTCGGATCGAATTCGGGAAGGTGACGGGCGCGTCGGTATGGATGGTGAATTTCATTCCGGCTTTGAGCACCCAGCCAGTCGGGGAGATATTCTCCGCCCGCTCGGGCCCTGCAACCGACTCGCGGTGCCAGTCACCCCAGTAGAAGGTATGCATCGGATAAAGCGATGGCATGATTTCTAAGCGCTTGAGCTCCAAGATTTGGTCGCGCCGCAAGAACTGTCCGTGGATCAATACTGTTCGGTTCCCTTTCGGCGGGAACTGCGCGCGCGCACTCTTCACGACAGCGATAAGCTCGTCTATGGCTGCATCTCCATTGGCATGAACGAGCAGGTTCCAGTGATTCTTATAAGCCGTAGTTACCCACTTCTGTGCAACTTCCGCCTGAAAAGCCGGGTAGCCACGGTAGGAATTCGGCTGGCCCTCTGGAACTTTGAAGTAGTGCTTTGTAAAGTACGCGGTTTTGCCTTGTGGCGAACCGTCAAAAGTTAGCTTTACTCCACCATATCGGAGACGGTTTGTGTAGTACTTCGACATCAGCGGGCTCTGCTTGATCGGCTCCTCGCCGTTTGTATCGAGAGCCGGAAAGCCTATGACGTCAATAACGAACTTCTTGCTGTTGGCTCCCGCCTGCAATGTCGAGAGCATTTCTGGCTCTGCTCGGCCCTCTTGGACGGTCGTGAACCCGTTGGCGGCATAGATCTTCTGGGCAGCCAAAACCTGCTCCAACTTGTCGGCTTCGCTGAAATCCGGAAGAACTTTGAACAGGGCCACGAAGAATGCAGTCTCCTCAAGCACTCCATTAGGGATGGACGTTCCGGGTTTTCGCTGGATTATGCCGCCCTGGGGGTTCTTGGAGCTCTCAGTTACGCCCGCCAGTTTGAGCGCCACTGAGTTCATCGCCCCAAGGTGGCCTGACTGGTGGATGACCACAACTGGCATCGTCGTTGAGATGGCATCAAGTTCGGCCGCAGTCGGGCTGCGCCTCTCTTTAAGTTGAGAGTCGTCGTAGTTGAACCCGATGACGACACCAAATTTCTTGACGACTTGTGAGCTTGCCAGGTGATTGCGCATCTCATTCTGAAGCTGTGAAATCGAGTTTACAGTGCCATCTGGTTGGGGTAGCAAGTTCGCGCTGATTGCCTGGACGCCAACGGTTACCAGATGGCTGTGGGCATCGAAGAAGCCCGGTGCCAAGAACCGACCGCGCAAATTGACTGCGACCGTGGCTGGTCCTCTGAACTTGCCGACTTTCTTTGCCTCACCAGCGAACAGGATTTTGCCATCCCGCACGGCGAGCCGCTCAACGTATTGCGGGCGCGAGCCGACCATGGTGACCATGTCGCCGCCGTAATAGATCTTATCGGCGAACACCGCGCCTTGGGGCATGACCGTCTCTGTACCCATTCGTAACATCCCAACCATAAACGCAGCACTTGCAAGCATGATCATTTTTTACCTGAATTTTGCCATTCCATCACCGTCAATTCATGGGTTTGAAGCCTATCGTCCGACGGGGGGGGGGGGGTTAGGGGTTCGAATCCCCTATCCTCCACCAACTCTAGGATTCGAAATCGCAGAAATCGCGATTTTTCGCAAGCTTAAAGCCTTTCGAGTCTTAACCTTCACTTCATTCAGTTAGGGACTTGTATAGAATTTCGACATGGTTCTTCTTGCCACATTGGCGTCGGCGCTGGTGTTTCCTTTTGTCGTTGATGAGCCAAGGAAGGAGCCGTCACCGAAGGCATCTCGAGAAGCTACGGAGCCAGCTGCGGCAGTGTGGATTCGTTCGAATCTCACAGCGCTTTCGACAGACATTCCGACTGAGGATGAGTTCGAGCCACTGCTGAAGAGCCTCGCGGCTAGCAAAGTGATCGGCTTGGGTGAGTCGACGCACGGTGACCACCAATCGCAAGAGTTTAAGTCCCAAGCGATCCGGAGACTGATCTCCGTCCAAAAACTCGACACGGTCGTTTTTGAGATCAATCGCAGTGCCGGGCAGGCTCTGGATGAGTACGTCAATCTTGGAAAGGGTGAGTTTTCCGACGTCATACGGAATCAAGGAGTTTTTAAGATCTGGCAGACAGACGAATTTGCTTCGCTGATTGGGTGGATGCGCGGTTATGTTGTTAAGTCCGGACGTCAGATCAGGATTTATGGGATTGACTGTCAATTACCAGCGAAGGACATCCGTCTCGTCGCGGAATTCCTCAAAAGCGTCGATCAAGAGGCGTCCACCAGTTTGAGCTCAGCCTATCCGTCTCTGTTTGAATTTGACCAAAAGGGCAAGACCTTTGCTGCTTGGCTCGAAGCTCAAGGAAACGGCGACTACAAAAAGAACGTGGACCCGATTCGAGCTGCCGCAAAGCTGCTGGCAGATAAACAGGGCGAATGGTCGAAACTTCCTGGCTATGATGAAGCGGCATACGCCGCGGACACTGCGTACCAGGCATTTAACTCTTTTGAATTCGAATTTGGTGATAGCACTAAGAACATGTTCAAGATGACTCCTGCTTATTACAGCCGGCGTGACAAGTTCATGGCGCAAAATCTTTTGAAGCGCATTGGTGATAACCGAGCTTGCCTGTGGGCCCACGATTTGCACGTCCTCGGTGAAATGCCGGAGCAGGCGAAAAAAGTAGGATTCGTGACTCTTGGAGCGGAGTTGAAGAAGACGCTAAAGAGTACTTACACCACCGTTGGATTCACGTGGTCCGACGGCATCATTCGTGTGAAAACAGGCGCCGCCAATGATCTCAGTGTGGCGGGCGCCCAGAAGGGTGAAATTCCGCTCGTAAAAGTGAGTTCCAAGCAGAAGGGCGACTTAGGTGAGTTCTTCTCGCGTATCGGTCCGGACAACTTCTATGTCGATTTTCGAAAAGCAGATCGTCCGACGGAGCTTTGGGGGAAGAATGCCTATTATCGAGCGAGTATTGGCTGGATCTTTGACCCGAAGAACTTCATGGTCGACCCGACAATGGATTCCATTGCTACGATTCCAAGTCACGATATTCTTGTCTACAACAAGCGGATTTCTCCTTCTCGACTCTGGGTCTATCCTTAAGCAGTTCTCAAGGCCGGACCATGACTCGGCTGGTTGATACTGCTGCGAATTGGAGAGCTGTCTCGATCTCATCGAGGGAAAAGGTAGCCCCGAAAAGTGCCTCAAACCTGAACTGTTGCGAGAAAGCGGATAGGAATTCGACCGCGTCCGTCAGGTCGCCAGGAATGTAGTTGTGGACGCCCCTGATCGTGAGTTGGCGGCGGAGGATTTGCTCGGGCTGGATCGAGACTTCGCCCACCGGGGCGGCGGCGCCGGTCCAGATGATCGTTCCGCCGATGCGGACGCTAGTCAGTGAGAGTTGAGCGGCAGCCTGCGAGCCTGCGAGTTCGAGGCAGGCATCGGCACCTCGGCCTTGAGTTTGGTTCGAAAGGGCACTTTTGAAGGCGTCCACGTCGGAGAAGAAATCGGTACAGCCAAAGTCTTTGGCGAGTTCCGCTTTGGCAGGGTCTGGATCGAAGCCGATGACTTGGTGTCCTTGGGACGACAGGATTGCGGCGGCGGTGAGGCCGAGGATTCCCATTCCGAGAACTGCAACGACTGCGTTCGTGCGCAAATCGGCATTGCGGATCGAGGCAAAAGCCGTTGCAGTCGAGCAGTTGGCCAATACAGCGATCTCATCGGGAATTGAGTCGGGGAGGGGAACGACCGGAGTTCCTTTGCGAAGAAGAATATGGGTGGCGAGACCTCCCGAAAGAGGCTGCTCGTCGGTGAGCCGGGCGTGACCGTACTTGAACAGAGATTCACACTTTTGTGGGAGCCCATTGCAGCAAAAGAAGCATTCGCTGCAGCAAGCGAAGATTCCCCAGGTGATTCTCATGCCCGGGGCCAGTCCTGCTCGGGATTCAATGACTTGCCCGACAGCTTCGTGCCCGAGGATTGCAGGTGTCGCCTCGGTTCTTCGCCCTTCGTAGGTATGAAGGTCGCTTCGGCAGAGTGCACAGCAATTGATCTTGACCAGCGTTTCGCCTTCCTGCAGATTAGGAATGGGACATTCGACGAGTTCTAGCGGCTGCCCAAATCCGTGAAAAACTGCAATGCGAGCCGTCACGCGTTGCGACCTTTGTTGGCAAAGAACCTCGCAGTTGGAATCAGCATGAGGATGCCGGCGACCGCTACCAGCCACGCGAGGCCAAGGAAGAACGGCAGGACTTGGGCAGCATCGGCCTTCCCAAAGTTTTTGAGAAGAAAGACTCCAACGAGAGCGGCATAGCTGACGGCATCGGCAACGTACATGAGATAACCAATGGTAGCTTTTTCTCGGGTGTAGGCAATCAGCCGCTCGAATACAGTTGCGTGGATCGCGATGTACGGCAGATAGAGACCAAATCCAATGGCGACGATAAAGGCGAAGGGATCAAGAATCCCCGCTTGGCGGGCGAGGAGCGAGAGGATGACTATGCCCAGCCCGGAACCGGAAAGAAGCAAGCCAGTCTGAAATGCCTTCGCATTGTCTTTGATGACAACGAGGAATCCGATGACGATCAAGACGGCAAAGGCGACAATAAACTCACTTCGCGTAAACAGGGCAGCGTCGACTTTTGTGCCCATCGCCTCCCATATCTCGCGCGAGAAGTCGCTACGAACCCCGCGTAGGACTCCGACCAATGCATAGGTCGTGATGAGCAAGGTGAGGCCAAATCCGAACTTTCGAAAGAACTCTTGCCTTGCGGTTTTATCCATCTGAGTTCGCTCACTTCTAGCTTCAACGTCGGCACTCGATGGGGGCGAAATTCTTGAGAGCATCCACCCAAAGACGACGATTCCGGGTAGGTACATGATGCCGGTTGCGGCTGGCATCCATTGCTCACTCACGCCTTGGCCGATCAGCCACAGGCCGCTTGACTTGGCAACTCCGTCGGCGATGACGAAGCTGGCACAAAGCGCCGCGGTCAGGGCCTCGGTTCTCATTCGGCCCTCGAGGGAGGAAAGCACGAGTCCAAACACCATTCCCAGAGGCAATCCATTGAGAAAGAGCCAAACGACGTTAAATGGCGCAGGCGTGATACCGAAGAGAATTAGGGCGAT
This sequence comes from Fimbriimonas sp., assembly GCA_029866005.1. GTDB lineage: Bacteria > Armatimonadota > Fimbriimonadia > Fimbriimonadales > Fimbriimonadaceae > Fimbriimonas. The sequence continues at coordinate 23,784 of JARXAE010000002.1, read as the reverse complement.
TTCGGCAACGGCGATCATTGCCAGGTAGTAACTCACCTTCTTTCCGGGGGAGAGTTCGCTGATGACTTTGATTCCGACGAATTTTGAAACGGTGTAACCCAACACTTGAGAGATGAGGGCGATTGGCTTGTAGGCCATCCCCATGAAAGTCAGCTCTTCGAATGTCGCCGCGGAGAAGGGCTTGCGATACATATACATGCAGAAGTAAGCCCCGAAGGTCGCGACGATCGCCCACAAATCAACTCTGATTGAGGACTTTGGAGGTGTTGGATTGTCGGCGGACATTGCGCGGATTGTAATTGGAAATTGTTAGGGGAATGTAAAGTCTCTTTGTTCGCGACGATTGAGATAGACTCGCGCAATGCTCGGGGTAATGCTTGCCGGATTCGTGGTTTTGGGTGTCCCCCAAGGTAGCGCCAAGATGACAGCCGTTCAGTTGCGATGTGAATCAAGCGTGGATCCGCTCGGTGTAGATGTCCCGCACCCTCGGCTGAGCTGGGTTCTGGATGAAAAGTCAAGCGCGAGGGATTTGAAGCAGGCGGCTTATCAAGTGCTGGTCGCCCCTTCCCTGACCGAGTTGCAAAAGGATCGTGGAACTCTTTGGGACAGTGGAAGGGTAGCCACCTCATCTCAAAACAACATCGTCTACGGAGGTCGGGCGCTCCGTTTCGGACAGCAGTGCTTTTGGAAGGTAAAGGTTTGGGGTTCCAACGGAGTGGCCGGTTGGAGTAAGCCTGCCCGGTGGGAAATGGGACCCATGGTAGCTGGGGATTGGCTCGGACGTTGGATCAGCGATGGGAAAGTCGCTCCAACAAGTGATCCGGACTTCTACAAAGACAATCCGAATCCGCTGTTCAGAAGAGAGTTTGGAGTGAAAGGACAGGTCAGCAGGGCTCGGCTGGCGATTGCGGGGCTGGGCTATTACGAAGCGTCGCTTAACGGGACGAAAGTGGGTGATCATGTCCTTGATCCGGGTTGGACGCGGGTTGAAGATCGGGTGCTTTACAGCGTCTATGATGTGACACGTCAGCTTGCAAAGGGTGAGAACTGCCTTGGTGTGATGCTTGGTGATGGTTGGTACAACCCGCTCCCGTTGCGTCTCTTTGGGTCGTTCAACTTACGTAACCACCTGACCGTTGGGGGGCCGAGAGTCATCGCTCAGTTACAGATTGAGTACAAGGATGGGTCGTCTGAAGTGGTGGCAACGGATGAGGCATGGCGAGTGGGTGAGGGCCCACTTTTGCGAAATAACGTCTATCTCGGCGAGGTTTATGACGCCAGGAAGGAGCAATCAGGTTGGGACCGGGCTGGGTTTGATGATCAAAGATGGCGGAATGCGAGCCCGGCGGTTGGGGATGTTGGGCGTCTTGTTTCGCAGTCTCAGCCACCTATTCGGGTGACTTCAACCTGGGACTCAGTGAAAATGACTTCGCCGAAACCAGGAGTTTTCATCTATGACATGGGAGTCAATTTCGCCGGATGGGTCCAGCTGAAAACAGATCTCCTGGCGGGAACCGAGATTCGGCTACGGTACGGAGAGTTGCTATCCAAAGACGGCTCGCTGAACCCGATGACAAGCGTTGCAGGACAGATCAAATATAAGCGAAAAGAGACTGGGGAGAGTGTCGGCGGACCAGGTGCACCAGAGGTTGCCGTACAGAGCGATACTTTCATTGCCAAAGGTGGGAAGGAGACCTACACGCCTAAGTTCACTTACCACGGCTTTAGATATGTCGAGGTCACCGGGTTGCCCGCCCCGGTGCCGCTCAGTTCAGTGAGAGCAATGCGATTGAACTCCGATGTTGAGAGTGTTGGGAATTTTGAATGCTCGAATACGGTGTTAAACGACATTCAGACGATGTGCCGTCGCACGTTCTTGTCGAACATTTTCAGCGTTCAGTCAGATTGCCCGCATCGTGAGAAACTTGGGTACGGGGGCGACATCGTCGCAACTAGTGAAGCGTACATGGCCAACTTCGACATGGCCGGATTCTATGCCAAGGCAGTTCGAGACTGGTCCGATAGTGCCGAGGCAGATGGGATGTTCACCGACACAGCACCGTCAATGGGCATCCAGTATTGCGGTTTGGTGTGGGCGATGGCTCCCGTGCTACTGGCAGATCAGTTGCACCAATACTACGGCGACAAAGAGATCGGATCAGCGGAGTACGCGGCGGCAAAAAGATGGATGGACTTGGTCGAAGCAAAGTATCCACGTGGGATCGTGACCGACGGGCTGAGTGATCATGAAGGGTTGGCTGAAACTCCCTCAGCACCGCTGGTCACACCCCACTACTACCAGGCCGCTAACCTCATGGCGAAGACGGCAGCCCGAATCGGAAAGGCTGGCGACAGCCTTCATTACGCCGCCCTGGCGAAATCCATTCAGCGAGTCTATCTCGCTGAATTCTTTGATGAGACGACGGGTCGAGTGGGACCGGGGACTCAGACGAGTCAGGCCGTGGGGCTTTACACCGGCATCCTTGCCGAATCTAGCCGATCAAAGGCACTCGTCTACCTTGTCAATGAGATTCACAAGGCCAAGGATCACCTTACAACTGGGATTTTGGGCACTAAATACATGCTTCAAGTTCTCTCCGAGGCAGGCGAGACGGAGTTGGCTTACAAGATCGCGACGCAGTCGGACTTCCCCGGTTGGGGCTGGATGCTCAAGAACGGAGCGACGACGCTATGGGAGCACTGGGAGTTTAGTGATAACACGTTCTCACACAATCACCCTATGTTTGGCTCGGTTAGCCAGTGGATGATGAATTGGCTCGGTGGCATTCAGCCGGATTCATCGGCGGTTGGCTACGATCAGATCGTGATTCGTCCCCAAACACCGAAGGGGCTGGATTGGGTGAACTCGAGTTACAGGTCTGTTCGTGGGCAGATCACCAGCAACTGGAAGCGGGTTGGTGATTCGGTTCGCTTCGAGGTTGTGATTCCGCCGAACTGTTCGGCTGGGGTGGTGCTACCTAGCGGCTTGCATCAGGTTTCGTTCAAGGGTAACCGCCCGTTTCCACAGGTTGAGCGGTTACCGAACGGTTCCCCAACCTTCCGAGTCGGATCTGGGGGCTACGTGTTCGATGTGCGGTAGCCCCAAGAATCTAGGCGATTGGTACGGGTTCCTGAGTGCTGATGCCCTCGGTACCGTTTCGATCTAGCCAGTCGAGCATCTGGCTAATGCTCCCAGTAGCTAGGCAGATGCTCGTGTCGGCGGCTCCATAGTAGATATTGATCGTATCGCCGTCTGCACCAACGGTGTACCCGGTTGGGAAGACTACGTGGCTGACGTCTCCGGTGACCTCGTACTGAGCCTCAGGACCGAATATCCATGGCTGACCTCGCAGGAGACAGATTTCGGGATTATCTTTGTCGAAGAGGGCGAGCCCGACCCGGTACAGCGAGCCAGAGGCGTGGTGGCGGACTCCGTGGTACATCACAAGCCAGCCGCGATCGGTCTCGATTGGAGGAGGTGAGAGCCCGATTTTGTTAGCATCCCACCAAGCTCCTCTGTGAGCCGGGAGCATAATCACGTGTCCACCCCAGTTATGCAAGTCAGGCGAGAACGATAGCCACATGTGTGCGCCGCTATCGTTCGATGGGCGGTGGATGAGAGCAAACTCTCCGTTGAATTGGCGCGGGAAGAGTGCGGCGTCTTTGTCATCGGCTTGCATGACAAGACCGAATCTCTCGAACGTCTTGAAGTCTTTCGTTGAGGCAATCGCTACACCAGGGCCAGCTTTGCCAAAGGCGGTGTAGGCTATTAGATACTCTTCGAGTTCATAGACGTACGTGATCCGAGGGTCTTCGATTCCCCAAAGCTCATCGGGATAATTATGTGGATCAGATACGAATGTGGGCTCTGGATCTATCTCCCAGCCGTCGACACCATTCTTCGATCTGGCCGCACACAGGTGTGAGATTCCCCGGCGGTCTTCTACTCGGCAAAGCAGCAGAGTAGTTCCGTCCTTAAGTGTGGTTGCTCCGGGATTGAAGACTGCATGAACAGGATACGGCCAATCGGCGGCGGTCAGGATTGGGTTCTTTGGGTGCCTGTTGAGGAGCACCTCGTAATCACTTGGCTTCATAGACTCCCAAAGCTGGTGTGGTGACTGACTTCATATCGGTAAGGGCGGCAAGATAGGCGAGAGTTGATTCGGCTCCTTGGTTCTGATTCACTCCCATCGGCTCAAGACCATCGGCACAGCCGCCGGAGTAATGGTTTGCAAGCGGCACTCCAAGGATGTTTCCCCCGCTAAACCAAGCTAGGCATCGATTTGCAGAATCAAGGAATCGGTGTTGGTGAGTGACTTTGTAGGCGGTCAGGCAGGCAGAGAGGGTGCTACTCGCTTCAATTGGCTGTTGGTCAAACTGTATTGTGCCGAAGTCGGTGGGTGATGCACCAGCTGCTCCGACAGGGCTGAAGTCGCCGGTGTGCGTTTGTTGCTTTTCCACCAGCCATGCGAGGCAACTCACTCCGGTGCCGATCAGCGCTGGACGCTCTAGAATGGATCCCGCAAGAATCAGAGCTTGAGGAATTCGGGCATTCGCGTACGCCAGTCTGGGTTCAAACCACTTCCATTCTGGAGTGCTTACATTGAGGAACCAGTTTTTGAATCTCTCCGCGCCGTTTTCGAGGATCGCGAGAGCGAGGAGCGAGTCCGGGAATCGTTCAACGTAGGCGGCGGCGCCGAGCATGGAGTATGCCCAGGTGCGAGGACTCTCGGCGGTGAGTAAGTTGGGAGCGGCTGATTCGAAGAGTTTGGAGGCCAGCTTAGTGTGCCCGGGAACGGTACTCCGCGCGGCGGTTGCTCCAACCGCCCAAAGTGCGCGTCCCTGAGAATCTTCCGACCCTTCTGACTCTAGCCAGGTGCGCTCGTAGGTCTTGAAATTGCGAAATCGTTGGTTGATTGGGTTAAGGGCATGGGCGACGAAGGCGAGGTATCTGGCTTGGAGCTGCACCATTCGAGGGTTTTGAGGATAGTCAAGCGTGAGCAACAGAGCTCTGGCGTTGTCATCGACACAATAGCCTTCGTGTCGATTTGGGATATCGAAAGTGGCATGCTGCAGGATGCCTGTGTCGTCGGTGAGAGCTTCGAGGTGTCCGAAATTTATCTGTGGAAGTGTGTCACAGACGACGGATTTAGCAGCAAGCGGAACAATTCTTGACTCGTCGATTGCCCGATTAAAGCTGTCTAAGTACAACTGACCAACTCGCTTCCAATACATGAGAGAGCCATATTTAGAGGCGCGTTCACCCATTTCTTGCCGGGCATTCGAGGTGGCGCAGCTGTTGAGGATAGCGTCGGAGATAGCGACGGAATCGGAGAATGGGACGAGGATGCCGCGACCGTTGGCCAGAACCTCTTTGGCGTACTCGTAAGGGGTCGAGATAACAACCTTTCCGGCCCCCATCGAATAGGCGAGAGTTCCGGAGGTGATTTGGGCAGGGTTCAGATACGGCGTGATGTAGTAGTCGGTCGCGGAGAGGTACTCGACTAGCCGGTCGATACTAACGAACTCATCCACGAACTCGACACTTCGTTCGACATCGAGATCTCTCGCGAGTTGAGCCAGGCTCTCTCGGTATGTCTCTCCGCTAAACGACTTGACATGAGGATGAGTTGCCCCGACAACGAGATACTTTGCTTCCGGATGCTGAGCGAGAATGGCGGGCAGAGCGTTGATAACCTGCTCAATGCCCTTATCTGGCGAAAGAAGACCAAAGGTCAGCAGGATGGGTCCCTTTCCACCGATCTTTTGCCTTGTTTCGATACCGGCAGTCGCGGGGATTTCGGGGATGCCGTGGGGAATAAAGTCAATCTTGGTCGCGTCGACAGAATGAACCCGGCTGAGCAGGTCGATTGCGGTCCTGCTCATAACCACGACCCTCGTCGAGAGTTGGAGAAGTTCGTCCATGACAGCCCGCTGGTCGGGAGTGGGGTTTCTCAGGACGGTGTGGAGCGTGGTGACGACTGGCATTTTGACTGCGCGGATCAAATCCAACAAGTATCTTCCAGCGTCTCCGCCGAAGATGCCGTACTCGTGCTGAATGGAGAGCACGTCATATCGCTTGGCGTTGAGCCTTGCGGCGGTTTGGGTGTAGCTCGCTCGGTCGTCAACTCTCAGTTCCGACACCTCAGCGGGGTACGAATAGGCTTGGTCGCTCATTGCGATTGGGTCAACCTGAACGAACGGGTCCGCCGTTTGGAACGATCCTGCCAAGTCGGCGGTGAAGGTGGCGATTCCGCATCGCCGAGGGGGGTAGGTGCCAAGGATCGCGACGGTGTGGACTTCAGTTCGGCTTTTGAGACTTGGCATAAACCTGGCTACTCCCCATAACAGGAGTTGTCGCTCCTATTTGCATATATGTGGCTGTACTCTGTGTGTCCACAAAAACATGACTTGCGCTTTAACTGAGACTTCGTGGTCAAAAGGCTAAACTCCAAAGGCATGATCACGGCCCTTCTTTCTATTGCGATTTTCGGTCAACAGCCACAAAATTCTGGCGAACTGACCAGAGATCTGCCTTTTGTTTCCAAGTCGGAGGATCCTTACGTTAACGAGAAATGCAAGCTCGATCTGTATGTTCCGAAAGGTGTGAAGGAGTTTGCGACGGTGATTTGGTTTCACGGAGGTGGACTGACTGGAGGGTCGAAATGGGTGCCAGAGGCTTTGAGAAATCAAGGGATTGCGATAGTTGCCGCTGGCTATCGACTGAGTCCGAGGGCGAAAGCTCCGGCATATATTGAGGACGCTGCGGCGGCGGTGGCATGGACGGTTGAGAACATTGAGAAGTTTGGTGGCTCTAAGCGCAAGATCTTTCTCAGCGGTCACTCGGCGGGTGGATACCTGGCGAGTATGGTGACTCTGGATAAGAAGTGGTTGAAGCCGTACGGCATTGATCCAGATTCCTTTGCGGGGCTGATTCCATTCAGTGGGCAGTCAATCACCCACTACACGATCCGGCAAGAGCGCGGGATTTCGGAGCGTCAGCCAGTGGTAGACGAGCTAGCTCCTCAGTTTCATGTGCGGAAGGATGCTCCGCCGATTCTCCTCCTCTCAGCAGATCGAAATCGAGAGCTTTACGGGCGATTTGAGGAATCTGCTTACTTCTGGCGGATGCTGAAGGAGGTGGGGCACACCTCGGTCGAGCTGTTGGAGTTTCAGGGATACGACCACGGCGGGATGACTGCGCCGGGCTTTCCGATTCTTCTCGAGTTCATGCGGAAGCGATCGCAGTAGCTCTGGGTTAAGTTTTGGGAAAGTTCTTGCTGAACTCAAATTGTTCGATTGTGTTTGAATATGCTGGGGTGAGATTATGAAACGCGGTACTGTCTTGGGTTGGGGGTTGGTTGTTCTGCTAGGCGGGGCGATCGGCTGGAAGTACAAAGCAAAAGGTGCCGCCGAAGCCGAAACGAAGGGAGGCCCTCCGAAAGGTGCACGAACACCCACCGTTGAGGTCGCTGAGGCAACGGCCGGCGAAATTGTTCTCAAACTCACCGCTTCCGGGGCTCTGGAATCTCCCAATCGAGTGGAGCTTGCTCCTCGCACTTCCGGGCAGATAGCCTCAATTTCGGTGCGTGAAGGCGATCGCGTCACGGCCGGTCAAGTGCTGGTGAAGCTGGACGAGGGGACAGCTCTCGCGAGTTTGGCTACCGCCAAGGCCGGGCTCGCCGAGGCGAAGTCTCGGCTGGCGCAGGCGAAGATTCAGAAGGGCGCGACAGACTCCGGAGTTGCCGGGAATCTCGATCAGCAAAACGCAATCCTTGTGGCGGCAAAGAATGATTTTGATTTGGCGAATCAGAATCTGAAGAGCCAAGTAGAAGTTGCGGAGGCTGCCGTGAAGGTAGCAGAGTCGGGGGTCGGGACCGCGAGGGCCGCTCTGAAATCAGCCGAGGCAACGGTTGCGCGCGAGCAGGCGTCTCTCGCCAACCAAAAGAGCATCGTTGACCGTCAGCAGTCATTGTTTGATAAAGGCTTTATCTCAGAACAGGTGCTGAATAACGCCACGACAGCCCTAGAAGTGCAGAAGCGGCAACTTGAGGTTGTTGTCTCGGGAGCGGAGTCTGCTCGTCAGCAGGTGAAGTCGGCTGAGGCTGACTTAGGTTCAGCGAGAGCATCTTTGGGGCAAGTTCGTCGTACCGGGCAGACCGCGATTGCGAACGCTCAGGCGAGGCTTAAGCAGGCGAATGGGTCAGTTCGCGTGGCGAAGGGGAACAGAGCCCAGTCCCCTGCGTTTGATGAGAACATTCGGGCATTGGCCGCTTCGGTTGCGGCGGCGGAAGCTCAGGTCTCGTCAGCAACAGTCGCCATCGGAGAGACTTCGCTCCGCTCTCCGGTAGATGGGGTTGTCTCAGCTCGATCAGCCGATCCGGGTGCGCTCGCATCACCGGGAACGGCGGTCTTGATCATTCAATCAGACGGTTGGCTCTTCTTCCGAGCGTCGCTCCCGGTTGAGCAGTCCGGAAAGATCGCGGTCGGGTTTCCGGTGGCACTGAATCTTGCGAGTGGTGAAAAATTTTCCGGCAAAGTCGCGTCCATAGCGGGTGTGGCCGATGCGACGAATCGTCGCATCAACGTTCTAATTCGGGTCGAAAACGGCGGAAAGCAGTTGAAACCAGGAGCGTTTGGCGAAGCAACATTTGTTTTCAAGCGAGTTGCGGCTGATTGCGTCGTTCCAAAGGAGGCCGTTATCGAGGGTGTTGTTGCGGTGCTCGGTGCGGACAACAAGGTGGCCCTGAGACCAGTGAAGGTTGGCGAAACTGACGGTCGGCGGGTTCAGATCCTTGAAGGAGTCACTGCGGGCGAGAAGGTCGTTACATTGACCTATAGCCGGCTGAAGGATGGACAGGAGGTCAAGGTTCCCGGAGCGAAGAAGCCGGTCTTAAAAGGCGAAAAAGGCGAAGGCAGAAAGGGCGAAAAGAAATGAACATTGGGCGGTTAGCAGTTACCCGTCCGGTCGCGGTGACGATGCGCATCGCGGCGCTCGTCCTGCTCGGTTTCATCCTCTTTCTACGTCTCCCGATCGATCTTCTCCCGAAGGTCGATATTCCCACAGTGAACGTCAACGTGAGTTGGCCCAACACCAGCCCCGAGGTGATGGAGGTCCAGATCGCCCGTCCGGTGGAGCAGGCGGTCAACACCATCAAGGGCTTGAGGATGGTCAGCTCAAACTCTGGGCTGGGATTCACAAGTATCCGTTGTCAATTCGACTATGGCGTTGATATCGACAACGCAGCGGTCGACGTTTTCCAGCAGGTTCAGCGGGCTCAACGTTCGTTTCCGCGCGACCCCAATATCGCCTCAGCGAACATTTTTAAGTTTGACCCCTCGACAACCCCGATTCTTCTGTTCTCAGTTTCCTCGGAGAAGTCTGACCTCGTCACGCTTCGCAAACGGCTGATCAACGAGATTTCGCCGCTGATCGAATCAGCTGGTGGAGTGGCGTCCGTATCCATCGGCGGCGGCCAGGACCGGGCAATCATGATTGATGTTGATCCGGGGAAGCTGGATGCACGCGGTTTGACGATCAGTCAGGTTGCCCAACGGATTGAGCAGGAGAACGTTTCTCAACCAGCGGGAATTGTGAAGGAAGGAAAGTCGCAGTACAACCTTCGCAGTGTGGGCTACTTCCGATCCGTTGAAGAGTTGCGAAAGCTCCCTTTGACGAACGCAAATGGTCAACTTGTCCGCCTGAGTGAGGTCGCGAATGTTCGCGATGCCAGCCAGGATGTGACGAATTTTATCCGTGCGAACGGCACTCCTGCCATGAGCATTGGCATCACCCGCCAGAGCAGTGCGAATACGGTCGAAGTCGCCAAAGGGGTGAGAGAGGCAATCGCGAAGATTGAGACCCGGTTCCCTGATCTGAAATTTCAGATGGCTTATGACCAGTCGTCTTTCATTGAGAAATCGATCCTGGATCTGCAAGAAACAGCAATCATCGGCGCGGTACTCGCGATCCTGATCATCACCTTCTTTCTGAGGAATCTCAAGAGCACATTCGTTGTTGCGCTCTCGATTCCGATCAGCATGATCTCGACTTTTTCGCTGTTGTACTTCTGCGGATTTACGCTGAACACAATCTCTTTGAGTGGATTAGCTCTAGCTTCGGGCTTGATCGTCGATGACGCGATTGTTGTTCTGGAGAATATCTACCGGCACATCGAGCGGAACCGATCAAGTGCCCGCGAGGCGGCGGAGACGGGAACGAACGAGATTCTGACGGCGGTTCTGGCGTCCACATTCACAGTCATGATCGTGTTCCTTCCGCTAATTTTGCTGAGCGGACAGACGGGTCAGGTGTTCACCCAGTTTGCGCTGGTCGTGATCTTCTCAATCGGGATTTCTCTTCTGGACGCAACAACGGTCGTACCGATGCTGGCGTCCCGAATGATTTCCGCTCAAGAGGTACTCGAAGAGTCACATCCCGAACTGAGGGATCCTTCTAAGAAGTTATCACCGCTGGTGAAGCTTTTCGACTGGTCAGGAGCTCGACTTGAGCGGTTAGATCGGAAGTACCGCGAAACTCTTGATTGGGCGCTCTCTCGACGGCTACGAGTCGTTGGAATCGGAGTGGTTTCAACCGTGTTGGCGATGCTGCTTTGGCCGTTGGTGCCGCGCGAGCTTCTTCCTCCATCCGACTCGGGAAACATCGATCTTCGTTTAAAGCTTCCGATCGGAACTCAAGTTGAGAAGACCGACGAAGTGATGCGGAAGATCGAAAAAACTCTGCGTGAGGACAAGGTTGTCGAGACAGTGATTGCCGGAGCCGGAGCTAACGTTGGACTTCGCGGAGCGGGCGGCGGGGCTCCGCAAGAAGGGTCAGCAACGATTAAGCTCAAGGATGATCGAAAGGAGAAGACCTCCGACGTGATCAAGCGGCTTCAGAAGCAGTTTGCAAGCATTCCCGGGGCTCGGATCCAGATGAGCGTTCTTGACGTTGTCCAGAGAATTTTGGGTAACAACAGCGGAATTTCGATTGATGTTTACGGTCAGAACCTTGACGAACTGACAGAGAGCGCAAGGACGATCATGGCGGCGATGTCGGACGTTCCGGGCCTCCAAAACGTGGATATGAACGTTCAGGACGCGTTGCCGGAGGTTCAGTGGCAGATTGATCGAGACAAAGCTCAGAGCTTGGGGATTACGTTTAGTGCGGTTGCCGACGTGATTGCGGCCGCGACGAATGGTCGTCAGGCGACTTTCTATCAAGAGAATGGCTTCCAGTATCCGATCTTTGTCCAAGTCCCGCAAGCTCTTCGCAACACCACCGAGGAGATCAAACAATTGGTCGTCTTGCCACGGGTCGGTGATCGGGCCGGAGTGACTTTAGGCCAGGTGGCCACCCCAGTGTTCGGTGTTGCACCAAACCAGATCTCACGTCAGCGGGGGCAGCGTATCGTCACGGTTTCTGGCACGGTCTTGGACCGCCCATCGGGTGAAGTCCAAGCCGAAGTTGAAGCCGCGCTTGCGAAGGTAGACATCCCACCGACGACAAGCTGGGAAATCGGCTTCCAGCAACAAACCCAACAGGCAGAATATGCCGGATTAGGGGTCTCGATCTTCCTCGCCGTTGCCCTGATCTACATGTTGCTGGCATCGCAGTTTGAGTCCTTTGTCTATCCGCTGGTTGTGCTGGTCTCGGTTCCACTTTGCGGAATCGGCTTGGTCCTGGCCCTGTTCTTCACAGATCGCTCTTTTGGTCTGACCGGATTCATTGGACTTTTGATGCTCGTAGGCATTGTCGTCAAGAACGGAATTTTGCTGGTGGATTATACGAATCAGCTTCGTGCGGGCGGGCTCGAACGGAAAGAGGCACTTTTGGAGGCTGGCCAGACTCGATTGAGGCCGATCCTCATGACCACTCTCTGCGCGGTGTTTGGGATGCTTCCGCTGGCGACTGGCATCGGCTCAGGTTCGGAAATGTATGTTCCACTTGCCACGGTCGTCATCGGTGGACTGATTACTTCAACGGCTTTGACGCTATTGATCGTGCCAGTCGTTTACTCGTTGTTTGATGACCTGCAAGCTAGGTTTGCGGCAAAGAAGGCTCAGGAGTAGGTTCGACCTTTCCAGGTTCGGGTGCCTTTGCGCTTTTGAATGAGAGAAACGATGATCGTCACTGCGGCACCGGTGATGGTTAGGGGAATCAGCAGAGCTGTCCAAGGGGCAAACTTGGTGATGCGATCCGTCAGTGCTTTACTGAGGACAAGGAGGGCGTAGCAGCCGACTCCACCAAGCACCCAGCCCCAGGCGATGAACAATAGTAACAGCACGAGGAACAATGAGGCGGCTGGGTGACCAGCAATGTCGGCAGAGTTCTTGCACATGCCCTGAAAAGCCTCTCGCAAGGTCTTGTACATCTGGACTTCGAGGATGTCCGAGATAAGCAAAACGTCAACTTTTCGGTTTTGCTTGGCAAGCAGGCGACCGATCTTAACGTCTTCGAGAATCTCGCCTTTGACTTGTTCAAAAGGCTGGAGTTCTTCCAAAGTCGATCTGCGCCAAGCGACGAACTGGCCGTTGGTGAAGCGATTGTGTCCCTTGCCCGTCGCCGTAACAAGTCCGAAAGGGTTGGTCGCTAGGAGAATCCAGGGCACCCAGCCGAGGTAGGCCGGTTCAAATCCTTCGCCAGGATGCATGCGCGGGAAACCGGTGACAACTTCGGCGTCGGTTGTCCGAAGGTGACCAGAGAGCCGCTCGGCAAAGTCGGCAAGTGGGTGGGTATCGGCGTCCATGAAGACGATCCATTCAGCGGTAGCGCTCCGGGCAAGCTGGTGGCACGCATTGTTCTTGCCCGTCCAGCCGGCGGGAAGGGGTTGAGTTGGTCGAATGACTTCGGCTCCAAGCCTCAATGCAATGTCACCAGTTTCGTCGGAGCTATCGTCGTCGAAAACGGTCACCCGCACCCCGCTTTCGATGAGAGGTGGAATGATAATCGGCAGACTCTCGGCCTCGTTTCGCGCCGGAATCATTGCTTCAAAACAGACCTGAGCGGAAATCTTGGTGCGCCGCATGAAGAGCAGATTTCCCGCCGCAACCGCCACGAGAAATCCATAGAGTCCGAAAAGGACAATCATCCGAGGCAGAGCTCCTTGGTATCTTGAATAGAATTGAAAACGGAACTTTGGCGGGGGAGATTAGTGAAGCTGTACATCGCTTCGATCCTGTTTTCCTGCTGCGGAGTGGCTGCCCAGAAGTTTTTGAAGGCAGACCCGGGGCCGATTGCCCCAATTATGAGCGCGGTCATCATGCTCAGTGGGGCGAGTTCGGTGGCGTTGTCCATACGGTCTTGGCGAGCTGTTTGCTGGGTTTTGGTCGTCGGCGCAGTCGGGGAGATCGTGGGGCTGTTCACCGGATTTCCGTTTGGTCGATATGAGTATACAGACCGCTGGGTGCCGACGGTGTCGCTCGGGGTTGGGCATCGGTTCCCGCTATTGCTTCCTCTCGCCTGGCTGATGATGGTGGGCGGAAGCTATTTGTTTGTGTCTCGATACTGGCAAGGGTGGCGGTTACTTGTTGGGACGGCGATCCTGGCAACTGCGATTGATATCCCGATGGAGCGTGCAATGACGGACGTTTTTGGGTACTGGAGGTGGCTACCCTCAGGTCCGATTTACGGAGCTCCGATTTGGAATGCATTCGGTTGGATGGCGGTTGGCGGAATCGCCGTACTTGGGTTCCGCCATGTTCAAGCGGCAGAGCAGCGGAGTGGAATCGTGTTGCCATTATTCTGTGGGTTCGTGGCTTGGAATGGGTTTTTGAGTAGATTTGATCCGGCATGGGTTGCCCTAGCTGCATTTGCGGTTTGGCTTGGGCTACCCCAAAAATCGAACCTCGAGAGCAAATGATTCATGGGAGCGAATGATTTACGAGGGCATCCGTAGAACGCTGATATGTCAAAGCACTTTGTTGTAGTGGGCGCCGGTGTGGGTGGCCTTGGCGTTGCGATGCGTTTGGCGCATCGGGGCCATCGCGTGACGGTGCTCGAGAAGACTGACGCAGTCGGTGGACGAAATCGCCGCGAACAGGTTGGCGAGTGCCGTTTTGACGGCGGTCCAACCCTGTTGATGATGATGGATCCGTTCAAGAAGCTCTTCAAAGATATTGGCGAGGATTTCGATGTTCGAGTTCCAAATAAGCTTTGCGACCCCAGCTACCGAGTATTTTTCGCTGACGGAACGCGCTTTGATGGAACGACGAATGTTCCGGTAATGACCGAGCGTATTCGAGAAATGAGCGGAGACAAGGAGGCCGCCAAGTACCCAGGATTCTTGGCCGAGCTGAAAGATCTTTACGAGGAGTCGATCCCGAATTTTGTTCGCAAGAACTACCGTTCGATTTGGGATTTTGCTAGTCCGTCTCAGCTACGGCGAGTACTTCAGCACAACATGCTAGGAAACCTGGCGAAGCGGGTCAAGCAAAGGTTTGATGACAAACGCTTGCAGATGATCTTCAGTTTCCAGACAATGTATCTGGGACTCTCGCCAAACGATGCCCCTTGGGTCTACGCGACTTTGGCATACATGGAGTACGGCGAAGGAATCTTTTACCCAGAGGGTGGTCTGGGGTCGATTTCGGATACGATGGCAGAGATTGCCCATGAGAAAGGAGTCCAAATCCGTCTGAATTGTCCCGTTGATCGGATTGAGGGCAAGCGAGTTCACCTGGTTGGTGGCGAAGTCATCGAGGCAGACATCGTTGTCGCAAATGCGGATATGCCTTACGCCCAGCGCGAACTCTCGGCAGCGCCTTCAAAACGCAACCTGCGTTACTCTTGCTCAGCGCACCTGATGTACATCGACTACGAAGGTGATCTTGAAGGATTTGAACACCACAACGTGGTGTTCGGAGCCGACTTTGACGGCAACTTGGATTCGATTTTCCACGATCTCAAGGTGCCAACAGATCCTGCCTTTTATGTCTGCATTTCTAAGCGAAGCGACCCGGATGCGGCACCTGAAGGAAGGATTAATTTGTTCGTATTGGTTCCTTGCCCAAACCTCGACTTCCCAATGGACGCGTCCATGATTGACCAATTGGAAGGAACCGTTTTCGACCGTCTTACCAAAGAGGGTGGATTTGATCGCTGCAAAATTCGTGAAATTAAGCGACGGGGACCGAACGAGTGGAAGAGTGAACTGAACCTTGAGCGTGGGGCGGCGTTTGGAATCAGTCATGATCTCTTCCAAAGTGCTTTCATGCGCCCGCAAAATCGAAGCAAAGCGAACCCGGATCTCTACTTCGTCGGTGCGAGCACTGTTCCTGGAAATGGGCTGCCGATGGTTTTGATTTCGGCTGAGCTCATTGAGGAGCGCCTGATTCATGAAGGAGTCATCGCGGGGTGAGCACGCAGACCGAGGGGTTTATAGGCTGGCTGGTTGGTGGCATGATTCGCCGCTCTACCCGTTCGCGCCTACGAAATCTCTACTGGTCTTCTCCACAGGAGCCTCTGACCGCTCCAGTCATCTTTTACTGCAATCACCACGGATGGTTGGATGGCTACATACTGTTCCACGTTGTCGAGAGGCTCAAACTCAAAGCACTCGACTGGATCGAAGAGTTCGATGCGTTCCCACTGTTTGCGAGAGTGGGTGGAATGCGCTACGCCGCCGGTGACACCACCGGACGTGCGACGACGATTCGGAAGACAATCCGACTGATGAATTCCGAGAAGTTCTCTCTCATGCTGTTTGCGGAAGGGGTCTTGCATCGTCCGCCAACGATTTGGCCACTCGGGAAGGCACTTCAGCTCGTCGCTGAGAAAGTGAAAGGGGTTACCCTGGTTCCGACAGCGATCTACTATGAGCACTCGATCCATGAGAGACCGGAGGCTTGGGTGAGCCTAGGCACCTCGCACGCTTTTTCGTCAATTGACGATTGCCAGTCTCGACTGGAGAGTGAGCTAGTCAAACTGAGAGAGCGGGTGGGCAACAACGAAGAATTTCCGATTCTTGCTCGAGGGACAGGCGACGTGAACGAGCGGATGAGCATGAAGAGGTTTGCAAAGAAATGAGCTTTGCCAGCCCTGCAGATATCGAGCTTTGCCGTCAGGTCCATAAGAAATTCGGGACGACCTACTATTACGCCACACTGCGCTTTCCGGCCCGAATCAGGCGGCATGTTCACGCCATCTATGGCTTCGTACGGATCGCCGATGAGTGGGTAGATAACCCAGGAGAGCTTTCGCCTCAGGAGCAAAGAGCCAATCTCGAAGATTGGCGACAGCAGTTGGTGTTGGGTTTAGCTGGGGAATGTCCAAGCCACTGGGCGATGCGAGCGTTCTGTGATACCGTTCGCGAATGCAAGATTCCGGTTGAGGAAGCACACTTCTTCATTGATGCGATGATCCAAGATATCGACCAGGCAGAGTATCCAACCTATGCGGATCTCTGTGACTACATGCGCGGGTCGGCGAGTGCCGTTGGGGTGATGATGTGCTATGCCATGGATGCCCCGACCGACGAGGACACACTTGCCCGGGCAAAGGCACTGGGCGAGGCGATGCAGATGACCAACTTTCTGCGTGATGTCGGAGAGGACTTACGGGATCGTCGGCGGGTGTACTTGCCTCAGGAAGACCTTGCGCGATTCGGGGTTACACATGCAGCACTTGAGGCGGGGGTTGTCACGCCAGAAATCGAGGCACTGCTGAAGTTTGAGATTGAACGAACGCGCGAACTATATAGATTTTCTGACGCCGGAACCTATCGACTCCCTCGACGAATGAGAAAGGCGGTTTTGGTCGCTCGGATTCTCTACTCGGATATTCTTGGGCGGATTGAGGCGAACGGTTACGATGTGTTTACAAAGCGAGCTCGTACGTCACGACGTCAGAAGCTTCTTTGTGCTGCGCGAGTCGTCGCGGATGATGAACGCGTTTTGACTCACTTGGTGACTCATGGTTGACGAACTTTTGCAGGTGGTGAACGAGCGCGGCGAGACGATTGGCTCGATAGGCAAGTTGGCAGCTCATCGCAACGGTGGCACTTGGCACCGGGCAGTTTCGGTGTTTATCTTTAACCCCATTGGAGAACTACTGATCCAGCAACGTTCGTTCGAAAAGTACCATTTTGCGGGTAAGTGGGCAAACAGCTGTTGTTCCCACCCTTGGCCGGGTGAGGCAACGATTTCCGCAGCAACACGAACGACGGAACGAGAGTTAGGTATCGTGCTTCAGCTGAGGGAGCTTGGAGTGTTCCGATATAGTGCCTCCGACCCCGAGAGTGGGTTGGCCGAGAAAGAGCATGACCATGTGTTTGTTGGAAGATGGGATGCAAAGGTGCCTTTTGCTGAGAGTGAGGTCTCGGCGATCAGATGGATCTCACTCGGGCAATTGCAAGAAGAGATGAGCGCGTTCCCGGAGCAGTTTGCGCCTTGGCTCGGCTTAATTTTGGGCAAGTTTGAAGAAATCAATCAGGCTGCCTGACGCCCCCGATATAGCGTCCCACGCAGGGGTTTGTACCAAGTTTCGAGGCAAGATCGCGAGGGTGATTGATTTCGTAGAGCGCGAAATCGGCTCGCTTGCCGAGGTCAACGGTGCCAATTTCAACCTCTAGCCCTAGTGCTTTGGCGGCGTTTTTAGTCACTCCCTGCAGTGCCTCGAGCGGCGTCAGACCAAACAGGACGCAGGCCATGTTCATACAGAGGAGAAGCGACAAGCACGGGCTGGTGCCGGGGTTGTGATCCGTCGCAACGGCCATCGGAATTCCACATTTTCGGAAATAATCGATCGGCGGCTTTTGGGTCTCACGCAGGTAGTAAAACGCTCCGGGGAGCAGAACGGCAACGGTTCCGCTCTGTTTCATCCTTTGGACGGACTCTTCAGATGTGAATTCGACGTGATCCGCCGACAGCGCATGATTATCAGCGGCTAGCCCTGCTCCGCCCAGATCGGAAAGTTGGTCTGCGTGAAGCTTAACGGGCAGACCAAACTTTTTGGCAGCGTCGAAGATGAGTTGGGTCTGAGTCGGGGAAAATGCGATGCCTTCACAGAAGGCGTCAACTGCATCACACTCCGAGGCAAGAGCGGGAATCATCTTGTTTGCTACGTATGCCACGTAGCCTTCCTTGTCACCACTGAACTCAGAAGGGACGGCATGCGCTGCAAGTAGCGTACGACAGATCTTTGCCCCTTTCAGCTCTGCCGCGACTCGGAGCATCTTCGATTCGGTCTCAAAGTCAAGGCCATATCCAGATTTGACTTCGACGGTTGTGACGCCTTCTCGGCAAAGTTGGGCAAGGCGATTCTGAGCCGATTCGAGAAGTGCATCTTCGCTTGCTGCTCGAGTTGCAGCCACAGTGCTCAGGATGCCGCCGCCAGCAGCGGAAATTTCTTGGTAAGTTTTGCCGTTGAGTCTTGCTTCAAACTCGTTTGCGCGGTTCCCAGCATAGACGAGGTGAGTGTGGCAGTCGATGAGACCAGGAGTGAGCCAAGTTCGGGTCGGAGTGGGTTTTGAGGTTGGAGCGAGGTGGATGATTCGACCACCGGTGACCCCGATATCGTAATGAGCAAGGACTCCGTAGTCATCGCCGACCATCGTGGCAATGTTCACATTCTCGATCAGCAGGTCGAAACTCATGACGACTTCCAGGCTTTGACAACTTCCCAGATAAGGCGTGCTGCGGTGCGAGCCGTGCGATTGTCGAGATCAAAACGAGGGTTCAACTCGGCGACGTCGAAAAGGCGCAATTTCCCGCTGGCGGCGGCGAGTTGGAGAATCTGGGAGACTGCTTCTAAGGAGACGCCTCGGGCAGCAGGGGCCGAGACTCCAGGGGCGATACTTGCAGGAAGGACATCCAGATCCAGGGAAACGTACAAGTGATCAACCTGATCGAAGGATTTTTGAATCTGTTCGGTCGGTACTTGCGTGAGTTCGTGGTCGAGAACGTATTGGGCGCCTAGAGCGTCGGCTCGCTCAAAGAGTGACTGGCCGTTGGCGGCCTCACTGATTCCGACGGCGAGGTATCGGGTGTTGCCCCCTCCTAGTTCGAGAGCCTGGGCAAAGGGGGTTCCCGAGGATGGCTCGCCGGCGCGAAGATCGAAATGCGCATCAAGGTTGAGGATGCCAATTCTGTCGTCTTTGCTCGTTCGCTCCGACTTGATAAGCCCCATGTAAGAGCCATAGGCGATCTCATGTCCGCCACCCAGACCGATTGCAAGGCTTCCCGCATCGATGCTTCGAGCGATCTTATCGGCGTAAATGAGCTGGGCTACTTCAAACTCTTGGCTCTTGACCGTGATGTCACCGCAGTCGTACAGGTCAGGTCGTGTAGTGGCCAGGTTGGACATCATCGCGCGCAGGGCTGATGGACCCTCGGCGGCCCCGATGCGCCCCTGATTGCGCCGCACACCTTCATCACATCCGAATCCGGTGAACGCAATTCCGCCTTGCGAAGCGGCGGTCCAAGGCTGGACGATCTGATGCCACCGCTCACCGGGTTCATCAGTCCGACCATGCCAGCCAGGAACGTTCAATATCCCTCCTGGAACGATGGAAGAATCGCTTGACTGTAAGGAGTCAGGTGATCCTCGTGAATTAGCTTCTCGATAGCCGCAAAATCGCCACCGAAGAAGCGGTCTTCGTCGTATGAAGCGGCTCGCTCGCGAATGAGTAAGTGCACTCTTTCAAGACTGTTTGAGGATCTTAGCGGTCTATGGAATTCGATTCCTTGGGCGGAAGCAAGAAGCTCGATGGCAATCACATGGCGGACATTCTGGGCAATTGCGGCAAGTTTTCGGGCGGCGAAGGTCGCCATGGAAACATGATCTTCCTGATTTGCACTGGTGGGAATCGAGTCCACACTGGCAGGATGACAGAGGGTTTTGTTCTCGCTGACCAGTGCCGCCGCAGTGACATGGGCGATCATAAATCCGCTGTTCAGACCGGGCTTTGCCACAAGGAACGCGGGGAGACCGGAGATTGCGGAGTCAATGAGGAGGGCAATTCGCCTTTCGGCAAGCGAGCCAATTTCGGCGCAAGCGAGAGCGAGGGTGTCGGCAGCAAAGGCGACGGGTTCGGCATGGAAGTTTCCGCCGCTAAGTACTTCGGTGGTGTCCGAGAAAACGAGTGGGTTATCACTGACCGCGTTGGCTTCGATTGTGAGGGTTCGAGCGGCGTTTTGGATGATCTCTAGGCAGGCACCCATCACTTGCGGTTGGCAACGGAGAGAGTAAGGGTCTTGCACCCGATCGTCCCCATCACGATGCGATTCTCGAATCTCACTTCCTTGGAGAAGCTCACGGTATAGTCGGGCAACTTGGACTTGGGTTTGGTGACCACGCACCTCGTGGATTCGTGAATCGAATGGCTCATCCGATCCTTTTGCGGCGTCAACGCTCATTGCTCCCGAGACTACGGCGGCGGCAAAGGCTTGCTCAGTTAAGAACAACCCTTTGAGGGCGATGGCAGTGGAAACTTGGGTGCCGTTCAGAAGAGCTAAACCTTCTTTGGGGCCGAGAGAAATTGGTGCTAAGCCAGCCTTGCGGAGGGCTTGGGAAGCAGGAAGCCGCTCGCCGTGGTAGAGGGCTTCTCCTTCGCCAAGCAAAGGGAGAACGAGGTGAGCAAGCGGGGCGAGATCGCCGGATGCGCCGACGGAACCCTGGCAAGGAATGCATGGCCAAACTTCAGCATTGTGCAGGTTGATCAGAGCTTCGATCACTTCGCGACGGACGCCACTATATCCTCTAGCGAGAGAGGCGATTTTCAGAACCAGGATAAGTCGAACGGTGTCGGTGTCGAGGAGCTCGCCGACACCAACGGCATGCGAACGGACAAGATTGAGCTGGAGCTGTGAAAGCTGATCGTTGGGAATTTGGACTTTGGCCAGTTTGCCAAAACCGGTATTGATTCCGTAAGCAGGATCGCCCTTCTTGACGATTTCTTGTACCGTTTGGGAAGAAGCATCAATTGCTGGCCAACAGCTAGGATCTAATTCAACACGCTCAAAACGATTTGCGAGCGCACGCAGTTCGTCCAACGATAGCTGGCCTGGCCGGATCAATTGTTCACCCCTGGAATCTTGACGCCTTGTTTCGACGCCGTGTCCTTGGCGATCTCGTATCCGGCATCAAAATGCCTGAATACACCCATCGCCGGATCGTTCCAAAGAACACGCTTGATGCGCTCGTCAGCTTCAAATGAGCCGTCGGCAACGATGACGACCCCAGAATGCTGGGAATAACCCATGCCAACTCCGCCCCCGTGGTGAAGGCTGACCCATGTCGCTCCACCGCTCACGGCGGTCATCGCATTCAGCAGGGGCCAATCTGAAACCGCATCCGAGCCGTCGATCATCGCCTCCGTTTCGCGGTTCGGACTTGCGACCGAGCCGCAGTCGAGGTGGTCTCGACCGATGACGATCGGGGCTTTAAGCTCTCCGGTGCGAACCATTTCATTGAGGGCGAGTCCGGCGAGGTGGCGCTCACCGAGCCCGAGCCAGCAGATTCGGGCGGGGAGACCCTGGAATGCGATTCGCTCGCGAGCTTGGTCGAGCCAGCGATGGAGAGGTACGTTTTGGGGGAATAACTCTATTATTTTTGCGTCGGTCTTGTAGATATCTTCGGAATCACCGCTCAGCGCAACCCAGCGGAAGGGACCCTTGCCTTCGCAAAACAGCGGACGGATACAGGCAGGGACGAAGCCGGGAAAGTCGAAGGCGTTCTCAACACCCTCATCAAGGGCCACTTGACGAATGTTGTTTCCGTAGTCGATCGTCGGAACGCCCATCTCATGGAAATCAAGCATGGCTCGGACATGGGTCGCGCACCCCATGGCGGCGTGTTTGACCAACAGTAATCGTTCCGCCTCGCTTCCTTTTCGGTGGACTTCCCACTGTTCGACCGTCCAACCGGCGGGCAGATAGCCGTTGAAAAGATCATGTGCGGACGTCTGATCGGTTACTGCGTGAGGTCGCGGACCACCATTCCTTGCGAGCTCAACGAATTGCGGCATTAGCTCGGCGGCATTGCCAAGGAGACCAACCGATGTCGGTTCGCTTGCGTTCTTGATGATCGCAAGTGCTTCGTCGATTGTCTGAGCTTTGTGATCAACGTATCGCGTTCGAAGTCGGAAGTCAATTCTCGATTCCTGACATTCGATCACGATGCAGTGAGCACCCGCCATGACTGCGGCAAGAGGCTGAGCGCCACCCATTCCGCCGAGTCCCGCGGTGAGAATCCACTTTCCACTCCAATCGCCACCGTAGTGCTGCCGTCCAAGTTCCACAAACGTCTCGTGAGTTCCCTGAACGATGCCCTGGGTGCCGATGTAGATCCACGAACCGGCGGTCATCTGGCCGTACATCATCAGCCCCTTGCGGTCGAGCTCGTTGAAATGCTCCCAGGTTGCCCATTTAGGCACGAGGTTAGAATTTGCAATCAGGACGCGCGGAGCGTCTGGGTGGGTGCGAACGACGCCAACAGGTTTGCCCGATTGGACGAGGAGTGTTTCGTCGTCGTTCAACTCTCTGAGGGCTGACAAAATTGCATCGAAGCAAGCCCAGTTCCGGGCAGCCTTTCCGATGCCTCCGTAGACGACAAGGTCCTCCGGACGCTCAGCGACATCAGGGTCCAGATTGTTCTGGATCATTCGGTAAGCAGCTTCGGTCAGCCAGCTCTTGCACGATATTTCAGTGCCGCGCGGTGCGCGG
Organism: Fimbriimonas sp.; assembly: GCA_029866005.1. Taxonomy (GTDB): domain Bacteria; phylum Armatimonadota; class Fimbriimonadia; order Fimbriimonadales; family Fimbriimonadaceae; genus Fimbriimonas. The sequence goes on along the minus strand of JARXAE010000002.1, from coordinate 1,122 downwards.
ACGGTGCGGGTGGAACTCAACGGCGTTGTTGTGGACAAATCGAACCTCAGTGGCCACTGGGTAGCCGCTTAAAAGGTACCCGCCGCCAACTGTTCCATCGTCGGTCCCTTGTACTTCTTGAGATCCTTGATCGGCTTCTTTTCGATGACCGGGCGCCCCGCGTCATCGAACTTTACAAGCTCAAAACGGTCGGGCTTACCCGGTTCGGAAATTTTGAACCAGGAGGCTCGCATCCAGCCAACTTGAGCATCGGTGATTTGCTTCGACGATCCTCCTTTGCTGGCAACTTTGGCTTCATAGTCGGCCTGAGTCTGAAACGCAGGTTTGGTGAGCTGGGTCTGAAGGAGCAAAAGAACAATGACCAGTGAAGCCGCGATGCCTCCAACAAGGGGAGGGGAAACTCGGCGCTTGGGCTGGCTCATTTCTACCTTTGGCAAGAGGAGATGGAGAGCGAGCAAAGCGATCAAGTAAAGTCCCCCTGCGATGACGAAACAGATCGCATAGGAACCCGTCAGTTCGACTGACTTGCCAACGAAAACTTGGAACACCGACGCCCCAGTTACACCTGCAGCCGTGGCGATTCCAACCATCATCGCCGTCCCTGATTTTGGAACGGTGTCGGTGATGAGAGCGTAAACGTTCGAGCTCCACCCTTGGTGAGCCGATGCGGCAATTGCCACAAGGAAGATGACAATTGCGACGGTTGGGATTCCGACGATCTCCTTGGTCTTCATCAGCGAACCGACCGCCATCACCGGAACCGCGCTGAGCGCGCATACGAGCATGGCGGTTTTACGCGCCTTGCCAACCTCGGAACCCCGTTGAATCAAGCGGGAGGAAAGCCATCCTCCGCCTACCGCACCAAAGTCGGCGATGAGATAGACGACGGGAATTGCGATCCGCATGAACGTCGCGTTGAGTTGAAACTCGTCGGATAAGAACTTGGGTAGCCATGTGAGATAGAACCACCAGGGGGACTCACTGAGGCCCTTGGCGAGGGCGATGGCGTAGACCGGACGAAGTCCCAAAAGCGTGGAGTACGTCATCTTTTCGGTCTCCTCCTCACCGTCTTGACGGATGTACTCAAGCTCCTCTTTCGACACCGTTGGGTGGTCAGCAGGG
>JARXAE010000009.1 GCA_029866005.1 Fimbriimonas sp. | reverse complement strand
CCCAGGTGTAGATGTGCTCGTACTTGCTATCGAATCGGAACAGGTTTTGGTAGATGCGCGAATTCTTCTTGGATGTGAAGTTGTCGAGGTCGTAGAAGAAGAGGTCGCCGATTTGCTCTCCTCCGGCCTGGGAGGTGTTTCCACCCCAGTTGACATCGGCGGCCATTGATGGGGCATAGGCGTTTTGGGTCATCATTTCGCTGGCTCGGCCACGTGCCCCTCCTCCTCCGGGGCCACCAGGCATCCCTCCGGTCGAAAGCGTCCCCAACCAAACATCGTTGGACATTCCCGCCGTGAATGGGTCGAGAATATCTTTGAATTGGAGATTCGGGAAGCCAGTGATCAGTCGGACGGGGACCTTCTCGAGGGCGAGCAGATCGTTCATCACCGTTGCCTTGCTGGCGACGGTGAGGGTGCCTTCTTTGGTGATATCCACGGCGTAGCCGGGAGCCCAGGAGACTCCGCGCTCGAGCGACATCATCATCACCTCTTTGGTCTTCTTGTCAGCTTCGATTGTGTAGAACTTCTGGGTTGATTCGGTTTCGACGGTCTGCTTCCATTCAAACTTGTCGTCACTTGTTTTGAGGAACTTGATGGAGTCCTTTCGGATCGCGACGTTGCCGCTTTGGGTTTCGAGGATCAGGAGGTCTCCGTCGGCGGACTTGATTTTGCCGTCCTGGGGCGGTGCCATTTGGCTCTCGATGTAGACCTGCTTACCGACGTTCTTGCGAACGAGCTGGTCGAAGTTCGCGAGGTTCTGCTCGGTCTTCGCTTTTGATGCCGATTCGTTGGTGTAGATCTGCTTGAGTTCGCCTTCGGGAGTCCAGAACCAAAGGGTTCCGAGGGAGGCTCGGGGGACTTCAACAACGTTCGCGGCGCCGTCTTTGAGCTTGATGCGACGGGTGACGAAGGCGAAGCCGTTCTTGAACATCGAAACCGACACGATCTCTGGGGAGGTCATCTCGGTCTTGGCCTGAAGGAGCATCGCTCCGGCGAACACGGTGGAAAGCATGCTCATACAGACGAACAAAATTGCCATCGGTTTTCTTATAGTGCCGGAGGTATAGTTTCGTCTACCAGTCTATGTCGCACGAGAAGATTGTTGTTGTTGGTGCTCGGGAGAATAATCTCAAGAATATTACGGTGGAAATCCCCCGGAATAAGCTGGTGGTGATCACTGGGCTGAGCGGGAGCGGGAAGTCTTCGCTGGCTTTCAATACGATTTATGCTGAGGGGCAGCGGCGGTATGTCGAGTCGCTGTCGGCGTATGCGCGGCAGTTTCTGGGTCAGCTTGATAAGCCGGATGTCGATCACATTGACGGGCTCTCGCCGGCGATTTCAATTGACCAGAAGTCGGCTTCGAAGAACCCGCGATCAACGGTAGGGACGGTCACGGAGACTTATGACTATTTGCGAATCCTCTTTGCCCGAGTAGGAATTCCCCACTGCATCAACGGTCACGGGCCGATTGAGCGGCAAAGCACGGACCAAATCGTTGATGTTGTTCGGGCGTTGCCCGATGGGACGAAGTTGCAGATTTTGGGTCCAGTTGTGCGGGGCCGAAAGGGCGAGTACAAGAAAGAACTGGTTGACATTTCGCGAGCGGGTTACGTTCGCGTTCGGGTCGATGGGCGGATGTACGAGGTTACGGACGACATTCCGATGGACCGCTACAAGCAGCACACGATTGAGGTTGTTGTTGACCGAATTGTGGTGAAGGAAGGGATTGAGCGGCGATTGACCGATTCGATTGAAGCGGCATTGAAGATGGGTCAAGGGCTGGTCACGGTGTCGATTCAGCCAGCTGACGACGCAGTTCTGCCGCCGAATGTTCAAGCGATGATTGACCGCCAGCCTCTGGATGAAGTTGAGGGTCAGGAAGGGTGGAGTGACTTGCTGTTTAGCGAGGCTTATGCTTGCTTGGTTTGCGGATATTCGATGCCGGATCTTGAGCCGCGCATGTTCTCGTTCAACTCTCCCTACGGTGCTTGCGCGGAGTGCACGGGGCTGGGGACTCGCACGGAGTTTGATCCTGAGTTGGTAGCGCCAGATCACTCGATTTCGCTGCGCGACGGGGCGATCAAGCCGTTTGTTTACAAGTCGGGCGAGGTGAAGGATTGGTGGCCGGAGATGCTCGATGCGGTAGGTTTGGCTTGCGGCTTCGATGCGTCGTTGCCAATCTCGCAGATTCCTCCGGAAGGCATGGATGCGGTCTGGAACGGACTTCCGAAGCCGATTGAGGTGAAGATGAAGTACGGGCGGAGTGAGCGGAAGTTCACGTCGGAGTGGCGCGGCGTTCTGGGCTCGCTGCGGAAGCGGCTAGAGGAGACGGAGAGCGAATGGGTCAAGCAGGATCTGGATCAGTACATGAGTACCAAGCCGTGCCCTTCATGTGCGGGTCGGCGACTGAAGCCGGAATCGCTTTTGGTGAAAGTGGCTGACCATGACATGAGCCAGATCACGAATATGTCGATTGGCGACGCGGTGGCGTTCTTCGCCGGCGTGACTCCGAAGCTGTCGAAGCGCCAGCTCTTGATCGCGGAGCGGGCAGTGAAGGAGATTTTAGAACGGCTTTCGTTCCTGTTAGATGTTGGTCTTGGATATCTGACTTTGGACCGAAATGCTCGGACTTTGAGCGGCGGAGAGGCTCAGCGGATTCGGCTGGCGACCCAGATCGGGTCGGGGTTGATGGGATGCCTTTACGTTCTTGATGAGCCTTCGATTGGGCTACACCAGCGGGATAATCGAAAGCTAATCGAAACGTTGATGCGGTTGAAGAACCTGGGGAACACGGTTCTGGTTGTGGAGCATGACGAGGAGACGATGCTTGCTGCTGATCACCTTCTAGAGCTCGGACCGGGAGCTGGGGAGCATGGTGGCTACGTGGTTGCCCAAGGGACAGTTGAGGAGTTTATGAAGGCGTCGTCCTCTACGGCGGACTACCTTTCGGGGCGCCGAAAAATCGAGATTCCGAAGGTTCGGCGTCAGCCAAAGGTGCCCGAGAAGCCGGTGGTGTTGAAGACGGAGAAGGTCATGAAAAAGACGGCGACGAACCGAAACTCTAAAACGTCGGTTGCGTAATGTCAAATATTCCTCCGCAACAGAACCTTTCAAACTATCCCAGGGCGAACGAACTAGATGTCGAGCGGCTCGAGAATTTAGTTAACGGATATCTCGGTCTCAATAGGCCATTCTTGATCAATTTTTTGATGCTCATCGGGTTGAATGTTCTGATCAGGGGTACCAACCTTGTTAACTCTGAGATAGCAGCACTGGGAATCGTAGTTGTCATTCCCGTGGTGCTATTCTTCCTTGCCCGACCGGAAGTCATGAAGGTAGGAAGAGGTCTTGGATGGAGCGATGCCACGATGACGGGTTACACGATTCTGATTGCCCTGTTGTTCTGGCTCTGCTTCGGTGGAATCGGGTTCATGGTTGTTCAAGGCAAAGCGATGAATGGGATCAAAGGATTCGGCTTCCAGGGAGGCTTGTTCTCCACCAACAAGAAAGCACTCCGTGCCTTTGTAGAGACAATGAAAGCTGGATCGACAAATCCAGGTTCTGTGCCGCCGATGAGTCTGTAATCTCTCGGTAAATCGGGTAAAACCAACCCTGCCCATGAGTGATTCAAGTGAGCGTATTGTCGTCGAGTCAGACCTTAATTTACAGGGCAGACTCGGCGCAACCACCCTTACTTTGGAAGATGGAAAAGCTCGGCGCACCCAACAAACTCCGGCGGGCGAAGAGCTAGTAGCTGAGTATGAAATCAGCGATTTGTCAAAGCCTCGGCTTGAAGACTTGGTCGATTCGACCGCTCTGATCGCTGATTATCAGGGATATTCGGTTGAGTTGATTCGGGCGACGAATCGCAAGAACCTTCCGTTGGCGAACGCTGAAAAGTACTTAAAGGCGCTCGTTGCCGGGAAACCAGCGCCGGAACTTGATCTTGCCGAAAGGGTTTGTCCGAAATGCGGTCGACCGTTGCCGCAGTACAACAACGTTTGCGAAGCATGTGTTAATCGGGGCAAGACGCTTCTTCGGCTATTTGGCTACACCAAGAACTATCGAGGTCGCCTTCTTTGGGGAACTCTGCTCAGTTTTGCCGCAACGATTTTGGAACTCATCCCACCGTTCCTGATCATGAACATCTTGGATAATGCGCTCGCCAAGCATGACGCAAAGTTGTTTTGGACACTGATTATTGCCTTCTTCGCCGCTCGGGTTGCGTTGTTGGCGGTGCAGATTGCTCGTGGTAGAAATGTTGGATTTTTGGGTGCCAAGATTGCGGTCGAGATTAGAAATTCGCTATTCGAAAAGTTACAGTCTTTGAGCTTGAATTTCTACGACAAGCGGAATGTCGGCTCTCTTATGTCGCGAATGACCAACGACACCGGCGCGCTTTATGACGTGCTTGTCGATGGCATCCCCGTCTTGCTCAACCAAATTTTGCTGATCATCACAATCCCGATTGCGATGATGCGAATCAACATGGCTATTGGACTCTATGCCCTGGCACCCGTCCCAGTCGTGATGGTGGCCGTCTACTTGTTCCGCAGAAAAATGAACCGGGTGTGGAGCCGTTATTGGCACCAGTGGTCGCGTACGGGTTCGACTCTGAACGGAATCTTGCAGGGGACGCGGGTGGTCAAGGCGTTCTTTGGCGAAGACCGGGAGGTGAAGCGGTTCAATCGGCGGATTACCGACTTGGCGGACAGCGGCTACGTTGCTGAAACGAGCTGGGCGACGTTCTTCCCGTTTGTCATGTTCGCGATGTTTTTGGGACTCATCACGGTTTGGGGAGTAGGCGGAAATGCGGTTTTGGCCGGGGCACTGACGGTCGGTCAGCTGGTTGCGCTGATCACCCAGGTTCAGCGGCTCAATGACCCCCTCTCGAACTTGCAACGAATTATCGACTGGTCGACCCGAGCACTGACGGCTGCGGAGCGAGTATTCGAAATCATGGACACCCCGGTGGACATCAAGGACACCGAGGACACGGTTCCGATGCCAGCGATGAAGGGTGCGGTCACCCTCAAAGATGTTCACTTTGGCTACGATAAACTTCGAACGATCCTTCACGGCGTAGACCTTGAAGTTAAAGCTGGGGAGATGATCGGAATTGTCGGTCACTCGGGATCTGGAAAAACAACGCTGATCAATATGATCCTTCGGTTCTATGATCCGACGCAGGGTCACGTGATTATCGACGGAGTTGATATCACAAAGATCAAGCTCGAGGACTTCCGCCGTCAAGTTGGAGTTGTCCTGCAGGAGAGCTACCTGTTCCCCGGCTCGGTTGGACATAACATTAGCTACGGTAAGCCGGGCGCGACGCAAAAGGAGATCATGGAGGCGGCGAAGGCAGCCAACGCTCACGACTTCATCTGTAAGTTCCCGGATGGCTACGACACCTATGTCGGTGAGCGAGGTCAGCGCCTTTCAGGCGGAGAGCGACAACGGATCTCGATCGCTCGCGCGATTCTGCACAACCCGAAGATCCTTATCCTTGACGAGGCCACGGCTAGCGTTGATACCGAGACCGAACGGATGATTCAGGAGGCGATCGAGAACCTTGTCGACGGTCGAACTGTCTTCGCCATCGCGCACCGGCTCTCGACCCTGCGCAACGCCGACCGACTAGTCGTGATGGACGATGGTCGCGTCGCTGAGGTCGGGACTCACGAAGAGTTGCTCGCTAAAGAAGACGGAATCTACCGCAAACTCGTCGATATGCAAAGTGAGATTAGCAAGATGCAAGCGAACGTGATCGGAGCCGAAGATCCTGAGCCCGAAGCAGTCACCGCTTAAGGCTCGCTCGTCGGTCTTCTATACTCAAGGTGTGCGCTTTGCTTGCATGCTCTTATTGATCTTCGCCTTTTTGAACGTTCAAGCCCAGACGATTTGCATCGACCCAGGACATCCTAGCGAAGTCGGAAGGGGCACATCTGGCAAGAAGATTAGCGAGTTGACGGCGGCTTGGAAAGTGGCGAAACTTCTCGAAGGGAAACTCAAGAAGGCTGGGATGACCGTCGTATTGACCAAAGCCAAAGAAGGTCAGTTTGTCAAAAACAAGGATCGAGCTGAGATTGCGAACAAGGCAAAGGCTGATCTCTTGGTTCGACTGCATTGCGACGCTAACGAAGGTGGTGGCTTTGCGGTCTATGTCCCGATGAAGAAGGGTATATCTGGCGGAAAGACAGGTCCGTCAGAAGCGGTGATTAAGGTCTCGACTGAACTTGGGAAGCTGTTCCACGCTGAACTTGCGAAGCACCTTTCGATGCACCTCAAAGATAATGGTTTGTTGGGGGATATCAGGACGGCCGTCGGGGCAAGACAGGGTGCCTTGACGGGGTCGATTTTCAGCGAAGTCCCAGTGGTACTTGTTGAGATGTGTTGCCTTACCAACGCAAAAGATGAGGAGTTTATGGCCAGTGCAACGGGTCGAGAGAAGATGGCGGAGGCGTTGTTTAAGGCGACCAAAGCAGCGTTGTCGGGAACTAAGAAAGCGGCAGGGTTGTAAACTGGTTCTGTTTTGTCCGACCGCGTCGCCTTAGAAGTCATCGTTCCTGCATACAATGAGGAAGAGAGGCTGGGTCGCACTCTTGCCCGAATCGCTGAGTACTACGATTCACAGGACTACACCTGGCGATGCGCGGTCGTAAATGATGGATCAAAGGACGGTACGGCGGCGATCGTAATGGGCGTAGCGGCGACCGACTCGCGATTCCGGCTGCTGGAATACGGCGGAAATCGGGGGAAGGGGTTTGCGGTGCGGTACGGTGTGCTGAGAGCAAATGCAGATCGAGTCCTTTTCTGCGACGCTGATCTCGCAACCCCGCAGGAGGAGACAGAGAAGCTGATTGCGGCAATGGAAAAGGGAGCCCCAATTGCCATCGGTTCGCGACCTCTGAAGGATTCGGCGCTGGAAGTCCGTCAACCCTGGTACCGCGAGCAGCTTGGTCGTGCATTTAATCGGGCAGTGCAGCTGCTGTGTGTGAAGGGCATCGATGACACTCAGTGTGGGTTCAAAATGTTTACAGCTGAGGCCGCTGAAGACATCTTCAAACGCTGCAAACTTGACGGATTTGGGTTTGACTTCGAGGCGATGATGATTGCGCGAGACCTCGGGTACGAGATCGCTGAAGTGCCGATCCGCTGGCGGCACCAAGAGGGCTCGAAAGTTGTGCTGATGCGCGATGGGCCAAGGATGCTACGCGACCTGTTCAAGCTCCGTATTCAAGGCAAAGCGGGTCGGCTGGAGCTAAATCCCGAAAAGTAGTTGCGTTCCTGGTGAGAAACGCGCAAAATGGACACCAATGTCATTGCTCGCACAGAAGCTCACTCAGCGCGTTTTTACGGTCAAACGATCGCTTCTCAAACTCATCGGAGCTGAGTACTTCGTCTACGACGAAGCGAATAACCTCCTTTTCCTTGCCCACCAGGAAGGCTTTAAGTGGAAACTTGCGATTGATGTGTATGCCGACCAGGCCAAAACTCAGTCTTTGATGTCGATTAGAGCTCGTCAGATTGTTGACTTTTCCGCTGCTTATGATATTTGGGATAACACGACAAACCAGGGGATCGGCATTCTTCAGCGAAAAGGCTGGAGTTCAATGGTGCGTGACGAGTGGATTATCTGCGATCCGAGCGGAGTTCAAGTTGCAACCCTCATTGAGGACTCGATGCTCCTCAGCATCCTCCGGCGATTCGCAGACGGGCTGATTCCTCAGAACTACGACATCCTCATCAATGGCCAACGCGTGGTTGACCTTAGGCAAAACTTCAATCCATTCAACTATCATCTGCGTTGCGAGGTTCAGGGAATGATCGACAATCGACTCGTTTTGGCCTCAGCGATTCTGCTTGCGGCGGTCGAAGGTAAACAACGTGGCTAAATCTGCGTCATAGTGATTATATGAAGGGCCTACCATGAAGTGTTTGGCATCTCTTGCTCTGTTGGCGACATTTTGTATCTCTCCAGCGCAAAAGGAGTTTGATGCAAAAGTAGAGCCTCTCATGGTTCGGCTCCGGGCAAGTGTCACGAATTTTGACCTGATGATGAATCAGATCACAACCCAGAGGCAGGCGGAGAACACTTATAAGCAGTACCTTGCCTCGCTTAAGGTAATCGCCGAAGACGCGGGGATGTACGAGTCGAATGCGAAGGACAAAGGCACGAAGTGCCGTCTTTCGATGGTGTATTTCCAGACGATGGCGAACTATCTGAATGATTTTGCTCAGGTGGAGAAGATTGCTTCGAACCTGATCGAGAAATATCGGGACACAGATGCGTTGTGCCAACCGATTGAAGAATCGGTTTTCGTCCAGTACTTGGGCATTGATCGCTACAAGAAATTAGAAGCGAACTTGCTTAAATCTAAGAATCCCGAGGTTGTTGCTTCAACCGCTTTGACGAAGGAACTGCTGGCGTTTGCCGATGAGAAAGGTGATCTTAATCGCCTTCGATCTTTGTCGGTGACCTACGCCAAGACCAAAGCGGGGGCAAGAGCAAAGCGAGTTTATGACCTGCGCACCAAGTTCATTTTGAGCCGACCCGCGCCGTCTTACGAGTTTGCCCTGAGTGACGGGAAGAAGATCAATCTGGCGGAATTGAAAGGGAAAATTACCATCATCCATTTCTGGGGATTTTGGTGCGGTGAGGAAATCAATGGGTACCGCGACCTCGTTCTGAAAAACGCGAATCTCGTTCAAGTGATGGGGATCAACACAGACCCCTGGAATGTCACTTACACAGGAGCCCGCATCAAAGATCGTCAGTACTGGTGGCCCAACCACTTTGCCGGTGGTCTGACAACTACCGTTCCTATGGACTTCGGGATCCTCAGCTACCCCGCAACGATTGTCATTGATGCCGAAGGAATCGTCCGCTCGGTCCCCGGCGTCGGTAATTGGCGCGAGACAATGGATAAGTTATTAGGAAACTAAGCAGGAAAATCGCACCCTTTTACTACCCAATTTAGTATAAATTTGTGTCTGTAGTTTCGCGCAACGCGCGATGGCTCGAAGGGCAACATACAAGTGAAACTGAAACCAGCTGGAAAAGTCGCCATTCTTCTCGTCCTCGGTGGGCTGCTATTCGGGGGATACCGGATGCTTAGCGGGGGCGGAGGTCTTTCTGGACTGATCCCAGGTGCGGCAATCAAAGAGAGCGCAGTACCCATCAAGGCCGATCTACCCACATTCAACGGTGCGCCAACTGCCTCGAATGTAGAGAATATGTCTTTGCCGTCCAACCGCGAAGCCGGTGGTGGCGATCAAATGCGTTGGCTCTTGTGGGCGTGGAATGCCCAGATGGGTCTCATGTTCTCCAACGGTGGCCCAAACACAACCGAGGGGAGTTTGATGAAGGCAAACGGGGTCAACCTGAACCTGGCCCGTCAAGACGACGCCATGAAAATGCAAGAAGCACTCGTTGCTTTTGCGACAGAACTTAGCCAAGGTAACGCTCAGCCAAAGCGCGGGGCGCACTTTGTCAGCATCATGGGCGACGGCTCTGCCGCGTTCCTGGCCGGTTTGAACGACACTCTTAAGAAGATTGGGCCGGAATACACCGCCAAAATCGTCGGCACTGCAGGATTCTCGCGCGGTGAAGACAAGTTCATGGGTCCCAAGGACTGGAAGCAGAATCCAGCTGCCTCGAAGGGTGGAGTGGTTTCTGGATACCTCCGTGACGGCGACTGGAACATCGCTCTCAAATGGCTCGGCGACAACGGCCTAAAGAACAACCCCGACGAAAAAACCTACGATCCCGAGGCTCTGAACTGGGTTGCGGCGAACGATTATATGGACGCTGCCGAGAAGTACATTGCGGGCTATACGGAAACACGTGATGTTGTCCGAAACGGAAAGAAGACGGGCGAAAAGCGCACCATCAAGGTTGACGGTGTTGTTACATGGACTCCTGGCGACGTGACAGTCGCAGCGAAAAAGGGCGGCGTCGTCAGCATCGTCTCGACCAAGGAGTATTCCGCACAGATGCCGTGCGTTATCATCGGAATCGACAAGTGGTGTCGACAGAATAGCGACAAGGTTGAGGGAATGCTCAAGGCCATCTTTGATGGCGGCGATGCGGTTCGATCCTCTTCGGCTGCGCTTCGGAAGGGTGCCGAAATCAGCCAGCAGGTCTATCAAGAAAAGAGCGCTGATGCTAGCTATTGGGAGCGGTATTACAAAGGCACCGTTGAGCCAGACGCAACCGGTCAGATGGTTGAGCTTGGTGGCTCTTCCGTCAATAACCTCGGTGACAATCTTCTCCTCTTCGGCGAAGTTCCAGGATCGGCAAACGTATTCCGAGCAGTCTATGACGTGTTTGGCAAACTGGTCGTTTCACAATATCCGGAAGTTATGAGTAGCTATCCTGCTTACGATTCGGTCGTGGATTTGACCTATCTCAAGAACGTTGTCAAGCAAACCGGAACAAACGTTGCCTCCGTGCGCGGAACAAACGCAGGTACGGCTCCTGTAATTGACAAGAGTAAGGCTTCCAGTGCCAGCACTATCAGTAAGCGGAACTGGGACATTAAGTTCGAATCCGGCAGAGCTGCCTTCACTGGCTCCGCGTCCTCAGAACTCAGCAAGCTCATCAAGGATCTTCTGGTCGCCGGAAACACGTATGTTGAGATTCACGGTCACACCGACAACGTCGGAAACCCAACCTCAAATATGGTGCTTTCTGAGGCAAGAGCGTTCGCGGTAAAGCAGTGGCTTGAAAAGCAAGCCCCTAGACAGTTCCCTGCGGGACGTATCACAGTTATCTCGCATGGCCAGACTCAACCGTTGGTTCCCAACAACAGTGCTCAAGGCAAGGCGAAGAACCGCCGCGTCGAAATCAAGATCAAGGCCAGCAACTAGAATGGCTCAAGCAAAACCGGGAGGACTGCTTGACGCATTCCTCCCGAACCGCTCGATCTCCCGGACAACCTTCATCACGATTGTGGTGATTCAGATTGCAATCTTCTTGCTGATCTGGATCACCTCACCATTTAAAGTCCTTCCAAAGCCCGGTGAGGTTGCCTCGGCGTTCTCGAATCTCTGGAACACTCGCGGACTGGGTAGGGAACTCCTCACGAGCATTGGGCTGAACTTCAAAGCGGTGATGATCTCCTCTGCGATCTGCCTTTTGCTGGCTTACTTCACGGTGATTCCGTTCTTTAGACCGATCGTGAGTGCACTCAGCAAAGCACGCTTTCTGAGCCTCATCGGTTTTTCGCTTATCTTCACCTTGATGCTGGGTGGCGGTCCCGCGCTCAAGCTAAGCTTGCTGGTTTTCGGCATGTCGGTCTTCTTCCTTACATCGATGGCTTCCGTTGTCAGCGCGATTCCGAAAGCGGAGTTTGATCATGCGCGAACATTGCGAATGCCTGAATGGAAAGTGGTTTGGGAGGTCGTCGTTTTAGGGACGTTTGATCAAGCATTTGAGGTGATGCGACAGAATGCTGCGATCGGGTGGATGATGCTCACGATGGTAGAGGGCATCGCCCGGGCCGAGGGTGGAATCGGAATTCTACTTGAGAGTGAAAAGCGATTCTTCCACATTGACGGTGTGTTTGCCATCCAGATCACCATCCTTGTCGTTGGGCTCTGCCAGGACTACCTGATCGGCTTCGTCCGCAACCTGCTCTGCCCCTACGCCAATCTCAGCCTGGAGCGAAAGTAAATGAGCTTTGAACACGAAGTCCGTGAGGGTGTCCTGAAAGTAGAAGGGGTCAATCTCGAACTCGGTGGGCGGCCGATTCTGCGTGATGTTCACGCTGAAATCAAGAATATCCATCGTCCAGGCATTGCCCAAGGTCAGGTCGTCGGTCTCCTTGGCCCTTCAGGCATGGGAAAGACTCAGCTGTTCCGGATTTTGGCGGGCTTGAACCAGCCGGACAGCGGCACGGTGAAGGTGACCGAAAAGGGCATTGAAGTGAAGGCGGGCATGGTCGGTGTCGTTGCCCAGCAGTACCCGCTTTTTCGCCACCGAACGGTCCTTGGGAACCTTGTTGTAGCGGGCCGCCAGGCTGGTCATTCGGCTGAGGAATCCACCACGAAGGGGAAGGAGCTTCTCGCCCGATTCGACCTTGCGGAGCATGGCGACAAGTATCCCGCGCAGCTTTCGGGCGGAATGCGGCAGCGCGTCGCGATTGCCCAGCAGTTCATGTGTAGTGACTATTTCCTGCTCATGGATGAGCCCTTCAGCGGCCTTGATCCGTTGGCGCTGGATGAGATGTGCAACTTCATCTGCGAGATGGCGCGTACGGACGAACTGAAGACATTTATCGTCGTGACCCATGATATTGAAGCCGCCATCACCGTGTGCGATACCCTTTGGCTACTAGGCCGAGAGCGTGATGCCGAAGGGAAACCGATTCCTGGCGCAATGGTGAAACACAATATTGACCTCATTGCGAGGGGACTCGCGTGGCGAGCCGACATCCGCGAACTACCGCAGTTCCAGCTCTTGGTGAACGAGATTCGCGACCTCTTCCGGACTCTGTAGGGGATAATACTGAACATCGATCCTTCGCAACCAACATATAAGAGCGTGCGTAGCCGACTCGCGGCGGCGGCAAGCGAGAACTTCAACCTTGTTGGGTTGGCCGGCTTAGTCGCGGCTTCGGCGGCTCTTTTGAATCCACTTCCGTTGCTGATCGGTTTGGTTGCTGAGGCGGCCTACCTGCTGTTCGTTCCAGATTCCAAGTGGTACGAGAACCGAATGAAGTCTAAGTTCGACGCAGAGGTCAAAGCGCGACTGCGTGAACTTAAGAATCAGGTTTTTCCCCAGGTTCATCCTAATATTCGGGAGCGTTTTGTGCGGCTGGAATCTGCTCGAGACCAGATTGGACAGCAGTCGCGAAGCGAGGAGAAGTGGTTCCGAGAAGCACTCCGCAAACTGGATTTCTTGATGGAGAAATATCTTCATTTTGCGGTCAAAGAAGCTCAGTTCATGCGCTACCTCGTCAGCCTCATCGATGAGGTTTACGATCAGCTCACGCGTGAAGAAAAGAGCGCGTTGGATCAGATTTCTGAGCGAGAAACCCGCAAGCAAAAGAACCCCGCAGATCTGTTTATTCCCAAGCCGAGTGAGGATTGGAGTTCAACCGTCGCCAAAGTGTTGGCGAGTTTTTATGATCGGGAAATTGGTGAGATTCAGGATCGGGTGGACGGTGAGCAAGTTGTTGCAACGAAGGCGATCCTTGAAAAGCGAGTTCAGGTCCTTGGGCGTCGTCGAGAGTTTGTGGATCGCATCGGTCAGATTCTCACAAATCTGCGCCACCAGATGGAGCTGATGTCGGATGCTTTCGGGCTGATCAATGATGAAATTCGCGCCCGCTCGCCGGAGCAGGTGCTTGCCGATATCGACGAAGTCGTGATTCAAACCAACTCGCTTACGGAAGCGATTGAGGCTGTCACCCCCATGGAAGAGCTCGTGGGTACGATTGGGTAACAAGTTATGAGTATTCGCAATGTTCTGAATAAAGCCGCGGGCCTGTTTGTCGAAATGCCAGAGAGTCACGGAATCGACACTTCCACGAAGATGGCAGTAACGTCGACCAAAACCGTCGAACAGATCGTGAAGGAGGCGCCAGGGCCTAACCTCAACGAAATCAAAGTTCCCGAGACAACAGCAACCACCGAAGCCGTCATGGCTCCGGGCGGAGTCGTCCAGTTCCAGGCCGTCTATGACGCCGCGGGACTTCCCAAAGCCGAATTTGGAGCCGAGCAAGCTCTCGAAGTCATTAATTCTCTCCCGGTGGAGCTACCACTTAACGTGAAGCGCACCACGGTCCAAGCGACCATTGGAGCCATGGGTAAGGCGATGGGAGTCAACACTGAGTCAGTGGTTGCAGACGCCTCCCGTAAGCTCGCCGCCCTCTCGGCGTACGAGGACATGATGAACCACAAGACCAACACCTACGTTGGCAAACTTGAGGCTCAGATTCAAGACCTGGAAACCCAGATCGCTGGGATCAAAGGCGAAATTGCAGATACTCAGGCAATGCTTGGCAAGGCCGTTGGTGCCTGTCAGACAGAGGCAGATCGCCTTGATGATGTTGTCGAGTTCTTCACACTGGACACCGGCGCGAGCAAGTTGGCTTAGTTCGCCGAAATCGGAACTCCGCCGACCGCTCCGACCGCAAATACGTGATCGTCCTTGTTGACGTTCTTGATTGTCGCTTCGCTCGACTCACCAACTTCCAAAGCTCCTTCGTAAACCGAAGATGAAGACGAGCGCCAGTAAACGACGTAGCGAGTTCCCGGGGTTCCTTTCCAGCGAAGAATCGTGGTGTGGGCCTGCTTAGGATCGTAGCGAACTTCCGTTGGAGCCGCGCCAGCGTTTGCCAGAGCTTGGAGCGAAACCAAGTTCACTCGCGCAACATTGGCCAGGTAGGAAAAATCGATCCCTGAAATGGTGTCGGTCTCGTTGTGCTGATGATCGAGGGCTTCGATAGATTCGGTGAATCGAATACCGGTGAATCCGGCGTTGTTGAATGACGTGTGGTCACCACCGCGCTGGAAACGATCTCGGCGAAGAACCAACCAAGGTGAGAATCCTTTCACTTTGCCCCGCGCATTCCACTCGATCCATCGTGCGAGTTCCCGGGAATTGTGTTTGTCTGATTCCTCGCTGAAGACCCGAACTCGCTTCTTATCTTTGAGTGCCCCCGACTGCGATCCGCCCACGATGTCGTTGTTGAGCAGGGCATCGATCTGCCACTTCTCATTTTTTGCCCGCGCAGCGAGTGCGGCGGAGCCTAAAAGACCCTGTTCCTCTCCGCTGAAGGCGACAAAAACTACGGTGTTCTTCCATTTGGACTGGGACATCAATCGAGCGCACTCCAGGGTGGCGGCTACGCCGGAGCCGTCGTCATTAATCCCGGGGGCGACCGCTGTCCGTGGGTCCCCGGTGAGGTTGATCGTATCGAAATGGGCTCCCATGAGCACTCGCCGATCCGTCTGGCCCTTCAGCGTCGCGATGACTTGGACAACTTCTCGATCCTCAACGACTCGGCGACCTTGTTTCACGGTGTAGTACATGAGTTCAACGTCCATTCCAGGAATCTTGCGGTACTCACCAGCGATCCACTCCGCTGCCTTCGTGCAGTAATCCGTGTTGATGTTGCGGTTGGGATAAGTCCCGAGGTGGGTCAGAATTGAACGCAGATTCGCTTGGGAAATGTCGGCCGAAATTAGGGCGAGAGCAGAGGCGAGCATCATGGGGCAAGATTACCCTTGCGGTAGAAACCATCAGTGCAAGTCCGAGAAGCGGTAATCGATAGGCTAAAATCACAAGACGCCAATGTCGGAAACTATCAACTCCCTCCTCCACGAAGACCGCCTTTTCCCGCCGAGCGAAGAGTTCAAAGCCCAGGCCAACGCCAACGATCCGGCGATCTATGACGAGGCGTATCACAATCCGGTCAAGTGGTGGGAAGGCTGGGCGAACCAGCTGGATTGGTTTGAGAAGTGGCACACGGCGATGGAGTTCGATGCTCCGAATGCCAAATGGTTCCTTGGCGGAAAGCTGAACGCGGCTTACAACTGCGTGGACCGACACGCTCTCGGTGAGAGAGCCAACAAACCAGCGATTATCTTCGAGGGCGAACCTGGCGATAGCCGGACTCTTACTTACAGTGAAGTCAAAGACCAAGTCAGCCAGATCGCCAATGCATTGAAATCGCTTGGTGTTCAAAAGGGTGATCGAGTCTGCATCTATCTCCCAATGGTTCCCGAACTCCCGATGACCATGCTTGCGTGCGCTCGCATCGGAGCGGCGCATACGGTTGTCTTTGGTGGTTTCTCAGCAGACTCGGTGAAAGAGCGAGCCAACGACGCGAGTTGCAAAGTCATCGTCACCGCCGACGGCGGTTGGCGGCGCGGAAATGTTGTGCAGCTTAAGAAGATTACTGACGAAGCTCTCGACATGGGTTGCCCAACCGTCGAGTCTGTGCTGGTGCTCGAGCGAACTGGCGAGGCTACAGGCACAGTCACGTATAAGCAGGGCAGGGACTTCAAGTGGTCCGAGACCGTCGCTACCCAATCCACCGACTGCTCGTGCGAGCCGATGGATGCCGAAGACTTGCTCTTCATTCTTTACACCAGCGGCTCGACTGGAAAGCCAAAGGGGATCACGCACACAACCGGTGGTTATCTCACAGGAGTCTACGCCACGTCGAAGCTTGTTTTTGACCTCAAAGAAGACGACATCCATTTCTGCACTGCCGACTGCGGTTGGATCACTGGGCACAGCTATATCACCTACGGACCGATGGCAAACGGTGCAACAGTGCTCATTTACGAAGGTGCACCTGATACTCCAGACAAGGACCGATTCTGGCGCATCATCGAGAAGCACCGGGCGACGATTCTGTACACTGCGCCAACCGCGATCCGAACGTTTATGAAGTGGGGTCTTGAGTATCCGGGGCGATGCGACCTCTCCTCTTTGCGCCTTCTGGGTTCTGTCGGAGAGCCGATCAACCCTGAGGCATGGATTTGGTATCACCAAAACATCGGCATGAACAAGTGCCCAGTCGTAGACACCTGGTGGCAGACTGAGACGGGTGCAATTATGATTTCGCCCCTCCCCGGAATCACCGCCACTAAACCAGGCTCGGCCACTTATCCCTTCCCAGGTGTGAGGGTCAAAGTTTTGGATGAGCATGGGAACGGAGTCGATGTTGCCGGTCCCGGCGCGAGCAGTACGCCAAAAGGCGGATTCCTGGTCATGGACCACCCCTGGCCGTCAATGACGCGCGGAATCTTCAACGACCCGGAGCGGTATCAGAAGACTTACTGGTCTCGCTTCCCAGACTCCTACTTTGCTGGAGACGGAATCAAGTTGGATGAGGATGGGTACCTCTGGCTTCTCGGTCGAGTGGACGACATAATGCTCGTCGCGGGACATAACATCTCGACCATGGAGGTCGAGAGTGCCCTGGTTGACCACCCCGCTGTCGCGGAGGCGGCCGTCATTGGCAAGACTCACGACGTGAAGGGTCAAGCCATCGCTGCCTTTGTCATTCTTCGCGCAGGCTACCTTGCGTCCGACGCCCTTACTGCCGAGATCAAAGCCCATGTCGGTAAGAAAATCGGCCCGGTCGCTAGGCCGGATGATGTCTACATTTCGGCTGAGCTTCCAAAGACGCGAAGTGGGAAAATCATGCGTCGGCTTTTGCGAGATATCGCTGAGGGTCGTGCGCTTGGCGATGTTTCAACTCTCGCAGACTCCTCCGTCGTCGCATCTCTCAAGGATCGCTACGAGGCAAGCGAAGGCTAGTGAAGAACTGGGCGGGAAACGTGACGTTCGGGACAGGACGTCACGTTGCGCCCGGGTCGCTGGATGAGCTCTCCGCGCTGGTAGCCAATTCTCGCAGAATCAAAGTTCAGGGATCTCGACATTCGTTCAACACGATTGCCGACTCATCAGAGACTTTGGTCTCCCTGGAGAACTTTGGCGAAATTGGAGAACCTGACCCCGAATCTCGGAGTGTAAGAATCGGCGGGGGGGTGACCTACGGTCAGTTAGCGATCCACCTGCAATCCCGAGGCTGGGCACTCAGCAATTTGGCTTCGCTCCCCCACATCTCGGTCATCGGAGCCTGCGCGACGGCGACCCACGGATCGGGGCGATTTAACAAGAACTTGTCAAACGATCTCTTGATCCTGGATGTAATGGGACCAGGCGGTGAAGTCCGGAACCTTGCCGCGGGTTCGGCCGAAGCGAAGCTCGTCGCGATTGGGCTTGGTGCGGTCGGAATCATCACGAACGCAACGGTTCGGATTGAGCCGACCTACCTGGTGAGGCAGTGGGTTTACGAACAGCTTCCGTTCGAGGTTCTGATCTCACACTTCGATGTGCTTTCCCGTCATGGCTACAGCCTCAGTCTGTTCACAAAATGGACGAGTGACTTTGTCGACCAGATGTGGGTGAAGGAACGCCAAGACGGACTCTTCGAAGGTCGGGACGAGTGCTTTGGCGCGAAGTTGGCAACGGAAAAGCTTCACCCGCTGAGGGAGATGGACCCGATCAATTGTACGGACCAATTAGGAGTCGCGGGACCTTGGAGCGAGCGACTTGCCCACTTCAAACTCGAATTCACACCAAGCGCCGGTGAGGAACTACAGTCGGAGTACTTTGTGAATTTTGAGCACGCGACGGCAGCCGTCGATGCGCTCCGCGCATTGGGATCAGAGCTGGACCCTCTTCTTTTCGTTTCCGAGATCAGATTCATCGCCAAGGATGATCTCCCGATGAGCCCAGCCTTTGGTGCGGATATTGTCGCATTCCACTTCACTTGGAGACCGCTGTGGGAGCAAGTGCGAGAGGTTTTGCCCAAGATTGAGGCGTTGCTTGCTCCGCTGGGTGCGCGTCCGCACTTTGGGAAGCTATTCACCATGCAGAGCGACCGCCTCGCAGAGGTTTATCCTCGTCTATCTAGCCTTCGAAACTATGCGGCAGAGCTAGACCCAGAGGGAAAGTTTCTGAACGAATTCCTAACCAGAAGTGTTTTCGGGATTAAGTCGCCAGCGTAGGCTGCTGCAAGCCTCGCAAAACCTCCTCGCGTTGCGAGCGAGTGATCGGTGCACTCAGAGTCGCAACAGTACAAACAAAAATCCCCACACCAAAGATGTGGGGATTGGGGTCGGGTTACTTGGTGGCGCGTCGTCGTCGAAGCAGAGCGAGCCCGCCGACTGCAAGTGCAGTCATGCTTGCTGGTTCAGGCACCGGGGCAAAAGTTGCGGTGCCAGCCTGGCTGGTGACATCAAGACGGTAGGCGCCAAAGTCGGCGTTGCCGTAACCGGTGCCAACGAAAACATACTGGATGCCGGTTGTGAGGTTAATCGTGAACTGCTCGTTGGATGGAGATCCATTGTTATCGTCGCCAATGAGAACGTTTGCCAGCGGGCTCGCGGCATTGAAGGGATCGGCATACAAGAAAGCATAGGAATCCCATCCAGTTGTGGAATTCATGTTGAAGGTGTAGGAGCCGTTAGCACTCACGCTCACCAAGGTTGCTTGATAGGGAACTTCGGTTCCAACGCCTGAAAGAGAAATTGGAGGAGCACCTTCCGTCGGGCGGTTCCAGATAGGCGCGCCAGCGGTGGTACCAAAGAAGGTCTGTGCGGCGGAGAGGGACGAGAGTGACAGCGCAAGAGCTGCTGCAAGCCAATACTTTGCTCGGTTCATGATAAGGATTCCAAGTTTTCTCGTGAAAACAGCGGGGCAACACCGCCACGCCACCCATATCTTGACAAACTTGAACCACTTTGTCAAGTTTTCGATTCAACTAGTGGTTCATTATCCGGGATCGATAAGCGCCAAAGAGCAATCCGATGGCAAGAACAGCTTGTGCGCGGATGATGGGGCAAGATAAGCTCCTGACCCATCCGTCAATCGTTTGACGTTCAGCAGATGATCAGCGCGATGCGGTCGTCTTCAATGACGATGATTCCTTCGCGGTAAAGCGTTCCGATCAGCTTCTTGAATGCCCCTTTGCTCATTCCGAATGCCCTGAGAATCTCATCGGGGGAAGATCGGTCTGAGAGCGGAAGTGAACCTCCGTTCGCTTCGAGAGCCCGGATCACTCGGTCTCGCTCACCAAGGACCGCGTCGTAGCCTTGGGGTCGCAGGGAGAGGGCCAGCTGACCGTCGTCCCGTACCCGCTTGACGTACCCTTTTCGCTTCTGTCCGACCTTCAACTCATCCACCCATTCGTCGCGGAAAATTGCGCCCTTGAACTTTCCATTGACAATCACCGTCGCGAATTCGGGAAGGATGTCTGCGACTAGCATCTTTACGGCGTCGCCTTGTTCAAGCTCGCCCTGGTGCGGGGTTAGGTGCTTCGACCACCGAGTCGTGCAAGCCACTCGATTTGATCGCTCGTCGAGATAGACGTAAACCAGCACCTCGTCGCCTTCCCGGAGCTCAAAATGCTGCTGCTTGAACGGGCAGAAGAGGTCCTTCATGAGGCCCCAATCGAGGAACGCACCTTGCCCAGTGACCATCAAAACCTTCATCACAGCAAACTCGCCGACGGCGGCATGAGGCTTCATTCGGGTGGCGATGATCCGGTCTTCCGAGTCGGTGTAGATGAACACCTTGAGCGAGTGTCCGACGAGGGCGTCGTCCGGGCACTGGTTCTCGGGAAGTAGCACTTCGGTCTCGCCGCCATCCGAAAGGTAGAGCCCGTACTCGGACTCCCGCTTCACCTTCAGATCTTGCCACTCACCGATTCGCATAGTTCATTGTGAACTAACCAGACCAGTCGCTTGGAGGCGACATCGGATGGCTCAGGGCTCCGATGGAGACTTGGGATCGCGTTTTGGGTAGAGCAATCCGCAGATCACTTCTGCGCACCCAATCGCTATCAGACCAACACCGACGTACATGAGGATCGATAGCACGTAGTCTTTAGGTGTCCAACCTTGGGTGTCTGGCGAGGTTTGGATTGACATCATCACGAGACTGAAGAAACTCAGAATTCCTTGCAATATGAACCACAGACCTAGCCCTCGAACGACGACTCCCATCCAATCTCTTGGTTGCATGGGGAGAGTATAACGATTAGTCTAGAGTGATCGCAATTTCGCGGCGGCTTGCTCGGGGGTGATGTCCCTTTGCGACTCACTGAGCATCTCGTATCCGACCATAAACTTTTTCACCGTGGCTGAGCGAAGCAGCGGTGGGTAGAAGTGTGCATGCAACTGCCAGTGGTCTCCCGGCTCTCCATCAAACGGCGCTCCGTGCCAACCCATCGAATAGGGGAAGGAGCAGTTGAAGAGCGCGTCATATTTCCTCAACCCGATGCTGAGGATCGCAGCTAGGTCCCACTTTTCTTCGGGCGTCAGGTTGGTAAAGCGAGAACGATGTGCCTTTGGCAGGAGCATGACTTCGTAGGGCCAAGTTGCCCAGAAAGGAACCAGCCAGACCCAGTGCTCGGTTTCGGCGACGATTCGCTCGTTCTTCTCGAGTTCTGCCAATACGTAGTCGCAGAGCATGACCGAGCCATTTTGCTCAAAGTGGGTTCGCTGCCATCCGTGCTCGCGCGATACAAGTGAAGGAACATGGGCTGATGCCCAAACTTGCCCGTGAGGATGCGGGTTCGAAGCTCCCATTGCACCTCCACGATTCTCGAAGACTTGCACCCAAGCGTACTTTTCGCCAAGCTCGACGAATTGGTCATGCCACAGCTCGACCACGGATTCGAGCTCTTGTTGAGACATCTGAGCCAGGGTTAGATCATGGCGAGGCGAAAAACAGATCACCCGGCATTCACCCTTAACGGATCGAGCTTGGAAAAGCCCATCCATAGATGCCGCTAATGGAGTCTCCGAAAGCAATGCCGAGAAATCATTCCTGAACGTGAATGTCGACGGATAAGCGGGATTGACCTCTCCGTTCGATCGAGTGGTGCCAGGGCACAAATAGCACCCTGGATCGTACGAAGGTCGTTCATCGACCACCGTCTCTTCTGCACCCTGCCACGGCCGCTGAGTTCGGTGTGGCGATACCAGAACCCACTCGCCAAGCAACGGGTTAAAGCGGCGATGCGGCTGGTCGAACACGCCTACCTGTATACCCGCCGGATCACTCCTCGTCGGAGTCGTGTCGGGATGCCTCAATTAGGCTCATCACCTCACTCACCGACTCCTGCACCAACAAGTGATGCTCGTGATCGAATTCAACACGGGTGTGTTTAGGATCGACCTCGTATTCGTGCACAACGCGAATGTGGGCAACGCATACGGAGAGAGGGGGCGAGCCCGCGGAGTTAGGACGGGTTAGTTGAATCCATTCTTTCATCTTCTTCGAGCTTACTGAGCACTTCTTCCAGAAATCTGTACCAATCTTCATGGACACCGCAAGTCGTCGCAAGTCTCATCAAATTTGCTGTAAGATAGCAAAAGCCATCATGAAATCAGTTGCCTTTCTCGCCGCACTCGCTACTCTCGGTCTTGGACTCCAAAACTCCTTGCCCAGCACCGTCGATAACCACTTCAAGAATCTGCAAGCTGCTAAGGGCCTCAAGGTTGAGTTCAGTGTGATGCGGCTTTCGGGCGGCGCCGAGAAGATTAGTCTCACTTATGGCAAGCCGAACATGTTCAAGATTGAGTCGCCATCCATGCTCAAATTGAGCGACGGCAAGACTCTGTTTACGCTTGACAAGAAGAAGAACACCTACACCGAAGGTGCTGCGGTTCTGGCTCCCGCGATGGATGCCGATACATGGGCATGGAGCGGATTCTTCGACGAGAAAGCCACCAAGGACCTCAGCGGCTGGCAGGCAAAAGGAAAGAAACAGATTCGAGGAACCTCGCTCGAGGAGTTTGCATTTAAGATCGCCGGCGGCGATACGGGCTCGCTTTACATCGACCCCACCAACGGAATTGCGAAAGGCTACAGCCGAAATGGAAAGGGTGGAGATCTCATCATCATCGCTAACTCGGTGGCCGCGATGAAGGTCGCTCCGGACGCTAAGGAGTTCACGTTCGTTCCGGGAACGGCCAAAAAGGAAGAACCCAAGCCAGTCGCTGCTGATGTGCTCTACGCCGATATCTCTACAATCACGACCCAGCGTTGCAACGGCTGCCATAACTCCGGTAACTCCAAAGGTGGCGTGGCCACCGATTCTTTCGCCGGACTCTCCAGGATCGTCAAGCCGGGTGATTCCGCAAGCAGCAACTTCTACAAAGTGATTTCGGGTCCAAACCCACGGATGCCGAAGGGCGGCGGAAAGATGACTCCGGAAGAGATCGAGATGATCAAGAATTGGATCGACTCCGGGGCCAAGCAGTAGAGAGAGCTCTTTCAACTCTCTTACGTTCTTGCTGGGCTTGGAGTGACTCGGTGTATAGTAAGTCTAACGGTAAATCATGACGACGTTGCTTGCTCTTGCCATCATCATTCAGCCTTCTGCAGAAGGTCTTCGCCCGGTCGTTGACCGACGCAAACTCGACTTTGGGACGTGCGTAGTTAGCGATCTGATCAAGGACAATGCCGATGGCGGCAAGTACGTCCAAGCGCTGAAAGATCATGTCAATCTGATCGAGCCTGAGAATGATCTGAAGCCAGCGGCGATGTGGAAGGGTATGAACGAGATTGACTTCTCGAAGCCAGATTTTCTTCTTGGAGCCCCTGGCAAGAAAGGTTGGGCGCAAGGCAACAAGATCAAGGTTCGCGGACACGTACTGTGCTATCCCAACGAGCCTGGCTACACGACACCGGGTTGGCTGCTGGCGAAAGAAAAGGAACTGACTGCCGACCAGACTCGAGAGCTTCTCAAGAACTACATCCTTACCGTTGCCGGCCGATACAAGGGGAAAATCTCGAGTTGGGACGTGATCAACGAGATCATCTCCGACGGGCCCAACGGAAATCAGTTCAACGTCCGATCCAGCATTTGGTTCCGAAAGCTCGGCATGGAATTTATCCCTTTATGCTTCAAATGGGCGAAGCAAGCCGACCCTAAAGCCAAGTTGTATTACAACGATTACGGTTGCGAAGCCGGTGGACGAAAACTGGATGATGCCATCGCGATGTGCAATTGGATCCGTTCACAAGGCGGCCCGGTTGATGGAATCGGGCTGCAGTATCACATTGGCTCATGGGCAAAAGTTGGTCCAGGCAGTGCCTTTTACCAAACCGTTGAGAAGATCGAAAAAAACGGCTACGATTGGATGATCACCGAGCTTGACTATGCCGTCGAGACTGTCACGTATCCACCTTCCGACCCGAACTATGGACTTGTCCCGAAGAATCCTAAGGACCTAGAAACCCAAGGTGCCACGATTGGAGCGATTGTTGAAATGGCTCTCAAGAGCAAACGATGCAAGGGGATCAACCTTTGGGGAATCACCGACCGGCACAGCTGGATTCCAGGATTCTCAAGAAACAAGAATGGCGCGGCGACGATTCTGGATGCCAGCTACAACCCTAAGCCAGCTGTTGAATACATTCTAAAAGCCTTGACCTCTCGATAACTCTTTCGTGTAGACTTGTGTTTACATGTCTGAGGGGTGGATCAGGGTCAAAAATGCGCGCGGGCACAACCTGCGCGGGGTGGATGTGGACATCCCGCTGGGACTATTCGTCTGCGTGACCGGGGTGTCGGGATCAGGGAAATCGACCCTGATTCAGGACACACTTTTCCCTCGTTTGATGTTTGAGCTACACGGTACGCGCTCGACCTGGCAGCCTCATGATGCGATTGAGGGGCTGGACGCCGTTGATAAGGTGATCGACATCGACCAGTCCCCGATCGGCCGAACTCCCCGCTCAAACTCGGCGACCTATACCGGAACGTTTGACATGATCCGGGATCTGTTCAGCAAGACCCAAGACTCCAAGATTCGGGGTTATCAGCAGGGGCGGTTTAGCTTTAATGTGAAAGGCGGGCGGTGTGAGTCGTGCAAAGGCGACGGAGTACTTAAGATCGAAATGCACTTCCTGCCGGACGTCTACGTCCCGTGCGAGATATGCAAAGGGCGTCGGTACAACCGGGAAACTCTGGAGGTTAAGTACAAAGGGAAGTCCATTGCGGACGTTCTCGAAATGACGATTGAAGAAGCGGTTGACTTCTTCAAACCGATCCCCAAGATTCACAAGAAGCTCGATACGCTTTTGGATGTGGGGCTTGGATATATCCGCCTCGGTCAGCCTGCGACTACTCTTTCGGGTGGAGAGGCGCAACGTGTGAAACTCTCCACCGAGCTATCCAAGCGGGCGATGGGCCACACCATGTACATCCTTGATGAACCCACAACTGGCTTGCACTTCGACGACGTCAAGCGCTTGCTGATGGTCCTCCATCGGCTGGTTGATCAGGGCAATACGGTCCTCGTGATCGAGCACAACCTCGATGTCATAAAGACGGCTGATTGGCTGATCGACATGGGCCCCGAAGGTGGAAATGGCGGTGGGGAAGTCGTTGCTGTAGGCACACCGGAGCAAGTTGCTCGTGTTGAGCGCAGCCATACCGGTAAGTTTTTGGCGGAGATATTCAAGAAACGAGGTCACGCCTACTAACGGCGGTATCCTCTCCCCCATGCGTCCTCTCGGCAAACTCACAGTCGTCTGCGGAAGCATGTATGCCGGCAAGAGCGAGGAGCTGATTCGGCTCGCGCGGCGCTCGCTTTACGCCAAGAAGAAGGTCCAGGTTTTTAAGCCGTCGATTGATGACCGGTATCACAAAACCATGGTGGTCAGCCACATGGGAGTTCAGCACGAGGCAGAGACTGCAGTGAACGTGGCCGAACTCACGGCGAAGGTCAACAAGGAAACCCAGGTGCTCTTGATTGAAGAGGTTCAGTTCTTCGAGCCTTTGATCGTGGATTTTCTGGTTCAACAGGCTGATCGAGGCGTCGATGTGATTGTCGCCGGTCTCGACCAAGATTTTAGGCGCCAGCCCTTCGGTCCCATGCCGGCGCTTTTGGCGGCGGCGGACGAAGTCGTCAAACTCCGCGCAATCTGCATGAAGTGCGGCAATCCGGCCAGCCATACGTACCGAATGGTCGACGGAAAGCCCGCTCACTGGGATGACCCAATCGTTCTGATCGGGGCAACGGAGAGCTATGAGGCACGGTGCCGCAACTGCTTCGAGATCCGGAAAGGAAAGAAGAAGTAGTTTTACTCAGTCCGGATCACGGTAATTTTCACCTTTCCAGCCGGGGCGCCTTCGCCGGGGACCATGTTTTCGGTTTTGAGTTCGAGCTTTTGCAGCGAGGCATCGGAGGCGCGGACCCAGGAAGTAGCGGTCATGTCTCCGGAGAAACCTTCCTTAGTGAACTTGCCTTCGCAGGTGGACTTCAGAGTTTCGATGTCTTCCAGCTTCTCTGGACCGACGAACTCAAACTTTGTCTTTCCGACTTTGGATTCGAACTCCCACTTGTGCCCCGCTTTGATGGCCTCGGCGGGGTCAGAGCCATCGAGTAAGTCGAGGAGAGTGGAAATAGGATCCTCTTCCTCGTCGGTTTTGTCCTCTTTGATCTCCTTTCCGTCTTTGTCGTACTTGTGAGTCTTGGCGTCTTCGGGGTCAATTGCCTGCTCTTCGCCGTTGAACTTAATCGTTCCGCCGAGAAGGGTGTCCTCTTCTTCGTAGGAGCCATCGGCGTTCACCTTGGTGATCTTGAAGTGATTCTTTGACTTCATCTCCATCGTGAACCCCTCTGCCTCGAAGTTCACGGCGATTTCGTAGGTCCGCTCGGAGCCTTCCTTGTGCTTCTCGCGAAGGCTGTATGTTTTGTCTTGCAACGGCGCAAAGCCGAGGGTAGCGACAGTGAGGAAGAGAACGGCTTTCGAAGCGACCATGACATATAGTGTCGTGCGAAACGTCCCAAAAGTTTCTAACTTTCGCAGATTTCAGCCCACCAAAATACAGAAAAGAGGCGGCAACTGCCGCCTCTTTTCAGGTGTAAGCAGGAAGTGTTTACTTCTCGCGGGTGATGACGAAGCTACCCGTGATCGGGCCTGGGGCTCCTGCCATTGGAACGTTGGACCACTTTTGCTCGGCCTTGACAAGCTGAGAATCAGCCTTCGAGATCCAAATCTTGCCTTCGATCGAAGCTGGCTCAGCGCCTGATGCTTCCGCAACCTTTGACTTGATGACAAGGGTATCTACACCGTCAACGGTCTCTTCGGCAACGACTTCGAAATCCTTCTTGAGAGCGACGGTTCCTTTGTTGGTGTCAGCCTTGGACTCTTCGTTCCACTTGGAGCCAACCTTAATCGCGGTCTTAGGGAAATTCCATGCGTTGAGTGCTGCGACTCGGTATGCCTCGGGTCCGATATCGTCTCCGCGAATCTCTTTCACGGTTCCATCGGCGTTGTGAACAACGGTGTTGCCTGGAGTCTCAGGGATTTCCATCTCCTGTCCGCCCAAGCTGGCGGTGCCGCCGAGCTGCTTGTCTTCTACAGTGTATGACCCGTCTTCCGCAACTTCTTTGACGGTCGATTGAGACACTAGGTTAGCGACAACGTCAGTACCCATAATTTGAAGGTTGCCTTTGATTCTGAGTTTCAGAACTTCGCCCTTCTTCGGGGTGTATTTCAGGATGACGCCATCTTGGGTGGCGAGGGCGACCGATGCGAGAAGCATCATTGCAATACCGGCAGATTTAAGTGCTTTCATGTTTCCGACTCTAGTTTAGCGTGTTTGCGCTTGTTTCAGATATGTATACGCACAACCCTTAACCCGGTTGCGCCCATACTTTAAGGGTAGGTCAAAAGACCAAATGTTTCCCGTATGCAACCCAAGCTCGTCACTTTCGACTGCGCAAATACACTGATCTGGACGGATTGGCAGCCGCACACGTTTGCTGTTAGGTGTGCGGGAATTGCAGGAATCGTGTTGCCGCGCGGTGCAGCAGAGAAGTATTTGGAGCTTTTCATTGCAAAACTGCCCGAGTTTTGGTTGGTCAACCAGAGACGTGACCTTTTGGCTTGGCGCGAGTTTTGGGTTCAACAAGTGGCGGATTGGCTGGGGGTACTTGGAATCAGAGATCGCGATCCTCTCGAACTCCACATGATCGGCGAGAAGGAGATTTTCCAGGCTCCATCGCAAACGTTTAAGCTTTTCGATGACGCTCTTGCTACTGTTCGACAGATCCGGGAAATGGGTATCAAGGTCGCCGTTCTGAGTAATTGGGATCACTCTTTGCATAAATGCCTGGAAGGACACGGTCTTGGTGGCGAGTTTGACGCAGTGTTTGCGTCGCTGGAACACGGTGTTGAGAAGCCTGATCCAAAGTTTTTCAAGATCGCTCTGGATCACTTCGGGGTGTCTCCGAGCGAGTGCTTCCATGTGGGTGATGATCGTGTTGATGACCTTGAGGGAGCAAAATCGGCTGGCATTCCGGTTGCCCTTCTTGATCGAGCTCATTTCAGGTTAGAGAAGCCGGTGATCACAAGCCTTAACCAACTCAAGGAGGCATTCGAGTGGTACGCCTGAGCGACTTCGATTACCACCTTCCTGATGAGCTCATTGCGCAAACTCCGCTGAGCGACCGCGCGGCATCGAGACTTCTTCACCTCGATAAAACATCCGGCGAAGTCGCGCATCTGAATTTCCGAGACTGCACTGACCTCCTTGGAGCAGAAGATGTCCTTGTTCTGAACAACACCCGCGTCAACGCCTGGCGGTTCATCGGCGAGAAACTCACCGGCGCAAAGATCGAGATCCTCGCACTCAAGGAGTTGGAATCCGGTGTCTTCGAATGTCTTGTCAAACCCGCTAAGAGACTGAAACCGAACGATCCGATAATGATCAGCCCAATCCTGTCGGCTGAGTTCGTTGGCCAAGGGGACGAAGCCATCCGTCACATCAGGTTCAGTTCCCCAGTTGATCTGTACCAGGCGATGGACGAAGCCGGAAATGTCCCGCTTCCGCCCTATATCACAGAAACCCTCGATGACCGAGAGAGGTACCAAACCGTTGTCGCCCAGCACCCTGGCTCCGCCGCCGCCCCCACCGCCGGACTACATTTCACGCCTGAAATCCTCGATCAAATCAAAAGTAGAGGAGTCTCAATTGCAGAGGTCACTCTTCACGTTGGGATCGACACCTTTCGACCTGTTCAAACTGACGACGTCACTGACCATCAAATGCACGGTGAAATCTGCGAAATACTTCCGCATGTTGCCCATCTGATCAACAAACGCAAGGGAAGACTCATTGCTGTGGGTACCACTTCCGTGAGAACCCTCGAATCATTCGCCAATCCATCTGGAGAAATCGAGCCCGGTCGTCAAGAGTCCAAAATTTTTATCACTCCCGGCTACAAGTTCCGAGCGCTTGATGGCATGTTTACCAATTTTCACCTGCCGAAAACCACAATGCTTCTCATGATCTCCGCCTTGGCCGGACGTGAGAACATTCTGGATGCGTATCGTGAAGCTGTCGAAAATCGCTATCGTTTTCTTAGTTTTGGGGACTCGATGCTGATTCTGTAGGTTCAAACTGCAAGGTTCAAAGTTGTCTGCGACATCCAGAAAGGTCCACCGCGATGAGCGAGTCAAACATCAAGTAGAGGGCAATCTCTGTAATCATGTACCAAGCCGATTACGACGACTAAAGTGCCCATTAAGGTCGTGATGCAGGCGTCCCGCCATGGGGCGAACCTCCTCAGACCATGCAAAGGCGCTGCTTTTCGACACCTTCCCGACCTCGGCGAGTCTCTCTGAGAGAGGTAGACGCGTCGTAGTTTCCGTACTTAGAAAGCTAACGACTATGCTTCCTAACGCTCTGCCAAAGATGCCTTCAATTCGTGTAGTAGAGCGATGCTCGGCTGCCTGGATTTGTGCGAGTCCAGACTGAAGGACCTTGCATCTCCCAACTCTTCGCGAATCAGTGTCTCGACGCGGCTAATCTCTTCCAACAGTTCGGCTGATTCTCTAGCAAAGCTGACCGATACAACCTCTTTCGCATCGAAGTCGTATTCCCACAGCCCGACAATAAGTCCGCGATCGACGATGGCGTGAGTTGAGAGATCATTGAGTGATCCAAGATTTGCCAATTTGCCTTGTGAGAGCACGTCCATGCCGGCTTGAGCTTCTCCGATGTGCAGAGACAGGTCCCGCCGGAGAAGAAACAATGAATCTAGACCAGAAACGAGTCGGTAGCAGGGCTCAGTTGGCGACTTGAAGTCATTGAAGTTTCCAACCGTTTCTGGAGTGCCTAGCAAGCTGCTTTCACCGAGGGCAACCAGACTCAGGCTAGTCACTGCCGACTGGGCAGCCTTTACTCCTAATCCGCTAAACCACTGAAAGTGGGACATGGATGCAAAACCGCACCATCTCCAAAACATCCTTGCGAGATCTCGGAATGCATCAGCTTGAGGATAGCTATCATCAACTGCTGGCGCATTCTGGAACAACGTGTACTTGTAGCTCTGCCCGTCTAACCGTCCGTCTGAAGGGATTCGGCGAATCTTGGCCTCGGACTGTAACGCGAGAAGTCCGAGTGACAAGTTTGTTGTCTGGCCAATCTTCTTTCCCGCCTCCCCAAAATTTTTGTAAAGTGATCCAAGGGGTTCCTTGAGTCCGGCAGCATCGAGGGGGCCATTCTCCAGAGCGCGCAAGATTCCCTCCTTAATGGCTTCAACCTCCTGCATGGTTACTCCCAATTTGCTCTTTGCCGAGCGCATTGCTGACTCTGCGTTGAATCCTTGCCCGCACTTGATCCCGACTTGGAAATGCTCGGCAGGTAACAGGTAAGTACAGCCTCGAGCGGAGGCAAACTCTTGGATCAATGACGAGGCCACATCTGACTCGATTGCTTCGCGCGACGTCCGATTTCGGGCAAAGAGGGAAAGATAGGGATTCGCTCCTCCGACCGTTCGTGCCCACCCATTTGTTGCCAGTACTGAGGCAGAGGACTCAGATGAAAAGCTATGAAGTCCCTGGCACTCACCTAAAAATGCGCTCAATCGAGCATCAATCAATGCCCAATTTCCCTCAGTTGCAACCGTCCTCCGAATTCAAGTGAAGGACAAAGCTTGGCAACGCCCACCGCATCATCCCAATCCTCCGCTTGGAAAATGAAGTAACCCGAGGGGGCAACGGCATCACCGGTGTAGTCGACAACTTCCACCGAATCGCCGCTGAGAAAGCGCCCGATCGGTTTGACGGGATCGGCCTGGACGACGCGTTCCTCAATCATCATCGCAAAGTTCCGGATCTTGCTAATCCAGCCCTGCTTCTCTTCATCGGAAAAGGTCTGCCAAACATCATCGTCCTGCATCAACAAAATGTAAATCGCCATCTTGAAGCAATTATAGTACGAGCGGTTAGAGATCGGGAGAACGCCCAGTCAGAATCGCACCCGTCCGGTGCCGCCACTTTTCGAATTGGTACCCAACGACTCCGAGTGCAAGCATGGCCAATGCCCCCATCTTCGCGAGAGCGGTCATTGGAGTCAGCGCCTCCACCGATCGGAATGGTCCCTGCGACCTCTCAATAAATCGTGACCTATTTGGTCCGGTGCCCTTTACAAACTTCGTTCCCGAAGGCAACAAAAGGTGGACCGGTGATCCGATGAGCCGCTCGCCCTCCACAACTTGGCACAAAACTCCTTGCGCTTCGATGGTCTGCTGAAACGAATAAGCAGAGATGAAAAGTAACCCACCGAACACCGATATGAACAGTCCAATCCATCTCATAATTTAAAACTAGCAATAATTAGCATAAATAAATTGTCAATATCGTTAAAAACTCGCTAAAATGTCTTAATCGCAACGTTGCGAGGCCGAGCAATGACGCCGTGATCGAAGAAAAACTTCTAAGAGAAAACAGCTATGTCAAAATCGTCTATGCGCCTTGCGGGCATCTTTAGCCTACCGCTACTTGCGGCTTCGGCTTTCGCCCAAACGCCTGAACCGCCAGCCATCAACGCCGCCGACAGCGCGTTTATGATCATGGCGACGGCTCTCGTCCTCCTCATGACCCCGGCCCTTGCCCTCTTCTACGGGGGCATGGTGCAGAAGAAGAACGTCCTCAACACGATGCTCCTCAGCTTCATGATGATGGGAGCTATCTCGCTGATTTGGGTTCTTGTCGGTTACTCCTTTGCATTCGGTAAGTCTGCAAATGGTTTGATCGGTGGTACGGAGTACATTCTTGGCAAAAACATCGCTCTGAAGACTCCTTACGGGACGCAAACGATTCCGGCGGCCCTCTTCATGCTCTTCCAAATGAAGTTCGCGATCATCACCCCGGCGCTCATTTCGGGCGCGATTGCGGAGCGAGTTCGATTCAAGGCGTACACGCTGTTCATGATCTTTTGGTCAGTTCTGGTTTACACTCCGATTGCTTGTTGGGTCTGGAACGCTGATGGCTGGCTCTTCAAGGCGGGTGCTCTTGACTTTGCGGGCGGAACCGTTGTTCACCTCGCAAGCGGTATCTCAGCTTTGTCTCTTTCAATCTTCCTTGGCAAGCGCAAGTCGGTTGAAGCGAAGGCAAACAACATCCCATTCGTACTTCTTGGAGCAGGTCTCCTCTGGTTCGGTTGGTTTGGATTCAATGCCGGATCGGCACTTGCGATGAACGACATTGCGGTCAACGCCTTCTTGACCACCCACCTCGCGGCAGCCGCAGGAATGGTCACCTGGATGATCGTCGAGATGATTCGATCTCCAAAAGGCAAGGTTACGGCCATGGGAGCGGCTTGCGGTCTCGTTGCCGGTCTCGTAGCGATTACCCCAGCGGCGGGCTACGTTTCCATTCCATCTTCGATCCTGATCGGCGTTGCGGCTGGTCTGGTCTGCGTCTTCGCCATCGAACTCAAGCATAAGCTCGGCTTCGATGATGCGCTCGATGTGGTTGGCGTGCATGGAGTCGGTGGAACACTTGGCGCCCTCCTCACCGGAGCTCTTGCGGACCCGGCGATCAACAGCGCTGTCGAAGGTTCTCTGAAGGACGGACGAGGTCACCTTATGGTCGTTCAGCTGCAGGCCATCGGCGCGACTCTGGCGTACGCGGGGATCGGAACGTACGTTTTGGCGATGATCGTCAACAAGGTCGCTCGACTTCGAAGTTCAGAAAGTGCGGAGGTCAAAGGACTCGATCACTCCTACCACGGTGAGCAAGGTTATGTCATTCCTCCAACTGGAATACCAAGCCATGCAAGCGCGGTGGCTGCAGAACGGATGATCGAAGCTGCCGCCGAGAACGAACCAGTAATGAAATAGTCCCCATTAATGTCCCGGCGAGAGCCGGGACAGTTGACTCTCTCCCCCACCTTTGATAGACTGTGCGCGTGATCGCCGTCAGTCTCGTGCTTTTTAGCTTGCCCCAATCTTCCCTGCGGCTTCCAACGCTGTTCACCGACCACATGGTTGTACAGCGTGGGAAGCCGATTAACGTTTGGGGTTGGGATTCTCCAGGTCAGAAGGTGACGATTTCTCTTGGTGGACAGACGGCAACCGCAACGACCGACGCCAGCGGTAAGTTCACTGCTTCGTTGCCAAAGCTCAATGCCGGCGGCCCCTTTACACTCAACGTTTCTGGCTCGGGGCAAAAATCGATTTCTGATGTCCTCGTCGGTGAAGTCTGGATTTGCTCAGGGCAATCCAACATGGAGTGGCCCATGTCGATGGCTAACGATCGCGCGACGGCGAAAACCGAGACCGATCCCAATGTACGGATGTTCACGGTCCCAAAGTTGATCGCTCAATCCCCCGTCACCGACGTTGCGGGTAGCTGGGTTGAGGCGAAGCCTGACACGATCGACACTTTCAGTGCGGTTGGCTATGCATTCGCCCGAAAGCTATATCGGGATCTCAAAGTGCCGATTGGCATGATCCACACGTCCTGGGGTGGAACGCCGGCGGAAGCTTGGACGAACTCGAAGTACTTTGCCACGAGCGACCTCCTGAAGCCGATTCTTGAGAGGATTAAGAGTAGCCAGGGAAGCACGGCTCAGGCAATGGCAAACTACCGCTCCAAGGTTGCGGTTTACCAAACGAAGGCCCTTCCAATTTTCTTTGACACCAGCGATTCCTCCTGGACGCAGGCGGGCTTCGACGATAGTGGCTGGGAGTCGACTCCGATGCCCTTCGTTTTTCCAGATGGCTTTGATGGTGAGTATCGGCACCGCAGAACCGTGACCCTTTCTGCGGAGCAGGCCCAGAATATCAAGACCATAGAACTCGGACCGATCGATGACTTTGACCAGACTTACATCAATGGTCAAATGGTTGGGCAAACCGACATGATGACACCCAACTTTTACTCTTCGCCGAGAAAATACAGCATCCCGGATGGAGTGCTCAAGGAGGGAGAAAATCAGATCGCAGTAAGGACTTATGACTGGACGGGAGGTGGAGGTTTCACGGGAACAGCCGGTGCATTCCGGCTCGGCAATGTCAACATTGCAGGCAACTGGAAGACAATGCAGGGCGCCAAGCATGTGATCGTTGACGCGAAGGTTACTGGCCCTCAGCCCCAAGCTCCAGAAGGCTCAAATAGCCCGAACTTCCCAAGCACCCTCTACAACGGCATGCTTGCTCCCCTAGCGCCTTACTCAGTCCGCGGTGCAATTTGGTATCAAGGTGAGTCGAATGCGGGACGAGCTGTCCAGTACACAGCTTTGCTCAGTGCGATGATCCAGAACTGGCGTGACGACTTCGGTCAGCCAAAGATGTCGTTCTACATTGCCCAACTTGCCAACTTCATGGCTCCTAATCCAGCACAATTCGATTCTGCCTGGGCAGAGCTGCGGGACTCTCAAGACATCGTTGGTCAGATGGCGGGCAACGGCACCGCGACGATCATCGACATTGGCGAAGCGAACGACATTCACCCCCGAAACAAGCGAGACGTTGGCGAGCGACTTGCCCGAATTGCTTTGAAGAAGGACTACGGCATGAGAATCGAATGGCAAGGTCCCCGGTTCAAGTCGGTCAGCACCAAGGGGGATGAAATCACGGTCACCTTCGATCATGCCAATGGACTTCGCACTGCCGACGGCCAGGAACCACGCTGCTTCGCCATCGCGGGAAGCGATAACAAGTGGAAATGGGCAACCGGCCGAATCGAAGGAAACAAAGTGATCCTCAAGCGCTCTGGCGACGAAGCAATGGTCCGGTATGCCTGGCAAGACAACCCGCCGGTCAACTTGATCAATGCAGAGGGACTACCCGCGATGCCTTTCCGAACCGATTCGCTTCCGCTGACAACCCGCAACAATCGCTAAGAAAGCCCCCTCTCCCTTTCGCAACGCTAAAGGGAGAGGGTTGGGGCGGTGGATCCGATACCGAAAGTCTATAAGGATTCGAAGAATTAGCCCACGGTTCTGGACTATTTGCAGATTCAGAACAACACTCGAAACGGAGCCACAGGGAGTCCGAAAGCGTTGACCAAATTCCCTAAGGGATTATCTGCCCAGAGATACCGAACTCCCTTCACCTCGCCAGAAACAAGCAGCTGATTCCGCAGAATCTCTCCTTTTGCAGTCACCCAAGTTCCATCTGCGCCAAGCAGTTCGAGGCCAGAGATCGTCGCTCCGTCTCGAGTTTTCAAAGAGCCGTAAACATCTTGGAAGACGATCCGGACCCGCCCGGCCTCTCGTTTAGCCGAGATCACGGTCGGGCAGAATGATGGAGTCCCTCGTTTATAGACTCGCGACAGTGCAAATCCTGCAAGTCGCCGGCCGACTTCGCGCTTCCGTAAAGGATGAATGGTCTCTGCATCCCCCAAATCAATCGAGGGTGCCATGCCTGTCATCTTGAGCTTCAGAGCCGATTCTTGAGCCTCGCGTAGCTCCGCCCACTCCGCCTTGGACGGCTCGGCTGTCTTTCCGAATCCAGGGAGCTGGACGTAGAAGAAGGGCAGTAGCGGTTCTTTCCATCGCGCTCGCCAATCGCTTACCATTGCGGGAAACTGCTCACGATACAAAGAAGCCGTCCCGACATTTGCCTCACCTTGATACCAAAGAATTCCCTTGATGCCGTAAGGAATCAGGGGTGCAATCATCCCGTGAAATGCCCCGCTAGGCGCATTTCGATCCCCGGGTCCCATCGGCCGTACGGGTCGCCGTTCGCCCTCAGCTACAGGAGGCTCAATGACAAGCTCGTTACGAGTCTTCCAAGTGGTGTTCAAGTCCAAAGAAGTTCCGCCGTCGACCGAGGTTAGTTTGATGTCCGGCCCTAATAACCCGCCCTCGCCGGAGCGATTCCAAATTCGAATCGCAACAACATTCTCACCCTCACGCAACACTCCGGGCCCAATGAAGTACGCACGCGGCTTGAACCGCCCCATTGTGGCTCCCACCTTGAGTCCATTCACATAAGTCGAATCATCTGTCCCAACAAATCCGAGTTCTAGCCGAATCCCTTTCCCCTTCCACTCCGGTGGCAATGAGAAATGGTGCCGGTACCAGACCGCGCCATCAACTTCTCGACCCTCAATCTGTTCCCAAGGCGTCGGCAAAGCAACTTCCGACCACGAAGCATCTTCAAACTCGGGTCGACTCCACCCCTTACTAAATCCTTCGTTCCCAGGGTCCTTCTTTTCGTTGGCGGTATCCCACTGGTTGACTTTCTCTTGCCACTCGGCAAGGCGATCCTTGTATCCACCCAAGGAAGAAACGTAGTCGTCAACGATCGGACGTAACTTCGGATTCGCCTCGAGCGACGACTGGCTCATCCAGGCCTCAATCTTTGTTCCTCCCCAGCTCGCCTGAATGATTCCAATCGGAACTTTAACTGTCTTCTGAACCTCTAGCGCAAAGGAAGTCGCGATGGCGCTCCACTTATTAACTGCTTCCTTTCCGCCAACTGTCCAGTTGCCGCGAATCTCCTTCTCAGGCGCACTTGATGACGTCTGAACAACCCGAAAACACCGAACCATGGACGAGATATCTCGCCGAATTTCTGCTGCCTCGCGACACCGTGATACGGGCCACTCCATGTTCGATTGCCCCGAAGCAAGCCACACATCGCCGACCATTACGTCTCGAATCACAACTTGCTGAGTGCCCGAACGCATCTTCAACACAAATGGTCCCCCTGCTACTGCAGGGGGCATCTTGAGTCTCCAAGTCCCTTCAGGCTTTACCAGAGTTTGGGCGCGAAACACCCCGAACTCGACCTCGACGGTTGAGCCAGGAACGCCAAGCCCAAAAATCGGAACCGGGATGTTGCGCGGCAACACCATGTGGTCCGTAAAAAGAGCCGCTGGGCGAAGGAAGACCTGCACCCCTACAAGTAAATTTGCGAGTATCAGAGCTATAGATTATAGGTCGCTTTACAAATCACTGAAGAACTCCCAAATCAAATCATCCGCCCCCGGCAGACCCTCGTGCCCGAAATCGGGGTACATCACGTGGCTCTTTTTGCACGTCATCTTGTTGTATGCCGCAAAGTAGGTGCTCGGCGGCGTGATGGTGTCCATAAGGCCACCGAAAAGCTTGATCTCGCCTTTGATTCGATGGGCTAGGTGCTGCAAGTCAATATAGCCGAGCTTCTCAAAGATCTGCTGCTCTCTTTCGTGGCGAGGATCGCGCATCCGGAAATAGTATTTCAGCTCGTCGTAAGCGTCTTTCGCCAAATCCATTTCCCAGACCCTCTGATAGTCGCAAAGGAACGGATAGACTGGAGCCGCCTTCTTGATTGGGGCGAGTGCCGCACAGGCAAGAGTCAGCGCTCCTCCTTGCGAGCCACCCATAGCTCCCAGCCTCGATCCGTCGATCTCGTCGAAGGACGACACGACTTTTGCAAGAAGTGCGGTATCAAGAAACACATTTCTGAAGTACATCTCTTCGGGCGGTCCATCGAGACCGCGCACGATGTGACCCTTGAGAGTCATTCCTTCATAAGCCGAGCCATCCCGGGATTCGCCTCCTTGCCCCCTGCAGTCCATTGCCGCGACGGCAAATCCTCGTGCCACCCAGTTCAGTTTGTGCATCCAGTCGCCCGAGTGCATTGAGTAGCCGTGAAACTGGAGCATGCAAGGGACATTCTTCGCCCCTTTGGGTCGTATGTACTTGGCGTACACTTCGCCGCCTCGGGTGCCGTTGAATCGGAGCTCGAAACACTCCGCGAAATCAGCACTCACTTCCTTTGGAATCAAAGTTGGGCAGACATCAACTTGGTTCATCTCCAAGATTGATTCGTCCCAGAACATTTCGTGGTCGATTGGTCTGGGGTTCGTGCCGCGATACTCCAAGAGCTTTTCAAGCGACATGTCAACGAGAGGCATGGGTGATAGAATATCCCCAACATGGTCTGGAAATGGATCGGACTCATGCTCTTATGCACCTGGATTGGGGTTGTGAACGCCTACGGGTTAGCCTTCCTGCTATCAACATATGCACGAGACTTTGTGATCGGCTGGGCACCTCCCCAAGAAGGCCACATGAATTTCAGCCCATTTGATGTTGCGGCTGGAAATTGCGTGGTCTACGGTGCGCCGTTAGGGCTTCTATCAGGAATCGCAGCAGTATTTGCAGATGCCATCTACCAGTCGAGAAGAATTTACTGAGATTTCGGATTTTGAGAAAAGACCTAACTCGCTTTTGCGATCTCTCGCTGCTGAATAATCCTGAGGAATTGCGATCTCACCGCTACGGCCCGACGGACGTCTTTGAGTGCATGGATCGCAATCTCCCGGTTGACCGGAATGAACTCGTAATCGCTATTCACCGAGATCTGGGCGAGATAGGGCCAATCTGCGGCAATGACCACTCCTAATCTCCGGTAGCCACCCGAAACGGGACCATCGGGTCCGAGGATGATGATCTGCCCTCCCGGAGTCTGCTGAATCAATCCTGGCACGGCTGGCTCGCTGGGAGACTGCGTAAACTCGGCGGTTAGCTCGCAGTTGAAGCGATACCCTTGTCGATTGATATCCAGAGTCGAAGAGGCATCAAAGGGGATCCGTTGCTCAAGCGGGAGAAACCTGAGCTGACGTACGGGCTCAAACAAACCTGCCAGCTTTCTCTCTGGCATCGGTCGATAGCTGTAGCCGAGATAGCCTGCAAAAGAGCCAATGGTAGTCACCCGGAACCGCTCAAACTTCTTGAGCCTCTTTACAAATCCGGCGTGGGGTGTCATCCAACAAATTGAGAGATCGCGCTTGGCTTCAAACTCAAGCGTTCCCAGAACTTCCAAGACGGGAGAGTCATCCTCTGAAAGTAGTGCCGCACGAACCAATCCTGGAGTATGTGGGTCGATCGGTCCTCCCGGCGGAACTCCAAATTTCCTTAGCTTAGCTGGGGCTGCAAACACCGAAGTTTGCCCATAGCTCTTGATAATCTTTAGGCTCAAGCTCCCACTCCGAGCCCTGATCGCTCAAGTGCTGTCCGAACCGCTTTGGCGACCAGTACTGCGTCGGGCCGGTCGCCGTGGATGCAAATGGAATCCACAGAAGGAGAGAGTCGAAGAGCTTGAGCCTGGATTTCTGATAGCGAGGAGAGCTCAGCGCCAACGGTACCGCGTGGCAGTAAACCACCCTCTGCGTTGTACCCTCGCTCTGCAAATCCCTCGCGAATAAACCTCAATCCTCTCCGGCGGGACTGGAATTCGTGCTCGGTGCCCGACAGTCCCATGAAAGGTTTTTCCATCTCGTCCAACGCATCCCAGACTGTACGAGTAGAAACCGTATCATTTGCTAGCCAGTGATATAGCGCGCCATGGGGCTTGATATAGGCGAACACCCCTGCTTCAAGAATCTGCACGACTACGCTGCTAATCCACGTTTCTGGGTAGCCCTCGTGCAGCTCGCGCCTCCCCATCGATCCTGGATCGGGGAATCCAACGTGGAGTCCGGCACGGATACCCTTCTCCCCGGCCGTGCACAGAAGTTCGTGGCAGAGTTTCGGAGATCCTGCATGGAACCCTGAGCAGATATTGACCGAAGAAACGACATCCATCAGTCCAAGGTCGTGTTCGAATCCCTCGCCGATGTCGGCGTTGAGGTCAATCCATCTCATAGCTGGTGAGTAGTTGTTCATCAAGCATCCTCGCCTGATCTCCATCAATCTCGAAGAACCTGATTGTATCACCTGGGTTCAGTGGGAAGTAGCGAGACTTACCTTCAGCTACCAGAATCGGAGTCGTACCGATTAGATTCCAGCCGCCCGGCGACTCTTGTGGATAAATCCCCGTTTGCCCCTTTGCGATCCCTACTGCACCGCGCGGGACCCGAATTCGAGGCGTTTCAATCCGCTCGAATCGATGAAAAATTTCAGGTAGTCCTCTCAAGTAGGGAAATCCCGGCAAGAATCCAATCGCCTGAACCGTGTACGTCGGTTCGCAAAATGCCTTCGCCAACTCCTCCGGCTCCATGAACAATTCGCGACAGATGCCCTTGAGGTCCGCACCGTCAAAGAGCAATGGAACCCGATATTGCTTGGTCGGCAGTTTGGGAGCCAGTTCCACAGTGGCAAGAGATTCGACATCGAAAACTTCTGGATCAACGTAGAGCCCAATGGTGTCAACCGAAGCAATCACCTCGTCGACGCCAGGCAGGTTCATTAACTCGATAGAGTAGGCAAAAACGTACGGCTCAACCTCAAGGTCGCGCAGGACATACGCTGATTCTCCAAGTTCATCGATCCGCACGATGTTAAGTATCGTCGTTTTGTGCGTCAAAATGAGGGGCAATGAGCATCGAGATTCCCATTATCCTCGGCGAGGGCGCTACTCTACCCACCTATCAAAGTGCCGGTGCCGCCGGGATGGACCTCTGCGCCACGACTGACTTCGGTCTCGATCCGCTGGAAAGACGGCTCGTGCCAACGGGAATCAGGCTTGAGATTCCTCAAGGCTATGAAGGCCAAGTACGGCCAAGAAGTGGCTTGGCTCTCAAACATGGAATCGCAATGGTGAACGCTCCCGGGACTATCGACTCAGACTATCGAGGTGAAATTGGGGTGCTACTGGTGAATCTGGGGCAAAATCGCGTAGAGTTCAGTGCGGGCGATAGAGTGGCCCAATTAGTGATTTGTCCTGTTATCCAGGCATCACTGAGAGTTGTCACCCAATTGGACGAAACTGAAAGAGGCTCCGGTGGATTCGGAAGTACCGGGAAAAGTTAGGAAAAACGATGGCATCAACAGTAGATTTCAATGACGATTACGGTGCGCAACTGCGCGAGGAAATGTCGCGCATCAATCTGCTAAGAATCCGGGGCGACCTTTCTTCTGCGAAGACTCTCTGCCTTGCCACTCTGAAAAAGTATCCGGCAAGCGTAGACGCTCATACGATGATGGGTGATTTGCATGCTGAGCAAGCTGACCTTGAACCTGCCGCCGAGTGGTACGCACTCGCCCTTGACCTGGACCCCAACGCACCTGGTGCCCAAACTAAACTCAACCGCATCCGCGCAGCCCTGGATATCTCTAAGCAGGCCGCCACTCAGAAGGCGATGATTGATTCGGGGCGAAAAGTCTCGCCTTGGCTCGTTACCGCAGTGGCGACTTCCGCGGTAGCAATCGCAGCCGTAGCTTTTATGGTCGGTGGTCAAAAAAGTCCGTCTCCAGTACAGCCGACGGCTACCGCAGCCCAAAAGTTCACCGGCGAATCCATTTCTGCTCCGCGAGACTTCGGCGGTTTTACTCCCTCAGCCCCCGCTCAGTCCCCAGTGAATCAGATTCCAGCTACTGAGGGTCAGAATCCGTCGTCTGCTCGTCCTGCAGAGTTCGCAAGTTCCTCGGGTCAAAAGTCTGAAAAAGGGTCAAGCACCTCTACGGTTGCCCAGGATGAGACCCTCCTGACGGCAATCAAAGAACGAACAAAATTCGCCAAGAACATCATCAGTATCCAAGATGATCCTCGGAACCGCTCTATGGT
This sequence comes from Fimbriimonas sp., assembly GCA_029866005.1. Classification (GTDB taxonomy): domain Bacteria; phylum Armatimonadota; class Fimbriimonadia; order Fimbriimonadales; family Fimbriimonadaceae; genus Fimbriimonas. The sequence continues at coordinate 79,035 of JARXAE010000009.1, read as the reverse complement.
TGTGACCTATTCGGTCGCGCCGGATGAGCATGGACGCTACACCGGGGCAATGGTTGCTTTAACTGCTCTTGAGTATCACGGAAAGGCGGCTTTGGTCACTTTACGGGGCGTCCGCAACGGCATTCTTACTTACATGGGTGACGTCACTCGGGAGAAAGTTTTGTTGGCTCAGGGCGAAAAGGGAAGCCTGAGCGATCTGGCTGATCGTTCATGGATTGATGACGTGCTCGAGAATGAATACTTCCGATCGGAAGAAGTGACCGGCGTCCCGGTCAAGTAGTCGTTCATAATCTGATAGATGCGAGTCTCCTTACAACTCTACACCGTTCGGAATGAAATTTCTGCCGACCTTCCCGGTACCCTTGCCGCACTTGCAAAGGCTGGTTTGAAGTTCGTGGAAGGCGGCGGGCTGAGCGTTGAGGAGGCGAAAACCTGGAAGAAACTGCTTGATGAGAACGGGCTTCAGATGAGCGGTGCTCACTACGGTCTCAAGGCATTTGAAGCTCCTGACGATGTATTCGAGGCGATGGAGATCGTTGGTTGTAACACCATTATCGACCCATGGGAGCAGCCTTCAAACTTTGAAACCCTGGACGGAGTGAAACAGCTCGCCGAAAAGCTTACAGTCGCGGGCATGGGAGCGCATGCCGGCGGTTTTGAATACCTGTATCATAACCACGATTTCGAGTTCACAAACCAATTCGAAGGAAAGTCTGCCTGGGAGCACATGGTCGAGCTGACCAATCCAGCTTGGGTCAACTTCGAGGTTGATCTTGCTTGGGTAAAGATTGGCGGCTACGACGAAATCAAGTTGATTAGCGATTTTTCCAGCCGAGTTGGAGCCCTTCATCTTAAGGACACTGATCCAACCAAGACGCCTAGATGGACGATTGCTGGAGAGGGAACCGTGAATCTCGACGCCGCTCTCAAGTTTGCCGACGATCACAACATTGGGTTCGGATGTATCGAGCTAGATGAATCCCCCTGTGCACCACTTGAGGCAGTCGCTAAGAGCTTTGCCTACTTCAGCGGCAAAGGTTACAACTAAACCATCCCAGAACCCCTCTCCGCGTCATTGCTAGAGAGGGGTTCTCAAATTCCTAGGGTCTTCCGCGTAAGAATCGCTCGAGAGCCTTTCGGCTAGGTCCTCGATACGCGCTGTACTTTTCGTACACACTCACGCTCTCTTCGTTCGGGAAGAAGTGAGTGAAGAAGAAAGCCATTTCAATTTCTTTGTAGGATGCAATCTTCTCTCCCGTGGCGATGATGCATTCGGCGCGAAGCGACTCGTCACATTCGCCCTTGTAGTACCCGAGCATCGGCTTCGTGATGTACCACTCATGAATGCAGATCTGTTTACTTGTCGTCGGAATGTCGAGTGCGGTGAGCTTCCTGATCATCGACTCAAGAGCTTCGCCATACCGATTGGCATACTCCTCTGGTCGTTGGACTTGGCCTCGGTAGTAATGTGAGAAGTTAGCGCAACGGCGATTCATCCGCGTCCACCACTGTCCGTCTTCACCACCGACAAGCGTTTTGAGCTCTACCGCCTCAGGCCCCGGCTCTCCCCAAAAAGAGATCGTTGAGCCTTGCACGATATGGCCATGAAAATCCAAGTGCCCGTCATCAACGAGCATGTAGTTACAGAACGAGTGAAACGCCTGATCCCAGGTTCCCACTGCCTGCCCACTCGCTTCGGATGGCCCGCCGACGTGTCCTTGAGCCGGTTCGTTGAACCACTCAAATCGAAGTGCATCCGCCTGGCCTCCTAGCTTTCGCCAAAGATTGACGGAATGGTCGATGATCTGCTGAGCTCGCTCGCGAGTTGCTGACCAAAGGCGAAAGTCGGGGCGCCACCACTCTTTCCACGGACCGCCTGTATATCGGTGCCATGACTGATTTTCAGGGTGCGGGACAGGTGAGAGGCCAAGTAACAGCTTCTTCTGACTGCCTGCGACCGCTCTGATTCGGTCTTCAAGGTCAAGCCACGTGGGTTTGTCGTGATCAACGTAGATTTCCCAGAGCATAGCTTGCTCTCTGACCCAGCAAGTCGGGAGTGACTTAAGGTCGTTGATTACCTCCACCCTTGGACCGTTTGTCCGCCGGAGGGGGATTGCGGTAGAGACCCCGCGTCTAAGAATTCTTGGACTCCAAGTACTTCTCCAGGTCTTGGGGCGACAACACGGAAACGTTTACTTGCGCATTGACCATGAATTCTCCAAGGCTCATCTCAGCGAGGTTCTGCTCAGTACTCATCTCGTCGAAGAAGTCCTGAATGACCTCTCCCTCCGATGGCCTCGTGGCGTACGCTTCAATCCAAACCCCAGTCCGTTCCTTCGTTGCCCGGTACGAGACGGCTGCCACGTATGGCAGGGCAAGAATTTCCTGATCATCATCCACCGACCATAATCCCTCATGGACATGCAATCCAGCAGCATGTAGTTCCTTCTGAATCTGTTCAACTGACTGACGGCTCGTTGCGATGATAGCAACCGAGTGCTTTGCCTCCGCAGCTGTGAGCAACACCCGACCAGTTTGTGCGTGAATGTAAACGTGGCGCGAGGCGAGCTGTTGCTCAACTGCGGCCACGAAGCCTTCATACGGAACTCGGAGAGTCATTTGAGTTCATTATGGCTTGGTTTGAGCCAGAATGGACTGAATCAAAGCGACGACCTTCTCAACCGTCTCCTCACAATCGAAAACAGATTTGCCTTCGGCATAGATATGAAACATGGGCTCGAAGGAATCTGGTGTAACCAGCGCGCTACCTGAACTGAGCATCAGCCGAACCCCCTCGGGTTCCTTCTCGTTTTGAGGAAACTGATCGGTCAACTCACGCAAAACTCCTCCCTTATCCGGTCCATGGACGGTGACGAGATCATAGGCCATTGGGAAATCGGGTAAGTCAGCCTTGTACTGGCTCAGCGTCATACCGGCTGAGGCGAGAACGGTTAGAAGCCATCCCACTCCGTAGCAGGCGTCAAATCCAGTCGGCATTTCTCCAAAGAAGAATCCTCCCCGACCATCGCTGCTGAAGCTATTCTCGACACTTTGGAGGCTTCGAGCCGAATTTGGAACCCGAGAAACTTCGGCGCCAAGCGACACTAGCCACCGTTGCACGTCGCCTGGGAAGTAAGAGGGAATTGCAATCTTAGTTTGCCCTGCGGTTGAAAGTCGTGCCTTGGCCACCAGGGCAAAGAGGGTGAGACCGTCGATAATTGAACCTGTTTCGTCGACGAGTGCCATTCGTTCTCCCTCATGAAGAAAGAGAACCCCCAAGTCGCAGCTGAGGTGCTGGACAGAATGGCTTAGTTCCTGAAGGTGAGCTTCGATTTCGGAGGGGGAATTCGGAGTCCTTCGGGAGTCAGGATGCCCATGGAACCCAATGGTGTCTATGCTCAGGCGATCGGCGATCGATGGAAACAATGTACCAACCGACGAATGGGCATAGTCACATGCGACTCGCAGTGAGCCACTGGGCTTTGGCAGGATGGAAGCAATCCCCTCTAGATACTTCTCGGTGGCTCCCTGAACGTATTCGATTACTCCGATATCCTCGGCATCGACTCGGTTAAAGTCTTCTCGAAAATATCGGGCTTCGACCTTACGCTCGACAGCTTTCGAAATCTGCTTACCATCGCCATCAAATAGCTCGACCAGGGACATACGGCGATTTCCGGGCAGTTTGCGAACAACTATCGCGGCCGCGGCTCCCTCGCGGTACATCGAATGCTTAGCTACCGGAAGCGGGGCTCCTCGTAGATCCAGGACGTTGCAACCTACGCTCACCAGAGATGAGATCATCGCCCGTTTGAGCATCCGAGAGGATCTTGAAGTATCCCGAGCGGCGACAACGGTGCTACCAAGCGGGAAGAGCGAACCAAATGCGCCCGCAAGTCGACTTGCCATTTCGGGGGTCATCTCGATATTGCTAATCCCGGCGACTCCGATATCTCGAAAGAGGGACGCCTGCCACCGATGCCCCCAGACCATCGACATGGCAACCGTCGCTCCTCGCTCGACAACTTTATCGGGCCAAATCTTTACCCGGGGTCGGATGACAGCCCCCATATCTAAATGACAGCGGTCGCCGATCACCGCATCCTCCATGACCGATACATTCTTCTTGGCAACCACTTTTGTTCCGAGAACTGCCGATCGAATCTGTGCTTCAGCACCGATGTAGCAGTTCTCCCAAACCACTGATCGCTCGACGACAGCAAACTCCTCAACGATGCAGTTTGCTCCGATCGCGGTGTAAGGTCCCACCCGAGCCCCGCGCTTGACCTTGACATTTTCGCCAAGAACGACTGGTGGGACAAGGTCGGCTTGTTCATCGATCTGGCAACCGTGCCCGATGGAGATCCCTCCCGACTGTGAGCCGGGAATTTTCAGCTGAACGACTCCTGACATCACCTTCTCTTGGGCTTCTCGGTATTGGCTCAGAGAACCGACGTCACACCAAAAATCGTCAGTGATGTACCCAAACACGGGCTGGTTGGCCTCAATCAGTGCCGGGAAGATATCCATACTCCAATCGTAGGGTTTTCCTTCATCCATCAAACCCAGCACCTCGGGATTCAGGATGTACATTCCGGTGTTCACTGTATCGGTCTGAACCTCCGACCAGTCTGGCTTCTCGACCAGTCTTCTAACTCGGCCGGTTTCGTCGGTAATCACGATTCCAAACTCAAGCGGGTCTGCTACCCGCTTCAAAATAAGGGTTGCAATTGCCCCCTTTGCTCGATGAAACTCCACAGCCTGTCGGAAGTCGCAATCTGTGAGGGCATCCCCTGAGACGATCAAGAATGGCCCACCGTCAAGAGATTCCTCGGCATTCTTGATTGCTCCCGCCGTCCCCAGAGGCATCGGCTCGTCTGGATATGAAATCGAAACCCCGAAATCTCGCCCAGTGTCGAAATGAGACTGAATTTCACTGGCCAAATACGATGTCGTGACTAAGAACTCCGAGAACCCCTGCTCTCGAAGTAACCCGACCAAATGCTCCATGATCGGTACCGTCGCCACTGGGACGAGAGGCTTCGGACGTTGCGAAGTCAGCGGTCTCAACCGCGACCCCTCGCCTCCCGCCATGATCACGACTTTCATGCTTTCAAATACAAGATACGGTCTGGCACCCGAAAAGGAACATCGTTCACGACATATCCATGACAAAACCTAGAGTTCTTTGCAAACTTGCCGACACAAAGAGTGCCATGAGCAATTCTTCACCGACACTGGCTTGGACCGGCGAGCGAATGATTCCGTTCGTTAGTGACTACGCGACCCAAGCAACCCACTTCCAGCGGTACCTCTTTTTCCGCCCATGGTACGAGGACGCAAAAGTCATCGATGCCGCCTGCGGTGAAGGCTACGGAACCGATTACGCCTCCCTGTTCGCAACCAAGGCGACTGGAGTTGATCTTTCAGAAGAAGCCACGAAGTATGCCGGCTCAGTTTATGCCGGAGCCGAATTCGTCACGGGTGATGTCTGCGAATACGATTACAGTCAGGCTGATATGGTCGTCTCCTTCGAGACGATTGAGCACCTTCCTGATCCCGAAAAGTTTCTTGAGGCGGTCAAGGCGTGCACTGGACGTATTGTCATTAGCACCCCAAATCGGCTCCTGTACGATCCGAATGCCAAGTTAGGCGACAAGCCCAGTAACCCATATCATACGATCGAATGGACGGCTGAAGAGTTTGCAGAACTGATCCAGAAACACTTTCCTGAACGCCAAGTTCGCTTCTTGTCCCAGAAAACTGAACTGCCTGGTCGCCTTTACGAAGGTCTCGATCCAATGGGCTGGTTCATCGTCGCCGTCATCGGCGATGGCGAGTTACCCAAGTGGCCAAAAGTTGGCTTTTCGATGCCAACCGTCAACAACTTTGGAATGGGCAAAGAGTGCATCTCATCGTTTGTAACCTACTACCCTGGCGAAGTTGAATTCGCCGTCGTCCTAAACGGCACGAATCAAGAGCACAAGGGGCTTTGGCAGGACTTTGCTGCACAAATGGGTGGCATGGTTCACCTGATTGAGCAACCGTACAACCTGGGCTACGGTCAAGGTGCAAATGCTGGTCTTGCTTTCCTTCGTCAGAAGGGCGGTTTCGATGCCTACGGTGTCACAAACGACGATGTTTTCCCTGCGCTCGGCTGTATGCCTGAACTCATGCATGCGTTTACTCAGCTTCAGAAAGCTGAAAAGAACCCTGGTCTCGTCGGGGTTGTCTCGAATCGAGTCAACGGCAAGCAACACGCCGGACTGCCGGCATTCACCAACATCGTCGAGATGATGCGCGAAGCGAATAAGTTCCTTGGCGAGCACAAGTCGAGCGCAACCGAGTGGGTCCAGATTCGCGGCCTCTGTTTCGTAATGCCCGAACGCTGTCTCGACGCGATCGGCGGCTTTGACCCCATCTATGGCCTCGGAAACCTTGAAGATGATGACTACGCGATCCGTGCCCGAATGGCTGGTTTCAGTAACTGGATCGTCGATGGAGCCTGGCTCTATCACGAAGGATCGCAGACCTTCGGAGCGCTGAATCTCGACTACGAAAAGTCGATTCAGGACAACCTCGCCAAATTCCTCGCGAAGTGGAAGCTTAATGACCACTCCGACTTCATGAACATGACCGCGATCCCCGAAGGCGTCTCACTTTTTGTTCCATTGGAAACCGAAATTGCTCCTATGAACTCAGCGGTGGTTGATGGTCAGGAAGTCGATCTCCTCAACGGAGCCAGCGATATGGACTTTGCCTTCTGGGTCTTTGGCCAAATCGCCAAAGGTGGACAGGAGGCCCGCGAGCGGGTCATCTCTGCCCTTCGTCAAGAACTCAAACTCGCGGCCTAAATTCGGTACTCAGCCCAGCTTGAGGGAGTCTCGGTAACTCGAATTCTCTCAAGCAAAACTCTGCCTGCAGCGATAAGGTAGCCGTCTCGCTCGAACCCGGCTGAGAGAGCCGATGTTACGAAATCAAAAATCTCGCGAGCAATGACTTCGGTTGTTGGGTCAGTGTCTTCAAACACCAAGACCGAATCTGGGTGAACACTCTGCATCGCGGGCAAAAGAGGATCAGCGGAGTTGAGGGCCGTTCGATGGTCGTACCGCTCAACGTGCTCTTGGCACAGCAACTTGATCGCCTTAAAGTCGACGACCATGTCGTTCCCGTCAAGCTCTTCGGCTGACAGCACGACTTCAATAACCCGGGTGTGTCCATGCGGATAACGGCAAGAACCTGGGTGCTTTGAGAGCATGTGCCCAGACTCCACCGTGAACGACTTGCAAACGCGATAACGGCCCATTACCTTGCCGCGTTGATGACCTGAATGAAGTCTTCAGGCTTGAGTGAGGCTCCGCCAACAAGTCCGCCGTCAATCTCGGGTTGTGAGAAGAGCTCTGCAGCATTACCTGGGTTGACACTCCCTCCGTACTGGATTCGGATGGACTCGCGATACTCAGATGGAATCTGAGAGCGGATAAAGCCACAAACGCGGTTAGCTTCCTCTGAGTCGCAAACCTTGCCTGTCCCAATTGCCCAAACCGGCTCATAAGCAATGACCAAAGTGGATAAATCGGCTACTCCTGCCAAAGCCCCCGCGATTTGTGCTGCAATCACCGCGTCCGTCTGGCCTGCTTCGCGTTCTGCCAACGACTCACCGACGCAAACAATGGGCACCAAGCCGGCTTCGAGAGATGCTTTGAGTTTCAGATTGACGGTCTCGTCCGTCTCGCCGAAGAAGGGAAGCGTGGACTCGTCGACTTCCAACTTCCCAAATCGTCCGCGCCGCTCGGAGTGACCGATGACCGCGTACCGGCAACCCGCATCGACAACCATCTCTGCGGAGACGAAGCCTGTAAATGCTCCGTTTGTTTTCCAGAACACGTCTTGGGCGCCAACGCCAATAACTGACTCGCGCAGGACTAGCGAAACCCCGGCAAGGGAAAGAAACGCCGGGCAGATTCCGATTTCGACCGCATCCTCAAACCCGACAAGCTTGGCGAGTTCGGAGGCACGAGTGGCCGCTTCGGCGGCCATCAAGTTCATTTTCCAGTTGCCAACAACAATTTTCTTTCGCATCTAACCAAAGGTTGTACCCGCCTAGGCTCGCACAACGGTCGGCTCAATCGTGACGTTCACTGAAGCACGAACTGCATTTGTGACAATGCAATACGCGTCGCACTTATGCGCCATGTCCTCTGCGATTTTCAACTGGTCGTCTGTGGCATCCGACGCCAGGGTGATTGATGGTCGAATCACAATCTCGCGGTACTTGAACGCCGCTCCATTTTGCTCAACAACACCCTCTGCCTTAGCCTCAAAGCCCACTATTGGCAATCGGCGGTTCGCAACAACGATTCCGTAGGTAATCGAGTAGCAGCCAGCGATGGCTGAGGTCAGAAGTTCTTCGGGATTCAGGTGCCCACCTTCACCACCAAACTCGGGCGGAACATTGATTGGAAATCCGTTTCCGCTCGGTCCTGGAGTGATCGATCCTGACCCATCTCGCCCGCCATTCCAAACTACATCCGCTGTGTATCGATGCTCCAAAATTGCCATCAATAACTTCTACGAGAACCAATCCAGAAGAATCCCGGCTAAAATACGAGGTATGGGGAATGCAGCGAAGGTTGGTGGGCTCGTCGTCATCTTCGCGGCAATGCTGCTGGGAAGCTACGCATTCCTGGGTAAGAACCTTTTTGGACCCAAATACCAAACCTATTACGCATCCTTTCCTGATGCGGGCGGTATCACAGCCGGAACCCGAGTCCTTCTTGCTGGAGTCAATGTTGGTCTGGTCACGAGCGTTGAGTTGGCAAGCCCGACCGAAGCTAAAGCTACCCTCGCCATCAAGCCAGGAGTGGGCATCCCAACCGGCTCCAAGCTACTTCTCCCTTCTAGCCTCGTGGGCCTCGGCGAACAGGTTATTCTGCTTAACCCACCCAAAGTTATCGCCGGCAATCTCATGCCTGGAGCGACCATTCCCGGAGGTAAGGCAGGAGCTCTTGACGGCATCCTACCCAACGCTCCGGCGACGGTGGAAGAGCTGACCAAAACCATGGCCGCCTTCCGCAAGCTGCTTGAAGACCCCGAACTCACCGGAGGACTCAAAAAACTGATGTCCACCACCAATGCGACGATGGGAGAATTTGGCAAAACCGCCGGTAGTTTCAATAACGTCATTAGCTCGAATCAGGAAAACCTAACCAAAACCTTGGTTGCCATGCGCGATGGGATGCAAAACATCAACAGCCTCACCAAGGAGTTGTATGTGATGGCGAAGAGCGGGAAAATCCAAGGTGATTTGACCGCGACCATGGCTAATCTGAAGTCCGCCACCGAAAAGGGTGACAAGTTGATGACAGAGATCAATGCCCTCGTCGCAGACCCTGATCTCCGGGCCTCACTCAAGGGCAGCGCTGCGAACATCACGGCAATGACCGAAAGTGGCGCGAAAATGGCGAAGAACGGCGAGGCCATTGCTGCCAATGTTGAGAAGATGTCCGTTGACGGCCCCGAGATCAGCCGCAAGATCAGCGAACTGATGACCAAGGCAAATGAGATTGCCGACGAGATCAAAGGGATCACGACCGACGTCAAGGGTAGTGTCAAAAAGGTCACCGAAGTCCTTACGAAGAGCCCAACCACTTCATTCAGTAACATGCAGACCCGGTTCGACTTGATTCAAGAATCCGACCCGAGTTTTCTTCGGACGGACTTCACGGCTATTTTCCCTTCCTCCAATGGAGATAGCTTTCAGCTTGGACTCTGGAATGCCTTCGAGTCCAACCAGTTCATCGCCCAGCAGAGCAAGAAGATCGACGACAATTTGAGCCTGCGGTACGGGATATTTGCATCCAAGCCCGGTTTTGGGGTAGATTATCTTCTTGGTTCGAGAGCATCGTTACGGGCTGACGTTTTCAGTCTAAACGACCCTCGGTTCGACCTCCGAATGCGCTACGATGTTGGCAAAGGAGTGATCGGCTGGATCGGGGTCAACAAAATGTTCAAAGACAATTCACCCATGATCGGGTTCGGCGTTGTGCGCTGATCGCGAGAGAGGGAACCACGCTGGAGAAATTTTAGAAGATGAAGGTAATCCTGAATCAAACCGTGCCAAAGGTTGGCAAAGCCGGATCCGTTGTGACCGTTGCAGACGGCTATGCCCGCAACTACCTCTTCCCACGCGGACTCGCGATCATTGCGAACCGAGCACAAGTCGGTGCGCTTGAGAAGCGAAACGAGCGAATGGCCGAGAAGACCGCTGCCCTGAAAGCAGGTGCCGATGCCCTCAAGACCAAGATCGACGGTCAAACCGTTAAGATCGAAGCCAAGCTCGGTGCCGACGGCGTCCGACTCAACGGTGCCGTCACCTCCGCCATGATCGGCGAGGCGATCAAAGCCCAACTCGGAGTCGAACTCGAAAAGAAGCAAATCGCTCTCCACGACGCCATCAAGCGACTAGGGAACTACACCGTAGAACTGGACCTCCACATGTCGGTCCACGCCAACGTCAACGTCAACGTCTTCGACCCAGCTCTAGCAGTAGCCGAAGAAGTCGAAGCCTAAGCCTCGTCTTCTCAATACCTTAAAAGCCCTTGCTCATCGAGCAAGGGCTTTTTCGTACAAGAGCAACATCTGGCAGGTGCTAAGCATGATTTCCCTTGTTCCTCTGCGTACAACCCAGGGACAGCAGGTAGGTGCTTTCTGGGGATCAAGTACCGAGGTTGACCTTAACCGATGGAAAAATTTCGAATGTTCACACAATAATCGCCTGGTATACCAAATTTGTCTGAACTTGTCGTAGAATCGGAGTGTTATAAAGTCAGCCATTTCGCAACAGACCTTTAGACGCTTCGGTGTCCTCGCCCTCATGGTGTCCGCAATCACCTTCGCCACCGCCGCAGTTTCATGGATTGAGAAAATCGATCCTTTGGCTGGACCCTGTGGCAACTACCTCACCGAAAACCAAACCACCGAAACCGGGTGTGAATCCAAAGGTGGGGGATCAGCGTGCGATGACGGATCACCATGGTTCCTCAACAAGAATTACGCTGTAACCAGGACGCGCTTGGACAAGTTCTACACAGGTGGTACGAGGCACTTGTGCACAGCTTGGACTAGATCTGGGGCGTGTTGTAACACAATAGCATCGGGTACCTGTCCTCCGAGCACATGCACACTTTGATTGTTTGAATGTGTACAACCACTTCGCAGGTGACTCCGAATAAGCGTAAGGGATTCACGCTTCTGGAATTGCTCACAGTGATCGCAATAATTGCGATCACTGCGTCAATCCTTTTCCCCGTTGTTGGGCGAGCAAAGTTGCGCGCCTACAACACCAGTCACATAGCATCCTTGCGCCAGTTGGGTCAAGCTAGGGAGATATACGCTCCGGAGACTACAGACAAGTTGAGCTTTCAGTCTGAACCACTCGTCCGGACTGGGTTGCTTTCGCCAGCGTTGCTTGACTCAAAATTCGATCCATTTGTGGAAGGTTGCATGAACCATCGCAAATCCTACGATTTTGAATCCTCTCAAGGAATTACACCTTACAAGGATTCATTGTTGACCGCACCAGCATACATTGGTAGTTTGTTGCTCAATAATCTTCAGCAGCGGAGACAGGGCGGATGGGCTGTTTTCCAGGCCTCCCCTCCCCAGCAACAAAATGATGTTCCGTGGAATCAAGCGTTTGAAATATATAGCCCTAGATTTCTTAGGTTGCGATTCGATGGATCAGTAGTTTCGGGTTCTCTGGTGCAACGCCCTGCTAAAGCAGAGCCGCATCAGTTAGCAATTTTTCCAGAGGACCTCTTTTATGATGAATCAGAATAAACCTCGAGCTTCGGCGCCCGAAGTCTCGATATTCAGGAGGACTCTGGGTTTCGTCGTCGGAGTGTATCTCGGTTACCTTCTTATGTGGATTGCGGGTCAGGGATCGTTGCCCAAGCCAACGTGGTTTCAGCTTCTGAACGCACTCGGCTACGGACTTGCTGGCTACTGCTACATCTTAGCTACGCGAAGTAGTCCATTTTCTTGGCGAGGAGCCGTGTTGCATTCATTGGCTTGGGCAGGGGTAGTTGGATTCGGGTTTGGGACACTTGAGCTAATGTCCGGATCTCAGCCAAGTTGGGACTTTGTTCGTCAAACCCTAAAAATCTTTTTTTGCGCTTTGTGTGCGATCCTGATTAGCTCCAATCCCAATGTCTTCAAACGGTTATAAATGAAACTTCGATTATCAGTGGCAGGGGTTATCTTTTGTCTTGCCCGCTTAGTGGAGTGGCTATGCTACGCTGAGCCAAAGTCTTACAACCAACTCGACTGGTATCGCGGCAGTTTGCTTCCGTTGGTAGTTGCAATGTGCTGTTTCTATTTCGTTCCACGTTCAACGAAAACAACACTGGACAGGCTTTCGATTCTTGCGATGGTGCCAGTTTCTTCAATACTCGTCTCTGTGACGATGGCTCGAATAGAGCACTATCGAGTACTGTCTATCGAATGTTCCTGGAATTTGGTGGTCATGGCAGTTTGTATTGCTAGCCTGATTCTGGTTGACCTACGCTTGCAGAAAGACACTTGTAGCACTTCAACCTTGTGACTGCAACAGTACTGTCTGCTTAGATGAAACAAGTCGTAGTATCGTTCTAGCTTAACGAATGGAATGCAGTTTCAGAAGGGCTCGGGTGCCACACTCGCCAATTTCCCACCCCTTGATCAGTAGTAGCAGAGTGTCAAAACGGCACTTCGGTCGTAAACTTCGTCGTCCCCAAAACAAAGCTCGTGTTCAGCCGATGAATCCCCCGAATCTTAGTGATCTTGTCCCGAACAATAGACTCATAGTGCCGCATATCTCGAGCGAGCACCTTCAGAATGAAATCATAATCGCCGGTCACGTTATAAACTTCTGTGACCTCCGGAATATCCATCACCGCCTTTCGAAACCGCTCTATCGGCTGCTGCTCGTGCAAGGCGAGGGAGACGTGGACGATCGCGGTTAGCTTCCGATTCAGCTTTTCGGCATCAAGCAGAGTCACGTATTGCTTAATCACTCCGGCAGCCTCTAAGCCACGCACCCGTTGAAGCACCGAAGGCGCCGACAAACCGACCGCCTTCGCCAAATCTGCGTTGGTGATTCGCCCATCTGACTGGAGAATCTTCAGTAGCTGAACATCTGTCTCATCCAAAACGGTCTTCATAGCCTAAGAAAATTATGCTCCAAGAAGGGCAAGGAACCTAAGCTGACCGAAGAGATTGAGCCTAAAACCTAAGAATCAAAAAAGACCCTGAAGCTTTCCGGTGCTATCGCCTAACTTTTCAACCCTCACTCCAACTCGATCGAGCATCGTGATGAACAAGTTGTTCATCGGAGTGTAGTTGTCAAATCGGTAATGTTGACCCGTCTTCAATCCGCCACCGCGACCGGCCAAAAGGATCGGCAGGTTGTTGTGGTTGTGGGCGTCGCCATCGCTAATTCCGGCTCCGTACACGATCAAGGTGTTGTCAAGCATTGATCCGTTGCCTTCCTTGATCGCCTTCATTCGGCCAAGGATGTAGGCCAGCTGCTCGACGTGGTAATGGTCGATCTTCTTCTTCTTCTCCAGCTTTTCCGCAAGCCGTCCGTGGTGAGAAATATCGTGGTGACCGTCCGACACCCCAATCTGAGCATAGGACCGGTTCGATCCGTCGTTAGCAAACATGAACGTTGCGACCCGGGTCAAGTCAGCCTGGAATGCCAAGATCATCATGTCGCCCATGAGACGAATGTGCTCACCAAAGTCCGCCGGAATCCCCTTCGGCTTGCCGATCCCTGCAGCTGCTTCAAGCTTTGCCGTGTTCTCAAATGCCACAACTCGCTTCTCGATCTCACGAACTGCCTGGAAGTACTCCTCCATCTTCATCTGGTCGCGCTTTCCAAGCCGACCCTTCAGGGCTGAAGCATCTTCCATTACGAAATCCAAAATCGACTTGTTGAACAGATCTCGTCGGGCAACACTTTCATCCTGCTCGTTCTTTTGTCCGTTACCAAACAGTCGCTCGAAAACGAGTCGGGGATTAACTTCCTTTGCAACAGGCGTATTTTCCGATCGCCAGGAGATGTTCGAAGAGTAAGCACACGAATAGCCGCTGTCGCAATCCCCTGCATTTCCACCCCGTTCGCAGCCGAGTTCCAAGGAGGAGAATCGCGTCTTCTTCCCAATCTCCAAAGCCGCAACTTGGTCTGCAGAGATGCCGAGCTTAATATCCGAACCCGCCGTCTTCTTCGGGTGAACACCGGTCAACCAAGCCGCGGTCGATCGAGCGTGGTCTCCAGGACCGTCACCAAGCGCGTTCGCATTGTTCTGGGCCAAGCCAGTCAAGATGGAGAAGTCATTCTTCAACGCCCGCAAAGGCTCAAGAAGAGGCGTAATTTCAAGGGCACCCGCATTCGCCGGTGTCCAGTTCCGCATGTCTATTCCATTCGGGACGAACATGAACGCCATTCGCACCGGATTCTCTGGAGCATTCGCCGCCCGAGCAAGTGGAGCCAAGCCTTCCAGGGCAGGTAGGGCCATCAAGGTACCAAGCCCTTTCAAAAACCGACGACGATCAATCTGATTCTCTGTCATTTACCTGCTCCTTCTACTTTTCGCTTCTTAAAGGGATCACTCGCAACAATCTTTGCTACGATCTCACCAAACTTGTAGTTACCCGCCGATGTCGCTTTGACCACGTCATCAACGAAACACCTATCCTGAACATCGACGCCGCGACCAGTGGCATACGTCATCAACTTTTCCACAAAACTCCTGGCAAACAACTGCTTGTCCGCCATCAAAATAGTTTTCAACTGGGTCGCCCCAGTGAATTTACGCCCACCTGGGAGGTCAGCCGAAGCATCGATCGGAGCAGCACCATCTGCACTTCGGAACTTGCCAATCGGGTCGAAATTCTCGAAGCCAAATCCTAGTGCATCCATCTCACGATGACAAGCCGCGCAAGTTGGGTTCTTTCGGTGTTCTTCCAGCTTCTGCCGAACAGACATCTTCTCGGTGATGTGCTTATCCGCCAAATCCGGCACTCCGGGGGGAGGTGGTGGCGGCGGCGTTCCGAGAATCTGTTCCAAAATCCACCGCCCACGCTTTGTTGGGCTGGTTCTCGTTGGGTTACTCGTAATCGCCAAAACTGACGCTTGTGTGATCACTCCACCACGACCGGTTCCCTCGGTCGAAACTCTCTTGAAGTCCTTGCCGGACACTCCGGTAATCCCGTACAGCTTCGCAAGCGGCTCGTTCACATAGGTGTACTTGCTGTCCAAGAACTCAGTGATCGGCTTGTTCCCGCGCATGACTTCGGTGAAGTACATTCGTGTCTCGGTCAGCATTGCTTCGCGAAGATCGGTATTGAACGCCGGATACTGCTTCGCGTCTGGTTCGAAGTTATTCAGTTTTCGGAGCTGGAGCCATTGGGTAGCAAAGTTCTCCACCAAAGCATCACTCTTCGGGTCCTGTAGCATTCGCTTTACCTGCTCCGCCAATACTTCTGGCTTCACAATCTCGCCGCTCTTCGCGTATGCGAAGAGGGTGTCATCTGGCATCGAACTCCAAAGGAAGTAGCTGAGTCGAGATGCGACTTCGTATCCGTTGAGCGAGCGAGAAGCCGATGCAGATGCCCCGTCCAACTCGACTCTGAACAGAAAATTGGGGTTGCAGAGCACAGCCTGGCAAGCCAACTGTATCCCAGTTTCAAAGCTATCCGCACTTCGAGCGCCGTACTTAAAAACAGTCACCAAACGGTCCAGTTCTTCAGTGCTAACTGGTCGCCGATACGCCCGGGTTGCAAAGCTCGACAAAGCCGTACGGGCTGCCAAATCCCAACCTTCTTTGGGAGGCACCGAGGGAACTAGTTTCTGTTGGAACGTCGTTTTGACCTGCCCATCTTCTATCGGCCCGATCAGCTCTATCGAGAACAGAGCAGCGTTACGATCCTCCTGTTTTTGCCCATTGCCAGCTGGTCGGTAGTAATCGTTAGCAAACGTAACGCCAAAATTGTATTCGCCCGCCAAAAGTTTGGTCGGAAAGTCATAGTTGCCTGGCGCCCCGATGGGATCGCGAACTTCGAACGAGGTGAGCTTGTCCCGCCCCATCCTCAACTCCATCAGTGCGTACTGATCGCCAGCATGCTGCTCGCCCATTTTCAGTCGAATTCGGTACCAACCAGAAGTAGTGACCTTGAATTTTTGGCTCGCTGTCCCGTTGGAAACGAAGAACATTGTTCCGTCACGGGGAACTGCACCAGGAGTCGCAGAGAGAGAAGCCCCATCCACTGACTGCACCTTCGTCTTCGGAATCCTGATCGCCGCCTTGACCACCTTCTCGGAAGCCGCCAGATACTTCTCCATCAACAGGGGTGACATGGACAAAACATCTCCGATATTGTCGAATCCGTAGCCAACGTCATCGGAAGGGAAGTCGTCCGCAGGGCGGATCGATACGCCCATCAGGTCTCGGACGGTGTTGTTGTACTCTTCCTTATTCAGCCTTCGCAGCGTAACCTTGCCTGGATCTGCCAGATTGCAGTCACCCGCTAGGTTCTTATCAATCCAAGCCACCATCTGCTTCCGCTGAGCATCGGTTGGCATGGGCATTCCCTTGGGAGGCATTGTCCCGTTTCCAACTCTAGCGGCAACCCGAGACCATGCCGTTGGATTCTTGGCGACGGCAGCCGAAGTCATTCCCGCCGTGAGTAAGACCCCACCGCTGGGCTCCTTGCCTGAGTGGCAACTCGCACAAAACTTGGTCACCATCGGTGCGACATCCTTCTCAAATGTCGGAGCAGCGGTCTGGGAAGTTTTCGTTGCTGGCTTCTTTTGAGCCGTAATCTGGGTAGGCAGAACGAGCACCCCGCCGAGGAAACTTGCTCCGGCGATTAACCCAATCCATGTCTTATTTGCAGTCCCCATTTTTAGCTTCTACGGACGCTACTTCGCCCCAACTCAATTATCCGACAAAACCCCGACCAATCGAGATGAATTATCGAAAAAGTGAATTCATTTATGCTTAGAATACATGGCTTGTCCAGAAGCCAGGAAGATCGCTCGTCCTTGGTGGTAACCCTCGGTCCACGCATCGCTCTTTTGGGACGGGATTGGATCGTTGTTTTCGTCTAGCTTTGGGTGCCATCCGCCGTTCACCCTATCGAGCTGCTTCTCCAAAACAAACTTCCATAACTGCTTGTGTCGAGTCTGATAGATTCCGCCAAAGTTTTTCGAGAAGATTCGAAGCACATTCAGTCCCTCGGCCGTTGTCCACCACACTTTGTGCTTGTCGCTCGGTGCTCGACCAATGTGCCCTTCATAGAAGAACCCGCCGTTCTTCTCGTCCCAAGCCACCTTCAAACAGTGATCCACCAGCAGCTTCGCCTTGCGCCAAGTTGCTTTGTCATTCGGTTTGCCCAGCACATCTGCGGCTTCCAGGAGAAGGTACGCAGTCTCCAGCTCATGCCCGTACGAGTCGATGTCTGAGCGCGACGACACATAATCTGCGGAGAGGTAATAATGGAGCTCGCCCCTTTCTGTCGTGTAGCGATCCCGGACAATCAAGAATGCCTGCTCCAACCGCCCCTTTACTTGGGGATCTTTGGTGAGGACATAAAGTTCAACCAGCGCCTCCAAGATGTGGATCGTCGTATTCATCGAGCGAATACCAAACGGCGTCCCAATTGAGTCTGCTGATCCTGGATCAGAAATCAATATGGGCTGGTTAGAGCCATCCAAAGTTTCGAACCACCCCTTCAATTTGGTGTCGTATGCGTTTCGATCCAACCAACTAAACGCTATCATCGCTCGAGCCTTATCTTCCGCCCTTTTAGTCATGTTCGCATGCCGGGCCAGGGCGTACAAGGCAAAGGCATTTCCATAGGTGTGCTTCTCCGAAGAAGGCTTTCCATCAAGACCAACCGTCCACCAAAATCCGCCGTTCTTCTGGTCCCATAAGTGCTCCATCAAAAACTTCACTCCATGCTCAGCGACTGGTTGATTCCCCCCAATCGACGCAAGCCAAGTAAGCCGAGCCTGGTAGACCACTCCGCGAGCATCATCCGCCAACGGATGCCAAGCCTCGTCAAAATTCTGAAAAAATCCACCTTCCGGATCGATCGCCCGGGGAATCCACTGACCGACGATTTCGGTCTGAAGATGGCGTTTGATCTCGGCTCGCGAGGGAATTTGAAACAGCATGGACGACACAACAAGGGCGGCGAGCATTATCAATCTCCCGGTAACATCCTATCACTCATGACGCTTCGTCCGCACCACATTGGAATCTCAGTATCGAATCTTGACCGCTCACTTGATTGGTACGGCAAGAACTTCGGATTCGTGGAGCGATCACGAACAGTCCTAGAATCTGGGCTGAAAATTGTCTACATCAGCAACGGCACATTCGAAATCGAAGTCTTTGAACAGCCCAATTCTCAGCCACTTCCCGGAGTGGACCGCGAAGTCGGAACAAGTTTTGCCGTGCAGGGTTACAAGCATTTTGCCTTCGAAGTTGAAGATGTTGATGCCTACTGGGCCGATTTGGTTCAAAAGGGATTAACCCAAGTTTCCGAACCGAAGACGAATGACGACCTGGGTGTCCGATATTGCTTCATCAGTGACCCCGACGGAATCCTGCTCGAGTTCTTGACGAGAATCTAAAACTCCCCACTCTCTGAGAGTTGGGGAGCCACGGCGAACCGTTAGAGAAGTTGCCGCGGGGAACCGGTCCTTAGCGGAAGTTCACGAAGTCAACCGGAAAGTCCAAGTCCAAACCTTTGACGAAAGCCATCGTCTTCTGCAAATCGTCCTTTGACTTCCCAGAAACCCGAATCTCGTCACCCTGGATCTGAGCGTTGACCTTCAGACCCTTGTCCTTGATCTGTTTGATCAACGGCTTCGCCTTGTCCTGCGCAATCCCTGATGTCATTTCGAGCTTACAAAAAACGCTCATCGCGCCAGTCTGCTCCAGCTTGCCCCATTCCAACGAACGAGCGTCAATCCCACGCTTGAGCATCTTGCTAAAAACGATATCCTTCAGTTGATCCATCCGGAACTCGTCGTCCGCGATGAGCTTAATGCCTTCTTTGTTGTGGATGATCTCGGCCTTAGAGCCCTTAAAGTCATACCGGTTCATCAGCTCCTTTTCAGCTTGGTCGATGGCGTTCTTAACCTCCATCTCGTCGACCTTTGAAACGATGTCAAATGAAAAATCTGCAGCTGCCATGTCTTACGCCTTCTCCATGTCGTCGCCGTGAATCAGCAACATAAAGTGAACATCAAAGTCCAATTCTTCCTTCGTGAGCTCCTTCTTTTGGATCTCTGAGAGACCGTCTAAGAGCTTCGCTCGCATTCGAACGGTGGCTTCCTTATGGATCGCCTTGGATGGCTTAGAAAGAGAAGGCTCATCAACCCGAACGGCATACTCCGAACCTTCATAGACGTTTTGAATCGTGCCGGTAAGCCCGCCCATGTGCTCGAAATATCGGTTCGTCTCCCGATCCTGCGCTGTAACCTCGCGGCTCAAAACCCGCACGCGATCGCCTTCGTTGAACTTCATTATTAACGAACAGAATACCCGGCAACCCCGCAACCCAATCGTCAACGCCAGAGTACAGTAAGCCTAAAGTTCATGAAGGTACAAACTTTGCCAAGAGTCTTCCTCATCGTCAGTAGCCTGGGCCTCGTTTTCCTTGGTTTGGCAATGGCAACGCCTTTCCTAACGCCTCTGTTGTGGGCCGCGGTTTTGGCAATCCTCATGCTTCCCTTGAATCGCGTGTGGGCCAGGCGTTGGTCTCCAGGGCTTGCCGCTGCCCTTTCGACTATCGTGGCGACCCTCCTTGTCTGCCTTCCGCTCCTTCTGATCGCAACCCTTGCTTACCGCCAAATCTCCCCCGCTCTCAACGCTATGGAGGGAACCACTGGATGGGAAACGGCCGACCGGATCGACAGGGCACTGAACCCGATCCTCGAAAAGGTTGGCATGCACGACTTCCACCTCAAGGGTTGGTGGGAAGAGAACGGCGCCGAGATCACGCAAAATCTCCGAGCTCCCGCCACCAAGTTCGCCAAAAGCATTGGCAATAGCCTCTTCATGGCGGTTGTCCTCATCCTATCGATGTTTTTTTTCCTCAAGGATGGAAAGTCCCTGCGCGAACCCTTCCTGCGCTACTGCGGTCTCGAACGTGAATGGGGCGAGCGAATCCTGTCAACTGTTGAGAAAACCACCCACGCCGTCTTCCGAGGTTCCGTTCTCGTGGCAATGATTCAGGGTGCTTTGATGGGCATTACATTCGCACTGCTTGGGGTTCCGAACTCCATCCTTCTCGGTGTTGTCGCCGTGCTGATGTGCCTTATCCCGATCCTCGGCGCACCTGTACTCTACGTCCCCGTTGGACTCCTTTTCCTTGCCCAAGGCGATGTCACCAGTGCTCTGATCGTCCTCAGCGTCGGCGTGCTCATCATTAGCCAGATCGACAACATTTTGAAGTCGTTCCTGATTGGTCACCAGCATCCGTTGGTCATCTTCATCTCCGTGCTTGGTGGAGTCGCGGTGATGGGCAGCGTCGGTCTTATCCTCGGCCCGGTAAGCATGGCCGTCGTCGCCGAACTCTACAAATACGTTGATTCCAAGCTGAACCCGCCTGTTCAACAAACCGAAGCCGTCGAAACGCCAGAGGTCGTTCCGACGGCTGAACACCTGATACCCGTGGCTAAAGACTGAGATTCGTGAACGGAATCGTTCCCGATCCAATAATCGGGGTCTTTCCGTTCCACTTCTCAATTGCCTTCTTGAGCACCTCAAGTCGCTTGAGTTCGATCACTTTGTCGCCTTGAAGCGCGAGAAGTCGGTTCAGTTCCGCCTGCTTCTTCGCATTCGTCAGCGTTGTGTCAGCATCGATTCTCGCCCGCTCCAGCGAGACCTTGGCCAGCTCCAGGGCATTTACGTTTGCAATCCGTTCATCCACCTTCGCTCGAACCTGCTCGTTTGGATAGACCTCACCGACGTAAATGTCGTCAACCGTCAGCCCCCAGGCACTCATGATCGGCTTGATCACCGCCTTCACCTGAGTCGATAATGCCGCGCGGTCCTTTGAAGTCAAGTCAAAAATCGACTTCTGCCCCGCCACGACGTTCAGCCCATAGATTGTTGTCCACCGGATGAAATCCCGCTGAACCTGTTCCAGATCCTCAGTTCCGAAGTTTTGGAACGCCTTCAGAACATCGACCGATTCAACGTGGTAAGAGACGGTAATGTCGACCGGCAGAATGCTTCCCTCGCTGGTGCTCGCCTTTATGCTGTCATCCCCTTGCCGCTCACCCTCGGTTGAGTTCTTGGTATAAGTCGCATTCCTGATCGAAGTCGGATACACGATCAACTTTTCCGCGAACCCAAGCCACACAACCTGCGGCTTCACGAGATGCTCACTGATCCCGGTCCGAGCATTGAACCTGACTCCCACCGAAGCCGGCGGAATTTGTTTCATGCAGCCCCACTGAGTCGCTCCCAGAATCAATATCAACGGAATCAACTTCTTCATTTCACACCTCCCAGTGCGCGCATCATGTCTTGAGTAATCACCACCGTTTGTCCTGGCTTCGTATTGAATGGCGGTAGGTTTCCATCCCATTTTTCGAGGGCGGCCTCGGCTGCCTCAAGCTTCAAGATCTCTACAGATCGTCCTACTGCTTGGGTCGCCGTCAACTCGCTCGCCTTTGCGCTCGCGCTACCTTTGACCACCGCCACCTGACTCTCGATCTCGGCAATCTGCCGCTTCAACCTCGAAATCTCAAGCTCGACGTAACTGTTCACCCGGCTCGTAATCTTCTGCTGAATGTCCTGCGACGGATAGCACCCACCAAGGAATGCCGTATCGACCGTAATTCCCTTTGCAATGAGTTTCTTTCGTAGGTTTTCCGCGATATTCGCCGAAGCCTCTTGCCGCTTCACGCCCATCAATGCGAACAGGTCGTACTGAGTTCCAACTTCGTTGGCCACCTCCTTCACGGCCCGCCGAATGAAGGTTCGCTGAATCTCTTCAATCGGTACTCCGCCGAAGGCGTTGAATACGCTCACCACATTCTCCGGGGCGACTCGATACATGACCGCGACATCAAACATCGTGTTTGCGTTGTCATTGGTTGTGATCATGATTCCGTCGGCGGTCTTCGACTCGCCGGCAGTGGGATCTTCTGTGTAGATTGCCGCCTGGAGCCGCGTCGGATAAACGTACATTTGCTGTCGCCACCCAATCCAAACCGCTCCCGGCTTGTAGTAGTTGGTCTGCAAGCCGCTGTTGGCGTCATAAATGACCCCGACGTAGCCTGCGGGAACCCAGTCGGTGCGCCAAAGGTAGATCATCAGCGCGAAAAGGGGAAGGACGATGGCGAGGATCACTCCTCGCAACACGCCCTTAAAAGATGGTCGTTTTAGTCTCATAGAGTTTTTTCGATCTCTGCTTCGGCTTTCTCGCGAGCAAGAGATGCCTGTAGCTCTTCATTTGCCAGGCGTTCGCGCATCTCGTCATCGAGACGCTGCTGAATAGCTTCCCGACGCGCATCGTCGGCTTGCCACAGCTTTAGGTATTTGATCAGGCGACGCCACTGCTCTTTGAAAGCGATTGCGATGACCGCCGCCGCGATGCCCCCAAGGAGCATGATTCCTAGAATCGTTTCGAGAATGATTCTCACTGACATAAGTGAATACGGTTTTCCGGGGGCAGAGGATGCGTAGAATAGTGGCGCATGACCCTTGGCGAGTGGATTCCTGCGGCAACCGAACGGCTTACTCAAGCTGGGGTCACTTCGTCGCGACTGGAGGCGCAGTTGCTTGCGGCTCATGTTCTGCTCGTCGACCGAACTTATGTGCTCACTCATCCTGAAGTCGAGTTGAATGAGTTGGCGGCGGAGGGGCTTCTTCAGCGGCGGGAGTCTCAGGAGCCGTTGGCTTACATTTTGGGACATCGTGAGTTTTTTGGTCGGCGGTTTCGGGTGACGCCTTCGGTGCTGATTCCTCGGCAGGAGACGGAGTTGTTGATCGAAACTGCGCTCGAACTTATGGTTCCAGTTAAGCGCGTCCTGGATATCGGCACCGGCTCCGGTTGTATTGCGACCACCCTCAAACTTGAACGCCCGGACTGGGATGTTTGGGCGGTTGACATTAGCGGGGCGGCGTTGCAGGTTGCCCGGGAGAATGCGGAGACGTTGGGGGCAGAGATCACTTTTCGGCACTCGGATCTGTTCTCGGGTTTAGCTGGCGAGCGGTTTGATCTCATTGTTTCGAATCCGCCTTATATTGGGGTTGAGGAAGAATTGCCGGTGGAGGTTCGGAGTTTTGAGCCGGGGACGGCGTTGTTTGCGGAGAATCGGGGGCTGCGGATTTACGAGTTGATTTCGGAGGTTTATCGGGACTACTTGACGCCGGGCGGGTCGATGGTTTTGGAGATTGGTCAGACGCAGGGGGAAGCGGTGGCGGGGTTGTTTGGTGGGGAAGTTTTGAAGGATCTTTCGGGGAATGACCGGGTTGTGGTTGGGCGTGTGTAGAGTTTGAGGGGCGCGCCAGGTTCAAAGAGTTGTTTATTCTTGAAAAGGATGGGCGCGAAAGGGCGTCGAAATTGTCACCCGCCGGCCCAATGCCACACCCCACCCAAGACAGTTCCATTCCCGACGCATTCGCTCTGGGAATGAAACTGCCTTGGGACCCGTGCCCCAAGGCGGGGTGACCGCCTTTTTTGGGTTGGTGGTAGGCGGTGCTTGGGCGGTATGTAGTTAGGCGGGGCATGTGAAGTGACCGGTGTTGGTTCGGGTTACGATTGCAGATTCGAGTAGGTGCTTTATTCGTTTCTGGACTCTCCTTACGGTTAGCCCGGTTTTCGAGCTCAGATCGTGAACATTCATTGGCTTCTTTTGGAGTGCTTCGAGGATGGGTTTGGTGGAGCGGTCTCGGGGGTTGAGGTTGGCAAGGGGGTTTGGGTTGTGGGGGGCGTAGTGGGTTTCGCTTTCGCTGCGGAAGTAGGCGTTGCGGCAGATACCGGTTCCACGGCCTTGGCTTTTCCAGTGGATGATTCGGCCTTTCTCGCGTTGCTCTAGCTTCATCTGGATGGTTTGGCTGACGGCGGCTTGGAGTTGGGTGTGGTCGGCGATTTGGTTTCCTCGGGCGTCAGTATGGTGGAGCAAGATGATGGTTCCGGCGCGTTCGGCGACGTATTTGAGGGGGGTGATGAGTTTTCGGATGGCTCGGGCATCGCGGGTTTGGCTTTTGCGGATTGCGGCGTGGAAGGAGTCGATGATGACGATTCCGTTGCCGCGCTGTTTGATGAGGAAGTTTTCGATGGCTTCGAGTCCTTGAGGAGTGTCGATGGGCTGGGCTTCGATGTTGAGATAGAAGTTGGTGTTTGCGGTGATGTCCGGGTGGCGGTCGATGGTGGCGAGGATTTCGCCGGGGGAGTCGTCGAAGCTGAGGTAGCCGACGGCTTGTTTCTCCAGTTGGAATCCACCGAAGGGCTTGCCTTGGGCGATGGCTTTTCCGAGGGCGACGGCGATGGTGGTTTTTCCGATCTTCGGGGGTCCGGCAAGGAGGACGAGGCTGTTTTGTATCCAGAGCTTTTGGTGTCCGTTGGCGCGGCCGTAGGATTGGAGGCGTTCGGCTTTGACTTGATGGAAGGCGTCGGGGACGGGGAGCGGGGGGCCGGTTCGCAGGTAGCAGACGGGGTCGTAGTTTTTGTTGGCTTTGCCGGTTAGGGGGTGGTCTGGTTCGTCATCGTAGTGGTCTTTGGTCCAGAAGTCGGGCGCAAGGGTTTCGTCTTCGAATTCGTTGTATTCGTACATGCACTTACTAGGCGAAGTTTCAACGGGTTTGTCAACCACTCTGGTTGGGGGTTCGGAGACGCGATCTGGATCCGAGTGCGGACGAGGGCGTTCGCGGTTCAGCGGGAGTAACGTGGTGGAGACATGTACGTTTAGTTGGTATGCGATTTTTGATGGGTGCAGTTTGCGGAATAGTTGTGGTGACTGTGATTCAGCAGCTGCCTAAGGAAAAGGCGCCGGATTTGAAAGTCGACTTGGCGGAATATCACGTTAAGGAATTGTGGAGGCGGTGGTATCAGGTTGACCCGAAGGATGATGATGCCGCCATTCGAGAGCGCAAGGACTTCGGCTCTGCAGAGCAGTTTTTCGTCGTTTCGAAGCTGTACTTTGATGGCGATCCACGTTCGCAGATTCTTGATGGTGAAGTTCCACTAAAGTTCATCCGCAGCAAGCAGCTTCCCCACTACTACAGCGGGGTGGGTAACGCGTCAGCATTTAACACTGAGATGGATAAGGCTACGCTCAAGGAGACGGACAAGGCATATGCAGAGCTTCTGAAGGCTAATCGAAAGTATCTTGACGAGCTGGAAAAGGCCGTGAAGGTCGGTTTCAAGGCAAAAATTCGGTCTCGATCCTGAGTTGCCCGGGCTTCTGCGATCAGTGGCTCGGGAAGAGCTTTGCTTTTGCTCGGTGCGCGGACGGGGGCGTGCGCGGTCCAGGGTGAGGGTTAGTTGAGCATCAGCCAGCCAATGAGGAGTAGGGTGCCGACGGCAGTGCCGCCAGTGATGGCCTTGGCACGGCTTCTAATCTTGGATGGGTTCGCAAGAATGATGGCCAGGGTTGTGGCGAAGAGAGCAGCCAATAGGATTAGGCTGAGAAAGAATGCGATGCCGTAGCCGTCTTGGAGTTTCGTCGGGATGAGCGGAGGGAAGATGGAGATGATGAAGAGTCCTTCGGACCACCAGGACATATCCGGTTTGGGGTTCGATGTGACGGGTTGCAGGTCTTTTAGCTCGGGGTTTGGTGTCAATGGTTCAACTCTCCCGGTTCGTCGTAGCTCACCGAGTCCTTTTGTCTAAGGGAGGTGCTTTGCTCCCCGGTTCCCGAGAAGCTTTTCTGATTAGAAGATTTTGATTGTATTCGGAGGAGGCTCTTTTGCTACGCTGTTCGAGGCGTTCTCGACCGACGGTTTCGAACCACAAGCCCGAGACGAGCAGGAAGATGTGAGGAATGTAGAACGGGAGCGTCGCGATGAAAGCTGCCTGCTTTAGCTCCTTTGGTACTCGACGTGGACCCTGTTCTTTGACCACCTCTTTTATGTGGCCGGCATAGGAGATAAAGACAATAAAGCTAATCAGTGAGCTCGTGATCAGGGAACTTATAAACCACGGAAGGGCACCGGTCAGTGTCTTATAGTCGAGACTAAAGATGCTCCATGCGAGCGTCAGCCCCGAGACCAATGATATGAGAGTTGAGACCATTACTGCTCGCCGGGCGACCGTATCGGAGAGGGGCCATTGAACTCGCATTTTTGAGGCTCTTCGGACAGGATACTAGGATTTTGTTCTAGAAGTTTCAATCAAATGTAGCCTCGCTTTTGCTTAGTGTGCGGACGGGGGCGTTCGCGTTCCAGGGGGAGGTTAGTTCATCCGCAGGACAGAGTATTGGGCGATGGCGCGGAGGGAGGGGGCGTTGGGGAAGTTTTGGATGAGTTCGGAGGCTTGGGCGGCGAGGTCGAGGGCTTTGGTGCGGGATTCTTCGAGGCCGTAGAGGGCGGGGTAGGTGGCTTTTCCTCGTTCGCGGTCGGAGCCGACGGCTTTGCCGAGTTGTTCGGCGGTGGCGGTTTCGTTGAGGACGTCGTCGGCGATTTGGAAGGCGAGGCCGATGGATTCGCCGTAGGTGCGAAGGGTGGACGGGGAGGAAGTGGGGTCAGGTGCGGTGAGGGCTCCGATCTCGCAGGCGGCAGCAATGAGGGCGGCGGTTTTGCGGAGGTGGATTTGGTCGAGAGTTTCTTTGGAGACCTCCTTGCCTTCGCTGAGGATGTCGATGGTTTCTCCGCCGACGAGGCCTTCGGAGCCGACGCATTTGGCGGTGATTTTAAGGATATCGACGACTTGTTGTGCCGGAAGAGGAAGGGAGGCGAGGACTTCGAAGGCGAGGGCGAAGAGGGCGTCTCCGGCCAACAGTGCTACGGCTTCGCCGAACTTGATGTGGCAGGTGGGGAGTCCTCGGCGGAGGTCGTCGTTGTCGAGGGCGGGAAGGTCGTCGTGGATGAGGGAGAAGGCGTGGATCATCTCGAGCGCGCAACCGGCGTCGAGGGCGGCTTGTTCGTTGCCTCCGACGGCTTGGGCGGCGAGGAGGACGAGGGCGGGGCGGAGACGCTTTCCGGGAGCGAGGGCGGAGTAGCGCATGGCCTCGTGGAGCTCGGCGGGGGCTTCGGTGGTTGGGGGCAGGAGTTCTCTTAGTCGTTGGTCGACTTTTGCGGAGATTTCGCCCAGAAGGGTCATCAGTTGAGCAGTTTCCGTTGCGACTTCTGGGGCGACTTCTGGGGACATCGGAATAAGGATACCAAGGGGTAACCTAGGTTCAATGCTGGAGCTTCGCCCATATCGGGTTCTTGAGTACCACGGATCGATCGATGCCCTGATGGAGCTGCTTCAGCCGGAGCGGGAGCCGGGGGATCGGAGCCAGTTTGTTCGGTATGCGCGGATTGCGGCGCAGATGGCGGCTTGGGACCGGGATGGGACGAATAAACGGTCTACGGCTTTGGCATCGCCGGTGGTTGATGGGTTTGAGTACGGGGTTGCTCGGCTTTCGGATTTGACTTGTTCGGTGGAGGTTGCTCCGCGGGATAAGGAGGAGGATCAGCGGATTTTGGAGGCGACTCAGATCTACTTTTCGCCAGTGGTGGTTTCTGCTTCTGGTGAGGTTTTGGCGGGTTTTGAGCTGTTCGCGGCGGCGATTGCGTTGCGCGATGAGCTTGCGAGGCCAGGGAAGGAACGGGCCAGCGACTTCTGCTTGGTCGCCAAAAGCCTCAATTCGGAGGACTTAGACGCGGGTAGTTCGCATCTTGTTCCGAAAATCGGGGTTAATATGTGGAGTCTTAAGGACTTTTAGTACGATGCAGGTTCGACTCCTTGGCACTGGTGGCTCCGACGGCATCCCGGCGTTTTACGGGAATGACCGGGTGAGTGCTCATGCGCGAAAGGTTCGGGGGAAGGAGATGCGGACCCGGTCGGCGGCGTTGGTCGATGGGACGCTGAAAATCGATCTGGGACCGGATACTCTTTGTCAGCTGAATGCTCACGGGTTAGAGGCGCGGGATTGGACGGCGGCTTTTTTTACCCATTCAGACGGAGATCATCTTTGCCTCTCGGAGCTTCAGTACGGGCTTTTTCCGTTTGTTGAGTGCGAGGATTTGGAGTTTACGATTTACGCAAACGAGACGGTTTGTGGGCTGATCAATCAACGGTATCCGAAGTGGCCAATCGATTTGGTGCGGACTTACAAGAATACGACTTACTTGCACGAGGGGTACGAGATCACGCCGGTGGAGGCGACGCACACGGTTGGGGAGGAGTGCCACAACCTGATTTTTGCTAAGGATGGGGTGTCGTTCCTGTACGGAACAGATACGGGGGTTTATTCGGAGGCGACGTTTGAGGTGCTCGCGGGGCGTCAATTAGATGCGCTGGTGATTGAGTGCTCAGATGGGAAGTACAAGACTCCTTACGTCGGGCACATGGATTTGGCGCAGTGCGTCGAGGTTGTGGGGCGCTTGCGGTCTTCGGGAGCTTTGCGGACGGGGGCTCAGGTGGTGACGACGCACCATACGGCAGGTGGAGACTTGACTCACGCGGAACTCGAAGAGATTCTGAGGCCCTATGACATCGTGCCGGGTTTTGACGGCATGGTCATCGAAATTTGAATCTTTTGTGTCAAACCTCGCGTCCCTATCTTCAGCCAACGGATTGGCGGGCGCAATAAGGGCCAGGATGGCCACTTAACTCCTTTCTTGCCAGTACACTGCAAGTACGTTGCCCATAAAATGTTGATTCCGTTAGCACTGTTGTTCAATCTTGTTGGGCTTCCTGGCTTTCAAGTCCCGAAGAATCAATCAAAGCCTCCGGCGGTGAGCCAAAAGGGGAACCGCAACGGGAAGGTTTTCGTGGTGATGTACCACCACATCAAAGACGGTAAGAATTTGATGTTTCGGTCAGCGACTAAGTTTCGTGCGGACCTGAATCGGATGTACAAGATGGGATTCCGGCCGGTGACGGTGACGGATTACGTCAACAACAAGATGCGGGTTCCGAGCGGAAAGACCCCGGTTGTCATTACGTTCGATGACGCGCACGATGACCAGTTTCATATCTTAAAAGATGGTTCGATTGACCCCAAGTCGGCGGTTGGGATATGGAGAGCGTTTGCGGAGGAACATCCCGATTTTCCGGTGGTGGGAACTTGGTACGTTTTGCCAAACCTTTGGGGTCAGGAGAAGTTGCAACGGAAGAAGATTGAGATGTTGCAAGGGTGGGGTTCGGAGATTGGGAACCATACCGTGCATCATGGCGACCTGCGGAAGATGAGCGACGGGACGGTGATGAACGAGATTGCTCAGATGAACCTGAAGTTGCGAAAGCTCGGGGTTCCAGCCAACATGCCATTTTGCCCACCCTATGGGTCGTTTCCAAAAAACAAGGCTCTGATGAAGTCCTTCACCTACAAAGGGCAGACGATTTCGCATTCATCGGCCTGCCAAGCCGGTTGGTGTCCGGCGTATTCTCCTAACGACAAGAAGAACTTCACGAAATACTCGCTCTTGCGACTCCACGGCAACGGGCGCATGTACGGCATCGACTGGTGGCTCAACGAAGTGGCTGCCGGAAGGTGTAAAGTATACAAAGCCCCTTGAGTTTAGGGCTATCTGAATGAGCGAAGCACCTTCTGGCCATCCGGCCGTAAACATCGGTATCAGCATTGCCTTGGTTGTGGCGAGTGCGCTTTTTGTGGGCGGTGAGTACGCACTCGTTGCGATGCGCCGGGGGCGGATTGAGCCTTTGGCCCGAAAAGGGAACAAGTCGGCAAAGAGGCTTCTGCGGATCCTTGACGATATGTCTCCGTTTATTGCGGGGACTCAGGTGGGAATCACCATCGTGGGAATCGCGATGGGAACGATCACGGAGCCGTTTGTGGCTTACCATCTTGGTCAGCTATTCTCCTTCCTCGACCCTGCATTAGTGAGCTTCTGCTCGTTTATCATCGTTCTCTTTGCGTTGGTTGTCCTCGGGGAATTGGTTCCAAAGTACATAGCGCTGAAGAAACCAGAGCAGTTTATGTTCATGGCGTATCGACCATTGGATGTCTTTATCTCGGTTTGCAAACCGATTATTTCCCTCGCGACTTTCACCTCTCAACTTATCTTGAAGCCGATGGGTATCAACGTAAAGGACACGGGTAAGGAGACGATTGAACGGGACGAGCTGCTCACGATTCTTCAGATGACCTCCACGGACGGAGTGCTGGAGAAGGAGCACGCGAACATGGTGACCCGGGCCCTGCGGCTTGATATGTTGGCAGCGCGGGACGTGATGGTCCACCGCCTGGATATCCAGTGGCTTGATATTGATTTGGCAGGAAGCGAGTTGCTGACTCGGATCAATAAGATTCGACACACTCGGATTCCGGTTTGCCGGGGGGATGTTGATGATATTGTTGGAATCGTCTATCTCGTTGATGTTCTTCGATTAGTGCAAACCAACGAATTCAAACTTGACAAAATCGTTCGCCCATTCATCGCGATTCCCGAGAATTTGCCGATTGAGAGGATTATCACCACCATGCGAGATGAGAAGACTCAGATCCTGATCGTGATGGATGAGTATGGCGGGACGAGCGGCCTCATCAGCCTGGAGGATGTTGTTGAGGAAGTGTTTGGCGAAATGGAGGACGGCCCAGAAAGCGAGAGGCAACCGGTTGAGGTTCACGCTTCGGGACGAGTTTCGGCAAAGGCGGAGCTAAGGCTGGACGAGCTCATTTCGAGGCTTGGGCTTGATCCTCAGTTGGACGAATCGACGGAAACGCTGGCGAATATGATCGTCAATGGCTTGGAACGGATTCCCCGTCCTGGCGATACTATCGAGTCGAGCATTGGATTGATGCGGGTGGAGAATATGGCACGGAGACGGATCACCCGCGTTGGAATTCAGCTTAAGCCTTCGCTACTTGGCTCTGGTTCTGAAGGTTGAACTGGCGGTTCGTGGATGACCTGCATCCGCTTGGAGATTGCGACCGCGTGATCTGCGACATGCTCAAGCGCATGGAAGATTTCGATAGTTCTCAGCATCGCTCTCGCGTTCGCGGGATCTGCCTTAATCAGTTCTAGGACTCCGTTGCGCGCGATTGCGTATCTGCCATCGATGAGATCATCGTCGCTCACAATGCTTCGGGCGAGCTCGACGTCGTATTCCATGTACAGCTTGAGTGAACTGGTGAATTGGTGTTTGGCGGCATCGCAGAGTTCTCGAAGGGTGCCTTTGAGCTCCGATGGGAAAAGTGTTCCAAGCTTCGTTCCACGCCGGGCAAGCTTAACGGCGTGGTCCGCCACCGATTCGATTTCACTGACAATGCCGAGGGTTGAGACTAGGAGTTTGAGATCGCTGGCAACCGGCCCTTCCTGAGCGATGATGAGGGCTGTCTCGAGAAGAAGTTCTCTTTCGAGTCGATCGAGCGTGTCGTCTGCCTTGACTACTTCGTTAGCCAGTGATGGATCGGCGTTAACGATTGAATCGACAGATTGTTGCACCATGTCGTTTGCGGACATTCCCATTGAGACGACTTGAGTTCGCAGTCCTTGGAGCCGTTCATTGAAGTGGGTACGCATAGTCCTACAAGCGTCAATGCTGACACTTTCTTAACAATAGGATACTCGAACCTTATTTGTACTGGGGTGAGAACAAGGGTCTAGAGTAGTTTCCACTGGTTCCGGTGAGATTCCGCGCGTTTGATCCGTTGGAATCAGCGATAAATACTGCGCGATTGAGACCCTCTCGTTTAATATAGGTGATCTTCGTTCCGTCGGGGCTAAACGATGGGCTTGTGATAGAGCCACTGGCGATCGCTGAGCCACTGGAAGCGCCTTGCGGTTTGAGCGGGCAGGATCCAAGACCCAAACTGGTTCCGTTGCCATCTCCGGAGTAGGACGCAGGGATGAACATCAGGGTGCTTCCATCAGGACTGCACTTAATTTCGGTTGTGCACTGCTTGATATCCGGCGACAAGAGAATCGGGGCGACTGCTTCATCGGAGGATTTGCTTGGGTCAATCATGAAGATGCCGTGGATGAATCCGGTTTTGATCGGTTTACCATCCGGTCCTTCGGGCGGGGTGACCTCTAAGATGTTTGCGACGAGGACCTGCGAAGTTTGATCGACATCGATTTCGATTCGCTCGGCGGTGAAGATTTGCATTGGAGGCTTGATCTTGCCGTCTTTGTCGGGTTCGAAATCTTGGATGATCAGCGTCTCTCCGCGTTCCTCGCGGCGCATGACTGCGGCGATGAATCGTTTAGATTTGAGCCAACGCGCGACTCGGAAACTCTTTCCGAATCGGTTGTAAAGCAGCTCAAAGGTGTTTCCGGCTCCGCCACCCTCTTCGGCCTCAACTCGTTGTTTGCTCGGAGGGAGGATTTGGCTACTTTTTCCGTTCACAGGGAAGAATTCTTGGACTGTGCCGCGAACGGTGAGTAGGCCAGCGAGTTCAGTATCGGTTGCAGGCTTCTCGTCGAAAATGAGATTGCTTCTTCCCGCTTTGTCGATAGACCTTTGCTCGGGATCAGTATTGCGCTGAGGGTCCCAGCGGAAGATGTGGAAGGAGTCCTCTTTGCGGTTACTTATGAAGAAGAGTCGGTTTCCGTCGGGGCTCCAGGCGAGATCTCGGTCAGTTCGACCTGCGGGATAACCTGCAGACTTTGTGACCGCCCCTTTGCTGTCGATCGTAACGGCATGCGAGCCGTCTTCGGTGAGCAACATCGCGGCGATCATTCCGCTTGTATCCGAACCGAGTTGAATATCACCTTTCTTGCCTACTAGCCAGACAAAAAGCCAGCCGACCACTCCGAGGGAGACGACAAAGACGACGAGCCGGCGGGCAGAACGGGAACGCATATTACTCTTCTAGAATTATGTCACTTCTCGGCGAAGCGGTTCCCAAAAAGAAAACGGCACTGCTTCTAGCAGTGCCGTTTTCCTTTTGGTTTTTGGTTTACTTGCTCTTGCGTCGTCGGGCAAAAGCGAGGAGTCCGAGGCTGAGACCTGCAATGCTTGCTGGCTCAGGAACGCCCTGAACTTGGACACCGCTGAACGTGCTTGAAGCAATCTCGTAGTCGCCGAGCATTGTGGAGTTGCCGAAATATGCGGTTCCAATCAAGGTCGTGACGACGGTCAGCGATTTCGTTGTTCCGTAGACATCGGCAGGATTGAGCGTCACGCTTGGAACGGACGAGAACACAATGTCCTGGTTAGCCGCTCCGACACCAGGAGCAAGTGATGTATTTACCGCTGAGATCGCCGTGAATCCAACTTGAACTCCGTCAAGGAAAGTCTTGACTTCAAGTCGCACATTGTCTCGGTGACCACTCGTTTCACCAAGAGAGTTGGGTGATCGCTTAAACGTTGCGGTTGCGTCGCCAAGATTAATCGTTGCCGTTCCGGTTGCTGGGTCACCTGGGAAATCAAAAATCCAGAGCGATGAGGTTGATCCCGTGACGGTGGCAGACCCCGCAGCTGCTACTGAGCGCCCGAGATCTTTTTTTGTTGCCTGCCGAGCTTGGCTGACGGAAATCAGAGTCGATGCGGAAGCATCACCAGCCAGTTCGCCAGATGTGGCGCTTGCTCCAAGGACGACTGAATAGCCTGCCTGGCGGGCTGACGTCGCGCTGGTGCTGATGTTTTCGCCAAGAGTCGTGGAGTTGGTAACAACTCCAGCAACTGAGGTGAAAGCGGAAGGCGGGATGAAACCATGAAACGGGGGATTTCCGATCGTTCGAGTTTGAGCGATTCGGACATCGTAGCGGTCGAATCCGCTCCCTGCTGGCTGAAGCGTGTAGGTTGCACTGCCCGAAACAGTTTGAGACGTAAACTGCGCTATCGCTGACACGGAAACACCAGCCGCCGTGACTCCGCTACCGGTGATGCCGCTCGTTGTGAACGATTGTCCTAGGACCGTTGCCGAAAACGCTGCCAATGTTGCTGCCGTAAAAAACTGTCTCATTTAAGAACCTCAAAATACCATTGAAAGTATACCCCGTTGAAAAGCTGGCAAACCATGGTCAATTCGCAAAAATTCTAATTCTTAGATTTCCCTTAACAATTAGTTGGAATTGTTGCAAAGAGCCCTCCTTAGGGCGTGAGTCTAGGATTTGAACCACACAGACTGCGCGGTTGGCTCCTCGGTAAGAACAGTGCGTATAAGCCTATGAAATGCGATTCTCAGCAACATGAAGATCGCTCAGTTTTCCCCACCCTGTCTAGCGTAATGTTTTAACAGACGGAATCGGACTTTAGGCCCGCAGCAGGTTGTACGCATTTGCAGCCACCTTTCAGGACGGACCGACGCTACCTTGCTTGCTATTGTTGGGGGTGGTCGGATGACTTGGCCGTCCCTGAGCACGTAACGGAACTGCTGTCAGCAGTGCCGTTACGTACAATCATTCGTTCTACTTGTTCTTTCGTCGTCTTGCGAAGGCAAGAAGTCCCAGGCTCAGACCCGCAATTGATGCTGGCTCGGGGACTCCTTGAACAGTGACCCCACTGAACGTGCTTGAAGCAATCTCGTAGTCGCCGAGCATTGTGGAGTTGCCGAAATATGCGGTTCCAATGAGCTTCGTTACGACGGTGAGTTGCTTCGTTTGGCCATAGATGTCCGCAACCCCGAGCGTGAGTGAAGGGATCGAATTGAAGGACATCGCATTTGAGCCCGCACCAGCATTCGGAGCGAGAGTCGTATTCACCGCCGACGTTTGAGTCGTCCCAACCTGTACTCCGTTGAGGAATGCTCTGACTTCCAGCCGGACATTGTCGCGGTGGAGGCTAGCGAAAGTTGAACTGCTCAGGGCTCGTGAGAAGCTCGCAGCAGTATTGCTAAGGTTAATGGTTGCGTTGCCAGTAGCAGGGTCGCCTGGGAAGTGAAAAACCCACAGAGTTGGAGATGAAAGGTGCGGATCAGTGGGAGATCCAGCAGTCGCGACCGAACCAGTCGTGATTGAACCAGTTGCCAAAGGTGCCGTCACTCCGCTGATGCCAACCGTCGAGGACGAAGTTCCTTTGCGCCCATCGATGCCTGCCGTGAGAGTAAACGAGCTTCCTGACTGGGCGGCGAATCGATTAACGGTGGCTGCTGGCGAACTTGCACCCGACGAAGTGGTGCTGTTCGTAGCAGTCCCAGCGCCACTAACAGCAGAGGAAGCTGTTTGGGGATTTATGCCGTTCCCGTTCAGAACAAACGTCGACGTGACCGAAACGTCGAACCGGTTGTTGACTCCGGAAACTACGTTGTTGAGTACGAAGGGGCGAACCGTTGAGCCTCCAACTGTGCCAGCGCCAGCCGCACCACTGACCCCGATCGAGTTACCCGATGCAGAGAAGCTGGGGGAACCAAAGGTCGTGGTGTTTGAGGCTGTGCCAGGCGTAAATGTTGCGTTCTGAGCAACAGATAGTGAGGTACCCAAAGCCAAAGTTGATAATGCAAGTAAGCGTTTCATAGTCAAAACCTAACAGACACCCTCATGATATCCAAACGGCTTTAGATTTCCACTGGTAAAAAAAACAGTTAAGGCAAATTTAGCAATTTCTTAATATCTCGCTTCAAGTTGCTCGTGCGCCTCTCAGCCAATCAAGGCCCCTCATCGGTCGACGGCCCTCGGGTTGCACCATCTTGAGAATAAGATTTCCAGATTCGAATTTACACGAAGCCTCTTGATCGTGTTCAAAGAATCCGTTTCCGTTCTCGGTGCCGAGGTTCGCTTTAAGAATCTTTAGACGCCCAGTCTTCGTATGGATGAAAGCACCTGGACTAGGACTTAGGGCCCGGTATCGGTCGTATTCTGACTGGGCATCGCAGTCTAAGTGGAGTTCTCTTTCTTCGTTGGAAATCTTTGCGGCGTAGGTGGCTCTGTCGTGGGTCTGCGGCTGTCGCGGGTAGTCGCCTGCCTCGATTCTTTCGATCCACTCTTCGATTTGATCGGCTGCGAGTTGGGCGAGGCGGGCGTGGAGTTCGCCGTAGGTTTCGTCGGGACCGATGGGGGTGTGGACAATGTCGATGATATCGCCGGTGTCCATGCCTTTATCCATCTGCATCAGGGTAACGCCGGTTTCGGTTTTCCCGTCCATGATGGCGCGCTGGATGGGGGCGGCGCCGCGGTATTCGGGGAGGATGGAGCCGTGGAGGTTGATTCCGCCGCGCTTGGCAGTTTCTAGCAGTTTGGTGGAAAGGATTTGGCCGTAGGCAGCGACGACGTGGACATCGGCTTCCAGTTCTTGGATCTTTTGGACGAACTCGGGGTCGCGAGCCTTCTCGGGGGTTTCGACAGGGAGGCCGAGCTCTTGGGCTTTGAGCTTGACGGGCGAGGCTTTGAGATTCATCCCTCGTCCGGAGGGGCGGTCCGGTTGGGTGACGACGAGTATGACGTGCTGTTGCAGTTTTTCGAGCGCCGGCACGGCGAAGTCGCTCGTGCCGAAGTAGACGATTTTCAAGCGTTAATCCTCGTCCCGGGAGTGAAGTTCGGGGTCTTCCCAGTGGAGGGTTGCGAGGTTGACTTTGTCGATGAAGAGGACTCCATCGAGGTGGTCGATTTCGTGTTGAGCGACCCGGGCGGGCATACCCTCAAGCTCAAAAATGAGCTCGCGACCCTTTCGGTCCATCGCTTCAACTTCAATGTAGTCGTATCGCTTGACGTCGCCGTAAAGACCAGGGATGCTGAGGCAACCTTCCTGTCCAATTTGCTCACCCTCGGCTTTGATTATTTTTGGGTTGATGAGGGCGGTGGGTCGGAAGTCCAGGGGGGCCATGACGAATAAGCGTTGGCTGATCCCAACTTGAGGGGCAGCCAGTCCGACGCCGTTAGCTTTTCGCATAATCCGCATCATTTCGTCGATGAGGAAGTTCGTCTTTTTTGTCAGACCAGTCACTTCTGCAGCAATTTTCCGGAGAACTGGATCAGGGATTTTGACGACCGGGCGCTCTACGGACTTAACGTAAAGGTGCTTGAACTCCTCCGGTACCACGATTTCCATCCTTCACATTTTGGCAGATCGACCCGAGTCCTCGTGTGAAGCGTAAGAGTTTTGAAGGAAATGCCCCGTCTGAAGCAGGCTGAGCTGAACCCGATCTGATGACTAGTTTTCGCTCAAGACCGACTTTGATTACTGTTTATTCACACCTCTAAACTGGCTACTTATCCACATTTTGGAAGTTGAGTTTCTTGCTGCGAATCTTTTTGAATCGCCCCTCCGTCCCTACTCCCAACAAAGGAATGTCTTGCGCGGGATTGCCCGATTGCATGCGGAAATGGACGTCTGAAAAATGGAAGATACGATGCGACCGGAAAATTTGTTTGAGAACCAGGCGACGATCAAAGTGATTGGGGTCGGCGGAGCAGGTAGCAACGCCGTCAACCGAATGATCCGAGAAGGTGTCATGGGTGTTCATTTCATCGCGATGAACACCGATGCCCAAGCCCTCCAAAGCTCCTTGGCTCCGAAGAAGATCCAGCTCGGAAACGACATTACTCGTGGCCTTGGGGCAGGGGGAGACCCCGAGGTCGGCCAGGCTTCGGCTAAAGAGTCGCAAGCGATCATCGAAGAAGAGTTGCAGGATGTGGATATGGTTTTCATCACCGCTGGTATGGGTGGGGGAACCGGAACTGGCGCGGCACCGATGATCGCGGACATTGCCCGACGGATGGGAATTCTCACCGTCGGTGTTGTCACGAAGCCCTTCGGTTTCGAAGGGCCAAAGCGACGCAAGCTCGCGAACGAGGGAGCCGAGCGACTTCGTGAAGTCGTCGACACCTTAATTACGGTTCCAAACGACAGGTTGCTTGAGGTTGTTGAGAAAAGGACATCGATGTCCCAGGCCTTCGCGGCTGCCGATGACGTGCTTCGGCAGGGCGTTCAAGGGATTAGCGACATCATTCTTCTTCCAGGAATGATCAATGTTGACTTCGCCGACGTTCGGTCAATCATGAAAGACGCAGGCGTTGCTCTTATGGGGCTTGGACGAGGCGTCGGTGAACAACGAGCGAGGCTCGCTGCCGAAGCCGCAGCCCACTCGCCGCTTTTGGAAACCAATATCCAAGGTGCGCGACGGGTTTTGGTCAACATCACCGCCGGAAGTGACTTCACAATTGGCGAGGCGCACGAGGCGATGGAGTACATCCTTGGCTTCACAGACCTTCAAAACGCAGATATTATCATGGGCCATGTTCTTCGCGAGACTCCGGATCATGAAGTCCAGATCACCTTGCTTGCAGCGGGAATGGATGTTACTACTCCGACCGTCAACCGAGCTTTCGACAAGGCGGTATTCATTCAGCCCGTGATGGAAGAGCCGGTGGCTGGAGTGCAAGAAACTTACGAGGCGCCAAAGCAACCCGAGCGAATCTTTGTTCAACCTAGGGCAGTTGAGCCGATCACTTCAGAGTCGATCTATGCCCAAGCCAAGCCCGTCAGCTCGGCTCCCATGCTCGTGGAACCCGATCTGGATGACATCGATCTTGACATCCCGTCGTTCCTGAGACGACAACGACTTGGCGAGTAACAAAAAGTTACCATTCTCCAGCCATTGGGCCCCACGTATCGTTGCGTGGGGCTCTTTTTTGTGTCGTTAGTCGTTTGTCGATAGTCGCGAATCAGTGGATTCCCCTGACTTCGTGATGTTCGAGTTTAGGTTCTGTTGTATAGCGTTGGATTGTCCGTAGTCGACTATGGCATTCTCCAGTTTTTCCGCCACCTTCTGGACGGCGAGTGACGACTTGTGAAGTACCGCCTTATAGGTTGCGACGGCGCAGGCAATCACGAGGAACATTGCGGCAAGCCCGGCGATCGGTCCGCCGATCTTGAACGCAGCTACCGAAAAAATCAGTGGGAGTGTCCAGAGGAACGAGAGCGCGAGGGCGGCTGACTTGTCGGTCCAGACTTCGATCTTCGTTCGTCCGCCTCGAGAACTAAGCTTGAAATGAGGGTTGTCCCACGCCTCATGGACTTGCCCGGTGACGGTGCGGCCAAATTGCGAAAGTCCTTTGGAAGTAGGTCCGCCGATCGACATCAAGGGAATCACTTTGAGCCCTTCGGTGATCACGTCAAAATCCTCTGGGTTAACTTCAATCGGTACAACACGCTCGATACTCTCGATTCGTGAGGTCTTCTTCTTCGCTCCTTTGATCGGCTGGGAGCTCTGCTCCCTCAGTGCAAGTTCGAGGAATTCGCGTTGAATGCCAACTTCTTGGGCGAGTTGCGCCAGCTCGTTGGCGTTGACACCTGGCACGTAGCCGTGCTCAGATTTCTCCTCCTGAAGCTCTCCGGCTCGCCGGATGATTTCCGCCACCTCCGATTCCGAGAAGATCTTTTCAGTCGCCATTCGTGTGATTGTACTTACGTTGGGGGGTGGCGCGGGTTGCATCAAAGTCGGTAGCAATTCTGCGTAACTCCGCAAGCAAGCAACTGTGAAACCATTCGCTATGTCAAACTACAAAGGTAGCGCGAAGAAGCGCAAAGCTAGCTATGCCAAACGTCTCAATTTTTATTCCTCAGATTGGCGAAGGGCTCCAGGAAGCCCGGGTTGTGGCGTTCCTGAAGAAGCCTGGCGACGTGATTCGGCGAGATGAGCCGATCTATCAGATGGAGACCGATAAGGCGGTCATGGATGTCGAATCTCCGGTGGATGGGGTGCTCGCTTCGTGGGCAGCGGCGGTTGATGATATTGTTCCAATTGGCTCGGCGATTGGAATTGTAGAGGTGAGTGATGGCGTGGAAGCCCCGACCGCTCCTTCGCACGGCGCTCCTACTGCGCCAGTCGCTGCATCTGGAACTGCGCCCCTCTATATTCCCCAGATCGGTGAGGGCCTTCAGGAGGCTCGAATCGTGGCGTTCTTGAAGCAGGCTGGAGATCTTGTTAAGCGAGACGAGCCGATCTACCAGATGGAAACCGACAAGGCGGTCATGGATGTGGAGTCTCCTTCTGAAGGAGCATTAGTCGAATGGTTTGCAGCGGTTGACGACGTCGTACCAATCGGATTTGAGGTCGGCCGAATGTCCGTCTCTGAGGGTGTCGAAGTTGCTGCCGCTCCTTCACATGGAGCTCCAGCCGTAGCACCTGCTGCTAAGTCTGCGCCCGTTGCGTCGAAGGCTTCGGGAGACGTTCGAGGTATTCCTCCGCGAACCCGAGCTTATGCGAAAGAAAAAGGCATTTCTGACGACGTTTTGGTGACAATCCCGTTTAGTGGGTCCAAATTGATGCCCACCGACATTGATGCGTTTCAAACAGGGGGCTCGCAGTCGATTAGAACCGGCGCAGGGTACTCGGAATCGGCTCTGCCTTCGAAACAGCGAGTGCTTAACTCGCGCATGGTCCGGTCGAACTCCCTGGTTGTTCCGGGAACGATTACCGTGGTTACCGATTGGAGCGCGATTGAGACCGAGCGTACACTTGCAAAGCAAGAGATGCGCGGATTCCAGCCCTCCGCCTTCACCATGTTCGCATATGCAGTTGTCAGGGCGATGGCTGAATTCCCAACCTTCCGCTCGGCTCTCGCTGGAGATGATAAGTTGCGAACGTACGATCACGTTTCGCTAGGGATTGCGGTTTCGCTTCCTGGGGATGAACTCGTGACAGCGGTTGTCGATAAGGCCGATACACTAAGTTGGGCCGAATTTGCAGCGGCGGCTCGGGCTCAGATTGAGCTTGCTCGCGGTGGAAAGGACCAGGCGCATGCAGGAGTCACTGTATCGCTGACGAATATGCAGGCCTTTGGGCTTCGAGATGCGGTACCGGTGGTCGTGGCTCCATCGATGGCAACGATCTTCTTAGGTGAAGTTTTCAACGGACTCGATTCGACACCGAACATGATTCGAGTGAAGAGGCTTGTCAATGTATCGATGACTTTTGATCACCGAATCGCAAACGGGGTGGGAGCCTCGCTGTTTATCAACAAGATTCGAGAAAACGTTGAGTCTATATCGGACGTGTTGGGGTGAAGCCATTGATCGCGATTTCCGTAGACGTGGACCCAGAGCCACTGCGGTTTTCGCTCCGATGGAACTACGCAGAGCAAGTCGCACTTGCCGGTGGCAACCCACTCTTGATATCGCCCTTGACGGATTTGGAACCGCTGGTGGGACTGATCGACGGCTGGTTGATTCCTGGGGGCGACGACATCGATTCTTCACACTTCGGTCAAGAGCTCCATCCAAAAGCTCAGCTTCAGCACCCTGCAAGGTGGGAGAACGAGTCTAGGCTTTACGAGCGATTGCCCTCTAATTTGCCGATTTTTGGCATCTGCTACGGATGTCAATTTCTCAACGTAAAGCGAGGGGGAACTTTGATTCAGCACGTTCCCGATGTTACGGGTCACGAAGGGCATTCTGGAGGAACGATGCAAAAATATTCGGTTTCCGAATCAACATTGCTGGCTCAGTCTTCCAAAGTCGCTTGTATTGAAGGGAAAAGCTACCACCATCAGGCGGTGGATGCGGTCGGTGAGGGACTTGTGGTGACTGCGCGAGCTGAGGATGGAATCGTAGAGGCGATCGAGGATCCTTTGAAGCCATTTTGGCTCGGAGTTCAGTGGCACCCGGAACGGACACCAGATGACGTGGCAACCCAGAATCTTTTCAAGGCGTTTATTAAGGCGGCAACAGAGTATCGGGAAAGTAAGCAATGAGACTGTATCTGAACGGAACGGAAATCGAAGCAGCTCCTAAAACAGGGGTCGAACTGGTCGAAGGCACTGATCGCATCATGGTTCGTACCCCGATCGGAACGTTCTCTGCGATAGCCGTAAGGGATGGCGACGCCATCCTTGTTTCCTATCAGGGTCACCAATATCGATTAGAGACTCGCCGACCACGCGTCGGAGCTCAGGGTGCGACCGCCAGTGGCGAGTATCGCGCACCGATGCCTGGTCAGATTGTCGACGTGCTTGTTGCGGTTGGCGACAAGGTCACCAAGGGACAGAAACTGATCGTGCTTGAGGCCATGAAGACCCAGCAACCGTTCAACGCTCCGTTTGATGGAACTGTCCAGGCGCTGAACGCAGTTAAGGGTGCCCAGGTCAATGATGGTGAGCTATTGGTCGTTGTCGAAGAGGATTGATGGATCAGATCAGAATCATCGAAGTTTCGCCTCGAGACGGGCTCCAAAACGAGAAGGTGCCTGTTCCAACCTCTGCTAAGGCAAGTCTCATCGTCAGTCTTCGAGAGGCGGGATTGGAAGAGATTGAGGTGAGCAGCTTCGTGTCTCCCAAGTGGGTTCCCCAGCTTGGGGATGTTTCTGAGTTGTGGCCACTACTGCCAGACGGTGGACTCTACTCAGCTCTGGTGCCAAATGCTCGAGGATACGAGAATGCAAGAGCCCTCGGAGTATCAAGAATTTCTGTTTTTACCGCGGCTAGTTCGGCATTCACTCTTAAGAACATCAACATGACGGTTGCTGAGTCTCTCGACGGATTCCGACCGATCCTGAAAGAGCATGAAGGATTCAAGAGGGCCTACGTTTCGACGATTTTTGAGTGCCCGTATGCTGGCAGAATCGAGCCTGCAGCAGTTGCCAAACTGGCCGAGGAACTGTTTGAGATCGGAGCCGATGAGATTTCGCTCGGTGATACCATCGGCGTCGGAACGCCGTCAGAAGTCACTCAGCTTCACGAGGCAATACGGCACCTTGATCACCAGAAAATCGTTTGGCACTTCCATGATACGAGGGGGACCGCGATAGCAAACGTTGCAAAAGCCCTAGAACTCGGCTACCGTAGCTTCGATGCCAGCGCTGGCGGTTTAGGAGGGTGTCCGTACGCCAAGGGCGCAGGCGGAAATCTGGCTACCGAGGACCTTGTGTACTTTGCCCATCGCGAGGGGCTGACAACGGGCGTTGACCTTCTGAAGCTGAGTCAGGCGACCTTGCCGATTTTCGAAATTCTGGGCCGCCCGCCGACGGCAAAGGTCCAACTGGCCGCCTTGGCCGAGTGGCGGAGTAGCCAAGAATCAGCGCAACAATGACCGCAACGACCAGGGTTGAAACCTTCTCGTCCTTGGTCATGTTGAACATCCGCCAGTTCACCAGCAGCGTCACGACTCCGATCGGTACCAATGCGGGCAACGCGATCCCCGTCAGCATAACAAACAGCAGGTAGCAAAGCAGGACAGGAATCATGACTCGAAGCGTCGTATACGGCTTCATGTCGAACCGGAACATCGCCAAAAAGAAGGTTCCCAAGAAAACGAGATCGGCTGGTCCAACGATTCCCGAGATTTCGGCTTTTCCGCTCGTGGGCAGGACAGTTGACGAAGCCGGAATCGACATCCCGCCTTGCTTGAGAATGTCCGGAGCCGCTTGCATCAGCTTTTGTGTAAAGCCCAGCGGGGTGAGAACGAGAAAGATGTCGTATCCAATCAAGAAAATCCCAATCGGGATCAAGATGTTTCGGTCTGAGATGAGAGCCGCAACGAGAGCTCCGAGACCGATGCACCAAACCTGTAATCCGGCTGGCTTTAGTGGCGCCAACAAGGACGAAGCAACTCCCTGGCCCTTAAAGACAAGGAGATCCAAAGCAACGAGTCCCCCGTGAATCATGACCCCAGCGAGAAAAATGTACAGAGCATGCTTGGGTTTCGGCTGCTCCGACATGGCGCGGTAGATGGCGATCAGCGGGAAGGCCAAGAAAACGACGGTCAGCAGGACGTCTATCACCGGCTTGATCGAGAAAGGCACGGGAATACGCGGCAATAGGAACCGAATGAGAGCTAAGACTCCCAGGATCAAGGCGAAGTCGGCATAGCCGGAGCGTTTATAGGAGATTTCGGGTTCCAACTGCTTTCTCTCCAACTTCTGCTTCGCGGTGATGTCCGGCGATCGCTAGTTCGTAAACTTCGAGAATCCGATCAACCATCAGTTCAATACTGCTTTCGGATGCCTTTTGATGCGCGCCTTCTGCGAGTTTGTTGAGTTCTTGGGGGGAGGCGAGCAGTCGGGCCACTGAACTACTGAACTCTTCGATAACATTTTTGGTCACTAAGCCGTTGACGCCGTCCTCAATCGAGTCGCTTGCTCCACCGCCGGAGATGGCTACTGCGGGAAGGCCGTACTGCATGGCTTCTTGGACTACCAAACCCTGAGTTTCGGTGACGCTTGCAAAAGTGAAAAGATCGGCACTTGCGTAGTATTGGTCAACCTCGTTTCGGGGCACGGCGCCGACAAATTTCACCCGATCACCGACTCCAAGTTTGGCGGCCAGTGCCCGCAAGTCG
The DNA here is from genome assembly GCA_029866005.1 of Fimbriimonas sp. Taxonomy (GTDB): domain Bacteria; phylum Armatimonadota; class Fimbriimonadia; order Fimbriimonadales; family Fimbriimonadaceae; genus Fimbriimonas. Next base: position 34,692 of record JARXAE010000009.1, on the reverse strand, counting down.
TCTCGGTAGGGACCGTCGCCAACCAACCAAAGCCTAGCTCTCGGATGCGCCGGCGAAACAATTGTCACCATTTGAATCAGAGTTTCCAGATTTTTCTCCTTGGCTAGTCTGCCTACGTATAGCAACACTTGAAGATCGGGAGGAATTCCCAAGGCGGCGCGCGCTTCTGCTTTATCGATTTTCGGAGGGGTTGGGATTCCTGTCGGGATCACATGAACCGGGCGAACGATACCGTGTCGCTCAAGCCACCGTTTTGCCGCCGCCGTAGGCGCGATCACCTGCTCGCAAGAGTTGTAATAGAAATTGGTGTGCTTCGCGATTCGGAATCGGATGTAGCGTCGCGGAAACATCCAAAGGTAGTGTGCGTACCGGTCGTACAAGGTGTGATAGGTGCTGACCAAGGGAATCTCGTGGCTCTCAGCCCAACGCATTCCCACAAATCCGACGATCCAGGGGGTGTGGGTGTGGATGACATCAAACTCAAACTTTCGAAACGTCAGGAGCATTCGCCAGAACGGGGGATAGGCGAATGGATATCCCTTTGCCCATGGAGTCTCGATAGCGCGGAACCGGTGCGTATTCGGATCCTTCTCGTGATGCCGGATGAAGTTCGGCGCAAAGATGTGGACACTGTGTCCACGGTTTCTGAGCTCCTGGACTAAGGTGTCAACACTGATGCTGACTCCGTTCAGAACCGGCAAGACGGACTCAGAAAACATCGCGATCCGAAGGGCTCTCTTAGGTGCTGAGCTTTCGGGCATCGTAGGGGTAGTTTACATTGAGTTGCAGTTGCCGGGGCATTGAACGAAGGATGAGTGTTGATCGAAACCTAATGTGACGGGCTTTTTGCCATCGGCTTATCCAAAAGAGCCCCGGAAGCGGGGTTCTTAGAACTTAGGATGTTGTTGGACCGACTGGGAGTAGAACCCTGGGCCAAGTGCCAAAAAATTTGAGGTGGCGCGTGTTTGAACCTAGCTTGAGTGAGGCGGCGCATCCCTCAGCAGATGATCAACCTGAGGTGTCTCCCTTGATCTAGTTGCTGAAGTGCAATACTTGCGCTTCAGCAACCAGACTTGCATCAGCGTTTCCGAGAACGTCGAGCCAACGAACTACCCAACAATCCAAGACCAAGGACGGTGACAGTCGCGGGCTCTGGAACTGGGGTCACTGAGAACTGAACATCATCCAGCAGCGTGGTTCGGTCGTCTATCCCCTGGACATTGCCAGATGAGTCGTAATTATAGGGACTCAGACTGTTGAAACTCAACGTATAGGTGACACCGCTCACTAAGTTAACCGGATTCCCAGTTCGAGAGTACCAACCCTTCTTGCCAGCCAAAGAAAAACGATCATCACCAGTATTGGTCCAGCTATTGGCTTCACTTCCTAGAAAGACCTGACTCGTGAAGTTGCCAATCGTCTGAACGTTTCCTAAGGAATCTGTCAGCGTGACACTGTAATCATTTGGACGTCCATACCAGGTGTGTTCACGCCAAGAGGATCTGTTAGCATCGAACCAGTTAAGTGTTCCTACAGAGTCACCTGTGGCGGTAAAGGTTTGAGACATGGTCTGACGATCCTTGATGATTCCAAACACATCGCCAGAATGAGCCCACTTCCAACCAGTTGCATACTCCTCCGTCCGGGCCAAAGCACCACCTGTCCAAGCTCCTCCAGGTTGAATTGCTTGCCATGAACTCCAACCCCAGTTGTTCCATCCGGCGCCCCATTTAGCCCCAGAAGGTTGCGAGTAGAAAGGAGTGCTTTGGACCTGAGCTTGAACTTCAAAGCTACTATCCAATAGCACCTGTGCCTGCGCAGAGAGAGCGCAGCTGAACGCTGAAGAAACACACAATAGTTTTAAAAAGCCTTTCATCATTGCACCAACATTAAATCAATAGTTTGGATTCATTAGCCGTCAAGAACGAACTAAACCAGTCCGTTGCTTTAGCACTAATACCAGTAGAAGGATACGTTAATCACTAAGTCTAAATAGGTTTATTTTATGGTTTTAAGATAAAAGCTAGCATTTATAACAGTCTAGAATGCGAATATGGCAGAGTTTTCATCCATGTATTCATCGCTAAGGTCCCGAGCCTGTTTCAAAGGCGTAACCAAGCATCAGGTATTCCAACTCATCAAGGTAGACCATGCATCTTTATCTTCTGAGGTCGAACTCACCCCCTTCTCTGAAAGAATCGGTCGAGCTTCAGCTATGGGAATTCGTACGCTAAAGCGAATGAATTGCGGAAAGGAGTCAAGACCGGGTTGCTCTTTCCCGTAGAGCGCCAGGAGATGGGAACCATTAGACAAAGCCATCACCTTCATCTGCAGGAAGCACTCAAAACAACCCACCAAAACAACCAGCCCCAATGCCACAAGGAATGCCTAGCGGGCAACCCAACCGCCGTCTACAACGAGCGGATGTCCGGTCACAAACGAAGCGCCACTCGAACAGAGCCACAGCACTGCCGAAGCAACTTCGTCTGGGTGACCAACGCGACCCAAAGGCTCCCCAGCCACCAACTGCTGTTGAATCTGTGCTTCACCATGCACAAATCGATCAATCATCGGAGTCTGGATCACGCCTGGGCACACCGCGTTCACCCGAATGTTCTGCGTGGCATACTCCAAAGCTGCTGTCTGAGTCAGACCGATGACTCCATGCTTGCTCGCATCGTAAGCCGGAATCCCAGGAAAGCCAATCACACCCGCAATCGAGGAACAGTTCACGATGCTTCCCCGACCGTTCTTCAGCATCACGGGTATCTGGTACTTCATGCAAGCCCAAACTCCTTTCAAGTTGATGTCAATCACTCGGTCCCAGTTGGCCTCATCCGAATCTCCAGTCATCGCCTGAGCACCCTCTACGCCAGCATTGTTAAAGGCATGATCGATGGTCCCAAACGCCGTTACTGCGGCCTCCACAGCCGCCAGGACCTCATCTGGTTTGGATACATCGCACTTCACAAACTTCGCATCAGCCCCGAACTCCTGCGCCATGCTAACCGTTTCTTCTGCATCTGCCTGGTTCACGTCGACGGCTACAACCTTAGCCCCACTCTTGGCAAAAGCAACCGCCGTCGCCCGGCCAATCCCTGTCGCGGCACCAGTCACAAACGCAACCTGGCCAGAAAAGTCGAAACTGACACTACCTGCTTGTTGAGAACTCATCTTTTTCTCCGCCTACATCATCAGTGTAAACCTGTTTTCAGGGAAAGGATGTCCCTTATTCGTAGTACAGAGACGGGGTTGGGTCGGCGTCGCGACCAGTTCATCTTCGAAAAGACATCGGCTCGCTTTGCCGCATAACGAGTCTCAAGGCTCGTGGACGCAATCGAAGAAAGTTGAACCTGGGTTCAGGCAACAAAAAAGCCCCTCGAAAGGAGCTTTTTGAACCTAAAATGTTGGTGGACCGACTGGGACTCGAACCCAGGACCAAGTGATTAAGAGTCACTTGCTCTACCAACTGAGCTATCGATCCAAGCCATCAGGATACCTCAAGCCGAAAAAGGTGTCAAGCCAGTAAACTCTGTCGGTGCAAATCCGCCTCGCCACTCGCGCCGACGAGCCTGCTATTCAACACGTCATTCGCACCTGTTACGAAATTCTGGACTGGGGCTGGTTTCCCGACGGATACCACGCCGATCTCTACGACATCCAAGAACACTATTTCGACCGAGGCAATCACTTTTACGTTGGTGAGGTGGACGGAGAAGTGGTCGGGACAGTGGCGGTTGACTTCATGCCGGCACTTCCGGATGGTGAGGGAACGACGATGCATGACGGAGTAATTCGAGTGGCAAATGCGGACTGCTCGTTGGAACGGTTATACGTCCTTCCTGAAGCCAGGGGGAAGGGGCTCGGGATCGCCCTGTGGCAAGTGACCATCGATGTTGCTCGGGAGCGAGGGTGTCAGGTCATGGAAATCTGGAGTGACAAGATTCTTGAAGACGCTCATCGCTTGTACGAAAAGCGCGGAGCGATCAGGGTGGGAGAAAGACTTTGCCACGACCCCAGCCAGAGCCCAGAATGGGGAATGGCGCTTAAGTTGTAATCCAACCTTAACACTTTCTGGGTAGATTTCACCCATGTTTGCCACTGCTCTGCTCATGTCAGTCACGGTGCTCCCGATGGCTCATGCCCACAATGACTATGTTCAAAAGCGTCCCCTTTTGGGAGCATTGGAACAGGGCTTCGGTAGCATTGAAGCCGATGTGTTCCTGGTGAACGGCGAACTTCTGGTCGGTCATGATCGGCCTCAGCTGACCCCGGAACGAACGCTCAAAAAGATGTATCTGGAGCCGCTCGCTGCCCAAGTCAAAGCTAATGGAGGCACCGTCTATGGCAAGCCCGGCGAACTCATTTTGCTGGTGGATATCAAAGCTGACGGAGCGGCGGTTTATGAGCAACTCAAGAAGGACCTGCAGCCCTACCACAGCATCCTAACGAAGTTTGATGACAAGGGTCTCAAGCGCCGTGCGATCACTGTGATCCTTTCTGGTGATCGTCCCATTGATGTCTTGAAGGCTGAGAAGAAGCGGTGGGCATTTGTTGACGGCCGCCCCGAGAACATCGGGCAAGACTCCAACCTCTTCCCCCTAATCAGCGAGGATTTCACGAAGCTGTTTAAGTACCGGGGAAGTCAGAAGATGTCTGAGGCAGAATCCCAAAGCCTCACTGAGATGGTGAGCCGAACGAAGGCTGCTGGCCAAAAACTACGCTTCTGGGCGGCCTATGATTCTCGCGACATGTGGTCTGAACTTTTCAAGCACAAGGTTGACCTCATTGGAACTGATCGTCAAGTCGAGCTAGCAAGCTTCTTGCGAGAGACGATCAGTTCCGCTGGGACATCTGGGCGGGTCACAAGGGAAGTGAACTTGCGTTAAGCGGGAAGCGGGTTGCTCCCCGGAGCATCCGCCCGAGGTCGTCCACCAGCCCCACATGAGCCTTTCCGAGCTTGGGAGCAAGGTCACACTTTCCGAGGGCGATGCCGCAACGCTTTCCTTCGCCTAGGTCAACGATCGCCACTGCGCCAGTCTTGGTAAGGTCGATCGTAGTTCCCCGGTAGGTCAAGTTTTGTCCCTTGACCGAGAAGCCAGCTTTTACGCACAGGTCTTTCATTTTTGGAGTCGAGTCGGGGTGACCAATGATGAGAACCCGGTCCAGATCGCCCAGCTCCGTTGCAGACGATTCGTAGGATGTCATGTACAAAGGTGTCGCGGGATCGCGATAGATCTTCATCGACTGGGACAGATCGCCATAAGAGTCAAAACGCGGGGTTGGGCCTGCTCGCAGCGCACGTCGATAAGGGTCGAAGAAGATTTTCTTCGGAGTGAAGCCCAAAATGCTGATCGTGAATGATCCATCTTCGGCGCACTCTTTGGTGTCGAGCATCACGCTCTGGCGTGCACCGGTTGCGTTCTCCATCCAGATTTCCAGTGGCATCCGGAACTTCGGGCTGGTCCATTTGAGGCGCCCGCTGAGCTTGCCGGGTGCGTAGCTCAGCCCGGTGAGAGAGACTTGGGCGTACCCGGGTCTTCGGAACCAGTCGTCAAAGAAGTCTTTGAGGGCGAGTGATTGGTTGCGACGCAAAATGATCGCTTCGAACTCCTCCCACTCGGCAGGGGTGCCTTTGGGGTGGATTCGGACCCACTCTTTGATGGCCTCAAGCATGTTGGACGTGCCGATCAGCTGCTCAAGCATTGATAGGACGTCGCCACTCTTTCCGTAGCCCAGCGAAGACGCCGCACCACCAATGGAGACTCCGCTTGCCATCAAGGGAGCGTCGTTATGATCCTCGGCCGGATTGCAGACCTTGACGAAAGCGGCGCGCCGGTCTTCGGTGGAGCCGAGAGCGCACTCACGCTCGTAAAGACCTTCGCTCCAAACGGCGAAACCTTCGTTCCAGAAGGATTTCAAGTAGGTGTTAGGCAGAATTCCACCGAACCAAGTATGCGATGGCTCATGGGGATCGGCGTCAGGGAGCCAGCCTTCGCCATAGGTAGCGAAGGAATAGGCTTCAAGAGCTCCGCCCCCGTAGGTCGGTGAATCCAAGGAACCCCACTGCTTAAAGGGATAGGCGCCAAACGAACGAGAGAAGAAGCCGAGGATGTGAGAGTTGAAGCGTGGCTGATAGCGCATCTTCTCTTCATTCAGATTCGTGCTCCAGACGTGATGCTTGAGGCCATCAAGGTCGGTTTCGATGTGTCGCATCTTGCCTATTGTGAAGCTCCAGTAAATGGCGGGTAGGTCCATTTTGTAGGTGGTTTGCAGCCCCCCTTTGGAGGGTTTGGAATCCAGGCGGTTGCCTTGAGCGATCACTTCCCACTCGGCAGGATGCTCTACGGTGAGTTCATAGGTCGTTGGCCAGCGGTTAACGAGTGGGTACCAATAATCGTTGGTCAAAGAGACGTTGTTCGGCAAGATGGAGCCTGCGTACTGCGGCAGGTTGACGGTGCCATTGTAGGTGATGACAAACCTTGTGTCGACCTTTGGAGTCGGGATAATGACGATGCCTCCCACCTGCTGGAATGGAACTGGACTCGTGCCATCGGTGATTGATGAGACTTTGTAGCAGGGCGAGAAACGGAATGTGGCGACTTCGGCTTTGACTTGCCTCTGCACAGTTGTCGTGACCTCGTCCACAATCCCAACTTCCTTTCTTTCGGGTGAAAGGGTCATGTTGAGTTTGTGGTGCGCCAGCCGGATCGGCTCGGGATCCAGTTCGGAGATGAACTTGAGCTTGCCCCCGACTCTTTCAAAAAGGAGTTCGCCAGTGTCTTGAGATGTGAGGGGCGTGGTGAAGACGACGAATTTACTCTTCGTGAACTTGGGTTCGAACGCTTCAACCTTCCACCCAAATCTTCCGACCTCGTAGGCTCCCCCACGAAGTATCTTGAATTCCGACCCATCACCGATCGAGAAGGACGCCAATGCTTTTGCGTCCCGCTTTTTCGCGAGCTCGTTCAGGGTGTCCAATGAAGGTCCAGCCTGTAAGTAAAGCGCGAGAGCCAAAGATAACATTGCCATCAATCCTACCGTGCGGACGCGCCACGAGTTCCGCCGTTGCGTCAATTCTGCCCCGCGAGGTATCTTAATGGACTCGCGTGGCGGCGTAGCTCAGTTGGTTAGAGCGAACGGTTCATACCCGTTAGGTCAGCAGTTCAAGTCTGCTCGCCGCTACCATCTCCCCGATCCCTCAGTCTTGAGGTGTTGTGATCGGAGTGGGGTTATCCTTCTTATTCTTGACGAGGCGCATCAAGACTGGAGCCGCGACCACAGAGGTCAGTAGGGACATTCCTACGAGAAGGGAATAGGTCGAAGCGCTGAGCACCCCAAACGCCTTCCCGAGGCTCGCAACGATCACTCCAACTTCTCCGCGCGGAACCATTCCGATCCCAATGATAGCTCGATCTTCTTTGGCTCCTAGCCAGCCACCCGCAAGCTTTCCGAGTGTTGCAAGCACCGTAATCAGAACCAAGGTGCCGATCATTGACCATGACCCGAACGCCCGAATGTCGACGCTCATTCCAACAACGACGAAGAAAAAGGGCACGATGAACTCATTGAGGTCGATGAGCTTTTCGTGAAGCCACTCCTGATACTCAGTCTCCGCCAGGATCATGCCAACAAGGAACGCGCCTATGATCGCGGCCAATCCCATGTAGCTCGCCAGCACGGCGACGCCGATGCACATTGCAATGCTGAGCGACCAAGGTGATAGAGGGCTCATCGGCTTGCCGAGAAGTTTCCCGCCGCGTTTAGCAGCTTTGCGACCGAGGGTCATCAGGATGAAGATGAATCCGATTGCTTGCGCGAGAACCAAGAAGATTGCCCATAGATCAACTCCACCGCCCTTTGCTAATGATGAAACAACGGTAAGGATGAGCATCGCCAGAACGTCGTCAATCACTGCCGCGCCAAGGATGACTTGAGCAAACCGCTTATCAATGACTTCGAGGTCGGACAACACTTTCGCGGTGATTCCAGCGCTGGTCGCAACAAAGGCGGCAGCCACAAATGCAGCCTCGGGAGCCTTCGAACCGCTCCAGAATGACCAGCCAAAACCGAGCACAAACGGCACAATGACGCCGAGCAAAGCCACCCGAAATGCTTCTGCTCCGACCTGTCCGATCTTTTCAAAGGGAGTTTCGATGCCAACGGAAAAGAGTAGGAATACCGCGCCAAGCTCGGCCAGCACGTTCAGAACCGGCATGGAATCAGCGGGAATCCAGTTCAGCCCCGATGCCCCGACCGCAACTCCTGCGAGAATCTGTCCCACGACCGCGGGCATCCGCAGTCGCATCGCCACCTCGCCTCCAACAATGGAGGCGAAGAAGACCACAAATAGGGCGAGCAAACCGTCGGAAGCGTGTTCCACTGACCATTAGCCTACTCCCTGCGGAGAGCGACGATTGGGTCGAGCCGAGCTGCGCTCATTGCGGGATAGAACCCAAAGACCATTCCGATGACCGCCGAGAAGCCGGAGGCGAACAGGGCCGCTGAAATCGGGAATGGAGTGGCGAGTCCGCCCTCGTTCGGCCAGGCTTTTGCAGCAGAAACGACGGTCACGAGCGACCCAAGTCCGTAGGCAATGCCCATGCCGATCAGTCCGCCAACGAGTGACAAGGTTGCCGCTTCGACCACGAACTGGAACAGAATCACGCCTTTTTTTGCCCCGAGAGCTTTTCTGAGTCCGATTTCGCGAGTTCGCTCGGTGACTGAGACGAGCATGATGTTCATGATGCCGATGCCGCCAACGAGAAGAGATAACGCTGCAATCGCCGAAAGGATCGCGCCTGCACCCGCGATCAGGCCGTTGAACACGCCGAGGATTGACTCCGCTGAGTCAACTCGGTAGACCTTCTTGTTTCCGCTCTTCAACATCAGCGCCTGCCAGATGTCGTCCATTGCCGTTTCTGGCTTGACTCCCGCCTTTGGCGTTGCTTGGATGTAAGCAATCTTGTCTCCGCCGACCCATTTGCTCTGTGCAGTTGAAATCGGCATCATCATGTCCTTTCCGTTGCTGTTACCAAAAACGGTCTGCTCTTTGGCTACGCCAATGACCTCAACATTCACCCCAGCGAGGGTGACCAGTTGTCCGATCACTGGCCCCTTTGCAAAAAGTTGATCTCGGATGTCTTTTCCGATGATTGCTACCGAGGCTCGATTATCGACCTCTTCTTGGGTGAAGACGCGCCCCTGCTCAACCTCGGTCGCGTTGAGCTTCAACGCATCGACCGTCCCGCCGTAGACCCGGGGACTATCGAGAGTTTTATCACCAAAAATGACCTTCTGAGCCGGAACCTGGACGCTTGGCACCACGTATTCCAAGCTCGTACAGCGAGCTTTGAGGTAATCAACATCTGCCATGGTGAGATTCCCAGTGGCACCCATTCCTTCACCCCGGCGTCTGAAACCGGAATCGAAAACCACCGTAATCGTCTTGGCTCCGATCTTACTGAACTGGTTGGTCATGTACGACTGGAAGCCGTTAGAGATCATTACGGTCATCGTGACCGCCATGACTCCGATGATGACGCCAAACATCGTGAGGAACGCTCGCAGCTTATGAAGCCGAAGCATGTCGAGCGCGACCAGGAAACTCTGGACTAGGCTCATTTATTACTGTCCTTCGCGGCGGCGTCATCGCCTCCGTCATCGGGACCCATTTGCATGAAGCCCTTACGCGGCGGGCCACTGAAAGTTGGCTTGACAACGCTGTCGCCAGCTTTGACGCCGCTCAGAACTTCGTAGCGGCTGTTTGAAATGACACCAACTTTGATCTTCTGCTTGGTTGGCTTGGCAACCTCGCCCTTCTTAACTGCAGCACCTGGGAAGTAAACGAAGAATTCGTCTTCCTTCTTCTCGACGTACTCGACTGGCAGGAACACAACATTCTTACTGCTTGCGACGTTCATGGTGCACTTGGCCGACATTCCCGAGCGCAGAGCGGGGACAGTTTTGTCGAGAACGATTTCGACCTCGTACTTAACAACCGCATCGGTTCCGACCTGAACCTCGGCGCCGTTGACGAGTTGCCGAGCCGGAGCCATTTTCGAGATCTTTCCAGAGATCTTCTCGTTTGGCACCGCGTCTACCGCAACTTCAGCGGGCATCCCGACACTGAGCTTTGCAATGTCAATCTCGTTGACGGCAAGCTTGACACGCATCTTTGTCCGATCTTCGATCTTGAAGATGGTTGAACCCGCCGAGAAGGAGCTAAGTCCGCTTGCCATTTCTCCAATTTGGAGCAACTTCTTGGAGATCGTTCCGGTGAGCGGGGATTTGATTGACGTTTCGTTCAGTTTTCGAGCACTTTCCTGCAATGCCGATCGGAGCTGGGCAACGCTGGCCTCTCCTTGTTGCCGACTCTTCTCGAGCAGGGCTGGATCCGAGAGTCCTGCTCTTGCTCTTAGGACTTCTGCCCGGGCCGAGTCGAGTTCTGCTCGCTTAGAAGCGACGGTGTACAGATTTGTCTTCGCCCGTCGAACCGTTGTCTCTGCCGCCGCAACTGCTTCGTTGGCTCGCTTCATATCTGCCTCTAGTCCAGCCTCTTGACGGTTCATTGCAACACGAGCGTTCTCCAGCCGGGTCTGAGCCAACTGGACGTTCAGCTGAGCATTCTGCACATTCCGGAGCGCTGAGTAGCCCTGTTTCTCGAGCTCTACTTGTCGCTCATATTCGAACTTCGAGTTCCGGAGGTTTTGCTCAGCCTCCTGGAGGGTCGCCTTGGTTGCGGCGATTTGGGTGGGCTGAGTGCTGTTCTTGATTCGATCTCGATCTGCCTCCGCCGATCGCAGGTTAGCCTCCGCAGAAGCAATCTCTGCTTTGAGTAACGCAGGCGTATTCTTCACCTCAAGCTCCAGCTGGGTCACTCGCGCTTCGGCTTGGGCTAAGGCGACGGCTGCCGTCTTTTTGCGCTGAGCGATCTCGATTGTTGATCGTGCCACTCCCGCTTCCGCACCGACCAACTGGGAGTTGGTCTGATCGTAGCTCAGCCGCGTTTCCTGAGGATCAATCACCGCAAGAAGCTGACCTTCAACAACTTGATCACCCTCGTCGACGAGGAGCTTTGATATTCGCCCCGTGATCTGCGGCTTCACTTCAACCGAACGAATCGCGTCGACAGTTCCGGACTCGATGATCGAAACTGACACATCTCCCTTTGTGACGGTGTAAGGCTTTTCAGCAACAACTTCTTCGCGTTTGCCACAACCGACTAACGCGATAGCGACAAGCGCCATGGAACCAAACTGAACTCTTTTCATTTCCCCACTTCCCCTACTGCGATTTAACGCAATCCGTTGCCAATCAGACTGAAGTCCTATAAAAAGGACGCCTACCGGAAAGTGTACACGCGGTTTGGATCAGCTGGTGTTTTGACGCCGTCGGGAACTATGAGATAAACCGTCCGGCTCGAGTAGCACCAAGCCTTCTCGAAATCCGCCCGAGGATAGGTTTTCCGGACTCCGTCCTTAAACGCCGGATCGTTGATGATCGGGGTTCCATCCTCTTTGAAACCAACACAAAGAACCAGATGCCCACTCTCCGTTTTGCTTAGCTCCCGTCCCCTCAGATAGTCGAAACTAACCGAGCAGGCCACGGGGATGCCCGCTTTGGTCAACCTCTCTAAATCCTCCAGCGAAGTGAGACGCGAGATACATCCATTCATGCCTTCCATCGAGCCGACAAAAGCAGCATTGAACGGCCAATTTCCCGCTCCGTCGTAAACGGGGTCCCAAACCGCCGCCTCAACTTCGGGTACGTCTTTGTTCATGGAAGGTCGATCTAGAACCTTCGACCAGTGCCACAACAGCATGGAAGTGCATGTCGCGGAACACAGCACGCCACCATTAGGATAGTTTCCCTGCGCCCGCTGTGGTACATCAACCAAGCTCCCCCAGAACGGAGACTCCACCCATTCGGTTGACACCTGGGTCGACATGGTATTTGCGAAGCACAGCGTCAAGAGCTTCAGTCGAACCGGCTTCATATAACCTGGATTCTGGGTCAGAGTCACCTTAAGATCCACTCTGTCAACGAGCGATTTCGACCGAAACGTGTCTGTTGCCACCGAGGCAAACTCATCCTTTTGGCCTTTGACGCTCGCCCGTGGCATCCAGCCTGGATCGCCAGACCATTCACCCACGCACAACCAGCCGCTCTTCTCGGTCTTAATCTCGATCTTGATCGCCCCACCCGGAGCTCCGTCGATGTTCCAAGATGGGATGACTTCGTCAAACGAAAACCCTGGCTTGATCCCCTGAAACACCCGGCTCACCGTCTTTCCCGACTCGAAGTTCACCCTTAACGGAATCCTGATGAGCCTCGCCTGGCTGGGCTGCCACAGAAGTGTTGAAGCAACAATCGCCGAAATCATATTCTCCTTTTACCCTTGTTGAATCCCCCTGGGTTTCTTCGGCGTAACATAACCCACAAGTGGAAACTGTTCGCTACAAACCTGGCCAAGCAATGCGCTGGCTTCATACGGAAGCAGACCGCCTCAAGGAGGACGCCAAAGCAAGTGGTCGCGCCGCCACCGAACCTGCGTCGGGGGACTTCGCCGGATTTACCGAGTCGGTCCGAAACGTTGCGGGAGCGGTTTTCAACCTCGGCAAATCCGCCTACGCCGAGCTCGCCCACATCCGCTCAACGTCCAGCGAATTCGTTCTTCTCGACGACCGTATGGACGTTGTCTCCGGCAGTTCGATCAAGTCCATACCATATGCTTCGATCAAGAAAATCTCTTTAGTTAAGGATAAGGCGACGCTCACCCTGGAAAAGGGGACGTTCACGATCAAGCCCTTTGCTCACGTCGTGGCTGGTCCCCTTAAGGTTCCCATCGGTTGGGAGCGCAATGGCCTCGAGGCGCCCTACTTACTGATCGTCGAAGAGATCGCAGCCCGCGCAAAGATCGAAGTTGAGGTCAGCTAGACTCCGGGTGCTTCTTCGAAAGGGGCTTGGAGCCTAGCTCTGGACGGGTTATTGCGATTTCACTCGCAAAGTTATGCTAATGTTCTTGTCCAAAGAAACCCCTTGTGTAATTATCGGTAATGTGTTAAGTTAACGGACGTAACTTGACTGCAACGGAGTAGCACATGAAAAAAAAGCCGCTAGATCCATACGCATATATCGAGAACGCCTTTCTTGATCGTCCGAAGGATGACGAAGAAGCGCTACCGAGAATCTCCTCGTATCTGAGCGGGAAGAAGAAGCGAACTGGCAAGTATCAGAAGACGGAGATGCGCGCGCCACGTCCTCGAGTTGCTGAGCACGACAGTAATCTCAACCCAAGGCTCACTCAAGTTCTTGAGCAGCTCCCCAAAACGGTGAGTTTCCTCAGTTCAGTGTTCGATGACGAAGTCACTGCTCATTACTATCGTGGCGACTTCAAAGAGACTCGCGAGGAGATGATTGAACGGCTCCTCGATCCGCAACTCAGCCTAGAAGAAACCAGTCGAATTCTCGGAGTCTGTCCAGCAACCGTCCGCCGCTACACCAATCGTGGCTGGTTGAACCACCATCGAACCACCGGCGGACAACGAAGGTTTAAGCTGAGCGACATCGTGATGTTCGTCGACAAGCATGGTCGATTCCCCAAAGCAAGCTGAGGCTAACCTTGGATACGGCGCAACATGCCTTCAAGGCCCTGCATTCGTTGCATCGACAAGCTGATTTGATTCTTGTTCATCCATTCGATGAAATCGAATGATTTCGACTCATCGATCGTGGCATTGTCGAAGATCGAGATGAGCAGTGAAACGATGCCCTTGACGAGGAGCGCATCGGAGGTCCCGATGATTCGCAGGTTGTTTTCCTCCTGCCAAACTCTCAACCAGACTTTGCTTTGGCATCCTTTCACGAGCTCGTGATCCTGGAAGTCGTCGGCTGTTTTGAGCTCCTTCCCGGTGTCGATGATCCACTCGAAACGTTCCTCACGGTCGAGGTAACTCAGTTCCTCAGCGATCTCTTCGGCGCGTTGTTGCAGGGTACTCATCTGAGGCGTTTGACGGCTTTGGTCAGGGCATCGGCAAATTTATCGATGTCGGTTTGGTCGGTACAGAGTCCGATGGAGGCGCGAACGGCGGAGTCGATGCCACATTGCTCAAGCAGAGGGTGCGCACACATTTTCCCAACCCTGACGGCGACATTTTTCTCGTTCAAATAGGCTCCTAAGTCGGCCGAGTGAACACCTTCGATGACGAAGGAGGCGAGGCGCGCATCTGAGGTGGGATCTCCGAGAAATCTCGTTCCCTCGATCTGGTTGAGAGCGTTGAGAACACCCTGCATCATGCACGACTCGTGTGCGTGTTGAGTTTCTGTCAAATGTCCGTCCAGATAGTCGATGGCGGCTCCGAGACCGATGACGCTGGCAATCGGAGGAGTTCCGGCTTCGAACCGCAAGGGCGGTTCTTGAAACGTTGAGCTCGAGAGGTGAACGGTGTCGATCATATCTCCTCCGCCAATCCAGGGGTCCATTTGGTTGAGGAGTTCGTACCGTCCAATAAGGATTCCGACGCCAGTTGGACCGTAAACCTTGTGTCCCGAAAAGACTAAGAAATCGGCTCCTAACTTATCGAAATCGATGCGTTCATGCGGCATCAGCTGGGCGGCGTCAATCAGGGTTGGAACCCCGAGACCTCGAGCGGCGGCGAGCATCTGCTCGATCGGGAAGCGCTCGCCTGTTACGTTCGAAACTGCGGTGAATGCAGCAAAGCGCACTCCGGAAATCAATAGCTTCAGCCAGTGCTGCTCGTCAAAACACCCATCTTCGTCGACCTGAGAGAACACAAGTTCTGCTCCAGTCCGGGCGGCGAGCAACTGCCAAGAAACGAGATTTGCGTGGTGCTCGAGTCCAGTGAGAAGAATCTTGTCGCCAGGCTCAATCAGCTTGGCAACGAACGATTGAGCAACAAGGTTGATTGCCTCGGTCGTGTTCTTTTGAAACACGATCTCATTTCGCTCAGCACCCAGATACTCGGCAATCCGCATTCGCGCCATTTCGTAGGCGTGGTCTGCACGGCTTCCAATGTCGTGATTCGCCCGGTGGACATTTCCAGAGTAGTGGGTGTAGTACTCGCATACCGCGGAGATCACCGATTGGGGTTTCGGGGCGGTATTCGCATAGTCCAGATACACCAAATCTGGGTTGTGGGTAAAAAGCGGAAAGTCTTGCTTCATGAAGGGCGCAGTACTTCTAAGTTACCTGGAGGCAGATTGTTGCATCAGAGATTGATCGAGCCGACGGTGAGCCAGCCTTTGGCATCTTTTGCATACGATTCGTTGGCAAAACCCACCGCAGCCCCGTTTGCCAATGGATTTGGGCAGCCAATGAGGACGGTGTACTTTCCTTTTTCCAACCCAGCCAGGGATGACGAGAAAAAGCGATCGACGGGTTGACCAGGGAGGATGCCATCGAGACCAAGATCGGCTTTCGCGGTCCGCACAAACTTGCCATTCACGTCTTGCAAAGTCATCTGCAGGGGCCACTTTGCATAGAAAGGTGCCACCCCCTGATTGCGAATCGTTCCACTAACGACAAGAAACCCGACTCCAGCTTGAATCCTAGACTTGGTGACCCTAAAGTCGTATCCCATGAGTCGGACCATCTCGGAGGCACGCCGAATGCGCTCGGGAGTGCGCGGAATATCTTCTGAGAACATGCCGCTATCCATGAGCCAAGACACGTGCGTTGTTCGCACGCATTGATCAAAGTTCTGGATCTCGGGTCGATCCGGTTTGAGGTCAAAGCACTTTCCCCAAGCCTCAGGTCGAATTTCGCCACCGATCGGGTGTTTCTTCCATTTTTCCATCGTGCCGGCTTTCTTCATAGCGGGCATGAAGTACCAGTCATCTTCCGGCTTACCTGTATCAAGAGTTGCCCATGCAAATGAGTCATCGTGGTAGCCGACGGGGCGAGAGGCATTCTCGGCTGTCGAATCCCGCTTCCCTTGTGGGTAGCGCATTAGGATTGGAGTCTTTGTGAAAGCTCTCTGAAAGGCGTCCATCACCTCGTTCTGGACGGCAACCGACGCGAAAAGTTCTTCGCGTGGCCAGGTGTGCCACTCTCCCCAAGCTCCGAGAATTCCCATCGTGAGGAAAGCTAACCGAGGGTCACCGTCGTACTTTCGCCCGAGTGCACCGACAAAGTTGATAAGGCATTGACGCAGGTTTGGATCCGAATAGTCGGGGGTGATGTTGTCCCCGAGACCCTGGGCAGGGTCGGATCCGGCTGAGTTTGAGTTCCACTTGGTGACCTTAAGACCACCATCGAGCAGGTACTGCGGAATCCCGGTGGGTGATTGGGGATACTCGAGAAAAAACCGCACGATCCCCTGGTGACCGCGACTCGCAATGTCGTTGAGGAGGTCTTCAAATGCCTTCCAGTTGTACTGATTCTTCCCGGTTATGACTCTGTTAAGCCCAAGATAGCTGAACTCCATCGAATGAGGAAACTCTTCGTGCTTCCCGGCATAAGGGACCAAACCCTTCAACGGATTTCCGACGGGGGATGGTGCCGGACGCAAAGTAATGTCCTGCCCGAGCATCAGGATCGCGAGAACTGTCGTGAGCACTGGCTCTACTTTACGCTACAGCCAGGCAAAAAGTAGCCCGACTTGTTCAAGGTCGGGCTTTGTTATTGTGGGAGAACGAATCCAAGAAAGTTACGTCCATGTATCAGATGCGCAGGACGGAAAAGAGTTTCATTTTTCTTTGGTTTTACGTTTTCGATTGTTTCTTGTCGGCTGAGTCAGGAACCGTCGAGCCTTCGAAGGTTGTATAACATGACTATGAAACCTCTTCGGTTCCTTCCAATTCTTGCCGTCCTTTCCGTTGCCGTATCTGCCCAAGCTGCGTTGACGGTTGGAGACAAGGCCCCTGAGCTGAAAGTCACTGACTGGGTCAAAGGATCGCCGGTGGAACTTGGAAAAGGGAAGCCAGTCGTGGTGGAATTCTGGGCAACTTGGTGTGGGCCTTGCCGACAGACCATTCCCCACTTAACCGAATTAGCCAAGAAGTACAGCGGCAAGGTCGATTTCGTCGGGGTCTCCATCTGGGAGAGCCAGCCGGGCGACTACAAAACCAAGGTTCCCGCGTTTGTGAAAGAGTTCGGAGCAAAGATGGACTACAACGTCGCGACAGAGGGTCCTGGCACCTACATGGCCCAAAATTGGATGACCGCGGCGGGTGAGAACGGAATTCCGACCGCATTTCTCATCGACGGAGCCGGAAAGGTGGCATGGATTGGACACCCGATGGCGGGCCTTGAAGAGGCAGTGGACGGCGTACTGAGCGGAAAACTTGACCTTGCTAAAGCGAAGAAAGCTCGCGAAGAAGCCAAAAAGGCGGAGGCGGCCGAGATGGCGCTGCAGATGGAGATGCAAAAGAAGTTCGCTCCCATTCAGGCGAAGTTCCAGAAGCAGGACTATAAGGGAGCTGTCGACGAGATTGGAAAGCTCTGGGCGAAAGAGCCAAAGATGCGAATGGGCCTCGGAGGGATGGAGCTCACGGCTCGTCGGATGGGCAAGCTGGGTGGAATCGACAAATTGCTTGCGAAGATCAGTGCACTGCCGGAGATGAACGACCCGATGATGATCAACCAAGTCGTTTGGGATGTGGTCGAAAACCCAGGAGTTACCGATTCTGCTGGCTACAAGGCCGCCGTCAAATTGGGGGAGAAAATGATGAAGCTCGATCCGACGAACGCCATGAATATGGACACGTACGCACTCGCGCTCTGGCGAGCGGGAGACAAGGTCAAGGCAATTTCGACCCAGAAGAAGGCCATCGAACTCGCCAAGACCGATAAGCGAGTTGATGACCAAACCCGAGGCGAGATGCAGGGTCGACTCCGAGAATTCGGAGGCTAATTCCCCCGCTCGATTGGAGCAGACTCCGGGGGCTGTGTGGATTGATTTCCGCAGCCCCGGAAGAAGCTAAAGATCATTCCCGCGCAAATGACGAGAATGTAGATTCCCCAAGGACCTAGTCGGGCAATGCCCTTCACACTGCTCTTGGCTTGATGAATCACAGCTCCTGGGCGAAACTCAATGTTATGCTTTGCACACTCGGGGCAACGTGGGCCAGCGGAGCCGATCTGAACGCAGTTTGTGCAAAGAGGCTTTTCGCATCGCCCGCAGCTGAGGTTCGTTGCCTCCTTGGGATGCCGATAACAGTACATCGTCTCGGTGGAGGTGGGGCGCTGTTGATGCTTGGCGTACTCGGCAAAGTCGAGCCCGCAGCGACCGCAGAAGCGGATGTCATCTTCGTTTTGGCGAGCGCATCGCGGGCAAACTTGCATCGTCTTTTGAAGGTGATTATGCCCGAGATTGCCGCCGAAAGGCGAGGAAGGACGGTAGTCTTTAAGGATGAGTGAATTGATCCAACTTGGGAGCCATAACGAGCGCCCAATGCCTCCGAAGGCAGACGAGCTAAACCTCCGATTCTCGGAACAAGCGATCAAGGAGCTAGACGCTCTGAAAACTCACTATCCGAATCAAAAAGCGTGTATCTTGCCCGGGCTCTGGATCGCCCAGCGTGAGTATGGCGGGTTCCTGGATGGCGACGCCATCGCCGAAGTTGCTCACCGCCTCCAACGAAGCTACGCCGAAGTTCAGGGTGTCGCCACGTTCTACTCGATGTATAACACCGTCCACAATCCTGGCAAGCATAAGATCGAGGTCTGCACCTGCCTTTCGTGTCACTTCAATTCGGCTTACCGGATTCGTGATTACGTGACCAAGAAGCTGGGAATCAAGAATGGCGAGACGACAGCGGACGGAATGTTCATGCTCGAAGAAGTCGAATGCCTCAATGCATGCGATCGCGCTCCGGTCGTGCAGGTTGGCGACAGATACATCGGCCCCGTGGATGAGAAGGCAATCGACGCATTTCTGGACGAACTTCGAGCGAGTACCGAAAGCACGGTCATCAAGATGGCTGATCAAATCGTTCAGGTTCAACTCAAGGCCGAAGAACGTATAGGTTCGATACGCTAATCACAAACGATTTTTAGTCGAAGCAGCCAAAAGTTCCCGGTATGAGAAGTTTTTTCGCCGAGGACTTACATTTCTTTTAATGAAGTCTTAAAATGTCCGAGCCAGGCACCCATTTGGGTCTCTGGAAGGCATTTATTATGAGACGTGCATTCACACTTATCGAATTGCTCGTGGTCATCGCGATCATCGCGATCCTCGCCGCAATCCTCTTCCCCGTCTTCGCGCAGGCTAAGGCCGCCGCCAAGAAGGCGAGCGAAATTACCCAGATGAAACAAACCGGTACTTCGATCGTCATTTACCAAGCTGATGCTGACGATAACTTCCCGAGTGCCTATCCGGTAGGCGCAAATGGAACTGTTTACTCAACTTTCTGGTATTCAGTTCCAACCGACTGGAACCCAACCTATCCCGCGTTCTACATCCCTGAGGATGCTAACGCTTGGGCAAACAGCACGGAAGCTTATCGAAAGAACCAGGATCTCTTGAAGAGTCCTGTGGGGCTTCCCCGAATTCTGCCAGGTCATGACAGCGCAGTTCCGCGCAGAGCACCTGCCTTCGTAAACTATGCGTTCAACGGGCTTCTCCACCAATGGAGTGCGACTGCAGTCAACGCTCCCAGCCAATTGCGAATGCTATCGCAGAGTAGGGGCACCATGAACATCAAGGGGGCGGCATATTCAAACCCTTACCTCCGGTGCCCAACCGCGGCGTCTGCGTGCCGTTATGTACCTTCGACCCCGACGTGCAACGGAGCGAACGGTACCTGGTCGGAGATGTTCATCAACTCGCAGTACGTCCAATGGGTTCACAACCGGGGCCAAGTCGCGGTCATGTCGGACACGTCAGCAAAGTTCTATAACATGAACGCGGGTGTGAACCAACGAAGTGATTTCCGGACAAGCATGTGGACACGCTTTAGCGCGACTGGTGCGAGTACGACCGAGTGGCAAGATACAAACTTCTGCCATACGCTACTCTTCCAGCCGGACTTCGACTTCCAAAACTGGGGGGTACCGATTGAGTATTAAGTTCGCGCTTGCAGCTGTGTTGTTGGCCAGTCTCTGTTGTCTAGGATGTTCAGGCTCCGGAGACTCGGGAGTGGCGGAAGCTCCAGCTGACGTGCCCACGAAAACCGCGGCGGAGGCTGGTAAAGGCCGATCGAAAGGTGCGGACGACGCTCCACAGACTCGCGGCGGAGGCTGAGCCCTCACTCAGAATAGCAATAGGCTCTGGGAGTAGTTCCGGAGCCTTTTTACATTTAACACTTGTTAATCGAAGCTGAACCGCGAGGTCCAACCCTTGACCGTCGCAGAACTCGGCCGAGGTTGCTATTTGGCTTATGCAAACAGTCGGGAATAGCCGGGCGGCGAAGATCACTTCGAACGCTATCCCGCCCCAGGTTTGCTAACGGAATCGATCCTCGCAAGGTAAATTAAAGGATATGGCAGAGTACAAGCTCCTGTTGAAGCACTCCGACGATCCCGCAACTCAAACTTTGGCGGGATACAAAAAAGCTGGAGGCTACTCGGGGCTTGAAAAAGCTTTGAAGATGGAGCGCCAAGGCGTCATTGACGAGGTCAAGACTTCCGGTCTGAGAGGACGCGGCGGCGCAGGATTCCCGAGCTGGATCAAGTGGAACGGTCTTCCAAAAGATAAAGTGAAGCCGCATTATGTTGTCTGCAATGCGGACGAGGGCGAGCCCGGAACCTTCAAAGACAAGATGTTGATGGAGACTGCCCCATTCCAGCTTGTCGAAGGAATGACGATCGCTGGATATGCTGTTCAAGGCGATGTCGGTTACATCTACATCCGCGGTGAGTTCATCGATGCCGCAAAAGCTCTGCGAAAGGCGATTGATGAGGCCTACGCAAACAACCTGCTCGGCAAAAACATTCTCGGAACGGACTTCTCTTTCGATTTGCACATCCACCTTGGAGCGGGGTCCTACGAGTGCGGTGAAGAGTCCGCTTTGATGTCTTCACTCATGGGTGAGCGCGGTATGCCACGTCTCAAATTCCCTCACGCGCCTCTGCCCACAATCAGCGGAGTCTGGGAGCGCCCGACGCTGATCAATAATGTCGAGAGCTTCTCCTGCGTTCCGCACATTGTCGACAAGGGTGGCGAATGGTATGCAACTCTCGGAGCTTCAACCAAGAACTCGCGCGGAACCAAGATTTTTTCGGTTAGCGGGCACGTCAACAAGCCAGGTAACTACGAAATTGAGTTTGGAACTCCTCTCAAAGAGCTTCTGGAGATGGCTGGCGGAGTGAAAGGCGGAAAGCTCAAAGCGTGCATTCCTGGTGGCTCGTCGATGCCAGTTATCAAGCCAGATGCCGTTGACGTCGCGATCATCGGCTATGAGGAAATGGGCGAAGTCAAGTCGATGGTAGGCTCCGGCGGTTGCATGTTCTTCAATGAGCACACTGACATCGTGATGCTTGCTTGGCGCACCGCGCACTTCTATGCTAATGAGTCGTGCGGTAAGTGCACGCCCTGTCGCGAAGGCACCCGCTGGATGGTTCAGATCATGGATCGAATCGTTGCCGGTGGAGGGCAAAAAGGCGACATGGACCTGTTGACCGAGGTTGCCAACAACGTCGAGGGTCGCTCGTTCTGTGCGCTCGGAGACGCGGCCGCTTGGCCGATGAAAGCCTTCATTCGGCAGTTCCCTGAAGAGTTTGAGTACTGGATTGAGCACGGAAAGAGCATGGTTTCTTCGAAGGAAGCTTTGGCGCTAGTTCCGTAAGTCCCTTTGCTCCAGCCGGGGTAAGGGAGTCTCGGATTCGGTGTATCATAAACTTATGCTCCGCGGACTTCTGGTACTCGCTTGCGCCTCTGTCGGCATCGCCGGAATTACGGCTGATCCCTACGCGCTCGGGACGCCGGGACCGGTTCCGTATCCCAAGTCCAACCCATACACGGCAGCCAAAGCTGAACTCGGGCGAAGGCTTTTTGAAGAGCGCGCCCTGAGCAATACACGCCAGACGCCGTGCACCTGGTGTCACAACGAGGGAGCCGGATTCAGCGACGGTCGTACCGTCAATATTGGCGATACGAAGGAAGCGCTCAATCGCCACAGCCCGACGCTGATTGGCTCTGGGTATCAGCCCCAACTATTCTGGGACGGGCGGGTCAAGACTCTTGAGGAACAAGTTCTGATGCCGATCGAGCACCCGATGGAGATGAATCTCTCTCTGAAAGCTGTGCCCGAGAGATTGAAGAAGGCAAAGTACGAACCGCTTTTTGAGCAAGCGTTTGGAACACAAGAGATTACAAAAGAGCGCGTCGCCATGGCTCTTGCCACCTACGTGAGAACTCTCACCGACAACGAAACGCCGTTCGACAAGTTTGTGAAGGGTGATAAGCAGGCTTTATCGCCGATCGCCCGGCAGGGTTTGGCAGTTTTCAAAGGCAAAGGGCAGTGCACCACCTGCCACTCGGGACCGCACTTCACCCGGGCGACGATTCCTGGTGCCGATCCATTTGCTAAGACAGGACTTGCCCAGTCGTACGTCATCGGCGAAGATCATGGTCGGGGTGATCTGACCAAGAACCCAAAGGACAACGGCTTCTGGCGGATTCCTTCGTTACGAGGTATCGGGCGAACCGCGCCCTACATGCACAACGGAACGCTTGAGTCTCTCGAGGACGTTGTGGAGTTCTACGATCGTGGCGGAGATGAGGGCGCATTGCCCAAACTCAAGCTCACGAAGCAAGAAAAAGCCGCCCTGGTGGAGTTCCTCCAGGACGGCGTGACGGGTGGTTAGTTCTTTCGCTGTCGTCTACGGGCGAGGGCGAGTCCGCCGAGGCCCAGGATGGCAAGGGAGGCTGGTTCTGGGACAGGATTGACGGTGAACTGGCCGCCACCGGGGAGGGCGTTATAGTCGTCAACGAATAGCCCGCCTATCACCCCATTGTCTACCCCGGTCCATACAGGCCCACCATTGCCTCCGGTGAACCGCAAAGAGTCGACGGTCAAGTCCGAGTTAGCCGCGAAGGTGGAAGGGTAAGTCCCATCCACGTCGAGTGTAAATCCACTCGGACTATTAAATTGGCTGTAATAACGGGAGGTAACCAAAAAGTCTCGGCTGCTCGAGTTCACGACTCGGTTTTGGAGCACCGCCTGTTGGCCAGGTCCTACGGTGAAGGTATTCACAGGGTAGGTGATGGTCAGCCCATAGCTAGACACGATTTCGAGAGTGAAATTCACTGTGGCAAGTACGTCGGCAGCTGTTGAGTTCGCACCCCCTAAGATATCCACGCTTCCTGTATACGTCCCGGTTGTTCCTTGTCCCGTAAATCCGAAGAGGCCGCTGAATATACCGGTAGATTCGTATCTGAAGCCAGATGCCAGGGCGTCTCCAAAGGAGTAGTATACGTACCCCACAAAACCGTCTCCACCGTCGCGCTGCGTGAACTGGGCTCCGGTCGTGTTAAGGGATAAGCCCGAGGAAGCAAAGGTTCCTCCGGTCAAGGACAGGGAGTTGATGTAGAGGTCGGATGTCAACAGGTCCGTTTCTGCGTCAATCCTCCCGTATGGAGCCGAATCTGCTTCTGCCGAGTAGTCGTTTGTGCCGTTGAAGAATAGCCCGGCTGTCGAGATTGCGGGCAGCGCAAGCATGGTTGAAAGTGTGCCTAAGGTTAATGCAAGTCGAGTCATGTTTACTCCTCCGTGCAAATTTAACACTTTCTGTGAGATATTTCAACGGAGATTCAACGGTAAGGAAAAATGTCGTGAACTTTAACATTATTAGCTTCGTCTACTTAACCTTGTGCCCCCATGCAGTATTTGGAAAACATCCCATGCTGGGGAGATCCTGTCTTCCCTGAAGCATTAACACAGCTCGAAAATGCCCGCGAGACAGGAGCGGAACGACTTGCTTTGATGGCCGACCACCATGTCGGCTACGGCGTCCCCATTGGTGGCGTTGTCGCTTACCGTCACCGGATATCTCCGAGTGGTGTCGGCTACGACATTGCCTGCGGAAATAAGGCGGTTCGCCTTGATTGCGACGCACGAAAGGTCAAAGCCAAAATCAATCCTCTCATGGACGAGATCTTCAAGAAGCTTTCGTTCGGAATGGGACTGAACAATAATGAGGTCGTTGAGCATGAACTCTTCGATGACAAGGCTTGGCGGTTACCGCCGCTGAAGAGCCGAAGGCAGAAGGCTCAAAATCAGTTGGGAACCATCGGCGGCGGAAACCACTATGTGGACATCTTCGTCGACGAACTCGATCGTATCTGGGTCGGAGTTCACTTCGGATCACGTGGTCTCGGTCATGGAATTGCTCAGTACTACATGGACCTCGCAGCAGGCGAGGGTCAAGTGAGCAGTGGCATCAGCTGGCTCTCTACCGAAAAAGATTCGGGGAGGGAATACATCGAGGCGATGGAACTCGCTGGAAGGTATGCCTACGCTGGTCGAGACTGGGTCTGCGCAAGGGTCGCCAAGATCCTTGGTGGAACGATTGTTGAGGAGGTTCACAACCACCACAACTTTGCTTGGCGCGAGACTCACGGAGGCGAGGAGTATTGGGTTGTCCGAAAGGGCGCTACGCCAGCGTTCCCGGGTCAGCTTGGTTTCGTGGGAGGCTCGATGGGCGATGACTCAGTCATCCTCGAAGGTGTGGATTCACCGGAATCACGGGAAGCCCTCTACTCGACGGTTCACGGTGCAGGTCGAGTGATGTCTCGAACTGCCGCCAAGGGCAAGCGAGGCGAGGCGGGAAGGGTGACCAAGGAGATGATGTCAAAGTGGGTCAAGGATCGCGGGGTTGTTGTGCGAGGGGGCGATGTGGACGAAGCTCCCCACGTGTACAAGCGGCTCCATCGAGTGCTTGAACATCACTCCGCGACCGTTAAAGTGATCCATACGCTCAAGCCGATTGGAGTAGCGATGGCCGGGGCTGACGTAAAAGATCCCTTTAAGGACTGAATTGAATCGAACTAGGGACTAACTTGCGATATAATGCAAGTTAGTCTCCTTCGGGAGGAGTCGTTTCCATGTTGAAGAAATCTGCTTCCATATCGCTATGTGTACTTGGGCTTGCCTCGGTCAGCTTTGGTCAGTTCACCCAAGTTCCCGGAGTTCGTGAGTTCACAGGTCAACTTATCGTAAGACCCAAACAGGTATCCAGTCTGATGGATGCGGGCACCAGGTTCGATGAAATCCGACTGAGACGACAACGTTCGCGAAGCCGAGTTGCCTCGATGATCGTCAACTACGTTTCTCAAACGGATGAGTACATCGTCAAGGTTCCTATCGGTCTGACCGAGACGCTATACGCTAAGTCGCTCATGGCCACTGGTGACTATCAGTATGTTGAGCCTAACTGGCGAGTCTTCCCGAACCGAGTTCCTAATGATCCGCGCTACGCTCAGCAGTGGCATCATCCGGTAATCGGCTCACCGCTGGCTTGGAACCTTTGGACTGGCAGTTCCACACGAACGATCGCCTTCTGCGACACGGGAATTAAGACCTCCCACGAGGACCTGAAAGATCTTCGAGTTCCTGGTTACAACGCGGTCGATAAAATCACAGAGTCGGCTGGAGGGCAGATTGAAGATATCAACGGACACGGAACCCACGTCTCCGGATGCGGCGCAGCCCACGGCAATAATGGCGTTGGCGTCTCAGGAGTTGGCTGGAACTTTAAGGTGATGCACTGCCGAGTTTCCAACTCACCTGGTGGTGGGGCAGCGGTGTCTGATCTGATGGACGGAGCGCGTTGGGCGATTGAGAACGGGGCAAAGACTGCAAGTGTTTCATACTCGGGAGTCGATTCGCCCGTAATTGGTACAACTGGCACTTATATCAAGTCGATCGGCGGATTGATGCTCTATGCGGCAGGCAACGACAATCGGGATCTAACCGGATTCAGACATGCAGACACGATCGTAGTTGGCGCGTCGAATGAGGCCGACGGCAAAGCCGGCTTCTCAGCATACGGCCGAGGTTGCACCTTGTTCGCCCCCGGCACCAACATCCTCAGTACCACGATGGATGGTGGCTACGGCGGAGCCAGCGGTACCTCGATGGCGGCCCCAGTGGCAAACGGAGTTTTGGCCACGATCTGGTCCGTGAATCCTGACCTCACTCCAAACGAGGTGAGCGATATCTTCTTCTCGACCTGCGATAACATCGGACCATCAGCGACCTTTGGCTACGGTCGAGTGAATGTTTACAAGGGTGTGAACCTCGCCCTCGCAACACTGGCAAAGGATGCTGAAGTAACTGGAGTCGCCTCGGTTTATGGCAACCACGTTGGTGGCGGACTGGGCGACGTGAAGGATTCAAGCTTGGTAAGTTCGTATAACGTCAAGAGCAGAATCCAGAGCGGAGTTGGACCAGTCGCCTCTGCCTCGGTAACCGGAACGATTCCGGAGGCGCCGTCAGCCCTTCGATCAGTCTCGGTGACAGCTGCATTCAACTCAGAGTCCTTGGCGGCAACGACCGTGTTTGTGTACGCCTGGAACACCGCGACCTCTGCGTGGGACCTGCAAGGTTCTCGAGGGACCTATGGTGGAGTGAACAACACCATCAGTTTCTCCATCCGCAATAACGTCGCAAGTTACGTCAATGGATCAGGACAAGTCAGCGTGATGTTCCGAGCGGTTACTCCGGCTCGACTTTCGCAGAACCTGTCCAACCTCCGGGTCAGCCAAGTCAGGGTTCGCTACACTAAGAACCCATCAACCCCTTAGTTTGGGACGATAAGTATCGAGCCCTCTGCCTTCTGGCAGGGGGCTTTTACTTTTTGAGCGATCGAATAATCGCTTCGGCTTCAGGCCCGAACTCAGCAAGCCGCCGGTAAAGGGTCAGTTGAACCATGGCCCGAGTCTTGTTCAGGTCCGCAGGATCGCCCTCTCCGAGTTGGAAGTAGGTGTCACCTTTCAGATAATCCGTTAAGAATCTTAAGCCCAGTTCGAGCGCAATCACCTGAACCGCAGACACCATCATCGATACTTCCTGGCTCGTGACCTCGGTCGCCGTCGAGAGGAAGCCTTCAGTGACGGCTCGATACACCTCGGTGTCGACATTGACCTTGCCTAGATCGGTTTCTTTTTCACCAGCAACATTAACAAGCGAGCGGAGCATATCGCCCCAGTCGGCCAGCCAAGTGAACGACATGATCGTGTCGAGATCGACTAGTGCTTTGACATTCCCAGTCTCAGAATCGAAAAGGAAGTTTTCGATCTTTGTATCGCCATGGATCAAGGTCTGACGAATACGCCCTTGTGCAATCGCTGTCCAAAGCCCCATTGCAAACGGCTCCTGCTCCTCTACCAGAGCGATAAACGGTGCAAGCTCGGGATCATTCTTTCGCTCCTTCGCCTCTTGAGGAGAGCATCCGACGAGAAAGTGGGGTCCAGTGGACGTGCGCAAAATCGGATCGTCTGGCAGCAGCGCGGCCGCATCGCCCATCGTCCGGTTTCCCGCCATCACTGAGTGGAATTGACGGTAGTAGAGTCCCGTATCTCGGTAGCCAGGAAGAGATCCTTCAACTCCCGCCGGTTTGATACAGGATGTTAGGTCAGAGTAAATCGCGAGCCCGCGTCCCATTTCGCTCGCGAGCCTCAACTGTTCTTCGCGACTCTCGACTTCGGAAAGACTCTTGTAAGAACGTGATTTAGGGATGCGAACCATCAGCCGCCACACCGACCAGCCATGCTCGTCGGTGAGATCCAGAAATGCCTTGCCCTGAAGCGTAGGGACCAGTTCGATCGCTTCCCAACCGTCTATCGGATTTACTGCGAGACTCTCCCGCTGAGCAGTAATGGAGCTGATCATTCCATTCATCACCCGGTAGGGCATAGCAAAAACATCCGAGTTAACCTTCTGCAGCAAGTACTCCCGCTCTCCTGCGATCACCTCGTAGGTGTGGAGGTTGATGTTTCCTCGGCCCGGGAACGGGGCGATCTGGAGGTCTCCATCGACAGCGAACTGCTGAATGACCCAGTTAATATCGGCAGTCGTGTAGTCCTGATATGCCCCGGTCAAGTGCGATGGGCGATCCTCGATGACCGCGCGGTCGGTTGCAATTGTGATTACCTGCTCGTTCATCCGTAAACCTAAATGTTAACAAGAATCTTACCACTCGGGGGGGGGTGGTGCGAAAAAGCTAAACAGTTGGTCGATTGGCTTGGTCAGGGGTCGAAAGAACAGGTCGTCTCTTTGGGTCGGGTCAAACCTTCCGCGATCGTAAATGGTTACGACTCCTTTTTGGGGCAGATCCTGTAACTTGAGATTCAACGATCTCACCAATGGTGCTCGATCGGAGTTTCGAAACGGTGCGACAAAATTGTGGTCGTACTGCCACGCTTTCGACTTTCCTACCGTCGCTTCAATGATCCCTTCCGTAATCACAAAGACTCGAAGCGGAGAGTAATTTCCCTGCAAATTTGAGGCGGGGACATAGTAAGGGCAAAACGGAACTGGAGTTTTGAAACTCATTCGGATTGCTTCCGAATTGAGCGGCTCAGCCTCGGCGACATATTTGAACGCAGTTAGGAACCAACCTTTTTTTACGTAATGAGACAGCCAAACGGACTGGTCGGGAGAGAACTGGTACCCACGCTGTTTCAGCCATGACTGGAGCGCGCGACTATCAGTAGCTTTTAGGGTGGTCGCTTCGAAAGAGCCAACTGACTTTACTTGAACGACGGTGACAGGCGGCGGCATAGATTTCGTCGGTGGACCACCAGAGCCGGCACCTCCACCCATAGATACTCCAAGGGAAGGTTTTGGGATGTAAGCTTCCAGGATGCGAAAGACTTTGCGGTCAACTTGTTCAATATCGGGTTTGGTAGGAGTTGGGGCAATAAAGTCGAATGACTCGGCATCAGTGGCAAAGGACGCCGTTCTAACAAAGTGTTCTGTCTTTGTGGATTGGTTCCATATCACCAAGTCCGACTGGCCACTGAATACGACTTTTGCGGGAACGCGGCCGTTTTCGCCCAGTGCGAAACCCACGCCGCAACAGGGAAGTGCCCGGCTGGAAGTGAGAGTGACTGTGCAAAGCGCGACGAAGTGCCTCATGTGAGTTCGGACGTGTGGAGCGGGTGAAAGTTCACGGAACGGTGAGAAGTGACTTTAGAAAGCTGTGGAACACTCGCTCCGACGTTTCGAGACTTTGCACTTCCACACATTCATTTACCGCATGAATGGTCTTGTTGATGGGGCCGAATTCGCAGACCGGGATACCGGCGGCGGCGATGACGCGGGCGTCGGAGGTGCCGCCGCTGGTGCTGAGTTTGGGCCCTATTCCCGTCGTTTGTTCGACGGCTCGCGAGATCGCTTCGATCAGTTTTGGGTTGTGGGTGATGAAAGGGCGGGCTCCGTCTGTCCAGGTGATCTCGTGGTTGAGCGAGTGCTTGGCGGCGAGGTCGTTGAAGACCTTTTGGATAGAGCCCGGGGTTTGGGTGGGTTGGTAGCGGATGTTGAAGTCAAACTCCAACATGCCAGGAATCACGTTATTCGCCCCGGTTCCGGCGTTGATGTTTGCAATCTGCAAGCAACTTGGATCGAACTCAGAGGTGGCTTCATCCCAGTGATGACCGATCAGTTCATTCAGAAAGGAAAGCGCATTGTGGATTGGGTTAGAAGCAAGGTGCGGATAGGCCACATGCCCTTGCTGACCGAAGACTTTGGCTCGCCCGCTGAGTGATCCACGTCGACCAATTTTGATCGTATCCCCGAACGCCTCTTCACTCGTCGGCTCGCCGACGACGGCGTAGTCAAAATGCTCTCCTCTCTCGAGAAGATTCTCAAGGGCGAAGCCCGTCCCGTAGGTTCCCACCCCTTCTTCGTCGGAGGTAATCAGTAAAGCAATTTGTCCAGGAAAAGAAGGATTTTCTTTAACAAATGAGATTGCGGCACAAACCATTGCCGCCAGTGGACCTTTCATGTCCGCTGCACCCCGTCCATAGAGGATGCCATCCCGAATCGTCGGCTCAAACGGAGGGCTCAACCAGGAATCCGGAGGACCCGGCGGGACCACATCGCAATGTCCATTGAACAGGAAAGAAACTCCTTCCCCACCGCAAAAAACGGCATAGAGGTTTTCTGTACCATTCTCGTTGATGAACTCACAAGCAAACCCCGCCGCACTCAATTGCGATGCGAGCAAATCTAGGCAACCCGCCTGGTCAGGGGTGACCGAAGGGCAACGGATAAGATCGCAGGCGAGCTGAACGACATCCATTAGTCGCGCAAAAGCTCATTCAAAGCGGTCTTCGCGCGGGTCTGAGCGTCCACCGTCTTTACAATTACCGCACAGTACAACGAATGCGAACCATCCTTGGACGGCAACGACCCCGGTACCACGACGGAACCTGCCGGAATTCGACCGTAGGTGATCTCCCCTGTCGCGCGGTTCAAAATCTTCGTGCTCATTCCCAAGAAAACGCCCATCGAAAGCACGGAATTCTCCTCCACAATCACGCCTTCAACCACTTCGGATCGTGCACCAATGAAGCAGTTGTCCTCAATAATCACCGGATTCGCCTGAAGAGGTTCCAGCACCCCGCCAATCCCAACTCCGCCGCTCAGGTGAACATTCTTTCCGATCTGAGCACAAGACCCAACCGTCGCCCAAGTGTCAACCATCGTGCCCTCGTCGATATAAGCGCCGACGTTCACATAGGACGGCATCAAAACCGCATTCCGTCCGATAAAAGCCCCCTTGCGAACTGTCGCCGGAGGAACGACCCGAAAGCCATTTGTCGCAAACTCCGCCGGAGTGTAGTTCTCAAACTTCAGCGGCACTTTGTCGTAAAAGTGCATCGGTCCCGCTGCGGAGACGTGGTTGTTTGAGAGCTTGAAAGAAAGCAAAACGGCCTTCTTGATCCACTGATGAGTGGTCCACTCGCCATCAATTCTTTCGCAGACCCGAAGGCGTCCCGAGTCGAGCAGATGCAAAACGCTACCGATCGCATCTTTGAGGCCATCGGGGTAACTCGACGTCGAGATGCCGTCCCGTTCATCCCAAGCTGCGTCGATGGCAGGCTGATAATTTTGCATGATGGAATAGTTTAACCGCTTGCTTCACACCATTCACCGAACACGGAACTTTATCGAACTTTCGCACCTATTCTCATCGTATGAATATAATCATGGGTCGTCGAATGATGAAGGCAATTGGTCTCGGACTTACCCTCGCGGTCGCCGGAGCTAGTTTTGGTCAAAGCGGAGTAAAGAAACGGATGGATTTGAAAGAGTTAGTGATTGGTGGCGGTTGCTTCTGGTGCGTCGAGGCAGTGCTCGAGGACCTGAAGGGTGTCGAGAAAGTAGAAAGCGGCTATGCCGGTGGACACGTTTTCCCTGTCACATACGAAGAAGTCTGTACCGGGCGGACGGGTGTTGCTGAAGTTGTCAAAGTCTTCTACCACTCAGACCAGATCTCGTCAGCCGATATCCTGAAGATGTTCTTCGTCTCTCATGATCCCACCACGCTCAATCGTCAAGGTCCGGATTCGGGAACGCAGTACCGCTCTGTAATCTTCTACACGACCAATGAAGAGAAGGAACTTGCGCAGAATGTGATCAAGGACATCACGACCGAAAAGCTGTACGCGAACAAGATCGTGACGACTTTGGAGCCGCTAACGAACTACCAGCGGGCCGAGGAGTACCACCAGAACTATTTCGCCAAGTACGAGAAAGCATCGGAAGCTGAGAAGGCAAAGATGAACACCGGTTATTGCGCCTACGTCGTCTCGCCCAAGGTGACGAAGTTCCGCCAGAAGTATGCCTCAAAGCTCAAGAAGGGCTGATTCAACGTTCTGCCCCCGCAAAGGGGGCAGAGTAAACTCTAACCGTGCTCCCCTCCATTCGCGTCTACCTCGTCCGCCACGGACAGACCGCTTGGAACCTCGACAAACGAGCTCAGGGTCATACTGATATCCCGCTGGACGAAGTCGGTCTCGCTCAAGCTGAGGCAGTTGGTCGAGCATTTTCGGCTGCTTCGGTCGGCTTAGTTCTCGCGTCTGATCTCAAGCGAGCCCACCAAACTGCCCTTGCGATTGGCACCTCCGTCAAAGCCGATGCGCTTCTGCGCGAACAAGGTTTCGGCGAATGGGAAGGAGAGGATTACCGTGAAGTTCGACGTCGGTTTATCACTGCTGGTGACCACCCCGATGTCACCCCTCCGGGCGGAGAATCCAAACGCGATGTTTGGAACCGCCTTGCGCAGATTCATCAGCGTCTCTCAGAGACCCTGTTTGATACGGCAGTGGTTTCACACGGCGGAACCTCCTCAATGCTC
Organism: Fimbriimonas sp.; assembly: GCA_029866005.1. Taxonomy (GTDB): domain Bacteria; phylum Armatimonadota; class Fimbriimonadia; order Fimbriimonadales; family Fimbriimonadaceae; genus Fimbriimonas. Next base: position 2,420 of record JARXAE010000009.1, on the reverse strand, counting down.
TGTGCCCGCCTTCTGGGTGGGACGGTGGAGATGGCAGCGTCGTTCAAATTCTCCAACGCTGGAGTGACGGAGTTTGAACGGATGGCGGATGGGCGCTTTCGATTGATTCGTTACGACGATACGTCGCATTTGGTGATGGCCGGTGAGAAATCAGCCCACGGAGTCTTAAGCTGATGGTGACCGTTGTTGGTGCCGGGTTTGCGGGTGTGGAGACAGCCTGGGCTTTGGCGTCTCGGGGAGTTTCGGTTCGGCTTTACGAGATGCGCCCTGTCAAGCGCACTCCAGCTCACACGACCGACTACTTTGCTGAGCTTGTCTGTTCTAACTCGCTCAAATCAAAATCTCCGACCTCGCCAGCGGGGCAACTCAAGGCGGAGATGAACGCCCTGGGATCCTTGGTTCTGCGGCTTGCCGAAGAACACTCTGTTCCGGGTGGAGAAGCTCTGTGTGTTGACCGCGATAACTTTGGAAAAGCGGTGACCCAGGCGATGGAGGAGCATCCGCTGATCGAGGTAGTTCGAGACGAATTCACACCCACCATGGCCGAGTCGTGCGAGGGACCGCTGGTACTTGCCACGGGTCCGCTCACATCTCCCGAACTCTCGGAATGGCTTGCCGCCAAAACTGGACGCAAGCACCTCTACTTTTACGACGCGGTCTCTCCAACCGTCGAAGCGTCATCGCTGGACATGTCGGTCGTTTTCGCCCAATCCCGTTACGACAAGGGCGAAGGGAACGATTACCTGAACTGCCCCTTCAACAAAGAGGAGTATTATGCGTTCGTTGAGGCTCTGGTGTCTGCCGAGCGGGCTCCATTCCACGCCTTCGAGGCTGGCGGTGTTCGAGGCGAGGCGGAACTTGGAGATTACGCGCTCCCCGAGCAGGCCCTCCTCGAAAAGATCAAATACTTCGCAGGTTGCACCCCGATCGAAGCCATCGCGGAGAAGGGTGAGCGCTCGCTCGCATTTGGAAACTTCAAGCCAATCGGGTTGACCGATCCGCGCACCGATCGCCGCCCCTATGCCGCCCTTCAACTCCGCCCCGAGAACCGGGAGAAGACGCTTTACTCGTTGGTTGCCTGCCAAAACCGCTTGCGGTTCGGTGAGCAGAAGCGCGTGTTTCAAATGGTGCCGGGTCTCCAGAATGCCGAGTTCATTCGGTACGGAGTGATCCACAGAAACACCTATCTGGAGGCTCCAACCGCCCTTGACGAGCAACTCCAACTTCGCTCGGCGCCGAACGTTTATGTCGCTGGTCAACTCACCGGCGTCGAAGGCTATGTCGAATCAGCCGCGATGGGAATCCTGGTCGGCCTCAACATTGCCCGAAAACTGGACGGTCAGGGCTACGTTGCCCCGCCGCGCGAGACCGCATACGGCGCCCTTCTGGCTCACCTGCAGGATCAAACTGAGCGAGAGTTCGCCCCGATGAACATCAACTGGGGCATCCTGCCCGACCCCGAAGAACCGACGAGAGACAAGGGAATCAAGCGAGCCAAAAAAATTGAGGCCGCGCAAAGCGGCCTCTCGAAATGGCTGGAAGAGTTGGCCTAACCGATCTCCCACATCTGTCGGTGCCTTAGCTCGTCGTGGGGGCCAACTTCGCGGATCCAGATGTTGCGGAATCGAACGGGATCTCCGTGATCCTGCAGGGTGATTGGTCCCTTCGGTCCGTGTGGAGTGTAGGTCCCAACCTGTCGGTGCGCAGTCTCGCCGATCAGCGGTGTTGAGTGCTGAACCAGAATTCCGTTAAGGAACACTGTCACGTAAGCAGGCGTGTCCAGTTTGCCGTCCTTGAACCGAGGAGCAACAAAGATGATGTCGTAGGTCTGCCACTCGCCGGGCTTGCGGCAGGCGTTGACCAGCGGAGCTGTCTGACCGTACACACAACCGGTCGTTCCGTCGGCATAAGTCAGATTATTGTAGGCATCAAGCACCTGAACCTCGTACTGGCCCATGAAGAAGATTCCCGAGTTTCCGCGTCCTTGGCCGCTGTTCTTCACTTCTGCAGGCTCGCAGAATTCGAGGTGGAGTTGGCAATCTCCAAACTCTCCAATGGTTTGAACTGAACCCGTACCGCGCTTGACTTCGAAGTAGTCTTGGGTCACCGTCCAAGGTCCGCCCTTCCACTCTTTCATGTCGCCGCCGCTGAACAGCACTTTCGCGTCGGATGGTGCCTGACCGTAAGCGGCTCCCGGAGTGACTACCTTAGGCTGCGGTCGCTTGCTGTCGTGAACGCGCCAGTGCCCACCCGGCAACATCGGAGTATCGTCGTACCCTTGGCCCTGAGATTTGGTGGCAAAGAGGCCACCCAAAATCGTTCCGGCTCCAGCGGCGGAGAGTTTGGCAAGAAGGTCTCGGCGAGATAATGGCATGTAACGGATGTTACCGCGACGATCCAATTTTATGAACTCAAATTTT
>JARXAE010000024.1 GCA_029866005.1 Fimbriimonas sp. | reverse complement strand
GCCCTAGGGCTCTTCTTGATGGCCGCAGTGATTGCTCCCATCTGGGAGGAAATCATGTTCCGTGGCCTCCTCTTCCCGGCATTGACCGCTATTTCGAAGAGTCCAGTTTGGGGTGCCGTTATCTCCAGCTTCCTCTTCGCGGCGATTCACCCCCAAGGACCAGCCGGAGTTCCGCTCCTCATGACACTCGCGCTAGGGATGTGCTTCATCAGCTACCAAACCAAGTCGCTCGTGCCAAACATCATCATGCATGCGATTAACAATGGCGGTGCGCTTGCGATGCTTCTGCTCCTCGGCAAAGACTTCTTCTAGTCGGAAAGCTCGCGCTTCGGCGCAACGAGCCCAAGGTGCTTATAAGCTAGATCCGTGACGCATCGTCCTCGAGGCGTCCGCTGAAGCATCCCGATCTGAAGCAGATATGGCTCGTAAACATCTTCGATGGTTTGCGAGTCTTCACCGGTGCTGGCCGCCAGCGTTTCGATCCCAACTGGCCCCCCTCGGTGTCGCTCGATGATGAGTTGCAATAGAGTTCGGTCGATTCGATCCAATCCCAGATCGTCAATCTCGAGTGCTCGCGCCGCCTTCTGAACAATCCCCTGCCCAATCGAGGCGTGACCATCCACCTGCGCAAAATCTCTCACCCGTCTAAGTAATCGGTTGGCAATCCGCGGCGTCCCTCGCGACCGCCGAGCGATCTCTTCCGCCCCGTCTGGAGCTATCTCGTAACCTAAAATTCCCGCCGACCGGCGAACGATTTCATATAGAGCCGCCTGCTCGTAATAGCGAAAGTGCGAGATGATCCCAAAACGATCTCTGAGCGGCCCCGTCAACAGTCCCTGCCGGGTCGTCGCCCCCACAACCGTGAACGCCGGAACCTCCATTCGAACAGACCGAGCCGCCGGACCCTGGCCGATCATGATATCAACCTTCCGATCCTCCATCGCCGGATATAGGTATTCCTCGACCGTACGCGACAACCGGTGAATCTCGTCGATAAACAAGATCGCCCCTTCCTCAAGGTTCGTCAGAATTCCAACCAGATCTCCTGGTCGCTCAATCGCTGGACCGCTGGTGACGTGAACAATCGCCCCCATTTCGTTCGCGATAATATGCGCGAGGGTCGTCTTCCCCAGGCCTGGAGGGCCGTAGAGCAAAACGTGATCCACCGGTTCGCCGCGCTGCTTCGCGGCCTGAAGGAAGATTCCCAGATTCTCTTTCAGCGTCTCTTGACCAATAAACTCCCGCAGGAACCGAGGACGAAGCGAGAGTTCATCCCCGTCTCCAGGCAGTCGGTTTGGGTCAAGGGTCTCGTTCGCCACGGCTTATTATAGAATCTTTTTGTCTACCTATTTGGGTTTTCCAACCAGGAAGTTCAGTTCGGCAATGCTCGTCCACTCCTGACCCTTCACTTCTTCAATCGACCGAAGCTCAACGAACCGAGCGCGAATCGGAACCCCCAGCATCACCCTCTGAAGAGTGGCTGAATTCGGGAACGTGCCCTCTTTGACCTTCGCCAACTGATCCTGAATGAGTCCCACGCGAAGCTCATACTTCCCAATCCGACCGTTACCCTGATCCTGCCGAGGTAGGTAATCAAATCCCGTCAGATCAACCACCGAACCCAAATCAATCAGCACAAAGTGTGGGTGCTTTGATGCCCCACCGCTGTAGTTGGTATGCCAGAAGGTCATCGGATCGCCATCAAAAAGGTGTCCAATCTCGCCTTCTCCTTGCTCTTCCGAGTCAAAGCTGAGCACCTTAATCTGATCCTGTGGAATTCGGAAGACCGGACTGATCCGCGCGAAGTCTTTCACCACTTCGGGAGAGTCAATCCAATCTGCAATTCGCTGTGCCAGTCGCAACGTCCCGCCAGCGGAATACTCAAAAGTAGCCGCCGTAGGCTGAACTCCAGAGTCTGTCACCCGAACAACTCCGGCTCGCGAGTCAGTTGCAACCACCCTAACAATGCCATCTTCGCCTCGTGAAACTTGCGGCATCGGAGCAACTGGAGTAACCGTTCTTGCCGCCGAAAAGTCACCTTTGCGTACTGGCTTGATAACTACCCGCCAAGTGCGAGCTCCTGGCTTACACAAGTACTGCTGGAGGGGCGAAGGACCGCAAGACGCTCCACCTAGACCCATCTGTTGTGCATCGAGGCAAACAATGGTCTCGTCCCGGGGGAAAATCGGATTGAACTTAACAGGTTCTCCATTCTCATGTCGAGAGGCATCCACGTCCCGAGCGTCTTTGTGCGAAACCGTGACCGCCAACTTATCCCAGGCCTGGAACATCAACCCAACACCGCCGGCATCCGTCACCGCGGCCCAACGAACATCCTCGCGATTCCCATTTTCCTGAGGTCTAACATACTCCGTTCCCGCCTCAGCGACCTTCATCGAATAAAGCCCAACATCCTGACCCATCTTTCGGTCCGGATAGCTCTCCCAAGGTCCACGCCCTAGGTAAGTGAAATTCTGAAGTGAAGCATTCAACCGTAGGTCAAGACCGATCTTTGGCAGTTGCGGAAGATCTCCAACCGGGTCAAACTGGTTATCAACCGTGACCGTTCCGTCGCCAAGAATCGTATAAACCGCTCTGTGGAAGAACCCTCGACCTTTGTAGCCTCGGCAATCCATTTCCACAGTCACTCTCGCTACTGAAGGCGATAACCGCTGAGCTGAAACATTCAAAGAGCGATGCGCCATGCCGCCCAATCCACTCTCCCAATACGATCGCTGGAACCAAGTGTCGTTATCCACGAATGCCCGGAACGTGTTGAGCCAGGGCCCTCGTTTGATCAGCTCTCTGCTGTCAATCTGGAACGAGGACATGAGCCCGGTACCCTTGTCAAACTCAATCCGAGTCCCGCCCGTAGTGAAGGCAAAGGAGCCAATCTCTTCGGACATCCCTAACGCCGGCAACTTACTGACCGCCAAGATCGGAGCCACCATTGCATTGGTCACTGGCAGCTGTTCCCAAGCAACAGAATGGCCTTTCTCGCCCCAAATCGTAGCCGCTCGAAGCCGCAGGTCAACCCGCAAGAAATACTCTCGCCCAGGTTTCTTCGTGAACTTCTCAACCGGGAGCGCAAGTGACTTGGTCTCCCCAGGAGCCACGGATTGTGGCGTCCAGTCGCCCTTGGCGATGACCGTTCCATCTTCTGAAACTGTATAGGACCAATCATAATCAGCCAGGTTCGTGAACGCAAACTTGTTTGTGATCTTGAACTTGCCCTCGCCAGCATCCGACGACTCAAAGGCCACCCGCTGATAGATCTTCCTAACTTCCCACAGTTTTGGCGTTACCTGCCGATCCGGCATGATCAAGCCATTGTTGCAGAACGGACCATCGTTCGGAGCGTCGTCAAAATCTCCTCCATAGGCATAGAACCAGCCCAAACCGTCCGGAGTCGGCTTATGCAGTCCCTGGTCAACCCAGTCCCAAATACAGCCACCCATAAGGCGTGGGTACTTGTCAAACTGCTCAACGTACTCCTTCAGATTCCCAACCGCGTTCCCCATCGCATGCGCATACTCGCAAACGAAGAACGGCTTACTCGACTTCTGTTTCCCAGCAAATTCTAAGTAGTCCACCCCCGGGTACATCACAGAATCCACATCGCATGGCTCGTTGTAGCGCTCGTAATGAACCGGACGCGTTGCGTCATTGTCGTGAATCCACTTCGCCGTGGCATCAAAATTCACACCGGGTCCGGCTTCGTTTCCAAGTGACCACATGATGATGGATGGGTGATTTCGGTTCGAACTCACCATCCGCTCGGTGCGATCAAGGTGCGCCTTCTGCCATATCGGCTGGTTACCCAAGGACCGATTCCAGTCGTAGCCCATTCCGTGGCTCTCGATATTCGCCTCGTCAACGACGTACAGCCCGTACTGATCGCAAAGCTCATACCAGTAAGAATCGTTCGGATAGTGGCTATTACGAACCGTGTTGAGGTTGTACTGCTTGTAAAGCTTGATGTCCTCAATCATCCGTTCTCGCGTGATTGCGCGTCCGCGATCTGGATCAGCTTCGTGCCGATTTGCGCCGAGTAGTTTGACAGCTTTGCCGTTGATGGTGAAAACTCCACTCTTCCACTCAATCTTTCGGAAGCCGACACGGCAGGATCGAACATCCTGAACCTCGCCCTTTCCATTCTTCAGCTCAAGAATTAAAGTGTACAGGTATGGTTTTTCCGCCGACCAAAGAATTGGGTCCCCAAATCCTGATCGGATTACTGGTCTTGCTTCGCTCCCGGGGTTTGAAGTGGTAGCGGAAATCTTCGACGCAGCCTCCTCCTTCCCTGCTGTGTCGAGCAAACGAACCCCTAACTCGTACCCAGTCGTGTCGCCAGTCACAATTCTTGGGCTAACAATGGTGGTTGCCCCCTTGTAGTCCGGCTCAAGGAGTGTTTCCACATTGAAGTCCTCAATTCGGTTCTTTGCCATGCTCAGCAGGGCAACGTCGCGGAAAATCCCGCTGAAGCGGAACATGTCCTGGTCCTCCAGGTAGCTCCCGTCGGTCCAGCGATAGACTTCGACCGCGAGTTGATTCTTTCCTGGCTTGACGTAGGGAGTGAGATCAAATTCTGACGTCGTCTTCGAGTCCTCGCTATATCCCACCTTCTGCCCGTTGACCCAAAGATAGTAGCCCGAATAAACGCCGCCAAATCGGATGATCGTCCGCCGGCTATCCCATCCCGAAGGGAGCTCAAATGAAGTTCGATAAGAGCCAACTGGGTTGTAATTCTCATCAACAAACGGTGGAGTAGTCGGGTGAGGATAGCGGACGTTGGTATAAATCGGCTGCCCGTACCCCTTCATCTCCCAGCACGAAGGCACCTCGATTGTTTTCCACTTGGAATCGTTAAAATCCGTCTTGAAAAAATCAACCGGGCGATCCGCCGGGCGACCAACCCAATTGAACTTCCACTCGCCATTCAGCGACTTGTAGAATGGCGATTTAGCCCGATCCAACGTCATCGCCGAAGCTGCGTCCGCAAATGGAATCGCCTCCGCTCGTGCCGGGAGTTTGTTGACTCCCACAACCTCCGGATCCTGCCATTCTAGTAGCCCCGCAGGCAGTACTTGACGAGGTTGAGCTTTAGTTTGTTGTAGAGCGAAAAGGACGACGAGCGCGGAGAGCGGCATTGCCCATTAGTTTGCCAGATACCGCGCAGTTTTGCGAGGGTGCATCTACCATTGATTGGTTGACCAACTCTTGTTGATCGCGAGAATGGCAACAACGATCCACGCAATGAGTGCTATGGAAGCCGGGAGCCAAGCCACTTTGCTTCCACGCTCATGAGCTCGGTAACCGAAAATGAAGCTCGCTGGAAGGACAACCAGCGGTAAGAAAACAGCCCCGACCAGCAGGAGAATCCATGAGGTGATCAAGTATTCGATAATGCTTCTGGTCGTGTCCAGCTCACGGCGTCGGTTCAACTCTTCTTGCGTCGTCGGAAATCGATTTGAAGTTGATGGGAGGTAGTCGAACTCAGCAAGCTCTTTGGCGAACCTGAATTCACCTGACGAAAGCCGAACTCGACTATCTGGATTCAGATTTCCAAACCGCGCCGCGCGATGGAGATCGGTTAGTGACAAAGGACCTCGCTCTGTGTCGGATCCTTGAATCCAATAGAACAGGTCCTCACTCATCTAAACGAATTCTATCAAACTACGCCGACTTTCGCGAGTAATCCCCGCTTAAAATCCGGTCAAACTCGCCACTCAACACCCACTTCTCAAGCTCCTGGGTCCTGAACACCGGCATCGGGTGAGTCATCGTCTTACCCATCGTGGCAAACAGAACAAACTTCCCGAGCTTATCCAGCGAGTCCGCATCCTGGTATGCCCGAGCCTGATCCATAAAGGCTTCCTGATTGAGCTCGTGGTGCAAACGCGATGGGCCGGCCGCCAGCCGAATCAGCGACTGAATCGCGATTCCTTTGTCCTGAGCCACCAGCAATCCAGCGCGGTCCGCTGAGAACTCCGCCTGTCGAGACCACTCATAGAGAGCCAAGACGAGCGCATAGGTCGCAACGTCCGTCGCCCCCATCGTCCGCCGCCCCAAGATGTCCAGCAAAGGGAAAAGGAGCCAGCCAATCGAGAAATACAAAACGTGATTTGCCTTGATGTGCCCCAGCTCGTGACCCATGATGAAGAACAGCTCCTCATCGCTCATGGTGTCGATCATCGACGAGCGCAAACAGATGTATGGCCGCTCAACCCCGCCCGCAAATGCGTTCGGGAATGGGTTTGAAGAAACATAAAGCTCCGGCTCCGGCATGTCCAGCGTCTTCGCCGACTCTCGCATGATTTCGTACAAAGTCGGATACTGGTGTGGCCCGCACCGAATCGAGCTACTCATGTTGTAACAGTACAGCCATCGGTCAATGCCAATCTCATAAAACTTGGAGACTAACTGGGGCAACAAGGGCAAATGCTGGAGCTTATCCAGCGCCCACTTGTCGGCGTCGGACACGAAGGCATCCGAAGTGATTCCCGTCAAAACTTTTCGTTCAGTCATGATGAATAAACAAGCCTACGCCCACAACCGTATTCGGTTGCAGGCGTAGGACCCAAAATTATCCCGCGTGCCCGAGATATTTTCGTTTATGCGGCAGCGAGAGCGATCTTGGTATCTCGTAGGCTAACGTTCACTTCGATCTGTCCAACCCCGTCAAAGATCAAGGGAATCACGAGTGTCGGCGTGTTGAACGTCGAAATTCGGATGCTGTTTCCTCGAACAAGTGTCGGAGGTGTGATGTTGCAGATCAACCCCTGACCGGCAAAGATCGACGAACTACTTCCGGTGATCATGTTTCCGAGTTCAGAGATCGCCGAAGCAACCGTCTGGTCGAAAACGCGCATTGGAGACCCCATCATCAAACTGGCAATGGCAAGCGCCGTATCTTTGGACATGCTGTACATCACCAAACCTTCAAGATCGCCGTTTACTCCACAAAGAATGTTCACCGGTAAAGCGGTAAATAACTCTGGTTTTGCCGACAGTTGACCTCTCGAAGGTTTTGCGCCCATTACAACTTCAGATACCGACGCCGTTGCTTCTGCGAACGGCGCAACAAATTCAACTTTCATAAAACCCAATAACTCCTTTTGTTTTTCTTGTGGCGATCATTAGGCCGCATGACGAGTGATGACTTCGAGCACCTTTTCTGCCTGGAAAGGCTTGACGATGAACTCTTTGGCACCAGCCTGAAGAGCTTCGACCATTAGGTTCTGCTGACCCATCGCCGAGCACATCACGATTGTCGCGTTTGGATCAGCAGCTCGAATGGCTTTGAGAGCCTCGATTCCGTCCATTTCGGGCATGGTGATGTCCATGGTGACCAGGTCTGGTTTGAGATCGTTGTACAACGATATGGATTCAACTCCGTTTGCTGCTTCTCCAACAACTTCAAATCCTGCATCCGATAGGATGCGCTTAAGAGTAACGCGCATGAACAATGCGTCGTCGGTGATTAAGATGCGTTTAGCCATTTTTTCTCCTCGCTTGGTTTCTGATAGAAATACGGTTTCGGACACTCGAATCCGATTTCCTTTGGATTGAAGATGCGCTCACTACCCCCGATGAATAGGTATCCACCAGGTCGTAAGGCACCGTAGAATCGTCGGAAAATCTGCTCCTTCGCCTCTTCGACGAAGTAGATCAGAACATTCCGACAAACGATTAGGTCGTAGCCCGTTCCGTAGCTGTCGGCAAGAAGGTTGTGACGTTGGAACGTCAAGTACTTCTTCAGCTCGTCGCTGACCGCGGCCCCCCGTGGCGTCTTGGAGAAGTATTTTTGATACTCCTTGGGAACGTCACGAAACTCTGTTCCGAACAACACGCCCTCCTGGGCTTGTTGCATCGCCGCGGCATCGATGTCTGTGCAGACAATCCGATGCGGCTTCTTTGGAGCATGAACGTCGAGGATGGAGGCAAGGCTGTACGCCTCCGCACCCGTCGAACATCCCGCGCTCCAAACCTTGAGCGGCTTTCCGGCAGAAAGCAATTCTGTTCGAATGTAGTGTTCCAGATGAACCCAGTGCTCTGGGTTCCGAAACACCTCGGTCACGTTGATCGCCAAGCGATCAAGAAACCACTCCCTCGCTTCTCGATCCTTGAGCACTAAGTCGCAAAGCTCCCCAAAGCTCTTGAGCTTGCGCTGATCGATCAGCATCAGCATCCGCCTCGTCAGCTGATCTTGCTTGTAATCATTGAAGTTGATTCCTGCCACCGCATTGAAGCGCCGGTAGAAATCTTGAAACTCTGTTTCACTAGGCTGCGGCACGCTTTCCTCCTTGTAACGCCGCCATGATCGCCATGTGCAGCTCGTGAGCGGGAAACTCTCCGTCCACTGCGCCCGCCTCTTTCGCTGAGCGGGGCATTCCATAAACCGTGCAGGTCTCAGCCGACTCTCCCAGAATCGTTCCGCCAGCCTTCTTGATTGCAAGGGCTCCAGCGGTACCGTCTTTACCCATTCCGGTCAAAATCACACCGAGAGCTTTGTCACCGAGGAACTTCGCTCCTGATTCGAACAGATAGTCGGCACAGGGCTTTACTCCAAGTCGGTCCGGAGCGTCGTTGAATCGCAGCTTGTCGGCCCCTGAGAATTCGAGGTGCTTTCCACCTTGCGCCAAGAGAGCAACGCCAGGCTCCAACTGGTCCCCATCTTCCGCCTCACGGGTAATGAAGGATCCTGCGCCGTTGAGTCGCTGAGCGAGGCTCTTGGTGAACCCGACTGGCATGTGTTGGACGATCACGCAAGGAACACGCATTTCTTTTGGCAGCGTCTCGAAAAGGGTCATCAACGCCTTCGGTCCGCCCGTGGAAGAAGCAATGAGCAAGACCTTGTTGGAGGCGACCGACTTTAACTTTGGTCCTGCGCTACTTGCAGTTCGCTTCGCCATTCTCGCCTGGGCCGCAATCCGAATCTTTGGAAGCAACTCTTTGAATGTTAGCTCCATCGTCTCAGCGGTAATCAGCGTCGGCTTTGCAATAAAGTCAACTGCGCCGATCTCGAGTGCCATCATCGTCGCTTGAGTGCCCTCTGCGGTCAGCGTCGAGCACATCACAACTGGCGTCGGCACCTCGCTCATGACTTCCTGAAGTGCAATCAGGCCGTTCTTTCGAGGCATTTCAATGTCAAGTGTGATCACGTCTGGCTGAAGAATTCGAACTTGATTGAGAACATCGTCACCGTTAGAAGCGGTTCCGACGACGACCATCTCTCCAGATTTGTTGATAGCGTCGCTGATAACGCGGCGCATGAAAATGGAATCGTCAACAACGAGAACCTTGATCATGCCGCCTTCCTTTCGGAACCCTGCAGCTCTTCGCACTGAGCAATGGCGCTGTCGAGCATCTCGTTCAGTTCCTCGTCTGAGAAGCCGACTCGCTCAAACGCCCCCAAGTCGCGTTGATAAATCTGTCCAAACGCACCTTCATTGATTCCTCGTTCTCGCACCATGAAGTCCGCAACGTGAATTAGATCCGCAATGACGTCTGGTGTCTCAGGAAGGCTCGGTTGGTGGTGATAGCGAATCGCATTTCCGTAGACCTTTGGCAGGTTCCAAACATCGCATAGCTCAGCACCGACTTCTGCGTGATCAAATCCGTAAGTCTCTCTCTCGATTGCATCCAAAGGCCGGTGTTCATCTTCAGCCCTCGAAACTAGATTGCCGAAAGCATTTTCTTTCCAAACTGCAAAGACAACCGTGCCAATGTCGTGAAGCAAACCGACGCAGAACGGCAACTCAGCATCCTGGATGCCCTTCTTGGTCGCCATACTTCGGACCAAGTAGGCAGTGGTTAGCGAATGATTCCAGAGGAGCGTTGGGTTGATTCCTTTGCCATGCAAAGCCTTATGTAGCCAGGGGAAACTCGCTGCGACGAGTGACAAACTCTTTACCGTACGCATACCTAAAACGACGACTGCATCAGAGATCGACGTTACCTCCCTCGACATCCCGTAAAACGCCGAGTTTGCAAGTCTTAGAATGCGAACTGAAAGGCTTGGGTCACGGGCCAAAGTGGCGGCAACGGTGATTGCACTCGAATCGGTGAGATCAGCAACGCGCATGACCTCAAAGGCCACTTCTGGCATCGATGGCAATTCAGTTGTTTGCCGGATTAATTGATTAAGCTGCTCGGACATTGCGACCCTCCGCGAACTTGTGGAGTAAGTTCATTTCCCGAGAACCACATGCCACAAATACCTGCCCCGTCTCCAAGCATAATTGCGTGGACGTTGCCTGAGTTCCACCAACGAACTCTGCTTCGAGACAAGTATTGAGCGCCGCTAGACCATCTCGCATCGCCTGGATGTTTCGGTCGCCGATGTTCAGATTGAGGCTCGGCGCACCGGCACCAAACTTAAAGACGTTGGCGCCGCCGACGGCGACAAACTTGAGACGAGTCCGTCCTGCCCCGGCCGCAACAAGCTCATCGATCAGTGTCGGAATTGCCAAGTTCATATAACGACCAGGTAGGTCCAGGTCCTTTCTCCCTGTGCCGTCGGGGAGCACCACATGGGCAACCCCCCCTACTTGTGTGATCGAGTCGTATGCCATCAGGCCAATACAACTTCCTAGCCCATGACAACCCACCATCGGCGCCTTGCGCGCAACATGAATCTCGCCCAATCGGGTGAGCAAGATGTCCTTGGTTTCCACGACTAGTCGGCCATCCCCAAACCGAGTCGGTCCCACAGTAACTCAACCGATTCCTGGGTTGGAATCAAGATGAAGCTGCCCTTCACAGACTCTTGGTTGTCCCAGAGCTTCGTTTCAATAAACAGTGCTACTGACTGCTCCGATGCCTCGGCCGCGATCGAGCCTAGAATTGACCCGAACGAATCGACTGCAAGCATTGGCGGAGTTGCATTGCTAAAGAGTCCGGTGACGTCAGTAAACGCAGATAGGAACGAACCGTTGATGATATTGCCAACTTCTACAACCGAACTCCATTCGAGTTCTGTCAATTCGTCTGCCGTGTCGGGCGTCGAACCGAGCAACATTGTCCAGAGCGCCTGGCAACTCGGCCAATCCAAGAAGAAAGCCATGCGACCGTTGAAATCACCATCCACCGCCATGTAGATAACGGCGTGAGTGTCGTCAACATTCTCGATCATCTCATGAAAACGATCAAAGGTGATCGGACGAACTTGTGGAACTGAAATCAAAAAGTCGCGACCGCAAACGGTCGCCAAGGCGCGTGCGGCGTGTCCAGTACCAATATTTGCGATCTCATTAAGCGCACTCATGCGCATGTTTTGATCCTCGATCGCTTCCACAATACTGATCGTGTTATCCGCCATGACAAGGTAATTCCATAATTTTGCTGGCTCGTACTATAGATTTGGGGGGTTGGTACACTGTTAGAGTTATGTCTGCAATCGACTTTGACCTGGTCCGACACGCGCTTGATGTGGCGGTGCAAAGCCAGATGAATGAAGTCGAACTTGAAGTAGGCGATGCTAAGTTCTCCGCGATCATCGAGAAGAAGGTCGCACCAAAAGCCAATCCTGCACCTGTCGCAATAGCCGTATCTGAGCAGTTGCCTGAGCTCGACCCGACTACCAAGCCGATCAAAGCAACGTCTGTCGGAATCTTCCGGACCGCCAAGGTTCCCCTGATCGCCGCTGCAACCGTCGAAAAGGGCGATGTCATCGGAACAATTTTTGCTCTGGGCATCTCTACAGAAATCCATTCTGCGATCAGCGGAACGATCTCAGACATCCTCGTTGAGGATGGTGATCCGGTCGAGTATGGTCAGCCCCTCATGGAGATCCTGGTATGAGACGGGGACAAACCATTGTCGCAACACTTGCCGTCGTGGCAATCATTGCGATTCTCGCAGTTGTGCTCATGAAGGGAATGGGCGGAGCCGCTCCGAAACCTAAAGCCGACGGACGGGGAGTCACTGTAATGGGTAACGCGATGGCCACCGCAAAGGACTCAGCGTGCGAGAGTAACTTGAGCCAAATGCGACAGCTCATCCAAGTTCAAAAGACCACAGATGAAGAGTTTAAGCCGACATCTCCAGCCGACGTGCCAGGCGCATCCGGCGTGAGCAAATGCCCCGTCGGCAAAGAAACCTATGTCATCGACGCCCAGGGTCAAGTCACTTGCCCTCACCTAGGACACGAGAAATTCTGATGCTGAAAAAGGTTCTCATCGCAAACCGTGGCGAAATCGCCTGCCGTGCAATCCGCGCCTGTCGTGAACTCGGAATTCAGAGCGTCGCAATTTACAGCGAAGCCGACCGGGAAAGCCTTCATGTCAAGCTCGCGGATCAAGCCATCTGTGTTGGTGCTGGAACCAACTCCGACTCTTATCTCAATCTGGCCAACGTGCTCATGGCGACGCAGATCAGCGGCGCCGAAGCCGTCCACCCCGGCTATGGCTACTTCTCCGAGCGCGCGAACTTCGCTGTCGCCCTCGAATCCCTCGGCGTTAAGTTCATTGGTCCTCCTACGGGGGCCATCGAGGCTATGGGCGATAAAGCGAGTGCCAAGAAAGCTGCCATCGAAGCCAACTGCCCAGTGGTCCCCGGCTCCGACGGCCCCGTCGCAAACGACGCTGAAGCGATCCAAGTTGCCGAAGAGATTGGATATCCGGTCCTCCTCAAAGCCGTCGCCGGCGGCGGTGGACGTGGTATTCGCCGTGTAAACAACTCCGACGAACTCAGTGGTCTCTGGAAGATGGCAACGGCTGAGGCCCAAGCATCCTTCGGCTCCGGCGAGATGCTAGTCGAAAAGTTTGTCCTCAATCCCCGCCACGTCGAGATTCAAGTCTTTGGCGACAGCTATGGAAACATGGTCTACCTTGGCGAGCGCGAGTGCTCCATCCAAAATCTGCGTCACCAAAAGTTGCTCGAAGAAGCCCCCTACGCCGACCTTCCCTCCGAAGTCCGCAAGAGCATGGGCGAAGCCGCTGTCCGAGTCGCATCCAGCGTTGGTTACCAGAACGCGGGAACCGTCGAGTTCCTAGTCGATACGGATTTCAACTACTACTTCCTGGAGATGAACACCCGCCTCCAAGTCGAGCACCCGGTCACCGAGGAGATCACCGGAATCGACCTTATGCAACTGATGCTCCGCACGACCAGCGGAGAAAAGCTCCCGTTTACCCAAGCCGATATCAAACTAAGCGGACACTCAATTGAGGCCCGAATCACCGCCCAAGACCCGGATAACGATTTCTCGCCATCAACCGGAAAGATCACCGGTTGGCGCGCTCCGATGGGTCGCGGAGTACGCATGGAATCCCATTGCTACGCCGGACTCACGGTCACCCCGTTCTACGATCCTCTCCTTGCCAAGCTCATCGTAAGAGGCGAAACCCGAGCCGAGGCCGTCAGCAAGCTCCAAGGCGCCCTCCATGAATTCGAAGTCGAAGGCATCGCTACTAACATCCCATTTTTGCGCCGACTTGTCGCGACTCCGTCTTACGTCGCCGGAAACTTCGACACCGGATTCGTGCCGAAGTTCCTCGACGGTGAGGCCGTTTGAACACGCCATTTAGCTTCCGCCGAGTCGCCCGCGAGTGCGCTCTGCGCGCGATTTACACCTGCGAACTCTCCCAAGTCTCGCTTGATGATGCCCTCGAACTCACCTTCGATGCCTTCCACGATGACGAGCAACTTGAGGACCTCACCAAAGGAGTTGAGTATCCCGACGCAACCCTCGACTTGGTCTTCCGTTTCGCGCGCGCGCTGGCAAAAGGTGCCTGGCAGCACCGAGTTGGCCTCGATCGAACCCTTTCCGCTGCCATCCCTGACTACGACTACAATCGTCTCGCCGCCGTGGACCGCAACGTCATGCGCCTTGCTCTCCACGAGCTCCACGACTATCCTTACATCCCGCCGGCCGTGACCATTAACGAAGCCGTCGAGATGGCGAAGAAGTACAGCACCGCAGAGAGTGGCAAGTTCGTCAACGGTGTCCTCGGTACCGTCCTCAAGCAAACCCTGAAGGCCAACTTCGACCCCAAAACCGCCCCCGAAGACCCTGACCTGGGCGAAGCCGAGCGCATCTTCCGTGCACCCAAGGTCGAGATCGAAGAGGAAACCATCGAAGCCGACTCCGAACAAGGGAAGCTTGTCAACCGTTTTGGCTGGACAATCAAGCAGTAAACTCTTGCCGTACTATGGCAACCATTCTCGACGGCCTCGCTCTCTCAAAAATCGTACGCGCTGAACTCGCGGAGCGAGTGGTCGCCCTGAAAGCGAAAGGCATCACCCCCCGCCTCGATGTCGTCGTTGCCGCCCAAGACCCCGCCTCGGTTGCCTACGTCAACATGAAGAAGAAGTGGGCCGCCGCCGCCGGAATGATCGGCGAGCAGTTCGAGATTGACGAGAACACCACCCAACAGGAGCTGATCGACATCATCGGGAACCTGAACTCAAACCCCGAAGTCCACGGCGTTCTCCTCCAACATCCTCTCCCCAAGCACCTCGACGAAGACGCCGCTCTCCTCGCCCTCGGAGCCGAGAAAGACGCCGACGGAATCACCCCTGCCTCCCTTGGACGCCTCACCGCCGGACTACCTGGTTTCCGCTGCGCCACCCCCCTCGGCATCACCAAAATCCTCGACCACTACAACATTGATGTCACCGGAAAACGCGCTCTTGTCATCGGTCGAAGCCACATCCTCGGCAAGCCAATGGCCCTCATGCTCCTTGAGCGAAACGCCACCGTCACCATTGCCCACAGCAAGACACTCGATCTCGCTGACCGATGTCGCGAAGCCGACATTCTCGTCGCCGCCGTTGGCCGCGCCGAGATGGTCAAAGGTGATTGGATCAAGCCGGGAGCCACCGTCATTGATGCTGGATATAACAAAGTTGAGGGTCGAAAAGGCGATGTTGGGGATGTTCATTTCGAATCTGCTGTTGAAATAGCCGGTGCCATCACCCCAGTCCCCGGCGGAGTCGGGCCGATGACGGTCGCCAGCCTATTGAGCAATGCAGTTACAGCGGCGGAAAAATCGGTTTCGTAAAGTGATCCTCTGGCTCTGCCTCGGGATCGGACTCTACTTCGGCATGTGCTACAAGCTTGCCGATGGTCTGATCCACATGCCGCGGACCAAGCCCGAGAAGCCATCCGAGTTCGCAACGTGGCAGCCCGTCAAAGGCGTCAACGCCTGGGTCACTCCTTCGATTACCGAAGGCAAAAGAGAAACCGTCTTCGTGCTGTGCCACGGTCTCGGGGGAGATCGCGGCTACTACGCCAATACCGGTGTTGAACTCCAAAAGCGCGGCTACCAAGTTGTCATCCTGCCCATGACCGGTCAAGATGACAACCCCTCCGAAACCGTCGGCTTTGGTCCCGCTGAGTCAGAGCTTATCCGCCAAACCGTCCGCGCACTCAAGGCCGAAAAGACGATCCTTGTCGGATGCTCCCTAGGTGGTTCGGCCGTCTGGCTCGCCTCCGACGAACCCGGCGTCAGCGCAGTCATCACCGACTCTGCCTTCGCCCGCCTCGACGACGCCTGCAAATCCTGGCTCAAAAAGGACCTCCCCGGAGGCGACATCGTCCTTCGACCGGTGATCTGGTTCGGCACGGCGAGGGTTGGCGTGAAACCAAGCGAAGTAAATCCCGTTGAAGTGGCCAGAAAGTGGTCCCCAAGCCGCCCCGCACTAGTGATCCACGGAGAGCGAGATCGACTTTTCACCATCAGTAATGCTGATGATCTTTCAAAGGCATCTGGTGCCAGCAGCTGGATTGTCCCCGATAAAGGGCATGCCCAACCCGTTGATGACCCAGCCTATGTCGATGTCCTAGTGGAAATCGCCCTTAAGACGAAAAGCTAACCGTCACCGGGCGCCGCGCCACTGGATCATCAATCTCAAAAAACGGCTTATCCTTCCGACCCCCGGCAAACACCGACCCCGGGAACATCGCAATCGCGGTGTTAAACTCGCGAACGTTGTTGTTATAAATCCGCCGAGCCGCCGCAACCCGATCCTCGGTATCGACTAACTCTCTCTGAAGCTCAGTAAACGCCGCCGAAGCCTTCAACTCCGGATAGGCCTCCGCCCGAGCAAAAAGGTTCGCCAAAGCCGGAGCCAATTGTTTCTCAACATCCATCACCTGATCGACCGACCGCGACTGAACGCCTTGCTCGCGGAGTTTCGAAACCTGCTCTAAAACGGTTCGCTCATGGTCCATGTACCCCTTCACCGTCGAAACCAGATTCGGAATGAGGTCATATCGCCGCCGGAGAACAATATCAATCCCCGACCAAGATTCGTCGCACACCTTGTCCAGGTTTACAAACATGTTCATGAACTTGATTGGAACCACAATCGCAATCAAGGCGAGAACGACAACGATACCGATGATGATGGGAAGTGTCATGGGAGATTTGTAAATCCGAAGTCTTTACGATAGTATCCAGGAATCATACGAATGAAGTCCTTGATTGCCAGAGAGTACGTGTCTAAATTCTGCGAGGATGCAGTCCCCGGAAGGCAAACCATGATGTACCTCGGGCTGAACTCCCACTCGGCAGGAATCAGATACATCAGTCGATCAATTGCCTGCGGATGTAGCAAGTGCAAAACCCGATCGGGCTCGTCGGTTTGAATGAAATACCGATTGTTGAATGCTTGATTTTCAACTTGTAATTCCCGCTTGCCCAGGCTCTTTGTCGCTCGGGTCCCTGCGTTCTCTGGGGTCATTGATAGGAGCGGGAGTAAGACCGGGCTCTCGGCGATAAGGCACCAACTTACCGAACTGCGGGGCTGAACGTGCTGAAAGATCGTCCAATTGATCCCATCTTTGTCTCGGCCACGCATGATCGCTTGGGGGTACGGAACGCGATCCGTATCATCATCGCTGAATGGGTTCCAGCGAAACCGCTCAAACTGTTCGCCAAACTCGACAAGCACCGGATGCATCGAGTGATCCGGAATGCCAAGAAACGCCTTTGTCGAGAAATCAAAAATCGGATCGCGGGGCATCATCGGCATCACGGATTCTCCACCACGATCATACGAAAGGCCCTTTTGGAAGGCAAACATCATGAACTCGTCCGATTGCCCCTTCCGTAACCCTTTACTCGTCCGAATCGTGCCGATGACCGCCACGATCGCAAAGATGCCATACACAACGTAACTCAGAGAAAAGTTCTTAGAAAGCCAATCTGGCCACATCTCTATTCGAAGCTGCCCGAAGAATAAAGTCACCGAATCCATTATACGGATGCATCCCCTTGCGGGTTACCGATATAATTCGCCCATGCTTCGCGCCATCGTCGTTGCTTCCTTGCTTTCACTCGCCACAATGTCCGCCGCCCAATCCCGACCAACTCCCTCCCCTCGCCAGCTCGCCTGGCACAAGATGGAGTACTACGGCTTCGTCCATTTTGGACCAAACACCTTTAGCGGAAAAGAATGGGGCGAAGGCAACGAGGACCCGCGCAGCTTCAACCCGACCCAGCTCGACACCCGCCAATGGGTGAAGACCTTCAAAAAAGCTGGAATGAAGGGCGTCATTCTCACCGCCAAGCATCACGACGGCTTCTGCCTTTGGCCGAGCAAGTTCTCCACGCACACCGTCGCTCAATCTCCGCTCAAACGAGACGTCCTAAAAGAACTCTCAGAAGCCTGCAAAAAAGAGGGAATCAAACTCGGCGTCTACCTCAGCCCCTGGGACCGTAATCACCCGACTTACGGAACCGACAAGTACAACGACACATTCGTCGGTATGCTCGAAGAAGTCCTCGGCAACTATGGTGACATCTTCGAAGTCTGGTTCGACGGAGCCAACGGCGAAGGTGCAAACGGCAAGAAGCAAGTCTACGATTGGAAGCGGTATATCGACACTGTTCGCCGCCTCCAGCCTAATGCTGTCATCTTCTCCGACGCCGGACCCGACGTCCGCTGGGTTGGAAATGAAGCCGGGAAGTCCCCCTCTACAAGCTGGGCGACGATCAACCGGAGCCGCTACACCCCAGGAACCTCACTTTCTAAAGAGCTTGGTGCAGGTGACCCAAACGGAACCGACTGGGTGCCCAGTGAGTGCGACGTCAGCATCCGCCCAGGCTGGTTCTGGCGCGAATCCGAGAACGCAAGGGTCAAGACCGCAACCGATCTCGAAAATCTCTTCTATCAATCCGTCGGCCACGGCTCCTCTTTCCTCCTCAACGTCCCCCCCGACACCCGAGGTCTGATCCACGAAAACGACGTCAAAGCCCTGCTCGGCCTCAAAGCAAAACTCGACAAGACCTTCAAGACGCCGCTCACTGCGCCGATCAAGGTAGAAGACACAAAATCCCTCTCCATCACATTCAAAAAGCCAACTCTCATCGACCGAGTTGAACTGACCGAAGACATCGCCAAGGGTCAAACCATCGCCCAATTCGACGTCAAAGCCCAAGTAGATGGCAAGTGGGAGTCCCTGGCCACCGGAACCACCATTGGCAACAAGCGACTCTTCCGCGTCGTCCCGACCACGGTCACCGCCCTCAAACTCACCGTCGAAAAGGCACTCGGAGCTCCAATTATCACCGGCTTCCGTGCGTTCAACTCCGGCGAGCAAAGCTTCATGACCGAAAGCAAAGCCCAAAAGGACGCCCGCATGGCTTGGTGGCGAGACGCCCGCTTCGGAATGTTCATCCATTGGGGTCTATACAGCATCCCCGCCGGAACCTGGAACGGCAAAGAGTACGGTGGTGCGTCCGAGTGGCTCATCAACACCGCCAAAGTAAAAATCAAAGACTGGGAACCCCTCCAAAAGCAGTTCAACCCCGTCAACTTTGACGCCAAAAAGATTGTCGGAGCCGCGAAAGCCGCCGGGATGAAGTACATCGTCATCACCAGCAAGCACCACGAAGGCTTCGCAATGTGGCCAAGTAATCAAGGCAACTGGCACATCGGAAACACCCAGTTTAAGCGCGATCCGCTCAAAGAACTCAGCGACGAGTGCAAGAAGCAAGGCATCAAGTTCTGCACCTACCACTCCATCCTCGATTGGCACAACCCTGACCACACACCGCGAGAAAAATACGACGAACGACCTGAGGTCAAAGCCGACTTCGAGCGCTACGTCAAGTTCATGAAGGCCCAACTCAAAGAGGTTGTCACCCGCTACAACCCTGCGGTCATGTGGTTCGACGGCGAATGGTTGAACACATGGAATCATGAGCGCGGAGTTGACCTCTACAACTACGTCCGAGGCCTTAAGCCTGACATCATCATCAACAACCGCGTCGACACCGGCCGTGCAGGAATGAGCGGTCTCTCCGCCGCTGGCTTCGCCGGAGACTTCGGAACTCCCGAGCAAGAAATCCCCGCCAACGGTCTTAGCATCGACTGGGAAAGCTGCATGACCATGAACGGCTCATGGGGCTACCACGCCGGCGACAACAACTGGAAGTCCGCGGAGACTCTCATCTTCAACCTCGTCGATTGCGCCAGTAAAGGCGGAAACTACCTCCTCAACGTCGGTCCAACCGGACTCGGAGAAATCCCTCAACCAAGCGTCGACCGGCTCAACACAGTCGGGAAGTGGCTCGAGAAAAACGGCGAAGCCGTCTACGGAACCAAAGCCTCGCCTTTCGCGAGACCGCTTCCATGGGGCCGGGTGACCAGAAAAGGAAACACTCTTTACTGCACCGTCTTCGATCCGAATATCGCCACCGTTGAACTCCCCGGATTGCAAACTCCAATCCGGACTGCTAAGATCTTGGCAACCGGAAAGCAAGTTGCAATCACCGAAGGACTCGCGAGCCCAGTTCTCAACTTGCCCGATGGCAGAACTGAACCAATCGTCATCAAAGTCGAACTCGAAGGTGAACCCAACATCATTAAAGTTCTGCCCCAACAGAACCCCAACGGGTCGTTCACCTTTCTCGCCGGCGATGCCACGGTCACGGGTACCACGGCTAAGTTCGAAAGCGAGAAGAAAGCAATCGGCTTCTGGACCAACCAGACCGACAGCGTCTTCTGGGACATCAACATCGTCCGCCCAGGCAAGTACAAACTCCAATTCGAATACGCCTGCGAAGCCGGCAGCGAAGGCGCCCTGTGCTCCCTCCTGAGCGGCGATATCGAAACGCAATTCACCATCGCCAGCACCGGCGGCTGGGGCTCCTTCAAGGCCCTCGATCTCGGTGAAATCACCCTCACCAAAACCGGCAAAACCCGGTTCGAAGTCAAGGTCCGAATGATGCCCAAAGGTGCGGTGATGAATCTGAAGTCGATAAAGCTAATCACACCTTAACATCCCGTTGCCAACTCCAGCCGTAACCACGATTGAAGGTCAAAATGGATAACAACCAAACCCTCATCGCCTCCATAGAGGCATTCGACATTGACGGCGGACCAGTCCAAACCTCGTTCGCCGATCGCCTTGCCGAAGAGCAAGGCTGGACTCCCGAGTTCACCCAGCGGGTCATCCTCGAGTACAAGCGCTTTGTCGCTCTCGCCATGATCTCCAAGACGCCGGTCACCCCGTCGCTCATTGTTGACGAAGCCTGGCACCTCCACCTCGTCTACACCCGCTCCTACTGGGAGCGCTTCATGCCTCTTCTACCCAGGCCGCTCCACCATGACCCCACCAAAGGCGGTGAAAGCGAAGACTCCAAGCACCAAATCCAGTTCGGATCGACCCTCGAGCTCTATCGCCAAACCTTCGGGAACGAAGCCCCCGCCGACATCTGGCGCGCCCAACCTGCAACCAAAGTCGCCCTAGAGAAGCAACCAACTCTCTCGAAGTTACGCTTAGGAGCTCTGCTCGTCGCAACCGCCGTACTATTGGTCGGTTGCACCTCCATTGCCCAAGTCTCGGCGAGCATGATTCCGATCCTGATTGTTATCGGAGTCGGGGGCATGCTCCTCATCTTCGCTGCTTTGTTATCTAACCAACAACGCCAACGGAACGGCCAATGTAGCTCCTCAGGCGAAGGCTGCTCTGGCGGAGACTCGGGCGGACATGCCCACGGTGGACACTGTAGCGGCGGAGGTCACTGCTCGGGAGGCCACGGAGGAGGCGACGGTGGCTCAGGTGGTGGCGACGGTGGAGGAGGCTGCGGAGGCGGAGGCTGTGGCGGTGGGGGAGACTGAAATCAAACGGCTGAAGGCGGAAGGCTATACCAACTCCAACTCTTCAAATCCCAATCGTCCTTCGTCATCGCGAATCACCTTCAGCAAGCCATCCTCCACAAACGAGTAGACCAACCCTTCCCCCAGGGCTGCCGCCACAAACGAAGGTGCCGACAGTTTAGAAGCACTCAACGCCGCGTCGATATTCAAAACCCCCTCCACCTTTCGAGCAAAAGAAGCGTCGAAAATCCGAACCACCGCTCGTAAACTGGGCTTGATCTTCTTTGCAGATAGCCCTGTTGACAGGTTTGTCGCATCGTTATCGGTTACTGAAATCACCGCCGAGCACCGATGAACCCCCGCTCGCTCCAAGACATCTACCTCTCGGCCATCACCGACCAAAAAGTGAACCGAATCAGGCAACATTCGGCGATCTCGTGCAGAGGCATCGGTATCGACCGCTACCACTTCAATTCCCATGTGGCGCAGGTACTCAACCGTCCTCCGCCCAACGTTGCCGAGCCCGACCACGATTACATGTCCGCTCACATTCACCCGTTGCTTACCCGCAAGTTCGTCGAACCGAGTCGAGACGATGTAATTGGTAATGATCGAATATACAACCGCTACTCCTGCCGAGCCAAGAACCATCATCACACAGGTGTACAGTTTCAGAATCCAAGATTCTCTTCCCACGTTGATGTCCCCGTATCCGGTCGTCGTCAATGTCGTAACCACAAAGTACAGAGAGTCGATCAACGAAAGTTTCATTCCGAGGTGGAACACCATGATGCTCGCCATAGCGAGTAACGAAATGAGGAGGAAAGCAACTTTCAGACTTCCAGGAATCGATCCCGCAAACTGCTGAAACGATATACGGGGTCTTGTCGACCGCCTCGGAACTGCCGTCGCCTCTCGACGGTGCGCCACTAAATCTTCTGCCAAACCGATGTCTTCTGCTGACGGCGAGTCAGTCCGAACCAACGTGTACTGCTCTCCTCTCCACTCGAACGCTCCCAAAACACTGGGATCAAGTGCCGCCGCCGCAAAGCTTGGAGCCGCCACCATTGACATCGCAAGTGTCCGATCAATGCCCGACTCGCGGTGCAACCTCGCCGCAAGGGTCTGATCGCCGAGCCGAATCACAACTCGGCAAGTCGCCCCACTTTCAACTGCATCCATCGCGATCTCCAAGTTCGCCAAATCCGAACTGGTCACCGCCAACAGCGCCCGAGCTTCCGAAAGACCGGCTAGTCGCAAAGAATCGATGTCGCGCGCATCTGCAATCTGAACTATCGCCCCAGCCTCCTGGACGATTTTCTTAAACCCCCGCTTATCCTCAGTCGTCACCACCGTAACCGGAATACCAAGCTGCCGCAGAAGCATCGTGCACCGAAACCCCACCTGCCCCAACCCGCAAACAATTACATGCGCCATGAACTCCCCAATTCTACGCTCATCTAGCGAACGGGACATACTTCATAGATCGTGATCAGCTTGTCGGAGCAATTCTTGTTTCAAACCTTTGCCCAAAACCGAATTCCCTTTTTGCCGTCACTGCATTTCGTCTCCGAGTGGTGCAGGCAGATGGGATCTGGTAGCTGGAGCGCATTTAGCGATGCCGATTTGCACACTCTGGCCGAACAGTACATCGAAAGGGCCGAGCTGGTTGATGTTACTGTGGACCAGATTCTTGGAGATCAATCGAGACTCACCAATTCATTCTATTTGCTCGGAATGATTGAGGAGATTCTGATAGGCTTTGATGGTTATCCGGTGTACGAAGCCAAAACTGACCATCTACTCCAAAGCTTCAGGTCAACTCTTCAAAACACTGGTCCGTTGCCGAGTCAAGTAGCTTATCGTCAGGACCTTATCCAGTCTATGAGCCTGGCTACTTTGATACGGCCCCTCACGAGCACTGGAGGGGTGCGGCCAACAACGGTGGCGGCAACTTCCCTTGGCAGCCGCTTGGAGGTGCTCTTCGAACATGTGGATGAGGTGCTCTCAGATTACGAGTGTGGAGGGGCGATCTATGCCGCGCCGGAGTATCAGTGGCCGCATCTCACCGATAGCCTGCGCTCGGTCGTGGAGCGCGCTGACTCCAAAGTCATTGAGGCATGCCTCGCTTTGATCAACGCAGAGCTAACATTTTCCGAAGAATTCCCTTATGTCTATTGGCACCAATTCACCACGGAAATTTGCCACAGGGCAAGCCTCGGAAGCGGTGGATTCCTTGATGCACACCATGTCTGGCTTCTGCTCAAATCCTATGCCTCTGAATATCCTGCCGTGCTCTTGCCAATTGAGGTTCGCAGAAAGCACGAACTGGCAGTTGCTCTCTACCAAACGGCATTGGACTGCTTTGCTCCCAACACCCGTGATTCCTAGTGCTTCCGATGTCCAACCTCCAACTTCCAACTCAAAACTCCCGCACGCATACCAGGTTGAACGGCACGCCCTAAGTGGATTAACAAACTTGCTGCGCTGAATGGCAGTGAGGGATTTCGGCATTGAATACAGGCATTAGGACGAATCATCGGCTAGAAACAGGGTTGCGAGTCGACCCCAAGCTCTTGCTTTCCAGCCAGATTTTGCAACTTTCGATGCAAGAACTCGAGCAAAAGCTGGAGGCGGAACTCAATGAGAACCCCGCCCTAGAGCGCCTTGCGCCAGACGAAATTCCGCTGACAGAGCGAGAAATCCTTCGCAACCTAGCCCCCCGCGAACTCAAACCGCACGGCGACGACCGCGAGCTCTGGCGATCCCTGCCCACCGACGATGTCACGCCAAGCTGGATCGATCTCGCGTCCTCCGAAACCACGCTCCACGAGTACCTGAGTGCCCAGCTTCTGCCGCAGCTCTCCGAAGACCTCCGCCGAGCCGGAGAGTTTGCTATCGGCTGCCTTAACGAAAACGGATACCTGTACGAACCGGTCGAAGAAATCGCCCTTGGCGGAAACTGCTCGATCGAAGACGCCGAGTACGTCATCGCTCAACTCAAAAAGTGTGAACCGGCCGGAATCGGTGCAAGCGGAATCCAAGAGAGTCTCCTGCTCCAACTGCGGGAAGTGGACACCCTTGAGGGCAAGATCGCACGCAAAATCGTCCGTGACCACCTGGACCTCTTTACCGGCGGCAAGCGCATGAAGCTCGCCCGCCGATTCTCGGTCACCCCGGCGGTCATCAACGAAGTTTTCGATCTCGTCATGGGCTGCGTCCCGTTCCCCGGCGACGCCTTCAGGCCCAGCAGTCAAAGCCACGAAGCACGGCTCCCTGCCATCCAACCAGATATCGTCCTAACCCGCTCTGAATTCGGTTGGGAAGTCAGCGTCCGTGGCCCATCTGCGTCCGAATTCTGTGTCAACGGCTACTACAAGAAGCGCCTTGAAGACCTGCAACAGCAAGCAAAAGTCGATAAGGACGAAAGGCGACATCTCGTCCATTTCACCGGCCGCGCCGCCGATCTGATCGAATGCCTCGAACAGCGCCACCGAACCATGATGCGAGTCGGCCAGTATCTCATCGAGAAGCAAGCCGGATTCGTCTCCACTGGCGACGTCTCGTTCCTCATGCCGCTCACCCGAACCCAGCTGGCTCACGATATCGATATCCACGAGAGCACCGTCAGCCGCGCTACCCAAGGCAAGTTCGTCCAGCTCTCAACTGGCGAAACTGTTTCGTTCGAGGTGTTCTTCAAACCAGCCCTGCGGATCCAAAAGATGATCGAGGAAATCCTCGCGACCGAAAACCCCGACAACCCGCTGTCCGACGAGCGAATCGCCAAGATCCTCGCCGATAAAGGTGTCCACGTCGCTCGCCGAACGGTCAACAAGTACCGCGACCGTACCAAGCTGCTGAGTAGTCGAAAGCGACGATCCGCGTAAGGTCGCTGAAATCTGAACTTATGGACGAGGGAACCTCGTCCATAATGCAATTGTGTCTGCGAAGCGCCGTCTTTCCAAGCCTCTCCGAGTCGTCCGAGGCATTTCCATCGCGTTTGTAGCGTTCCTCGGCATTGCCTACGCACTCACCGACATTCCCTCTGCTGCGCTGAAATTCAACGCAAACGAGGCCAAAGCCAAAGCCGCCGGTCTTTTCACGACGACCGACGAACTCCTCGCCAGCTTCGAAGTTCCAGCAAAGGAAAACGGCGCGGCCCTCATGAAGGAAGTCCTCGACGAGTACGCCGCCAACTACGAAAAGCTCCGATATTTCGGCACCGACAATAAGACCGAAGACAAGCCCCTCATCCTCGACAGCTACCAGAAGTTCGAGCCATTCTGGCAAAAGGTCGACCAAGCCGCCAAGCTCCAATACTGCGTCTTCCCGCGTAATCGAAGACCGCTCGTCAACACCCTCTATCCAGAGTTCGCGCCGCTCAAATCCATGATCAAGCTCGCCGGGTATCGCGCCTCCGTCGCCCTCGACCAAAACCAACCAAAGCAGGCCGCCGAAGCCTGGCGACGCGGAGCCAGCGTCGCTCTCATGGCCGATGATGAACCGATCTTGATCGGCATCCTAGTCCGAATCGCTGGCGAATCGATCATCGAAGAATCCATTCGGAAAGCGCTGAATCAACGTGGGAACGACCCCGCCTGGCGTGCCGCAGCGTGGGAGACCCTCCAACGTCTTGACCAACCCCTCGACTTCGCCAAGACGATGAAGACCGAGCATGTTTTCGCGCTCGAAGGCTTCGATGTGCTCTCAAAGTCGCCCAATCTGATGCTCGGCATTGACGAAGCCGAAACTGCAGGGAGTCGGCTCCTCAGGTTTTTCAGCAAGATTCCGTTCGCCGGAGCCGCCACAAACTCTCGCGTCCACGAGATCTACGCCGAGTTCTACAAACGCCTCGGGACCGACCCCTACGATATCAAAAAGGTTTCAGATTCCGGAGATTGGATGGATAGAGAAATCAATGACAAAAAGGGCCTCAGCTACACGATGGTCAAAATCCTCCTCCCAGTCTTCGCCCAAGCCGGAAAAGCCTGCGCCAAATCCTACGCCCAGCGCAACACTCTGATGCAAGCCATCAAACTCCTCGAAGATCCAAGCCAGAAGGACCTGCCACTCAAGGGCCGCTACGCCCTCGACAGCGACAGCCAACCCCTGCGTGTGGTTAAGGACAAAAACCGCCGAGTCATCTACAGCATCGGACCGAACTTTAAAGACGACGGTGGAGTCATTGACCGCCCAACCACAGGCTCATCCAGAGACTACGACTTTGGCGTCGCCATCCCCAAATGAAATCACTTCGCAAGATTTTCATCGTCACCGGCTTCGGACTAGCGGTCATCGCAACCGCAGCCATTGCGTACTTCGCTAACAACGGAGTCCTTCCCGCATTCCGATCCTATCCCGCCCAAGTCAACCGCGCCCACGAACTCTGCTTCCCGCTCGGAAGGGAAGAGATCATCCAGAAATTCCCCATCGTGAAGTCAGACGGAGTCCTGATCGCTCAGGAAGTCGCAAATGACCTTACTCGAGGAGTCGCAACCGAACTTACTTTCCCAAAGCCGTCAAGCCAAGTCATTCTCCTCGACCCCCAAACCCAAAACATCTGGAGCAAAATCTCGCCCAAGCTCAAGGAAATCCCAAGGCTAGAATCCGCCAAGCAATGGAGCGGAGCATCTGCCTCGGAATCCATCGATACCGATCGCCAGATCAACCGGGGTCAAATCATTCTGCTGTCCCGCCTAGCCGGACACCTTGCCAATGCAAACCGAATCGAAGAAGCCTCCCAAGTCTGGAAACTCCTCTTTCTTCTCAACCGAGCAAGGGGCGAAGGACAGTGGGCCGGAGCCCGACTCCTCGAACTAAGCGAGCATCAAAAGGCACTCATAGAATTCGTCGCCTACGCACCTAAGTGGAGAACCTCGCCAGCCTACAAAGAGTGCTCCGACCAATGGTTCAAGACGGCCCTCCGCAAAGTCGACTATCGAAAATTCGTCTGGAACGACTTCTCAATGATCCACACCGCCCTCGAAAAACCCCAAGACCTCGGCGGATCCTGGAACACCCCATTCGGACGCACTCTCAAATTCGCAAGCATCGAACCCTTCCGAAGCGCTACCCGGGCCGAACACCTCCGGGGATACATTGAGAACTACCCACCCCTAGAAGCCGAACCCAACTCCGCAAAGGTCTTCGACAAATACATCGACGCCGTACGCGCAAGCCACGCGACCAGCAACAAGTTCTCAAAGGACTTCCTCAGCGAACTAGGCCCCGCCCCCCGAGTCGGCGCAAAAATCGAGAGCCTTGAACGAGACATCAACCTGCTCCGTTCAAAGCTCTAAAACTAGATTCTTACCAGCCGCGAGTCGCCAGCTGCTCCGAAGGCAGCAACGAGTCGCAGTTGATTCCAACCATTGGCTCGCCGAGGTTCTTGCTAATCTCCGCAAGCTTCTTCGCATCCTTGTAGAACAGAACCGACTCAACAATCGCCTTTGCCCGCTTTGCCGGATCGCCGCTCTTAAAGATTCCCGAGCCAACAAACACCGTCTCCGCACCGAGCTTCATCATCAACGCCGCGTCCGCCGGAGTTGCGATTCCGCCCGCTGAGAAGTTAGGCACTGGAAGCTTGCCCAAAGCATGAACCTCGCGGATGAGTTCCAAAGGAGCCTGGTGCTCCTTCGCCAAAACGTACAGCTCGTCTTCTCGAGCGTTGTGAACAAGCCGAATCTCCGCCATGATCGTGCGCATGTGCCGAACCGCCTCAACAACGTCGCCCGTCCCCGCTTCACCCTTGGTTCTAATCATCGCCGCACCCTCGGCGCATCGCCGAAGAGCCTCGCCCAAGTTTCGCGCACCGCACACAAACGGAACTGTAAATGCATGCTTGTCGATGTGGTTGGCGTGGTCGGCAGGGGTGAGAACTTCGCTCTCGTCGACGAAGTCGACCTCGAGCGCCTCTAAAATCTCCGCCTCGACAAAGTGACCGATCCGAGCTTTCGCCATCACCGGAATCGAAACCGTGTTCTGAATCCCAATGATCATCTCCGGATCGCTCATCCGCGAAACGCCGCCGTCGCGGCGAATATCCGCCGGAACTCGCTCCAAAGCCATGACCGCAACCGCGCCCGCGTCCTCTGCAATCCGAGCCTGCTCCGGGTTCACAACGTCCATAATAACGCCCCCCTTCAGCATCTCCGCCAGCCCAACTTTTTCGCGCCAAGTCTTCAAACTCATAGTGTTAAGGATACCTTTCGGGGTCTTGTCCGTCCCCGATACCGAGTCGGCTCCCCTCCATTGTCTACGAATCGTAGCCAGCTGCGGTCACCAACCAAATCTCTTGAATCAACTTCTCAGGCGTTCAAAACAAATCTCCTCAACCGAAGTTCCACTCGCCGAGGAACTCGCCCTCCATCCCAAATGATCTTCACTACCAGGTTGACAAACCCCTCAAAACTTCGCCTAGTAAGTGATGAACAACCATCACCGAAAAGTAAGAACCCAGGCCGCGCCACCTTGTCCAACCCACCAAAAACCCCGCCCTTTACCGCCCCTCATTTTGCCAAAACTGACCATCCATTGAACCTGAGGCGCCCATCCAACTCTACACACGCTCAACGTTACAGACCCGGCAAATTGCCAAAAACCGAATACACTATTTGAACTTGCTCCACATCGAAGCCCTCGCCGACGCCCCGTCCCTCACGCCCAAGCAACTCGCCACCAAACACGGCGACGAAGCCGCGCGCTGGGCGCTCATGCAACTCGATCTCCGCAAACGAGCGACCAAAAAATTTGGCGACCTCGCCAACAAAATGCTCTTCGAAAGAGAAGCCCTCGAACAAGCCACTAGCCTCGCCGTCGCCCGCTATCACGCCAGCCAATTCCCCCAAGGCGCTCCGGTCATCGACCTCACCGCTGGCCTCGGCGGCGACACCCTCGCCCTCGCCGAACGCGGCCCCGTCATCGCCTACGAGACCGACCCCGCAAGAGCACATGTACTCGACCACAATCTGAACCAACTGCCTTACGAGCAAACTCATTGGGGATCCACCTCAGATAACTCTGCCAACGATTCGGAGGATCGAACTGCTCACATCATCATAGGCGACGGAGCGACACACCTCATCAACAAATCTCCCGACCTTCCCAAGGGGGCCTACCCGGCGTGGGGAGGTGGTTACCTCTGGGCCGACCCCGATCGCCGATCCGACACTGGACGCCGACTCACCAAGCCCGAAGACTACACCCCCAACCCGACCGACCTCGCCGCAAAACTCAAAGACTCCAAACTTGCCGGAATCAAACTCTCCCCCCTCCTCCCCGACGACTACCTTGAAAGTCTTGGCGGCAGTCTCGAATTCATCTCCCACCAAGGCGAATGCCTCGAAGCCATCATCTGGCTCGGAACAGAAAACACCAAACCCAAACGCCAAGCCGTCATCCTACACGCCAACCAAGAACCAACGAGAATCGAAGCCTCTATCGAGTACCTTCAAACAACCGATACACCCAAAAGCTTCATCCACGACTGCGACCCCGCCGTCGTCCGAGCGCACTGTCTGGGCACCTTCGGCCACCCGCAACTCGGCGACTCCCCCGGCTACCTCACCTCCTACGATCCAGCTCCATGCCCGGCATACAAAACCTACAAAGTCATTGCAAGCCCGACCAAAAATCAACTCAAAGCCGAACTCCAAAGGCTGGGCGGAAAAGTCTTCGAACTCAAGCAGCGAGGCACCAATCTGGACCCTTCGAAAATCCTCAAGGAGCTCAAAACAAACGGAGACCTTCCTTTTTCCCTGATCGCGTTTCGAGTCGGCAACAGCATTCGCTATGCCCTGACGGAACGGTTTGGATAAACTCGCAAAAGTGCCTCAGTTTTTCCTCGAATTTGGCTTAAATCGCCCTGACATGATGCAGGGTCCGACCAAAGACGAGATGGGTCTCATCCTCCAGCACCTAGCCTATTGGAAGACTCTTACCCAAAGTGGAACCGCCCTCGTCATCGGTCGAACCCTGGAAGATTGTCCAAGCGGATACGCAATCTTCATCGCCGATAACGAAGAGCACGCGGCAGCGGTCGCCGAAAAAGACCCCGCAGTAGGCATTCTCTTCAGTTATGTGGTCCGGCCCTTCAAAGTCTCCCTTCTCGGCGACCCGGCACACTTCCAACCCTGATACAATCACTGGGTATGAACGCATTGCTCAGCCCTATCACGCGGCCAATCGAGCAAGTGCTCATCTTCATCGGCGAAGTCACCCTCCTTGTCGCCGACGCCTTTAAGCGCCTCTTTGCCGGAAAAGTTGAAGTCAAAGAGACGATCAACCAAATGGCTTTCGTCGGAGTCAATTCCGTCCCGATCGTCGCCCTTACCGGCTTCTTCAGCGGAGCCGTTTTCAGCCTCTATCTCAGCTCATTTCTCAACCGTTACGGCGCCGGCTCGTTCGTCGGAGCAACCGTCGCCCTCTCCATGATCCGCGAGATCGGCCCCGTCCTCGCCGGAATCATGGTTTCCGCCCGTTGCGGCTCTGCAATGGCTGCCCAAATCGGAACCATGCAAGTGACCGAGCAAGTCGACGCCCTACGAATGCTCAGCGTCCATCCAACCAACTATCTTGTGATCCCAAGAATGGTCGCCAGCATCTTCATGCTCCCGATCCTCGCCATGATCTGTATGACTATCGGAATCGGCGGCGGCCTGCTCGTCGCGATGTCCGAAAACATCGCCCCCGGAACCTACCTCACCTCGATCACCCAGTTCGTCAAGCCCGACGACATCGTGAAAGGCCTCATCAAAGCCCCTGTCTTTGGTCTCATTATCAGTATTGTCGCCTGCCAACAAGGAATGCGAACCACTAACGGCGCCGTCGGAGTCGGTAGGGCCACTACAAACGCTGTCGTCATCAGCATGGTCCTCGTTTACGTTAGCAACTTCCTCATCGCTCAGATAACGAACTAGCATTCGCTAACCCGTTCCCGGCTAAACTCCACTCATGTTCTTAGCCGCGCTTATCCTCGCTCCCGAAGGCCAACTCGAACCACAACTCAACCAAATCATCGCCCTCAGCAAGTCGGACAACCGAGTCATGAAGCACCTTTCCGAGCTCTGCTACAGCATCGGTCCCCGCGTCACTGGCTCCCCTCAACTCACCAAGGCAGAGAACTGGGCACTTGCCAAGTTCAAGTCTTTCGGCTACGCAAATGCCCACCTCGAAAAATGGGCCGACATTCCTGTTGGCTTCTCTCGAGGACCAAACAATCACGCCCGAATGCTTGAGCCATTTGAGAGTGAGATCAAGTTCAGCAGTAACTGCTGGATGCCCGGAACCGAAGGTGCTCTCAAGGGTCACGTCCTCATCGCGCCGAACAACCTCGACCAACTCGAGAAAGTGAAGAATTCCCTCAAAGGAGCCTGGCTCCTCGCCGGAGCCACCGTCGGAATGCGCGGCGCTCAGTCCACCGCTGAAGATGCCGCAGTTCGCAAATCCATCGAGGCAGCTGGCATCAACGGCTTCGTCTACGGAGCCAAGGACGACCACCTCCACGCCCACGGAACCTGGAAAGACAAGGATTTCACCAAGCGCCCGACCACCCGCGAACTGACCATCCGTCGCGAAGATTGGGATCGACTGGCTCGAAACGTCAATTTCGGACGCAAAACCGTCGCCGAGTTCAGCATGGACCACATCTGGCACAAAGGTCCAGTCGCCGTCCACAACGTCGTTGCCGAGATCAAGGGAACCGAAAAACCCGACGAAGTCATAGTCATCGGTGGGCACCTCGATAGTTGGGATGCACCAGGATCACAAGGCGCATCCGACAACGGAACCGGCTCGTCGGCAACCCTAGAAGCCGCTCGGCTTCTCATCGCCAGCGGTCTAAAACCCAAGCGCACCATTCGATTCATTCTCTGGGGTGGCGAAGAACAAGGACTTCTTGGTTCAACTGAATACGTACGGCAACACGAGAGCGAGTTGAGCAAGATCAGCGCCTGCGTCGTTGATGACGGTGGTTCAAACTACGAAAATGGTTGCTCGGGAATCGCCAGCTGGCAGCCCTTCTTCCAGCCTGCGTTCACCGCGATGACCGCCGCATTCCCCGAGATGCCGATGACCTTCCGACCAGTCGAAAAGTACAACGCCAGTGGAGGTAGCGATCAGGCGAGCTTCAATGCCAAGGGCATCCCTGCGTTCTTCATGGGCAAGTCGGGAAGTCAGAAGTACGGCCACATCTGGCACACCCAGTATGACCGATACGAAGAGGTCGTCCCCGCTTACATGCGTCAGGTCAGCACCAGCATGGCAGTCACGTCATTCGCTCTAGCAAACGCCGAGACAATGCTTCCAAGACAGAAGTAAGTCGGTAACTCGAACTCAGCGATAATAGAGGGGTGGATGCCTTCCTCGGTCTCAACCCCCAATCCTTCGGTCTCTCGCCCGAGCTGAGCGCCGATATCCAGCTTTTGGATCAGGTCATGGGGAAGGTCCTGAGCGATCATGAGGCCTCTTGGCTGGTGCAAGCCGCGAGGAAGCTGGTGAACGATCCGGAAGAGGACTT
The DNA here is from genome assembly GCA_029866005.1 of Fimbriimonas sp. GTDB lineage: Bacteria > Armatimonadota > Fimbriimonadia > Fimbriimonadales > Fimbriimonadaceae > Fimbriimonas. Next base: position 106,736 of record JARXAE010000024.1, on the reverse strand, counting down.
TGATGCGGTAGTTGCACAAACTCCTGAGTTGCAGTGTGCTGAGGGTCTTCGAGCTTTTGGAAAGGCATTCACTCTCCTCTTCCAGCTCATCAACTCGGCCGAACAAAAGGAGATCGTGCGAGTCAACCGAGAACGATCCAAGACCGGCGACCGACGTGAGTCAATTCGAGAAACCGTCAAAAAGTTACACGCCAGGCACGGCTCAGAGAAGTTGATAGAAGCCGTCAACAAACTCTGGATCGCCCCGACCCTCACCGCGCACCCGACCGAAGCGAAGCGAAAAGTGATCCTCGACAAGCTCCGCGATGTCTCTCACCTACTTGCTCACCGCCAGGGAACCCATGATCTCAATAGCCCCTTGGACGTTGGTCACGACCTTCCTCAAACGTTGGAAAATGTGATCGTCGAACTCTGGCACACCGACGAGATGCGCAACAAACGCCTGTCTGTAGACGAAGAAGTCAGAAACGCGCTCTACTTCTTTGATCGCACGATCCTGGATGTCGTGCCCTGGCTCTACCGAGATCTGGAAGATGCTCTCTTTGAGGTGACTGGCAATCGGGTTGAAGTTCCCGACATCCTCCGCTACCACTCCTGGATCGGGGGCGACCGGGACGGAAATCCGAATGTCACTCCGGACGCAACGACGGACGCCGCCGAAGCCCAACAACAACTCATCATCCCCAGGCTTATCGCAGATCTCGAAAAGCTCCGCTGGGAGTTCACCCAGTCCGTCAAGCACACCCCTGGTCTCGACAACCCCGAGCTTCAGTCTCAAATCAAATTCTTCGATCCACACCTCGGTGACTTTGAGCGAGAACGGTACGCGCAGGAACCGTTTGTGCTCCTGCTACTCGGAGTGATCTCCTACCTCGGAAAGCCTGAGGCATTGTTCTACAACGCGGTAGCGGCCCTGGATGTCATCTCAGAATCTGTCGGCTCTGAACTGCTGTCTGAGAGAAGCCGGCTAAAAGATATCCGCCGCAGAATGAGTGTCTTTGGCGACCATCTTGCCAGCATCGATGTGCGCCAACACAGCAAAGTCCACGCTATTGCAATGGGTGAACTCCTCGCGCAATCGGGGCTGATTAAGGAACCCGAAGAATACGTCGAAGCAGAAGAAGAAACAAAGCAGTCGATACTACTAAGAGAACTTAAAAACCCGCGCCCGCTCATCCGTCAACCCGAAGGTGACTACCTTGAAACGGTTCTCGGCTCGATTCAAGTCATGAGCCAGGAACCTGGGATGGATACCTACATTACGAGCATGTCCACCTCGGTGAGCGACATGCTAGAGGTGATGCTCTTCCTCAAGGAAGAGGGGCTTTGGAGTGAAGAATCTCTTGGAACGCCGCACAACCCAAACATTGTTCCACTATTCGAAACCGTCGACGATCTAGAGCGAGCGGCGGGCTTGCTGAAAGAGTTGTTCGCGATTCCGCTCTATCGTAAGTACATTGACGGCATCGGCTATCAAGAGGTGATGCTTGGCTACAGCGACTCGAGCAAAGACGGCGGTTACCTTGCTGCAAACTGGTCACTCCAAAACGGGATGCGCCAAATCGCCCAGGTCAGCGAGGAAACCGGCATCAAAATTCGCCTCTTCCACGGACGTGGTGGAACGGTTGGGCGAGGCGGCGGACGTGCCTCACAGGCAATACTTAGTCAGCCCAAAGGCGCATTCTGCGGGCAAATTCGATTCACCGAACAAGGTGAAGTGATTAGTTTCCGCTACTCATTGCCCGCGATCGCTCACCGACACCTAGAACAAATCGTTTCTGCGTGTCTAATCGCCACAATTGAACCGAACGAACATGATTACGATAGCAAGTACGAAGACGTCATGTCAAAGCTAAGTGAGGACAGTCGCTACGCCTACCGCAAGCTGGTCTACGAAACTCCCGGCTTCTGGGACTTCTACACCGAGGCGACTCCGATTGATCACATCTCACTCCTCCCGATTGCGTCCCGCCCAGTCTATCGCCCAGGTGCCTCTGCCGAGGGTGTTGAAGGTCTCCGTGCAATCCCGTGGAATTTTGCATGGGTTCAAAGTCGAGCGCTCCTCGTCGGTTGGTACGGTTTCGGTTCTGCGTTGCAAGAACTGCTAAAGCATCCCAACGGTAAGGATCAGCTTCAACGCATGTACCAAGAGTGGCCGTTCTTCCGAACCGTTGTCGATAACGCACAACTTGAACTCGTTCGAGCCGACATCCCGACCGCTGCTCTCTACGCAAAGCGTGCAAAGGATCAATCATTCTGGAAAGAGATTGAGCAGGAGTACGATCGTACAAAACATGGGCTGCTCGCCATCACAGGTGAAAAGGAGCTGCTTGAAAACAGCAAAGTCATCCGCCAAACCGTCGCCTTCCGCAACCCGATGACCCTTCCCCTCAACAAGCTACAAATCCACCTCATGAACCGCTGGGAAAATCTGACCGAGCAAGACAAAGAAGGAACCTGGCGCGAAGCAATGCTGCAAAGCATTGCCGGAATCGCCGCTGCAATGCAAAGCACGGGCTAGTGAAATGAAGATCGCCATCATCGGAGCTGGAATCGTGGGTACAAGCACCTCCTGCGCCTGCGCCAAACGCGGTCATTAGGTCGCCATTTTTGACCAGTTCCTGCCCGGCCATGCCAATGGCAGTTCCCACGGCAATAGCCGAATCGTCCGCGAGGCATAACACGACCCGTTCTACGCTGAGATCATGTAGGAGGTCTAACCGCTGTGGCAGGAATTCCAAACCCAAGCAAACGAAGGGATTTCGTGGAAACATCCTGTTCTCCTTACCGACTCACTATGAAATCGAGGGCTTGATCCACAGAGAAAAGCCTGACTTCGGTGCAGAACCGAAGTCAGGGGGTTTTCGCTCAGTTAAGATAGATTAGCGAGTGGACTTTCGTCGGCGAAGGAAGGCAAGCCCAGCTCCGAGAGCAAGCATGGTCGTCGGCTCCGGCACCGCCTGAATTTGGATGTTGCCTTTCGCCGCAGCGTCTGTGATCCAAACGTTCGATCCTATCGTTTGGAAACCGTACTGCACGATATTTGTCGCGTTACTAGAAATGGCCTTGCTGATGCTGAACGTTCCCGTTGTGAGAGGAATGGTCGTCTGTGTAAAACTACTGAAGTCCGAGGTGAACTCTTTGATGAACGCAACGCTGGTCCATGCGTTGCCCAATGAGTCAGTCTGACCGAAGAGCGTATTCGCAACCACATTGCCGGTGAAAGTCACAGTTTGATTACTCAACGAACCGTCCGCGACTTGCACGTACATGTTGGCGTCCATGATCTTGTTGCCTTGAGCGCCAGGGGCTCCGCCACCAACGTACCAGTAAGGGTTCGGATCGTTGATGTTGTTGGTTCCGAGGGTGAGGCTTGAAGGACTGCTCCAAGTAGCAGTCAGATCGGCTGTTCCCCAGGCGCTACCAAACTGATACGCTCCACCGTTCGAAGGCAGGTCAAACACGTTCATGAATCCCAGCCATGTGGCAGATTGGTCCACTGTATACGTAAATGCTTCAGCCTGCCCAGCGACACCAAGAGTCGAGACCGCGATCGCAACGATTGCGGCATTCTTTAATGATTTTTTCATAAAAATTTCCCTCTAAGTTCCAAATCCAAGTTCCAAACCGGAACTAACTGTCATTAGTGTATATGTGAGTTACCGAAAAAAGACCGGTAAAACTACCTGATCTGCGAAGTGCTTCGGATGTGATTGATGAAATTGAATCCGCGCCGCCGTTTGTTCCTGTCGTCACTCCAACTGAATTGGAAAATGAGGGGTGGTCGTTCGACCGATTTCTGGTACTTGTTTTGGGTGAGATTCCGACATTAGCGGCATGCGGACCCTGGTCAGGGATTCATCAATCACCTGGATATTCTGAGTGAGATGGATGCCGCTTGGGATAGGCTGGTGACTATCGACTCCAAGCGACTCCGGGGATTAGGTTTCGCGCAAGCCGAGGGGCAGGGAGGGATTTGTCAACAATGAAGATTGCAGTTATTGGGGCAGGGATCATGGGGGCGAGCACCGCGTACGCGTGCGCACAGCGCGGTCACGCGGTCACCATCTTTGATCAGTACCCACCGGGGCATATCAACGGTAGCTCCCACGGCAACAGCCGAATCGTTCGCAAGGCTTACCCCGACCCCTTCTACACGGAGATCATGCAAGAGGGCTACCCGCTGTGGCAGGAACTCCAAACCCAAACAAACGAACAAATTCTGTTCGAGACTGGTTTGGTCTACTTCGGAAAGCGGAAGAGCCAGGAACTTCAACAGGTTACTGAGTCACTTCGCGCCAACGGTGTCACGCAGTCCGTCTTCAATTGGCCCGACTCTCCGGACATCTCAATCCAAGAAGACGAAATCGGTTACGTCACCAAGGAAGCCGGATGGGTCTACGCAAGCCGAGCCGTCCAAACTCTCCTGTCGCTCAGCAACGCAACGCACATCCAAGAACACATCCCAACACCCGAGCAACTCACATCTACATTCGACCGCGTCATCGTCTGCGCAGGTGGCTGGGCAAAGAGCCTGTTCAACCTCCCCGTTACCGTCACAAGGCAGACGTTCGCCTACGTCAGGACTGCCGAACCAATGGAAGGAATGGTCTGGATCGACGATACCCACCCCATGCTCTACGGGTTCCCCTCCGAACCGGAGCGAAGCGCAATCAAGATCGGCGTCCACAACCTAGGCGACGCAACGGACCCCAACGAACCGGGCTCTCCAAATCCAGAGCATCTGGAGATGATTCGCAGTTGCGCAAGAACAAGATTCGGCATCCAAAACCCAATTCTCGAAAGCCCAACGACTTGTGTCTACACCCGAACTGCCGACGAAGATTTCCTTTGGGGTGAGTCTGCTCCGAACGTCTTCTGGGCATCCCCATGTTCTGGCCATGGCTTCAAATTCGGTCCCTGGATCGGCGAGCGCCTGGCCGATTTCGCCGAAGGCAAAATGCACCCGCGCGATATCCCAAGGTTTAATCTAAGTTAATGAAGCGCCCGAGCCCGCCGTATCCGATGTGGTTCGCGTACCTGTTCGCCATTCTCCCAATGGTGACCTGGTGGGCAAGCGGACTCTTCGACCTTGACGAAGGCTTCTATGGCGCCGTCACTGCCGAGATGCTTCGGAGGGGAGACTTCATCACGCCGTACTACAACGGCAGCCCCTGGTTCGAAAAACCAATCCTTCTCTACTGGCTCGCTACGCCGTTCATGAAGATCTTCGGAATCTGGATCGGCCCCCGAATCCCATCTGTCCTCTGCACTATCGCCCTCTATGTCCTCTGTTCAAAGTTTGCGAAGCGGCATCTAGGCGAGTGGCAAGCCCGCCACGTTGTCTACTGCCTGGGAAGTAGCCTGCTCATCCTCATTCTCGGTCGCCTCATGATGACCGACGCCGCGCTTAACCTTGCACTGACCGGTGCATTTCTAAGTTTCTGGAATCACCTTAACCCCGCCGCCGACGAAAAGCGGCCAACATCAAACGTCCTGCTCACCGCCTTCTTCCTCGGCATCGGAGTCCTCGCCAAGGGTCCAGTGGCACTCCTCCTTTTCGCCCCCATCGCTGCCCTCACCTACTACCAAAACCCCGAGCTGCGACCCAAGTTCTTCAAAGGCTTCCTCCCCGCACTCCTTGTCCTCATCGCAACAATCTCCACCTGGTACGTCCCTTGCTACCTCGCCAACGGCCAAGACTTCGTTCAGAAATTCCTCATCGACCAAAACTTAAAACGGTTCACTGGGGGAGACGCCGCCCACTCCCTCGGCCTCGCCGGACTCCCGTTCTACATCCCCATCCTCCTGATCGCCGTCATTCCCTGGGGCCTTACGGAGGCAAGACGAATCTGGCAAAGCAAGTCCGCCACGCCTCTCAACCGCTACCTCTTCACCTGGGCGGCGACGATTTTCCTCTTCTTCACGGTCTCAAGCGCAAAGCTCCCCCACTACATCCTTCCCGTGATCGCACCCCTGGCGATACTCGCCGCGAATTCACTTGCAACGAAGGAAAAGTCCAACGCCCGCAATCCTCAAGTCGTCGTCGGGGTCGCAATCCTTCTCCTGTTCCTTATCAGCGGACTTCAGACCTCCTATTACGTCCAGTCGGGTCAAGCTGAGGCGCATACCATTGCCCTTCGCCACCCGGAAATCGACACCGTCTTCCGTCTCAGCCGTCAAGAAAAAGAACTCGCTACCGGTACGACAAATCTTCAAGAGACCTCTCTCCCATCGCTTATCATGGTTCTCAACAAGTCCGTGGCAGAATCAGATGATCCTAAAACTCTCAAGCCCAATAGCGTCATTTTCACGCGTACCGGACGTGTCAAACCCGAGTGGGAATGGACCATCCTGGAAAACGGGAGAAACTACGAAGTCTGGCGTACAAAACCCTAGGTCGGAAACCCCTCCGGTCGCTAATCCAAATGTTAAGGACACGTTAGCGAAGGAGTGAACTCCTGTCAGCTAATCAAATTCTATCCTCCGAAAACGCTAAACTCGGAATACGATGTCTGTCTCCCGTCGCTCACTTCTCACTCTTGGCGCCGCTGGCCTTGCCAGCATTCCTTTCGCCCGAATCGAGGCGTTTCAGCCGCAAGCATGGAAAGGTAAGCGACCCAAAAACATCATCTTCTGCGTCGCCGACGGCATGGCTCTCCAGGTCGTTACCATGGCAAACCACTACCAGCAGATGACGGAAGGGAAGCACTCCTTCTGGACCGAGCTCATGGAGCGACCCGATGTCGCCACCGGATTCCAGGACACCCGCTCACTGAGTTCCATCGTGACTGACTCCGCGGCAGCTGCCGGCGCTTGGGGTTCCGGTCGACGCCAGTGGAACGGTCAAATCAACGTTTATCCAGACGGAACAAAGCTTCGAACGCTTTACAACATCGCTCAGGAAGCTGGGATCAAAACCGGACTCGTTACGACCACCACGATGACCCACGCGACTCCCTCTGGTTTCGCCGTAGTCATCGACAACCGAGACCGAGAGGCCGATATCGCCGCTCAGCATCTTACAAACAACGTAGATGTCCTTCTCGGTGGAGGAGATAAGTTCTTCAACGCTGAGAAGCGAAAGGACAAGCGAGACCTCTACAAGGAGTTTGCCGCCAAGGGTTACCAGGTCGTCAAAGACCGAAACTCTCTGCTCGGACTCAAGTCCGGAAAAATCCTCGGAATCTTCAGTGACAGCCACGTGCCATTCTCCGTGGATCGCATGAACGACGTCTCGATCCAAACTCAAGTCCCGACCCTCGCCGAAATGGCAAAGACCGCCATCGAAAACCTTAAGGGCGGCAAGAACGGCTTCATCCTCCAGATCGAAGGCGGAAAGGTCGACCACGCCGGCCACGCGAACGACATCGCAGGACAAATCCACGACCAAATCGCTTTCGAAGATGCAGTGAAAGTCGCGATCGAGTTCGCTGAGAAAGACGGTGAAACCCTGGTTATCATCACCAGCGATCACGCCACCGGAGGTCCATCCCTCAACGGAGCTGGCGAAGAGTATGGAGACACCACAAAAGGTTTCGCCTCTATCGCTGGAATCAAGGCCTCGTTCGGCCCCATCTTCGATGCCATTGGCAAGAAGCCGACGGCCAGCATGGTGCAAGACGTGATCCGCGAGAAGATGACTTACGGACTCAAAGAAGCCGAGGCTCAAGCGATCGCCGATACGATTCAAGGTAAATCTCCCTTCGGTCTTCTCGAACTCCAAAAGGCCCCACAATCGGTCCTCGCGCTGATTCTTCAGAACTATCACAAAGTTGGTTACACGAGTCTCAACCACACCAGCGACCACGTCCTCGTGAGCGCGTTCGGTCCCGGCAGTCAATACTGCCACGGCATGACCAACAACTTCGAGTTCTTCAACCTCATGCTCGCCGCCAAAGGTCTGAAGCACGAGAACCCACCCCAGATGACCTTCGAGGAAGCCGCGAAGCACATGGAGAAGAACAAGGATGCCGTCTTCGCCGAGCTCGAGCCATGGCAAACCTCCGAAGATTGCAGCTGCCACCAGCATTGATTCGACTGAGCATTCCTAAACCCCGCTCGCACCGAGCGGGGTTTACTAACATCAAGTGCAGCTAGAACCGCAAACCGTTGAGGACCTCAATCTGCTCGCCAGGTTCCTCGCCGCACCAAATCAGCTCCCAACCCAAGCCGACCTCATCGTCGTTCTCGGCTCCGCCCTACCTGTCAACGCAACTTACGGCGCCCAGCTTTTTCATGTGGGACTTGCCCCCATGGTGCTGATTTCGGGAGGAATCGGACACTCCACCCCCAGTCTCTGGGCAAACCTAGAGGAAGAGGGAATCGAAGGCGAAGACCGTGCTGAAGCCGACATCTTTCACGATCTGATGGTTGGGAGATATCGTGTCCCCGCCGAAAGGATCATGGTCGAATCGATCTCGACCAACTGTGGTTCAAATGCCGTTCAGTCGAAAATCCTGTTGGAGAGGATTGGCCTTCAGCCCCAGTCCATGATCCTCGTCCAAGACCCCACGATGCAGCGTCGAACCCACGCCTCTTTCCAAAAATCCTTCCCCGAAGCCAACGTCTTCAACGCGCCGCCGTTTATCCCCACGGTCACCCCCAGCGGCCTCGAGAACGAAGGCTGGTCCTTCGACCGCTTCCTAGAACTCATCCTCGGCGAAATCCCGCGGTTCTCCGCCTATGGACCCCAAGGCCAAGACTATATCGCCCAAGTCAATGTTCCTCCGGCGGTTCATATGGCGTGGCAGCGTCTCTCCGAAACTTTCCCCGAACATGTCAGACCGGTAACCCTCTAACTCCAACCATGCTTATCGACACCCACTGCCACATCCACAACCTCGAGAACTACCCCGATCCTGACGCGGAAGTCCTCGCCGCCAAAGAAGCCGGAGTCGAGAGAATAGTTGTTGTCGGGTGCGAACCCAACGACTGGACCCAGGCAATCGCGTTCGCCGAAAAACACGAGCACGTCTTTGCAATCTGCGGCTGGCACCCCAATTACACCGCCAACTACGACCCCATCGATATGCCTCTCCTGGTCAAGGCACTCAAACACCCCAAAGTCCTCGCCCTCGGTGAGATCGGCCTGGATTACCATTGGGACTACGCTCCGACTTCCGTTCAACACAAAGCGCTCCGTGACCAGCTTAAGCTCGCTGAGGAGATGAACAAACCCGTCGTCTTCCACGCCCGCGAAGCCTACTCTGACCTTCTCGATGTACTCGAAAAACTCCCGCGCCGCCCTTACCTGTTCCACTGCTTTGCTGGAACCAAGGAAGACGCTCGCCGTGCCCTTCGCCTGGGAGCTTTCTTTGGCTGTGACGGCCCCATCACCTACAAAAAGGCGGACGAGCTACGAGAAGTCTTCAAGTTCATCCCGCCCCACAAGATCGTTCTGGAAACCGACGCCCCGTACATGGCTCCCGTCCCCCACCGAGGCAAACCAAACCGAAGCGCCTACATTCCGATCCTGAACAAAGCCCTCGCCGAGCTTCATGACATGACCCAAGATGAAATGGCTGCCCAAACGACCCAAAACGCCATCGACTTCTTTGGCCCCGGGTTAGCCTAACGGAATAGATCTCAAAACTCGAGACTACTTAATTCCGCGAACATCGCGAAACTTCTTCCCGTTCTCCGAAAGTTTCGACTCGACCTGAGCTTTCTTCTCCACCGGTTTGCCAATATTGGGCCCGATCAGGACGTATCCTATGAGGGCGGCACAAAGAGGCACCACGAGCCACTTTACAGTCCCCACAACTGCTTTTCCGAGAGGAGTAAGTACAACCGCCACCGCCCAATAGTGTAACCGAAAACCATGCCCGTCCAAGTCTACGAAGATTCCCTAGAGCTCACCGTCGATGTCCTTGAGGAGAACGGCTTCAGTCCGGCATCCTGGCCTCTCCCATCGTTAACCTCAAGTGAACCAAAGGTGAGTCGGGTAGTTCGAGCCGTCATCCTTGAAAACGAGTACCTGAAGCTAACCATTGTTCCCGAACTTGGGGGCCGGCTCTGGGAGGTATCAGACAAGCGAAGCACAGGTGCTGCCTTCGGAGGCGGATCAGAGGTTTTCCTTGGAAGCCCAGCCTCGACCGCGGTCGAGTATCGTCGAGGACTTCTGGTCTCCACTCCAGGAGTACATCACTCCAGATCGCTCGCACGGGCCGACTTTATTGTCGACAATTCCGATGCAGAGGACTCCAATCCTTCCGTAATCATCACTCAACCAGGATCGGCCTCAATCACGACTCGTTATAGCCTCTCTCCCGGCGATGCTCGGGTGCGAGTAGAGGTCACTGTTCACAACCGCACCCGAAAATCTATCCCCTACGAATCAAACACGGTTTGGATTGAAAATGAGCACTATAATGTCGTCTACAACCTTGACTCAATCTTCGCTGGAACCTTCTGTCTGAATTTCGAACCCGGCACCTTCGAAAGGCCCAATGCGGGAGTCTGGGAAGAAGATTTACAATTGCAACGCCGCGTCCCCGGAACAACGCTCGGTCCCGGCCAATCCGACTCCTACAGTTTCTATCTAACGCCGGTCAATGGAGTCGGTGATGTCTCCATCTGCAACGAGTATGGCGTTGGTCTTCTTTACGTCCCGCGAAAACCAGTCGACGAAAACTCAAAAGAACCCCCCGATCGCCCACAGTTCTTTTTTCGAGCATCTCGAATCTTCCTAGGAGCAAAACTCCTAATCCAAAACGATTCGGGCGCAACCTTCGAGATGCCGGTCGATCTCTATCCTGAAAAGGTTCACTACAGCGATTTGACGAGCATCCCTTGGAAGGTCGTTGCCGCAGAATTACGTGACTCTTCGGGATCTACTCTCGCCAGGATCCTTCCTCCCAAGGACTCCTTCGAGCCACTAATTGAATCCGTCCCAAGCTCACCTCGCGCCAATACTTGCGTTCGAGACTTTTCAGATGCCCAACTCCTGAGTCTCACCTCCGACTTCACCCTCCGAGTCCCGGCCTACCTCGAACTCGCCGCCCGTGCCACCGAGCGAGGCGACTACCAGCGTGCTGACACCTGCTACGAGCATGCTCTGCTCTTCAACGGTGACGACCCCCTCGCCTGGTGGGCCAAGTCCGTTAACCGCCGCATCGGAAACCTCGATGACGAAAACGCCGAACGCACCGAGCTGCTAAACGCCCACTACCTCTCCCCGCTTGAGCCCTGCCTTCGCGCCGAGGCCTTCCTAGCCCAGCCCCGCAACCACGGAAAAGACCCCTCTCCTCTCCTCGCCAGCTTCAACGACGTCCCCGAAAACTTCATCGAAGTCGCCTGCCAGCTCATCCAAGCCCGCTTCTACGAGGAGGCTGCCTACTTCATCGACGAAGCCCTTCGCCACCAAAACCTCGGCATGCTCTACTACCTCCACGCCCACCTCCTCAGCCGAAAAGGCGGAATGGAAATGGAAGTCGCAAGCCGAGTCCAAATGGCAACCAAAGCCAAGTTCCCACCAATGCCCTACCGCGACCTTGAACGAGAGATACTCACCTTGATCTCCGAAGGGCACGAGCTTCCTCAAATACTGAGGGATTGGTTGAATGGAGACTTCGATTAAGACCGCTTGGGAGCCGGTAAGGCTCGGAGCTGACTAATCGAATTGGACTCCAACTCTTCAATGGCTTCTTTCACTGCCTGAAGTTGATCCATCAGCGAGATTGTCCGCCCCAGCGATTTCGACTTTTCAGCAATCTCAGCGATCTGCTGGACAAGGGCGCACACCCTAGCTAAGTCGGCGGCGGCGGCTTCCGCGTTAGGGTCTGCTTCGATTCGCTTTTGCCATGTCTTTCGCTGCATCCCGGACACCCGGTAGAAACCGTAAATGGAGAATACGGCCTCACGCACTGCTCGTCGAACCGACTCTTGCACTTCACGATGAGTTGCCTGTCCCAAAATTGACACTGAGGATGGAGTCTTGAGCCAGTCCCGAACTTGAAAATATGAGGAGAAAGTGCTTTCGAGTTGCGCAGATAGGGCCGGATGAATCCGCTCTGAGAGAGTGCCTTGAACTGCAAATGTTCTAAGCCCCTCGATCATTTCCTGATAATGTGACTCCAAGGGATCCTTCAGGATCGCCTTCCGAGATATGCGACTGCTCCATCTTGTGTGGAACCACACGGCCACTGCGAAGAGCAAGATGAATAATGGACATACCGCTCCTAACATACGAGGGGCTTGAACCGCGATCCCAACGGACGAAATGAGAAATACGAGGATCGTCAGAATCCAAATCCACCTTGTCTTAGACTCGGCAGCTTGATGCGTTTCTGCCTCAATCTCCCGAAGAAACGCCGCGAAACGCACCATTCCTCGGGAGTTGTTTGCCACCCAATTAGTTTAGCTTGACGTCAGTCACATCGCCAATACCAAGTGTCGTCGTAAGCCGCCCCGGTCCCAGTCAACTCACCTGACCGGTGCCCCGCCGGATCGACGATGGTGTTGTCAAACTGCCCCGCCGAAGTCAACGACTTTGCATGACCGTCCGCAAAGATGACCGACCCGCCAATCGAAGACCACTTCGCGAAATAGCCGCAGTCGTATCCATACCGGGTGCAAGAAGGATCATTGACTGCGGCAAAGAACGGCATCATCTCAAGACGAATCGTTCGTGTGCCTGCTGGGTCAACAAAAGAGGTCTCCGACACCGACCAGTTCTCCGAGCGCACCGCATCGTTCTGCATACTGAACCCTGCGACCTTGCTAAACGCACATCCGCCAAACCGGTACGACGAGCCATAGGCCGCCCAATAAGTGGGCGAGGGACGCCCAACCAGACCAGGATCTGAGGCCAAGTACGGCCCTCCAGCATCAAGTGGAGACTTGAAGACATCGCGGTTCTTGCAGTAGGGAAGAAGCAATAGCTCCGTCCCCAAGTGCCCATCCACCCACGGCGCCGGAGTCGTGTTGTAAGCGTGGAAGATCGGCATCACATCGTCCGAGTCCCCCGAATACATTTTCTGAGCGAGACCAATCTGTCGTGCGTTGGAGAGGCAAGCCGTCCGCTTCGCCGCTTCCTTCGCCTGGGCAAAAACGGGAAAGAGAATCGCGGCCAAAATGGCGATGATCGCGATAACGACAAGGAGTTCGATGAGCGTGAATGCCTTCTTCATGTTGTTCTCCCAAACTGCCGCAGGTGGTTTCGCGGCAGATTAGGATTCCCAACGGGCATCCAAATCAGCTCACGCATCCCTACGCTGGTGCTAACCAGATCAGGTTCAAAGGGTAAGTGGAATAACCTCCACACTCTCAGCCGCCATCGGCTCCCCTTGCGAGCAATTTGTTACTTAAATTCTACTCCGATCTGACTTGAAAGTTTTTGCCCAGCCCCTCGCCTCAGCCCAATTCGTTGCACAATGAGACCAGAATGTTCCTCGCCGCCCTCCTAGCAATTCCGAACCGGCCCCTCCTGCTCGCCCACGTGATGCCCTGGTTTGAGAAGGACGGCTGGCACTGGAAAATGAACAAACCGCTGCCCGAAGGACGAGTGGCATCCCACTTCCAGCCAATCATCGGTGCCTACGACTCTGCAGATCGAAAGGTGGTCGAACTCCAGGTTCAGCTGATGAAACTCTCCGGCTTCGATGGAATCATTGCTGACTGGTACGGAACTCACAACTGGTACGACTATCCGATCATCCACAAACGAACCCAACTCCTCTTTGAGGTTGCCGAGCAAGCCGGACTCAAGGTCTGCGTGATGTACGAAGACCAAACCGTCCGAAACGCAATCAAAGGCAACCTTGCCGAAACAACCCGGAGTGTCGAGTACGCGACAGCTGACGGTGCCTGGCTCAAGCCTTGGGTATCAAAGCCGTCCTGGCTAACACTGAAAGGAAAGCCGGTAGCCTTCGTATTCGGTCCCCAATTCTTCGAAAAGCCTGAGTGGGACGCCTTCCTAACCGCTGCGGGTTCTCCAGTCCTGCTGAGCGAACACAAGCAGGTTCCATCCGCAGGCGGCGCGTTCGACTGGCCGATTCCCTCGCTCGGTATGAAGTTCACCTGGGAATATCCGTCAAGAGCCGCAAGCTGGGGAATCAAAGTTGCCTCGGCATTCCCGCGGTTCAAAGACTTCTATGATCAAGGCGGTGGCGGCAAGAGTCACGGAGAACTCCCCGACGAAGGGGGAAAGACCTATACCGAGACCCTCTCCAAGGCTATCGACTCCGGCGCCGACGCGATTCAAGTGGTCACTTGGAACGACTGGGGCGAAGGAACCCAGATCGAACCGTCAAAGGAGTTCGGCCTTCGTGACTTGATCGCAACTCAGGTCGCCCGTCGCCGAATCGACCCTAGTTTTGCCTTTACCAAAGCTGATCTCTCAGCACCTCTCAAACTTTTCGAGAAGCGGAGAGCCGGAGACACTGAACGAACCAGGCTTGCAAGTACTCGGCTGCTCAGTGGCGATGTCGAGGGGGCAACTAAGCTGTTAGACCGACCATAGAGCGTCGAGCAATTCCAGATGCTCAGCGGTGCCGATCGTGATCCGAATGCAACGATCAAGCGGTGGCTGGGAAGGCTTTCGAATGAACACCCTTGCTTCGAGCAGCTGATTGAGTTGCGCCTCCGCCTGTTCCTTAGTGCCACAGTCAAACGTGACGAAGTTCGTGTAACTCGGAAGGGGTTCAAACCCTCGTCGGCGTCCCATCTCGTACAAGGTCTCGCGACACTGACGGTTCTTCTCTCTGATGAGAATCGTGTGACCGAAATGTTGAAGTGCCATGAGCCCAGCCGCCTGAGCGACCGAGTTGATGCCAAAGTGCAGTCGAATCTTGTCCAGTTGAGCAACATGCTCTGGAGCTGTGACCGCGTAGCCTAGCCGAAGTCCGGCGATCCCAAACATTTTGCTAAATGTTCGAAGTCGTACGACGTTGCCCGGAGTCTCGGCAAAGCTCAAAGGAGTCGCTTCGGTCAGAAACTCGATGTAGGCCTCGTCGAGCAGAAGGACACAGTTTGGCGGCAGGCTTTTGATGAATGCCGAAATGGTTTCGCTGTCATGAAACCAACCCGAGGGGTTATCCGGGTTTGCAAGATAAACAATCTTTGCTCCCTGAGCAGCCTCGGACAGGGAAGTCAGATCAGGCTTGTCATCACGATAAGGAATCCGTTGCAGGGTAGCACCCGTTCCAAGAACAGCAAAGTCAAACGTAGGATAACTCCCCAGGGTTGTGACGACCGTGTCACCTGGATTCAGAAACAGCCGACAAAACAGAGATAGCAGTTCATCAATTCCGCTACCCAGGACAATAGACTCAATGGGAACGCCAAGCTTCTTCGAAAACGCGCCCCGAAGCTCCAATGCCCTTGGATCCGCATAGTTTTGCAAAGTTTCGAGTGCCGCCTTCGCGCCTTTGACAGCAAAGCTCGAGCTTCCAAACGGGCTCTCATTTGCCCCAAGCCTCAGCAAAAACGGGCTTCCAAGTCGCTCCTCTAGCTCCTCTGGTGCTACGAACGGCACCATGGAAGGGATTGACTGAACGATCTTCGAATATGGCACGGAAGACTGAGGATACAGCAAAACACCCCCGCCCCCGATGCACAAGGCAAAGGAGACATGGGGGTGCTATTCGGTTTGGTAAGGCTTACTTGATTTCGATTGCCTTGGCGAACTTTGCTTCACCAAGATTCACCTCAGCGAACGAGCACCAGATTTGAACGCTCTTCACGCTCTTGATGTACTTCGGAAGGGCAACTTCAAGGTTGGTCTTATCGCCAGCGATGGTGATCCGCTTGAGAAGGAATGCATTTCCGTCCTTGTCGATGACTTGGAAGTGGGGCGAAGGGGTCTTTGGGATCATGAAATCCTTGCTGAGTCGCAGGACGTACTTTCCCATTTCTTTGGAGAGTGTGATGGTCCCGCCGTTGACTTCAATTCCCACAAACTTGCCGGAGGTCATGGCCATCATCATCTTTTCCATCTTCATGTTGTCCTGTTGAGGAGCGGCGAAGGCGGAGGTAGGAATGGCGGTGAGGGAAGTGGCTGCAACAGCGACGGCGAGGTTGATGACGGTGAATGTTTTCATATGTTTTGTTCCTTGTTGTGTTTGACTAGTTAAATCAGTTGGAGGTTGGATGTCTTCTTTTCTTGTGCAGATCGGAGCTCAGCGAAGGCGACGCTGTGGTTGGCTTTTGTATCCCAGATAGTGATGCTTCGGTACAGCCAGATATCGAGATCTTTGCTGATCGAGAATTGTCCGGTTCCCTTGGTAGGTAGCGGTCCTAGATCGACCTTTGTAGCGGCCTTGATCTTCTCGTCGTTACTCATGGATTCGAGTTTGAGCAACATCACCCGTAGGTTCTGTCCGTTCGCTTTGACTCCTTTGAGTTTGACGAGACGCTTTCCGTCGGATTCGACGATTGCCGCAGAGCCTTTGGCGCCTTTGAAACTGCCACTCGTGACCGTAATGTCGCCGAAGAAGCCGGCAGTGTGGAGGTAGGTGGATAGATCAGGCTTATCAGTATTGATTCTGTAGCTGGTCTTCTTTGCGAGAGTTGCCCCACCGAAGTCGACACTGAATCGCTTGCACCAGATGGCTACGGATCCGTGCTCATCAAGGTTTGTACCAGCAGGAAGTTCGTAGTTTTGGTTCCCTTGGTTGCCTTTGATGACACCGAGATCGAGGAAGCCTGACTTGTTGACGCTACTCTGATCTGGGTTATCACCCTTCACGAGGTAAACGTGAACATCTGGGCCGTTGGATGTATTGAAATCCTTAAGGCTAAGGATCAGTTTTCCGTCAACTGCCGAGATGAGAGCAGCACCCTTTGTTTCGTGAGCATAAGAGGTAAAGGAGCCTTCACTAAGTAACTTAGTATTTGCGGCAGAAGCGGTCGGAACTACTTCATTAACGGTCTCGTTAAGAAAGAGTTTTTCAGGTCGAAATGCGAACCATCCTCCAAGAAGGAGAGGGACGCTTGCGGCGATTGCAATACGTTTGAAGTTGAGCACGAAGGGCTAATGGATGCCCACCCAAAATCGTTCCAAATATGCAAAGAATCGTCGCAGATGAACCTAAAAGGATCAGCCCTTGTTCCAAACCGAGGCAGACTTCTCGACATCGCCAGTCAGCTTTTCGATTCGACTCTTCATCAATGCCGGGGTGACTGACCGGTTTTCGATCGCTAAGCCCAACATGAGAACATCCTTTTTGGAGAGGTAGGCCTGCGTCGGCTGAATGCGGCCGTTCAGACGCAGAAGTTCTTTTGGATCTTGTTTGTCCGTGATTGGCCCGAGGCTGACTGTCAACCAGATGAATTGCTTACTCGGCGAGACTTCGGCTCCAACTGGAACGTTGAAGCTCGCCGTTTTCACCGCAAACTCCCACATCTCCTTATCAACGTCCTTGTTGATCTGCTTTAGATCGTGTCCCAGGTTGGTGAGCATCGTCTTTAAGTCATCCGCAGACAATCTGACCGGCTCTTCGCCCTGGGCTCTCGCGAACCCCGAGGTGACAAAACTCGCGGATAGAACCGCAGCAAGAGCAAGGGGCAGAAGAACAAGTCTTTTCATGCGACTACAGACGATTGTGGGGTGAGAGAGGTTTCGGCAGAGCGCATTTCGTTTTCGTGATTAAACTGCTCGGTGTATAGTTTCTCGTACAAGCCATGTTGATCAAGCAATTCGGCGTGCTTCCCACTTTCGACAATTCTGCCGTCTTGGATGACTAAGATTTGGTCGGCACTAAGAATGGTGCTGAGGCGGTGAGCGATAGCGAACGTCGTTCGACCCTTCATGAGCGTATTCAGCGAGTTCTGAATCAGCCGTTCTGAAGTGGTATCAAGGGCACTCGTGGCTTCATCCAGAATCAGAATTGGAGGATTCTTGAGGATCGCCCTTGCAATGGCTAGACGCTGCTTCTCGCCTCCACTCAGCTTGTAGCCTCTTTCGCCAACAACGGTGTCGTACTTCTGATCAAGCGAATCAATGTGGTCATGGATAGCCGCGAGCTTGCAAGCGTCAATCAGTTCCTGGTCAGTCGCGTCGGGCTTGGCAATCCGCAGGTTTTCTTTGACTGTGGTGTGCACGAGATACGTCTCCTGCGTTACCATTCCGACTGCAGCTTTCAAATCTTCTAATGCAATGTCTCGTACATCAATTCCGTCAATTCGCACTGTTCCTGCGTCGACATCGTACAAGCGAGGGATCATATAGGTAATCGTTGTCTTACCAGCACCAGAAGGACCGACAAGGGCGATCAGCTGTCCAGCGTCGGCCTCAAAGTTAATGTTTTCGAGCGTCCAGTCGGGGCTCTCTTGGTCGTACTTAAAACCAACGCCTTCGAACGAAACCCTTCCCGCGATCGAAGCTTTAGGAAGCACCGTTGCACCTTGCTTTTCCTGGATATCGTGCTTCATATCCAGATATTCAAAGATTCGATCAAACAGCGCAAAGGAACCAATCAACTCGGCCTGGAGGCTCATCAAGCCAGTCAGCGGGAAGAACATTCGCGTCTGTAGTCCCGAAAAGGCGACCAGCATTCCGACCGAGATGTTCTGATCTCCGCGCGTGAGCAACCATCCCGCAAGCCAGAAGATGAGCGCCGGAATAATCTGAGTGATAATCCGGAACATCCCAAAGAAGGCGTACTGGAGCACCGAAGCCTTGACTTGCCAGCCGGCCAACGCCTGGTTCTCAACGTCGAACTTTTCCGCGAGAACATCGGCACGACCGATCGTCTTTCCGAGTAACGCGCCACTCACGGAGAGGTTCTCTTGCATCATGGAGTTCAAATCACTTGTCTTTTCCTGAACTCCCTTGCGAATGTCCCGTGACATTTCGCCGACCATCTTTCCAAAGAAGCCGATGACGGGAATGAGCGAAATCGCAAGAAGAGTAAGGCGCCAGTCCAACCAGAACATCGTAATCAGCGAAGACACCACGATCGCGATGTTGCTGAGCGCATCGACAAACGTGTTGGAAACCACGTTCTGGACCCCACCGACATCCGAGATGAGGCGCGTCTGAATGTCGCCAGTTCGAGCAGACGTAAAGAATCGAAGCGACATCCCCTGCAGGTGGGTGAAGAGATCGTTACGTAGCTGGCGCATGATCTTTTGACCGATGATGACGCTCTGATAGCCATAAAGCATTGTCACGCCCGCGGCCAGCAGCGTGATCACAATGGTCAAGACCGAGTAAGTCGTAATGACTCCCAGATCCTTCTTTTGTAGACCCTCGTCGATAATGATCTTGACGAAGAAGGGCGATACCAGACCCAATAGGGTTCCGACGGCGACGGTAAACAGCATGACCGCTGTCTCCTTCCGGTGTGGATTGTAGAGTCCAAACACCCGCTTCATGGTTAATTTGTCGATCTTTTTCTGTTCGGCTTTGACCTCAGCCTTTGTTTGCGGGGAACTCACCCTAATCTTTTACTCCCTTGGGCGATTCGATTGCTCATAATCACCCCATGAAGTTCTGGGTGTGGACGAGTATTGACCGGACGGCAACTGATGAGGCTTTGACCGAAAAGTATTCACAACTCCGTGCGAACGGAATCACGGGTGTCTTTCTTGCCGACGGTATCGATGATCGAGAGTTCCAGATTGTTCGGTCATGCGGCTTGGAATTGCATTGTTGGATGATCACCACCAACTGCCGTGAACCCGAGGTAAGGGAGCAACACCCAGATTGGTACATGGTGTCGCGCTCGGGCAAATCGTCCCTCACTGATCCTCCATATGTCCACTACTACCGCTGGCTTTCACCGATTCTTCCAGAAGTGCGCGACCACATCACAGCAAGGGCGCAGAGGTTGGCGGAGCATCCTCTTGTCCAGGGGGTGCACTTGGACTATGTCCGTTACCCAGATGTTATCCTTCCCGTCGGGCTTTGGAAGGAGTACGGTCTCGACCAATCGGAGGAAATGGCTGATTACGACTTTGATTACTCGGAGCGAGTCAGAGAGGTTGTCCGGGCGGATATGGGTTGGGATCCGCTGGATCTGACAGACCCCAGTCATAACCAGGATTGGTTACACTATCGATACAAGTCTGTGACGACCTTGGTTGACCAGGTCACCCGCTTTGTACATGAATATGGCAAGGAGATTACGGCTGCTGTGTTTCCAACTCCATCAATGGCGCGGAAAATCTGTCGCCAAGACTGGGACAAGTGGACCCTAGATCTTTTCTGTCCGATGATCTACCACAGCTTCTACAATGAGCAAGTGGACTGGATTGGGAAGTGCATGCTTGAGAACATCGCTGCCACACCAGTGCCGATCTGTGCCGGATTATACATGCCCGCCTTCGGAAACCCTGCGGAGTTTTCCCAAGCATTACAAATCGTCCACCAACGTGGCGGAGCGGGAGTTTCCTTGTTTGGCGATGTTTCCGATGAGTACTGGCGAGTTTTTCGGGACTTCGTCAGCTCCGTCTGAACGCCTGCGGTGTCACGCCAGCGATCTGACGGAACCGTTTGCTGAAGTGGAACTCATCGCTGAAGCCAAGCGCGTCAGCGATCTCCTTGTTGGAGGTTTGGGGTGAATAACGAATCAGTTGCTTCGCAGCCTCAATCTTTCGTCCGTTTCTGAAACGAAGAGGGGAGACTCCTGCGTAAGCAAGGAATCGCTTTCGAAAGGCCTCGTAACTCATTCCCATTTCTTTCGCGACCTTGGTGAGATCGATTTCCTCGCGAAGGTCTTGGCACAGAATGCTCTGAGCTTTCCCTAGCCAAGTATTCTGCTCAGAAGGGCGCATTCCCTCGCCAAGCGCAATCTCGGAGACAAGACCCATCAGTGCGACGAGTGCCTGAAGTTGTTGCTTCTGGTCGCTCATCTCAACGAATCTTTCGATCCATAGCAGGAGCCATGAAGCCTTATCGTCAATGGAAGAACCGAGGTGCCGGATGGGGTTCTCTGGTGATAGCAGTCCGCTTCGGAACCAGGCATCAAAAAGGGGACCGTCGAACGCGACATAAACCTCGTCCCAAATCTGCCCCTTCTGAGGGCCGTACCAGTGAGGAGTCCCAGGAAATACAAGAATAGCGTCACCCTGTTTCACCGTTTGCTTTTTACGTGACGCATCTTTGTACAAGCCTTCTCCGCGAGTTACCAGAACGAGCGCTGCTCCATCATAGCTTCGAAGTCGCCCGGTGGGATTTACGCCATGTCCAAACAGCCAAAGTCCGCCCAGTAGCAATGAGCCAATAGGAGTCTGGACCGGAGATGTAACCAGTCGGTGATGTCGTTCCATTGTTCCCATTTCAGACATGATTCATACCATTATAGCAATGGTTTACTTCCAGATCTGTTTGCAACACTATTCGTAATGAACAACTCGAACCTTCCTTCGCTTGAGAGTGAGTACCCACTCAAACCAGAATCTGTCGATCACTACCAGCAAAATGGCTGGGCGCTGATTCGTGGCTTAGCCAGCCCGACTGAGGTGGATGCCTATCGACAACCGATCACCACGCTCACGACCGAGTACGCCAAAAACTACAAGCCAATGGAGGAACGAGATACCTATGGAAAGGCTTTCATACAACATATGAATCTGTGGCTGATGGATGAACAGGTAAGGAGATTTACCCTGTCAAAGCGATTTGCAGGAGTCGCGGCAAAGCTGATGGGAGTCGAGCGGGTTCGTGTCTACCACGATCAAGCGCTGTATAAGGAACCCCAAGGTGGCCCAACGCCGTGGCACCAAGATCAACAGTACTGGCCCTTGGACGGCGTAAGGTGCGTAACGCTCTGGATGCCCCTGGTTGATGCCAGCAAAGAGATGGGAACGCTCAACTTCGCCAACGGATCTCAGTCCCTTGGCTATCTTGGTCCGATGAACATCTCCGATGACAGCGACACGGAACTTGAAAACAGGATACAAACAAACGGGTTCGAAGTCGTTTCCGCTGGTGATATGACGGCCGGCGATGCAACTTTCCATAACGGATGGTGCATTCACGGCGCGCCCGGAAATGCTTCCCACACAACCACCCGAGAAGTGATGACCATCATTTACTTCGAGGATGGGGCGGTCATCAGCCAGCCAGATTCCCCTCAGCGCGAGAATGATCTCGCAACTTGGTTTCCAGGATTGAGGGCCGGGGACAAGGCGGCGAGCGAGATCAATCCTTTGGTTTAAGTATGTCTTTGGCCATCCAAAGCGGGATGATCTCCCGTGGAGCAGAGGTTCCATCAAGGGCCGTGATGAGCTTGTCGTGATCGACTTTGCGTGAAATCCAAACCTCACCCAGAAACTGATACTTCTCGGAGGGAGTGTGTTCAGTTCTTCCTCCGACGGCAAAGCTCCTCAGCGAGTTTCGCGTTCCGCGCATCAGACCCTGAGTTGTGATGAGTAACTCGTATTCTTCCACCGCATTCTTGTCGTAGTTAGGATTGAACCGCGCATGACCGGTCTCCCACGCGGCGGCGGTGACCGACATGATTCCCGCTTTGACAAACGCGTCGGTTTTGAAGAACGACTCGACTTCGTCGCGATTCTTGGCGACGGCAACGGTGATCCCCCTTCGTAATTGCGTCGGATCGGTGAGCGGACCTGCCGCCAAGAGGTGTCCCAAACCACCTTGAGTTTGCAAATTCTGGATATGGTCAGCCTGCATCTTCTCAAGCTCCTTTGGATCACTCGGTCGCTTTCCGTCGCCTTTCAAAAAGAACATGAACCAGAGTTGGGGTTCCACCACTTTGGTCTTTTGGACGAACAAAACACTTGCAATTAGGCTCGTAAGCATAAGCCCATTGTAGACCAGATTTCCGAGCGGTGGGTATACTCTTTGACCTTACGCCTCAGTAGCTCAGCGGTAGAGCACTTCATTGGTAATGAAGAGGTCACGGGTTCGATTCCCGTCTGAGGCTCCAGTTTTTCGGGATGTGGCTCAGCTTGGTAGAGCGCCGTGTTCGGAACGCGGAGGTCGCAGGTTCAAATCCTGTCATCCCGACCACACACTGTTCCCAAGTAAACTGTGTGTCGTTGTGGCAAATCTTCCCGGCATTCTCGTAGGCAAGACTTCGGATAAGAAGCAAAATGACGCGTTCATTCTGCCCAAGTTTTGCAATCGCCACGGCTTAATCGCGGGAGCCACAGGAACGGGAAAGACAGTTACCCTTCAATCGATTGCGGAAGGTCTCGCCGAGATTGGTGTGCCCGTCTTCATGGCCGACGTAAAAGGTGATCTCGCGGGTCTGTCACAAACCGGAGGCGGCAACTCCAAGATCGAAGCCAGGGCGGAACAGCTAGGTCTTGCTCCTCTCAATTATCGCTCGTCAACAGTCGCACTTTGGGACGTGTTTGGCGAGAAAGGAACCCAGATCCGCGCGACCATCAGTGAGATGGGGCCCCTACTGATCAGCAGGATGCTCGGCCTCAACGACACACAGGAAGGAATACTGAGCATCGCCTTCAAAATCGCTGACGATGGCGGGTTACTACTCCTCGACATGAAGGACCTCAAGTCGATTTTGTCTTGGATGGCCGAAAATGCAGAGTCGATTCGAGGAGAATACGGCAACGTTACGAGCACTTCGATTGGTGCAATTCAACGCGAGTTGCTAGTGCTTGAAGAGCAGGGCGGAGAGATCTTCTTCGGTGAACCCGCGCTCAACGTGATGGATCTTCTCCAGCGCGCATCCGACGGGCGGGGGATCATCAACGTCCTCGCTGCCGACAAACTGATGCTGTCGCCAAAGCTCTACGCCTCCTTCCTCCTCTGGCTCCTCAGTGAGCTTTTCGAGAACTTGCCTGAAGCAGGCGACCTGGATCAGCCAAAGCTTGTCTTCTTCTTTGACGAGGCGCACCTTTTGTTCACTGACGCACCCGAAGCGCTACTCACCAAGGTTGAGCAAGTTGTTCGCCTGATCCGTTCCAAAGGTGTTGGCATCTTCTTCGTCACCCAGCATCCGCTGGATATCCCAGATTCCGTTCTTAGTCAGCTTAGTAATCGCTTCCAACACGCGCTCAGGGCCTTTACGCCGCGCGATCAGAAGGCAGTCAAAACCGCGGCAGAGACATTCCGACAAAATCCAGATTTTGATACGAAGGAGGTTATCACTGAACTTGGTATCGGCGAAGCCCTCGTGAGTACCCTCGCCGCTGATGGAACACCTACAGTCGTTGAGCGGGTCTTCATCAAGCCCCCTCTTAGCCGGCTCGGAGCAGTCACCGATGCAGAGCGCGAAGACGTGATCAACGCCTCGTCGCTTCATCGCCGGTACTCGCAAGGCGTCGACCGGGACAGTGCGTACGAGGAGTTAACCAGAAGGGCTCAAGAGGCTCAAGAAGAAGCTCAGCACAAGATTCCGGAACTCAGACAAGCGCCGGCGAGGCGTACCGACTCGATTCTCGAATCGGTCGTCAAGTCCACGATGCGCGCCGCCGGAAGCCAGCTCGGTCGCCAAATTGTTCGAGGAGTACTTGGAAGCATCATGGGCGGTATCCTCGGCGGCGCATCGCGAAGGAGACGCTAATGAAAAACTTAGATGTTGCCCCGGTCAACGGATTTGAACCAGAAATCGGAACTCTGATTGCGACCTGGGAGGACGGGTCAAGAGAGTGGTTGGAGAACCTCGGAGAACCGCCGCTGGAAGCCATGTTCTGGCAGCCCTTCTCGAACGGGCCAAGCATTGGCGGAATCATGCTCCACATGGCCTGCTGCGATCTTTACTGGATCAAAAAATTCGCAGCAGACTCAGAGCTCGATGCCGAGCACCCGGCAGTTGCGTACGACTCCCAGCTGGACCAAGATAACGTGAATTGGCCAACTCCCCCGAATCAGCCGTTCGCATGGTATCTAGAGATCCTGCAAACAACAAGAAGGCAAATGACCGAGCTCATTCGCCAAGAGCCGGATCCACGACGAGAGTTTCAACGCACGTGGGGAACCCTCACGTTTCGCTGGATCGTAGCCCACATCGTGGAGCATGATAGCTATCATGGCGGCCAATGCGTGCTGCTCCACGAAATGTGGAAACGTCAAGCGAAGTAGTTCTTGATGGCTTCGACAATCATGGCCGAAGCCTTGCCCTCGCCGTAAGGGCTCTTTACCTGGCTCATTTCCGAATAAACAACTTTGTCGTTCAGTAGTCTCGTCCCCTCACTGAGCAGTGCTTCCGGATTGGTGCCGATCAGCTTGGCGCAACCCGCATCGACACCTTCGGGACGCTCGGTGGTGTTTCGGAGCACCAGAATGGGGATGCCAAAACTTGGGGCCTCTTCCTGTACTCCACCTGAGTCAGTAAGGATCAAGTTTGCCCGCTGGATCAGCTTTGTAAATCGAGCATATTCTGGCGGTTCGATCAAGTGAATGCGGTCGTGGCCGCCGAGTTCTTGCTCCAATACTTCGCGAACAATCGGATTGCGGTGCATTGGTACTGCGAGGAGGGTGTCTGGGTGCTCATCAACGAGTTGCCGTGCGGCTTTAGCGCATGTCGCCATGGGGTCTCCCCAGTTCTCTCGGCGGTGCATCGTCATCAGAATGACTCGACCAGCGTGTTCAGGGAACCAAGTCTGCGGTTCGCGCTCCGCGACCATGAGGACAGCGTCGATCCCAGTGTTTCCTGTGACGAAGATTTTCTCATCCGCCACGTGCTCTCGGCGGAGATTGGACGCCGAGAGCTCGGTCGGTGCGTAATGGTGAGTGGCAAAGAGACCGACTGCCTGGCGGTTGAATTCTTCTGGAAACGGATCAAAGACGTTATGCGTTCGGAGTCCTGCCTCGACGTGGCCAAAAGGAATCTGGTTGTAGAATGCCGACAGACCTGCTACGAACGTTGTTGTTGTGTCTCCTTGAGCGATCACAAACTGTGGCTTCAATTCCTTAAAGAGCTCATCAAGAGCTAAAGACATCCGCCCTGTTAGCTCTCCAAGTGATTGACCGTGCTTCATCAGCCCCAAGTCACGATCCGGTTGCACTCCAAACGTATGGAAAACCTGTTGAAGCATCTCTCGGTGCTGTCCTGTCGAAACAAGAACTGTTTCGAGTGACTGCTCCTTCTGAAGTGCGATCACGACCGGAAGCGTTTTAATCGCATCCGGCCGCGTTCCAACGACTAGAACAACTCTTGGTTTGCCCACCTATCGAGTGTACTTTGCTGCAATATCCTTGAGTGCACCAATCACGTAGGCAACTTCCTCGTCTGTTATCCTCACGTTAAGTGGCAGGCTGATGATTCGGTTGTAGGTATCCCAAGTAACGGGAAGAGACTCTGGGGAAAAGCCGTACTTCTGCGCATAGAACGGGTGCAAATGAACTGAGATGTAGTGCACTGAAGTACCTACATTACGCTCCTTCAACTCGTCAATGAACTGATCTCGATCGATCGTCAACTGGTCGAGGTTCAGGCGAAGAACGTAGAGGTGCCAAGACGATTCGACTTCTGGCTTCTCAACCGGAATCGTGAAAGCAGGATGATCGCCAAGTGCCTTGGAGTATTGGGAAACAACTTCTCGGCGGCGCGCCTGGAAGCGATCAAGCTTTGCGAGCTGGGTAAGACCGAGCGCCGCTTGGAGATCGGTCATGTTGTATTTGAACCCAGGTAGGACGACTTCATACTTCCAAGATCCGCCTTTTTCGTACCGCTTCAGGGCATCTTTGCTCATTCCGTGGAGGTGAACGACACGCGCCTTCTCAATGAACTCCGGAGTGCCCGTCAGCATTCCACCTTCGGCGGTGGTGAGATTCTTGGTGGCGTAGAAGCTGAATGAGGTTGGGTTTTCGGACGAACCGACAAAAGCCCCCTTGTACTTACCGGAGATTGGGTGGGCTGCATCTTCTATCACGTGGATACCGTGCTTTTTTGCAATCGCATTGATCGTGTCCATCTCGGCGGAATGCCCTGCATAGTGAACAGGGATGACAGCTTTGGTTCTCGGAGTAATCGCTGCCTCAAAGGCTGCTGGGTCCATGTTCATGGTCTCAGGCTCAATGTCGACCAGAACTGGCTTTGCTCCAACGTGTTCGATCACATTGGCGGTTGCACAAAAAGTGTGCGAGACCGTAATAACTTCGTCCCCCGGTCCTACTCCCAAGACGACTAGCGCAACATGGAGCCCAGCTGTACACGAGTTCACTGCGAGAGCGGCAGGTGCGCCGTAGGTTTCGCAAAAAACCTCTTGGAATCGACGAGTCTTTGGTCCGGTGGTGATCCAATCAGTGCTGAGGGTGTCCACCACGCCCGCGATATCGTCCGCTTCGATCAAGGGAGGGGAAAAGGGAATAAACTCATCCCGAATTGCAAAAGTCTGTGTCATGTTTGCCAGCTACCTACAAAAGGATTTTGGCAGATTCAGCTTCAGTCTCCACGACAGATGAACCGGTTCCTAGCCATTTTCGCAAAGAAACCGAATTGTCGGTCAGTTGGAACCCTGCGCTCTCGTAGAGTCTTGCCGCAGGCTTGTTGACAGCTTGTGTCCCGACTTCGACAATATCTACTCCGCTCTGCAAAAACCAGTTCAAAGCTTGCTTTGTCATTCGCTGTCCGAAGCCTTGTCCTCGCGCCGCGTCCGATGTGGCAACCAAAACAATCGTTCCGACGAATTTCCCGAGAGCCTCGAAGGTGCCCGCGTTCAACTTACACGTCACAAAGCCGATCGGCTTGTCTTGAGCATCCGTCGCAACGACCACCGCATCCGCGGCAGTTCCAAGCACAGAGTTCTTCGCCCATTGATAGTGGAGTTCATTCGCTCGCTCGTTGTCGATCATGGGATCCGAATGGAACCGGTCTATCGAGAACGCGGTCCGGGCAATCTCACCAACCTCCTCTGTATCATCTGCGGTTGCCAATCGGATTTGCGGATCGACCTCCACTGGTGAGTAGTTGCGGAGCGACCTTGTGAATGTGAGGATTGCATCGACAGGTTCGAACCCGCAAGCTTGGAGAGCGTCCAGCAAAATCTGATCATCTGCATCGCAGCGTACTGACAAATGCTCAATCTCCATCGAGTTGGCTAGGTCTATCGCCTTTTGGGAGATCGCAATCGCATCGAGTTCATTTTGGGCACCAATCGCAGAAATTCGACCACATGAAACTCCCAACAACTCTGTATCAAATGTAAGCTTAGAAACTAGCGCACAGCCCGAGTTTCCCGCTAAAACGGGCTCTTGATCTGGCAGGGATTTTTCTGCGAGTCGCCGCGCGGCCTGAAGCGAAATGCCTGGGTGGTTCCGAAAACGGGGTGAAGACCCTTGTACGATGCGCTCTCTCCAATTCATGGTTTCGTGGTTTCGGAGTTAACGTCCTTTCTCAACAGAACGTAGGGAATAGTTCGTGCCACAATCGCCAAATCGCCCAAAACCGAGTTGTTTTGCGCGTACTTAACATCAAGCTCCTTTCGCTGGTCCCAACTGATGGAATTGCGACCGCTAATCTGAGCAAGTCCGGTAATCCCTGGCTTGACTAACAATTTCTGCTTCTCGATTTCAGTGTAGTACTGAATCTGATCAACCTGATCGGGGCGTGGCCCTACAAGGCTCATGTGTCCAAAAAGAACATTGATGAACTGAGGGAGCTCATCCAAGCTCGTCTTCCGAAGGAATCGTCCTAGTTTGGTGACGCGAGGATCATCATCCCCAGTGAAAGCCGAACCATCTTCATTCCGAATGTCGGGGGCGTGAACCTTCATGGATCGGAATTTGAAGATCAAGAATGGCGTTCCATTCTTTCCAAGTCGGGCCTGACGAAAGAAAACCGGTCCAGGATCAAGAACCCTGATCAAAAGCGCGATGACGATCATGGGGATGCCAAAAAGTATAAGCGCGATGGTTGCTCCTACGATGTCAACTGCTCGTTTCATCCCAGTCTCGCGGCCTCGGTAGCAGCCATTTCTGGATTCAACTGCCTCTCAACTATGTGGCAAAGGATGTGATAGAGAGCGAGATGCGACTCCTGGATATGCATCGTTTGATTACTAGGAACGATGATTGCCACATCGGCAATCTCCGCCATCTGTCCTCCAGACCCACCAACGAGAGCGATGTTCTTAACACCGAGCTCTTTAGCAACCTTCATTGCCTCAAGACAGTTCTGCGAACCTCCGCTCGTTGAGATCGCAAGGAGCACGTCCCCGGGTTGCCCAAAAGCCTCAACCTGACGAGAGAACACCTCGTCAAAGCCATAATCGTTAGCCCTAGACGTGAGAGTTGAACTGTCTGTCGTCAGTGCAATCGCCGGAAGCGCCTTGCGTGGGAATGCCTGAGAGAGGGTTGAGATGAACTCAGCGGCAAGGTGCTGAGCGTCCGCCGCGCTCCCGCCGTTTCCGCAAATGAGCAGTTTCTTGCCACCTGCAAACGCCTCAGTTAGGGCGTCGCACGCCTCAAGAAGCGAGGGAATGCAGGTCTCCAAAGTTGCTTCTTTGACGCGGATGCTTTCTCGGATGTGCGAATTAGCTACTTGTTCCCAGTCTTGCATCAGTTTCTCCTAGACTGCCTATTATGGCAGGCAGGTCGGCGAAGCTGTCGATTACAAAGTCTGGATCCGCGTCACCCAACTCTTCGTGCTTAGAGCCGTGCCCAGTGCGAACCAAAACCGAGACCGCGCCCAGATTTCGCCCAAGATCGATATCGCAGGGCTTATCCCCAACGACGACTACCGCCCTCGGCTCAAAGCCATGCTTCTGGGCTGCGTCAAGCGCCATCCCCGGCGCCGGCTTCCGATGCGTCGACTCGACTCCTGGCGGGTCTGGGCAGTAGTAAAACTCCAAGACTCTGGCACCACCTTCGTGGAGGAGTTCGGAGACCCGCAGATTGACCCGCTCCACGTCTGCGGACTCAAACAAGCCTCTTCCCACACCAGATTGGTTGGAAACACAGATGACCTCCCACCCGAGTTCTTTCAGAAGCCGAATCGCTTCGGCCACCCCGGGGATCAACTCGACTTCACCTGGGTCGCTGAGGTAGTGCTTTTCAACGATCAACGTCCCGTCTCGATCTGCAAGTACATAGTTCATGAGCGAGTTGGTGCGACGATGCTGGTAAATCTCCTTACGGGATTTTGATTCAGCCAAAGTCTCAGGGCCGATCAAGAAGATTTTACGAGATAATAGTTGCTATGCGCTTCGCCTGCTCCATCTTTATTTCGCTGTTGGCTTCGGGAGCGCTGTCCCAGAGCATTGGTGGGCCGAGAACTTTTCCTCAGTTTCGAGACATGGCCGGGCTCAGCGGCAACGGGTTTCCGGTTCTTCGAGATGGGAAAACCGGAATCAACGGAGCGATGTCACTTTCGACTCCTATCGCGTATGTGCTCGAAACCAAGCGAGTTGTTCTGGGCCTGTGCTCAAGGAGCACCGACAGAACCTTTCGGTGGTTCAATACAACAAGCGCCAATGTGCAGAGCAGCGACGGGACTCTCC
This sequence comes from Fimbriimonas sp., assembly GCA_029866005.1. Classification (GTDB taxonomy): domain Bacteria; phylum Armatimonadota; class Fimbriimonadia; order Fimbriimonadales; family Fimbriimonadaceae; genus Fimbriimonas. The sequence continues at coordinate 76,412 of JARXAE010000024.1, read as the reverse complement.
AGGGCATGTTTTCTCTTGATTCTCTCGGCTCGCGAATCGCGATCACTCACCTGATTGTCAGTGGGACTGGAGATAGCGTGCAACACCTTCAGTATCAACTTCCCATCAGCGCGGAGCAGACGGGGGACTGGACCTTCTCGATCGGTTGCCATAACATCACCGACCGTCCAGCGGCAAACGGCGATGACAACCCCGTCGAAGATTCAAAGCTCAGCCGATCGTTTTTCATCGTCGGCACCAAAGAGTGTAGTCGCGAATCGTACTTTACGCTGGGCCTTGGGGGCACACGATGGAAGGGTTTCTTCGGTTCCTATACGTTGCCCCTAAACGATAGCTGGCGCGCGTATGGCGAGTACGACACCTTCAATTGGAACGTTGGAGCCGCAACCGAAATCCGCGTACTCGGCAAACAGGCGTTTGTGCAAGCAGGTCTCGTGCGCGGCAATCTCGCCACTTGGTCCGTCAATTGGGTGTTCTAAATGTATGTGCCAAACTACGTGCCTGAACCAGAGGCAATGGCTGGGAATGTAACTCAAGCTACGTATACCAGAAGACTTCTATTTATCCGGGAAACGTTCTATCGGTTCTGCCTTTGGGTGCTTGTGATCGCTTTAGGGGCTTGGGCCATCCCGAGCGAGTTCGCCCGAGAATCTCGGTTCGTTTGGGTATGGGTCTTGGCTTTAGCTCTGATCAGTCTGATCAGGACCATTGGGAGAGGGAAGTCATGGGAGGTACAAACAGCCCCGCTTCAAGTCTTGATCTGCGTGGGGATAACCGCATTGGCGGCTCGGACCGCCACCACATTCCACTTTCCCGCTTGGTCCATCCTAGCCGGCATCGGGTGCTTTGCGGTCTACGCGATGCTTTGCGGAAGAGACTTTAGTTTCGTAGGGGGGTATGTACTGGCTCTCATCGCCAGCAGCACCATTATCGCGTTCATCATGGTCGAAGAAGCTTTGACGAGCCTAGAAAGTTGGCAGGCAGTTCTCTGGAATGCACTTGGATTGCTCTACCTCGTTTACGACCTGGCGTCCCTGATGTGCAGACGTAAAACAAACGAAGTCACCGCAGCTTCTGTCGACCTGTTTCGAGATGTGTTTAACCCTTTTGGCTGGGTGCCCAGAGTGGTGATGCACTGGTATCGACACCGAATCCTCAATGACCTCTCCTTCGATCTCCCCTTCCGCAAGTGGCTTGAGGACTAAACACCCACCAGATTCGCCTCGAAACAGATATGATTGGGTCCTTGATTCGTCATACTTACCGTCTGTAGGTCGGTTCAATGAGCGTACTTCCACTTCTCACTGCATTTTTGGCACTCCAAGGCGGAGCAACCAAGCCAAAGTTCTCTATCGATGTCTTTTTGATGAAAGGCACGACTCCTGTCGCCCTGAAAGGTGGAGAATCACTGACCGGCGAAGTCACTTTCGTCGTGAAGCCGATGACCACTAACCCGATCCAGGCAATTGAACTCTACGTCGGAGACGATCTCCGCGAAACGGACGGTTCGACACCTTACGAATTCAAACTCGATACGCTTGCCGAAGAGGATGGAACCATCAACCTCCGGTTTAAAGGCTTTACTTCTGAGGGCGAAAACGCCGAGAAGGTTTTAGCGTTAAGTATTGACAACGGAGTGTCTCTCGGCGCCGCGGCCCACGTTGATAAAGGAAATGCCTTCCTTGCTGAGAGTAAGTTCGATGAGGCGATCACCGAAGGTCGAATCGCGCTCAAGGCCGACAAAGATTCACTTCCTGCCCGCCTTCTGCTCGGACGAGCAAACTTCGCCAAGGGCGCCTTTGACAAGGCCCAGAAGAACGCAGAGGATGTTCTGGAAGTAGACAAGAAGAACCGGGATGCCCGAGAACTGATCATCTCGCTCAACGTTCAAAGAGCCTTCTCCGCGACATCGAAAGCAACCTCCGACCGGCGCGAAGTGGTTGACTCAATCAAAAAGTCTTTGATGAGCGCGGCGAAGATGCGAACGGCGATTCGAGAGGAAGACCTCGATGCCATGAAGAAGGATCCCACCTCTGTTGAGTTTCTAGACTCGGCGATCAAGGCCCGGCGCTACGCGCTGGTTGTAGAAACTCTCGAGAAGGAGATCCCGAATCAATACAAGCGGACCGATTTGGTGAACCGTTTGGTCTTTAGCTACTTGATGCTCAGCAGAGTCAACCAAGCTGATGGTCTTTTAAAGAACCTGAAGAAATTTGGTGAGTACGATGCTTATTCATTCGCGTTGTTGGCAATCAACCAAGCGGAGTTAGGAGATGACCCTGGCTCTGATGAAGCCATCAAGGAGGCGATTCTCAACTCTCCTGACTCGCTCGGAGTCAAGACTGCACAAGCCTACATCGCCATCAAGCGAGACCGTCAATCCGCGCTCGCCGATGCCGCCGCCTCGCTCCTCAAGGAAAGCGAAGGTCGCAGCGAGGCATTCTATTTTGCAGCCGCGCTTGCAAACAAGCTGAACCAGATCAACAGGGGTCGAGCAAACTTCGAGAAAGCTATCAAGGCCGATGCGGCTGATCACGACATGTATGTGGAGCAAGGGAACGAAGCAATCGCACTTGCTCTGACGCCGAACCTTCCATCTGCCGACAAAGATTATCAATTCGAGTTCGCAAAGGCGATGTACTCAACGGCGCTCGAATGTCGACCTAGTTCGGGTCAGGCACTTGCCGGAATCGCCATCGCATCTCTCTACCAAAAGAAGTTCGATGATGCGGTGAAGTTCGCTGATGCTGCCACTAAGGCAAGCCCCAATTACGCAGCCGCATTCTATACAAACGCTGCCGCATTGGCTGCCAAAGACGCAGAACTGGCGAAGTCATACACCGCGGTTGTCAACGCGCAGACCAAAGACCCTGGCAACGACATCTACCGAAAGCAAAGAGCCGCCATTGAGGCGCTTCGCCCTGCTCTATTGAAGAACCGCACGGACTCGATGATTCGAGCTGAGGCTCTGGATGCTAGAAACCTCAGGGGACGTTCAACCCCTACCGTCGATAACGTTTACAAGTACTTCAACACGACAGGCCGAACCCCGGTGATCTCGGCTCCTGCTCGAGGCTGAGCGAATCTCGGATACCCCGTCGCACCAGATCGGGGTATCCTTTGTCTTCCTTTCGGGGCGTAGCGCAGTTTGGTAGCGCGTTTCCATGGGGTGGAAAAGGTCGCACGTTCGAATCGTGTCGCCCCGACCAACTGACCTACCCCGTCACTTCGGTTTGCAAAGCAGATACGGGTATGCCCGAAGCCGCTGTACGAGCCAATCCATCATCAGCTTTGCGTCTACAAGACGTACGATGGCGTCTCCAATCGAGTGGTAAGTCTGAATCCCCAATGCGCCAAGATCCTCATCAATACGCATAAAATCGCGCTCGGTAGCCCATGAGTGAAACCTTGTTCGCTGCTCCAAACGGTTTCCTTCGCGATCAATGATGATGCTTGTCCCTTCCCCCGGAATCAGGTGATAGGGCACATCTGCTTGCTCCTCAGCCGAGTGAATCGTGGTGTTCGAGGTATGCGTGCAGCCCACAAGCGCGATCAGCCCATCTGCTTCGACGAGCTTGCGAAACGGACTGTGTTCATCGCAAGGTGTGTAGCTGTCAAAGTGGTCATTCAGAAAGTCCTGAGCGGTTTCGCCGAAGCCCTTCACCGAGTGAGTCGCATGATGCGACCGGAAACCGCCATCCAGTTTCGCAGCCTCTACTGGAACGATCCCGATGTTCACGGGCATGCTCTCCGACACATCGAACGCCGGAGGGTTCTCAGGCAAATCTGTAGGGCGGCCCGTAAACGTCGGAAAAAGAACCAGCCCCTGTTCCGAAACCGCCTCGCGCCAGTCATTGATGTAGTTTTTCGCGTCAACATCGCCCACTGATCGTAGCGACGTGTGCACCAAGACCACTCGCCCTTTCACTCCAAGATGCTCGACTTCCTTGACAAGATTCACGGCAATTCTTAGTTTACGAAGGATGAGCGAGCAAGGTTCGAATTCCCTCGCTGAGTTGGATTGTTGGCTCCCATTGGGTCAGTTGTTTGAGAGCTGTCGGGTCACCACAAATCATCCTCGCCTCACCGGCGACCGGAGGATTCCAAGTGATTTCAGGCTCACGCCCTGCCTCCGCAAAAACCAGGTTCACCAGGTCGATCATTGTTGTTCCAATTCCAGAACTCAGATTAAAAACGTTCCCAGCGACCTTTCGAGACGCCAGCTCCAGAAGTGCCTTTGCTGCGTCAATCCGGTGAACAAAGTCTCGCTTCTGCAATCCGTCGCCATTGAGCGAGACTCGACCGTCGCCGCGGGCGGCGGTAATAAGTCGAGGAATGATCTGCGCTGGATCGGTAGAGTTCGGACCGTAGAGGTTGAATACTCTCACTGCACACCCTCCTGCTTCGCGAACAAGCCTCTCAGCCTCCAGTTTTTGCTCTCCGTAGGGGGCACGCGGAGCCACATCCTCCTCTTCTCCCGATGGATGCGCCAGGTTCCCGCCGTAAACAAGGCTGGTACTTGTGAAAACGACCGGAACAACACAATCCAGCACCCGATGAACTGTGGTCAAGTTGCGTTGACGCGTCCCCACTGGATCTTCCTTTGCTTGGCGAAATGATCCGCTCCACTCCAGATGAAAAATCAGGTCGCAGCCCGCAAAAACCCGCTTCAGATCGCCATCAAATGCTCGACCGTAAACTTGTCGCCAACAGTTCACCTCTCGTTCGTCCAGGACAACGACTTCGTGACCTGCACCTGTCAACTCGATGACAAGTGAGCGACCGAGAAATCCACCGCCACCGGTCACCCCGATCCGCATTAGCCCACCAGTTTAGGTTCCAAAACAGCCACGATGTGATCAGCGATCGCAAGGCATGCGGTTGCAGCCGGAGAGACTGCATTGATTACGTGGACCGCACGCTCGTCGTGTTCAATCACAAAGTCATCAACCGGAACTCCTTCGGGACTGATCGCCTGGGCTCGAACCCCCGCTGGAGCTGCGACCAGATGCTCCTCCCTAATTTCAGGAATGAGCCGAGAGAGCGCCTTGACAAAGGCCTTCTTGCTAAACGAGCGATGCATCTCGCCCGCCCCCGTCTTCCAAAACTTGCCAGCAAGCTTTATGAATCCGCCGTAAGTTAACGACTCAAAGAGCTCGCTTGGCTTGATCTGTCGGTTCGTGTACCCCTCTCGAGCAAACGCAAGAACCGCGTTTGGACCGCATTCGACCCCTCCCAAAACCATCCGAGTAAAGTGAACGCCCAGGAACGGGAATGCGGGGTCTGGAACCGGATAGATTAGGTTTTTGCAGAGGTGGTGGACGTCTTCCTTTAACTCGTAGTATTCGCCTCGGAACGGAATGATTTTGATTGATGGTTTGTGCCCTGCCATCTGGGCAACTTTGTCCGAATACAAACCGGCGCAATTCACCAGAAAGTCGAGATGCTCGCCATTCTTGTCCTCGGTGCCAATCGTCACTCCGTCAGTTGTTTTGATGATGTTGATGATCTTCGAATTGAGTCGAATCTCGTGCCCCTTGGCTTCGAGAAGCTCGCCCAATTTAGAACAGACCCCAACATAGTCAACAATGCCGGTTTCAGGAACGTGAAGAGCTTTGATCCCTGCGACATGCGGCTCCAACTCACGCAAACGTTCAGCCGTGATGTAATGGCATTCCACGCCATTTTGTTGACCTCGTTCATAGATCCGATCCAAAGCTGGTAACTCTGCATCATTCAGCGCAACAATGACCTTGCCGCACCTTTCGCGCTTCACCCCATGTTCATCACAGAAGGCTTCCAGCTGGGCTTTGCCATCGCGGCAAGTCGTGGCTTTTAACGAGCCTGGCTTGTAGTAAATTCCGGAGTGAATTACTCCGGAATTTCTGCCCGTTTGGTGTTCGGCAAGCTTTGCCTCCTTCTCAAAGAGGAGGATCTTGACATCGGGAAACTTGAGAGAGATTTTGTGGGCCACTGAGAGACCGACAATCCCACCACCCACGATTCCGATCCGAACTTGAGCCATGAGCTTAGTTTGACCGAATGATGCCTTGATCGTAAGCTGCTTCTTCGACCATGTTTCGCAACCGCTGTGCTTCCGTCATCAGACCCTTGAGTAAGGCTTCTTCACTCAGTAGCTTGACATTAGAATACTGTGGCGCGTTGTAGTCTGTCACGTCGCCACGCTCAAACGCTTGGATGACTTGTTTGACACCCATTTCGAGCGTCCACTGAGTCTTGAATCCGATCTGGTTTTTGATCTTTGAGAAATCAACCCGGTAGTTGCGTCGGTCGCCATCACTGCCGCTGGCGATGAGCTCAGCAGTTGGGACAAACTTTTGAATCAGGCGACCTACGTCACCTAGGGTGTAATTGCCCTCATCTGACCCGACGTTGAACGTCTGTCCGCCAGTGACGTCAAGAGGCGCTTCCAGAGCCGTTGCAACCGCAAGTGCAGCATCGTCAACGTGCACAAATGGGCGCCACTGATCTTCTCCGAACACCGTGATCTTGCCGTCAACGATTGCTTTTGCGGTGAGTAGATTCACCACAAGGTCAAATCGAGTCCGTCCACTGAGTCCGAAGACCGTCCCAAAGCGCAATATTGTTGGCCTGAAACTATCATCTTGCATTTCCAGGAGGATTCGCTCGCAGGCAATCTTTGATCGTGCGTAGAGGGAAACCGGATTCAGGTGTGACTTCTCGTTGAGAACCTCATCGGAAGCACCATACACTGAACATGTTGAAGCGAAAATGAACTTCTTGATGCCAAATCCCTTCGCACATTCCGCAATCATCTGAGTTGCCATCAAGTTGACTTCAATCGTGAAATCCTCATCAAGGGCGCAGGCAGGGTCTCCAACGATGGCGCCAAGATGAATCACCGCATCCATCCCCCGCATCGATTCAACCACCTTATCAATCTGCCGGAAGTCAGCCCGGACAATTTCAAGATTCTCGTGCCCGGCTACTGCCGCGATTGGCTCTTCACCAAACATGAAGGCGTCAACGAGTCTTACGCGGTAACCCTTATCAATGAGTTTTTTGAGGAGTCCTGATCCGATGTAGCCAGCTCCACCAATCACTAAGACACTTTTTGGTCTGTATTCATCAAATGCAACTCCGTTAGCCGTTGGTCGAGCTAGTGTTTTGTGCTGAACTTTGATCCAGACCATGCTCCAGATCCGAGCTCCGATGGCGAGAATGATCGCCATAACGCCTGTACTCATGACGAGGCTGCGACTAGATTCAACGTTCCGACCAAGCATGAAGAGTAAGAATCCCCAGGCAAGAACCGCAATTCCCGAAACTTGGGCAACAAAGATTGGCTTGTAGCTGGTTGAGTAGGCTCGACCTTTCGTGTAAAAGCCTGCGAAGTAGAAAACCGGCAGACAAATCGCAAGAAGTGATATCGGAGAAAGAATGTTCTCCGAGGCATAGGCACTGAATGGCTTACCTGGCTCTGCACCGAAGGCGAATCCGACAAGAATTCCGACGGCCGAGGCGATCAGGAGTAGAACGCCGTCGGCAAACAGACGAAACGCGATTTCAGTAGATTTTTTCATCCTCGTGTACCAGCAAGAAATTGCATAGAGACGCCACTTCGCGTCTCGAGTATGCATTTTACTCGGTAGTTGATAATCGGAACAATTTGGGTGCCTTTATCCCTATGAATCTTAAAACTGGTACTTGCACCTAATCTCTGCGGGCACTAAGGATTAAGCCAAGCTCGCACCACGTCCCCGACTTTCCAGAGGCCCTGCGAGTCGCCGATACTATCCACCCCTGATCCATCCTGAATTACACAAAATGGGACAAACTCGCGCGAGTGGTCGGTTGAGGGCGTCGTCGGGTCGTTACCGTGATCAGCCGTGAGGATCAGGATGTCCTCCCGGGTCATGCGAGAAAGCAGTTCTGAAAGAACGCTATCGAATGTCTCGAATGCCTTTCCAAACCCAAGTGGATCATTTCGATGTCCGTAGAGCATGTCGAAATCCTCGAAGTTCGCGAAAACAAATCTCGCATCGGATTCCAGTGCATCCCAAAGCATTCCCTCATGCTCAGAGTTGTTCTGGGTTCTTTTGACCGTACGGAATCCCCTGCCCCCAAACAGTTCCGGCACCACACCAATTCCGAAAACATCTTTGATGTCATCAATCAAGTTCGGAGGCGCTACGAGTGGAAAGTCTTTTCGCCGTTCGGTCCGAGCAAAACCGGCAGTTGATGAACCCAAAAACGGTCGAGCAATTACTCTTTGAACGTTGTGAGGTGCCTCACACAGCTCGCGGGCGATCCGGCAGAATTCATAAAGCTGCTCAATCGGGACGTGCTCCTCGTGGCAAGCTACTTGGAAAACGCTGTCGGCGCTTGTGTACAAAATGGGTGAACCCGTTCGAAGGTGCTCATCCCCAAGCTCCGCGAGAATGGCCGTCCCGCTGGCTGGTTTGTTCCCGAGAACCTTTCGACCAATCCGTCGCTCAAACTCTGAGACCAGTTCAGAAGGGAAACCTTGGGGGTAGGTGGGAAACCCCACCTTGGTGTGAATCCCCATCATCTCCCAGTGGCCCGTCACCGAGTCCTTTCCGATCGACACCTCCTGAAGCCGACCATACTCAACCCGAAAACCCTCTAAACCGACAGGAGTTTCGATCCCACCAGCCGCGAAGTAGCCCGAACCCGCCAGAGTTGGCGCATTAAGCCCCCCGCAGTAGTCCCAAACATGCTTTAGAGTAGAGGGGTGGTCATGGTCGTTAAACAGCGCGGCGTCTGGCGCCTCGCCTGCCCCGCATCCATCCAGAACAAGAAGAATAGCTCGTCTCATAGGTTCACCCATGCCTTGTAGAAAGCATCGCGTGCCGCGGTGTCCATGGAATCATCGCAAATGTTGAGGTGGCCCATCTTTCGTCCTGGTTTGGCCTCGGCTTTGCCATACCAGTGCATTCTTGCCTCCGGGTGCTTCTCGGTCAGAGCTGCAAGTGCTTTTGCATAGTCCTGAGCACCCTCCTGGCCTAACAGGTTTGCCATCCAAGTCGATTTTCCCTTTTGTACAGCGCCAAAGATTCCCAGCGTCAATAAGATGTGCGCCTCAAACTGTGAGGTGCCACCCCAGTCGAGGGAGTAATGCCCTGAGTTGTGGGGTCTTGGCGCGATTTCATTAACACTAATCCTGCCGTCTGGGTGCTCGAAAAGCTCAACTCCGAACAGTCCCTGACCCTTAACTGCCTCGACAGCTGCAATCGCAACCTTGGTTGCCCGCTCCTGCGTGTCTTCCTCGTCAACACCGTAAACCAGGTCGCAAACGTGGTTCTTCTGCTCTGTCACCATCGCTGGGAAACAGCTGGTTGTTGGTCCAGCGCACACCATAACCGCGAGTTCTCGATTGAAGGAGACGAACTCCTCGGCCAGCCATTGCTGGACGTCAATCTCTCCCAGAATCGACAAATACTCTGCTTCACTCTTCGCGTAGCGCGTCCCTTTTCCGTCGTATCCCCCGAACCTAGCCTTCAGCACGCAAGGAAAGCCGAGTTCTCTGGCATCGGCAGCTGGGACTGCGCGTGGAGATGGAACGCTGTGAGCCAGAAGCGCTCGGCGCTGGGTGAGCTTGTCCTGGATTACCTCCAAAGTTTCAATACGAGGAGTGACATTTGCCGGGTCAAAACTTGCGAGGGCGCACGCCTCTCGGAGGGCGGAAGCAGGAATGAACTCGTTCTCAAAGGTGACAAATTCACAGCAGCTCATCACCTTCGCAATATCCTCAGGAAGCGTAATCGAACCAACGATGAAAGGACCCACTTGAGCTGCCGGAGATGCCGGATCGGGATCTAATGAAACTGCCTTGACTCCCAATTGATGGGCGGCAATCATCGACATTCGGGCGAGTTGCCCACCTCCCAAAATACCAACCTGATACTGAGCCACGACGCCTATAAGGTTGGCACAATCTGACTCCGAGCAGGTGTCAAGCAAGTCGATTTCGGCAGGTCAACATCTCGAATCACCCCGATCAATTCGGTACTGAACGCCACCTCTGTTTTGGTTCTCACCCAAGCGTCGATCTGATCAACGCTCGTCCGATCTGGAGCGGTTAGATTGAGGCTCAGTTGAGCAAGGTTCTGATGGGTGAGTTGAAATGCCAAGGATCGAACTCCTTCAAAGACCGAGTCTCCACTTTCCCGCAAGATCCTGATTTCGCGGGCGAGTTCGCGGACCCTGAAAAGCGATGATATTGGAAAGTTAAAATTGACCGCAAGCAGGAAATCCCTGACCCCGACCACTGAGTAGCCCCACTCCGGGTGGTCAACGTGACCAAAATCGAAAGGTACAGAGACTGGACCCAGTTGACCTCGCAACACCGGTAGCCTGCACTCCTGTCCTGGGAGAGCTGCCTTCTCGTACAAACGGACCGGGATGTGAAACCGTTCTGAAAATGATGATGCCCAGGCACGAGTCCCCGAGATCAATTCGCGCTCTGAACCCTTGAGAAGGACGAACGGAGCGACATCCAACGCGCCAGCAAACGGGTGAACACCTCCTTTCCGAAGTTCAATCTTAGGCAAGAAGAAATTGCATAATGCAGTCATAGTCGCAAATACGGCAACCGATTCTCCCGAGAATGCCGTCACTGTGCGACCGTGATCAACGTCACCCTTGGCATAGTGGACGAACACCTCACCACACGCATGCTGGATCCCTTGTTCACACAAATCCGGATCAAAGAAGGTCCAATTTGGGACTGCAAGAATTTTCATAGAGTCAGATAAGCACGAATCTTCTCAAACAACTTATCTCCAATCCCCCGCACTTGCTTTAACTCATCTAACGTTCTGAATCCTCCAACGCCTTCGCGATACTTAACAATCCGACCTGCCAACTCCTGCCCAATAGCGGGGAGCTGTTGGAGTTCTATCGCCGTGGCCTCATTCAGATTCAAGATCCTTGGTTCTGGGGTCACCGGAGGGTCCGCTGGGGCCGGCTCTGGAGTCCCCTGATCGATCGGAGAAGGTGCTGGCATCGACGGGCCGTCTGAATTGAGCTGTCTGTACGGGATGGTCACTTTGGATCCATCTCGTAGTTGTTGGGCCATGTTGATTTTCTCTCGATCTGCGGCAGGCAGTAAGCCGCCAGCGAGGACAACCAGCTCGTCCAGCCGAGACCCCTCTGTGAGCCAGTAGACACCTGGTTTCGCAACCGCTCCGCCGATGTCAAGCACGATGCGCTTCTCCTCCTTGGGTTCCACTCCTCGCTCAAGCACTGGCGAAGTTGTTGACTCAACAAGTTTCTGAACCTTTGGAGGTTGCTCAGCGGGCAGGGTCGACTTCGTCCTCGCGCCACCGAGATATCCGACCAAGCCCAGCACAGAGATTCCGAGGATGCTCGCAAGCACTTGCCGCCAATTCGGATTCTCCATGAGTTATTTATAGCGGGTATTCGTCAAGTTTCGCTAGTAGAGCATGCCGCCAGCCCCGAACACTTACTCGGCACGATTCTGCCCGTAGAGCAAAGAGGAACCGCTCCAGGATGAAGGCTCCGATATGAATTGTATTCTCGCGTCCTTTCTCTAGCCCAGGGATGCCCCGCCGCTCTTGGTCGCTCATCGGCATCATCCACCCCACCGCCTTACTGATTTCCTCGTACTGGAGCGTTGCCCCATGAACAACCTCGGGTTGCCATGACTCCAGTTGGTCTCGCACGGAAACAAGATTCGTTCCGGCCGCCCCCAAAATAACGACTTCACCGCACTGCCCCGGACGGTAGCAAACTCCAATCAAGTCGTCAATCACTCCCGACGCGCGGAGCAGAGATAACCCATCCACCTCCTCGTTTGGAAAATTCGTAGATTTAAGCCCAAGCGTTCCAATCGGGTAGCTGCGGCGGAAGTCAACATCCCAGCCATCTGCAGTCCGGGAAGCCGTTACCATTTCGGTGCTCTGCCCTCCGGGGTCGACAATCGAGATTCGATTCGACCCACTGAACAAGGGGTCATTCACGATTGATTCAAACCCCAACTCTGCCTCTTGATCTCCTGATAGGACAATAATTGGAGTCTTCTGTCGGGAAGCTTGCATCAGAAACTCGGAGGTGTTTGTCGCAATCCTAGCCGCCATCGTCGCCCCGGCGACGACCTTTTCCGCCCCCGTTTCAAGAGCGATTCGCCAAAAATCATCAACCGCCGCGAGAGTGTCAGTTATCCCTCGCTCGGACAGCAATCCAGTCTGCTTGGTCCCTTCGCCGAGTGCCGTGATCGCCGTATCCTCAAGAACCGGAACCCACGAGTTGTTACTAAACTCACTCACCAAAAGGAGCACGGAATTAGAGCCAACATCGATGACAGCACGACGCACCCCCAAAGTATAGGCTCTCAGCGGATATGCTTTTGAGTAAATGGCAAAGCTACTCGGCATCGACATTGGGACATCTGGCTGTAAAGTTCTTCTAATTGACGAAAAGGGAACGGTCCTGAAGCAAGCTTCTGCCGAATATCCGATCAGCGTCCCCAAGCCTGGTTGGACCGAGCAAAATCCTGATGACTGGTGGGCAGGAGTCGAGAGTTGCCTCGCCGAAATTGATGAAAAGAGTCCGGATGCCATCGGCGTGACTGGCCAAATGCATGGATCGGTCTTCCTTGATGCACAAGGAAAAGTTATCCGTCCGGCACTACTCTGGAACGATCAAAGAACCGTTGCCGAGTGTGAGCAAATTGAGACGACAATTGGCAGTGAGCGCCTCAAAGAACTAACCTGCAACCCCGCGCTGACTGGTTTTCAGCTCCCCAAGCTCCTCTGGCTAAGGAACAACGAGCCTCAGAACTTTCAGCAGGTCCGCCAAGTATTGCTCCCAAAGGACTACATCCGGTTCAAACTGACTGGTGATTATGGCGCTGAAGTGAGCGATGCAAGCGGAACGGGAATTTTTGATGTCAAAAATCGCAAATGGTCTCAGCCCGTTGCCGAGGCTCTCGGAATCAGCCTAGGACTGTTCCCAAAGGTCTACGAATCAGATGAAGTCACCGGACATACGACATTGCATGACCATCTCAATGCGGGAATCCCCGTGGTTGGTGGAGGTGGTGACCAAGCTGCTGCTGCCGTTGGCACCGGAGCGGTAGAGCCGGGGATCATCTCCGTGAGCCTAGGAACAAGTGGTGTTGTGTTCACCTCTCTGCCGGGCAATGAACACGACCCTTCAGGAGCCGCCCACACCTTTTGCCACGCCAATCGGGGATGGCACGCGATGGGAGTTATGCTGAGTTGTGGTGGGGCACTGCGCTGGTACCGCGACACACTCGGAGGGGGGAGAAGCTACGACGAAATCTCGGCAAGCGCGGCAACCGCCGTACCTGGCTCGGGTATGACGTTTTTGCCCTACCTCACCGGGGAACGTTGCCCTAACATCGACCCGGCCGCGAGAGCAAGTTTTGCCGGATTTGGACTCGAAACGACCCGATCCGACTTCGACCGCGCCGTATTCGAAGGACTCAGCTTCGGTCTTCTTGGTGCGTTCAATCTGCTTCGGGGGTTGGGCGCAAGTGCCGCTGAAATCCGCGTGACAAGCGGAGGCAGTAAGAGCGACTTCTGGGTTCAAATGCTAGCGGACTGCTTCGGAGCCCCTTGCGTTCGTCTAGAAGTTGATGAGGGCCCTGCAATGGGCGCAGCGATTCTTGCGGGCGTGGGAATTGGAGTTTGGCCAAACGTCCAATCAGCTTGTAAAGAAGTTGTTAAGGTTGTCGACAAGATTTTGCCAACCGGAACGGATTACTCGGTTGCTTTTGGCAGATACACGGTGTTGTACCCGGCAGTAAAACACTGGAATCATACCGCGTAGCCTACTTCCATAGAACCTGTGGGGTATATTCTTAGTCCGTGCGTCCTGCGCACGTTTCTGAGAAACCCATGACTGTCGATGAGAATTTGACGCCAGCCGCTGAGTCCGAGGCAACCGCCCCGGTAGAAGCCGTTGTTGAAGCGTCCCTGACCGAGCCCGCGACTGCCGAAGTCGCACCTACCGAAGCTGAACCAGCTGCAACTGAGGTTGTGGAGCCTGCCGTCGAGGCAGCTGCTCCGAGCGAGCCCGTTGTTGAATCTGAACCAACTGCAACAGAAGTTGTAGAAGCATCCGCCCCCGTCGCAGAACCAGAGGCTGCTCCCGTTGTCGCCGAAACTCCGGCGCCGGTTGCCGCCGAAGTTGCACCGACAACCGAGGGTGTGACGACCAAGAACGATTCTGATTTGTTCGAGCAGTACATGAATGCGCTCGATTCCGGAGAATCGGAATCAGCTGGCGATTCGACTTATAAGCGACTCAGCAAGGGTGATCTCATTGAAGCAACCGTTATCCAAGTTGATAACGACCGCGTTTTTGTCAACCTAGGCACCAAAGCCGAGGGTGTAATCCCTCTCGCCGAGCTGGCCGAGCAAAACCTTTCGTCTGCCGTTGGATATGTTAACGTGGACGACAAGCTTCTAGTTGTCGTTCTGAACCCAACCGGTTCCGACGGAAACCCAACCGTATCGCGAAAGCGAGCAGTCTTCGAAGAGCAATGGGCAAAGATTATCCAGGCTCACGAAGAAGGCACGACCATTGAGGCTCCGGTCATTGACCGAGTCAAGGGTGGACTTGTGGTTGACATCGGAGTCAGAGGATTCGTTCCTGCGACCCACGTCGGCAACGGCAAGCTGCGCAACATCGACAAGTACGTCGGTCAGCCAATGAAGCTGAAGGTGATCGAGCTTGAGCGAGAGCGCAAGAAAGTTGTTCTATCCAACCGTCTCGCCGAAGAAGAAACCAAGGGTGCGGCAAAAGAAGAGGTATTCAAAAACATTAAGGTTGGCGACATCCTCGACGGAACCGTTCGGCGGCTCGCTGACTACGGCGCTTTCGTTGATCTCGGCGGTGTTGATGGTCTGCTGCACATCTCAGAAATGAGCTGGGCGCGAATCAGTCACCCGAAAGAGATGTTCAAGGAGGGCCAGGACATTAAGGTTATGGTTCTTCGTCTCGATCAAGGTGTCGGAAAGATCTCACTCGGTCACCGACAGGTGCTCCCAGATCCTTGGCAGCTGATCAAGCAGAACTATAAGATCGGTCAAACCCTCAAGGTAAACGTCGGTCGCCTAGTAACTAGCGGTGCATTCGTCAAGCTTGAAGAGGGTGCTGAGGCATTCTTGCCGCTCAGCGAAATGAGCTATCGGCGCCTGAAGCGACCACAAGACGTCGTAGAAGACAATCAGGAAGTCGAGGTTCAGGTCATCGACTTACGAGCCGACGAGCGACGAATGGTGCTCTCGATGCGTGCCCTTGGCGGTGGAAGCGAGCTTCGCCCCGGTGCTGGTGGCGCTGGTATGGATGAAGAGTATCGCAAGCCGCGTACTGGCGGCGGACCTGGTGGTCCTCGAGGCGGCGGTCGTGGAGGACGTGGCGGCGGTGATGATGATTCCAGACGTGGAATTGCCACTGGCGGCGCAACAATCGGCGAACGACTCGGAATGCTCAAGGGTCTTCTTAAGTCAGGCGATGAGTCTGCTGAATCGAAAGATTGACTTGTTCAAGTTAGTTAGAAAACGGGGAGCATCTTGCTCCCCGTTTTGTTTTCAGATATAGTCAGGAAACGATGCGAATCGCGGTCACCGGGGGAATTGCCGAAGGCAAGTCGACGCTGTTGAAGCTGCTTGCTGGGATGGGATTTCAGTGCGCCAGCGCTGACGCCGCAGCGCGTGACATTTTCTTCGATCCCACCGTACAGGCAGATCTGGCTCAACTGCTCAGTATTCAGGGAGAAGTCTCCCCGGCCCTTCTCCGGTCAATGATCGCCGAAGATCATCACCTCCGCCGAGAGATTAACCTGCTCCTTCATCCGCAGATAATTAATCTGCTCTTGCGACAAAACGCGACATTTTTTGAAGTCCCCTTGCTCATCGAAACATGTCTTCAATCAAGATTTGACGCTGTTTGGATCGCAAAATGTCAGCCTGATACGAAGCTTGCCCGTCTCGCAGAACGTGGTATTAAAGAACCCAGTAATCAGATGTTTCAGGTTCAATTTGAATCTGAAGCAAGGCTCGCATTTGCAGACTGTGTGTTCGAGACCGACGCATCAATTGCCGAGACCGCAGAACAATTGAAAAAAGAGGTGAAAAGTTACGGCTTTTCCCTTGTTGTTTCGGCGGAGTGATCGTGCTATACTCCACCGACCTGTACGAGGAATGGGCAATTATGCGCGTGTCTCGGGCGGGAAACTTAAAGAGGGATTAAGGTTGATACGATTGGAGATGTCAAAAGTCCAAGCAGTTTCGGCTTATACTGAAAACGGAACCAATATGCGATCAAACCACATGTTCAGTTCAACTATGGAGGACACGTCAAAATGAGGCGTTTCATTGCATCTCTGCCCGGCAAGGTGCTCAGTCACGTCGTAATCACGGCACTTATGGTGCCGTACGTCGCGCTCGGACTAGCCACGAGGAGTGTTGCTCAAATCAAGCAACTCCCGAGCTGGGCCGTCGCCGACTTCGTCGATAGAAAGGGAAAGACAGTCTATGGGGCAGAGGCAGCCAAAGCAGTTGCCAACAGCCTTGGAAAGACTGGCAAGTACGATGTCCAGCCGCAAGAGACGGTTGCGCGAGTTGCAGAGGGGCTTGGTTTATCCCAACCTCTTGATGGTCGCACCAACCTCATGGCAGTTGGTCGAGAACTTAAAGTCTCGACGATCGTCAGCGGCGAAATCATTGACTATCGCGTTGACGAGAGTCCAGCCGGTAAGCAAGCTCGGATCTCGATGAAGGTCGTGGCATACGACGTTGCGGCTCAAGAGCCTGTCAATGGTGCTGCCGTCGCTGCTTTCTCA
The DNA here is from genome assembly GCA_029866005.1 of Fimbriimonas sp. Lineage (GTDB taxonomy): Bacteria > Armatimonadota > Fimbriimonadia > Fimbriimonadales > Fimbriimonadaceae > Fimbriimonas. The sequence goes on along the minus strand of JARXAE010000024.1, from coordinate 59,572 downwards.
ACGGTTCGCGGTAAAGATGTCTCGACTGATGTTCTGATTAACGACGCAATCGCACAAGCAGCCAGCTTGGCGGTTGATAAGATCAATCAGCAGTCACTTCCAACCGGAACTCTGTTGAACACCAACACTGACATTGCCTTGATGAACCAAGGTTCTCGAACTGGGTTCAAAGAAGGACAAGAAGTCATCATCTCGCGGGGGCGAGAGCAAGTGGCTTCAGGTGTCGTCTTCGATCTTAGTGCTGACAAGTCTTACATCCGAGTTAAGAGAAGCTTTAAGGGTATTCAGCCTGGAGACCGCGTCCGCGCTATCTTCCAAGTTCCGGATATCACGCCAAAGTGGAATGCTGACGGAACCCCGTCGGTTGCTCGACCAAAATCGAAAGGTGTGAGCAGTAACCTCGTTACGACTCTCTTGGTGCTTGGTCTTGTCGCCTTCTTGGTCGGCGGTTCGGGTGGACGAGGTGGTGAAGTTCTTCAGAGCGTCACTTCTGAGGCCTACACGGATCCAACCAACGGTCCTTCTGTCAAAATTTCATGGCAGCCTAATGCTTTCGCAAAAGGCAACCAGATGCGACAGTTCTGGCAGATCTTCCGAAACGACTTCTTCGATGTGCCTGTCCGAATCGCGATCAGTGGAAGCACTGATGCCCTGGACAACACAACGCCAGTCGGATCGGTAACCTATTCGACGCTTACGAGTCCTCCAGACTTTAATGTCTGTCGGGGCAATTCAACAACCACGGCGACCAACTTGTCCGGGGTAATCCCTGGACGGCCATACCAGTACGCAGTATCACTTGTGTTCTCAATGTCGCAAAGTGATCTTCCTGGAGGATCATCTGGCGGTGGTACTGGTGGCGGCGTAACAGCAGGCGGAACTACGGGTGGAGCAACTGCCGGTGGAACAACCGGTGGAACGACGGGTGGAACGACGGGTGCAACGACGGGTGCAACTGCAGGCGGAACAACAGCCACTGGCGGCACGACAACTGGAGCTACGACTTCATCGACGGCTGCAACGACCGGTGGTGCTACTGGTGGTGGAAACGGAAGCTGCTTCTATCTCTCACCACGGACAGTTGCTGGCGGCTATGCAACTCCGCTCAACCGACCGGGGCTTGTAGCTCCTTCGTCGAATGCGACGTTGCAAAACCCTCAACAGTTCACGTTCCTCAGCGTTGCAAACCCGCTGTATGACGTCACTGTGGAGTACGTCATCCAGGTCTCAAGCACGTTGAACTTCGCGCCGAATACTTACATCCAACGGACGGTATTCCAGCGACGTGATACGGGAACACTTGCGACCCCTGCAATCGACCTGAACGATCCGAGCCTGCCAGCAAACGTGCTGACGGCAACGACCCTCTACTGGAGAATCGGGGCGAAGAACGTCATCGACAGTCCTGGACCGGTTCCTGATGACTTCACGCGACAGAGATACATCTTTAGCGTTATCAATCAGCTAACCAGACCTGGATCGCCTCCTCCTCCCCCATCCAACTAAAATCCCTCTTCCTGGGGGGAACATTTCCCCCAGGAACCCTTTCTAATCGAACTAGGCTAAAATGAGCAAGTTTCGCAACAGTCGTTTTCTCTCCGTTTATATTCTTGGCGCCCTTGGTGTGTCTGTAGCACAGGCAGACTGGCGTGAGATTTGCCCACCTCCTGGAACACCACCCGGAGCTCCGTTCTCTGATGATGCTTCTTGGCATGCAATTGCCAACCCGCTATTTGCCGTTTCAATGGGTTTATCGGGCACCAGTGCCTGGGCTGCCGGATGCTATGGCCCTACCGACATCACTGGAAGCCTCGCTGGTAGAATCGGCTTCGGCGTTGGTGCACAAGGTACTGTCCGCACTCCATTCGACGACTTGATGTCAATAACCCTGAGCTTTGGCCACGGCGTCGGTTCAGTGTTTGGTCGCTTCGGCTACGCAACAGTTCAAGAGGATTTGACAAGCACCCGCTTTGGTACCAACGGATTCTCGACGACCTTCAATGGTGCCTCCGACAATTACTTCACTGCTACAACCACAAACGGTAATACTCAAATCTCGCTGCGAGTAGACCTCATTGGTGATGCCGCACGTCTCGATTGGACGTTAACCAACGTAGATGTCGCCAACACCCACTCGGTGGGGTTGATGTTTGGGCAGGCGATGGGTCTGCTTACTGACAGCCTTTCTCAAAGGCCAGCTCCCGAGTACTACGTGACGGTGCCAGGGATCAAGCCCCCACGGGTTGAGCAGCGCTGGACGCGGGCAACTGATCCAACTGGTTTCCCTTCGGAAGTCAACTTCGGATTTAGTCGAACCCAAGCCTACGGACTCAGGGTCGACAACTCTGAAAGCGATGCCACGAAAGATGTTACTGACCCAAGTGGTAGCCAAACCCCAGCTGATGGTTTTGTGCTGGGTAGACCAGACCGCTTGCTAGGTGGCACGGCCGCAGACGGTTTGGACACCATGCCAAACGGAATTGGCCAAGAGCCCATTTCTGACGAAATTGCAGTCCGACAGCCGGCGTTTATCCAAACGTGGATTCCTCAGCCCATCCAGGTCGGAGGTCAACGACGAATTGTTTCGTTCTATCGGAACACGTGGAGTGATTCTTCTTATGGTCGCCCATATTCAGTCGTTGTAGACCCACCCAAGGTGGTTAACCTTGACCCAACCAACGCAAACGCATTTGATGCAAATCCGTTCACCATCAGAGTTTGGGTCGATAACACTAGAGGTTTTTCGAAAGTCGGCGAAGAGATACCTCTCCAAAATGTGGGTGTTCAACTCCTCCTTCCCACTGGATTGACTGCGGTTGGACCTGCAACGAGGACGATTCCAAGAATCGAAGGAAGGCGTATGGCCCCGGTTGACTTCCAGGTTAGAGTTGACGACTTTGCCGCTGGCGACTTGACATACCAAGTGAGGGTAACTCCTACGCCGGGTCCTGTTAAGACCATTACTGGTCAGATAAAGGTCGTATCCCAGCCAAGAATGCAGCTAAGGCAGAACGCCAACCTGGTTACTTCGCCATGGAGTTTTGCATCCCCAACTTGGGAAACGATCCTTGGGCTCGCACCAGACGCCGATTTTCGGGCGTTCAACTACGAGCCAGCTCAAAGGAGATACGTTGTTTCGACCGGTCCGGATCGCGGAAAGGGTACATGGCTGATCATGAACCAGGAGCAAGCGATTACCCTTGGTGGCACTCCAACGGCTCCGACCGATGGTGCGCCGCAATCCGACGGTACAGGTGGGGCTCCCTTGATCACGCTTCAACCAGGCTGGAACTTGGTGGGTAACCCTTACCAAACGTCCATCCAACTCGGACAGATCGTAGGAGTAGCAGCGGCAAACCCCACTCGTTCGTTCGCTTTTGCAGATCTCGTCCAGCAGGGAATCATTTCTGGCTCGCTCGCTTTCTGGGATCAGGATACGGCAACGTACAAGTTCATCCAGAAAGCATCCGACTCAATGGAGCCTCAGCGAGGATATTGGATCTATGTCTACTCATCTCAGAATGTAGTCATCCGATACCCAGCGGTCTTCACCCCATTTGCTCGAGCTACCTCCGAACCCGCTTGGACCCAGTCCGATAAGCAATGGAGACTCCAGCTCGCAGCACGAACGAATGCTTCAGCTGACGACTACAACTTCATCGGAATTGCTGGTTCGTCTGCGGTAGCAAAGAGCACGGTCATCCAAGAGCCGCCGATCGCACCTCTTGACGGAGCAATCAGCATGGCAATCGAGAAGGACGTTAATGGACAGGCAACACGCCTAGCCCAAGCCCTTTCCGAAAAAACCGGACGACAAGAGTTCAAAGTCTCCGTCTTCGCAAAAGACGCTGGCTCTGTCTCGGTCACCTGGCCTAACCTGAGCACCATTCCGAAGAACATTCGAGTGCGTCTCGTCGACACCGCTACTGGTGAAACGCGTGATCTGAGAAAGGTCTCCGGCTACCGATTCGATGCCGCAAGTGCCAGCACTCGCGAATTCAAGATCCAAGTAGAAACAGGAACCGTCAGCCGAGCCGTCATCGGAAACGTCGTGGTCACACGAAACAGCCGAGGCACCGGTGGAGATTCTTCGATCCGACTCACGTACAGCTTGGCAACGGATGCAACCACTACGGTTCGCATTCTCAAGGCCAATGGTTCGGAAGTCATGACGATCACCCGTGGCCGAGCCGACAAGGCTGGTCAGAACGAAGCGGTCTGGAACCTCATGGACCAAGCGAATCGCGCTCAGCCTCCCGGAACATACCGAGCTGAAATCGTCGCAGAAGGACAGGATGGCGAACGAGTCCGAAAGATCGTTCCAATTGTCATCAGCCGCTAATCGAAAAGAAGCGAAAACTAGAGCCAAATCCGTTAGGGTTTGGCTCTTTTCTATTACAATTACCTGAATGCCTAGAAGCAAGACGATTGCATCCCTCGCGCTTCTTGTGATGGCTGCAGTCTCATCCGCCGCGATCAACATCCGACTTCAGGCTTATCCCTACGAAGTCGTTGCGGACAGTCGTTCTTCAATCAGCATATCAATCGAGGCGAGAAACAACGATGGTTCTGTCGTTGCCGACGGAACCAAGATACTGCTCACAACAACTCTTGGAACCTTCCGAGAGCAGATCGTCTCGGTGACCGGCGGACGTGCCCAAGCAATCCTGATCGCCGGAAACATTCCCGGAACGGCGAAAATCACCGCCAGCGAGCTGAACAACCAGAGTAACCCTTCTACGATTGAAGTTGAGTTTGTTTCCAGCCGAGAAAAACTGTCCTCATCCAGCGACTACATCGAAATCAACGTCCCGAACCGCTTTGAATACCACTTCGAGACGAGAATCATCACCGGGGCCGGCTCGAAGCAGAACATTACCGGAATCTTTCGAGAAACAAATTTCAAATGTGATGATGTTCAGTTGCTTCAAGACTCAGGTGAGTTGAGGGCCAAAAACGCAACCTTCAAGATCAAGGACAAAACTTACAACTTCTCGGAGCTCTACCTCGATATAAAAACGGGACGAGGTTACGGAGTCACCCCAATTGACTACCTTCCGATCTCCAAACTGACCTATTCTCACGGTCTGATTACTGCCTACATGGGTGATGAAGAGTCGGGCTACGAGCGAAGCAAGCCGCGAAAGAGAATTGCTGTCGTCGAGATCAGTCCGACCGGAATCCGCCCTGTTACAGTAGCCGTCTCACCCGAAACATTCGACTTCAAAAAGACACGTAAGACGAATATCGCCACTACCAAGGAAGAACTCAAGCTTGAAGACCCCAACGATCTCCAGACGGGATATCTCACGGCAACGCGCTTTAGCATCGTTCTAAGACGAGAACTTCAGTTCCAAAACGTTCAGGTGTATCAAGGAGAACAAAAGGTCTGGAGCCAAGCCCTGATGTCCTTTTCTGCTGGGGGATTCCAAGGGCAATATCCCATGCAGCAATACTTCACGATCACGGACAGCCAGTTCGGCGTGAACTATCCCTTCTTCCTCAATCTTGGCAGGGAGAGTACTTCTGCAATTCGATTCCGTACCGGACAGTCCTACGGTCGAGGGTTCAACGTTAACCGGGGTGTCTTCTTCGACTACGAATCGAACTGGAACCGTCGTGATAATTCTGTCGGTAACTTGGTACTAAGCGGCGTCGGACGCGACGACTACAACATCGGACTTCGGCAGACTCTGAGACTTGACAACCAAACGACCGCAAACATTTCCTTGGACTCTCCACAGCTGAAGTCCATGATCAATAATGTCTCACTCAGTCGCCAACAATCGGACTTCCAACTGAGCCTCATCTCTAGCCAGCAACGAACGTTTACGGGTCCTAAAAGTGATCGAACAGACTATCTCATGATCGCGGAGCGAAATCCTATCAAGATCAGAAAGCTACCGATCCAGATGTTCTATGGGATCAACGCCGCCTACGGCGAATCAAAGACCGATACGGACAGCACATCGACCACAGGAGTTGGCGGACGACTCAGATTTCAATCTGATCCCATTCGGATCAACAACAGCTCCACCCTCGCGTCTGGTCTCACACTGGGGCAGTTCAGCGGATCGGCAGGTACTCAGGTCAACACGAACTTCAATATTTCGTTCAGCAAGTCCATGAAGAACTCCTTCAATACGACTTGGTTTTATGAGTACAACAAAGATGGACAAACCGAACAGTCTCTCGGCGCCCATAGGATGTCCAACAACCTATTCTACCGACGAGGAAGACTCGACCTAAGCTTGCTTACTCAGAAAAGCCTTGATGCCGACAGACTGAGTCTGTTCGGTCAGTTCGACTACCAATTCGCTTCCTTATGGAAAACCGGCCTGACATATACGCTGAACCGCTATGCCAACGACACCTTCGTGGACTACAATCTCATCCTTGCTTACAGAATTGCTCAGGATAAGCCGTTCTTTGGGCTTGCGTACTCGAAAGAAACGAACCGCATCGGTTTTGTTATTCTTAACGGTCTGCGCTAGCGGTCTCTCCCAACAAGGATTCGGGAGGTTTGGCTACACCCGTTACCCTGATGTGCCCGGGTTCGAATTCAACGATGACGGCTTTAAGACCAAACATTCCGGCTCAGATCGTATCCGGTTCTCGTCGCCAATCAAAACGCTTAACAAAGTTGCGATTAACTCGTATCGACTTGTGGCACTCACAGAAGGTGGACCGGGGAAGCCATCGAAACTCCGCTTTGATCTGGCTGACTTCGGGTTCAGCATGTATTTCGCTCAGGGCGTAGAGCTAAAGGTCAATTCAACCGCAGCTCCCTACCTCACATGGAAAGAGGGAACCTCGGGACCAGAGGTTCCAACGCCCGATGCTGACTGGGTGGGCATCTCGTTCCAAGACCGGCAGCCGGCATTGGTCTTCGGATTTCCCGAAGACAAGACAGGTCTCAAAGTAACGGGTGAGCCCGGTGCCTGGACAATCAAGTCCAATCCGCGATACAAAGGCTGGGTCAGAGTATGTCTCCCGTTCGGAACAGAGCCCTATCAAGCCACAACTGCCCGGGCCGTTGGGCGCCTGTCGGAGCGATGTGTCGAACAAGAACTCCTTTGGTACGGTCCTCTGGCGGACCTACCCGAACCTACGATCACAGAAGACGCACTCGGTTTGGATGTCTCGTGGAAACTCCCTCGACAGAAGACGATTCTGCCAAACCTTTTGTTCTTTGCTCAGTACGGCTCCTACCCCGTAAAAATCCAAAGTCTGTTTACGACCTATCCATCTCGAATCGGAGGTGAACCAATTTTGGTTTCTGCCGAACCTGAACTCAGAGTCCGGTTCCCCGTTCGCAGAGTTCCCAACGGCAGAGGCCTGAGCCTAGGAGAGTTGCTACCCTTCGAAAATCCCGAGCAAAACTGGAAGTCTCCGACCGAGCTTGTCACAGTGGCGCTAACGAACACTCTCGCCAACCGAGCGAGGACTGTAAGCCCAATGGTCAAGAAGCTTTTGGCCGATTACTACGAGGCCAGTACACCAGTAAAAGAGCCGAACACCAAGCTAAATGTGTTTTATGACGACAAAGGCAACGGCATGCTCGCCGCCGCCGTCCATAGCCTTCTTACACAGTCTGCCAACATCGGTCAGCGCGAAAGTCCCGCCGATGATCCCCAGTTTATTAGTCTCAGTTGGCGACAAGATCCTTACACCGGATCTCTTGGTCTTGATGAGGATGATCAGCGCCGGATCTTGGCGATCGCCGCGGTCGCAGGTGCCTTTGCTACCGATCCAGAACTCCGCCTTAAGGCGGCGATGATGGAGGCCGCTCTCAGTGCCGAACGAGGCAAAGAGATATGGCTCCGAAAGCAAGGAGTCATTCGCCCATTCACGCAGCATTTGGAGCCGTTGTTACCGATCAGGAAGGGCCTCTTCTCTCTTAGCGCAGAAGTTCGAACTGATCCAATCGTCTCGAATTGGTTCTCAGACCTAAGAGTTTTTAGCTCAACTCCGGTTTGGCTGAATCCACTCAATCCTGGTTTGGAGATGTGCTGGGAGGGACTGGGGACAAAGTTTGAGGAAATCAACCTCAACTTGCCATATCAAATTCAAATTAGCTCGAGACGAAACGTTGCCGGACTCTTCCTCACCCCCGGAGTAGGCTCACTTCGTCTCCGGTACGAAGCACAGCGAGATGGACAATGCGCTGCGGTGTTACGTCTCCCTGAGTTTGCCGATCCAATGCCCCTCACCGCACTGCCACCTAGCTATAGCGAGTCTAGACTGTGACCAAGTCCTCGTTGTAATGTAAACCCACGTTGGTGTGCCTCTGGAGCGCTCCCTTCACCACGTACTGGGCCGCGATGATCAAGTTGCGAGTCTCAAGCGCATAGGCCGAGAAGGGCGCCTCAGGCAGGCGTTCGTACTCTTTGATCAGTTTGGAAATCACCGTCTCGGTTTCGCTGAGGCCATCGTTTGTCCTTACAATTCCGGCGCCTTTCGTCATTTGGTGTTGAAGAACGCGCCGTATTCGAACAGCATCCGCCTCAGAGATCGACTTCACTTGCCCTACTTGACATTGGGTCACTTTAGGCTGAAGTTCCTTGACCGCCGCCAAAGAGGCAGACCTTGCAAAAACCATCGCTTCCAAGAGAGAGTTACTCGCGAGTCGATTTGCGCCATGCACGCCTGTTCTGGCGACTTCTCCAGCCGCGTAAAGACCTGGGATAGAGGTCCGACCGTAAATATCTGTGTTGACGCCCCCACAAGAGTAGTGCTGGGCTGGCACAACCGGGATCCAGTCTCGGTCCATCTGAATATCGATCGACTCCAACTTCTCCCAAATTGTCGGAAACTCGTGCTTCAACAACTCCGGCGATAAATGAGTCGTGTCGAGATAAACACACCAGGTCTCAAGCTTCTTCATCTCAGCTTCGATGGCTCGTGCTACCACATCGCGAGGAGATAGCTCAAGGCGAGAGTCGTAGTCATACATGAAGCGTCGACCGTTATGATTGCGAAGCGTGCCTCCCACTCCCCGAACCGCTTCCGTGATCAGAAAGCTCCGAAGCTGATTGTGATAAAGGGTTGTTGGGTGGAACTGCATGAACTCCATCTCGGAAATCTTGGCCCCGATATCATGAGCCAGACCAATACCGTCACCCGTCGCCACCCGGGGGTTGGTCGTATGTTGATACATCCTCCCACAACCGCCAGTTGCCAATAGAACAGCTTTCGCTCTAAAAGCTCGAGTCCCCAAGAGATCAATCTCCGCAACCGCGCCAATGCAACGCCCGTCCTCTACCAATAATTGAGTGACATAGGCTCGCTCAAAAACGGTAATCGCAGGATTCGAGCGAACCGCTTGCACAACTGTCCTCTCAACCTCCCATCCAGTTCGGTCAGCATGCTTAACAATTCTGTGGTGGCTGTGCCCACCTTCCATTCCAAGCGCAAGTTCTCCGTCCTCTCGATCGAAGTTTGCGCCAAGCGACAACAACCAGTCGATTGACTCTGCGGCATGCTGCACTAGATAGCGAACCGCATCGGGGTCATTGATTCCCCCACCCGCAACCATGGTGTCTTTTTCGTGGAGTTCCCATTTGTCAGCTTCACCCACCGCCGCTGCAATCCCACCTTGGGCCCACTGGGTGTTTGATTCAGAAATCTCGGCCTTAGTAAGGACGGCGACTCGACCATGCTGTGCCACCGAGGCGGCAAAGCTTAGCCCCGCCAGCCCGCTGCCGATGACAATAAAGTCGAACTCTTCGAGGGGCAATGTCATTGCTTCAATGCCTTGAGTGCGACATCGGTATCGATCTGCGGGAGGTTTAACTTCAGATTCCCATCTATTCCGACCTTGACGTTCTCAGTCGCGATGACCTCACCCTTCCAGGTATCCCAAAGTTCCACTTTCCATGCCCCGCTCGCCAATCCGTTCAGCAAGAAACTGGTTGGAGGCGCCGGAGCGACCTGCTCTTTCAGAACGATGAGCCTGCGCCATGAGCGATCTTCAACGCGCATCCACGCCAAAGCCACCGAGTTGCCAACCGTCGCCCAACTAATAACGGGAGGGTTTGTCCTGACCAAGGCGTCTTTGAAACGGATCGAGTACGTCATCCAATCTGCTCCGATGTTCTTCACCGTCACTGTTTGCTTGCCAGCAGGAATCGTCACTGAATAGGTTCCATCGTATTTATGGATCGTGTCGTGGTTATCCGGTGAAATCTGCGGAAAGTCTCGGGTGAGATAAGCCGCCCCGTTCAGCTCAATGGCTAGCTTCGCTCCTCCCCAACCCGAAACACTGTCGACAACTACGTCGAGTGTCGTCGGGCGCGTGAACTGAGTTGTGAACGTAACCGGGTTGTGCCAAGTGGGGTGATTCGTGCGACCATGTGCGATTCCAGCGATCGGTAGCTGTCCGGTTGCCCCTGTCTCGCTCACCTTTACAACCCGAGGCTTGTTGAAGGTTGATTCTGCCCACTCCGGTTGACTCGAAGCGATGTTCAGATTTCGTCGTGGTAATGGATTTGGCCTTGTTATCCAGTCGAGCTTTGGTTGAGTTTGCCGGAAATCCTCTCTCGGCCAGTCAACGCCTTTAACGAAACGTGCGACTGCACCAAAAAGTGGGTACGCATTTTTGGGTTCAATTAAGTTGTCCCACCACCACGGCATCGCAGCTCCACTGGAACCCATCGCCGTGCTGATCCATAGCGGATCGTGGATCTGCAGAGCTTGTGGGTCTTCCTCAGCCCTCGGTCCCGCCCAGTCTGCCCCAATTTCACCCACGTAATGAGGTTTGCCCCAACTCCCTTTGCGTGATTGTTGATTCGCAATCTGCCCAATGACATCGGGGGAAGAGTAGTTGTGCGTCTGGATAAAATCCATCTCATCCAACATGTCGATTTCCTTGGTTCCCATCGAATCGGCAAAGCTGGTCGTGATCAGATGTTCGTAGGGATCCATCTTCCGGATCTCTCTCGCCATCCGCTGGTGCCAATCCTTCACCTTGTCGGCCTGAAATCCAGTTGTGAGGTCGACTTCGTTCCATAACTCCCACGCGAAGACGGTCGGGTCTGCGGCGTAGCGCGCAATGAGGTAGCGCATCTTGTTAAGGAAAATGCGATCCATCTCCGCGTTCTCCCAAAACTCAGCAGGAGTGTGCAAGATGCCACCGTTCGCAATTGTATGTGGTCCTTCCTCAAATGCGTTGTAGCCGTCTTTTTCTCGCAAAATGTTGAACGATTCAACGCAGAACTTAACTCTAATGCCATGTTTTCTGGCAAGAGCAACGACGTAGTCTAGTCGCCAGAGGCTCTCAAGGGAAAAAACGCCTAAACCCTTACCTTCTTTGCTCAGACCCTTCTGTTCAAGCCCAAAAGTAAAGAACCCAGGAGCGAGCCAGACGCGGATGAAATTAACTCCCTGCTCACCGTACTTGGGAATCCAAGTGTCGTAATCGAAGGTTCCCTTTGAACCTGCCCAGCATACGTTTGAACCCAGAGGAAAGAAACTCGCTCCATTCGAAGTCTCAAAGAATCGGTGATCTCGCTCTGATTTTTTGACGAATCCAGAAAGATCTCCCGCAGAGACGTCAACCGCGAAAGCGTCAGTCAGAGACGTACCGGTTCGATCCTTTACGATCGCCGTCACACTATGCTTTCCCGGTTTGCGAAAGCTGACTCGGGCCTTCCAAAGCGGCTTCCCGACTTTGGAAATGACCTCCTTATCGCCCTCGAGCTTTCGCTCGCAATCGAAAGAAAAATAGCCAGGAACTTCATACGTGGTTCCGCCTGGTTCTTCCACAGTCACTCGGATGGAAACGTCTTGGCTGTCAAACGGGTTTTCGAATGTGGCCGCGGCCGAGATTTGAAAATCAATTGCTTCGTAGACAAAGGCCGAGGTCTTTGACCCCACGATGGTCCGAGCCATCAATTTCTCCGTGCTCCGGTAGGGAGTGATAACCGGTCCCCTCAGCGCGAGATTCATCCCAAGCAATGCAATCAACGTCATCGTCCTATCAACTATAGACCCGATTAACTTCTACGACGCAATGTCGTTCAGTTGCGGTGCATAATCCGCTCTAAGATGCGTCATTTTTCAAGTCTCTTGGTTCTCGCCGCCGCCGGAAGCGCGCTGAGTCAGATTCAGCCAGTCAGCTGGAAGAATGTGAACATTAACGACGAATTCTGGTCCCCAAGGCAGAAATCGTTGGCATCTGTCACAATGCGCCAACAACTGGATGAACTCGTCGCAAAGAAATACAAGCAAAATTTTGAGCGAGCCGCCGCGCGGCAGACAGGTGGGTACGTTGGATACGTTTTCAACGACTCCGATGTCTACAAGGTTCTCGAGGCCGCCAGCTACGTGCTCGGGAAGAACAAAATTGCATGGCTGGATCAGGAAGTCGACGGTTGGATCGACTTGATAGGTCGTGCCCAACTCGCCGACGGTTATCTCAACACTGCCTATCAGCTGGATAAGCCGGACAAAAAGTGGACGAACCTCCGCGACGATCACGAACTCTACTGCGCGGGGCATCTGTTCGAAGCCGCATCCGCGCACTACGAAGCGACTGGGAAAACCAATTTCCTCAAGATCGCGACAAAACTTGCGGATCATATCGAAGCTAGATTTGGCGAGGGCAAGCGCATGGGCTATCCCGGCCACCCGGAAGCCGAGTTAGCACTGATGAAACTCTGGAGAGCCACTGGTGAGCAGCGCTACTTCCGACTTTCCCAGTTCTTTATCGAAAAGCGAGGAACTCATTTCTTTGCAGCCGAGCACAAAACGCCTGAAAAGGACTACGACGGAACGTATTGGAGCGATAATGTGCCGATTCGAGAGCACTCAAGCATCGTGGGCCACGCGGTGCGAGCTGCCTACTTGTTTAGCGGAGTTACCGACCTCGCTCACGAAACCCATGATCAAGAGCTCAAGGCGATGCTCGATCGAGTTTGGAAATCAACCGCGCTCAAACGAATGTTTATCACTGGCGGAATCGGCCCTTCGGGATCCAATGAAGGCTTTACCGTTGATTACGATCTGCCAACTCACACTGCTTACCAAGAATCCTGCGCTAGCATCGCCAACGCCCTGTGGAACTACCGTTTAGCACTGCTCAATGGCGAAGGGAAGTATGCAGATGTGATGGAACAAGCCATCTATAATGGTGCCCTCGCTGGGATCAACATGGCGGGTGACAAGTACTACTATGTCAATCCACTTGCCAGCACGGGGGGACACCACCGGCAGGATTGGTTCGGCTGTGCCTGCTGCCCGCCGAACTTGGCTCGAATGATCGGTCAACTCGGTGGACTGACCTACGGCACCAAGGAAGACCAACTCTTCGTGATGATGTACGTTGGCGGAAGCGTATCCACCAAGGTCGCGGGTAGCAACGTAAAGCTTGACGTCAAAACAAACTATCCATGGGATGGCAAGGTGCAACTCACCGTTCATCCTGGCTCAACGCGCAGTTTCGGAATCGCGCTTCGCCAGCCCGGATGGGGAGTCATCGGCGGATTGACGGTTAACAAGCAGGCAGTCAAATACAACGTGAAAGATGGCTACGTGTCTTTGCGACGCACCTGGAAGGAAGGCGATGTCGTCGAGCTAGAAATCCCGATGCCGGTGCGCAAAGTGGTTTCTCACCCGTCCGTGAAAGACACCGCCGGGATGTTCGCCCTGAAGCGTGGTCCGCTGGTTTACTGTCTGGAGGAAGTTGACAACCCCATTGATATGGACCGGGTTGGAGTGCCGCTATCCAACGACTTTCTGCCTGTCGTCGATCCCAAGTTGTTCAACAAAACGACTGTCCTCGAAGGAACCGGATTCTTCACGAGCGAAGGATCTTGGGCAGGAAGACTATTCCAAGCTGTTGGCACGCCTCTAAAGGTCAAACTTCGAGCCGTTCCCTACTTCATGTGGGATAACCGCAAGCCAGGCAACATGCGTGTCTGGCTCTCGCCAAACCCTGCTCCAACGCCATTGAGAGGACTGGAGACCGCCGCAAAGGTCTCCGTCAGCTACGCAAACGCTATCTCCAAGATTGAAGGCGTAAATGACGGCTATACGCCCACCACGAGTAACCCGAATTCCCCGAAGCAACTCCATTTCTGGAGCCACTTGGGCGGGCAGGAGTGGGTTCGCTATGACTTCCCGAAAGCAACAAAGGTCGCCAGCATGAGGCTCTTTTGGTTCGATGACACGGGTCGGGGAGCATGTCGTATTCCTTCCAAGTGGCAAGTGGAAGCCCTTGTCAATGGAACTTGGACCCCTCTGAAGCTCAATACAGGCGAGAAATACGGAGTCTCCTTGGACGTGTGGAACGAGGTGCATTTTGCCCCGGTAACAACGACAGCGTTGCGCCTGACTCTCACGCAACAGCCCAACTTTGCTAGTGGAATCCATGAGTGGCAAGTTTTTGGAGCAGATTAGTGACGGCATTACTTGCAAACCAAGGTGTAAAGGACTAAACTGCCCACTATGTTTGGTTCATTGGCACTAACGGCCATTCTGGCGGGATCGGGATTATCGGCACAGTTGCGAGGCAACAACGTTTGGGCGGGTCACAGCGGCGACCCCCAACATACCGGAGTCAGCTTTATGGCGTCCCAAGACATCGTGAAAAAGCACTGGTCAACTCCCGTAGATCTAGTCCCTCGCTACAGCGGTAACAGCTTGCTGACCCACTACGGCGTCCCCATCATTACTCGAGGCAACATCCTCATCACCCCCGTCAAGCAGACGCTGACCGACGGATTCAAGGTTCGCGCATTTAATGCTTTTAATGGCGAGCCGGTCTGGACTGCCGATACTGACTATTCGCTTCCTCCATCCAGTTGGCTGCCTAGCATGTCGCCGACGCTTTTGTCACAGCGCTCAAACGTGTTTGATCCCGGAGTCGCCTTCCAGGCGGGTGGTGGACGAGTCTCGTTCCGAGCCGCCCACGCGAAAACAGCAACGGTCACCACTCGTGCCTTTTATGGCGACGCGATTTACAACGCGAATGCCGCGAACATGAGGAGCAACGTCAAAATCTGCACACCTCTGACGGCATGTCCTGATGGATCAGTTCTCTTCGGCTACATAGTCCTCGGAACCAATGCTGCAAATCTGAGCAGCGGAGTTGCTCGAGTCAAAGCAGACGGAACTGGATCCTGGGTCTCAGCGGCCACTCTTTCGGGCGATAGTGCGGTTGCCCAAGTCAAAACTAACTGTGCACCGGCGATTACTGCCGATGGCTCATCGTTCTACATCACCGTTCACACCGCAAACTTTGGTCGAGGCATACTGGTTCGGGCAAACCTGAGCAACTACGCCGTAACCGGTCGAGTTGCTCTTAAGGATCCCAAAACAGGGAACGATGCTGCGATCGATTCCAGCGGAACCGCATCGCCCACCATAGGAACTGATGGCGATGTCTACATCGGTGTTCTCGAAAACCCCTTCCCCCACAACGGGTATCGAGGCTGGCTTCTTCACTTCAACAAGGACCTAACCGTCCAGAAAACTTCCGGTGCATTTGGCTGGGACGACACCCCCTCGCTTGTCCCCAGTTTCATGGTTCCTGACTATACCGGTGGCTCGCCGTATCTCCTGTTTGTTAAGTACAACAACTACGCAGTTGGCGGCGGACAGGGCCTCAATCGCCTGGCGGT
This sequence comes from Fimbriimonas sp., assembly GCA_029866005.1. GTDB lineage: Bacteria > Armatimonadota > Fimbriimonadia > Fimbriimonadales > Fimbriimonadaceae > Fimbriimonas. The sequence goes on along the minus strand of JARXAE010000024.1, from coordinate 43,949 downwards.
CATCGACCCGCAAAACGCAGAGATTGACGCCCGATCGGGTCAGATGACGATGAAGGTCATTCGCTCGATTCTCAACCCGACCAGCGATCATGAGTACAGTGGAACCTATCCCAGCGCTGTGCGCGAGTGGTGTGTTAACTCCGCTGTCGTCGATGTTCAGAAGCAGAGCATCCTGGTCACGGGCGAAGATGGCATCCTGTACCGGTGGAGTTTGCCAACGAATAAGTTCAGCCAAAGCCTCCAACTGACGCCAGGAATCGGCGAGGCGTACACCCCAACCGCAGTTGCCGCCGATGGAACCATCATCGCGATCGCCAACGCCGTTCTCTACGCAGTCGGAAAGTGATCCTCTCTCTGCTCACGGCGGTCGCACTCCAAACCACTCAGGAACTCCCTCCGGAGTGGTTTCTGCGTGATTCAAAAGGTCAGAATTGTGCCTCTTGCCACTCGCCAACTGGGTTTGAGCTCCGAAACTTAGCGCCAGGCGCGATGCTGCGGCGCGCAAAGCGACACCTTCCCGATGCTAGAGCCGAACTCCTCGCCAAAGGATTCAAAGTCGGCCACCCGTTTGAGGGCGTGTTTCCGCCGTTCCAGACGAACGGCTGGCGCGCAGATCGGGACCAAGAATTTCTCAACAGCGTTACAGAGGAAAAGTGGGTCCTTGGCGATGAGCTCACCTCCATTCAAGCGGCTCTGAACTACCAACGGAAGGTTCTCAGCATCCCGCTCTTTCAGATTCCGGTCTCGTTTCGCCTGAATCCGCTCTCGCAAGATAAGTTCAACGACGTTCGAGAAGCAACGATCGCGGACTGGATCCCAGATGTCCCCGCCACCGACGGACTCCCTGTGCGTCTGGTGACGGAAGCCGACTTCGTTAGCCACGACCAAGCGGTTGCTACACGACCCGTCAATTCTCCCATTGAGATGCTTGCGCAGAACAAGTATCGATCACTCCTCGCCTACCAGTTCCTCCTCAAGTTTGGAAAGCCTTGGGTTCCCGAAGGGAATCCAATGTGGAAGGTTGGTGACTTCGGCCGCCTCTACGCTGAAGCTGACTTTCAAAGCCTGGGAATGTCTCCCCAGCTTATCGCCGAAAACTCCGGTGGCCCTGCTCCAGCTGAGCAGATGCGAGACCTCCGACTCAGCTGGTTCTGGATCGGGTGGCTGTTCGATCCCTCGCTCACACACTCCGGGCCGAGCAAGGACACCATCAGAGCCGACTATTTTGTTCTCTCTCTGCTCCAAGACGCCAAGCTCCCTGCCCACGCTCTGTTCATGCTGACTCGCAAGCTCGCCGAGCAGAAGCTCGGCAAGGTGCCCTTCGAGTTCCAGTACTCGTTCCTGCTGACGAGCGAGAACATTGCCGGATGGGAACCCAAGAAGGTGGAAGACAGGAATCGATTCCGGTCCTACGCCGCACAAAGTTTCCGCCTGAATCTTTGGCTGCTTCTGAACGACATTAAGACCACCGGGCGAACCATCCGGAAGATTCCTCAACTCGATCAGATTGACCGTGCAGGTGCCTATCTTCGAAAGATTGGCATTGATGAGACGAAACTCATTACTCGGGTCAAAAACGCCATCAAACACGCCAAGGGCGTCTAAGGCAACTTTGGCCGGACATAGATTTTGTAAAGCAACTTCGGCAGTGCATCCGAAAAGGCCACCACGATTCGGTTGAGCTCCATTGTAGACTCGCTATAAACTGGCGATTTCGCAAGTCTCAATCCCACCGAGAGCCCGACTGATTTCATCGCTCGTAAAGTATCGCCATTGAATGACCCGTAAGGATGACAAACCGTCTCTGCACGAATACCCCTGTCAGAAAGCATCTTCTGTGCCTCACTCAGCTCTCGAATCTGTTCATCCAGCGAGAGGTCAGCCAAGCGGCGGTGCGTAAACGTATGGTTTCCCACTTCGTGCCCGCGTCCCACCAGTCCTAGCAACTCACCCCAGGTTGCCAACGGACGAGCCATATCTCCGTCCCAAGAAGATACTTGGCCCACCAGAGATGGCACTGCGAAAAACGCCCCTCGATATCCGCTTGCCTCTAGAACTTCGGGCGCGTGGGATACTGCTGAGACATAGGCATCATCAAAGGTAAAGCAAATCCCTTTCGGTCGAGACGCCATAAACTGTCGGGGCAGGATGCCGGGCCACCCAAATCTCTGGAAAAATCGCGCGTGAGACGCGAGCGTTTCAGGAGCGCAGTTGAGCCATCGCCCTTCTTCCGCTTCGGTTCCGACCTTGTGATAACACAGAATGACGGTTTTCAAAATAGTTGTATCGAAGAGTTTATTTGATACGTCCAACCGATAGCTGTGGTTTTTGCTGGACAAAGTAGCCCTCACACGACTACAATGTCCTTCATAGGTCGCAATGCGGTCTAGGAGAAGTCGTCTTACTATGCTTGGGAATCGAAGTTTTGTCCTCGCGACGCTTACGCTTGTATCTGCGGTAGCTGTAGCCCAATTTGAAGGGCCTGCTCCGCTGGCTTGGCGCTGGCAACAGTCATCGCCATTAGCCCCGAACGGTGCGCCTCTTGTTGACGGCAACAACATTTATCTGAATCTCGGTAATCGGGTCTACTCGATTGATCGCGAATCGGGAAACACCAATTGGAAGTTCCCCAATGTTCAGCCAATTGAGGGCACCTTCCGACGATCACCTGTCCTCACTTCTGGAGTACTGGTTGCTGCTGGCACCGATAAAAAGGTGTATGGCGTCAATCCAGCCACTGGCGAAATGAAGTGGGTATACGAATCGCCATCCGCGATCACAGGTCAGCCAATCGGTCTTGGCAAGTTTGTTGCGTTCCCTCTTGAAGGGGGCTCGTTCACGGCCCTCGATGCGACGACCGGATTGAGCGTTTATGACAGCCCATATCGTTCATTGGATGGAATCGCTGGTCCTCTCACCGGGAACGGTCGTGACTCGGTTATGTTCTTCGATAACCGAAACAAACTCCAGTCCATCAATGTCTCTTCTAGGCGCTCAAACTGGACCGTCCCGTTCTCGATACGACCAACCGACGGCACGGTTGAAAGTGCAGGCGGGTTCGTCTATACATACTCATCGAACTTTCTCGTCTGTATGAATGAGAGCACAGGGTCACCCAAGTGGCAAGTCCCCGTAAGCGAACCGATGATCTTCTCGCCAGAAGTCTCGGGAGGCTCCATCATCGCCGTTTCAAGAAGTGGCAATGCCTATATCTATTCAGATTCAGGGGCTTTGAAGACCCGAAAGCCGATTGCTCTCGGTTCCGTGCCTCTGACGAAGCCGACGGTTCTCGGAAAGAAGATCGCCTTCGCCCTCACCAACGGCTCATTCACACTCATTGACGCCGCAACTGGCGCAGTGGACTGGCAATATTATGTTCGTCCAATGAACGAAGCCGCAAAAGCCGCTCTCAACTCTGGGTCGAATCCTGGAGGTGCAGGTGGATCAGGCAAAGGTGGTGGTGCAGGTGCACCCGGTGGCCTGGGTGGCGGAGGTGGCGCCGGTTTCCCCGGTGGCGGAGGCGGAGCCCCTGGCGGATTGGGCGGTGCTCAAGGGAATAACCCTCCACCTCCGGTTGTAACTGTTCCAATTGCGACCCAGATCGTCCTTGCAGGCTCGACACTCCTAGTTGCAGCGGGAGACTCCAGCATCCTCGCATTTGATAAATCAATTGGTGTTGACCTGATGTCACCTGTCGTCAAGACTCTGTGGCCTCTCAGCGGAGACCTCATCGCCGGAACGACTGGACAGGAGTTCCTTTTCCAGATCGACGACGACACCTCTGGAGTTGATGAAAAAGGAATTTCGGTCACCATTGGAGGTAAGCCGTACGCATTCGATTTTGGCAAGGATGGCATCTTGGCAGTTCGAGTCTCCCAGGCGAAGAAGAATGCAACGATCCCGAGCGGAAGGCAGGAAATGGTCGTAACCGTTTCTGACTGGCTCGGAAACAAAACCGTCCATACGATCAGTTTGAAAGTGGACAACTCGCTACCGCTTGTTCCAAGGAACAAACCAGCAAATCCAAATGGTCCAGGTGGGCCCGGCGGATTTGGCGGCGGCGATGGCGGCGGAAAGGGTGGCTAGTCTCCAGAGAAACTACAACTTCCTGCTCGCTGCAGAGATGTCGCTCACAAAAGGTCGAGAGGTTGCAAAATCTCTCGACCTTTCTTCAGATTGGGCTCAGGATCTTCTTCAGTCAGGAATGCTAACTGAAGCAGAGTTGCGCAGGCTTCGAGCATATGTCTCGCCTCCGTCGCTAGACTCCACACTTTTCTTGGGAGAGGACTCGTACCCAGAAACGATGGTGCACTCCGGGTCTGCCCCGGCAGCAATCGCCGTAGCCGGGGATTCGGCCTGCTTGCGGGGCCTCTGTATCGGAATCGTTGGCACAAGATCAGCAACAAGCTACGGCAGAGTCTGTGCGAGAAAGTTTGCCGAAGAGTTCGCAAGGCACGGAGTCACTGTCGTAAGCGGTGGAGCCGTGGGCATTGATGCCGAAGTTCATGCGAGTGCGTTAGATGCGGGTGGAAAAACTGTCGCGGTCCTTGCCAACGGAGTGGACCACATCTACCCATCCGCCAACGCCGCTCTTTTCGAAAGAATCAAGGGCAACGGTTGCCTCATCAGTCAGTTTGCCCTCGGTACCAAACCCGCGGACTACAAGTTCATTCTTAGAAACCAGCTCATCGCTGCCCTCTGCCATGCAATTGTTGTCATTCAGGCTCCGCTCAAGTCTGGTGCTATCCGAACTGCGGGCTTCGCCGCCGAGATGGGGAGGGAAGTGTTCGTGGTACCAGGCCCCATTGACCAGTTTGGCTTCCAAGGCTCTCACTCTCTAATCCGGGATGGCGCAACCCTCGTCGATCACCCAATGCAGGTACTGGAGCAACTCGGTGTCGACTTTCAAACAACGTCCCAGGCTCCGTCAACCGGCATTGCGGCGGAAATCCTTGCTGTCCTCGATTCGCAGGCGAAACCTGTAGAAAAGATCGTTGAACTCACCGGACTCACCACCAGTGAAGTACTCTCTGAACTCACACTCCTCGAGCTTGATGGCAACGTCTTGCGCGACCCAGGAGGATTTTCAAAAGCCCTATGAGTCAAATAATAGCCCTCACCCCCGGCGAAGACGGCCTCGATCTCGTCAGGTTCGACACCAAGTCCGGCGAAATGAACGATATCAAAAAGGGCGAACCACAAGGTGTCCTCGTCCCCGGCTGGATCGATATCCACTTTCACGGCGCTTTCGGGATCGACTTCATGACCGCCACTAAGGCCGAAATGAAGGAGCTCTGCAACACGCTGGCCCAAGATGGTTACGAGCGGTTCCTGCCCACCACCGTTACCGCCCCTGCGGCAGACGTCAAGAGAGCGATTTCCAACCTGCCTGATCACCGACTGATCGGTGGCTTCCACCTGGAAGGCCCATTCATTTCTCCTGAGTTTCCCGGAGCTCAACCCAAAGAGTTCATCCAAAATCCTCCCCAGGGAGATTCTGAGTGGGATGAGATTTTCAACGACAAGCGTCTGAAAATCATTACCCTTGCCCCTGAGTTGCCCGGTGCAATTGACCTTATTGATCGACTCACCAAGCGCAAAGTGATCTGCTCAATGGGGCACACCAACGCAACCTACGCCGAAGCGCTCGCCGCCCACGATGTCGGACTGCTACACAGCACCCACACATTTAATGCGATGAGAGCTTTCCATCACCGTGAAGCCGGAGCAATTGGTGCGGCCATGACGCTCACTCCCTTCCGAGCCGAGCTGATCTATGACCGTGTCCACGTCTCCCCCGAAGCCGCTCTGGTGCTCATTCAAACCCGACTTGTTGATGGCGATGTGATTGCTGTCAGTGATTCAACAATGGCCTCCGGTCTCGAACCCGGAACGAAGCTTAAGATGTGGAACCTAGACTGCATCGTTGGTGAAGGCGATGTCAGGCTAGTAGATGGCGGTACCCTAGCCGGATCTGCAGTCACCCTTCGAAACGTCTTCGCAAACCTCACCCAAGACTTTGGCGTCGAAGTTGCCGCGAACCTATGCTGCTACACTCCGCGCGAAGCCCTCGGAATCACCGACCACCCAGAGGTTTGGAACCTGGTGAGCGAGGAATCTGGCGAGCTCATCGAAACCTACTTGGTTGATTGAACAATTCACCCCTCACCAACCGCTTTGGTGGGAGAGGGGTGGCTTCACAACGCCGCGGTTGCCTTGCTGACCCGATCCCAAACTCCCGCCCACTCAGTGCCAGTCGGCGGTTCCTCAATCATAATCCTCTCAACTCCACGCCCTTCGAGGTCGGAAAGGGCAACGTAGAGTTTTTTAGCGTAATTGACCGGATCGCTGGGCATCTGAATCTGGGTTTCGTTTGTCGTATATCCAAAAACCAGTCCTGCGTCCCCATCGGCCGCCTTCTTGACTAACAGGGCTGGAACGGCGGGAGCATAATGTCGCTTGTACATTCCAGGTGCCTTCCGCTCCGCGCTATCCACAACTTCGACGGTTCCAATCACTGCCTCAATCTCCTCCGCAGTAATCGTTCCTGGACGCAGAATTTTCGGCGTCCCATCACTGAGATCCAACACCGTTGACTCAATCCCAACCCGACAGGGCCCACCGTCAATGATGCAAGCCACATGAGCTGCCACACTCGGATCAATACGATCTGCGCGAGTCGGTGAGAGCCCCATAAACGGATTCGCGCTCGGCATCGCTAGGCCCATCCCTGTCATTTCTAGCACTGCAAGTGCCAATGAATGCGAAGGAATTCGAATCGCCACGGTGTCTAAACCAGCAGTTACAATGCTTGGTACTCGAGGGTTTTTCGGAACCACGACAGTGAGTGGCCCGGGCCAAAACGCACGCGCCAGTTTCAGCATCCCTTTGGGCATGTGATCCGACCAAAGCTCCACCGCCTCCATTTGCGCAACATGAACAATGAGCGGATTATCCGATGGCCGCCCCTTCGCCTCAAAAATCTTTGCGACCGCCTCGGGATTAGCGGCATCTGCCGCCAAGCCGTAAACGGTTTCGGTCGGCAATACAACCAACTCACCGGCCAAAAGTGCATTAGCTGCCCTGCGCAAGTTCGGCTCAACGGGTCGCAGTGGTCTCATTGAATCGCCTCCCACATCGCCTCTCGCGGCGCAGGGCGGTCAAACCAGTATTCAAAAGCAAAAGCACCCTGTTCCATCAGCATTCTCCTCCCGTCGATTCCTGTCAAGCCGTGCAACGCGGCGTCGGTGAGAAATGGTGTGGGGGCATCAGAGTATGCCAGATCGTAGGCTAATTGCGAATCTGCATCGACGCCTGACCAGTCAATCGGCAGACTCTCACCCGAAAGTCCGGTCGAGGTTGTATTGACGATCAATCCAAATCCTTTGATACTAGCCTCCAAAGCAACTCGGCAACCCAGTCCGACCTGCTCGACTAACTCCTCTGCCCGGCTCCTTGTGCGATTCCAAACTGAGACCTCTGTCCCTTGCCTTGCTAAGGCGTATGCCACCGCCCTCGCCGATCCCCCAGCTCCGAGGACTAACGCACTCGGAGAATGCCCGGGAAGGGATCTCAGAAAGCCCGGCACGTCAGTGTTCACTCCTGACCGATCCGAGAATCTCAGCGTATTGCAGACTTGTAGTTTTTTTGATATCTCACAAGTTGAGGCAGCCCATCGAAATGCTGATTCCTTGTGAGGAATGGTGATATTGATTCCTCGGAAGCCGATTGCGGCAAGATGCTCAACCCCCTCGACAAACTCCTCAGGGGCAATCTCGATCGCCACGTAAGACGCCTGAATCCCCAAAGCCGAATAGGCCGCCTGATGCATTCTTGGCGAGAGGCTATGCTTGACCGGAAACCCTACGACGGCGTAGTCCGCTACCGGAGCCTCCCTCCAAGAATAGAACGTCATATGCGCTTATGAACCCTGAAGGCAAAGTACCGCTGACCCACGAAATTCCAGATTGCGGCGACCCCAGCTCCCGCCATGCTTGCGACGATAGCTGATTGAGTCGGATGCCCGGGAATGACGCGGAAGAAGATGCTTGAGACCAGCACATTGATCGCCAAACCAGTGTAGTTCACGATGAATACTCTGAGTAACTGTTTTCCAGCGTCGACCTTGTCCTTGATCTTAAACGTCAATGCCCGGTTCATGATGTAGGAATTGAAGGTCGCCACAAACGAACCAATCACGCACGCAATTGGGAAAAACGCCTGAGATGGTTTGGTGGCAAAATTGAAGACCGCCGGGTAGGCATCTCTTAACCCCTGACCCCATTGATCGGATGCCAACTTTCCATCAATGTGGATGAATCGCATTAAAATGACTCGAATCGTGGTGTCGATCACGAAAGAGATTACCCCTACAAATAGGAATTTGAGAAACTGCCTTACGATTGGCTTTTCTAGAAGCGTAGTACGACCAACAGCAACTTCAGACTCGACACTCACGGTTGAACGATACAGCAAAGACATGACCAAACGTTCGATCACACGGTTTATTTTTGTCCCCGCGAACTCAGGCCCTTCCATTTTCTGAAGCCAGATGCTGTCAATTCCGCTCCGATTAGCCCCGAGAATATCCGTCATGATCTGGTCACCGATCATGACTGCTTGCTCTGGCGCAAAGCCGGTCTCAGCCAACGCCTCCATGTACATTTCTGGGGACGGTTTGAACTTGCCATTCTTGGTCGGAATGTCAATTTTGTCCGAAAGCCTTGCTAATCTCTTCGGATGACGAGTGTTGCTGAGAATTCTCAGTTGGAACCCCATCGCCTTGGCCGACGCTACCCAATCAAGCACCTCAGCCGAAAACTCCTCCTCTCCCCACTTCACGATTGTGTGATCCACATCGAGAAGGATCAACCGCTTTCCAGACTGCCAAAGCTCCTCAAGCGAAACATCCTGGAGTCTATGCGCTGCACGAGACGGGCAGTAACGCCTGAGTGCTCCCGCTTTGTCCTGTTCAAACTTCCCCACTCGAAAGCTCAATTCTTCACCGCTGCCTTGATCTTATCCCGTAACTGAACATTCTTCAAATGAGCCTCATAGGTAGGTGTGAAAAGGGTACGGCCGTCCGGCAAGGAAATGTAAAAAAGATCATTGTGTTGGGCTGGGGAGAGAGCAGCTTTGATACTGTCAATTGTTGGTGAACAAATCGGACCTGGCGGGAGTCCCTTTGTAAGATAAGTGTTGTAGGGCGACTTCACTGCAGTGTAATCCTTGTAAAAAAGGGGTCTCCATAACTGCATCCCATAGTTCACCGTCGCGTCAATCTGCAGTCGCATGCCTTTCTTTAGTCGATTCTCAATGACGCCCGCAATGAGCTTTTTCTCATCGAGCTTTGCCGACTCGAGTTCCAGCATAGAGGCGATGATCAGAGTTCGGTGCACATTCTGCTCCGTGAGTCCAAGCCCCTTGGTCTTCTTAGCAAAGTTCATCAGTTGTCGACGGATGACAAGTTCTGCGCCGAGCTCGGGAGGGAAATTGTAAGTATCGGGATAAAGGTAACCCTCTAATGTCTCGCCGACGATTGGCACACCCGGAGTCTTGAACATCTCCGGCTTGCCAACCAGGGCAGTGTACTCCTCAGAAGAACAAACCTCTTTCTCGGCAAGAGCCTTTGCCGTCCTTGCGGCCCATCGACCCTCCCGAAGCCGAACCAGCTGCCTCAGTGGAGTGACGAGTGACTTCAAAACTTCTCCAGCCGACTGCCCTGGATGGACCTCATATACTCCTGGAGCAATCAGTCGATTCCCACGAAAGCCCAAGACCATTCCATACAAGTTCGTGGCAAATGCGCTCCGAATGACCCCCTTTTCCGACATGATCGCAAGTTGCTCGCTCAGCTTACGAGGCTTAACCATGACGAACCTCTTCTTCGGTCCAGACGGCATCGGAGCGATCAAGGCAGAGAAGACAAAGCCAAAACCCACAACAACCCCGAGTACGACCACTTGAGCAACACGACGCTTAGCTTTCCGAAGCATCAAAAAACCTCTCCAAGATGCGGCAGGCCGCTTCACTATCAATGTGTCGTCGGCGTTGAGCCGCTGTCCAATCCATCGCCCGCATGTCCGCCGTCGCGGCAACGCTCGTCATAGACTCATCCACGAATCGAACTTCATGTCCCAAGAGGGAAATCTCTTCCCCTAATTTGCGACAAATCTTAGACATTTTGGTAGGCTCGCCTTCGGCCCCGAGCGGCTCGCCAACAACGATAATCGTTGCTTGTTCTTTGTTGAAAATCTCACTGATCGCCGCCGCGTCACGCCGCAATGCCCCACTAGCCGCAATTGCCGCCCGTGGCGAAGCCACTCGAGCCTCGACCTCGGCCACTGCAATACCGATGCGCTTTCCTCCAAAGTCAACACCGAGTGCTCTCAAGAGCGGTAAGCCCCCAAAATCTCATCGTGGACAAGTCCGTTGGAACTGATCGCTTCTAATCCAAAATCTCCGCGATCGAACGGGTCTCCACCGGAAAAGTCCGTAAACTTCCCACCGGCCTCCTCGACAATAACGCGAATAGCGGACAAGTCCCACCGGCTCACCACGGGGTCGATCATCGCATCGACCCGCCCGGTTGCAACCAACGCGTGGCCATAGGCATCGCTCCACGTGCGCGAGGTTAGAGCCGACTCTGATAGTCTGGCAAATCCATCCCAGCGACCGTACTTCTGCATCGAAAGTGGACCTCCGCATGCCAAGATCGAACCTGCCACTGTCTCGCGTGATGACACTTGGCAGGGTAAACCGTTGAAGAATGCCCCCTCGCCTCGAGAAGCGTAAACCATCTCCCCGAGCGCGGGAAAATAGCAAACTCCCAACTCGGGCACCCCATCGACTTCATAGGCCAACAGAGTTGCGTAAAGCGGTACTCCTGATACAAACGACTTCGTTCCATCGATCGGATCGATGATCCATCGAGTCGAGCCTGAGCCCGTCAGTCCCTGCTCCTCTCCCAAAATCGTCTCACCCGGATAGGCAAGCGCAAGCGCATCTCGCAAAATTTGTTCGGCTTCCTTGTCTGCAACCGTGACCGGCGAAGAGTCCCCTTTCAACTCCCATCCAACCCGGTTACGAAAATGAACTAAAGTCGAATCTCCAGCTTTCCGGGCGGCGTCAAGGGCAAATTTTAGCCGGGGACTCATAAGCAAACAGTTTATTCGATATTCAAATCAAGACGGGCCGAGTCCGAAGACCCGACCCGCTCGATATCGGTCTGAGAGAGTTGACCGAATCCTTATTTGGCGTTGGACGGAGGAGGAGTTCCTCCAGGTCCGCCTTGGCCGCCCCGACGTCCGCCAGGTCCTCCAGATCCTCCCGGGCCACCTGGGCCACCTGGGCCTCCCGGGCCGCCTGGGCCGTTCATTGGCGGCTTCGTGGTCAGATAGAATTCTCGTCCAACCATCGCCTTGTACTGAGATCGTTGCTTTTCAGAGAGAACCGCAAGAACCTTGGACATAACCGCCTTCATGAACTTCGATGGATCGGGCGGTTGCTGCCCTGGTTGGCCGGGTTCCGGTCGAGCCTCTTCCATGATGTCGCGGATTGCTTCGTGCTGATCTTCGCTAATCTGGAGCCGCTCTGCGACGTCGGGCATCATGAACGCCTGTGGTCCAACGACTTGGATCTCGATCTGCTTGAAGCGTGTGTACTGCTTTGGACTCAAAATCTCCTTGATCTTTGCGTCGTTCTGAGGATTTGGTCCACCTTGTCCACCGCCTCGTTGACCACCTGGGCCACCTTGCTGTCCGCCAGGACCACCAGGACCACCTTGTCCGCCGCCTTGGCCGCCGCGACCACCCTGACCGCCGACTTGACCGCCTTGGCCACCGCGACCACCTTGTGCGCCACCAGGTCCGCCAGGTCCGCCTTGGCCACCTCGACCGCCTTGACCACCGCCCATTTGTGGGAATGCTTGGTCGATAGCTTTCATCTGAGCATCGCTAAGCTTCAGCTCTTTCTGAACGTCTGGATGTCGCAGTAACTGTGGGCCGCGTGGCATTCTAAACTGCTGGCCAGGTCCACCAGGTCCGCCTTGCCGACCGCCTTGACCAGGACCACCGGGACCTCCTGGTCCGCCTTGTGGAGGGCCGCCAAAGCCGCCTTGTCCGAACGAGGTTGCGAAAGCTGCCACCAGAGCGGTGATTGCGAAGAGTCGAGTAATTGTTCGTTGAGTTCGTTCCATTTGAGTTTCCTCCAAAGGTTTTCCTTTACATTGGTTACTTTACGAAACAGATGTTTGGGATTTATTTGATTCGTCGAGTTGTGAAAAAATGGGCAGGATGAGTTCAACCGTTGTGCCTGAGCCAACGACGCTCTCGATGCGCAACGTTCCACCCGATCGTTCAACAATTGCTTTCGTGATCGACAGCCCGAGCCCTGCTCCACCGTCCTTTCGGCTCCGGTGCTCATCCGCCCGATAGAACCGCTCGCCCAGCCGCTGGAGGTGCTCTTGTTCGATTCCTTCTCCGGAATCTCGTACCGACACAATCGCGGAATCCCCATTAAGCGAAGTACTGACCCGGATCGGGGCTTCCGGCGGGGAATGGCGTCGAGCGTTATCAACTAAGTTGATTACCGCCCGGGCAAGATCACTTGAAGACCCCCGAACCCTCGCGTTTGATTGGATGCTAACTTCAAGTCCAGGCGTGAGTGGCTTCAAAATCCCCTTCGCTTCTTCCAAGAATTCCCGCACAAAGCAGCTATCAGTGCTCAGATCTGATTTCTGATCAAGCCGAGCCAGTGCAAGGAGCTGATCGACAAGACGCGTCATCGACACCCCTGCTCGATCAGCAATCTGCAATGCCTCTCTTAACTCCGCTGGGTCAGAATCCTGCTGTAACGCTCCACTCGTGGTCAGCCTCAGCCTTGCTAGGGGGGTGCGAAGCTCATGCGAGGCATCCGCAACAAACTGCTTCTGTGCCTCCAAGCTGGCTTCGAGCTTTTGATTCGCCCTATCTCTATCTCGAAAAGACCCCTGCAAGCGATCGAGCATCGAGTTAAACGTCGCCGAGAGTTGCCCAATCTCGTCACCTGAAGATGCATCGAGACGGACATCCATGTTCTCTCCAGTAATGGTTGCCGCAGCTCCGGCTAACCTGCGAACGGGTAACAACGCTCGCTCGGCCAAAAATGCGCCGATGAGCGCCGAAAGCAAAACTCCAACAGGTAGCAGGATCAGAACTACTCCCGCCTGAGTCTCCTTCATGCGGTCGAAATCTCTTAAAGAGTGCCCAATCTGGACAAAATTCTCTTCTGGCTCCTCATCAACACCATTGAACGGCCGTCTAAACTGTTGCGTCAGAACTCGCACCAGTTCCCCATCAACTTGGACATCTGAGAAATAGGGACGACCGCCACGGACTCGTTTAACGCCAAGCGGATCGAGCACCCTTGAATTAGGCGTTCGTGGACTACCGTCCGATGCTAGGATAATCGGACGCTCAACATCGTTGAATCCCCCCGGAGGATTCCGCATCGGATTTCCTCCCCCTATAGAACCTGGCGGTCCATTGCGTCCCAGAGGTCCATCAGGACCCTGAGGTCCTGGCCCGCCCCCGCGACCCATCTTCGTGGCTCGGTTCGACAAATCTCGGTCAATCGATTCGAGAAAAACCTTCTGAGTCCGAATCACCAAGAATCCCATCCCTAGTCCAAGCAGTAAAAACACCGCAAGGGAATTGATCAGAATGAGGCGGGTTCGAAAAGACATCAATCTCCAATCCGATAACCAAAACCATGCACGGTCTCAATTAGGCTCTTCTCACGCCCAGAGTCAATTTTCTTGCGCAGGGCTGTAACGTGGAAGTTGACTGTGTTCGACATGGATTCATCGTCGTTCCAGATTCGGTCAATAATGACCTCTCTGGAAAGCACACGACCACGATTTCGGACAAGAGCCTCCAACAACGAGTACTCCCTTGGCGTGAGTTTCAATACTTCTCCATTTCGACGAACCGTCTTTCCGGCAGAGTCAATCTCGAGATCATCAAAAGTCATCCGAGACGACTTCGTTGGCTTGTCTCGTCTCAGCAACGCTCGAACGCGAGCAAGTAGCTCGTTAAAGTCAAATGGCTTGACCAAATAGTCATCTGCACCGATGTCCAGCCCTCGAACGCGATCTTCGACTGCATCCCTCGCAGTCAACATCAAAATCGGCGTCTTCGCCCGGTCTGCCCTGAGCTTCTGGACGACAGACCAACCGTCGCGCTTGGGCATCATAACGTCGCAGATGATGAGCGAATAAGACTCTCGTTGAGCCTGCTGAAGTCCCGCCTCCCCGTCACTGGCCAGATCGACGACGTATCCTTCCTTCGCCAGCGTCTTCCGCAGACGCTCGCCGATCACCTCGTCGTCCTCAATCACCAAAATGCGCAATTCAAGGCGATTATACGGCGAGCGAAGCCCTGAAAATGTTTGAGAATCATTTGGAGAAGCTCCAAATGAACGCTAAGGTGCAGGGAGTTAAGATTTCCAGGTGGTGGGTCCGGAGGGATTCGAACCCTCGACCAATGGCTTAAAAGGCCACTGCTCTACCGCTGAGCTACAGACCCCCAAGGATTCGGGAGAGGAACTATGATACCCGCCCAACGGGTAGCCTTAGCTAGATGGCAGAGGAACTGACTTATGCATCCGCCGGCGTCAACATTGACGAAGCTCAGCGCGCTCTGCGAGGAGTCGTCGGAAACATTCGGGCGACCCAAGGCGAAAGAGTCGTTGGCGGAATCGGTGGATTTGGAGCCCTCTTTAAGGGCCTTTTCCCCGATATGGAGAACCCGCTTTTGGTCAGTTCGATCGACGGTGTTGGTACAAAAACGAAGGTCGCCGCGATGGCGGGCGACTATTCAAACCTCGGACGAGACATCGTTAACCACTGTGTCAACGACATTCTTTGCCAAGGTGCACACCCACTTTTCTTTCTCGACTACTACGGCTGTAGCCAGTTGTCGAGCGAAACTTTTGAAGCGGTAGTCAACGGGATGGCCGCGAGTTGTGGCGACATTGGCTGCGCCTTGATCGGTGGCGAGACCGCTGAAATGCCCGGTGTCTACCACGATGAAGAAGTCGACATCGTCGGTACCATTGTTGGCGTCGTAGACGATGCCCTAAAATTCCCAAGATCCGTTTCCGCCGGAGACGCAATCATCGGTCTTGCCAGCAACGGGCTCCACACGAACGGATTCAGCCTCGCCCGACGTGCCCTTTTCGAGGTTGGCGGACTCAGCGTGAGGGATCTAGTCCCCGACACTGAGCAAACCATCGCCGACGCCCTCCTCGCTCCTCATCGCTGCTACTACAATGCCCTGAAGCCATGGCTTGTCGAAAACAGTCCGCTCCACGCAATGGCGCATCTCACCGGTGGCGGGTTCTTCGACAACATCCCCCGAGTTCTCGGACCCAATACGCGGGTAATGATTGAGAAGCGGTCCTGGACTCCGCTCCCAATCTTCGATCTGATCCAGCAAATGGGCAACATCGGCGAAACCGAGATGTACCGGACGTTCAACATGGGAATCGGTATGGTTCTGGTAGTCGACCGGTTTTACGTTGACCAAATCCTGACCCACATGCGCGAAAACGGCGAGAACGCCGCCGTAATTGGGGAAGTTCTCGCCGGTTCAACTGACGTTCAGTTAGCTTAAATCAGCTCAAGTGGAAGACGAATCGAGCATTGCCAAGAGCAATCTCGGTTCCGTCGGTCAGTTCTTTCTCGTCAACCTTCTCGAAGTCATCCCCGAGAACAAACGTACCGTTTGAGGATCCCAAGTCCACGACCTTCCAAACTCCATCTTCCTCAATAAACTTTGCGTGCTTGCGACTGACGTAGACGCCTTCGGGAAGCGAAGCCAAGTCAATGTCAATTGGTCCAACTGCCGGATCAAAGCGACCGATGACGCATGGGCTGTGCACCGGGAAGACTTCGTCAGTTTCGGCACCGTTGCGCTTCACTACCAAGGTGGCGGTAAGGGCAGGCGTGGAGAGCTCCTCAACAGGCTGACCAGTAGTTTCCGTGACGGTGTCAGCGGTTTCTTCGGCGAGGGTGGCTTCTTCGTTCATAAGAGTTGCTACCTATTATCGGGCGAAATCC
Source organism: Fimbriimonas sp. (assembly GCA_029866005.1). Taxonomy (GTDB): domain Bacteria; phylum Armatimonadota; class Fimbriimonadia; order Fimbriimonadales; family Fimbriimonadaceae; genus Fimbriimonas. The sequence continues at coordinate 27,850 of JARXAE010000024.1, read as the reverse complement.
CCGAAAATCTACTAGGGTTTGAGAGGATTATTCCCAAATGAGCTCATTTGTTTCCCAGAAAAGTAGTGCTACTCCTCGTTCCAACCCAACCGCGATCTCGGTATCGACAGATCTATTCGATACGCTGGATGCCCCCAACGGTACGAGGCTTTCCCGAGTGAGAGGCCAACGTACGCCCCGTAGAGTAACCCAGTCACACGCCGTCAACGGAATCACCGACACCCGTGCATCGACGTTCGTGGATACTTTGATTTCACCACTCTCGGCCCGAACGAGTCTGCCCATACCCCGCCTGAAAACGAACCAAACATCGACAAGCGATGACGCAGCCGAAAAGAAGTTCTGCAACTGATGATCCGGCAAATCTCCCTCAGCGCAAGCAACGTGAACCGAGGCGTAACCTTGGTCAAAACACCACTGAAGAACCTTCTCAAAGTCAGTGAAGTTCTGATCCGGCAGGTACACCCGTTTCACACTCGGCGGCACCCGGTCCAGGTCCGCGGAATCGAAGTCTCCGGCGATCACGTGCGGCAACATTCGAATAGATTCGAGGTGGTGAAATCCTGCATCGACCGCAAAGAGATGGGTTGCAGATTCCGCCCACAAGGTCATCCGCTCGGTGTCCAAACTACTCCCTCCTAGCACAATCAAAACTCGAGAACTTTGCACGAATGAACAGTCTACACATCCAGGTTCGACCTGGAAAATTTAACAGTAGAAGTCTGTGCAATCAAAATGCGAAAACAGTCGAAAAGAGACGAAAATACGCTTTAAAATGCCGATTAGGAGAGGAAAAATTCGCTGGATAGCCCTAGACGATTGAGAGTGACGAAAAGTATCGATAATCTTGATTTTCTTTTGTGGCTTAGTTTGTAAACCCTTGTATACTCCGACGCCTAGATCGAAGAACGGCACCCCAGCAAGCACTTCATCTCTCCGGCAATGAAACGACAATTCTCCTTCGAAGATTCTGAATCCGCCATCGTGCTGAGCGCAGCCTGGCAAGGAGTCTTGCAGCGGATGTCTGGAGAGGTCAAAGAGCCAATCATGGTGCGTTTCATCCGCCCGCTTGAGCCCGTCTCCATCGAGGGAAACGTGGTCCGGCTGGCAGCTCCTGGTCAGTTTATTCAGCAGTGGGTACGTGATCGTTTCTCTGGGCTGCTCCAAAGCTGCCTCAGTGACGAACTTGGCAAGTCCGTCGAACTCCAAATCGTCGCTTCTCCGCGAGAGAAGAAAGAAATGGTTGAGACCTCGGTAGCGATCTCCCAACCCGCGCTCACAACCCCGATCCAGAAATTCGTTCCTAACGACAAGTATCGGTTCGACACGTTTATCAGAGGTCAATCTAACCGGCTCGCTCTCGCTGGCTCAATGGCTGTTGCTCAGGAGCCAGGAGTCAAATTCAACCCTCTGTTCATCTACGGAAATAGTGGTCTCGGAAAGACCCACCTGCTCCATGCTATCGCCGGTCAGCTTTTGGAAACGGATCCAAAGGTCAACATCGCTTATGTGACCGCGCAGCAGTTTGCCGAAGACTTTATCAACGCTCTTCAGGCCAACCGCGTTGAGCATTTCCGCCGAATGCACCGCCACGTGCATGTCTGGCTTGTTGACGACATCCAATTCATCGCCAACAAGGACAAGACTCAAGAGGAGATCTTCCATACCTTCAACTATCTGTATTCGCTTGGAAAGCAAATCGTTCTGACCTCCGACCGCCCGCCCAAGGACCTCTTCCTCATGGATGAGCGACTTCGTTCCCGCTTCGAAAGCGGTCTCGTTGCCGATGTGCAGCTGCCCGACACAGAGACTCGCTGCGCGATCATCAACAGCAAGGCAGCCGCGATGAGCATCGACTTATCCAAAGACGCAGCAATGTTCCTCGCGGAGACTGTCCCCGGCAATGTGCGAACCCTGGAAGGTGCAATCACCAAGCTTGCCACGTTAGCAAGTCTCGAGCAAGCCGAAATCACCGTTGACTTCGCCCGCGAGATGGTGGAGAAGTACTACCAAGGCGTCTTCAGCAAGCCCGGATCAGCCCAGATTCTCGAGCTTGTCGCTCGGCAATACAAGATTTCTGTCGAAGACATGAAAGGGCAGTCACGCAAAGGCCCCATCGTCCACGCCCGTCACGTCGCAATCTTCTTGACTCGAAGAATCACTGGCGACTCCTGGAAGCACATTGGCTCTCAGTTTGGCAATCGAGATCACACCTCAATCATGCACGGTTACCAGAAGATCAACGAGCAAATGCACTATGACAAAGAGTTGCACAGCGAAGTGAAGGACCTCCTGCGGACCTTGCACCCCGGGGCGAGCGCCTAAGCTACTTCCAGCCGAGGTCGCCCTTCAGGGCGACCGCTAGGAGTCGTCCCATCTTTGCCTGCGTGACCGCATTCGGGTGCCAAGAGGATCCAATCCCGTCTGATTCCTGCTGAACCGGAAAGTCAAGACGCTTGATCTTTGGATCGCTCATCTCTGTTTGGATCGAATCCAACCACGACTTGAGAGTCGAAAGGTGCCTCGCCCCAACCGGCCACGAGTCTGACATCATGGAGCCGGTGGCAAGATAGATATAGGCCGAAGGGTAGTTCTTCCGGACTTTCTTCAAGAAGGCCGAATAACCGCCCTTCCATCCCTTTTCGTCAGGAATCCCGCGCCCGAAGTCATTTGTTGCAAGGTTGATCACGACCGCCTGTGGCTTGGGTGTGGAGTCTGGCGACCATGCCCCTGTTTTTCTGCTCGGAAAGACATAGTCGTAAATCTCAGGAATCGTGTTGTCCGGCCACATCTTCTTTCCCGACCAGGCAACGATCGTAGGCAGAGCCTTCACTTGCCGCGCCGCAACCCAACCGTAGGTCAAGTAAGCGTTGGCAGTCTCCGGGCTGTAAGGCTCTTCTTTTTTCTTACCGTCCACTCCGTACCCGGCACTAATCGAGTCTCCGATGATCTCAATTCGACGATCATTGCGGTAAAGCGATTCGTCATCGGAAGGGTTCTGATACCGTACTCCGGTTCCCGCAAATCCCCGGAACTCAGTCGATCCCTGAAACGCCTCGCTCCGTCTTACCAACAAAACCTGGTGCATTCTCCCGCTCGGTAAATCAATCGTATATCGTCCATTGCCCTTACCCAGCTTGAGCACCTGGGTCGGAACTCCATCGATTTCAACCTGCCATCGGTCGTTTGCGGTCGATGCAGTGAATTCAGCCGTGAGCTTCGAAGCTGCAATACTCGTCCGAATCGCCGATCCTGGCCACTCGCAGCTCACACCCTTCTCAGACCGTTGAAATCGTCCGATTGTCTCCCACTTGGTCGCCGCTGCGGGCGGTCGTTGCAATGTGAGCGTGGCTAACACTAATCCAGTTATCATAATTTGATCTCAAGGTTCATCTGAGCGACCTTATCTTTCAGACTCTCGGCATACACCTCAAGTTTCTCCGCAATCGCAATATCAGCCGCGCCGATGATTCTCGCCGCCAGAAGTCCCGCATTGGCGGCATTGCCAATCGCCACCGTCGCCACCGGAATCCCGGCTGGCATTTGTACGATCGAGTAAAGCGAGTCGACACCACCCAGAGCTTTGGTTTGTACGGGAACCCCAATCACTGGCAAAGTCGTCAAGCTTGCGACCATTCCCGGTAGGTGTGCTGCGCCCCCCGCGCCCGCAATGATGACCGCAATGCCACGCTCACGAGCCGTCTTCGCATACTCGTACATTCGCTCCGGCGTTCGGTGAGCGCTCACAACCTCATGCTCGCACTCGATTCCAAAATCCTTCAGGACGGAAACAGCCGCCTGCATCGTCTCCCAGTCACTGCTGCTCCCCATGATTACGCCGACTTTCATCGGTTCTAGTTTAGCTTGCCTTGGTCACCACCACGGGTCCAATGCACATGGGGACGGGAGCATTTAGCTGGAAAGCGACTCTGTGATCACTGCCGCGTAGCGAGCACTCGCGCCGACATTCCGTTGGACGAGTTCGCTCGCCCGCAATCCCATCTCAACTCGCTGTTCCGCCGACCCCAACAGTTCCCTGATGGCGGTCTCGAGCTCTTCATGGGTCGCACAAACTCTGCTTGCTCCAGCCTCAACGCTTTGCGCCGCGACTTCCCGAAAATTGAACATGTTTGGTCCGTGCAAAACTGGCTTGCCCAGAGCGAGCGGCTGGATCAGGTTCTGTCCGCCAAGTGCATCGAAACCCCCTCCAACAATCACAATGTCCGCAACTGAGTACACCGATCCAAGTTCACCGTAGGTGTCCAGAACAATGTAATCGGCCTTTTCCCGTCGAGATCGAAAACCTACCGTGAACCTTCCCGCCTGCGCCAGGCTGGCAACTTCCTGGGCCGTCTCCAGATGCCTCGGAGCATGAACAACTTGGATCTGACCCGCAAAAGGCTCGAGCGCAGAAACCACGATCAGCACTTCTTGTTCGCTTCGAGTGGAGCCAACAACCACGATCGGGCGCTCATCGAACTGTAACTCCTTTCGCCACGCCTCCGCATCGGTATCGATGGTGCCGGCCGCCTCATCAAACTTTGTGTTCCCCAATACCCGAACTCTTGGCGCGCCCAAGGTCCGAAATCGCTCCGCGTCCTGTTCGCTCTGTGCCAAAACTTCCTTGACCAACGCCAGCGTCTCAGCGAAGAACCAGCGGAACTTCATCGAGCGCCGAAACGCTCGATCGCTGCTCCGCGCGTTCACCATGAACGCGGGAACGTCGAACACATCCGCCGCCCACAGGAAGTTGTACCAAAGCTCAGTCTCCATCACCGCGATCACATCGGGGCGAACCCGCTGGATGCCCCGAAGCTGAAACCGCGCCATGTCGATAGGGAAGTAAATCAGGAAGTCAAAATGGCCGACAAGTTTCTCACGAGCGGTCTGGTGCCCGCTACTGGTCGTGACGCTCAAGACGATCTCTGCCTTTGGAGCCTGTTTGCGAAGCTCTTCCAAAAAAGGCTTGGCAGCGATGACCTCGCCAACCGAGACTGCATGCACCCAAATCCGCTTATCGCCCTTCTTCTTGATGGGCAGCGATTTCTCATAGTTCCCCTGCCGCTCCGCCCAATTCGGCTGCTCGCCCCGCTTCCGTGTCCGCAACCACATCCAAGGCACCCACAATGGCGCAAGCCCTGTGAGGATGAAGTTGTAGATGAGATACATCATAAGTCAGGCTCTTGCCCTACAATCCGGCGATAAGCATCAATGTACTTCTCCCGGGTCTTTTGAACGATTTCAGCCGGTAAAACGGGTCCCGGGGGGTTCTTGTCCCAACCGCTCGTTTCCAAATAATCGCGGACAAACTGCTTGTCAAAACTCGATTGACTCTTGCCCGGGGCGTACATCGCGGCATCCCAATACCGCGAGCTGTCGGGGGTCAGAACCTCGTCGATCAAGATGATGCCATCCGCAGTCTCGCCAAACTCAAACTTCGTATCGGCCAGAATGATTCCTTTACTTGCCGCGTGCTGACTTGCCCGCGAATAAAGCTCAAGTGTCCAATCCCGAATCAACTCGGCGGTTTCCCGTCCGAGTCGGTTGACGACCTCTTCAAAGGAGATGTTCTCGTCATGGCCCTCTTCGGCCTTCGTCGCCGGGGTGAAAATGGGTTCGGGCAACATGCTGGAATCAATCAACCCACTCGGAAGGTCCAGCCCATGAACAGAACCGCCAGCTTGGTTGTACTCCTTCAGCAACGATCCAGTGATGTACCCGCGAGCAACGCACTCCACCGGAATTGTCTTTGCCTTTTTGCAGAGCATCGACCGCCCCATGAGCTCCGGCTGTGGTTTCTCAAGCTTAGACTGGATGAACTCGAAATCGGCCGACAGAACATGGTTCGGGCAAACGTCTGTCAGGTGGGAAAACCAGAACGAACTCATCTGAGTGAGAATGCGCCCCTTATCCGGAATCCCATTCGCCATGACAGCGTCAAACGCTGAAATCCGGTCCGTCGCAATGATGAGAACCGAATCGCCGAGATCGTAGACATCCCTCACCTTCCCCGTTCGAGGTGCGGGAAGACCAAAGACGGCAGAGTGAAGCAGTTCGGGCATCGGAAACCTCAGTTTACCGATGCCCGATAGGGGTGCCTAACTTAGGATGGTCAGAAGGACATGCCTTCGTAGTCACGGAAAAGCCCAATTACCTTTCCGATGACTTCGGTTTCCCGGGGATCAACTTCAAATGGCTCATAGGCGGGATTACTCGAAACCAACGAGACTTTGCCTGCAGTCTTATGAATCCGCTTGATAGTTGCCTCTTCGCCAACCCGAACCGCCATCACATCCGACTGGTGAAACGTCTTTTGAGGTCGAATGACGACCAAATCGCGTGGCATGATGCCATCTCCCATCATTGAATCGCCTTTGACGCGAAGCAAGAACGCCCCATCAACATTTCGAACCATGTCAGCGGGAACCGGAATCATCGCTTCCTTATCTTCATCTGCCAGTACTGGTGTACCTGCCGCAATCGAACCAACCAACGGTAACATTGCAACCTTCGAGTTCCCCGGTGTGTACTTCGGATGAGTCAGCTTGATTGAACGTGGAGTATTCGAGCGTGAAATGTATCCCTTACGCTCGAGAGCGTCAAGATGTACGGTCACACCTCTCAGCGAGCCGATTTCGAATCGAGTGCCAATTTCGCGAATCGACGGAGGATAACCTTCGCCTTCCACATACTCCAGAACGAAGTCCAGGATGTCTTGTTGCCGCTTTGTGAGTCCTTTCGCCATGCGTGCCTTATACCTATTAGGTAGACGGATTATACGTCCTGTTTGTCTACTTGTCAAGTAAGTGAGAATTATTTGCTGTCATAATTGAAACCTTCCCCAATTAGGAGTAGGTGTTTTCCCTTGTCAATCAGCACTGTTAGAGAGAAGTTTTTTGAAGGTGGATGCGGAAAGTCAGTTTTGCTTTTCAGCGCCATCGCAATGGTCGTTACGATGGGCTACAGCGCGTGTGGCCGCTCGTCCGGATTTGCCGCAACCGATGCAAAAGGTCAAAAGTTGGCCACCTTTGCAACGGTTGGTGGAGTCGAACTCCCCGTCGCCTGGGTCGATAAAGCCCAAGAGCAGTTGATCCAGCAACAGTTGGGCGGTAACACTCAGCTTCTGGATCAGCTCCCTCCGACCTTCGCCGTAAGCCTACAAACTCAAGCGGTTGGTCAAGTCATCGAGCAAGGCTACATGCTAGAAGCTGCTCTCCAGTCAGGCATCAAGATCGACGAAGAATCGATCAAGAAAGAAATCACCGAGGCGAAATTCCGCAAGTCGATCCGAGACCAACTTGGAACTCAGCTAAAAGCAGACGCAACCGATGCTGAGCTAGATGCCAAGGTAAAAGAACTCGCCCAAGGACAAACCATCGCCGATTTGTACAAAAAGCAGATGGAGGAGTTCACCAAGAAGCTTGCTGATCCAGCCGAGAAGCCTCTGCTGCAAGCGCAATTTGGACCCGCGGCTGCCATCGAGCAGATCAAGAACAGTCTCAAGCCGGACGAGGCGACTGTGAAGGAGAGCTTCAAGCAGTTTGACGTCAAGCGAATCCTTGTCAAAGCAACGGATCAAGATAAAGCCAAAAAGATTTATGACGAGATCAAAGCGGGTAAGACCTTCGAGGCTGCGATTGATCAGTATTCGGAAGAAGTTGCTGAGGCAGGAAAGAAGAAAAGTGACCGGATCATGCCGGTGCCGCTAACCGCAATTCAGCGCAGCGAGGATCTTAAACCGATCGGATCGCTTCAGCCAAATGGCTATACCGAGCCGGTCAAGACTCCCGATGGAATTTCAATCTTCAAAGTCATCGCCATTAAGGCGAACGTCCCGCCAGACTTTGATAAGGAAAAAGCGCGCTACATGAACCAGTGGGCCTCCTCCGAGTCACAAGGGCAGTTCCAAAAGAAGATCGATGAGCTTAAGAAATCAGTTCAGCCGAAGTTCGAACTCAAGGCATATGAGGCCGCTTATGCCCTTAACAAGGGCATGATGGATCAAACCGACAAGGTTAGCCCCGAAGTGCAAAAAGCATACGATCTCGCCAAGGCCGTTGCCAAGGATGAGCCTGGTGCTGAGTTGGCTGCGACCGTTGCTCTCGCTGCGTTTCAAAAGATCTACGACGCTCCTGGCGCCGACAAGGCAAAGCTCAAGACAGAGCGAATCGCATCAATCGCCAAGTATCTTGACTTTAAAGATAACTGGGATCTCCGAAAGGAAGTCATCTCAGACCTGAAAGATCAGAAGAAAGGTGACGATGCTTACGCTCAACTCCTAGTTGCACTGGACAAGAACACCAAGTACGATGCGAACGGTCAACGAGTCTACAGCGACATTGCTGCAAGCTTCAAGGAGCTTCAAACCTCAGCGCTCGTGAAGTCAGATCAAGAAAAGGAATTCCGAGGACGACAAGAAGAATGGCAAAAAGCAAAGGCCGACTACGACAAGACCGAAGCCGAACTAGCCAAGCAACAGAAGGAAGAAGAGGCAAGACAGAAGGCCGCGCAGCCCAAAGCCCCGTCAACTCCTCCGTCGACGCTGGCTCCCAAGAAGTAAAGCCAAAGCTGACGTTGGTCGCGACACCAATCGGGAATCTGGGAGATATCTCTTCCAGAACCCGCTTGGCGTTGACCGAAGCCGATATCTGGATCGTCGAAGACACACGGATCAGTTCCAAACTGGGTCATGTGCTTGAAGTCAAAAAGCCAATGCGTGTGGCCAATGACCACACCGACGACTACAAGCTCAACCAGATACTGAACGAGATCGAGGAGGGTCGAACCGCTGCGCTTCTGACCGATGGTGGTGCTCCCGGAGTGAGCGACCCCGGTTCACGTCTCGCAGATTTGGCGCACGAAAGAGGCATCGAAGTTGACGCGATCCCTGGTCCATCCGCCCCGATCACCGCGATCATGCTCTCAGGCTTCTACGCTCAGCGATTTGCTTTCTTGGGATTTCTGGGTCGGACAAAGGGCGCAATGCGAAAGGAGCTGGCGCAGTTTGTGGAATCACCTTATACACTCGTGTTGTTCGAGTCACCTCACAGGTTCAGAACGCTACTTGAGGTATCCGCAGAAGTACTAGGTTTTCGCCGATATGCCATCTGCAGAGAGATAACAAAGCTGAATCAGCAAGTATTCCGTGAATGTCTACCGATCATTCCTAATGAGGAAGAAGTTCCTGGGAAGGGTGAGTTCACCATCGTGATCGAGGGTCACCGCCGTTCCCAGCAGGATGCAGTTCATGCTAAACTTGAATTTGAGTGAAAACTCGGGGTGTAAAATGAATATGATGGTCAGGAGATTGTTAGTTGTTGTAGGAATCATGCTCGTCATGGTCGCGGCAGCGCTCGGCCAGAATACGTCAACCGGAAACCCCTACACGCTCAAACCCGAAGACGTCCTCCGGATTCAAGTTTTCAATCAGCAGCAGATCGCAGCCGACGTGCCAGTTGGGGATGATGGAAACATCGCTGCTCCCTTCGTAGGTGTTCTCTTTGTTGAGGGTAAGACAGTCACCGAAGTCGAAAAAATGCTTTTCGACCTGTACAAGAAGAAGCTTCTTCTTCGAGATCCAATTGTCTCGGTGACGATTACGCAGTATCGACGCCTCAAAGCGAGTATAAACGGTCAGGTCAATCGACCAGGCGAGATCGTGTTTCGCCAAGGCGACACCATTATGAACCTGCTTTCGGCAGGAGGCGGTTACATCTCTGAACGTGCTGATGCTCGCCGCGCTACCTTTCGTCGTAAAGGCTCACGGGAGCTGATCCCTATTGATCTGTACGCTTTGACCGTCTTCGGCGATAACTCTCAAAACTACGAACTCCTGGACGGAGATGTCCTTGACATCCCTGAAGAGCAACGAAACCGAATCATGGTTCTTGGTCAAGTTCGTTCACCAGGACTCTACCCTTACCGCGAGACGATGCGACTCATGGACGCAGTATCAGTATCCGGAGGAGAAGTACCTTACCGAGCTCGCACCTCGCAGGCATACGTCATGAGGGAGTTGCCAGGACGACCAGGTGAATACGTCCGCATCAACGCCGACCTCGTTAAGTTCCTTAACAAGGGCGATTCCGCACAAAACGTGAAGCTTTTGCCAGGCGATTTGGTCTATATCCCTGCGACGAATACGCCAGACTTCCAACAAGTCAACCAACTCGTCAACACGGTGTTCATCCTTAACTCTTTAGGCAATATCTTCGGTTTCGGACTCTAAGCCCCGAACGAAGTAACAGGAAAGGTCTGATTCCAAATCGGAATCAGACCTTCTTTGTTTGTTGAAGGTAAGCCAACGACTGCCGGAGGCACTCAAAGGGGTCTTCGCCGTAACAGTCATCCTGCTCTACGATCCCCCATTGGGTTCCTGAAGCGTCTAAAGCCGGCAGAATCTTATGCCACGCCAGGTTCCCTCGCCCAACCGGAGCCATCCGAATCTCGCCCTTCACAACCGCCTTATCCTTCAGGTGAACAACGTTCACCCGATTCTTCATCTTGCTAACCTGATCAGCGCAATCGACCCCAGCATGAACGATCCAGTATGTATCCAGAATGAACTGCAAACGAGGATCCGCCTCGGTCAGCATGATATCGTAAGCCTTCTTTCCGCCCTTGTCCTCAAACTCAACCGCGTGGTTGTGATAACAAAAATTCAAGCCCTCCGCACCAAATGCATCAATCACGTGCTGAGCTTCTTTAAGCCACTCTCGCCAAGCCGGAGCCCCGCCGTCAAAGCACTTTTTGGGCCCCATTCCGATGCCGATGTGAGTACATCCAATCGTCTTATGCAACTTGATCTCAGCCTCGGTCTTATTCAGCAAGTTGTCCCAGGGCCGGTGAGTCGCACAGCAAACCAAGTTGTACTCATGCAACCAGTCCCGTAACTGTTCTGGAGAAACTTCCTTTTCAAACGCCTCAACGGCAGAAATCTGAACGCCCTCATAACCCATCTCGTGCACTCGCTGAAGTGCCGTACGAAGGCCGGAAGCGGTCTTAACGTGTTCACGTAAAGTGTAGAACTGTGCTGCCCATTTCATGCTGTTAACTCCGCGAGTTCGACTCGCTCCCCGCCTCGGCGGGAACTCTCATAAATTGCCAAGATGACCTTCAACGGCTCCAACGCCGCACGCCCGGTCACAAATGGAGCGCGATCCTCAAGAATCGCATCCGTAAAGTCCTGAATCTGCAACCCATGCTGAACATGGAAAGGTGCCGTCGGATCTTCGTCAAGCTCATGATCCTTGCCAAGTGTCACCGACGGTCCAAACGCCTCGTGTTCACTTGTCTCTTTCGTGACCCAAACCTTTGCCCTGTCGCCTTCAATCACGACTGTGCCTTTGGTCCCATGCACTTCCAACCGCTCCGAAAGCCCAGGGTAGAACGACGTTGACCCCTGAATGAATCCGGCAGCGCCGTTGTGATACTCCACCATCGCCATGGCCGAATCCTCAACTTCAATGTTGTGCATCCCTGTCCGGGTCTGCGCCTGAACTGCCTTAACTCCACCCATGATCCACTGGATCATGTCGATGTAATGAACGCTCTGATTCATCAAGGCACCACCGCCATCCATCGCCCAGGTCCCTCGCCACCCGGCGCTATCGTAGTACCCCTGGCTTCGGTACCACTTAGTAATCGAATCACCCTGCAGAAGCGTCCCAAGCTCCCCGCTCTGTGCAGCGTCATGCAGTCGCCGAATGTCTCGAGCAAAACGGTGCTGACTAATGCATCCCAGCTTGACGCCGGCAGCCTCGGCAGCCTCAACCATCCGCAACCCATTTGCTAACGTAATGTCTAGCGGCTTCTCCGTCAAGACGTGCTTGCCCGCCGCCGCCGCCCGAACCGTATAGTCGCTATGCTTGCCACTCGGTAAGCAAACCAAAACCGCATCCACTTCCTTCAGAAGCGCATCAAAATTCGTAAATCCCGGAACCGAGTACTCCTCCGCTCGCGCAGTGAGCTTAGTCGAAACCTCGTCACAAACCCCAATCAGTTCCGCGCCAGTTGCCTTTAGAACCGCGTCACAGTGCGATTTCGAGATGTTCCCGCAACCCAAAACCCCGTACCGTACGACGCTCATAGTTCCTCCAGTATGCCCTTAATTGCCTGGGTAGCGATCCCAAACGATTCCGTCCCCGAAAACCCTCCTCGGTCCCCCGCGAACTGCAAATGTGGCTCGATCGACAACACCCCTTCCCAGCCCTGCGAAACCAGCCAAGCCAGAGTCTCCCGGACCTGACCGACCCCCTCACCAGCCGCAACGACCTTTCCATCCTCCCGAGCATCCTTGATATGGACTGTCTCTAAGTGCGGCAAAAGCCAAGGGAACCAGTCCTTCATCGCATAAAACCCGTGCTGAACCGAGTTAGCAAAGTCAAAAGCCGCCATGAAATTCGGGGATCCAAGGGTCTCAAACATTCGCTTCGCCTGCGTTGGAATTGAACCGTAATACTTCCCATCATTCTCGTGCATCAACACGAGATCGTTGGCTTCGGCGTACTCCACCTGCTGTGCCATCCAAGGTTCAATCACTCCCCAATCATCGCCCTCTGGCGAGAAGATTCGAATCCGATTGATTCCCAACATTCCCGCAATCTCGCCTGCCCGACGTAACTTGGCCAATTCCACATCCGCCGAGCCCTCGGCCACTGTCACCTTGTTGATCGGCGAACCCACGCAGTTGAACCCCAAACCTGCCGCCTCTGCGAGCCGCTTAACCTCCAGCACCTCTGAGTCGGTCAACAACATGACGTTCTTCCCCAACGCTGATCTAAGATCAATAAGAGAAATCCCCTCTGCAACCAAGTGCTCAAACTGCACTCCCAAATCCGAGTCGATCTCATCCGCAAAAGCACTAATCACAAATCCCATGAAGAACATCGGTATATCACAATTGGTACACCGAAATCCTGCTCATTTCGAGGATCAGCGCCAAAGGAAATCATAAGGGCGATATAGGATCATTAACGCCCTGTTAAGTGTCCCTCACTACCTGTCGCTCTTGACAGGATTCGCCACAGGTAACCATGGAAATAGCCCTATTGTGTTTGACCTCTTTAATCCATACGAATCCTTTGCAACAATGGGACTTATATACGACGAGAATGACTCATCATACGGAGAACCAAAAGTCGTCAGGTGGCTACGAGCGTGGAAGCAAGACAAGTCTTTCCAACCAAATCTGTCACTCAAATTGGTAGAGGGTGGTTTCTCCGAGTACCAATACAAAGACGCTGCTTAACCCGAAGCTGAGTGCCCCCTTCCTAAAGAGGGATACAAATAGGGCAAACAGAGCGCAGAGGCGCGGTTCAGCAGCACCCAATTGTCCCGAGTCTAGCCCGCAGACCGAGCCCGCATCGAAGCCCAATCACGCAGAGCCGAAATGTCCTCGGCCATCATCACGCTGAGCGGCACGCAAGCCTCAACTTCAGCCGACAAATCCGCCTGAGTCAACTCACGCTTCTGGAAGAACGCCCGCTGCAAAGCCGCAACCACGCAGGTCTCAATCTCCGCCCCGTTAAAGCCCTCACTCGCTTCGGCCAGAACCTTTAGCTTGAACTTCTTCGGATCGCGCTTCCGCTTCCCAATATGGATCCGGAAGATATCCTCCCGCTCTTTCTGCTCCGGAAGGTCGATGAAGAAAATCTCATCGAACCGACCCTTTCGCAAAAGCTCCGGAGGCAAGGCCGAAACATCGTTCCCGGTCGCAACGATAAACACCGGAGACTTCTTCTCCTGCATCCAAGTCAAGAACGTCGCAAAAACCCTCGAGGAAGCCCCGCTGTCTCCCGAATTCCGAGTCCCCGCAAACGCCTTCTCAAGCTCATCGACCCACAATATGCAGGGCGAAATCGCCTCCGCAGTCGCAAGCGCCTTCCGCATCTGCATCTCGCTCTGCCCAACGTACTGGCCAAAAATTGAGCCAACATCGAGGCGTAGCATCGGCAAGTTCCAAAGCGAGGCAATCGCCTTCGCAGTCAACGACTTCCCGCACCCCTGAACACCGAGCATCAAGATCCCCTTCGGTGCCGGAATCCCAAATTCCCGAGCCGCATCCGTAAAGTTCCCCGTCCGCTGGTTCAGCCAGTCCTTCAAAATGCTCATTCCGCCGACATCAGCCAGCGAGGCATCCGGTTGGAAATACTGCAAAACGCCCGATTTCCGAACTACCTGCTCCTTCTCCTTCTGAATCACCGCTGGATCAAACGTCTTCGACTCCACAATTGACCGCGCCAAAACCGCCTCAACCTCGTTGATCGTCAGTCCCTGCGCGCTTTTCGCAATCCGCTCACGATTCTCCGGAGTCATCTCGATCTTCGACCGAATCTCCTCCGGCAGCGAAGCATGGGCCGTGTCAAGCAACCGCCCAATCTCCTCCCCATCCGGCAAAGGGAAGTTCAGCAGCGAGACGTCCTTTTCAATATCCGGGTGCAATTCCATCGGCGACCCGGTAAGAATCAACGAAGTCTTCTTCTCCCGCAATCGCCCCGCAATATCCCGTAGCAACCGCAGAACCCGAGGGTCCCGCATGTAGTGGTGGAAATCCCGAAGCATCACAATCGTGCCGTCCGGCGCCTCGTAGACCTGAGCCAAAGCCTCCAGCTCCGGAGACAATGTACTCTTCGCCCCCGAACCCAGAACCGGCTTCATTCCCTGAGTCAGCGACCACGTATGCAATGTCCGCGAGAGCGTCGTCGCAATCCCCTGAAGTGCTAACTCCACACGTCGTTCCTCGTAGGAAACAACGTAGAGGATCGGATATTTGGACCGAATCAGAGTCTCAATCTCGCGCTTTGAATCCATGTGCCTATGAATCTACCCTTCAAACGCTTGCGACGTTGCAACTGTGTGCCGTAGGCAGAAATGCCCTGAAAAAGTGGGACATTGGAACCTTTTAAAGGCTTCTTACCGTATTTCTTCACGAACCAATGGAGAAACTGATGTCGGTTTACCGACGATTAAAGAAGGGAACTACTGAACCTTCCGCGATCAAAGACGTTCAATTAAAAGTAGAGGATAAGGAAACCATGCAATCGCAGAACACCAAGAGTGTAATCACAAAAAAGGAGGTTGAGACGGTCATCGAGCAGTCGTTCGATGGTCTCTGGGAACAAGGAGTTCTTGGTGTACGTGTAAACGTCACCGAAGAGCACGCTAATATCGCCGTGTACCTACTCCGCGATGCCGAAATGGATCAGGTGAGTCAAGCCATCCAAACGGTATCCGATAATCTCGGAGAAGATCTGGAAGTCCGCGACACCATCATTCGCGGAGTCATCCCGTTCAACCGAATCACCACCAACATCGCCGCTTAACCGCAAGATAACAACAATAGAGGCCCTGCTTAACTCTTAAGAGTGAGCAGGGCTTTTCTCTGCCAAAACTGCGCGATAACTCTCAACAAAAACGTCAAGTTCTTCCGGAGTTCCCACGCTAACTCGTAAACAATTCGGCAATCCCAAAACGTGGCCCGAACGAGTAATCACACCCTTACGCAACAAAGCCTGGAAAACCGGCTCCGCCGGCTGACCAATATCCGCAAGAATAAAGTTCGCGTGACTCTCATAAGGCGTCCCGCCCGTCTCCTTAAACAACGCCGTCAGCCGATCAAGCCCCGCCTGGTTCATCGCAACTGTCCTGGCCACATACTCGTCGTCCGACAAAGCCCCAATCGCTGCCGCCTGAGCCAAGATGTTTACGTTAAACGGCTCCCGCGCTCGGTCGATCGCATCCGAAATCTCCGGCGAAACAAACGCGTAACCAACCCGCAGCCCGGCCAATCCGTAAGCCTTGCTCATCGTCCGCATCCCCACCACGTTCGGGAACCGCGACAAGTAATCCAGCGAATTCGGCATCCCCGGCGCACTCTGTGCAAACTCGAAGTAAGCCTCATCTAGCACAACCACCGTCGACGAAGGAACCGACTGCAAAAGCCCCTCAATCTCCACCTGAGAAACAATCGTCCCCGTCGGGTTATTCGGGTTGGCAATAAAGATCAACCGCGTGCGATCCGAAGCCCGAGCCGCCATCGCCGGAATATCCAGCCGCATATCCGCCGTCAAAGGCACCTTGGTCAACTGGCAATTTGCCAGCCCCGCCGCCGCGTCATACCGCACAAACGAAGGATCTCCAACAATGATCTCATCTCCCTCGTCCTCCAAGAAAATCTGCCCGAGCAGATGAATAATTTCATCGCTCCCGTTCCCCACCACAATCTGGTTCATGGGCAAGCCGTACTTCGCCGCCAAAGCCTCGCGCAACGAGAAGCAAGAAGCATCCGGATAAAGGTGCAACGTCTCCGCCGCCGCCTTCACCGCCTCAACCGCCCGCGGCGATGGTCCCAAAGGGTTCTCGTTCGAAGCCAGCTTAACAACCCGATCCAACCCAAGTTCCCGCTTCACCTCATCAATCGGCTTCCCCGGAGAATAAGGGCTCATCTTCAAAATCGCAGGACGAATCGGAGTGTCAGACACCCCTCTATTGTGACAGACATCCATCCGAAATCCCCTCCCCACACGTGGAGAGGGGATTTAGGGGTAAGGCCGAACACTGACCAACCAAAACTCCTCAGAATTGGGGAAGGGTCTGCTCACTGAGTGCCCCAAAGGCTCTCCGTGAGTGGAGGGTGAACTTTAGTGAACCGGTGGGGCTGTGGTAGCCAGGAACCAGCCCCCGCAAAAACAAGAAACTCACTCGCACTAAAAACGTAGAATCAGCGAATATCCATCATCCCAACAAAGAGTCGTCAAATGAACAAGAAAAAGCTCATCACAATCCTCCTCCTTGCATGCATCGCAGGTGCCGCACTTGCGCACAAGCTGAGACTCGTCCCGCAAACTGGGCATACAAAAGCGGTCAATTCAGTTGCCTTCTCTCCAGATGGTAAGACTATCGCAAGTGCAAGCTCTGACACAACCATCAAGCTCTGGGACGCATCTCGCGGGATGTTACGTACGACAATTAAGGCGCATGATTACGGCGTTGAATATACTGCCTTTTCACCCGATGGTAAAACCATTGCGAGTGTCTCAGGGGGCATCATGAAGCTCTGGGACGTCGCTAGCGGAAATGAACTCAAGGAGCTGGCAAGGCTTCCAAAAGATCTCCGCTCAGTTGTTTTCTCTCCAGATGGTAAGACCATCGCAAGTGCAAGCTCTGACAGAACCATCAAGCTCTGGGACGCAGCACGCGGGAAAGAACAAGAACCCAAGATACTCCTTGGGCATACATCTGGGACACGATCCGCTGACTTCTCCCCAGATGGTAAGACCATCGCAAGCGGAAGCTCGGACGAAACCATCAAGATCTGGGACGTCGCGAGCGGAACACAACTGAAGACGCTTATTGGGCATAAAGGGTATGTCTCTTCGGTAGCCTTCTCTCCAGACGGTAAGACCATCGCAAGCGGCGGCGGCTACGACAAAACCGTCAAGCTCTGGGACGTCGCAAGCGGAAAAGAACTTAAGACGTTCACTGGGCATAAAGAGGCGGTCTTTTCCGTTGCCTTCTCTACATATGGTGGCTACATCGCAAGTGGAAGCTTTGACAACACCATCAAGCTCTGGAGCGTAGGAAGCGGAACCGAACTCAAGACGCTCACTGGGCATACAAAAGCGGTGATTTCAGTCGCCTTCTCTCCAGATGGTAAGACCATCGCAAGCGGAAGTGAGGACTGCACCGTGAAACTCTGGGACCGGGACACGGGGACGGTCCTGCGTACTTGGTAACAGTTCTGGCTGTTGCGATCTCTTTCTGAGACTCACTGTTGTTTCCCATAGCGGCTAACCAGAACGACACCAAACCTTGGCCGCCTCAGCGATAACTCAGGTCCACCAACCAGGTGGACCATGTGATTTAACAAGAAACTCACTCTCACTAAAAACGTACAGTCATCGACAAGCCACCTAGCGTGGGCAGGGTAAGCAGCACTAACTGGGGTGGCGCTGGTAACCGCGCCCAAGGCATATTGACGCTCTCATCAAGCCAGGTTACCAGTGAACCAAGTTGGCGCTGCCAGAGCTTTGTTTAAAATCCACCCTCGCCAAACTCCCACCCAGCAGGTTGACAAACATCCCGAAACTTCGCCTAGGAGGTAGATGTTCAATTCTCTCGGAAACACCCCGTCCCGCCGCGTGACTGCCCGCCAACCGCCACACAACTCGCACCGATGTCCCTCATTCCAGGTTCAACGAAAAGCACCGAGTTCACCGAAATCAACGCCGCCGCTCGACCACTTTGAATCCAAAAACACCGAATTCACCGACCCCCACTTTGGCCGCCGTCAAGCCGCCACGAGTCGAATTACCCCCTGCTACCCCATCAGCAAAAACTCAGGTTCAACGAATTATCCGTCTTTACCCACCCTCGAGCAAAAAGGAGACCCGCTTGAACCTGAGTTACCCCGCTTACCCAACCCCCATTCACTTCGAAGGAATCACGCGCCAAACATCCGGATCCTCAGACCCCACATACCAAGCGCTCACCTTGTTCAGCCCCAGAGCCTTCAGTGCCGCAACCTTTTGCTCAAAAGCCGCCCGACCCGAAAAATAGACCTTGTCCATCTGAACCAGCTCCCCGCTGGAAGCATCCATCCGAAACGGCAGCCGCGACAGATCAGAGTAGGTCAGAGAGAGAGCCGGCTTCTGCCGCCAGTCATATCCGTACCAAGCGACCCCAATATCAACTTTTGAAGCTGGCATCTGAATCATCGCAAACTTTGCCACTCGAGTCACCCAATCCGTCGGAGCAATTGCCCCCGCGTCCGAAGTTGACCAGTGAACGTCGTAGCACATGATCTTCACCCGATCCGCCACTGCCCCGATCGCCTTCCAGTCGTGCGCCTTGGGCCCATCCCAGTTCCCCGGCTCCGACTCCTTCGGATGTACCGTCACCGACAAAATCTTCTTCTGCCCGTGCAGAGCCTTCGCCAAAGCAGTAACAAAACTAGAAAACGCATTCCGATCCGAAACCGCCATGGACTCCAAATCCAAGTCAATCCCGTCCAGCGAATCCTTCTTCACAAACGCCAACAAATCCGAAACCGCCGCCTTCACCTTCTTCGGATCGTTCAACAACAAGCTCATCCGCTTCGCATCAAACCCGTCCGGCAGAACAAAGTTATGCACCATGCCCAGCACCTTGACCTTGTGCTTCCGAGCCGCCGCCTGAACCCGCTTCCAATCGGCCTCTTTCCAAGAGGACTTCAAAGCAATCGTCCCCGCGGCACTGACCTCATACCGCTCCGGCATGATTTCACTCAGCTTCGCAGCCTGCTTCTCAAATGTGGAGATACTCGCCGGATTCCAACCCACAACCCAGGCGGAAACATAGAGCGAAGGGGCCAAGATGGGGGCAAAGATCGACGCGGCTATCATGTCGAAACCTTACCCCCTCGCCAGACCTTACTTCAGGTCGAAGCGATCAAGGTTCATCACCTTGTTCCAAGCCGCAACAAAGTCGCGCTTGAACTTCGCGTCCGAGCCGTCCTGAGCATAAACCTCAGCAATCGCCCGAAGCTCACTGTTCGATCCGAAGATCAAATCCGCTCGAGTTCCGGTCCATCGAACCTGACCCGAAACGCGATCCTTCGCCTCAAACACTTCCTGAGCATCCGAGACTGCCGACCAGGTCATGCCGAAGTCCAGAAGGTTGACGAAGAAGTCGTTCGTCAAAGTCCCAGGATTGGAAGTGAAGACACCGTGCGACGAACCGTCATAGTTCGCACCCAGCACCCTCAAGCCACCGACGAGAACCGTCAGCTCAGGAGCAGTCAAAGTCAGAAGCTGAGCCTTATCGACCAGCAGATCTTCCGTCGAAGCCGTTACCCGACTGCTTCGATAGTTGCGGAAACCATCCGCGACCGGCTCAAGCGCGCCGAAGGAATCAACATCCGTATGCTCAGCCGTAGCATCCATCCGGCCCGGCGTGAACGGAACCGAAACGCCCGAAGCCTTCTCAACCGCCGCGCATCCTGCCAGGACGATCAAATCGGCCATGGAAACCGTTCCTGCAAACTCAGCCTTAATCCCCTCGAGGACAGCAAGTACCGAACAGAGTTCCGCTGGATTGTTCACTGCCCAATCCTTCTGCGGTGCCAACCGAATCCGTGCGCCGTTCGCTCCGCCTCGCTTGTCCGATCCTCGGAACGTCGAAGCCGACGCCCAAGCCGTTCGGACCAACGCCGAGACAGAAAGACCGGAAGCCAAAACCTTCGCCTTCAAAGCTGCAATGTCAGCATCATTGATCAACGCATGATCAACCGCCGGAATCGGATCCTGCCAGATCAGAACTTCCGAAGGAACTTCTGGTCCGAGGTACCGCGTGATCGGTCCCATATCCCGGTGAGTCAGCTTGAACCAAGCTCGGGCAAATGCATCAGCAAACTCATCTGGGTTCTCAAAGAACCGCCGTGAAACCTTCTCGTACGCAGGATCGACCCGAAGCGCGAGGTCGGTGGTGAGCATCGTCGGAGCATGGCTCTTCGAAGGATTGTGAGCATCGGGAACAGTCCCTGCTCCCGCGTCGTCCTTCGGCTTCCACTGGCGAGCGCCAGCGGGGCTCTTGGTCAGCTCCCACTCGAACCCAAACAGGTTCTCGAAGTAGTTGTGGCTCCACTGCGCCGGAGTCGTTGTCCAAGCTCCTTCGAGGCCGCTGGTAATCGTGTCCTCTCCGGCACCCGATCCAAACGTGTTCTTCCAACCCATCGACTGCTGCTCAATCCCTGCTCCCGCTGGCTCGAATCCAACGTAAACCGATGGATCAGCTGCTCCGTGAGTCTTCCCAAAGGTATGACCACCAGCGATCAGTGCAACGGTCTCCTCGTCATTCATCGCCATTCGACCGAAGGTCTCCCGAATATCCCGAGCCGACTGCATCGGATCCGGATTACCGTTCGGTCCTTCCGGGTTCACATAAATCAGACCCATCTGGACGGCCGCTAAAGGGTTCTCAAGCTCTCGGTCACCCGAGTATCGCTCGTCACCGAGCCACGTTCCTTCCGCACCCCAATAAACATCCTCCTCCGGCTCCCAAACGTCTTCGCGTCCGCCACCGAAGCCAAAGGTCTTGAACCCCATCGACTCCATTGCGCAGTTGCCAGCAAGAACCATCAAATCTGCCCAGGAAAGGCTGTTGCCGTACTTCTTCTTGATCGGCCAAAGCAGGAGTCTCGCCTTATCGAGGTTAGCATTGTCCGGCCAACTGTTGAGTGGAGCAAATCGCTGGGTACCTGAACCAGCGCCGCCGCGTCCGTCTTGGATCCGGTAGGTGCCGGCGCTGTGCCATGCCATTCGGATGAAGAAAGGTCCGTAATGACCGTAGTCCGCTGGCCACCAATCCTGAGAGGTCGTCATCAATGCGAAGATATCTTCCTTGACCGACTTAAGATCCAACGCGGAAAACGCGGTTGCGTAATCGAAATCATCTCCCATCGGATTGGACAATGCGGAGTTTTGGCGAAGGATGTTCAGCTTGAGCTGATTTGGCCACCAATCCCGAATCCCGGTCCCCGCGCCGGCACCTCGAGTAATCGTCCCTCCATGAAAAGGGCACTGTGCCGCGGCCGAATTAACATCTCCAAGCGTGCTGTTCTGATCCATTTTTGCTCAATTCAGTTTTGCTGGCCCTGACTGAGCAGTGCCAGCAATTGACACCTAAAGTCTACGCCCAACGCAGATGCAGAATCACATTAAGAGGGAGTAGGGACAATAATGTGGAAAACCAATCGACAGCATCTTTTTGTTTCGCACTCACGACGCAGTCCGTTAAACTAGGTAGCAGATGTCTCGGTTCCTAATTGCAATTCACCGTCCGCATGGATACGATGCATCGACTTTGTCTGAGACTTCGGCCGCTGCTGATATCGATGACCTGAACGATGCCATGGTGTTGGCCGGAGTGCGGGTATTCGTCGGAGGTCTCCAACCGCCGAGTCGGAGTACGTCAATCAGGCGTCAGCCAGACGGCACCTTGTCCGAGTCAGCCGGGCACTTTCTCAACTCGGATGAATTCGTCGACGGATTCTGGGTTCTTGAGGTCCCATCGATGGAAGAAGCACTTCACTGGGGTCGGAAAGCCGCCCAGGCATGTCGAGCCTCTGTTGAAGTGCGACCCTTCTACTAAGAAAAGATGGTGGGCGGTACAGGACTTGAACCTGTGACCCCTACAGTGTCATTGTAGTGCTCTACCACTGAGCTAACCGCCCACACGCTGTCTACAAATCGTCGACAGGAACTCTTATTATCCTGATTTGTTCGCTTGTTCGCAATCAGGGCTTCGCAGCTAAGTCTTTGAAGAACTTCGTGAGTTGCTCGAGTCCTTCCTCGGGCAGCTCATGACCCCCGTCGGTGACATACCAAACCGATGGAGCTTTGCCTTCCCAAATCGTTGAGTTTGGACCGTACGGCTTTCCGTCTCCGGTGCCGCCGTTGTGACGTTTGACCATGTTGAACGAGAGCTGCTGACCAGCGAATTTGACAATCGGGTCATTCTTTCCAGCCACCGAAAAGATCGCTGTTGGCTTGTTCGCAGGCAGAGCGCGTCCCCCCGCGCAGCAAACCCCAACCCCTTTGAATAGATCAGGATGGGAGTTCCATGCAACCATGGTCATCGCGCCGCCGTTCGAGTGCCCCATTGAGAAGATGTTCTTCTCATCAAGGCGGTGATTCTTGCGGACCCATTCCATCATCGCATCGAAGAACTTCTCATCCCGGTTTCCCTCGGTATTGATCCGCTGTTGCCAGCCGTTTTTTTTGCCCTCAGGGTCAGTCATTCCTTTGGTAGGAAGACCCTGAGGATAGAGGGAGATTGCTTGGGGCCACGTTTTGTTGAACTTAAACCTTGAGACAGAGTTCCTCATATTCCCACCGTGCCCGTGGAACGCGAACACGAGCGGACGGGGCCGTGCGTCTTTGGTCAGTGGAGCGTAGGCGATGAACGTCCGTTCGACGCCGTCAACGTTGAGAGTCACGGTTTGAAGTCCGTCCGCTTGAGCGGCTGCAAGGGCGATGATTGTGCTGAGCATGCAAACTCAAACGGACGTTGATGTCGAAGGTTCAGCTACTCCAGATCGAATAGTTCATCGGACCCAAAGTTGCCGTCCCTATCGACGTCTCCGAGGGTGTTTTTGATGAAGTCAAGAGAGTTGTAGCCGTAACCAAAACTACCTGTTCGATAGCTTGGGGTGCGCGTGTTTGCGTGAGAGTCCACCCAAAGTACAGTTCCTTTTCCTGAGTGCCGAGCGTGGAAGGAAGGGAAGTCAGAAGAAGGAGGCTCCAAATATGTATTTCCTTCGAGCGTGGGGATTGTTGTTGACCAATTGTTGATGCGCGCGCAAGAAGCAAACGCCACCGTTTCGCTCGGCGAACCCACCGCCGTCGCACTCACGCCGACGGCCGTCTCAGCCCAAGTTGGCGGAGAATAGCTTGATGGAGAGAGATAGCTGTAGTTATAGCCGTAACCGGTGAAGCCAACAACCGACCGCAGACGATTCGGGAACGAAGGGTCTTGTTGCACTCCCTTGCCTTTGGTGTAAGGGAAGAGTAGGCCACCTTCCTCGCGTAAATGAGTTCCGTCAAAAGAACCCCACCAATAGTTGATCAGGGTTGGCGAGGCGACAATGCGGACGCGCATGAGCGTGTCGTCGTAATCGCCCGAATAGATCGTCCAAGCAAGCCCAATCTGCTTGAGGTTCGAGATCGACTGGGTCTTCTTGGCAGCCTCCTTTGCCTGGGCGAAGACGGGGAACAGGATGGCGGCAAGGATTGCGATAATCGCAATAACGACGAGTAGTTCTATGAGCGTAAACGCTTGTTTCTTCATATAGCCTCTTTGTTGAGGCCATCGATAATGAGGGTGCCGAACACGCCCCAAGAGGGGGTGTTTGCGCGACCAATGCTCGTTGGCGACAGCTTCGTATTTCCACTCAGAGCGGGCATTCGGGCTCAGACATTTCTGCCTTGACCGTTGCGGCACAGCGCCGGACTTTCACCGGACTTTCCCCGTTCTTTCAGCGATTCCACGACGGAATCGCCTCTGAGATGTGACCAGCATGATACATCAAAACCAAACACTTTTGCTGGCTCAGGCGGTAGGGTTAATAACATGAAATCTTTCGGTAGATTTGGTATTGTTGCGCTCTCTTTAGTGGCCTCCTCGGCGGCGTTTGCCGACGAGTTGATAGGCGCCCGCTGGCTCTCCTTGAGCCCGGATGGCTCTCGATTAGCCTTCAGCTACCAGGGCGACATTTGGGTTGCGCCTTCGCTAGGCGGCAAGGCAGTTCGGATCACCGATAACGTCGAAATGGATGACCGTCCAGTCTGGAGCCCCGATGGTTCCAAGCTCGCCTTCCAAAGCGATCGATTCGGTAACTTCGACATCTTCGTTGTTGGGGCAGATGGTGGAAAACCGAAGCGAGTCACTTGGTTCACCGGCAACGACATTCCGTACTCATGGGACGCCGACGGTAAGTCAGTCAGCCTGATTCGCACGTTCGATAACGGCTACCGAACCGTCATGTCTCTTAACACCGAAACTCTCGACTTGAAGAGCCATTTTAGCGACCAGATGCCGATCGAGGCCCCGATGTCCTCACCCGAAGGAGACAAAGTTCTTTATGCTCGATTCGGTTTCCCGTGGCAACGTGCGCGCTACCAAGGGTCCGGCGCGGCACAGCTTTGGCTGTTTGATAAGAAGACCGGTAAGCGCAACGAAGTTCGCAACAATGGGTACCAGCACCTATGGCCGAGCATCACGCAGTCTGGAATCTACGCCGTCACCATGACCGAGCCAGTCGCGAGTTCGAGCACGCTCACAAAAAGCGTCGGGAAAGTGACCTTTACGGCGGGCGGAACTCCCAATGTGTACAAAATCGACGCGAAGGGTGGGGCAAAGCGACTGACAAATTTCGTAGGCGATGGAGCGAGGTTCCTTGCCGCGTCACGAGACGGCTCGACTCTCGCATTCGAGCACGATGGCTCTGTCTATACGCTCAAGCCAGGCGGGCAACCTGCAAAGATCAGTCTGACGGCGAACCTGGATGATAAAGTCTCAACCGAAGAATCGGTTGTGCTGACCGAAGGAGCAGATTCCGTGACGCTCAGCCCAGACGGTACCACCGCTGTTTTCTCGGCAGGTAGCGAAATATGGTCCGTCCCAGTCAAGAAGGGAGAAGGTCCGAACAAGGACGACGCCACCCGATGGTCTGAATGGGAAGGTCTTGATACCGGTCCGGTCTACACCCCGGATGGCAAAGGAGTCTTTTTCATCAGCGACCGCGATGGCTCTTCGATGCTCTATCGGTTGGATCTCGCCAGCAAAAAGACAACAAAGATCTCAACGGAGTCTGCAAGCGTCGACAACATTCAAGTTACTCCTGATAAGAAGTCAATCGCCTATCAGCAGTTCGGAAACCAGGGCGGAATCTACACGGTGTCTGTCGACGGTGGAAAGCCAACCCGCGCCGTCGCCCGTCCTGGACGAGCAAATCTGGAATTCAGCTTCTCTCCCGACGGAAAGTACGTCGCTTTTGTTGAAACCCTTATCGGCAGCGGACTCTACCCCTGGGACTCGGGAAACAACGTCTTCGTGACTGACCTCAGCACCGGAGTCAAGACGAACGTTACTCAGACGAATGTGGAGCACCACTCGCCAGCCTGGACTCCTGATGGCAAGTACCTCTACTACCTCCGCGCAGGTGCCCTGACCGCCCTTCCTCTCAAGCAAGAAGAGCTTCGGCCCAACGAATTGACGATGAAGTACGAGAAGCCGAAGGATGCCGTCAAGGTTGAAATCGACTTTGAGGATATCGAGACCCGGGCAAGAAGGCTCGGGAATGTCAACGGCGGAATCATCGCTTTCGACAAAGAAGATGGCTCGTTCTACTACCTCGCGCCGGATGCCGTCTACAAAGCCGACTACAGCGGCGAAAACCCTAGACGTGTCACCGACGCATCGAACTGGTTCGAGTTAAGCGAAGATGGCAGAACTCTCACGGTCGCCCAACGTGGTCGAATCCTCAACATTAATACCAAGGCGCCCGGTTTCCCTGCCACCCCGATCTCGTTCCGGGCTGAGTTCACACGGGACCTCACCAAGGTTCGCACCGCGGCCTATCAGCAGTTCTGGCGAGCCTACAATGACGCGTTCTATGACCCCAACTTCCACGGAAGAGACTGGGCGGCGATTGGAGAAAAGTATCGCAAGTTCTTGCCTTCAGTTGGACATCGCCGCGAAATGGCGACTTTGCTTGCTCAGCTAACCGGCGAGCTCGAAGCGTCGCATGCCGAAGTCTCTCCGGGTCCAGGAGGCGCAAAGTCTGCAAACTCCGCTGTTCCCGGATTCGTGGTTGACTACACCTATGCCGGCCCCGGAATCAAGGTTCTCGAGGTTCCAAAGCGCACTCCGGGTACCTACGCAAAGACCAAGCTGAATCCCGGCGATATCATCACAAAGATCAACGGTAAGGAAGTCACCGTCAGTGAAGCCCTGTTCCGAGACGTTCTCAACGATCAAGTCGGTCGTGAACTGACGATGATGGTGAAGGGCGCCGACGGAAAAGAGCGTGAAGTGAAATCACGCGGTTTGTCGGCTGGTGAATACAGCGGAATCATTCGTCAGAACAAACTCGAGGCCAACCGAAAGTGGGTCGAATCGAATTCAAACGGTGACTTTACTTACGTCCAGATCGCCGGAATGGACGGAGGATCATTAGACAGGTTCAACCAGCAAATCTGGCAGTACGCCCAAGGTAAGAAAGGGGTCATCATCGACGTTAGAGGAAATGGAGGTGGCAACACCGCTGACCGAATCATCGACATCCTCGAGCGGCGCATAAACATGAATTATGTGCCACGCGACGAATCGGTGATCACCGGACCCGGAACTCTTCTTAACATGCCCATCGTTGTGATGTGTGATGAGTCGAGCTTCTCGAATGCCGAGATGTTCCCTGAAGCCATGCGAGCCCGCAAACTCGCCAAGATCGTCGGTACGACCACCAGTGGCTACGTGATCTACACCTATAACCTTCCACTCGTGGATGGAACTCAGGGTCGACTGCCAGGTACGGGTGTGTTCCGCGTTGATGGAACTCCCATGGAAAACCTCGGCGTGAAGCCCGATTTCATCGTCGAAATCTCGCCCGAGCAGTATCTGAGCGGAATCGATCCCCAACTCGCCAAGGCAATCGAGGTTCTGAGAAAAGGGTGAATGTGCTGACTCTGCATGACATCCCCAGCGGTTGTCATGCGGGGTTCGGTACGCTAGGGAATACATGGCAAACAACTACTTCTTCCAGATCGCTCACACTCCTGACACGTTGATCAGAATGGTCGATGCTATTCGTCCAGATCAGTTCGATGTTTCACTCACACCAGAGAAGTTTTCTCTGCGTGAAGTGATCGCACACCTTGCCGACCTCGAAGAGACATGGCTCAACCGGATCACCTCAGCTGTCGAGTACCCAGGAAAGGAAGTCGAGAACTTCGATGAGGATCAACGGGCGATTGATCACAAGTATTCGGCGAAAGACATCCACCACGAATTGGAAGTCTTTGACAACCGGCGCCGCGACACCGTTGCCTACCTGAGTGGTCTCGCCGAAGATGATTGGTCCAGCACGATCACCCACCCAACCCACGGTTCAATGAGTGTTTTGGAAATCGTGATGTACATCGTCGGACACGATATGTATCATGTCCACCAAGTTAGTCAATATCTCAAGTAATCTGCATCGCAAATGCGATCGCGATTCTTACCTCTGCTTCTCCTGCCAACCCTCGGAATGGCAGGAGAAGTTCAGTTTCGGGAGGGCGTTGCCCGTCCAATCAACTCGAACGCTCGTACC
>JARXAE010000030.1 GCA_029866005.1 Fimbriimonas sp. | reverse complement strand
CTCAAAGAAACTCTCTTCTCCCGTGCGGCGGTCCTCGTCTCTGCGTGGTAATCCCGAAACCTCATCCGTTGAACAGGATGCACCGAAGCGGCACCTTTCAGGTTCAACGAAATGCACCGAGTTCACCGATGTTCACCGCACATCGTATCTGCCTTGAACCCAAAAGCACCGACTTCACCCACACCCCAACTCACTTCCGCCAACCCGCGATCAAGTTGGCGAAAACAGGTGCAACAGTTACCGCCCTTACCGCCAAGCATTGACCAAAACCGAGACCCCACCGAACCCAAATGCTCCAACCCCGCCAACCCACACATCGATACTAAGAACGGGCAGTACCCGCAAACAAAAAAAGCCCCGAAGAATCTTCGGGGCTTTCTTGCAAGTGAGGACAGACCTTACTTGTTGCGTCGTCGTCGAGCGAGACCAAGGATTCCGAGTCCGAGAACCGCCATCGAAGCAGGCTCAGGAACAATAGCCACGCCACGAATGAGATCAGTAGATCCAGCCGTCATCAGCAACGAAGCGGCTGATCCAGCACCGGTATCGACAATCTTAACCAACCTGTTTGCACTTGCCTCGGCAGTTGCTGCGTAGACCGTGAACTGACCCGGAGCGGTTTCTTCAGCGCTAAGGAATCTAGCACCATCTCCCGCAGATCCTGTGATCGTGGAGAGAATGTACTGCTGTGTAAAGTTAGCTGCTGTGTTTGCTCTAGTCCACTTAACAACCCCACCAACTCCAGTGGTCGTTCGCTCGTCCGCGGTGAACATCGTCAGACCGTCCCATGATAGCCAGAGGTCTGATGGTCCAGTGGTCGTAGGGGTACCTGCAGCCGCCACCTGATTAGATGTACCGTTGAGAAACACGCCGTGAGAAGTTGCCGTCGCACTCGCACGAGTAACGTAAGAGTCACTACCATAGGCTGCCACGATTCGATTTGTTGCTCCCGTTCCAATCATGGTCAACGAGCTAACAGTACTGTTGTCAAATGTCAACGAACCGCTGTAGACCCCTGAAGGGCTGAGTTGGGTAACGAAGAATGTCCCGTCATCCTTTGCGGCAACTCCACGAACTGCGGTACTTCCCTGAACGACTGCAAGGGCAAGGTTGCCAGCCATGTCGACGCGAGCCACTTTAGGAGCACTGGTCGATGTATCAAGTGA
Organism: Fimbriimonas sp.; assembly: GCA_029866005.1. Taxonomy (GTDB): domain Bacteria; phylum Armatimonadota; class Fimbriimonadia; order Fimbriimonadales; family Fimbriimonadaceae; genus Fimbriimonas. The sequence continues at coordinate 75,031 of JARXAE010000030.1, read as the reverse complement.
GCCTGGGGCATAAACTGAACCGTTGATTCCAACTTTAAGTCCCCCGCCAGCGGTGCTAGTCGCGAATCGAAATCCAGTGGTAGTGACGCTGAACCCAGCAGCTCCCGTGGTTTTATCAATTTTAGTAATAGCGGCCGGCCCCGAGGTGGCTTGAAGTCCAATAACCAGGTTGCCTGAAGTAAATTGCCCAAAAGACGCTGTTGCAAGTGCCGCAAGCGCGGATGTAAGTAGAAATTTGTTCATAAAAATCCCAATTGCGCGAATGACCACCATGTCACTCAACAAGCCTATTAAACCTCACACTTCACTTCAGGTCTAGGGGGTTTTGGTTAAGATTTGGATAAAGTGAGCAGTCAGGTAAGAATGCTGGGAAGTTTCAAACAATCCCCGCGCCCGCAGGGTCTAAAGTCCTTCAACAGGAACAGTGCGACTCAAATTGCGTCTCACCCAATGGAACTCCGCAAGGAGTCCTTATCCACAAACTGCAATGCTATTGGGAGCCACCTCACCCCCGAGGACCGGCTCCTTTCTTTTTGGAGTGCGGAAATTCATTTCCGCTTTAGATTGCGACGGGCTCTGCCCGAGCTAAAAGTCGTCGAAGACGTTCACTTCGCTCGTGTCGAAACTCATGATCGTCTCGTACCAGGGCCGGTCAGCGGTTCGCTCGAACCAAGCAGCACTGCAGAACTCATAATCCTGAGGCACCGAGACCAGACCGTGCTTGAGTGGGTTGCGGTGAACATAAGCAATTCTTGCCAAGTAGGATCGTTCGAACGTGATGTGGGAGTCCCAATACTGGTACCAGACCTTTCGACCAGACTCACGATCAAGCCGATTGAGTTCAATGCTTGATTTACCATGAAGAGCTTTCATCATCTGTTTGAAACTGTCACTTTGGCCTGTGTAGTGACCGACCAGATGGTAATGATTCGCTAGAAATGCCCATGCCTGGAGTTCAAACTGGTATTTGAGGCAAGTTTCGAACGCGATATCCTGAAGCAACTCGAGTTTTGCAGGAGTATCGAAAAGCCGTTTGCGCTGATACGTTCCGCCTGTGATCATGTAGGAGCCGTGTCCAATCCAGGCTCGGGCTGGGGCATGAGGCCAGCTTTTCATCTGGTTGCAAGTTTAGCTTGGGCAGAGCCCGGCGCAACGTAAAGCGGCAACGAGTTGCCGCACTCCATATGGCGTACACTTGGGACACGATGAACAAGGTTTTTCCCAGTGCCGAGAAAGCTCTTGAGGGCTTGGTTTTTGACGGAATGACGGTGATGTCCGGTGGCTTCGGCCTCTGCGGAATTGCCGAGCACCTCATCGTGGCCCTTCGCGATTCAGGGGTGAAGGACATCACGGTAATCAGCAACAACTGCGGCGTGGACGACTTTGGTCTGGGGTTGCTTCTACAAACCAAGCAGATCAAAAAGATGGTCTCCAGCTACGTCGGCGAAAACGCCGAATTCGAGCGACAGTACCTATCGGGCGAGCTTGAGCTTGAGTTCAATCCGCAGGGGACCCTTGCCGAGCGAATCCGCGCCGGCGGAGCCGGGATTCCGGCGTTTTATACCAAGACCGGCTTCGGAACCCTGGTTGCCGAAGGGAAGGAAAATCGTCAGTTTGATGGAGAGGACTTCGTAATGGAAACAGGTCTGGTGGCGGATCTATCGATTGTAAAAGCCTGGAAGGCTGACCGCTCCGGAAACCTGATCTATCGCAAGACAGCGCGGAACTTCAACCCGATGATGGCAACGGCGGGCAAGGTTTGCATCGCCGAGGTTGAGGAACTGGTTGAAGTGGGCGAACTGGACGCGGACCAGATTCACACCCCGTCGATCTACGTCAACCGAATCGTGGTGGGCGAGAGCTTTGAGAAGAGAATTGAGCGACGAACGACGCGTCCTAAGGAGTGACCTCGTAGTCTCCCTTGGCGTTGATTCTGACTTTGGGCAGAAAGTTCTTAGCCTCAAACGCGGCGTTGATCAAGTTCAGTTGTGAGTCAAGAATCGTTTTCGCCTTGATCTCCCGCGACGGCAGGATCAGAACCTGAATCCGCGACTTCATGTCACGGGCCAGTCCGTAAATTTCCTCAATTGCCGGATCGCCCATCGCTAGGCAGCCAATGCTCTTGTTGCTACCATGAATGAAAATGTCATCGCCAGGATCCCGACCAGCGGATCGGATCAGGTCAGCATCATTCGGATAGTTGAGGCCGAGCGAGAGGTGGAATCGGCTTCGGGGATTGAATCGGTTGATGTGATACCAACCTTCAGGGACTTGGCGGTCGCCGCGTTGGAGCTTCGGTCCTAACACCCCGCTCGCGGCAAGAATCGGATAGGTTTTGATGAGGCGAAGCTTCCGAGCTCCCGCCCAGATTTCGAGTTCTCGCTCTTGCTTGAAAGCTCGGATGAAGAGGGTCTTCGGGGGATATGTGTGAAACAGTTCTTGCATCGTTCTCTTTTGGGGTTGAGAGCAAGCGAGGACGATGGTGGCAGTTGCTATCATAAGTAGATGAACCTTCGCGCTCATGCTTTTGGTGCCCTGTTCCTGCTGTCAGCAGGAGCTTTCGCGGCGGAGGAAAAGATTACTCTGCGCTGGAACGTTCGGCCAGAAGAACGGTTTGAGCACCAAATCAAAATGGTGATCGATGGAGGAGAGAACGGCTCACTCACAGGAACGATGTATTTTGCGGAGCGGATCCTTTCAGTTACGGATCGGTCCATCAAGTCATCAATGTTCGTACCTGGTCTGACGGTCGTCGGCACGGGTGCTCTCGCCGCTGCTGCACCCACATTCGAAGACATGCGAGGACTCAAGTTTCAGCGTGAGTCTGATTTCACCGGCAAGACCATTTCGTTGATGGGAATGAGCGGTCTCGGTGCTTCAAGTGTGGACCTTGTTCTACCATCCACCGACGTTAGCGTTGGAGATAAGTGGGACTCATCCTTCGTTCCGAATCCAGAAATCGGCGATGTAAAAGTGACCTACGTTTTGGAAAGCTACGACCGAGATACTGCGACCATACGCGCAGATTTGGCGGAATCGGACAATCTCTCGGTGGTCAAGCCCTATCGGTTTGTGGTCGAACGAATGAGCGGGCGTTATCGTTCGTCCGAGGGAGCTTTGAAGATGAACATCTCTGGCATCTCGCTTTCGGTAAGCTTTTCCCAACGGATGCTACTTCCCGTCAAGTTGAGGAGCAATGGCGCTTAATCGAGATCAGTTGGCACAACGGGCAGCGCAAGAGCTGCGAGATGGGTTTTATGTGAACCTCGGAATCGGAATTCCGACTCTGGTCGCGAACTACATTCCCGAAGGGATGGAGGTTGCGCTTCAATCCGAGAACGGAATGCTAGGGCTTGGACCCTTTCCATTCGAAGGTGAAGAGGATCCGGACTTGATTAACGCTGGCAAGCAGACCGTAACCGAGATCCCAGGTTCCTCTTACTTCTCGTCTGCAGATTCATTCGCGATGATTCGGGGCGGGCACATTGATCTCTCCATTCTCGGAGCGATGGAAGTTTCTGAAATCGGCGACCTTGCCAATTGGATGATCCCCGGGAAAATGGTCAAGGGAATGGGCGGCGCAATGGATCTGGTGGCGGGCGTCAAGCGCGTTGTCGTGGTCATGGAGCATACGAATAAGGCGGGCGATTTGAAGGTTCTACCGGCCTGTACTCTGCCGCTCACCGGTCGAGCTTGTGTGGATTTGGTGATCACCGATCTGGCAGTTTTCTCCGTCGAACGGGGTGTGGGAATGACTCTGCTCGAACTTGCGCCGAGTGTAACCCTCGACGAAGTGAAGGCCAAGACAGCCGCAAAGTTCTCGGTGTCGAGCGAACTGAAAGAAGTTAGTCTGTCCTAGACTCCCCGGCTAGCTTTGATGAGGGCTCAGCGGAAGTGCTGTGCCCTTGTTTTCTTTACAGATTCCAGAATCTGAAGTAGATTGTCAGGTTCTAACCCTAACCTGTTAGGAATACGTGCCGATGCTCAATATCGGGATGAACCGAGGCATTTATTCAAGCGCGAAGGCGATGCAGACTACGACCCAGTGGATGGACGTAATCTCGAACAACCTGGCGAACGCATCGACGGACGGCTATAAGACCGACACCATCGCATTTGCGGACGTCCTGGTCAAAAACATGTACGCCAACGGTGGCTCGGGCAAGTTCTTGGGAAGCGTTGGGAACGGTCCCGATGCGGTTGTTGAAAGCACTGATATGAAGCTCGGTCCTGTGCGCTCAACTGGAAACCCACTCGATATCGCTCTTCAAAACCCGAAAGAGATGTTGGCGATCAACGCAGATGGAAAGACCCAGTACACCCGTGATGGAGCCCTTAAAGTCAGTCCTGATATGTTCCTGGTGACTCAGCGGGGCTTTCAAGTCTTAGACGACCGAGGTCAGCCGATCAAAGTTGGCAAGGAGGGAATCGTACAGATCTCACCCAATGGCGAAGTAATCCAAGGCACTCAGGAAATCGCCAAGTTGGGGGTCTACACCGGAACATTTACGAAAGAGGGGAACAACCTTTGGTCCGCTCCGCAACCGACCCGTGTCAACGATCCTGCTCTTGCCACCGCGAGTCTTGAGGGGAGCAACGTTGACGCTGTCGCAACAATGGTTGACCTCATCAAGATCAACCGACATTTTGAGATGAGCCAAAAGTCGATCCATACCCAGGACGACATGACGGCAAAGCTCTTTGAGATTTTGAAACGCTAGTAGCCAATAGGTGACGACCCAAAACGATACGAAACAGTGCCGAGCAGGATGCGAGGCCAAACAAAGCAAAGGAAGGCAAAGAATGACCCGAAGACATCATGTTAAGATCACTCAATACCTCCGCCACCGGAATGGTTGCCCAGCAACTGAACCTCGACGTTATCTCGAACAACCTTGCTAACGCGAATACGACAGGCTTTAAACATCAGCGCGCTGAATTCCAAGATCTGATCTACCAAACGGTACAAGCCGGTGGAACATCTATTGGCAATAATCAGATCACTCCAGGCGGCGTTCAGTACGGTCTAGGAGCCACCAACTCGGCAACGGCGAACGACTTCGCTCAGGGTGCCGCGCTTAATACCAACAACTCAACCGACGTGATGGTGGTCGGCGAAGGATTCTTCCAAGTTCTTAAGCCAGATGGCACCTTCGCTTACACTCGCGACGGCAGTTTCAAGAAAGACGCAACCGGAGCACTCGTCACAAGTGGAGGATACAGACTTCAGCCAGAGATTGTCGTCCCCGCAAATGCGACCTCTATCAGCATCGGCAAAGCTGGAAATGTTGAAGCCATAACCTCTGATAGCAGCGTGCCTGTCAACATTGGCCAGATCACTCTCGCCCTCTTCCCCAATCCGGCCGGACTCAGCCGCGTCGGCGGGAACATGTGGGTTGAGAGCACTGCTTCGGGAACCGCAACCATCGTTCCTCCCGAAACCCAAGGTGCCGGAGGCTTAATGGCGGGATACCTGGAAGGATCCAACGTTTCCGTCGTTGAGGAAATGGTTCGAATGATCTCGGCTCAGCGAGCTTATGAGATCAATTCTAAAGCAATTCAGACCTCCGATGACATGCTTCAGACCCTTAACACGCTCAAGAGGTAATTGATGATCTCCGCACTTCTAACCGCAATCGTAACGTCTCCGGTGCCATCCCTGTCGATCAAAGTCGATGGCGAGGGGTATCTGCGATTCACTCGTGGAACAAACGTTCTCTACGCTCGCTCCGCAGTCTTGGTGTCCTCACCGAAAGGTTTGGTCGCTGCCGATGGATCAGTTCTTGCCCCCAGAGTTTATGCTCCAGCAGGAACTTCATCGCTGTCTTGCACTCTGGATGGCGAAATCTCGGCGCAGGTCGGCGCAACTTCACAATCGATTGGAAGAATTGTTCTCGCGGTCTTCAGCGATAAGCCGAGCTTCGTCAGCTTTGATTCGATGCTCTCGACTCTTTCTAAGGCATCTTTGCGGAATCCTGGTGAAGGACTGGCAGGAGTCATCCGTCCTGAACGAGTTGCAGGTAGAGCTGTGGTGAAGTCTCCCATCAAGCCCAAGACGAGCAATACCGCGGGGAATGCCTTCTACACACCAGCTGCCGAAGTCTCGGTTCGCGCCGATAGCTTGGTCGAAGGTGAGAACATCTCGCTGGAATCCATTGCCGATATCAGCGGTGATCCTTCACTTGTGAAAACCCTGAAAGGGATCGACCTTGGACGCGCACCATATTTTGGGACACCCCGTTTCATCACCGTCGCAAGCATTCGGGCGAATATCGCGGCGGCCCAGGTGGACATTCGCACGGTCCAGATTTCGGTTCCGGGTGGAGCTAAAGTGGCGAGGAAAAGTCAATCGGTTTCGATTGAATCGATCAACCAAACGGTCTCCGACGCCTTTAAGAAGAAGTTCGGAATCGACGTTGATCTCGAACTTCGGACTCGGCAATTTGCGGTCCCGGCTCCGATCGGGGAGGCAAGTGTCGAAGCATCGAATCTCCAGATTCGTGATAACCAACTCGCGGTTACCGTTGATATCGTCGTCAACAAGAAGCTCTCCACAACGCTGAACCTGATGTACGGAACTGGCAACATTCCGCAGGTGAAGCTCGGCGATGAAGTAAAGCTGAAGATGATCTCTTCAGCGGCGACAGTGGTCGTCAAAGGCAAAGCCCAAGGCACCGCGTATCTTGGGCAGAAAGTGACGGTGAAGACGGACACCGGCGCACTCCAGACCGGCATTTTGCTTGCGAACAACACCGTAGAGGTGCGATTATGAAAAGAACTCTCCTACTCCTTGCGTTGCTCCCATTCGCGGCCAACGCCCAACAATCGACATCTACTGATGAGACCTTCGGTTCTCTGACTCCCAAATCGTACAAGCCTCTTTTTCAAACTCGGAACGCTCGGAAGGTTGGAGACATTCTGACCGTTATCATCAGCGAAGCGTCGAACGGGCAGTACCAGGCGAACATGCAGAATACGAAAAAGGACTCGAACAAGGTGGGTCCAAACGAGATTCCGCTTGCGAACTGGCTCGGCGTCGGCTTAGTTAACTCGCTGCTGTCGGGCGGGAACACCTCGGCGGATAGCCAGATGCAGTCCCAAGGAACATCGACTCAGACCAATCGGCTCTCAGCCCGAATGTCCGTAACGATCAAGCAGATCATGCCTAACGGAGTGTTTGTTGTTGAAGGCACCCGAGCGGTGAAGATCAATAGGGATACCCAGCAAATGACTCTAACCGGAATGTGTCGACTCGACGATATTCGGCTCGATAACACTCTGTTGAGCGAGAACCTTGCCAATGCTGAGATCAAATCCGAAGGAATCGGAATGATCTATCAGCGGCAACGACGTGGCTTTGTTACGAAGCTAATGGATTGGTTGTTCTAATGAAGCTCCTCTCAACACTTTCGGCACTGCTCTTGGTTGGGCTCAGCGCGGCCCAGGGTGGCCCATTCGTGAAACCTACGGAGAAGCCAGACGATTCGAAAAGCTCAAAGACGCCGCAGGGCGAGCTTGAACGACGGCTTAAGGCGATGAACTCAGACGAGAAGAACGGTGTCTCCGTGCGTTTGAAGGACATCTCTCGATTCCGAGGAATTCGTGCTAACACGCTCATGGGCTTTGGTCTCGTAATCGGTTTGGCTGGAACGGGGGATACTCGTCGAAATCCACAGGCCGCTGCCGCTCTTTCGAACTATTTGAAGAGCATCAACATGGATGCACAGCTTTCAAACATGGAGCCAAAGAACGCTGCATGGGTGGTTGTGACGGCAGAACTTCCTGCGTTCACCACCAATGGTCAACTCATTGATGTGACGGTCTCTTCTGCTGGCGACGCTCAGAGCCTTCGCGGTGGAACTTTGTTGCGAACTGAACTCTATGCGGTTGGTAACAACGAAAAGGCTTACTCCATTGCCCAAGGGGCTATCAGCATCAGCGGCTTCGGAGCCGCCGCGGGTGGAAACCAAAGCTCGACCGGGTTTATGACGGTCGGTCGTGTACCTAATGGTGGCATTGTTGAAGAGGGCGCTCCAACAAAGCTTGTTTACGATGGGAAGATGTATCTAGAGCTTATGGACTCGGATCTTACGACTGCCAGTCGGATCCAGGACATGATCAACAAGAAGTATCCAGAACTCAATGCGGTAGCGGAGAACGGTCAGACGATTTCCGTTAGCGCCCCAAAGGGAATCAACCCGATCAGTACGATGGCGAAGCTCGAGGAGCTGAATGTCAACGTGGATAATGCTGCAGTTGTGATCATCAACGAGAAATCAGGAGCCATCACCATCGGTGGGAACGTAAGGATCGCCCCCAGCGTGATTGCAGTCGGCTCGATCAGTGTCGAGATTCAGGAGCAGGTCAGCGTGAGCCAGCCGAACCCATTTTCCAAAGGCGAAACGGCTGTGGTGGCAAACCAGAGGGTCAATGCCAACCAAGGTGAAGCTGATGTAGCTGTCCTGGCACCAAACACTACCGTAGCGGATCTTGCCCGAATCTTCCAAGAGTTGCGACTCAAGGCAAACGACATCATCAATATCCTGCAGCTCCTGCGCCAGCAGGGAGCTCTCAAAGCGAGGTTGATCATCCAATGAATCTGGAAATCACGAATGCGTTGAAGCCGGCCGTTCTTGCCCACAAGGATCTGGCAAGGCTGAAGAAGGCATCTGATGGGCTAGAGGCCTTTATGTTCAAGTCGCTCATCCAGCAGATGGGCGGTAAGAAGGGCCTCTTCGGAAGCGACGTCCCGGGAGCAGGTGTGTACAAGGACATGTTCGAACAGAACCTCTCCGACCTGCTCTCACAAAGCGGACAGCTCGGAATCAGCAAGACAATTTATCGCAGTGTGGCACCCATGGCGGCCCAACAAGCCATCAAAAGCGCCCGCTATCACCAGACCCCTGAATCAAAACTAGAGAAGAAAGCATGAGAACAAAACCTCTTCAAACCATGTGGGCCGAGTGGCTTAAAGCGTCAGAAACGCTTCTGCTCACCCTGCACGAACAAACCGTCGCTGTGACATTGCGAGACGTCATGCGAGTCGAGCGAATTCGTCCCGAGTTGGAGACCCAACTCTCGATCGTTCGGAGCATCGACACCAAGGCAATGGATGAGGCAAAAAGGCTGGCCGAAGAGCTTGGCGCCCCAACGCCTAGCCTTCGAGGTCTCGTCGCCGTTCTTGACAAGGACGAGGCGGCAATCATCCAAGCCACTGCGAACAAGGTTCTCGTCGGTGCGCAGAAGATCCAAGATGTGATGGCAAAGAACCGGAAATTGATTGATAGCGAAATGACTTACATCAACGGCACGCTAACGCTTATCGCTCGGTCAGCTAACGAGGGATCTGGACCATACCGAGGGCGACCATCGGGATCGAAGTCGATCTTGGTCGATGCAGCGGCTTAAAAAAGGAGAAACGAACTCATGCCAAGTCCATTTCAGGGGATCGAAACGTCAAGGCGGGCGCTGAATGCTTTCCAGCGCTCGCTCGATACGACGGGTCACAACATTGCGAATGTCAATACAAAGGGGTTTTCGCGACAGCGTGCAGACCTCGCCGTAGGCGCGCCCAATACTTACGTTGCCGGGCGCAATATCAACATCGGCTCCGGTGTCAACCTGGTTCAGATCAGCCGCGCCCGAGACACATTTTTGGAATCGCGCCGGCAAGATGTCAACGGCGATCAGGGTCGTTCAGAAGCTGGGCTGAGTTTGTTAGAGAGGGTTCAATCGTCCTTCCTCGACGTCTCTGGCAAAGGAATCAGCTCTGCACTTGACTCCTTTTACAACTCCTGGTCCTCACTTGCAAACGATCCTTCTTCAATGACGAACCGTCAGCAAGTGCTTGCCGCTGCCAGGGACCTCTCGACCAAAGTCAGGACTGCATACTCTGACCTGAAGTCGGTGTCAGATTCTCAAACGAAAGGTGTGAGTGACACCATTGGTCAGATTCAAAGCTACGCGGACCAAATCGGAAAACTCAACGCCGAAATCAGAGCCAACATGGCGGGCGGAGGATTGCCGAATGATCTGATGGATCAGCGGGACCTGGCCGTAGCAGAGCTTTCAAAGCTCGTGAACATTGACACCAATCTTGGAAGCGATAACAGCCTGTCCGTCTTCGTAGGCAGTTTGCCACTCGTGGATCAGGTCGGTTCTCGGCCTTTTCCGACAACTTTTGATACCGCCACAAGCACCGTCAATGACGGGGGCTCAATCAATTGGCCCATCTCCGGCGGATATCTGAAAGGTCAGTTCGATGGTCTTGGTGATATAGCCACCTATATGACCCAATTAGACAATCTTGCGAACACGCTTCGCTCCCAGGTGAATAGCCTCCACACAAGCGGTGTCACAAACTCGGGAGCTGTCGGTGGATTCTTCTTCTCCGACAATGTTACAACCCCGATTCTCGGTGCGGCGAATCTCTACGTAGATTCGAATCTTGACGCAAATCCCGCACTTCTCGTAACCGGAACAACCAGCGCGGTGGGAGATGGAACCATTGCTACCGCCATGTCGAAGCTACGCGACCAGTCGGTCGCTGGGCTCGGGGGTCAGACAACCCGAAGTTACTTCTCAACCTTGCTTTCAACTGTTGGACGAGACATTGCGACTGCCCAAAACGACCGAGACACCGCGTACGCGCTTGGAGAGCAAGTGGAATCGCAGATTCAGGATGTCAGTGGAGTCAATCTCGACGATGAACTCGCCAACCTTCAGCAATTTCAGCGTAGCTATCAGGCATCGGCCAAGGTGCTCAGCATGATGGATGAGATGTTGGGCGATCTGATCAATATGGTAAAGCGATGAAACCACTAAGGATTACCCAGTGAATTTACCGATGATTCTGAATAGGAGGATTGCAAATGCGAGTTAGCACCAACTACCAATTTGAAACAATGCGCAGCAAGATGAATACGGCGGGCGATAACTATCGTGTGGCCCAGCAGCGTGTCAGCTCAGGAAAGCGCATCAACTCCTTAAGTGACGATCCAAGAGGTCTCAGCGATGTGCTCACAATGCGCGGAGTGAAGGCGTCGATTGAACAATACAAGACCAACCTTGATCGGGCGTCGACTTGGCTCAAAACAAGCGAGAGTTCGCTGAGCGAAGTTGGAAATTTGCTGAATCGGGCGAATTCTCTTGCGATCTCAGGCGCCAGCGCCACGACGTCGATGGACTCCAGAAGGGCGATGGCCGTTGAAGTGCAGACGATTCGAGACCAGGTTTTTAGCCTTGCCAATAGCAAGGGGCCCACTGGCGGGTACCTCTTCGCTGGCACCGCGACGGACAAGCAGCCGTTCAATATCACGACGACTGGCATCGCATTCCAAGGCAACTCCGGAACGATGAAGGTCGAAGCGAATGCAAACGACGCAGTCACGATCAATACTGACGCACAGCAACTTTTTACGACGATCTACGCAACGCTTGACCAACTCAAAACCAACCTTGAAGGTGGAAGTACGACAACGATAAGCGATGTGAGCATCAAGGCCGTTCAAGACGGCATCTCCCTGCTCAACAACATCCGAGGTGACGTCGGAACGCGAGCAAAAAGTGTCGAGTCCTTCCAAAACGACCATTCGCGTCGCATCGAAGAACTCACGGGCAGCATCTCCAACCTTGAAGATGTTGATCTTTCTCAGGCGATCATGGAATATAAGAGCGCCGAAACTGCCTATCAGGCATCGCTTCAAGTTATGAGCCAAGGATTTGGGCTCAGCTTGTTGAACTACATCAAATAATCACCATGATCCTTACCCACACTCGTTTCGGCAATATCGAATTCACCGCAGAAGACATTATCACCTTCGAAGGAGGTCTGATCGGCTTTGGGGACTCTACTGAGTTCTTGATGGTTCCAAGCAAGCCTGGAAGTCCGTTTAGCTGGCTCCAATCTGCTCAGGACCCTTCGTTAGCTTTTTTGACAACAGACCCTGCAGCCTTCTTTGAGGACTATGACCCGGAGATCTCGGATCACGACGCAGCTCAATTGGGTCTCACAAGCGGAGCAGACTTCGGAATCTTCGTGACATCCGCGATTCCGGTAGGCGAACCTCGAAAGGCAACGGCCAATTTAGCCGCTCCGATCCTCATCAATCTCGACACAAAGCGTGGAAAACAAGTCGTTTTGGACAATGAAGCGTATACTATGCGACATCCGATCTTTTCGGAGCAGTCTGCGCCTGTACAGAAGCTGGCGGCGTAGTTTGCCGAGAACGAGGATGCCAAGGAGGGCAGACAGATGCTGGTCCTCACCAGAAAAGTAAATCAGACAATCGTCATCGGAGATGGAATCGAGGTCGTCGTCCTCGAAGTGCGCGGCGAGCAAGTAAGGCTCGGTATCCGAGCGCCCCGAGACGTCACTGTCCATCGGAAAGAAATTTTCGAGCAAATCGCAGAGGAGAATCGCGGCGCTGCCGATGTCCGACCCGAAGATCTCCCCAGCTGACTTCACCGACCGGGTCATGCTGACCTTGGGTTGCTGTGTCATTTGTCTGCTCGTCGCGCTCGTTTGGGCAGTGCGCTGTATCCCGGTTGAAGATGGATTGTTGCCTCGCCTCGTCTCACTCTGCAGCCCAGTGGCGGCTTGCGGCGCGGTTGCGCTCTTGGCGGCCATGGTGCCTTCATTTGTCCCTTTTTCGCGCTTGCGTGCACCACTCAATGTGACGATTCCGATCGTGTGGGGGCTAATGAATTGGCTGATAGCCTCAGCCTTGACAACGGCGGAGTCTTCGACTTCACGAGTTCCGCCAGTGCTGGCAGTCGTTGCAAACTGGACTGAGGTTGGGACGTTTCTGCCGGTCGGACTTGCCCAGTTTGGGTTGCTGACGATTCCGATTGCGTTTAGGAGAAAGGAGTAATGCAGGTTCACTTCGGAATTGAGCTTCTAAAGCCTGAGTGGACACGGGCGGTGGTTTGCGTCGGAACATTTGACGGAGTCCACCTCGGCCACCAGGCCGTTATCTCGGAGGCGGTGGCGCGGGCCGGGCGTGAGGAATTGCCATCGATTGTGGTGACATTTGACCGTCATCCGGCAGTGGTACTCAACCCTTCCCAGGCCCCGAAGGCGATCGCCTCGCTCAAGATGAATCTCGAGCATTTCCAGAATCTTGGCGTTGGGTTGACGGTCGTTTTGCCCTTTAACGCATGGCTGAGCCGAATGAGTGCCGATGAGTTTTTCAGAACGATTCTGGTCGAAAAACTGCGAGCTTCAACCGTCGTTGTGGGTCACGACTTTGCGATGGGCAACGGGCGTGAAGGAACACTTGAATGGCTCTCCGGCCGAATTGAAACTGACGTCGTTCCAGCTTTTTCGGTCGAAAGTGAACGGGTTTCATCTTCTTTGATTCGAGCAGCGGTTTCTTCGGGAGATTTAGCGAAAGCAAACGCGATGCTTGGGAGGGGATTCGAGATTCAGGGGTTCGTTGATCACGGGCAGAAGCTGGGTCGCACGCTTGGTTTCCCCACCGCCAACATTGCGAGGTCATTCGATCAAGTGCTTCCTGCGGATGGGGTTTACGCTTGTAGATTCCTTTTTGAGGGGCACAGCTACAACTCGGCCCTTGCCATCGGAACTCGACCTGCGGCTGGTGGCGGACCCCGTTCGATCGAGGCATACCTGCTTGACTATCCCGGCGGATCACTGTATGGCAAGCACGTCCGGCTTCGTCTCGAGCATTTCTTGCGTCCTGAACTCGATTTCCCATCCCTTGAAGCTCTGAAAGTGCAAATGGCGAAGGACGTCGAATCAGTTCATGCACTTTTGGCGTAACCTAAGTCATGGCTCGGGGCGGAAAGATTATTGCGGTGACTTGCGGCGTCGTTGCTGCACTGGTTGGCGTTAAGATCGCTTTAGGACTTCTTACAAAAGTTGACGACAAAACTCTGATCGTCGAAGCTGTGAAGGACGGTCTTAAGGCGAGCAAAGAAGGTCGCCCGGGAGGAGTTTTGGAAAAGCTCAGTGCGAGCCTCACTGTGAATGGAGAGGGTACTCCTGGTGCGAAAAGCCAAATAGCGGACTACATTAAGCGGCTCAAACCTGATGTCGAGTTTAAGTCGCTTGAACCCCAAGTCTTTGGTGACGAGGCCCGCATCGAAACTCCCGCGACAATGTCGGTCAGCATGCTCGGAATGAACCAAAGTGTCGAGCTCAAAAATGTCACCATCACTCTGAAGCGCGAGGATAGCTATGAGTATCTGGTGTTCCCGAAGAAGGCGTGGCGGATTTCAGATGTTCGCGTAGATGTAAGTGCGCTTGACATGTTCAGCGGATTTGGTGGCGGCTAAAAATAACGGAAACCCTTTGTGGGTCGGGACCGTTGTTACTCCTGGTACTGGGTTCAAGAGCCCCAGTTCCAAACAAAGAAAATCCAGGAGAAACATGAAAAAGTACATGCTACTAATCACCGCTAGCCTTATGGTTGGCGCTCTCGTCACCGGCTGCGGATCGCCCGCCGAAGGCAATACCGACACCAACACCCCTCCGTCCGCTTCAACCCCAGAGGGAACAAAGCCAGAGACAACCACCCCGGAAGCAACCCCTCCGGCAGCTGACGCGCCTGCGGAAGCCGACAAGAAGTAACCACTTCTGCCCCGGTTTCTGGTTAGCCGGAACCGGGGCATTTTGTGTGCGCGGTAACCTAGAACCATGCTTGACCCGCGCATTACTCGCTTAGCAGAGTTGCTTTGCGACCACTCAACAAGGCTCAATTCCGAGGACGCAGTCCTCGTCCATGCCTTCGATATCCCCGAAGAGGCAGTTGCGGAAATTGTCCGGCTTGCCCAATCCCGGGGCGCAAAAGTTGCGGTGAGACTCGAAAGCAATCTGGTCAAGCGCCAGCTCCTGCACGGCATGACCGAGGCCAACGCCCGAACAATCGCGGCTATCGAGAAGTACGAGATGGAGCAGATGACAGCCTACATCGCTCTGCGCGGTACGCACAACTACGCGGAAACCTCCGACGTCCCGGGCGACATCATGAAGATGTGGCAGAGGGAGTACACGACTCCAGTTGTGTTTGGTGTCCGAGTGCCGAAGACCAAGTGGGTCGCACTTCGCTGGCCAACTCCGGGAATGGCTCAGCAAGCGAGCATGAGTACCCCAGCGTTCGAAAAGTTCTACTTTGACGTTTGCACACTCGACTATGCAAAGATGGCCGCCGCGACCAAGCCACTAGAAGACTTAATGGCTCGCACGGATCGAGTGCGGATTACGGGCCCGGGAACCGATCTCTCGTTTAGCATTAAGGGCATCGGCGCCGTCGGTTGCGCTGGTGAAGCAAACATCCCTGATGGCGAGTGTTTCACCGCTCCAGTTCGCGAGTCGATGAACGGCACCGTCCAATACAACACCGTCTCGCTGTACCAGGGAACCGAGTTCAAGGACATCTTCTTCCGAGTCGAGAACGGAAAGATCGTGGAAGCGACTGCGGGAGCAAACACCGAGAAACTCAACGAGATTCTCGACACTGACGAAGGTGCGCGCTACTTCGGCGAGTGGGCAATCGGCTTTAACCCGTACGTGCTTGAGCCAATGAAGGACACCCTCTTCGATGAGAAAATCGCCGGCTCATTCCACCTCACTCCCGGCAACGCATACGACCCACCCGGAGGAAACGGTAACAAGAGCTCGATCCACTGGGACATCGTCTGCATCCAACGTCCGGAGTACGGCGGTGGCGAGATTTGGTTTGACGACGTGCTGATTCGGAAGGATGGGCTGTTCGTGCTGGATGAGCTGAAGGGATTAAATCCGGACAACTTCTAACCTTAACACTCTTCTCCCATCTAGCTGATGGGAGAGGAGTCGGTACCGGATAAACTTCCCCGCGATGGGTATCAATCTAGGCTGGGCGGGAGTGGGCCATATTCACACTCCTGGGTTTTCGGGAGAGGTTCTGAAGCGCGGAATTCAGTGCGCTGGGGTCTATGACCACGATTCCGAGCGAGCGAAGAAGAACGCGGAGAATCTAAAAGGACCAGTTCAATCCCTGAACGAGCTTGCGGAAAACGCAGACGCCACAGGTTACGTCGTCACGAGCGAAACCGTACACCATCTTGAAATCGTTTCTGCGCTCGCAAAAAGCGGAAAGCCGATCTTCGTGGAGAAGCCTGTAGGCTTCAATGCTGAGCAATCCGAGGCCCTGTTAAAAATGCTAACCGAGAACAAAAATGTGTTTTCGACTGGCTACTTCATGCGCGGCTCCGAAGGAATGCAGACCCTGAAGAAGCTAGTTAACGACAACCATTTTGGTCAGATCACCCGGATTCGAGCAAGTAACTGTCACTCCGGAGCTCTGGGCGGTTGGTTCGATACCGACTGGCGATGGATGGCGGATAAATCGCGCGCTGGAGTCGGCGCCTTCGGTGACCTCGGAACCCACGTGCTCGATCTCGTGCTCTGGATGTTCGGTTCCATCCAATCAGTCACAGGAGCTTTCGCTAATGGAACCGCCCGATATGACGGCTGTGAAGAGTTGGGAGAAGCAATGCTCAAATTTTCGAATGGCGTGATCGGAACAATGGCGGCCGGTTGGGATGATGTCGCGGATCCGTACCGATTGATGGTGATGGGAACTAAGGGGTATGCGACTCTCGGCAACGAACTCAAAGTGGCTGGCGAAGATGGAAAGCTGAACGTTTTTGAAAAGCTTGAACCAGCCAAACCCGCAGGATTTTCAGGCTGGCTTGATTACCTTGAGGGCAAGCCAGCTGACTTGGTAACCCCAAGAGAGGCGACCAATCGTGACGTAGTGATGGCGGCAATCTACGAGGGCGCACAGAATCATAAATGGGTGGATATTCCTGCCGCTTGGCACTAGAGCTGAGATAAGATAGGAGTAGTCATGCTGATAGACGGTTATATCGCGCCACCTCAGGTTGTCTACTCCTCCGCCCTGGTCGTCGGGAATAGCGTCCCGGTAACGGGAAATCCATACGATTCAACTCTCAATTCTGTTGCCTTTGATGTATCTGTGCAAGGCAAATCGATCTCATTCCCCGCCTACTACGATGCAGGGAGTTGGAAGGCGAAGCCCCTGTTTCCCAAGGCTGGGAGTTACAAGGGATTCTTTTACCGGAACGGTACTCGGCACGGTGCCGAGATTGTAGTTAACGCAACTCAGCCTTCAACTGGTTTCGTTTACAAACAAGGCACAGTGTTCCGACTCACAGACGGAAAGCAAGGTCAGCCCTACTGGCCGGTTGGACACAACCTTGCCTGGCGAGGCGGTGAGTACAAGTTCCGAGAACAAATGGATTTGATGAAGGCGAACGGCCTCAACTGGACCCGAATTTGGGCTTGCCACTGGGATAACCGTAATCCGTACTGGCCAACGAGCTTTCCAAAGCCAAAAGACGGTGAGTTCTCTCCAGAAGTTCTCAAACGGCTGGATGAGACAGTGGCCGGTGCGGAAGCAACGGGCCTTAAGTTCCAGTTCGTCTTCTTCCACCACGGCCAAGTAAGCACCGACGTGAATCCCAACTGGAGTGACCATCCTTGGAACAAGAAGAATGGTGGGTTCCTCAACACAGCAACCGAGTTTTTCACCAACCCAGAAGCGATCAAGCGGGAGAAAAATTTCATCCGATACGCCATTGCTCGGTGGGGCTCGTCACCTTCGATCATGGCCTGGGAGCTGTTCAACGAGGTTCAGTTTGTCGAGGCTATTCGAAAGGGAGCCGATTGGATGACAGTAGCGAAATGGCACGATGACATGGGTGCCTACATCCGCTCGCTAGATCCGTATCGCCACCTGATTACCACAAGTAGCGAGCTCGGCCAGCCAATCTGGTCGAAGATGGATTTCAAGCAGGGGCACGGGTATCCCTCGAGCGTTCTTGGACTCGTCATGGGTACGGCACCGGATGCCGAGATCCCACTCTTTTATGGCGAAATTGGCTGGGGTGATCAAGGCAATTCGGATCGACTGGCGATACGGGACGGCATCTGGGGCGCCTTCTTCGCTGGGCACTCCGGTGCCGCCCAGTTCTGGTACTGGGACCAGATGAACAAGCCTGGAATGTATGGTGAATTCAAGCGCTCAATCGATGTTCTCAAGAGCCTTGGGAATGTCTCCACATTCAAACGGCAACCGATAACAACGGATTCGCCAAAAGGAGCAACCCTAAAGCTAATCCCCGGGCGAGGATGGGAAAAGAGCGACTTGATGGCGTTCAACCTCCCTGCCGATGCCGAAAAGGTTGGGCAGCTGTCAGGCTTCTTCCAAGGCACTGGGCACCGAGAGATGCAACCAGAACCAGTGTCACTGACGTTCGCTTCCGAAAACTCGGGGGAGGTAAAAATCAACCTCGCCGAGTTCTCAGCCGGTGGTTCAAAGGCCGAAGTCTTTCTAGATGGCAGTCGAGTCTTCACAAAAGAATGGAAAGGCTCGGGAAACAAGCCAGAGACTGTAAACGTCAAGTTTCCCGCCGGAAAGCACACCTTGCGCATCGAAAACAACGGTCCGGATTGGTTCCGGGTGCGAAGTATCGATATCCCAGGGATCATGCCGGTAAGTTCGGCGATAATGAGCTCAGCAGGCGACAGAAGTGTCATCAGAATCCTCTCATCTGTCGAAAACGGAAAGCTCGCGAGTTGCACAATCTCCAACGCGAAATGGAAGGATGGCGCCTACGACACCAAAATCCTCGACCTGAGCGGTGATCGAGAGTTCAAGACAACCACCACTATTAAGGGTGGCAAGATCAAATTTGACAACATAACTTCCGATGTTTTGGTTGTCCTTACGCGTCGAGCTAGGTAAAACCACCGTATGATAAAACTCTTTCAACTAGCGTTAGCATCGTCTGGACTTATCGTTGGGTGCACCACAATTGCCGGAGGCACAAAAGCGGCTCCAGCATATGAGCCGAACAAAAAGGGGCCCCAACAGAGACGGACAAATGTAACTAAGTTGTACAACGACTACTGCGGTAAGTGCCACGGCGAGAATGGTGAAGGTGGCGGTGGCGGGACTAAGAGTCTTCTGACTGCGGAGAAATTTGATCAGAAGTACGATCGCGCATTCTTCGACGCAACCCGAAACGGCGTTCCCGGCACGGGAATGGAGTCGATGGGAGAGACTCTTTCAGATCAGGAAGTCTGGGGGTTGGTTGTCCATATTCGCGAGCTACAAGGCAAAGCGCTGCGATGGAGTCTGGGGCAGCCCAAAAAGACTGGTGATGTCTTCAACTCCAAGCTGCACAACTACAAAGTTGAAACTGTCGTTGAGCAGGGGCAAGGCCTGAAGGTGCCTTGGTCAATTGACTGGCTTCCCGACGGCAAAATGCTGGTCTCGAATCGTCCTGGTGGAATCAATATCTTCCGTGGAGGACAGCGAGTAGGAGAGATCATGGGGCTTCCTCAAGTCCTTGAACTTGGCCAGGGTGGTCAGATGGAAGTCGCAGTTCACCCGCAATACGCTTCTAATGGCTGGATTTACATCAGTTACTCGGAGCCCAAGGCCGACGGAGGAAGGGCCGCGATGACAAAGGTCGTCCGTGGCAAGCTGTCCTGGAACGGTGACAACGCCCAATGGGGCTCGCAGCAAACGATCTACCAGGTTGGTCAGGAGCACTACAACGGCTCTGGAGTCCACTATGGTTGCAAACTAGCCTTTGATGGCAAAGGGCACATCTTCATCTCGCAGGGCGAGCGAGGCGGCGGAAACACTGCCCAAGACCTCAACATCCCCAACGGAAAGGTTTATCGACTCAACGAGGACGGGTCAGTGCCAAAGGACAATCCGTTTGTTGGTAAGGGAGTGATCGCAGAAAAGGTTTGGACCTACGGTCACCGAAACCCGCAAGGTCTGACGATCGGGCTGGACGGACGGATTTGGGACACCGAGCACGGTCCACGGGGTGGAGACGAACTCAATGAATGCACCAAGGGTGATAACTACGGATGGAGCAAGGTTGCGTTCAGCATCAACTACAACGACTCGCCAGACTGGGTGCCCTTTAACGCCCCTGGTGAAAAGTACAAGATGCCAATCTTCCGATGGATCCCTTCGATCGGAGCTTCAGGGCTTGATGTGGTCAAAGGTGCTGCCTTCCCTAACTGGAAAGGCGACCTCATTGCCGGCGGGCTGAGCGGTAGTTCAGTGGATCGAATCCGAACAAAGGACGGCAAGTTTGTTGAGCGAGAGGGTCTTGTGGTCGGAATGGGTCGAGTTCGCGATATCTCAACCGCACCAGACGGCGTTATCTACGTTGCCCTGAACGGTCCGGATAAGATCGTTCGAATCGTTCCTGTGAAGTGACCTGGCTGGTTTGGTTGAACCGGAAAACTCCGGTTCAACCAAACATGGATCAACAGACGTGCATGTCGGGGCAAGCTGAGAGCAGCTTCAGACAAGCGTACAACGTGCCAGCCCACGCGCCGGTGTCCGTATAGCTTGTCGGATTAGCTTCAAAGATCTTTTGGATCACTGCATCCGCGCTGGGCGATAGTCGGAGGTCAAAAATCTCGAAGAATCGTTGTTTCGACTCGATCGCCGTCTTCGGAGCTTTGGCTTGCATGAGCGCCTGGGTGTTTCGGGCGGCAACATAAGGGCCCTTGTCGTTCCAGATCATCATGCCGTGGTATTGCATCCGGTAGGTCATCATGCTAGTTGATACCCACTCCTCGCCCCATTTCCAACCGTTGACATCGTTGGGATAGCAGAGGTCAAGTCCCATCTTAAACATGTGATATTGGATGTAGCCCAACTGGTCGATGATTTCTTGCTTGATCGGGGTGGTTGGATTGGCGTCCTTAGGGCGCATCGCGAGGATAGCGTCACCCAGACCCATTTGGCGGACAGTTCCAAGTACATAGTCAGCCGGGCTTTTATAGTGCTTCATCACGCACTTGTCGCTAAAGAATTCTGGGCTTCGGGCAATCGCGAGTAAGACCTGCTTGATGTCTCCGCCAGTCTTTGTCCAAGTTGCCGCCAGCCGATCCACGACAGCCGGCTCAGGATTTTTGTAAGCATAGAACTCCCAAAGCTTCGTGCTCATGTACTTCGCGGTTTCTGGGCGAGTGGCGAGCATGTCAAGTGCGGCGTCCCCATCGAAATCCTTGGTTTGGCCGAGGATCGTTTTAGGGTCGGTATCTCGCATAGCAGGGAAGTAGCAGAAGGCTCCCGACGGACGCTTATCGCGATAGATTGTCATCAATCGCTCCGTGTTGTCCTTGCCGCCGCCCCAAAAAGTATCGATGTAACCCCAGCCGGTGAGAGCGCGGGAGAGTTCCTGGACATCTTTCTCGGTGTAGTTTCCGATTCCCATCGTGAATAGCTCCATCACTTCACGAGCGAAGTTTTCGTTCGGATGACCCTTAAATGCTCGGTCCATATCGAGGTATTTCATCATCGCCGGGCTCTTGGCGACATTCTTTAGAAGCTCACCAAACTTGCCATTCGCACCCTTCCGAAGGACTTGAAGATATTCGAGCGTTAGGCCGGCGTGTTCGACTTTCGCATCGCTGACCGCAAAATGGCTATGCCAAAAGAGAGAGAGCTTTTCTTGAGCGGGTCGCTTGGTTGCCGCCATGTGGAGGACCCACCAGAGACGGAAACGCCAGATCCCGAACTCAGCTTCTTCCTTCTCCTTGAACGCAAACTCGTACGGGTGAGCGGTGACATTTTGGGGCACAGTATCATAGTCAATCAACTTTTTGATCGTGACCTCTAAGCCCGCACTGGTCCCTTCCTCTATTTCCGCCACCGTTCCACCGAACGAAAACCTTCGGTAGAGGTGGGCAATCTTTTCGCGTTGGGTCAGAGCCATAAGTTCATTGTAAGGGATGTTTGACTAGTTAGTTTGGAGTTTCACCTTTCTCTTTGAAGCAACATGGGTAAGGGTTGCCGCGAAGGACTCCATGGTTTCCGGAACTTGATAATAAACGCGTCCCTTGATCTCGTCCTCCCCAAAGACAAGCTTCTGGTAAATCGGAGTATCGGTACCGTCAAAAAGAATGTCCTTGTTCCAAGGAAGTTTCTGGCCAGCGGCATCGCTCACGGTCCAGTCGAAGTAAGCAAAGCTGAGAAAAGCGTCCTTGGCGACGAGGTTCTTGTAGCTGGTCTTTATGACGAGATACTTATAGCCTTTTGATGGTGCGTATCCTTTGATCTTCTCGGTCGTAAACTCCCAGCCGTTGTAGGTCACACCGAACTCTCCCATGTCGAGGGATTCTCCTTTGCCGAGCATGGGGAATTTGGTGGTCTGGTCGAGATCAATTCCATCCTTCGAGAAGGCCGATTCCATCTTGACGAGCTTTCCACTTAGGTCGTAGCGAAGGATCGGAGTTGCGTCGCCTTTGCTCACCATTACTTTGGTGACCGGACCGGTTGCGTAGATTGGAAAAGCGACAACGCACTTGACCTTTTGTGCGGGTTTGAGAGATTGGCTGATTTTCCCCTTCTTCGGAAGCCCAAGCACATAGCCGCTGAACTTGAAGTTCTCGTCGTCTGGTGACACCGCGGTGAACCCGAACGTCGTTGCGCTGAGCCCCATTTCTTCTTTCTGCGGGTTCTGCACCGTGAAATTTAGAATCAAAATGCGTTGGTTTTCGCCTGCGACCAACGAATCCTCAGGAGCCGAAAAATTCATCCCGACTGTAGCAGAATCAAGAGTGAAGTGCAGCTCTCGACCCTTCGCGCCCAGCTGATAGGTAACGCCGACCTTCCCATTGTCTCCCGGAAGCTGGACTGTGCCGAGGGTAGGCGCCGTTTGCGAAGGCTTAGGCGGATTAGTTTTCGGCTTTTGACCACCCTGAGACAGAAGAATGGACGCGGCGATAGCAACGAGGCTCATGCCTCTACTTTACGCCATTTGCTGTCCAGTTACCAAGAATAAAGGCTGAAGAATTAACCCAGCGCTTTATTCAAAATTGCCGCCATTCGGTAGCCAGCAAGCACCACCTGCTTCTTGCTCAGGGTGATCATGGCTTCCAAGTACTCGGCGTTTGGCTTGTCGTTTGGCTTGAGACCATCGTAGGTGAACTTATCGGCGAGAGCGGCACCGGTTTTGAGCCAGGACATGATGTCGAGGTTCTTGACTTGGGCGGTCGTGGGCTGAAGCGTTGGATCAGAGGACCAGCGCTCGGTGACAGCCTCGACACTCGCATTGAGGCCCGCTTCTCGGTCTTTGGCGATGGCCTTTCCGACCGCGCCGTCCCAGAATCCGTGAAGTCGAATGGATCGATCATTGTCGGGAGCGGTGATCATGAACTTGTTTCCTCCATCATCACCGGCCTCTTCGTGCTCGTGGTTACTGGTGCAATGGAGCGGCTGATGGAGGTCACCCACGACGTGGTTGATCCAATAAACCCAGAAGGCTTGCTCTTTCAAACTTGCATCAGGCAACTTGTTGAGGCGATCGGTTTGGTTGATGGAAAACGTAAGAGCGACCAAAGCGTTGCTAGGTCGAACGGCTGGTTCCGCACCTCGATAGCGAATCGGCACGTCATAGTAGTGCCAAGTCTTGCACCTCACACCCTCGTTGCCCGGCGTGCTCTCAATGTTCGGCTCAAAGCGAGTGTTGTTTGCCTTGATCATATCGTCGAAGATGCTTGGTTTGGTGCCCTTGATGAAATCACTCCATGTGGATGCTTGTCGGAATGACTCTCGGACATCATTGTTCAGCGGAGTGAAAGTCGGCTCCCCCGCGGCAAGGATTTTGCCTAGCTTGGCTTGGACGGCGGGAGTCAACCTTGTCCAGGCGATGTCCGCAACTTGCCTGTGCCCATCTGCGCTCCAGGCGAGCAAGGTGCATGGGGCGAAAGACAGAAGCAAAGCGAGGCGGCGCATACAGTTATTATGGACGCCTCGGGCAGACCTAAGTTCCTCTACTTGTTGACGCGGAACTTGACGCGAAGTTCAAGCGGTTCGAGTTCCGCAGTCGCGGAAAGGAAGTCCCAAAAGACTTCGCCCGTGTAAGGGTCGATCTCGCCGTTTGAGGAGATAACTTCGCCTGGAAACTTCACGCAGACGGACATTCCGATGAAGGACCCCTCGCTGGCTTTATCGGGAGATGTTTCTGACTTCTTGGAGTTCTTGATCGACTCGCCGTCCACCTCGGCCATGAGCTTTGTGATAACGGCTTTGCGCTGTTCATCATTGAGCTTCGCTGAAAGGTGAGTCTTGAATGCGGTATCCAGAACTTTCCCAAGCTGGACCTTCATACGACGTCCAGCCCCTTCGGGGTTTGTGATGAGCGAGCCAAAAATGTGATCGTCTGGTCCGAACATGATACGGGAAATGCTGATGACCATCTGTTTGGTCATCAAAATCATCGTTTCATCGTCCAGCGTGATACCCTGGGGGAGAGCTTTCGTAAGACTCTCTTTGAACTTGATGGCGTCAGTATTGGTTGAAAACGGCTCTGGGTTGGGGTTGACAATTTTCTCGTAGTACTCGTAAACCCCCGGTTCGAGCTCTTTCACCTGAACGAAGTTTTTGAGAGTGGTCTTCTTGCTCTTCTCGTCTTGTGCGATGATGTCAGTCAGTTGAGTATCGCCCGCTTTGACGTCTCGCGAAAGAGTGATCGTCTTCTCGCTGTCTTTGACACTTTCCGTCTTGGTCCACTCGGCGCCACTCGGAAACTTGAACGGGTTGGGCCACTCCTCAGCGGAGGCGGAAGGATCACTCATTCCTGTTCCTTTTGAGATCGTTAGCTTGACCGTACGATGCCAATCTCCGTTCGCATCAACCACGGTTGTAGAGGAAGTTCGAGCACAACCGATGAGGGCGGCCAAGGCAAGAATTGCGACAACGAAACGCATGGGTGCAGTATAAGCTATACTTCTATACCGTTGGGAGAAGGCTCAACGGTTCTTTAAAGGCCGGCGGATCCTCAGCAGGGTGCGCTGGCCTTCTTCTATGTCGAAGGTCACGTACAAAGGAGTTTGTGAACCATGCCAACACTTGTAATTGTCGGTGCCCAGTGGGGCGACGAAGCGAAAGGAAAGCTCGTTGATGTCCTCGGAAGCCAGGCTTCCCTCGTAGTTCGATATGCCGGTGGCAATAACGCCGGCCATACCGTGATCGCCGACGGGCAGGAGTACAAATTCCACCTCATCCCAGCCGGAATCCTGCACCCCGGTACCCGTGCGATTGTTGGATCTGGCATGGTTGTCTGCCCGAAAGGTCTGCTTGATGAGTGGGACAGAACACTACTTCAGAAAAAGGATCTTGGCGAACTGATCATCTCGTCCGCTGCCCACGTCGTTTTCCCGTATCACCGCATGCTCGACTCACTAGAAGAGACGGCTCGTGGTTCCAACAAGATCGGGACGACCTCACGTGGAATCGGTCCGGCGTATCAGGATAAGGTCGCAAGAATCGGCATCCGGATGGGCGAGTTCGTCGACCCCGCTCGTTTCTCGGTTCGTCTCAAGGCAGTTCTCGAAGCCAAGAACGAGATGCTTGTTCGGTTCGGGCAAACTCCATTGGTGTTCGAAGAAGTTCTTGCTGAGTACTCCGCCTACGCCGAGCGGCTACGTCCTTACGTTCGAGACATCGAGCCCATGGTTGCCGAAGCAGTTGAGGCGGGGGAGCGAGTTCTTCTCGAAGGCGCGCAAGGTACATTCCTTGACCTCGATTCGGGAACCTATCCTTACGTCACCTCCTCCCACCCCGTCGCAGGCGGAGCCTGCCTGGGAACCGGTATCGGACCTCGACATATCGATTCCGTCTTGGGTGTCTGCAAAACTTACACAACTCGAGTAGGAAGCGGACCTTTCCCAACCGAGCTTGATAACGAACTTGGCGACCATATCCGAACAATCGGTAAAGAGTTTGGAACCACAACCGGACGTGGACGCCGGATCGGCTGGCTCGATCTTGTCGCTTTGCGGCATGCATGTCGGCTCAACTCGCTCTCCGGTCTGGTTGTGACTCGACTAGATATCCTCTCTGAGTTCGAAACGATTCAGGTTTGCGTCGGCTACGAACTGGATGGGGAGCAGATCAACTACCTTCCGGGGGATGTCGATGTTTTGGCTAGAGTGAAGCCGGTTTATCACGAGCTACCTGGCTGGACAGGTGACCTGCGTTCTTGCCGCAAGATGTCTGATCTTCCGGATAACGCACGGTCTTATCTGGACTTCATGGCGGACTACACAAAGACTCCAGTCGCGATTGTCTCCATCGGACCCGATCGAGCTGAGACAATCATCGTCCGCGAAGACCTGATCTGGGGCTGATCGGGCGGTTGAGTTAAGCGGGTACACTGCTGAGTTCAAAACCGCCTGGAGGCGACCCTAGTTTTGCAGCGACGTAGCTATTATTTCCTTCTTTTCGTGATTGCCATGGGCGCTCTGGCCGCCGTGGGATTCACCAAGTTTAAGACCGTTTACGGTCTCGACATCAAGGGGGGAACCCGCTTAACCTATCAGGTCAAGCTCCTCAAAGACCAACAGGGCAAGATCGCGCTGCCTAAAGCTCGTTCACAGATCATCTCGGTTCTGCTGAACCGCGCGAGCGGAATGGCCGCTGAGCCAGTAGTCGTTGCCAAAGGCGAAGATCAAGTCGTCGTCGAACTCCCCGGCATCAGCGATATCAATGCCGCCCGGGAAGTCATCGGCTCTAGTGCCCGGATTGAACTGTATCATGCCCGTAACCTTAATTCGGCTCAGGATACAAATCGTGCCTACGACGAAGTTCGATCAGACGACCCCAACACCCCGGTGGTCAAGTTCCGCAAACGAGGCGACGGAAAGCTCATCGAACCCGGCACCGCCGAGTACAAGTCGGTCATCCAAGGCTGGTACCTGATCCTCGCTGGAACTGATCTTGCCGCAGCTACCGCGCAGCCCGCCGGACAAAACTCCTACCAACCGGCGATGGAGTTCAACAACGACGGAACCCGCAAGATGTCCCAGTGGATGGATCGCTACTACGGTAAGGAAGAGCCAATCGCCTTCGTCATGGACGGTCGAGTCCTCAGCGTCTCCCCAGTTATGAGGGATGCTCGCATCACAAGCAATGCGTTCATCAGCGGCGAGTTCTCAACCAAGTACGTGACCTCGTTGGTCTCTCTCCTTAATGGTGGCTCACTACCTGCCGAGCTTGAAGAGCTCAGCTCATCGGCGGTTAGCCCGACCATTGGCGATGCGGCTTACGGCAAAATGGTCACTGCTGGCGCCATCGCCTTCGGCATCATCAGCCTCTATCTGATTGGCTACTACGCCTTCCCTGGTGTCGTAGCTCTCTGCGCTCTCTGCCTCTACACGCTCTTCACGCTCACCGCGCTGAAGTTCATCGGAGCAACCTTCTCGCTCGCCGCAATCGCTGGCTTCATCCTTTCCGTTGGAATGGCGGTTGACGCGAACATCCTTGTTTTCGAGCGATTCAAGGAAGAGATGCGAAACGGCCGTCCGTTGATGTCGGCGATGGAGATCGGATTCAAACGAGCCCTCCCCGCGATCATTGACTCGAACGCCTGTACGATTCTCACGTCGCTGGTTCTAGCGAACATCGGAACCGGACCGGTCAAAGGCTTTGCCACGACCCTGATCATCGGTGTTGCGATCTCGCTCTTCACCGCCGTCACGGTCACCCGCTCGCTCCTGATCTTCCTGGTTGGCTCTGGTATCGGAAACGATCCGAAGTGGTACGCGGTAGATCGCGACTGGTTCAAGAAGTACACCCTTGGTCACGAGATTCTGCCGATCCTTCAGAAGTGGAAGAAGTGGTTCGCTATCTCGGTCGCAACTGTTCTGATCGGACTCGTGTTCGTTCCACTTGGTGGATTTAAATTCAACGTTGAGCTCCAAGGCGGAACCGAAGCTCAATTCCTCTTCAAGGGCGATAACACGACCGCCTCGATCGGCGAAGGACTTGAGAAGGCAGGCTTTAAGGGCTCGACCGTCAAGTTTGGTGAAGGAAAAGACGGCAATAAGCTTGCAATCATTTCGGTACCTGACGACGCCTTCAAGGGTGAGAAGGATCCAGGCAAGCGAACTCAGGCTGTCCTCGCTGCATCAGGGCTGCAGAACGCTACTGACGCTGGGAGTACGACCGTTGGCCCAACCCTGCAAAGGGAAGTTCAAGTTGGTGCTGCTACCGGTGTTGGAATCTCGATCTTGCTCATCATCGCGTACCTTGCGCTTCGTTTCGGCTTCTCCGTCGGCGGATTCAAGGAAGGTCTGAAATTTGGTCTATCCGCAATTGGCGCTCTGTTCCACGACATTCTTGTCGTGGTGTTCATGGCGGCTCTCTTCGGCTACTTCTTCAAATGGGACATCTCATCGCTGTTCCTTACCGCGATGCTGACGATCATCGGATTCTCTGTCCACGACACGATCATCGTGTTCGACCGAATTCGAGAAAACTTGCGTCACCAAGAAGCGGGCGAAGACATCGCCCACCTGATGAACCGGTCGATCACGCAGACCTTCTCACGATCCATCAATACATCGGGAACGGTTATTGTCACCCTGCTGATCTTGGTTCTGTTCGGAACTCCGACCCCAGACCTAAAGTTCTTCGTTGTGACGATGCTCATCGGTATCGTCTCCGGAACCTACTCGTCAATCTACAACGCATCGCCGATCCTCTATCTCTGGGATAAGTCGATTGTTGATAAGAAGGGTGAGAAGGCGGGCCTCGTCGGTCTCGCAAGGTCCGAAATGGCCCGATCCGCTCAGTTCAACCACGCACCGCAGTCCGTGCCTCGAGCTCAGGCAAACGTCTCTGAAGGCGGACGATCCTACGGTCAGGTTCGACGCCGAGCAAAGGACACCGTTAAGGACAGCTGGCAAGAGCTAGACTAAATCGTTCGGGACGAAAAATACGTTACCTAGCCTCCGGCGGGTAACGTATTTTCATATGAGCCTAGCCGTCCTCGCAACTGCCGTTGCTCTCGCCGCTCGTCCCGCCCTGACTGCCGAGTTTGTTTACAACGGAATCGATCGGCCGTTCCCAATCAGCATTGAGGCAAAAGGGAAGTTGACACTGCAACTTGTTGATCCAACCGATAATAAAGTGCTTGAAGAAGGCGCCGCGAAGCGAGGGAAGAACGATCTTGGGAAGCTACTCCCCAGCCTTTTTACAGAGAAACGACGAAAGGTGCTCTTCGCGCAGCTTACGGCCGATGGAAAGCCGAAGGGAAGTCCTCTCGTCCTTCAACCGATGACGAATCCTCCCGTCGCCACGCTTGACCCCACCACGAAGAACCCTAAGTGGGACCCAGATGAGGACGACATTTACGCCGGAGTGCGCGCCTGGTCCAACCAGAACGCGGTTCTTGAGACCAGCGAAGGAGAGATCGAAATCAAGATGCGCCCAGACGTCGCACCCAACACGGTTTTTAACTTCGTTGGTCTTGTTTCGGGTGGTTTCTACCGGGACGTGATCTTCCACCGTATCGTACAAAAGGGTCGTAATGGTGGATTATTCGTCGCCCAGGGGGGCGACCCAACAGGGACTGGCATGGGGTCTCCCGGTTACAGCATCCCGCTTGAGAAGTCATCCTTACCTCATAACTTCGGAATCGTCGGGATGGCGCGCTCTACCGACCCAAACACGGGAAGCGCGCAGTTCTACTTTGGCCTCAGCCGCGAAGCCACCCAGCATCTCGACGGACGCTATACGACCTTTGCCGAAACGGTACGTGGACAGGACGTCTTGAAAAAAATCGCGGCGATTGAGATTGGTCCAAAAGATGATCGGCCGGTGAAGCCACCTTTGATTAAGAACGTCCGGTTTGTTGAGCCAAAGTAGGTAAATTATCCGCTGATGCTCACAACGCGCACCGGCGGATTTCCCATTGGCTTTCGACAAGGATGGACGGAATGGTTCAAAGACCTCTCCGGGATGCTCGCGTTCGCAAAGAGTGAGAATCTGGGTGTCGTAGACCTCGGTGGCGATGCTCGTCCACACTTGTCACAGGTCGTTGGCGAGGGATTCCGAGTCGGCTCGGTTGATCTTCAAGCATGGCAGGGTCTCATGGCGAACACGCCAGATGATCTCCAGAAGACCTTGGACCTCAATGCCACCTACATTGCCGACTGTTGTCGGCACGGCGCGAAGAACTTCTTTGCTGTCATGGTTCCCGCCGACCCGTCCAAGCCACGACAGGAGAATCTTGACCTCCTTGTTCCCGCTCTAACCCAACTGGCGTCAATCATTGACCAGCACGATGGAAGACTGGTGATTGAAGGCTGGCCGGGCCAGGGTGCCCTCTGCTGTACCCCTGAGAGCTATCGCCAAGTACTCTCGGCAACGCCAAAATGCATCGGCATCAACTTCGACCCCAGCCACCTGATTCGAATGGGGATTGATCCGCACCGCTTCCTCGCAGAGTTCGCCGATCGCGTTTACCATGTGCACGGGAAAGACTGTTTCATCAACCGTGAGGCTCTGCAGGAGTACGGCTGGGAACAGCCCGCAACCAGCGCAAAGAGCCACGACTTCGGAACCGCCGTCTGGCGCTACACCATCCCTGGCTACGGCGAATCGAACTGGCCCCTGATCTTCAGTGAGCTGGAGAAGGCTGGCTACCAGGGTGCGGTAAGCATCGAGCTAGAGGACGAGAACTTCAACGGTACCGAAGCAGGCGAGAAGCTAGGCATCCGACTTGGCGCCAGCATCCTCGCCGCTAGTTAGGCAATTAGCTTGGTAAGAACATCCCCGCTGACATCCGTCAGCCGGAAATTCCTGCCCTGATACTTGTAGGTCAACTGAGTGTGCTCCAGTCCCATGAGGTGCAGGAGTGTGGCGTTCAGGTCATGCACCGATACTTCGTTTTCCACAGGGTTGTAACCGAGATCGTCGGTCTTGCCATACGAAACTCCGGGCTTGAAACCACCACCGGCAACAAACATCGAGTACGCCTTCGGATGGTGATCGCGACCAGGGAATTTCACTCCGTTACGAGCTTCAATCATTGGCGTGCGACCAAACTCACCGCCCCAAACGACGATGGTCTCATCGAGCATTCCGCGCTGTTTGAGGTCGGTTATCAGAGCCGCTGCGGCCCTGTCCACTTGGCGGCATAGCTCAGGAAGACCGTGGGTTAAGTCCGTGCCTTCGCTATCTCCATGGTGATCCCAGCCTCGATGGTACAGTTGGACACATCGAACGCCTCGCTCGACCATTCTCCTGGCAAGAAGGCAGTTGTTCGCGAACGATTTTTTGCCTGGCTCAACGCCGTACAGTTCTTGAGTCGCTTTCGATTCGTCGCTGATGTCCATCAATTCAGGAACACTGGTTTGCATACGGTATGCGAGCTCATATTGAGCGATTCGAGTCTCTATTTCCGGATCAAGAACCTCTTTGGATCGCATTGAGTTAAGGTCACGAATGGCGTCCAGTGAGTCTCGCCTGATTTGCGAAGAGACACCTTCGGGATTCTGAACGAACAGAACCGGTTCGCCTTGTGATCGGAATTCAACACCTTGATACACCGAAGGAACGAATCCACTACCGTAGCAAGACTTTCCACCATCCGGATTTCCGGCGCCACTCATTAAGACGACGAAGCCAGGAAGGTCGGCGTTTTCAGTGCCGAGGCCATAAGTAAGCCATGAGCCAAGCGACGGACGACCAGGAATTTGGAAACCGGTGTTGGCGAAGAGCTGGGCAGGAGCGTGGTTGAACTGCTCTGTCTTCATCGTTCGGATGACGCTGATGTCGTCGGCAACTCCTGCCAGGTGGGGCAAAAGCTCCGATATCCACTGTCCGGACTTGCCGTGTTGAGCAAACTTGTGGGGCGAGCCGAGTAGCCTTGGCTTGCCGCGAATGAACGCAAACCGCTCACCTTTGAGATACTCCTCTGGACAGTAGTCGCCATCGAACTTGTTGAGAACTGGCTTAAAGTCAAACAGATCGAGGGTTGAGGGCGCACCTGCCATGAACAAGTAGATAATTGACTTAGCTTTCGGCTTGTGGTGCGGCCTCTTGGGAGCCATGGGATCCTGCCGTTTCTTCTGCTGCGTCACGAGAGACGCAAAGGCGGGGTCCGCAAGCATTGTCGCCAAAGCAACATTCCCGAGCCCGTAGCCGACCTTTTTGAATAGGGTTCGTCGGGTGATTTCTTGAAGAAAGTCTCGCTCGTTCATGTTATTCCTTTGTAATAGTTTCGTCGAGGTTGAGGATGACGTTCCCCAGCATTGTATAAGCGGCGGTGGTTGCACTTCCGCCGAGCGGCTGGGCGAGCTCTGGTTTGGCGGAGTACTTCGCCTTGAAGCTGCTGAGTGCTCTGTTCAACACAACCAGTTCTTTCGCACTTGGCTTGCGACCCGTGGCAGAACGGAAGCCATATGCCACACCCTTGCTTGACATCACGACGCCAAGCGCACTCGCCGGTTCAAGATACGCTTTGTCATTGAGGAGCGTAAGGGCTTGCAGAGGTGTGTTGGTTCTCGATCGTCGGGTTGTACAGACTTCTCGAGGTGTCGCGTCAAACGTCATAAAGCTCGGATAGGGAGCAGTGCGCTTGAGGAACACATAGATACCGCGTCGGTTGCGTTCGGCGTCTCTTGCCGTCATCCAAGCTTCGCTGGAGTACAACATCGCCCATACGCCGTCCGGCTGGAACGGCATGACACTTGGTCCACCGATCTTTGGGTTCAAGATTCCTCCTGCCGCAAGGGCGTTATCGCGAATCATTTCGGCATCCATCCGAACTCGCGGACCTCTGGCGAACAGTAGGTTTTCGGGGTCTCTTTCTTGGAGCTTTGGACTCGAGACCGACGACTGTCGATAGGTTGCACTTGTTACGATCAGCCGGTGCATCGCCTTCATATTCCACTTGCGGTCCATGAACTCAGTGGCAAGCCAATCAAGGAGTTTGGGGTGGGTCGGAACTGACCCTTGAGTTCCCAAGTCTTCATCGGTCTCGACAATGCCGCGCCCGAAATACTGGGCCCAAAAACGGTTGACCTGCACCCGGGCGGTCATTGGATTTTTGGGTGAAACGAGCCACTTCGCATAGCTGAGTCGGTTCATCGATTCCGCTGGCTGAGGGAAGATGCTTGGTACCCCGGCGTTCACCAATTCGCCTGGGCTCAAGAACTCACCACGATGATGAACGGCTGCCTTGAGAATCCCCTTTGCGGGCTTCTCTGCCGTAACCAAGGCACTTGGGATTTCTCGCTCGTAGTTCGCTTGGGCCATTCGAGCAGCTTGTGCCGCCTTTGCAACTTTGGCAAGCTCAGGCGAGGACTGAGCGAACTGCACCATGGTCAGCTCGGGGTTCTTCTTTGTGGCTTCTGGAACCAGACCGATGAACGGGTACTCGCCACTGACCAGGGACACACGGAATGCCCCGAGGTTATGTTGGGCGTAAACGCTGTTGCACCGGAGGGTCAACTTTGCTTGTCCGGAGGGCAGAGGAGACTTATAGGAAACGATCAGGGTGTGCGGCTTGCTGGACTGAGGAAAAACCGCCCAGCCTGGTTTTCCTGATCCTCCGACCAGACTTTGAGGATCAAAAAGCTCCTGAGTGAAATCTGCTTTGGCGATCTCGGCATCTTGGCGTACGCCGTTAACCACCAAGTCTAACTCGGTCAAGACGAAGTTGCCTCCTGGGGAACGTCCGACAGGCTGTTTATCAAGGGGAAGGACATCGAGCTTCAGCGCCTTTCCACCTTCATTGGTAATAGCGAACTCGACTTCATAGGTGTCCTGTGCAGGATTTTGACCACTTGGGACGACGGATCCATCGGGTCGAACTGACAGAACTGCCCCAGAATTGCTCCGGGGATTGAGTAGCCGAACAGGACTTGCTTTATCGCCAGTCGCAAGAGCCGACTTCCAGCGGTCGAATTCCTCTTGATGAGAGTCAAACTCTGCCTTTAAATTTGCTTCTGCGAGCATGGTTTTTGCCGCGAGGAGCGCTCGACGTTTCTCAACTTCCGGCGTGATGACTTTGATTGCTGGCTCTCGCCAAACCTCGTGATGGTTCTTTTCGTAGTCGCCATCACGCCTAAAGTCAACGTTGGAGAAAACCGCGTAAGTCTTATAAAAGTCCTTCTGGCTGATCGGATCAAACTTGTGATCATGACACCGGGCGCATCCGAGTGTTGTTCCCATCCAAACCGTGGATGTTGTAGAAATCCTGTCTATGATTGTGAGGAAGTGTGCCTCGGCGGGGTCAACGCCTCCCTCCTCATTTACCATCGAATTGCGGTTAAATCCAGTAGCGATTTTTTGCGATAGTGTCGCGCTTGGAACAAGATCTCCGGCAATTTGATCAATTGTAAACTGATCAAAGGGTTGATTCTTGTTGAACGCTTCGATCACCCAATCACGGTAGGGAAACGCCACCCGGTTCAGGTCTTTTTCGTATCCGTTTGAATCTGCATAGCGAGCCAAATCAAGCCAAAATCGAGCTTGTCGTTCGCCGTAGTGGGGACTTTTCAAGAGTTGGTCTACAACTCGTTCGTAAGCATCGGGTCTGGAGTCGGACAGGAATGCATCCATCTGCTCGACGGTTGGCGGTATCCCGATGAGGTCAAGATAGACCCTTCGAAGCAACGTTTCGCGGCTAGCGGGTTTGCTTGGCGACAGTCCGGCCTTCTTCAGTCTCTCAAGAACAAACCCGTCAATCGGATTCGTACCCCAACCCTTGAGGGCAATCGGCTTAGGTTTGATTGGCGCGACGTATGCCCAGTGCGTCCGCTTTGGCCCGCCAATCGGCGCCCCATACTTTGCCCACTCTTCAATCTTGGCAATCTGTTCTTTTGGCACCGCCTTGAATCCCAAGGGCATCATCGGCTTTCCGCCTTCTCCACGCATCCTTTGAATTAACAATGCAACTTTGGATTTGACGACTTCTGGTTTGGTCAAATCCAATCCGGCACTTGAGTCTTTGCCGGTGTGACAACTCAGGCAGTTAGTCTTCATCACCGGGGCAATGTTTTCGGTGTAAGTCGGCCACTTTTTCTGAGCCGCAGTTTGGGCTCCCAATGGGAGGCATAGCCCGGCGCTTAGAGCAGCCATCCCAACTCCCCAAATGAAAACTCGCATGTTTCTACTTTAGCGCGAAAACGCGCCATCCGTCAGTTTGGCCCCATACGTCTTTAGGCTGTTTTGTTTCACTTTTCGCTCGAGTTTGTACGGTCGATTTTGCGGCAATAGCGGGTAGTTCTTGAGGTGGCTCCGGAGGAGTCCAGTCAGCAAACTCCCGGGCTAGAAATCCGGTATCAATCGTGCCGTCAATGAATTCTTGGTGAGTCAGCACATCGATGAGATATCCGACATTGGTCTTGACTCCCAGCACATGGAAGTCGAGTAGCGCCGCGACCAGTCGTTTCCTCGCTACCTCGCGAGAGGGACCATGCGCGATCACCTTGGCAATCATGGAGTCGTAAAAGCGAGTGACTTCCTTTCCGGCCGCGAACCCGGTATCGAATCGGATTCCCGGATGACGAGGTTCAGCCCAACCAACAATTCTTCCAATTGAAGGCATAAATCCTGCCGCTGGATCTTCAGCGACGATTCGAACTTCAATCGAGTGCCCGTTCATCGCGGTGCGGTTACCTTCGATGAGCCTTGGGTCGATTTCCAGCATTTCACCTTGGGCAACCCTGATTTGAAGCTCTACCAAATCCAGTCCTGTGATTGCTTCTGTGACCGGATGCTCGACCTGTAGCCGGGCGTTGACCTCAAGGAAATAAAACTCTCCCGTTTCTCGATCTACCATGAACTCGGCAGTTCCGGCTCCGATATAGCCTGCGGCAAGGGCGAGGCGGCGAACGGAGGATTGCATTCCCTCCCAGTCAAAACTCTTCGGTTGATTGAGAGGAAGAGCTGATGGAGCCTCTTCGATCAACTTTTGATGACGCCGCTGGATGGAGCATTCTCGTTCGAACAGGCAGGCCACCTGTCCGTGGGAGTCGGCGACGAACTGGACTTCAATGTGTCGAGGATCGACGACGAGCTTTTCGACCATCATCGCGTCATCGCCGAATCCTTTAGCTGCTTCATCTTTGGCGAGGGCGAGCGCGTCCGCAAACTCTTCAGGAGACCGGACAATTCTCATTCCGCGTCCCCCACCGCCCGCCGACGCCTTTAGCATCACTGGATAGCCAATCTGCTCTGCCGCCTCCCGGAGAGCAAAATCTGAAGCGCCAGGTTCAAAGAAACCCGGCGTAATCGGTACTCCACTTTCAACGGCAAGAGTTTTTGCCTCAATTTTTCCGCCAAGGCGTCGCATCGCTATTGCCGGTGGACCAAGAAATCTGATCCCTGCCGCTTCACAAGCTTCACTGAATTCGTCTCGCTCGGAAAGAAAGCCGTAGCCGGGGTGAACTGCGTCAGCTCCGGTTTGCGCGCAGGCATCCAAAATCGCATCAATACGAAGATAACTTTCGGACGGTGCTGAATCTCCGATAAAGATTGCCTCATCTGCTAAGGTCACATGAATCGCGTCTTTATCTGCCTCGGAGTACACGGCTACAGTCGGGATTCCCATTGCCCGCGCTGTGCGAAACACCCGAACCGCAATCTCTCCTCGGTTTGCAACTAGCAGCTTTCTAATCTTCATCGATTGACTCTATCAATGTGATACCCTTCCCGGCTTGTCTACATCGATTAAACAGTGCACTTTACAGCTACTCGACTCCATGGGCGGCTTTTTTGCACAGGATCTTGAACTCCTCTCTGAGGAACAGGTGATGTACTCTCCTGGCGGCGCGGCGCGAAGGCCGATCGATATGTGCACGAAGTGACAGTTGTGAATCGGGGAATCGCCTGCCAACTGCGCGGCGAAGACCCAAATCCGTTGTTTAGCGAGCAACAACAAGATGAAAACAAGTTCGTCATCGCTCCCTCGTCGTTGACTCATCAGGAAGCTCTGGTAGCTTTCAAGGCATCCATCGCGGAAGTGCGTGAGATTGTGAACGGTATGTCTGACGAAGATATGCTTGCGCCTCGGCAGTCCTTCTTCGGTGAAAAACCAGCCTACTGGGTCGCCCAGTTTGTAGCGATCCATACCAATTACCATAATGGACAGCTAAACGTCATTCAGGGCCTGGGTGGCGACGGGAAGAACAACTGGTTTTAGATCAGCGTGCTCACATTATGAATATGTGAAGCACAATTGCAACCGACCTACTGGTTGATCAGATATTCACCTTGTTTGCCTCAGTCGGTTTGGGAGCAGTCCCGAAGTCAACAAGTTTGTAGCGGGTGGGTGTACCTAAAATGGCTGCCCATCGTGGATTCGAACCACGATTAACGGTACCAGAAACCGTCGTCCTGCCATTAGACGAATGGGCAATGCGAGAGAATATTATACCGATGCTGGTTGCTTTGCGGTCTGGCGCCGCTTCCAGGATGAGAGAATCGCACCTCGAGCCGGTACCTCAATGTACTTCCAAGCCAACCAAGAGATGACTAAGGATAGTGCCCAAAGTGGGACATAGAACAACGGCGAAGTTTCTTGGATACCGAGCGGTTTTGCAAGCAAAAATCTTCCAGCAAGTCTGACGGGAGAGTGAACCAAGTAGAGCGCGAAGCTGATTTCTCCCAAAAGAACCAGCCTGTTGTTTCCTAACCAAGCGTGTATCGCACCCGTGCCCTTGTGGAGCCAAAGAATTCCCAGAATGCAAAGTGGCAACGCATCGAAGAACTTGGTGACGAAAAACAACTCTGTTTTCAATTCCGGAGGTTGCAAGACATACCAGAGCGGGTTGACAACCAAAAAGAATGCAAAAAGCTTGGGCAACCACTTTTGGAAGACTGGCGAGAGATCACCCTCGAAAGCCTTGAAGGTGAGCATGCCGACAGCAAACAGGGGCCAGTTCGCATGAATTCCTGAGACTGGCCTTTGAAAGATGAAGTCGTTAATGATCTGGACTCGGTCAGGGTCCATGAAGAACAACACGCGGGACAAGCTCGCGAAGTGAAACATCAAAGCGTAAGCAAGTGCCCACATCGCAACCAAGACCAACAGAACTTTGGAAGCATTTCTACTCAAACGGCTAACAATGGTGGCGAAAAAGGGGAACAGAAGATAGAAAAAGAATTCTGTGCTTATTGACCAAGAGGGCAGGACTGTGAGCCTTCCGACTCCATCTGGCCAGTGGGATTCGGCACCCAAAAGGTACATCACACCAGCAGAGAGCGGGTTATTGCGGAGATTCACAATGTCATTCCCGTGGGGAATTTTGGAAGGATCGAAAAAAACGTACGGGATACAAACAACGACAGACGCAAGATACAGTGGGTAAATGCGAGCAAACCTTGCGACAAAGAACGACTTGATGTCTGCCGATCCACTTCGAAACTTCTCGAGGTAGTTAAGTGACAGAATGTAACCGCTCAATACAAAAAAGAACGTGACGCCAAGAAACCCCCTGTCGAGGAGTTCGCGGAAAGGCGTGGCAGACCCATCGGGTTTTAGCGGCGAAAGTTCCTTGTGGTAGTGATACAAAACGACAACAGCCGCGGCAAAAAACCGGGCTGATGTCAATTGCGGGCAGAACTTTTTTGGTCTTTCCGCTAAGTCTGTGGGCGCTGACGCATCTGGACTCAGAACTCTTACCTCAGCTGGCCTTCAGCAAATCCGACTCGCTCAATAGAATCGGATGGACGTTGTGGTCGATGATTCCTGCCGGAAGGATGACACGCTTGATATCCTCATTCGAAGGAACTTCGTACATCACGTCCATCATCACGCCTTCAATAATCGCCCGCAGAGCTCGCGCTCCGGTCTTTCGCTTGATCGCTTCACGGGCAACTTCGCGTAGTGCAGCAGGCTCAACAACCAGGTCAACACCGTCAAGTTCGAAGAAGCGGGCGTATTGCTTCAAGATCGCGTTTCTGGGCTCGCTCAGAATCTTTACAAGCGCATCCTCATCAAGAATATCCAAAGTTGCGATGACTGGGAGCCGGCCAATGAACTCGGGAATGAGGCCAAACTTGAGCAAGTCCTCTGGCAGAAGTCCTTGCAGGACATCGGTGACTTCTTCCTTCTTGCCCGTTGGGTTCGAACGGAAGCCCATCGTGTTCTCTTTCATTCGGCGCCGGATCAAATCTTCTATGCCTTCAAAGGCTCCGGCGCAGATGAACAAAATGTTCGAGGTGTCGATCTGCATGTACTCCTGCTGAGGGTGCTTTCGACCTCCACCAGGTGGGACATTAGCTGTGGTGCCTTCGAGAATCTTGAGGAGCGCCTGCTGAACACCTTCTCCAGAGACATCTCGGGTGATCGATGGGTTGTCGCTTTTGCGACCAATCTTGTCAATTTCGTCGACGTAAATGATCCCTCGCTCACAAAGCTCTTTGGTGTTGTTGGGGTCCATTGCGTCGGCGGCTTGCCAAAGCTTGAGAAGAATGTTCTCAACGTCCTCGCCAACATATCCAGCTTCGGTGAGTGCAGTTGCATCGGCAATTGCGAAAGGAACGTTTAGCATTTTCGCAAGGGTCTGCGCCAAAAGCGTTTTGCCCGAGCCAGTCGGTCCAACCATCAAGATGTTGCTCTTCTGAAGCTCGACATCGTTTTGCCCTTTCCCTTTTTCGTTGACTCGTTTAAAGTGGTTGTACACCGCAACCGACAGAGCCCGCTTGGCGTGGCTTTGTCCAACGACGTACGAGTCGAGATAACTAACAATCTCTCGGGGCTTCGGAACCCCTGAGTGCGACCGAACTGGTGCCATCGGCTGGGCTACTGGAGCTGCCGCGGCCGCAGCGGCGGCTTTGGCACCTGAAACGCGAGGCTCCGTATCCGTGTGAAGGATGTCGTTGCAAAGATCGATACAATCGATACAGACCGCGCCATGCAGTCCGACGATTAGTTTTCGTACTTGCTCTTTCTGCTTACCGCAGAGGCAACATTGATCTCTTCGTTCGGGAATTTTCGCCATTCAGGTGCCTTCTTTAACTATATCGGTTTACGGAGCTCGTTCCAAGACCTTGTCGATCAAACCGTATTCAACGGCTAGCGGACTCGACATAAAGTAGTCTCGGTCACAATCCTTCCGCACCTGCTCCTCAGATTTACCGGTATGGTGACTAAGAATTCCCATAAGGGAATCCATCATCCGGTTGATCTCCGCTGCTTGAACATTGATGTCTGCTGCAGTTCCTCGGAAGCCAGCCGAAACCTGGTGGATCATGATGCGCGAATGCTTTAATGCATAACGCTTGCCAGCCGCGCCACCTGCGAGCAAAACTGCTCCCATTGAAGCTGCCGAACCAACGCAAATCGTCGCGACATCGCACTTGATGTGCTGCATACAGTCATAGATGGCCAAGCCAGCCGTGACTGATCCGCCGGGGGAGTTGATGTAGAAATCAATATCCTTGTCCGGATCTTCCTTTTCGAGGAACAAGAGTTGGGCGACCAAGAGATTGGCGATATAGTCGTCAACCTCGGTTCCCAAGAAGATGATTCGGTCTTTGAGAAGCCTCGACCAGATGTCGTAACTTCGCTCGCCGCGTGCTGTTTGTTCGATGACGTAAGGAATTCCCATCGCAATTACCTGTACTCCATTGTGGCGGCTTTCGGTCCGCTGGGTAGGGTGCTTATGCTGAATCTCGAGCAAAACAGTTGGCTACCGAAGGAATTGGCCGTAAACGGTAAACTTGTGTTTCGCAGGAATCGCTCGGACGGTCTTGCTATGTGTCCAATATGCTCAGAGCCGGAAATGTAGGTTTGCCAAACGTCGGAAAGTCGACGCTGTTCAACGCGGTCGTCGCCAATAGCAAGGCGCAAGCCGCGAACTTTCCGTTCTGCACGATCGAGCCAAACGTTGGGTTGGTCTCGGTGCCTGATCCTCGGCTTGAGGTTCTTGCCAAGATCGCTGGGTCTGAAAATATTCTTCCGGCTCGCCTGGAGATCGTTGATATTGCAGGACTCGTCAAGGGTGCTTCGCAGGGTGAAGGACTTGGCAACCAGTTCCTTGCCAATATTCGCGAAGTGGATGCAATTATTCACGTTGTGCGATGTTTCGACAACGACGACATCATCCACGTGGCAGGATCGATCGACCCCGTACGCGATATAGAGATCATCAATATGGAGCTCATTCTTGCTGACATGGCTCAAGCTGAGCGGCGGCTTGACAGAGCGCGAAAAGACGTGCGGTTCAAGAAGGAAGCTCAGATTGAAGTTGATGCCCTAGAGAAAATTGTTCCTGCGCTTCAAGCGGGTCTGCCGGCTCGGAGTGTTTCTTTGACCGAAGATGAAGCTGCTTCGATCAAGCCGCTTGGGTTGCTTTCGCGGAAGCCAATCATCTTCGCGGCTAATGTTAACGAAGACGACCTTGCGACAGGCAATGCCTATGTTGAGTCGGTCCGAAAGATTGCTAAGGACGAAGGCGCTGAGGTGATCGTCATCTCTGCCCAAGTTGAGTCAGAGCTGATCGAACTTTCAGATGAAGATCGTCAAGAGTTTCTTGAATCCCTCGGAGTTCAGGAAGGCGGGCTCCAGAGCCTGATTCGGACGACTTACGACTTACTTGGTCTTCAGACTTACTTCACTTGCGGTCCAAAGGAGACTCGCGCTTGGACGATCACGAAGGGAATGACCGCCCCTCAGGCTGCGGGTGTCATTCACTCTGACTTTGAGCGAGGTTTCATTCGGGCGGAAACCATTGCATATCACGACATGGTTGAATGCGGTTCCAAAGCCGCGGCACGCGATAAGGGAGTGCTCAGGGCAGAAGGGAAGGCTTACGTTGTCGCTGAAGGCGACGTCATGGAATTCCTATTCAATGTCTAATCTGCTTTACTAGGCAGCAAAAAAGGAGCTGGAGAAGTTGAATCTCCAGCTCCTTTTTATCATCGCTGCAACTTAGGCTGGATCAGCGACGAACGGCTTGGTGCCGCCCATGGCTTTCAGTTTGGCAGCTTGGTCAGCCTTGAGGATCTTTCCGAGTTCGGCTTTCATGATGTCCGTGTTCTTGGTCATCTTTTCTTGAAGCTCTTCTCGGGTGAGCTCTTGGTCGCGCATTTTCTGCATGAGTGCTTGCATTGCCTCTTGCTGCTTGGTCTGCAGGTCCTTGATAGAAGCGATTTGCTTTTCATCGAGGCCGAGTGCCTTTTGGGTATCGGCTTGCATGAGTGCCATGTTGCCCTGAAGTTGGTAGCCGATCTCGCTGAGTCGGGTGACCTGCTCCGGTTTGAGGATTGCTGCGATGGCTGCCTTTTGCTCTTCGGCACGCTTTCGAGCGGCTTCTTGCATTGCTGCTCGCTGCTCGTCGGTCATTTGACCTCCTTGGCCGCCACCCTGTCGCTGACCGCCGCCTTGACCACGCTGACCTCCGCCTGCACCGCCTGCGCCACCTTGACCGCGCTGTGGCTGAAGGGCTTCGACCTTTGAGATTTGCTCCTCTGACAGATCCAGGTCCTTTCGAACGTCAGCGCGCATCAGAAGGGTCATCGGGGTCATTCCGCCGCCACGACCTTGGCCGAAGCCACCGCGACCTTGTCCACGTCCCTGACCGCCTCCGCCTTGGGCGAGTGCGAGGGAAGTTACTGCGAGAAGAGATATTACGATTAGGTTTCGAGCAAATTTCATGTCAAATAGACTCCGCTACCCCGCCCAAACGCAAAGTTGACAAAGGAGTTCAGTGTTTTTTTGTGATAGTTTTGCACTAGCCGAATGTGTGTTGGCGTTATTGGCCCAAGTGAGTGTTTCTTGGGATTCGCGTTGCTGGATTGGGGTGAGTTACCCAATAGGCCTGTTGAGAAGGGGGGTGGGTAAATGGGGTAATTCAGGCTCAACGGGCCGTTTGAAATTGGGTCAAACGGGGTAAAGAGGGGTAAAAACTCTTCGCCAGGCATGTCTGCTATTGGCAGAACGAATTTAGAAATAATCAGCATCAATCTCTAGGCGAAGAAGTTAGCGGTTTGTCAACCACAGAGAGTGCAGTTTGGATGGCTATCGCCTGTCAAACTTTTCGCATGGGATTGTTCTACACCGCAGTCTCCCCTACCGAGTGGGCGAAGATGACTTCTGTGAGCCAAGAGAAGTGCGCGATTCCAAGGCCTGAAAACGATTATAAGTCGTTCTGGATGTTGGAGACTCTGACCGGCGCAATTGCGGAAACGGAGGATATTGTGGCGGACTCGCCGGAATACGACTTCTTAGCTCACATCATCCGAATCGAGGTCTCCGACCAGAGCCTGGAGTTTTTCAAGAGAGCCGAAATTCGAGACTCGGGTCGGGTCGTGTGGATAATTCTCGGAAAGACGTGGGGCAAATGCTCGGACGGGATCAAGTTCATCGATTTTGAATGTGAGGTTGGTCGGGAGAGGCAAGCAGAGCGACGCCGACAATGGTTACTGAGTGACAAACGGGGGGATCTTGCATGGTGGCTGGAACTCGTGCGCGACTACAAGTGGTCTTTTGAACCCGTGCCGTGCCACGATCACTGCGAAGTGTGTCTGGAAACCCTTTGCGTCCTTGGTGATCATGGTGGATACTCGCACGCGTTTCGGGCTACCGGAACCAAGTATCACGATCGGCGAATGTGCGGACGCTGCTACATGGCTTTGGTTGAAATCAGTAAGGAATAGCCTTATCAATGCGCTTGAGTTTAACGAGTGAGTTCACATCACCCTGCATCAGAGGTCGAGTCGTTACCACCGGTAATGGCCGTAGATCTTCCACGTTTTGAGACAATCTTCCTCTTTCGGAGTGCTGAGGTTGTGGATTACCATGAGGTCTCCGGAAGGCCCCCGGCGATCAGTTACAAGACCGATGTGGTTAAGGCCAGTGTCTAGCTTCCACCAAACGATGTCTCCGGCTTGCCAATCTCTGGAAAGAGACAAGGACGTGCCTTTTCGGCGGAGAAAAGCCACCATGTTGGGCACCCTGCGATGATCGATGTTCGGGTCAAGTTTTGCGGCAGGATAGGCTGAGGGCGACCGCTTTTTATCTTCAAAGATCAGTTTTTGCAGATCGAGTCCGACGCTTCGATAGGCGCGGATAATGACGTCGGTGCAGACTCCACGAGTTTTTGCGACATCGCCACCGGGATAGTTCAGTTTTACGTATCGGGCATCGTACCGGGTGCCCCAGGTGAGTTGGTCTCGAGCCGACGCGACCAGTTTTGCGGCGTGGGTAGCAAACACAAGGGAGGCGATCATGCGACTCTGAACAACGATATTGGTCTGAGGGTTCCGTAAACTAGTGGCATGGATGCACTTTTGGTTGGGCTCGGAGCCTTTTTCGGTGGAGTGTCTCGATACGGAATTGGGAAGCTCCTTGCCAAGTCTGAATTTCCTTGGGCGACGATTCTAATCAATCTCTCTGGAAGTTTCCTTCTGGGTATTGTCGCCGCGGTTTGGGCGAAGGATCACCCTTTGCGCCTTCTGCTCGGAATTGGTTTTTTGGGAGGCTACACGACCTTCTCAACATTCTCGCTTGAAGTACTCGAACAACTCCGGTCTAATCAGCCGGTTTTAGCCATCTTGAATCTAGCAATTCAGGTTATCGGAGGGGTGCTGGTCTGCTCGCTTGGATACGCCCTCGGTTCAAAGTTCCCGGCTGGTGGATAAATTGTCGTCAAATTGTGCAAACGAACGCTGAAACCTATATCGGTGACGGACTGATCTGGGTTACAATCCCCTGACTCGCTCTGGGAGAGAGAGAGTCTGCTTGAGAGTTCAAATATGGCTGCGCAACGCGTTCCGATGTTACAGTGGTTGATTTCGAAGGGCTTCATGTCCGCGGATCAAGCTAATGAGGCGACTAAGATGTCGCAACAAACCAATTCGCCGATTGACAAAGTCATCGTTCAGTTGGGGTTTGCTGGTGAACGAGAGGTGCTTCAAGGGAAGGCGCAGGAGATGGGGCTTGGCTTTGCCGACCT
Organism: Fimbriimonas sp.; assembly: GCA_029866005.1. Classification (GTDB taxonomy): domain Bacteria; phylum Armatimonadota; class Fimbriimonadia; order Fimbriimonadales; family Fimbriimonadaceae; genus Fimbriimonas. The sequence continues at coordinate 30,261 of JARXAE010000030.1, read as the reverse complement.
TGATCGAATGAGCATCGATTCCAGTGCACTAAACGTTGTGCCTGAGCGGATCGTCAAAAACCACTCCGCTATTCCAGTTCGAAAAGACGGTCAAACGCTTTATGTTGCGATGAAGAACTCTAGCAACATCGCAGCGATCGATGATCTGCGTCTCGCTTCGGGTTGCCGAGTTGTTCCGGTTCTTGCCGTTCCTGGGGCAATTGAAGATGCGATTAAGAAGTATTACGCTGCTTCGTCGTCGACTCCGGTAGACAACACTCCCGCCGCCGCCGCTGCTGCCGCGAACGCTCCAGCGAGCCGAAACTTTGCCCAGATCATGGCCGAAGCGGGCGTTAAGCAAGGATCCGATTTCGAGGACATCGGGAACCGAGAAGATGAAGCCGCCGCAGACGCCGCGCCGATCATCAAACTTGCCAGTGCGATTATTCAGCAGGCGATTACCGATCGGGCTTCGGACATCCACGTTGAGCCAGGTAGCCGAGCGATTCGCGTCAGATATCGAATTGACGGTGTTTTGATGGAAGCGATGACGGTTCCAAAGAACCTGATGGCTCCGCTGATCAGCCGCTACAAGATCATGGCGGACATGAACATCGCTGAGCGACGTATTCCTCAAGATGGTCGTATCGAGGTTCGCCACGGAGTCAAAGAAATCGACCTTCGTGTTAGCTCGATCCCAACGCCGTTCGGCGAAAAGATCGTTATGCGTATTCTGGATAAGAGCAGCGTCTTGCTCGGTCTGGATAGCATTGGATTTACGGAAGAGAACCAGCTTAAGATTGAAGAGCTTGTCAGTCAGCCGAACGGTATGTTCCTCTGTACGGGTCCTACGGGATCGGGGAAGACCACCACGCAGTATTCGGTTCTCAACATCCTCAATACGGTCGGCGTCAACATCATCACTGCTGAAGACCCGATTGAGTACCAGCTCAACGGTATTGCTCAGGTTCAGATGAACCGAAAGGCAGGTCTGACGTTTGCAACTGCGCTTCGCGCTTACCTTCGACAAGACCCCGACATCATCATGGTCGGTGAGATGCGAGACCTTGAAACGGCAGAAATCGCGATTGAGTCGTCTCTGACGGGTCACATGGTTCTTTCCACGCTTCACACGAACGACGCTCCTTCCGCTACTCTTCGTATGATCGACATGGGTGTTGAGCCTTACTTGATCGCTGCGACGATCGTTGGTGTTCTTGCCCAGCGACTCGGCCGCCGAATTGACTCGGCGAACAAGGAGCCTTACGACGTTACTCAGATGGACCTGCGCCGATTCGGCTTTAATGTCACCGATCCGGAGGCTCTGGTTACGTTGTACCGAGGAATTCCGGCGGAGAATAACCGAATGACCGGTTACAAGGGGCGAACTGGATTCCACGAGCTGATGACGATGAACTCCGAGCTTGCTGAGCTTGTTGTTCGCCGTGCTCCGTTGAACGACCTTAAAGAGGCGGCTAAAGCGAACGGAATGAAGGAACTTCGCGAGGATGGGCTCGTCAAGGTTCTTAGCGGAATCACAACTCCTGAAGAAGTTATGCGAGTTGTCTTCACCGCAGGCTACTAAGATTTTCACAAACGACAAGAGAGAAAATGCAGAACGATCCGACTCGACAGAATCAACCCGGCATGCCCCCTCAGCGCTTGAACCCAATGGCGCAGGGCAACATGAATCAGCAAGACCCAGAAGCTTGGCGCGAACGCGTTCAGACCATCTCGGGAATCTTGGGCGATGACAAGCCGCTTGGTCCTCGTCAGCCTGTAGATGATCTGCACATCGACGAGCTCCTCAACATCGTTGTTGATCTCAACTCGTCGGACCTTCACATCTGTGCGGCGAGCCCCCCGGTCGTCAGACACGACGGTGGACTGAAGAGGCTGAATTACGATAAATTTAGCCCTGAAATCATTCAGCGAATGCTGTATGAAATCATCTCTGACGACAATATTCAGAAATTTGAAACGATTCACGAACTCGACTTCTCCTACTCGTTGCCGATTCCATTCAGTCAACGAGTTCCGGACGGTCCGACGGCTCGAGCTCGATTCCGAGTCAACATGTACAAGGATCGCGGCGCGGTTGCAGCTGCATTTCGATTAATCGCGTCCAAGATTCCAACGGTTGAAGAGTTGCGACTCCCGGTCATTCTTAAGACCTTGGTCGAAAAGCCTCGAGGTCTCATCTTGGTCACGGGTCCTACTGGTTCTGGAAAATCAACGTCGCTCGCGGCGATGATTAACCACATCAACATGAATCATGCTCATCACATTATTACGATCGAAGATCCGATCGAGTATCTGCATGAGCACAAGCTATGCGTCATCAACCAGCGTGAGCTTGGCATGGACACCAAGAGCTTCAACAACGCCCTTCGCGCAAGTCTTCGTGAGGATCCGGACATTCTGCTCGTCGGTGAAATGCGCGACGTGGAAACGATTTCGCTCGCGGTTACTGCGGCGGAAACCGGTCACTTGGTCTTCGCAACACTTCACACTAACTCTGCCGCCGAGTCGGTTGACCGAATGGTCGACGTTTTCCCTCCGGGGCAACAAGAGCAGATTCGAGTTCAGCTCTCCAATAACCTCATTGCCATCATTTCGCAACAGTTGCTACCCCACGCAAGCGGCAAGGGCCGGGTTCCCGCGAACGAAGTCATGATCGCATCTTCAGCAATCCGGAACCTTATCCGGGAAGCAAAGTCGCACCAGATCACTTCGATGATCCAGACAAGTGCCCAAATGGGAATGTTTACGATGGATCAGTGCTTGCGTGATCTTTACATGAAGGGCTGGGTCAAACTTGAGGACGTGATGGCTCGCTGTAGCAATGTTGAAGAGCTCAAAAAGATGCTCGCAACGGCACAGGGTCCCGGAACGAGTCCAACAACCCAACAAATTCGACGATAATAGAAACAAGAACGAGATAAGGGAGCGAAAATGCCAATCTTCAGCTACACATTCAAGGACGCCATGGGCTCCATCCAAAAAGGCACGGCCGACGCAGAAAGCGAAGAGCTTCTACGGTCAAGGTTTACCGAACAAGGGTTCGTGATTACCGAATTGACGATGATCAAGGCGAAAAGCCCGAAGTCAAAATCGCCTGGAAAAGTCAAGCTCACAGACCTTTCTGTCTGGTGCCGTCAGTTCTCAACGATGGTTGATGCTGGTGTTTCGTTGGTTCGCTGTCTGGACGTTCTTGGTCGTCAAACGCAGAACCCTAGACTTAAGAAGATCATTGCCGATCTCGGAACCCGCGTTGAAGGTGGTGAATCTCTCAGCCGTGCCATGCAGCGGCACCCTAAGGCGTTCAGTTCACTGTTTATTGGTCTTATCAAAGCTGGTGAAATCGGTGGTGTCTTGGAGGAATCCCTCCAGCGACTCAGCCACTTCCTTGAAAAAGACGTCGAACTTCGCCGAAAGGTTAAGTCGGCTCTAACCTATCCAGTTCTGGTTCTTGTCATGTCCCTCGGCATTACGGGCTTCCTCGTCTACTGGTTCGTTCCTCAATGGGCGGCGATTCTTGTTGACCTTGGACTCAAGGCTGACGACCTTCCGGCTCCCACAAAGTTCCTGATCGATGTTTCGGACATCCTTGTTAACAAGGGATATATCGTTGCGATCTCTCTGGTCATACTTTTCTTCGCAAACAAGCTGTTCACTAGCACCCGCTTTGGGCGACGTGTTATGGACCGGGTTCGGTTGAAGGTTCCTGTTTTTGGAAAGCTTCACCACAAGATCTGCATGGCTCGTTTCAGCCGAACGATGGGAACCCTTCTTACCTCGGGTGTTCCAATTCTTCAGGCTATGGAGACGGTTGCCGGAACGGTTGGCAACACGATCATGTCGGACGCGCTTCTCGAAGCCCGCGCCCGAATCCGTGAAGGAGATCGAATCGGAGATCCGCTCGAAGAATCCAAGTTGTTCCCACCCATGGTCGTTCACATGATCGGAATTGGTGAGGAGTCGGGATCTCTCGACTTCATGCTCCAGAAGATCGCCGACTTTTACGAGGACGAAGTTGAAGCGGCTCTTGCATCGCTCACTGCGGCTCTTGAGCCAATCATGATTGTTGGTCTCGGATTTATGGTCGGATTCATCGTTATCTCGATGTTCCTTCCTCTAGTTAAAGTCATTTCCTCGCTTTCTTCGGGCGGCGCAGACGAGTAGTCATCGGCTCTAAACAGGTACCATCCCGGCAACTCTTATGGGTGCCGGGATTTTTCCTGAATGGACATGGATTGTCGGGCTGATGGTGGGTGCCACCATCGGTTCTTTCCTTAACGTCGTGATCTACCGCCTTCCTAGGCGGATGTCTTTGGGGAACCCCCGTAACAGCTTTTGCCCCAACTGCAAGAATCAGCTTGGCGGACCTGATCTCATTCCCCTGTTCAGCTGGCTGACATCGAAAGGGAAGTGTCGTCATTGCGGCATTGCCGTTCCAAGTCGATACTTCTGGGTCGAGCTCGTGACAGGTTGTCTGTGGGCGGCGATCTGGTACCGCTACTTCTGCTATGAGGGCGGCAACGAAGCATGGAAGTATGGCTGTGCCTACGCAATTGGGGCGGCTGCACTTGTCTCGATTATATTCATCGATGGAGAGCACTACATCATCCCTGATGAGATAAACGCTTTCTTGCTACTTGTCGGGGTCGTCTTTCATCTCGTCCAGGGCACCATGCGCGACTGCTTCGTTGGGTACCTCGTCGGCTGGGGAATCATCTTCGGAATTGCATTTTTAGGCCGGGTTGCCTTCGGGAAGGACGCGATGGGGCATGGCGACATCAAGATGATGCGTGGTGTTGGCGCGCTGATTGGCGGAGTCCTGACAGTTTTTAGTGTTGGTATAGCTGTCGTTGCAGGTCTGGTCTTCGGCCTTCTCTTCATGGCGATTGCTGCTCGGAAGGGCAAGGCTGCCCAGAGTGAGGTCGACAAAGCAACAGGAGCAATTGAAGAAGTAGATTACAAACCAGAATCCATCAAGGATCTCTTTATTTTGGGAATCAGTTATCTTTTCTGCATTGATATCCTCGCCATCTGGTTTCCGCAGGTTTACACCAAGTTTGGATATCCCGTCGAAGACTTTAGCGTTGAAGATGATGATTGGGAACCTAGTTTAAGCACGATTCCATTCGGACCCTACTTGGCAATTGGGGCATTAGTCTGTATCCTATTCAAGACTGATCTTCTCGACAAGTGGACGGAATACCTAAGAACAATGCAAGGACCCGCTTTCTTGCCATAAACGGGTGTTCGACGCGCCATAATCAGGAGGCATCTGTTTAGGACTATCGCCTCATCGAAAGTTGTTCACCGAAACCGTGGAACACCTCAGATCATAGGGCAGTCGAAATCGGAAGGGGAAATTGGAAGTAGTGCTATGAATCGAAAACGCGCATTCACACTCATTGAGCTATTGGTAGTGATCGCAATCATTGCGATCCTTGCGGGAATCATCTTCCCGGTCTTTGCTCGAGTCAAACTGAACGCTTATAAGAGTGGCGATATGTCTGCGATGAACTCGATTCGCAATGCACTGCAACTCTACCGAGATGATCAAGGTGGGTATCCGCCTGCACTGCTCGGCTACATCTCGCCTTACGAGTATGCAGGGGGCGTCACCGTGGTTCCGGCAGATCAGGTGCGCGGCGCGCTCTTTCCCAAGAGAATTGACTCTCTCGAGACGTTACGTCCTTCCCAGAATCGTGTTGCTCGAGATCTGATGGTTCCAGGAATCTGGCCTCAGGTTGATAACCGACCAACGGGTTCTGCTCCAATTGTTGACACCAACGGAGATGGGGTAATTAACAACGCTGATGACATTCCTAACGCCCGACAGGCATTTGGTTCAAGCTACAGCGCGGCAACAGTTCAGTATTACTACCAGGATAGGACCATAACGCCTTCGATCGGCGCCAATGCAGCTAGCGCAACCACGGATGTTGGTCGATTCTATGCGCTGAGTGGTTACGACGTTGCTCAGGTTCGAATCGGCGGGCAAATCTACTACGAAGTTCACTACACCCCGTTCTGGACCCTTCTTGGAACGACGACCGGCAGTGTTAACGATGACCCCCGCCAGCTTGGTTATACCGAGCCGCCTGAAACGACTGTCGTTACTTGGAACTCGTTCTTCCGCGACTACAACAACGGCGCGCTGACAAACGGCGGAAGCAAGGACATGGTTCTTCAACTCGGCGGAGCCGCTCGACCGGTTGACTCCAAGCTAATGTCTGAGCGATCTTGGCGATTCACTTTCTGATTTCGATTTGAGGCTTTTGATGCATAACCCTCCTGCTTTTCGTCGATTCCGCCGTGGCACAACGCTTGTCGAAGTGCTCGTTGTAATCGTGGTGTTTTTGATCGGAATTCTAGCGATCGCCCAGATTTTTCCGGGTGGTATCAAGATTCTCGCGAGAACTCGGAACGTTTCGATGGCGCAGGCGCTGGCTCGTGCTGAAATTGAATCTCTCAAGTCAAACCCTGGCTTGGTTCCGGAGGCCGTGCTTCCAATTACCTACGTTAACTCCGGATTCTTTGATCCGCAGACTGATCCAACCAAACTGATCAATGCTTATGCTCCTTCCGGTACTGGTATCTCGGCCACCGGTCAAGTTCCAGAAGCTGGAAGAGATTGGCAGCTGATTTCGGGTGCAAACTCTTACCGTCGCATCATTGGCGAGACCCACGTTATCTCCTCGCCGCGAGCGCTCACAACTGACCCGACATCCGGAACGGCTCCATTTGGTTCATTGCTAGTCGTTGAGCGGGGTCCGATTGCTCGTGACATCGGCGTCCCAACCGACACTGTTCATGTTTATGGTCGAGATATGTCCTATCGTCTTGTTCGAGAGACGAGCGACTATGTTGGACTGCGAGAGTACGAGTTCCTTGTGAATAATCCAACAACTGGCGCGGCTGAGATTGCTTTCCCCGCTGCCACTGCTGGCGAGTATCGCGTCTCCTTAACCGCAATGGTCAACAATTCTGGAAACATTGTCCGACGGCCTGTGTTCAGATCTACCGTTGTGATTCCCGCGACTCCGGTTCCAGGTTACGTCACGGTTCCTGTGGGCGCCATCCCAGGGGTGCTGGGTGGTGGTGAAACCTTGGTGAGTGTCGAACTGACTTCAGTGCGAATCGCACGCAGATTTGTGCGGATTCCAAATGCGACCGCATTCACGGGCAATGCCCCATTCACCTACAAGCTTCTGAATGATCGCATTGGGATGCTGCTGCTGAATCCAGTCCTTGCTGGTCGGTATGAAGAGCGAGCGGGACAGTCTCGACGACCATACGTTGCCCGCGTTGATTACGATGTCCGCGATTGGAGAATCTTGCACGAGGATTTCCGAATCACGCAAAGCTCGCCGGCTGGTCTTGCAAAGACGATTCGGCTTCCAATATCTTCCCTCAAAACAAATACAGTCGCGGGTGCAGACGGACGACAAGGTCTTTCCCACGCCGCAGTCATCGGTGGAAGCGATATCCCTAACGACAGCATGGAAGACGTCTTTGTTGCTGACAACACAACAGTTGCGAATACCAATACTGACGTCGCCGACAACTTCCTTGCGATTGACGTTGCCACGGGCGGACAGATCATGGAGAGCGTTGCTGGAGTTCCATCACTCAGGGTTGATAAGTCCTCGGGAACTGTCACCTTCTTTGACATCGACAACAACGACGCGAATGGTTTGACTCAGAACATCGTCATGCTCGACGGAACGGTGGTTCCAACCAACCTCACGGGCCGAGTCATTCGTTGCTACTTTATGGGCAAAGACGAGTGGGCGGTGCAGGTCACCCGAAACCCGTCGAACTACACTTCGACACTTGGCATACCAGGCGCAGGTCAGTTCTATGTTGGTGGCTCCGATCCAACTTTGGCCGGAGTTCCAACTCGGATTTATTTCCCAAGAATGGATACGAACAGAAAGGTCTCGATCGGGCGAATTCGTTACATCCTCGGTGGTCAGCAAGCGATTCTTGAGGGAGCTGAGTTCAGCGTTTTGCAGCGACCAGGAGCGGACACAATTGCAACGCCGATGCCTTCGATCGACATTCGTGACCTCGTGCCAGGCGCAATCGGAATCTTTGCGGACCAAGGTCCAACCTCGCTGCCGTACTCAGTGAGCAACGTTCAGGGCGTGTCTGTTCTCGTCAAGGTGTTCTTTAACAATGCAAAGTTCAATCTGACAACGAATACTGCCGCGAACCTCACTTCAGGATTTAACCAATGGTCCCAGCAATGGAACATCACGACGAAAGAAACCTACCTACATCAAGGAGAATCTGCCCGATGAGACAAACCCAACGTAACCGCGGCTTTACCTTGATTGAGCTGATCACCGTGATGGCGATCTCGACGATCTTGCTCAGCATCATCGTTGTCCCGATGTTTGAGAGTTTCCGGGCAACTCGCACGGCGCAAGCATTTGCCGATGCTCAGGATAAAGCCCGACTCCTTACCGAGCGCTTGACGCGCGAAATCAGTGAGTCTGTAGGTGTTAAAGACGTTGAGGGTGTTGGCGGTCGGGTCAGCATTGTTGTCCAAACTCCCGCCAGAGGTGTTCTGGAGAATGGAACCGTAATCAACCCGACAGGTAGCTCATGGGTTACGGTCGGCATGAACTATTCGAAGCTCGACATCGTTCTTCCGGCCAAAGTCGGAAATCGAGGCGTCGGTGGTGGCTTCATTGATCCGAACACTGGAAAGGAGGATCCTACGCTCCGAGCGCCAAAGGGGCAAGTTCAGCTTCCTCTTGCACCAGGAACAACGATTCGACGCTATTGGATCGGTCTGCGCGACCCGTTCACGAATTACACGAACCCTTTCGAAGGCATCCTGACGCCACAATCCGGCGGGCGAGATAATCTTTTCGTCTTATACATGGCCGAAGTTGAACCAGTGGTTCGAGTCGCCGGCAACCCTACTGTCAATGCAGCATTTTTCGACGTGGACCCCGCCGATGGAACCGGACGAACGCCGAACTACAACGACCCGAACTTCTTCCTCGCTACGGGTGCTCCTGCAGGTGCCCCGGTAAACAACGACGCGAAGGCTGATCGAATTCGCAACTGGTTGAACAAAGCTCAGATCGTTACCGAGTTGAGTCGGTACGACATGATTCAGCCCGTGATCGATAAGACCAGCCGGCTGGTCAAGCTGAATGATAACGGCGGCCTCTACTCACCGCGCATTACTCCGTTGATTCAGTTCCGGCCCTCGCACGTTGAGGGCGATAGCTCTGATGCCGCCATGACGATGCCTTTGGGTACCGAAACCGAAGGTGCGGCGCAACTTGGTTCGGAAACTTACGTCGGAAAGTATGGAGCTTGGAGCAGCCTCACCGTTCGCTCGTACCCTGGCACCTACGCGCCGCCTCAGCCGTATCAGATTGCAAGAACCGATGCTGATCAGCTCAGAATCTTCTTTTTTGACCCAACCACCGGAGTTGCCGATACCACACCAGGTTCGGGAACAGAGCTTTTCAACGTCACCAGTTATGCCGACCTGTTCAGGCGGAAATACACCGCCGGAGACGCCACGGCTCGCTACCCGTTCACCCAGTCGACTTCTGCAGCGGCAAGTATCAGTCCTGGCTCCCTAGTGTTTAAGCCGTTCACGGCTAATCAGGAAAAGGGTCGCATCAGCGCTAGCTTTGCAATTGGAGATCATGGAAATGTGGGCCAGAATCCGAATTCGGCGGCGAACATCTTTTCGCCAGACGATTTGAACCCGAATAACCTCCCGCAGATTGCCGCTCAAGGCAATACCGCAAGTGGTTGGGCGGTCACAGATTCTGCATTGACTCCGACGACTGATCCCGCAGTTGCCGCAGGTACGTTTGACGCTGCCCCGTTCTACGACGCTGCTTTCGATCGATTTAACATGAATCGGGTGTTTAACAAGGTTTGGGCAGATGCCCAGGCTAACCGGAACGGAGTGCCCTCTCAGTTCGGCGAAGTAGGTGGAGCGCATCGCTTCATTGATCTTCGACTTGTCCCCCAAGGCGATAGGACACTGAGTCCCCTCGTCCTTTTCCCGAATGCTTCAATCGTTCCAAGTTCCGAAGAGATTTGGGGTCCAGATCAGAATCCGGGCGCGAACTACGGTTATGAAGTTCGCTATCGACGGGTGAACAAGGAGCCAGGACCGAACGAGTACAGGATCAACTACACGAATCTTGCTGAGCCTTCAGTTGCAGGTTACACTGCGCTAGGACTTCCCGTACCTCCTCCCAATTACACCCCGGCAAGCTTTGTGAGCGCGATCGTTCAACCTCGTTACAAAGTCGGCTATGTTCAGCTATGTTCTAATCCAGAAGTCCCGATTCCCGCAACAATGCGAATTCGAGGGGTCGCAGCGGGAACAACTTTCGACGTTCCTGGTCGAATCCGTGTGGCGTATCGATTCCAGTTCACAAATACAACCGACACCGTCCGAGTCGACTACGACACGAGGCAGCTGATGCAGATTCTGGTAACGATTCGCAACTATCCGCAATCGAACGTGCCTAACCCACAGACCGTCACGATGAAGGCAACCGCCAACGTCAAAAACTTTATCCGCTAAAGACCGCCATGAAACTGATGCAAAGAAATCGCCGATCACAACAAGGGCAAACGCTGATCATTGCGTTGCTCATCCTTGGTGTGCTGCTGATTCTGGGCGCGGTCTTCGCGGGAATCCTTAGCCGAACGATCAAAGGAACCCAGCTAAGCAAGACTAGGGGGCAGAGTAATGACTTCGCCGAATCTGGCGTTCGCTACGCCCACTCCCAGCTCGTGAACAGCGAACTTGGAGCCGACTGGCGGGGCCAGCCGGAAGTGATCGTTGAAACCGCTGTCAATTTCACACGTGATCCGGACATCTACTACCTTCGCCCAGCCTCACCTGTGTTCCTCACACCAGGCACCAACCGAGCTGACAAAGGTGGCCCAGATGGTCTCGGTCCGTACTTCCGAGTTCTTTATCGTGGCGGTCGTGCACTGATCCGAGTTCGCTACGCAGCTGGAGACGAAAGCAACTTCAGTGCACAACCTGAGGGTTATCTCAAGACTCCAGGAATGGCGCATAACTTCCTCGTGATCGAGTCAGTTGGACGTCAAGGCGACGTTAATCCGAACGATCCATCCCTAGCAGGTAATCGTGGAGCTGTGCAATATATCGGCTTCGCATCGCAAGCGGTCATGGTGACCGAGATTGCAAGAATGCGCGAGTACGACTCCAAAGAGATCACGGGCCGAAAGCTCATCGCTTTTGCGCAGATTGGGATTATTGACTACGCTCGATTTGTTACCAACAAGAACCGGATCGCCCAGCCCCTTGAGCTTGGAATGTCAATTGACTCGGGTGCTCGATACCGTGAGAATATCGCCGGTATTCCGGAAGGTCTCGCGGTCAACTCCCCGATGGGTCACGGTGGACTAGCCAGTGTTCCTGATTTTGGCCCGGGTGGTCCATCTGCGACAGCCTCAACCGTCTTCTTTGGAGGTTCGCTCAGGGCGAACACTGATGTGAAGTTCGTTGGAAACACTGAGTTCAGTCTCAACAAGTCGCTCGGTGAAGGAATCTTTGCTTCGGGCGCAGTTGCAACTGAGAATGGTGCGCAAGTTTCTATTCGCAGGTCAGAGTGGAACCCAATCACCAGTTCTTGGCTGAACACAACTCCGGCTCCGGTCATGGACAGCTATAGCAATCTGTTCTCCACACTCGGCGGCATCATTCGCGACGGTCTCCCCGGAACTGATGCGAACCAAGACGCCAGAAATGTTGGATATTTGACCTCACCTTCCATCCTCGGTACAGGCGAAGGTGGAGAGGCCTCAGCAATCAGCCGCTACGTCAAGATGACCCGCGATTCGGGTCGACTCCAGGGAGGAGCAGCTTTTAGCGGGCAGTTTGGTCATGGCGAAGGAGTCTACGTTGACAACTTCTCTGATTACCAAACTCCCGTCGATGAAGAAGGTCGCCGAAATGCTGGTGGATCTGCTTCGTTGGTTCAAGACTGGCTTAATCCTTACGGGGACGGTGTCACCTTCCGATCAGGTTGGCACGGACCGTTTTACATCCCGGTTGGTGCGATGGTCCACTTTGACAAGGATGGCTTCATCGTCAGTCGCAACGCCTTCCCTGACCAAAACGTGAACGAGCGCACCTGGCGCAACCCAGATGGATCCGACACCGGACTCACTGCAATTCGCTATCGAATTGGCTATGGAACTGACGGTCAGATTCGCATCGTTAACCAAGCAACTCCAGGCATTGGGGCCTCCATCAACGGAACTTTGACTCCAGCTCAGTACATGAACGGGTCCGTCTTCAACGGTGTGATGTACTTCGAAGGCAACGTCAGAGTCCGAGGAGTCATCCCTACGGATGTGCAAATCAGCCTCGTCTCCGGTCGCACGATCTATATTGAAGGAAGCCTCCTAAAGGGTGTTCAAGCAAACGACGTCACCTCAGCTACCCCGGCAGTCCTCACCAATGGACGTCTTAACCGGGCCTCAAAGTCTGCGTTGATGCTGATGGCAAAGGATTATGTCGCGCTCAATCCGACGATGTTCACGGGACCTTCCAGCGAGCGTAACGCCAGCGTCGCACTCGCCTCAAGCGGAGTTGGAGGCTATAGCCCAGTAAAGCTTGGAGCTCCGGATGGCGCGATGACACTTCAGGTTGATCTTCCGCTCTCGCCCCTCAGCCCTGTGGACGGTTCTACGATCCTTCCGTTCGAGAGCCGAGTCCCAGCATCGCTCGGTTATTTCGAGTGGAATCCTGCTGCGCCTAACAACCCCACGGGTACAACCGCACGTGAAAACACGAATCTCTTGCTGACCCATGCGCTCGAGTTCACTAATCCAGGTCCTGCGAACGCATTCTTCAACATGCAAGTCAATGCTGGTAACCAGGTAGCTGGCGTTGCGCCGTACCAGTTCGAGACTCTTGGCTCACAGACCAATACAGCGCAGATCATCTGGGCGTCAATCAACAATCCTGGTCCTGCGCCAGCGTTCGCGCCAATCTATGGACTTGGAAATGAAGCCTGGCAACAGTCGCCCAAGTTTGAAACTGTTCAGATTCCTCTGATTACTCCTGCGGCGACAACACTTGATCTTGTTAACAACCGGTTCCTGAACACGTTCAATAGCAACAACTACGAGCTCTTGATGCAGAACACGAACTACCTCGAACTTGGTCTCACCCAGTTCGGTACTCAGGCAAGTGGCAACTACATGCTGGCTCGCTCGGCCGCCGTGCCCATGGACGTGCGAATCGAAGCTTCGATCTTTGCCGAAGAGGGCTCCTTCTTTGTCATCCCGGGCGATTGGTTCAACACGAACCCCAACGACCGACGCGATGTGTTTGAGCAACGAGTTACCGCCCTTGGTGGGACGGCCGCTGCTCGAAACCAAGCGGCTCAAGAGCGCCTGGAGAATTTCGGAACGACGCCCTATGCGCCATTCTATGCTGAGCCTGCCGACATCAAGATCAACATCGTTGGGTCGATTGCCGAGAATATGGCTCCACCAATTGCTCAGCAAGCCGAATGGCAAAAGAAGTGGGGCTGGATTCCAACCAAACAAGCCGGAGTCTTTAATCCTGCAACTGGTGCCAGCCGCTTTATCCCGGTCTCTCACGTGAGTGATTGGACGAAGGCTAACCCAGCCGGAAGGCCGTTCACTGAGAACTTGATTGTCAGCTACGATCCGATGCTCGCTACCGGACGTGCCAACGGATTCTCGACCAACACCCCGCTGAACGACCCGGTTAACCCTGCGATTCGAACAACAACTCTGAACGGAGTGACGCATCAGCTACCGCCGATGCCGAGGCTACCCGTCAGCCCAACCCTTGCATTCTTTGGAGAAGTAAAGTGATTACTCGAATAACCCTCGCCCTTGGTGCCCTAGCAATCGCTGGGGCTTCTGCGGCTCAACAGAGCTATGCAATGCGAAAAACGGACATTCGGGCCGCTTACTTCCACCTGAATGGCGACCACCTTCCGGCCGGTCCAGGCTACTCCGCGACTGCACCTCACGTTTGGTTCAACGTGGACTCCAATGTTGCTCTCAAGCCGGCAGGGTGGAACGTTTTCAACCCTCTTGCCGCGGGAGTTCTCACGGCTCAATCTGCAACCTTCTTTTCTTCAATTTATGCCGATACACCGGGTCCGGGAGTTGAGCAAACCAAGCGAATGGCTGGCTACTGGTGGCTTGACGTTGCCGGATTGAATGACGAAGAGATGGGGCAGCTCGATGTTGGACTGCTTCAGGTCACGACGCCAAATTTGCAGGTCTCTCCAGGAGACCGAGAACGACTGCGACGATTTGTGGACAAGGGTGGTGTCCTATGGGTTGACCTGGCATTTGGTTCGTTTGATCAAGCGAACGGTAGTGTTTTCCCCTTCCGGCTCACTTATCCAGGTACTCCAAACGCAAACCCGCAGTGGGATCTACAGAGTCCGCTGCTTCGCTATCCGAACACCTTGACGAATAACGAAATTCAGACTCTAGCAATCGGACCGACCTATGGAACGGAGGCGATTTTCCGAGGCAATATCAATCCGGTTGACCTCTCGGTTGAGGGTGCGGCATCCGTGGCTCCTCTCCTGAACAGTATTGTTGGAGTGACCGGCTCGTTTAGCCATCTCAAGCCCGTTACCGCGGCTGCGGGAAGCCCAACCGCAATGTATGGAAGGGTTGGCGACGGCTATGTTGTTGTAACTTCGCGCGGCACTTCTGAAATGGCGAATCGGACGAGTGCTTCGACGAATCGAAGGTTTTTCGCGGCGGATCCGAACGGCCAACTCGGACGATCGGGGGCTGCTTCTGTAGAAGCCTCGGCCGCTATTAAGTTTGCCGTTAACGTCATTTCGCTCGCAGCAGAGTCGGCTCAGAACGGCTCGGGAAGCCGAAGAAACTTTGGTTCGTTCATTGACGTCGGTGCCCCGCTACTCCAGACATGGAACGCTGCTTATGGCACTGGTTCGATCTACACAGCTACTGAGCGCAATGGTCGAGCACCGGTTATCTACAAAGGGCTGACCGTCGCAGTCGCTGACAATCGAGTCGTCGTCCTCGACGGGGATCCACGTAGCGACGCCGACGGAGACGGAAATCAGGACGATGGCAGTACCGATCTCAGCCTTGGCGAGGATCGCGATCTCATCTGGGCGAGCAACATTTTCCCAGGAAGAATTTCAAGTGCAGTCTGCGTTGAGGTGCCGTCAGCAGCCACTCTAGCGCTACGGGATCTGGTTTTGGTTACCACCGAAAACGGTCAGCTCGCAATTTTCTCCCTATTCGACAATAATCGTCGATTGCGCGCTGGACTAGCCCTTGCACCGGATGCCCTGCTTACTCCAGGCGCCGGCGGAGCCGCATCTTTGGTTGCTGGCGAATGGCCAGTTGCACCCACGGTTCACGAAGGAATTGCTTATGTTGCCGATACGGTGAACTCTTCCGGTCAGGACGTTGGGCGCATGTGGCAGGTTGATCTTCGAACTCTCAGCGTCGTTCAAAGCCCGATCTCCGGTAACAACTTTGTGTTCGGAGGCACTGCTGCCGCAATCCAGCGAATTTCAGGTTCTCCGACAGTCGGATACATCCCGATCATGGACAACTCTGGCGGGCTCGACAAGGTGGTGTACGCGCCACTCAAGGAGCAACCGTCTCCTCAGGCTAACGCCGGTGTCATGTCGATTTGGGCGGGTGTAAAGGGCGAAAGGCCAACGTCTGTTGCAGAATCCGGTGGGGTCGTTGCAATCACGACTCGTGCCGCAACACAGGGTGGTCTTCCGATTTACCTGAGTGCCGGCGCAGGCGATCCGCTGGGATTCCGCCTTTCAATTCTGCGCAATGATGGCACCCTCTTTACCGCTGCTCAGATGGCCTCACTCTTCACCGGAGCCGTCACCCAAAGCAACGGCACGGTTTCGCTGACCCTCAGTCCGATGGCCGTCTGGCCACCGGTAGGCGTGGATCCAGATAACGGCGTACGAGTTGACTACACGATTGATTGGGGCGCGTCTTTTCCAAGCCTCACCGCAGGCATCGAGCGCGGAAGACTTAACTTCCCATCGCCAACAGGTCTCCAAAGAACGGTGATCGGTGGTATTGCTCTCTCACCAACGGGCACCATCTACGCGACGGTCAGCACCCAAAACGCCAACCCAGCCGCGTTCAACGTCAATGACTATAACGGCTCGCTTTTCGCGATCCGCGAAGAAGGTCGAGGCCAGTTCCGATGCCCGTGGAAGTGGGATCTTTACCCTCAGCACAGCTTCGCCAACAACGGGACATCTACAACGGTTCAAGCAGTTCTGGCCGACAATGATCCGGTGCAAAACCTGACGGTTCCAGTTGGAGCTGGCTCGATCAACTTGAACTTTGTTCTCGGTGGCGGATATCGCCTAGCCACCTTCCAAGGCGCTCCGGTCATCAGGAACGGTGAGGTCTACGTTGCTGTTAGCGGCGCGAAGCGAAATCTTGGTGGATTCAGTGTCCCAGCGGGGGCTCTTCTTTGCTTCTCCGACGATGCTTCCACTCGAGAAATTCGCGTTGGACGAAGACTCGGGCAGAACGCGATCATTGTCCAACCGGACATGGCTCGATCTTCTGACCCAACGAACCCGACCACATTCTCGGCGCTGCCGCCGGATCGAGTTCGAGTCGAAAAAGAGGAGGGGCAAGTTGGTGGAATCATCCGACTTGATAACCTATTCACCGCTCAGAGAGGGCAGATCACGGATTCAATTAGCGTGAGCCAGCCGGTCATTATTCGACAGGACGGTCTCCAAGACATCGTCATTGATCCTTCGCAACAGGGCGATCGCTGGAACCCGCTTAAGTGGTACACGATCCTGCACGGAACTCAGTTGAGTAGCACCGCGCTAGGAACTGGAAATACAGTTTTTGTCAGCGGCAAGTCGTTCTTACCTCCGATTCTCAACGGTGTATTCCCTGGTGATCCGAACTTCCGGGAGGAAGCAATTGTCATGGCCCTCAATACCAATATTGATCCAGGTCAGGCAAAGCGACCTAACGATGCTGGCGCGTTCACGACGAATCCCGCCAACTTCCAGCCACTTGAAATCGTTGCAGACCAGGCTCGTCCTTACTTGCGACAAGTCATCTCAATGGACTATGTTCGGGCGGCGAATTCGTTCACGGCTACTGAACTCTCCATCAATCGAATCCGGCCGAGCCAAGCCTATATCTGGCCTCAGTCCCCGCGCAATTCAACTGACTTTGGTCAGTTGTCTTTTGAGGACTTCGTGGTTCGCATTAACCAGTGCGTCCTCAAAACCTCGGGAACGACCGGATTAGGGTTTACACCTAGTAGTTTCGGCGTTGTTGCTGGAGATGGATTGCTTGCCGCTTGGAACAACGAGCGTGTGTACGGATTCAGACGAGCAAACACGTGGGTGGCCGACGAAGGTCGAATTGCTCTTCTAGATCCAAGTGGCAACCCACTTTTCGATTCCAGCAAGGCGGTCATCTCGGGATCGACAGGTGGCAGTACGGCAGCCGTTAACCTTCGACAACTCGGACGACCCACCCGAATCTATCCGATCCCAGGATCAAGCGACGTGCTCGTCGTCGATAGTGACAAGGGTCGGGTGTTCCGAATGAATCCTTCTGGGGTGGTCGGAAGAGTTGTCTCCGAAATGACGATTGATTCAGCGTTTGTACCAACGGGTTACAAGTCTAACGAGTCGCTTGAGTTCTCAAACCCACGAGACGCGTGGACTTGGGTATCGCAAGAGACGCCAGTTGGAAGCGGTGGAAACAACCGGTTCTCGGGCGCTCAGGCTCAAGAGTACTGGGTTCACTACTTGGTCGCCGATCAGGGGAACGGGCGACTTATTGAGCTTGTTGATCGATATGCTCAAGACGCGGCTACAGGCCGAATCACAAGCCGGCTGAGCGAAGGAACGTTGCTTTGGCATTCGCCTTCCGAAGTCAGTGGCGCAGGATGGGGATACAACAGCTTTACGCGGTTGCAAGTCGGAAATCGCTTTGTGGTCATTGCTGGTCTCGGTGGTAAGGCGCCAACCCGCAGAGATTCAGGCGAGGGCGGCTCCGGAGTTGGTGATCTAGCACCGACCAATAGCAGAACGGATCAAACTGGAAACGGCGGGATCGTGATTTTTGACCCGACTATTGCAGGCGGCTATCGCGTATTCAGCACGTTCAACACTCCCGCGGTGAACCACACCATGCGTTGGGACTTCACGACGGGGACTTGGTCAACAAATGCGGCGGCAGACATTTTGGCGAGGGAGAGACCCATGGTCAATCTCCAATCGGTCACAGCGTCCTTGATTCAAGGCATCGGTGCTCCGCTCTACACGATCATGATTGCAGACGCAACTGGAGTCTACGAGGTTCTCGCTGATTCGGCAAATCCTGTCGCGCTCAACACTCGATGGATGCTTCCTTCATGGGCATATCAGAGCATGAGAAGACCAGCCGCTGCCGCTGGGGTGGTCAGTGCAAATAACCCACTCAAGTTCTTCCCAACCTATGCTCGACGCATTGATGATGACAACGTCATGGTTGTCAACGGCTACAACGGAGTTACTCTCGGGAACTCGGCATTCGATGGTGAAGTCGTACAAGTCGACGGAGCCTTCGGAACCGGCGTTCTTGCGGACATCGACAAACCCGGATTCTCTCTCTTCGCGCACAACTTGGGCTTCAACTTCAAGAGTATCAAGCTCCTGTTTGGCCCGGTAGAGGGCACCCGAGGACTCTCACTCCCTGTTTTTGCAGATCGACGATAAAGAACCAGCAGCTTGAGGCAAAGCATGCAAACAATGAAAGGACTACTAAGCGTAATCGGACTCACCCTGGTGGTGAGCAGTTTTGGGCAATCCACCACGGATCACCCCAACTTGAAAGGTGGAAACGCCAGGACAGGTGTCAATGGCAATGTCCTGAACTCCGGTCCCGGATATCTGCGCGTCGAAGGCACTGATGGCATGGGCGGACGCCTCCCATCGGCGCTTCGCTGGTTTGCTCCATTCCAATCTGCTCGGGAAGTTGATTCGCTACGCCTCAACGAAATCAATCCATTCCGAACTCGGATCGATAACACCGATGCGGTTGGAGCTGGACTTCCCGCCGCAGTCAACCTTGATGAAACAGGAAACAATGTCGGGCCGTATGACCCGCTTCCAAACGGCGTTGTGACGTCACTTGGGGTGTGGAATACGCCAGACTCGGATCGAGAAGCGCAGTTCACCCAAGACCTCTACGTTCGGCGCAATGTTAACACGGTGAACGCACCTGGCTTCCAACAACGAAACTACACCCAGCGCTTCCCATCCCACGTTTGGCAGAGTACGACTTCGTCTGCCGCCGGCGTTGGTGGAGACCCAAGGATTGCAGCAGTACCTGGAAACCTCCGTACTTGGACTTGGACGTTCCAACCGATGACAAGCACACAAGTTGGACCTTTGTTCGTTCCGGCTAACAACCTTACTCCGAAGGATTACGCTCTCTATGTCTGGATTCCTCAAGGTCCGGTCAAGAACGGTGCCGGTGTTAACGTTTTTCAAGCTCGGTACCAGGTTTATGAAATCACTTACGGTTTCGGCCAGAAGTACGTTGATGTTGTTGACACATGGAGATCTGGCGCTGGCTGGGTGCGTCTCGGAAATGGAGGCGGTCCGACCAATCAGGTCTTCCCATATCTCGGCGTTAACCCGTTGGCGCCACTGGTCCTCAATCCAATCAGCATTACTCTGTACAACACGATCCCGCGGAACGATGTTGATCAGTTGATGGAAGAAGTGACGCTCGCAAAGCCGGATAACCGCTTTGCAGTTCTTGCGGACGCTGCTCTGTTCTCCGCTGAAACCGATGGCTACATGGCAACCCCAACATCTGCCGGTTTTGGAACGGCAGATATTCGTGTCACCGGGGCCCGTAACGAACGGCTGGTTGATCCTACGACTATCCCTGCCGTTGGACAGTACAAGGTAAAGCCTTTCACTGTCGCAAAGGGAGTTCTGACGAGCTACGACTTTAACACCGGAAACGTTAGGTGGAAGTACAGCCCTCTAGAGACCAGTTCTAGGACCATTGCTCTGGATGAGAATGGCGCTAACTTCACGCCAACAGGTGGCTTTGCGGCGGACACGGACAATCCGCTGGCTCGAGGCGGAACTTATCTCAAATGCCCTTCGGTAAATAACGTTGCCGCGGATGAATCAGTGACGGTTGCTCCGTCGACGGATATTCCAGATGGTTCTTACGAGATCCAAATGTATGTCGGTGGCGACGTTGCTTTGCCAGCGGTTGCTTACGCTCAACAGGCACAGTACGAAGTCTTCATTGGTGGCGTCTCGCAAGGTCGATTTCCGATCAACCTTGCTGGTCCTGCTGGTTGGGTAAGAATTGGCGACAAACGATATGCCCATTCCACGGCACTCCCTATCACGGTAGTGATGGAGAATCGATCGGACCTTCCTGGAGATCTAGGAAAGTCAATCTATGTTGACCAATTCCGATTCGTAGGCTCTGCAACGTCTGAGTTCAAGTCGACACCCGTTCACACCAGAGCATTTGTGCGACTCACACCTGCTGGAGCACCGGTTGAGACCAACGTCGTCATTGCTGCCGATGAGCAGGGAAGGATTCACTGTCTCAATGCGGCAGGAAACGGAGACGGAACCACCACGTGCTACTGGACTTATCCGAGCGAAAGAACCACAGCACTTGATCCAAACCTTGAGCAAGGTCAAGATGCTACGGATCCAAACATTTCTGGAACCTTCCAAAAGTTTGATGGCGAAGCAGACACGCTCAGCGCAGCCATGCCGGCAAACTTTGATCTGAGCACCGCGGTTGTCCATCGACTCAACGTGACGCAACCGACATTGCCTCTTCCCACCGTGGTGCAGCGAGACTTCCTGGTCATCGGCAGCACCAACGGACGAGTGTTCAGCATTGCTATGGAGGGCCGAGGTGACTTTAACAACGCGGCCAATATTCATGGAACAACCTTCCGAAGCTGGACTTACCCAGAGACATTCCCTGCTGCCGTTGAACAAACGACGAGGCTTGGAGCTATCACCTCCGTGGTTCAGGCCACCGCCACTGTTGGTGGAGTAGTTCGTCCGGTTGTATTTGTTGGAACCGAGCAGGGGCGTATGTACTGCCTTGATGCTGCAGGTGACTTTAACTACGCAGGAAACAATGAGTTGAAGACCACTGTGCTTTGGCAGTATCCGTCGGCGACATCAGAAACGCTCGGTGCCATCTCTGGCGCGCCGGTTTATGATGCCGCTAACAATCGGCTGTTCTTCGGAACGGAGATGCTGGATGACAACCCTGGCACCTTAGTTTCGATGAATGTTGATACCGGTCTACCTAACTGGGTGAACGGCACAGATACGGTGACAGCCACTGTTCCGAATCGACTTGATTGGTACTCGGGAATGGCCTATGTCTCCCAAGCCGAAATCACAAGCCTTCCTGGGTCGGTGACTGCACTCACGACTCCAAGCATGCTTTTCGCCATGAACGAAAATGGCTACGTTTACGGAATCAATGCAGATACTGGTGCTGTTCAATGGCGCACTAATGAACTCCAATCGGGAGGCGTCGGTTCCATTATCTATTCAAACATTAGAACCGAGGATGCGGGAGCGGGTGCACTTGCTGACTTCCCAGTGATCTTCGTGCCAACTGCTAGCGGGCGATTCTCAGCTCTCTTCTGTAGACTCGGTGAGGAAACGCGGTTCGGAAACCGTAGCGCATGGGGCTACAACATGAATGACGCAGTTCATTCATCGATGACAGTTTCCAACAAGTGGCTCTTTGGAGCGTCCGCTAACGGATTCCTCTTTGCCTGGTCTGACTTCGTCAACCCGGGTGGAACACTCCCAATCGGATTCATTCCTCCAGGCTCCGAATTCGTACCGGATAATAATCGCGATCCGCTCTATGAGGATTATCGAAATGCAGAGTGCGCGTTCTTGAGTCGGGAAGGCTATATCCGGCTGCGAAAGTCAATTCCTGGTGGAGCAAAGGGCGTCGAAAATTTTGCGAGCGTGATCGATACGGCCGCGCCTTACACGAAGCCTTATGGCAAAGTGTTGCCGCCGTTCCGAAGCACGCACGGTGAAGCATTTGAGTGGGGCGAGACAATCTACTTGGTCGTCTACAACTTCCCAGTCAGAACCCAAGATACCAACGGAAATGACGTTCCGCCTCCAATCGTTGAAGCGACCGTGACCTCCGAAGGTCGCCCAGGTCGACCAATTGCCGCGGAAGCAAGGCTGTTCGCTGACAAAACGGAACTTGACGGTGACGGTGGTTATGCGATTTACCAAATCCCGCTCACAGCTGGTGGTAACACGTCCCAAGTTCCGGGGCCGGGTTCAATTCGTATCCAACTGAGAACAAGTGCGACGAACCGAAATGGAACGATGCAGGCGATCAGCCTCAACCCAGCGGTCACCAACTTGGACTACCAAGTTGCGAATCCTCTTGCTATTCGCGTCGCTTCAACAAACTTTGACCAACTTGGTTACACGATTGACCCAACTCGCGAAGATGCTTTGGCCAACGGTTCAAGGAACCTTAACGTTACTGGCATCGGATTGGTGAACGGAGCTCAGTTTGGCTCTTCAGTCGGAATCGCATCCCACGGTGGTTCTAAAAAGGTCAGTATTGAAGTTACCGACCGCAGCCTTATCACGTTGCAGCGCGGTGAAGGACGGGGTCTCGACGGAGTACGAGTTGATCGAAGAGACCTTCGATGGCAAGGTGGCTCTGGATCGGTACTAAAACCGTTTGGCTCGATGCCTGCATCAATCGTCGGGCTCTTCGCTAATTTCGAAGATCTACCCATCAAGTTCCCCAACGATAGCCTTGACTATCCTGATGTCCGGCGCGAAAACGTTCGGGTCCGAAAGGATCCTAACGGAAACGTGGAGAATCCCGTGTTCAACGGAGTCACGCTCCGAGGGCCGAGAGATGTCTCTGGTAACCCGGTAGACGAATCGACTGCCTCTGCACGAGCCTTGATCCCAACCGTATTCGAATTCCAAGTTGAGGTACCTAAGTATCAACCGACTAACCTCGGCGGAAACTCCTTGGCAAACCAGTATGGCAACACCACAAGTTGGTCTGCCGGGTACGCCGGTCGATTCACTGTCTTCATCGATAGTGACAATAACAACCAGTTTGGGGGATCATCAAGGGAGGCGAACCGGTCATTCAATCTCGCCACGGCCGTTGCGCCAGACACCAAGATCGTCATCGGTACGCCGAACGTTGAACTTGGATCGTTGGCAGCGGGAGCAGGTTACGACACGCGGCTAGCCTACGGACCTATTGCGCCGTACCGAACCCTCAACCTTGCCTCAGTGTTCAACCCTTCAGCGGTCGAATACACAGACATGTTCAAACCTTTCGTTGCCTACAACGAAGGGAATGTGAACTTGCTCAACGTTCGCCTTGCTAAGGGTACTGCCGAGGTCGCTGGTGCTGCGATCACCCAATACTGGCCATGGCAGCTCCTTTCACTCGGCAATAACGACCAAGTGTGGCTCGACTCTGCAACTGATGTTCACAGTGATCTCGACACTCGCTTTGCTCCTCAGCTTGGCGCAAGTGGTCTCAACTACGTTGTTGTTCAAAAGCCGCGAGTTGGTGACAAGCGTGGTCGAGAACTCAAGGTGAATCCAAGTTCGCGCATCAACCCGAACCTTCCCGGATCAGGTGGACTGCTTCAGCCGATGCTCGGAACTCTGAGCAGAGACGCACGCATCGGCGTGACGCCTCCCATCGGAACACCTGTGGGGCGATACTCGCAGACGATGCGGTTGATTGAAGACCTTGGGCAAAGTGGTATCGGTGGCTTTAACGATGAAAGCATTTCCCTTGGCTACACTGCCTCCGGAAGCATGAACTTGTTCGAAGCCTTTAGCGATCCAACTTTCCAGGTGAGCTTTACGATCAAGGAGACTCAGCTAACTGGCGGATCCAGCAAGTTCACTGACACATTTGTGAGCGGTGCGACACCCGTTAACTCCCTCGCCCCTGCCCAATGGTCGGACATCCAGCCGAGTGGCGTGCGTCGAACCAACGGAACCTTGATGATGGCGTTTGCATCGAACCGCCCATCCCTCTACCCGGCGTTTGGAAACCCTGACCCTAATTCAAAGAATTTTGGTGTCTACCTTTCACGCATCCAGGGTGCAGGTCTTGGGGCTCCAGACGGCCGAGGAGAAGATTCGTGGCTCCGTGACCTCAACAAGTTCACGCCTGCTGATCCCGCCAATCGCCGCTGGACGGACTTTACGGGCAATATTCTGCCTTCTTTCATCACGAATGCAACATTCCCTGCGACGCTCACAACAGGTGTACCGACCGGCGGTGCCTCAATCGGCGGAACGATAATTGCCACCGAGAATCGAATCTCTCATCCGACCTTCCCCTCGGGAGGAGACAGGTCTTTGAACGGAGCTCCGATGAACAGGCTGGCGCTTGCCATGATCGGTGAAACGAAACGACAGACGGCGTCTGGGCCGATATTAGACAGTCGACTGATGATTTCCGAGGTCGCACTGGATGGAACCGCAGGAACTCCAGTTGTTCTAGATGCTGATCCGATGATGATCAAGGGACGTCCGTCCGTTGTTCAAAACGGAAACGCGGTCAGTGTGTTCTACGCAGGATCTAGCAATGGCACCTCAAGCATCTATCAAGTGGTTTACACCCTCGGCGGAACGTTTGCGGTACCCACGCAATTGCGATTCGGGAAGGGCTTTGAGTCGGTATCGGATCCTGCCGCTGTGCTTCAACGACGTTCAACCGGCGAAACGGACCTTGTGCTCACGTTTACCGGCAGACTCAGAGGAAGCGGAGTCACTGAGGTCCTTACGACCAAGTACCTCCTTGATCCGGTCACCCTGGCTGTGCAGACCAACGTTCCCACCTACTTCGGACAACCGAACACAGTGGGAGGAAGTCTAGTGGAGTCGATCACGTTTGACAGCAAGTTCAACGGCTTCCGGGCTCGAGGCACGAACTGGGCAGGAACCTTTACGCTTCGCAGTGCCGCTGGAGTTTCGGTGTTTGCCGACGCGACAGGTATCCCTACGGATACACCAGTCCAGACGCTTGATCGAGAAACTGGTCTTCTCAGTTACCCAACTATCTTCGGAGGGCGGGTCACGATCGATCCTGCGCTTGGCCTGATCAGGTTCACGAGCTCCCAGTTGCCAAAGTCGACACAAATGGTTCTGAGCTACGTTCCCACGCAACTCAGATTGACTGGTGCCAGCTCTTCTGGATACAGTGCACCCTCAATGCTCTTTGATGGACGCCTCTCACCCGGGAACACTGCGGTCACCCCTGCGCTTTGGTTTACACCCAGTGGCGGCGTTGAACCAAACGGAAGTGTCAACACGCTCGCCGACCGGTTCATCCTCACGGCTGTTCGCGGCGCCGTCTCTGGTGGTCAGACGTCGCGTCCAGTCATGACAAGTTTCCGATACGGTGTGCGCCTCGGTAGGGCCGTTCTTGTGAACAGCAACGGAACGTTGGGAGAACCAATGACCGTAAGCGGCAATACTGGTTCGTATCAGCTTGATGCTGCTGCCGGTCGAATCTACTTCACCCACTTCGATGACAATCGACTGGTGCGAATTCAGATCGGTTCAGGCGCAACGGCGATCGATGTCACCAGGCCAGTCTCACTCATCGGTGAAACGGTCGAGGAGTTCGTGCCTATGGAAAGCGCCCTGAACGAAGCTAACATGTCACTCTTCATTGATCCAATGGGAGATGCATTAAATCGCAGAGAGATCATCTGGATGATCTGGTCGAGCATGCGCAAGGGAGCACCGAGCCTGTTCTTCCAGACGATGGCGAGAAAGACCACTCCTCACCTGCCAAACTGACCCCAAATCCAAATAAACGCCCTCAGATTTCATGAAATCTGAGGGCGTTTTGCTGTAACTTGCCCACGTCCATGTACAATCAAATGAATAAGGGATCGAAAGGTCGTTGACAACTCTGGCATCAGGGTGATAAGATGAACCGCCCCCGTAGTGGTAGGTGCTAGTTTATGGCAAAAAAGCTCAGTAGCGTGCTTGGAATCGACATCGGAAGTCACAGCATCAAAGTTGCGGAAGTTAAGACTTCGGGCAACAGTGCGACCGTGACCGCAATCGGCGTCGTAGCGACTCCAGAAGGAGCCGTTGACTATAGCGGCGTCTACAACAGTGACGAGGTCGGCAAAGCGCTAGCAGAAGTCCTCAAGGCATCTGGTGCATCAAGCACGTCAGCTGTTGTAACGATCGCTGGTCAGCAGTCCGTGCTGGTTCGGGTTATCCCCGTCCCAAGAATGGATGTTGACAAAGAGCTTCAATCGCACATGGAATGGGAGATTAGCAAAAACATTCCGTTTGCAGAAACGACAATCCAGTCGGACTACAAAGTTGTTGAGGGCGGCGATCCAAACTCCGCAGAAATGGACGTTGTGATGGCAATGGCGCCTCAGTCGGCGATTGATACGATTGTTGACTGCATTAAGAAGGCAGGAAAGAAGCCATACGCGATTGATGTCGAGCCGCTGGGACTTGCGCGCTCCATGAAGAGTAGCTACCCGCAATGGGCAGGTGAAAACGGGGTCTGTATCGTCGACATCGGTCACTCAACGACGTCGATCAACATTTACGACCAAGGCAATTTGGTGTTGCCTCGACCAGTTCCCGGTGGAGGGGAGATGGTGACGAGAGCGATTGCTGATGCAAAACAAATCGGAATCCAAGAAGCTGAAGACTATAAAGTTGGTCGGTTTGCGATCTCCGAGGAAGTGGCGGCCAACCAAGGGTTTGGTAATCCATTTGGAAATGCCACTCAAGCGTTTGACGGTGGTTTTGCGGTGGATGCCTATTCGGCTGCAGATCCAGTTTCCAATGCGACCGCGTCCATGAGTCCGATGGATGAGCTGGCAATTGACCCGATTACCGGATTGCCAATAGATCAGCCAGCTGAGTCGACTGCGCCAACTTACGCGAATGATCCCTTTTCTTCAAGCCCTGCGCCTGAGCCAGCATTTGTCTCTGACAACTTGATGATGCCAGTCGCTGCGCACTCTTCCGATGAAGACTTTGGTGCGGTGCAAGGAATTCTCGAAGATTTAGTCGGAGAACTTCAGCGTTCTATCGACTATTATGCAAGTCGAGGGGGTAATGTATCCCGAGTTGTGTTGTGTGGTGGTGGTTCCAAGTTGCGAGGCTTATCTGGCTACTTGAGCAGATCGCTCAACACTCCGGTTGAAATGTACGACGCTTTCAACGGCCTCGGGTTCGCCTCCAAAAAAGTTGGCATGGACTACCTGAACGAGCACCGCCAGGAGCTCGCGGTTGCGATTGGAAACGGACTGCATATTGCTTATTAAGGGGAATCAGTGAAGCTTAATCTTTTACCAAAGACAGTCGACACGTCAGGAAGGGCGAAATTCGCCTTGTTCGGTGGATCGCTGGTTTTCATAGGTTCGCTGTTAGCGGCCTTCGCAATGGCGAAAATTTCTGGAGATCAGCTGACCAAGGTCACCGAAAAGATTGAGGAAATCAAGCCTAACTACACCAAGGTTGTGGCAGTTGCGACTGAGGCTGACACGATGATGTCTGCACCGCAGGTTCGGCAAGTCGTGGTGAACACGGCGCTCGCGAAATCAATGCTTGCGTCTAGCCGTGTGTACCCCGATTTTTATGACGGAGTTAAAGGCTACATTCCAGCCTTCTTCCGCATCACTCAGATGTCTGCTTCGGCGGTTGACGATAAAACGGCAACACTGAGTTTGACGGGAACTGTTCGAAATGCTCAGGAATATGCCGATTTGATGTTGGCATTGCTCCGAATCCCAGGTTCTACCTCAGTCTCAAGAGCCGGCTTCCAAGCCGAGGATGTGGTGGTTCCAGCTCTCAGCGAGATTGATCAAGTTGGCAAGGCACGAAAGGAGTCCGAAGCGCCAATTCCAGATGATCCACTTGATCGACTTCAGTACTTCACCGATCAGTCACTTCCAACTGGATACTTGAACTCCGGCAACTTTGGGGTTACTGAGCCAGGGACGGTTAAGACGATTCGACCGGGTGAGTCACTCATTTCTGTGGTTGTGACGGTTCCTAAGGATCTGCGAGTGCCGAATCCTCGGGCCACCATTACGACGCTCGGGGGAGCGACGGGGATCACCGCGGCAGGTGCGGCAGTAGCTCCTGGGGCGGCCCAGGGCGGTCAGCCATTGCCAGGAGGTCAGGATTAATCATGCTTAAATCACTTTATGCTCGAACAATTTGGTTGATGTTCTTGTCCTTCTCGTTCATTGTGTTAGCTGCTGGTTACTTCCGTTTCTGGGCGCCTAACCAGGAAACGATTCAAAACAGGGTGACGGTCTACAACGCATATGTCACTGAGACCAATAAGGTCACCGCTGCAGTGAAGAAGAAAGAAAATGCAGCAAAGGCGATCCAGGTCGCACAAGCTGGCTGGCTCCCCTACGTAGAGACAAAAACTCCGCTTGAAGGTGTTGCTCAGGGTGGCATTAACTTAAATGTCAATCAGTACCAGTTGCTTTTAGACACTAAGAAATTCAGAGATAGTGTTCAAACTGCTTTGAATACTCAGTTGAAAAAGGGTGGCGTGAAAGTCATCAGTGGGCCTCGAATTCCTGGTGTGACGGATCAAGACGCGCCGAACGGCGTCTTGGCAAGCTACTTCAACTATCCGTCTGCTCCGTTCCCAGTAGTGATCTATGATCTGGGGCAGGTGACGGTTCAAGGTACGTACGAGGAAATACTTCTCAACGTTCGATCTTGGGCAGGAATGCCACGTTACTTGGCAGTCGCCCACAATTTGGCTCTGAGCGGAACAGCTCCTAGGCTTACGGGAACTTATGACCTATCCCTAGTAGGCTACATTCGCTACGACGGCATTTATGGTCCAGTGCCAGACGGTGGTGGGGCCTCGGCACCCGCTGCCGGAGGGGGATCTCCATTCGGGGGTCCGAGCGGAGGTGCCCCGGCTGCCCCGGCATTTGCTGCGAGCGGCGCTTCAAGCGGTGCCGCAGGAGGAGATAAATAATGAGAGAAAAAAATTCAGTCGTATCTCTCCAGTTCGGATTGGTACTAAGTTTAGCGGTGGGTATAGCCGGTTGTGCTGACCTTACGGCTAATCTTGAAGATCCACAGCCGACCACCATCAAAAAGGTTCAGGAAGTGAAGCCAAATGCCCTCGCTGGAGTAGATAAAGATGTATCCAAGTCCATGAGTCCTGATCGGATGAAAGGGCTTATCGCATCGACTGCCCGGTTTGGAGCGAGAGGTAATCCATTTGCTTTGTCCGGTGAAGAAATTAGATTTGATGAATTGCAGGCTTCCGAGAGGTTTCTTTCGGAATCTGGTCACTTTCCAAATTCATTTGAGCTACCGGAGGACAAGGATGATGTATTCGTTGCTCAAGAGGAGCAGCCGTACCGCAGAATTTCCGGTATCGTTATCGGCGACGCTGTGTACGCCATCCTGGAAGAAAATGGTCGTTCAACCATTATTCGTCCAGGAACAACGATTCCAGATACAAACTGGGTTGTCGTCGCTATTGACCGAGATGGGGTCACGCTCCGAAGAAGCGGTAACATTCAACCGAACGAAGTTATTGTCAGACTTGAAGTCGCCCCTCCCGGAATGGGTGGAGCTCCATCCGGTGGGGGAGTACCTGGCGGAGGTGGGCCTACTGGCGGAAGACCTAGTAACTTGCCTGGTGGCGGTGGTGCAGCTGGTGCCGACAAATAACGAACAAAACGATATCGAATCAAGATTAGGAACGTCCATAAAACTGAGGAAAACATGAAAACCCGAATGAGGAACATGATGATGATCGCTGCACTTGCAGCAATGACAATTGGTGGAGTGTCTAGCGCACATGCGCAAGACAACATCCTCGACAAGGTGATCGCCTCTGCTGAATATCAGCAGGCCGACATTCGTGAGGCGCTGAAAACACTCTTCCGGCAGGTGGACGCGAACTATAGCATTCTTCCAGAGGTCCAGGGAACTGTGACGATCAACCTGAAGAACGCGCGATTCGAGCTTGTCCTTCAGAATCTGCTGAATCAGGTCAATGCGACATTCCGCTACGAAGCTGGCGTGTTCGTGATTGTTCCTCGACCAGCGGAGAACACTGGATTGCCTCCTGATGATCAAAACACAACGCAACCAGTAGCTCCACCTA
>JARXAE010000011.1 GCA_029866005.1 Fimbriimonas sp. | reverse complement strand
AAAGAAAAGGAGCACACTACCCACTTCAGCATCGT
Organism: Fimbriimonas sp.; assembly: GCA_029866005.1. GTDB lineage: Bacteria > Armatimonadota > Fimbriimonadia > Fimbriimonadales > Fimbriimonadaceae > Fimbriimonas. The sequence continues at coordinate 34,931 of JARXAE010000011.1, read as the reverse complement.
TGATGCGGAGGGGAATGCCGTGAGCCAGACTTACACGATCAACGACAGTTACGGAAGCAAAGTGACCTCGCCGAAGTTGGGGTTCATTTGGAACAACGAGATGGATGACTTTACCGCCAAGCCAGGGAGTCCGAACCGATACAAAATTCTTCAAGGAGAAGTGAATTCGGTTCAGGCAGGTAAGAGACCACTCTCGAGCATGACGCCTACGATCGTCACGAAGGACGGCAAGCTCTGGATGATCCTCGGCTCACCCGGGGGACCGACGATTATCAATACGGTTTTTGAGACGATTCTGAACGTTGGCGTTCACGGCTTATCCGCCCAACGGGCAGTGAGCGCGCCTCGATTCCATCACCAGTGGTTTCCGGATCAGATCCGAGTGGAGCCGGGAATTTCAAGCGACACATTGAATCTACTCCGAGCAAAGGGACACGAGATTGATACATCTCAATCCAGCCAGGGGAGTTGCCACCTGATCATTCTTGACTCGAATCAAACCCGAACAATCGGCTGTGATCCCAGGGTTTCCACCTCGGGTCATGCGGGATACTAGAAGCATATGACTCGAATCGAACGGCTCGTCGAACTGATCAACGACCAAGCGCTTGATGGTTTCTTGGCTCAGACACCAGCCTCCTTGGGTTACCTGGTTGACTTTCCGGAAGATGCACACGAGCGGTTCATGGTTTTGGCGGTTCACAAATCAGGGGAGCATTGCCTGATCTGTCCGGCTCTGAGTTCCATCCAAGCTCGGCGGGCAGGAATCACGAAAATCCGGGATTGGCGCGACGGAGAAGACCCTGTCGCTCTCTTCTCTCAACTCATCGAAGAATGGAACGGCGAGGCAGGGGTCTTCTTGGTGGATGACCACCTTCCGGCGAAGATGTTGCTCGAGATGCAGGAAGCGTTTATCGGAATTCGGTTCGTTTCTGGTGGGTCCTATCTGGGCCAGCTCACTGGGCGGAAGGATGCCGATGAGTTGGCAAGAATGAAGGCAGCGGGCGAGCTCGCTGATCAGGTGTTTCTGAAAGTCAAAAGTTCCCTTCTTGAGGGAATGACCGAGTTGGAACTCGAGAAGATCATCCGCGAGGAGTTTTCACGGCTGGGTAGTAATCCATCGTTTTGCATTGTTGGGTTCGGCCCTGGCGCGGCGGAGAGCCACCACATCAACGGTGAGACAAGACTGGAGAAGGACATGCTCGTGCTTGTCGACTTTGGGTGCGAGTATCAGGGCTATAACAGCGACATCACCCGGACATTCGTCTTCGGGAAGGCTTCGGAGAAGCAAAAACAGGTTTACGAGGCGGTTTATCAGGCTCACCAAGCCGCAAGACGTGTCGCAGTTGTCGGATCGATCCCGAGTGAAGTTGATGCTGCGGCTCGAAAAGTCATTACCGAAGCTGGCTTCGGAGAATTCTTTACCCACCGTACAGGGCATGGAATCGGAACCCAAGTTCACGAGCATCCTAACATCTCACCAGACAACCACGTGCCTCTTGTTGAGAGTAACTGCTTCAGCATCGAACCAGGTATCTACTTGCCAGATGAGTTTGGAGTCAGGCTCGAAAATCTTTATTACGCATCGGAGTCGGCCGTTAGCTTCAATTCGGAAATTCCCCCAATCCTTGAAGAGATTTAAAGTGAAGAGACCCATCAATCGTCTAGGATGATGCGCCTTTCAGTGTGGAGGTTTTCGTCGTTACTTCTTGCGTCTTCGGAGAAGAGCAGCCGCGCCAAGTCCAAGGACAGCCATGGTTGCCGGCTCAGGGACTACAACCTGGGTGTTTCCCGTTTGAACGAAAGACGCCGCCATACCCATTCCAACTACAGCACCGAATACGTTTCCTCTACTGTTAACGCTTGGAACCGTGTTGGTGCTGATGGGAATCGAGGGAATCGTGACCGTAGGAGTGGTCATTGTATAGACCGTTGGATCGACAGGGGCCGCCGCCGCGACCATGCCAAGTTCCACTTCTCCACCGACCTTTTCGGCGGCAACATCTTCGACACCAGGGTCATTTGTAGCGTAGGCTCGAACAGGACCGCCAACAAACGGGTTACCGCACTTGACCCTCAGAATAGGATTTCCTTCGGCGTCGACGAATGCGGGGGTGCCCTTCTTGAAGAATGAAACGTGCGACTTCAGCACTCCGTTCTCAGGCGCAGAATAAATTGTGAAGTACGAAGACTTAGGGATCGTCCCAAGGCGAAGTCTACTTACGAATTCTATTACCTCGTCACGACCCATCGAAAAGTGCCGCATAAAGCGGTCGGCGACTTGTCGATCAGTCTTGATCTGCGCGATGAGCTCAGGGATTGTATTTGCCGGCTTATTGATAAATGCGTTAAGCTCTGGCCGGGCAAGTGCGCTCGCACTCATGCTCACCACTGCGATTCCTAAAACTAGTCCCTTAATTTTGTTCATCTTCATCACGTCTAGCATTCAGTGAGGGTCAAGATGTGTGCCAAGGGGTGCACTTCCACTGTCCTCCAGTCCGATCTCAAGCAAAAAAACGAGTCCTCAGAGCTTAACGTTGCGTCGAATCACTTCAATGGCTTCTGCGGCGGCTGCCTGCTCTGCCTCTTTTTTCGATCGCCCCGTCCCTTCTCCGATGATCTCTCCATCAAATAATACTACAACCCGGTAGCGACGATCGTGTGCGTAACCGCTTTCCCCTAAAACCTGGTAAGAAGGGGTCTTTCGCCATATTGATTGAGCCATTTCTTGGAGTTTCGATTTAAAATCATCCGGACTAACATCACCCGTACTGATTCGCAAGAGATAGGGGTTAAGTTGCTCCAAAATGAACCACCTCGCAACTTCGAGACCAGATTCAAGGTAAATCGCACCAAAAATTGCCTCGACCACGTCGGCAAGGACTGAAGCTCTCTGTCGTCCCCCAGTCGACTCTTCGCTTGCACTGAGCACCAAGTAGGGCTCTAGCCCTAGTTTCTTTGCCACCTCCGCGAGCGGTGCTTCTTGAACCACGCTGCTCTTGGCCTTAGACATCAATCCTTGGTCCCACTGTGGGAAGTGCTCGTAAAGGTATTGAGCGACGACTAAGCCCAGTACTGAGTCGCCAAAAAATTCTAATCGCTCGTATGAACCGGCGACATCAAGCGGTGAGGCAGAGCGATGGGTCATCGCAAGCCTGAACGCTTCTTCGTTTTTTAGGGGAATCCCCTTAGGAATTCCGCTTGGTGGAGTCATGCGCGATCGGCGAAGAACTTTGCGATCCGCCCAACCCCCTTCTCGATGTTGGTTCTACTGGTGGCGTAGCTAAGTCGAACATGCCCCGATCCCTCAAACACTGAACCCGGAACTACCGCCACGAGTGCCTTTTCTAACAATTCGCCCGCGAGATCAAGGTCCGTTTCGCCCGGCTTCAGGAGAGCCGAAATATCTGGGAACGCGTAGAAAGCACCCTTCGGCGGATCAATTTTGACACCAGGGATCGCCGTAAGAAGACCAACGATGAGGTCGCGCCGAGATTCAAATTCAGCACGCATCGCTTCCACCGACTCGGCAGGAAGACCAAAGGCTTTCACCGCGCCTCGCTGAGCAAACGATGTTGGGTTACTCGTGACTTGGTCTTGGAAGTTGCTCATGGCTTTGGCAACTGGCAGCGGAGCCGCGGCAAATCCGATCCTCCATCCGGTCATCGCATAGCTCTTTGAGCAACCACCGATGGTGACCGTCTGATCCTGGACATCTTTGCCTAAGGCAGCAATCGACTCGAACTCGTAGCCGTAGATCAAGCGCTCGTAGATCTCATCGGCGATGATCCAGAATCCGTTTCGCAATGCCAAGGCACCGATCTCTTTGAGTGTGTGCCGTGGCAACAAGGCGCCAGAAGGATTGGAGGGACTGTTGATGACAATTGCTCGGGTCTTTGGCGTGATTGCTTCGCGAAGCTGATCATAGGTGGGAACAAAACCTTCCTCAGCCAAGCACTTGATGACCTTGGGAACTCCTCCAGCTAGGACAACCTGGTCGGCGTATGTCATCCAATACGGAGCGAGCAGAATGACCTCGTCACCTGGGTTCAGAAGCACTTGCATCGCATTGTAAAGCGAGTGCTTTGCACCGCAACTCACGACAATCTGCTCTGGCGAGTAGTTGAGCTTGTTTTCTCGTAGCAACTTAGCACAGATTGCTTCTCTCAGTTCCTTGATGCCTGCGCTTGGCGTGTATTTGGTAAAACCTTCGTTTAGGGCGGCGACGGCTTCGTCGATGATCGGCTGGGGAGTATTGAAGTCAGGTTCTCCGGCACCGAAGGAGACGACATCGATTCCTTCGGCACGCATCGCATTTGCTTTCGAGGTAATCGCCAAGGTGGGCGAGGGCTTCAAAAGTTGAGCGCGATGAGATAGATTGAACGTGTTCACCTTACTGAGAGTATAGACTTTATCACGATATGCCCAAGCCAACTCTACGCATCATCTGGCTTGGGTGCCTACTTCTGCTGATAGGATTCCTACTTCACGTTGGGATCGGAAGCACTTTTTGGTACAACCCCCTTGCGATCGTGCTGGAAATTCTGCGTGGTCCGGTTGGAGACAACTATACAAACAATGTGATCTGGAATCTGCGGCTGCCTCGAGCTTGCTACTGCTTGTTTGTGGGAGCTTCCCTCGGGGTGTGCGGAGCAGCTTTGCAAACATTGTTTCGAAATCCTTTAGCGGAACCCTACGTTGTGGGAGCTTCGAGCGGCGCCGCCATTGGCGGTGCGTTGACGCTTGGGCTTGGATTATCTGAGGGGTTGCTTATCGTTGTCAAGCCCTTAGCTGGATTTGTGACGGGCCTGCTCACCCTTCTGCTGGTGACCCGACTGTCCCGGCGAAACGGGGTGATTGAGACTCCTTCCCTTCTGCTGGCCGGAGTCGTGGTCTCAACAATGCTCAGCTCCCTGTTGTCCTTGATTGTTCTTGAGAGCGGAAAGGATCAGGGGGTGCTCTTGCGCTGGCTACTTGGAAGCATGTCGACCGCCTTCTGGTGGCCTGTTTTGCTACTCGCCGTGTCGTTCTTTGTGGGCTTCTCGCTTCTCTATCGCGCTTCTCGGAAGTTGAATGCTCTGGCCGTCGGAGAGGACACGGCAGCTTCGGTAGGGATTGATGTTCATCGACTTAGGAACCAGATTCTGGTGATCGTGACCGCGATGGTGGCGATCACTGTCGGACCAGTCGGAATCATCGGATTCATTGGATTGGTTGCGCCCCACATTGCTCGATCACTCGTTGGTGTCGATCTCAGGAAGACTCTTCCGTTGTCGGCGATTGCTGGTTCGTCACTCCTCCTTGCCTCAGACGCCATCGCCCAGAGGGGACCTCAAGGAACTGAGCTACCTGTGGGAATTGTCACCGCAATCCTCGGTGCACCGAGCCTTCTCATCCTGATGCGGCGCAGATAACTAGCCATAATAGGGGTGGTATGAAGCAGATCCGCGGCAAGATGAACGGCAAAGGCAAGTCGGTGGCTATCGTTGTCAGCCGCTGGAATGAGCTGGTAACCAAAGAGCTTTTGGCTGGCGCAGTCGAAGAGCTGGAAAGCCACGGAGTTGCAACGATCAATATCGTTCATGTACCTGGCACATGGGAGATTCCGGTCGTTGTCAAGAAGCTTCTGAAGAGCAGAACTGCTCCGGATGGCGTTGTTGCTTTGGGCTGTATCCTTCAGGGACAGACACCTCATGCCAAGCTACTAGGCGGCGACGTCGGAGGAGCCTTGATGTCGCTCCAAGTTGAGTTCTGCAAGCCGGTCGCCTGGGGGATTCTGACCCCTGATACCCAAGACCAAGCACTCGATCGGGCTGGGTTGAAGTTAGGCAACAAGGGCCGAGAGGCTGCACTTGCCGTCATTGAAGTAGTTGATGCGCTCGCTCAGATTGACTGAGAGCCAAGTTTGCCGTAAGATGACGGTATGCACCCGGAGCCGCCTGAATATCTAGAGTTCCTTCAGCCCTATCCGCAGAATACAGTCAAACTCGCTCGAGGGCTTCGCCAGGCGATTCTAGACATTTTGCCGCCTTGCGTCGAGATCATATGGGACGCGACCAACACAGTCGGACCCTCATACGGGTTTACGGATAAGAACCGAGATCACTTCATTCACCTTCCGACCTACACGAACTATGTGAATATCGGGTTCACAAAGGGCACATCACTGGATGATCCAGAGGGTCGCCTCGTTGGGGGAGGAGCCAAGATTCGGCACATCAAATTGCACCAGATCGACGACCTCAATGATCCGTACGTTCGAAAATTGATTGATCAAGCTTTGATGACCGCAGATCGACCAAAAGTTCCGGTAAGCCCTTGTATCGTCATTCGCCAGATGGAAGGTCCGAAGCGTCGCCCAAAGCCGGGCGCCTAAGCCGCAACACGCAATCTTCGGTCGATCTTGCCTTGCTCAAGTTCCAACAGAGCGTCCACCATCGGTGAAAAACAAGCTTCAGGGGTGAACAAACTTGCCCGTCGGGTCATCAAGTCAGCCGAGACACTCAGAAGGGACCGGTTCTCAACCACTTTCCACAGCTGACTTGCAAGTTGTTCAACATTATCCACACCGAAGTAGAGGGGATACTCGATGCCAAGCGCTTCGACATTGGGTGGTAGGTCGGTCACAAGTTGCGGGGTTCTGGTGCCCATGCACTCGAGAATCGCTAGCGAGAACCCTTCCATCGCGGTCGGGTTAACGACCAAGTCTGCTTGATCGTACTCAGCAAGAACGGCATCTGTTCCATAAACGTAATCTCCGGTGAACTCGATGACACTACGAAGTCCCAACTCGCCGACAAGCCGACGAGCCGCGGCGAGTTCGTCACCCTGACCGACGGCCTTCAGTCGAACCCTCGAGGGATATGGAAGACGACCAATTGCCTCTATCAGCTTGAGAATCCGCTTTCCGGAGTCCATTCGCGCCATGAACAGAAGTTTCAAGGGCTGCGAAGAGTCTAACTGCAATGGCTGTCTGCGATAGTCCCTGAACGCCGCCGGGATTGGATTGTAGATGACCCTCACCCTCGAATCATCCACATACGGACGGAAGGCCGAGGCAAGATAGTTGCTCAAGGGGAAGGACATGTCACTCATTTTCGCGACCTTGGTTTCCCATTGCATTGATGCCTTCTTCACTTTGGGTGGAAGCCCTGGGTGTAAAAAGGCTGTGCCTTGAATCGAGTGGGCGACCCACAAGTCGTGCTTTGCGATGACTCGGTCCATTTTCTGGGCCGGGAAGCTATCGTTAATCTCAAGTAGATCTACACCTCTTTCTGTCGCAAGGCGATCAACTGCCTTTGCCATGTAGTGCGGCAACAGCGGATGGAGATACTGTCGTTCCCACAGCTTGCCGAGCTTGAAGTCCTTCGGACGGGTCGGATAAACAGATACTCCCTTGTGCACAAAGGGCTGGTCCCAGTCCGGATAACCTCGACAGACAAGGGAGACTTCGTGTCCATGGTCCATTAAGAACTGAGCACGGGTCAGACATGACGAAATCACGCCGCCAAACATCTGCGGGTTGCCCGATTCTACGAGCTGGACAATATGCACGACGAGCGAATTCCACAAGAATCCGCTCGAAACATTTGGAGCTTTTGCGAGGTTTAGGCTCCGAACTCCAAATAGCGTAGTTCTTCGGGTGTCAGTTGAATCGTGGGCACAATTGAGTTTTGCTCCACATCGCTCTGCTTGCGGAGTCCACACAAAGCAAACGTTGGGAATGGCTGGTTCAGAACCCAAGCCAAAGCGACCTGAGTCGCACTGAAGCCCTTCTTCTCTCCCAGTTCCTTGGCCCGCGCCCGCCGAGCCTGGCTCTCTTCGCAGTCATAAGCGGCGAGAACCTCACCATCTGTGGTTTCGGCAAAATAGCCCCTTGCCGCCGAAGACCAGGCGAACAGCGGAAGCTGATTGGCCTCGTGCCACTTGCGTCCGGCTTCATCGATCGTGACACAGCCATCCCAAAGCGGTTTCACGTTCTGGGCCAGCGTAAGGTTTGGATTGTTGCAACTGAAGCCCTGTTGACCTGACTCTGTTGCGTACTTGTTTGCCGCCTCGATCCGAGCTGGCTGCCAGTTCGAGCCACCGTAGGCGGTGATCAATCCTGCCTTAATGATCCGGTTCATCCAATCAACGACTTCTTCAATCGGAACTGAGGGGTCGTCGCGGTGGAAGACGTAGAGGTCGGTGTGAACAATTCCGAGCCTCTCGTGGTTCTCGAAAATGTCGTTCTTGGTGAACTGTTCGCTGAAACGCGGCGAACCGTAGGGGTGGTTGCCTTTGTTCAAGAAAACGAGCTTGTGAGCGTTCCGGCGGGCTTTCAGCCAAGCTCCCAAAACATTGCTATTCGCGCCGTAACAGTGAGCGGTATCAAAGCAGTTTCCACCGGCTTCGACAAACGCGTCGAGGGTTTTGAAAGACTCTTGCGGCGGAGTGGACATGAGCCAGTCCGTTCCGCAGACGATGCGAGAGATGTCTTTGTCGAGATGGGCAATTCTTGCGTATTTCATGCTTTCAACTCCGCTCCGAACACGACTCCACCCGAGGAACGCAGCCTGTCGAGGGTGCGCATTTGTTGCATCGTGTCTTCGATCGTCACGTGAGGGCATTCGCCAGCTTCGAGGTATTCCGCGACGGCGTCCGCTTCTGCCGCATACAATTCGGCGTTCGTGATCCCAAGATCAAGCTCCTCAGCCACGGTGTCCCAACCTTCGTACCGGCGAATCTTCTTTCCTGTGCCGTTCTTCCAAGGATCGTCAACGACGATTCGGCCACTGGTTCCCATGATGACAGCGTCGTTACGGCAGATGATTCCGACACCAGTCTGGAAAACTGCGGAACGGTTCCCAGAGACCTTCAGCATTCCGCTACCGATCCAGTCGACACCTTTCGTGCTTGGCTGAGAGATGTACCAAGCCTCGCTCGGCTCCTCGCCAAACGCGAGACGAGCAAGCGAGACACAGTAGGAACCCACGTCCATGAGACCACCACCTCCGAGGGCGGGGTCGTTGCGGAAGTTGGTCCACTCCTCGCCAGCTTGGAATGCAAATGAGGCGTTGACCAGCTTGACTTCACCAATCAAACCCGAGTCGATCCATTCGCGAATCTTTGCAGTTTGGGCGGTGCAGCGATACATGAATGCTTCCATGAAAAAGACTCCCGCCTCTTTCACTACGGCGAGTGCTCGTTCCGCTTCAAGGGCATTCAGCGTAAAGGGCTTCTCGCACAGGATTGCTTTGCCCGCTTTTGCGGCGGCAATCGTGTCGTTCATGTGGGTGTGGTGAGGGGTGGCGATGTAGACAGCATCGACGCTTGGATCGTTCAAGACTTCCTCGTACGAACCATAGGCGGTCCCGCCGTGTTTTGCGCAGAATTCCTCGGCCCGACTGAGCGTCCTTGAGCCTGCCGCCACCAATTTCCCGGTCTTGGAAACAGCTAGTCCCCCTGCAAACTGACGAGCGATGTTGCCCGGCCCGATGATTCCCCAACGCACGTGATCAGCCATGATAATTCGCTTGAAAGCATACTGGTTATCAGTGAACGACTGGCATCCGCTATCGGTAAATCACATATACTTTTGGTCATGTCTTTTCCAGCCGATTTTCGTTGGGGCGTAGCCACGGCCTCCTACCAGATTGAGGGTGCGCCGCATCTAGTCGGTGGCGGTCACAGCGTATGGGATATGTTCTGTAAGCGCCCAGGGGCGATTCACGACGCCAGCAACGGGGATATCGCTTGTGATCACTTCAATCGTTACCGAGAGGATTGTGCTTTGATGCAAGAGCTCGGGGTCAAAAACTATCGTTTATCGCTCTCATGGCCAAGGATCATGCCTACGGGGCGGGGCGAGGTTGACTCGAAGGGTCTTGAGTTTTATGACAACCTGATCGACTGCCTGCTTGAGCACGGGATTGATCCTCACGTGACTTTGTTCCACTGGGATACGCCTTACGACATCTATCTCCAAGGGTCTTGGTTGAACTCGGATATCTCGAAGTGGTTTGCCGATTACACCGACGTTGTTTCGAAGAAGCTGGGTGACCGGGTGACTTCTTGGATGACACTCAACGAGCCGCAGGTCTTTATCGGTCTTGGCTACGAAACGGGTTCGCATGCTCCCGGCGATAAGCTGGGCCAGCAGGAGCTGCTTTGGGCTTCGCATAATGCGTTGCTGGCGCACGGGCGATCCGCGCAGGTTTTGCGGGCGAATATTACCAACGGAGCGCAGATTGGTTGGGCGCCGGTTGGCGTTTGTTCGATTCCGGCTTCTGATTCGGCAGTGGACATCGAAGTTGCGAGGAAGGCGACGGTGGAGATGGAGTCGTTTAATCTTTGGTCATCGGCGCTTTGGAATGATCCGGTGTTTTTTGGCAAGTACCCGGATTGTGTGAACAAGCTCTGGGAGACGAGTTATTACAAGCCAGCGGAGGGCGATCTGGAGATTATCAACCAAGTTCCTGACTTCTTTGGTGCGAACATTTACAACGCTCCTCGAGTGAAGGCGGGGGCAGACGGCAAGCCAGAGGTTCTGCCACATCCGCAGGGAATGGCACGGACGATTTACCATTGGCCGGTCACTCCGGAATCTCTCTATTGGGGTCCGAAGTTCTTCTATGAGAAGTACGACAAGCCGATTGTGATTACCGAGAACGGGCTTGGGCTTTCGGACTGGCCCCACGTCGACGGAAAGGTTCACGACCCTCAGCGGATTGACTTCTTAACTCGTTACATCCGTGAGTTCCACAGGGCCGGACAGGACGGCGTGGAGATTGGCGGGTACTTCCAGTGGTCGTTGATGGACAACTTTGAGTGGAACGAGGGTTACCGGTTCCGGTTTGGGTTGGTTTACGTGGACTATGCGACGCAGGAGCGGATTCCAAAGGACTCGGCTTACTGGTATCGCGATGTGATCGGCTCAAACGGGGCAAGCCTGCTAGCGTAGGGGATTCGCCTCGGCGAAAAGAGAGAACTGTCGAGCGAAAAGTTGGGTCGGCTTGGAGGTCAGGGCGCGTGTCGAGCCTGATGGGCAGTCTAGGTTCGACGATTTGCATTTTTGGTCGAAATGTGGGCAGAAAGGGGCAGCCAATCGAGGGTTATTGGCTGTGCCGCCGAAAGGGTGCGTGGCATCGCGCACTTCGAAGAGAATCGTCACTGACTAGGCGAAGAATCGGAATTTTGCGGGGCGGATCTTCACTTTTCGGTTACTCGGCGAGGTTAGTGATTGCACAGTGGTTCCAAGTTGGATTATTGAATACAGGTTTAGAGGGGCCGACTAATTTCTTGGGGTTACCAGTGTCACCCCAAATCCTTCTGCCTAAACGGGTCACAGAAGTCACTCTGCGCAGAATTGACGGACGACTTCGTGGGCAGACTCCCAATCGTGCCAGGTTGTCTCGACCCAGCAGCGGATTGCGGCATCTTTGTCATCCGCGACGAGGACGTCTCCGACGTTAGTCTGAAATTCTATGGCTTGCGGCTCAATGAGGGGCCAGTTTGATCGGTCGGGGTCTTTTGACTTGGCGATGTGGGCGAGTTGGATGTCGTAGCCGTTGAGGCCGTGCTCGGTGGCGAGGCAGAGCCCCATGAGGCCGAAGATGCGCTGGATGACCGACATGTCGGCGTGTAGGTGCTGGGCGGAGTAGGCGTCGACCGCATTTTGGTGGATGAAGGGAGGAACGGGCTGGTAGAGGGTGTAGAGCGAAAGCTCTCGGAACGCCTCGAGACACGTCATTTCTAGCCCGAGCTTCGTGGGGTCAAAACCGCATTGAGGACACTTTTCTGGCACCACGCGCAGAGTTTATCCTGCTAACCTTTCTGTTGATGACTCCGACGGACGCCGTGCTTTTGTTTGCCACCGGGGCGGTGGCTTCGGGCATCAATAGTGTGGCGGGGGGCGGGTCTTTGATCAGCTTTCCTTATCTGACTTTGGGGATGGGGATTGGGGATCGGGTGGCGAATGCTACGAACGCGGTTGGGCTTTTCCCGGGGTCGTTTGCCGGGGGGCTGGGGTTTATCAAGCAGCTTTCGCAGACGGCTCGGCACTTGAAGACGCTGGCGGTGCCAACGATTTTGGGGTCGCTTTGCGGGGCGGCTTTGTTGCTGAATACTTCGGACAAGTCGTTTAAGACGATTGTGCCGTTTTTGATTCTTTTGGCGGCGTTGCTGTTGTGGTTTCAGCCGAAGGTGAAGGCAATGCTGGCCCGGGCGAACCACCATGTGATTCCGGTTTGGGCGGGGATTGTGCTGCAGTTCTTGGTGGCTTGCTACGGCGGCTATTTTGGCGCGGGGATGGGGATTATGATGCTCGCGACCTTTGCGCTTTACATGGATGGGACGACGCACGAACTGAACGCGGTGAAGAACTGGTTGGGTTCGATTATCAACCTCTTTTGTTCGTTGGTGTTTGTTTCGAAGGGGCTGGTGATGACTCCGGAGGCATATCCGCTGGCTTGTGGGGGGTTTGCCGGTGGGTTCTTGGCGGCGCGGTGGTCGCTGCGAGTTGACCCGGACAAGATGCGGCGATGGATTGCGGTTTATGGGTTTGTGATGACGGGCTATTACATTTGGCGTACAACTTTTTGATATGCTTACTCCGTTTTGAAACAACGAGAATCTGCGTACGCGAGCCAGAGGGCCGAGGATGCCGCATTTAGGCAGAAGGTCGAACGCAATGAGGCGTTGTTGAACGCCGACCCGGAGAAGTATCTATCAAAAGCCGTTCAGATGGCTTGGTTTGGATTCTTTCTGTACTTGTGCGTACTGTTCTTAGTCACGGCACTGGCCGGCGGGTTGTTTTATGTGTGGCTGGTTCTTGGCGTCAGAATGCCCATTTATCTGCTGCTGGGGGCGGTCTTTTTGGTGTTTTCGATGTGGTGGACTCTGTTGCGAGCTGGCTCTGCCAAGTCAAGCGGGTACGTTGTTTCTCGCATTGAGGCTCCGGAGCTATACAGAGCTGTCGACGATATTGCAACGAAACTGAATGCTCCTAAAGTAGATCGGATTCTGATTGATCCGGAGTTAAATGCATCAGCGGCCCAGATTCCTCGGCTCGGAATCTTTGGGTGGTACCGTAACGATTTGACCATCGGACTTCCGCTGCTTGCGCTCTTCAGCCGGGCTGAGGTCGAGGGAATCATCGGACATGAGCTGGGGCACTTCTCAGGGAATCACTCGAAGAAGATCGTGTTCATTTACCGCTCAATGATGATGTTTGCGGCGGTAGCAGAAAAGTTTGAAGGATCTTGGCAGGTCGTATTTGTGCTTCCGATTCTGAAGCGTTTCAGCCCCACTTTTTCCGCGCTAGCGTTCCCCCTGATGCGCAAGCATGAGTACGAAGCTGATGCGGCTGAGGTCAAGATTGCTGGCAAGGATGTGTTTGTGCGTTCGATGTTGAGGCTTCCGGTGATGGGGCAACTTTTTTACGCGGAACATCTCGGGGCAAAGCTTGATCAAGCGGCCAGTGGCATCAAAACGGACATGAGGATCTATGGGTCTTTGGGCAAAACATCGCTGGTGAGGGATCCTTCGATTCCGTACGAGGCACTTTCCAAGGCGCTCGCTTCGCAAACAGACTATGCTGATACCCACCCGAGTTCCACCGATAGGTTGAAGTTCAATGCTTACGTTCCGTCATTTGAGGCCGAGGATGCGTTGGCGGCTTACGCGAATGAACTGGCAATTGCGCCGTCACCTTCGGCTGGTGACGAATTGTGTCCCGAGTTGGCACAGATGTTGGGGGAGAGATTCGATGCGTTGATCGGGGGTGTTCAGGCGGTTGCGGCTTCTCCGAAAAGCGATGGGCTGCCTCCAAAAGTCGATGCTCCCCTCTTAACCGGGGAGGCGGGAGTCCTGGCTGGGCTGAAGCAGATTAGATATTCCGCGACGAAGGCTGAGGCAATTGAGGCATGCCGTGCAGCATTGAATGACTTGGCGGACCCTTACTCTCTTATCCAGTTTGCTAATGACGTTCGGGCACTCGATTTATCTCTCGCGGAACAGGCTGCCAAGCGGGTTTTGGGAGATACAGTTTTTGACTATGCTGCGAAGGGGCAGTTGTTGTCGATCTATGAGGAGCGGAAAGAGGAAGCCCTGGCGGCGCCACTATTTGATGAGCTCAACCGCTATATTGAAGCTTGCAAGGGGCAGCTCATTTCATTTGCTGCCGGTGGGCAGTTTCCGGGCGAGGGGCCAATCGCCTTTTCGCTCAGTCCGGAGACTCTTCGGGTGCTGCGGGAAGCGATTGCTCTTTTTCCGAAGATCCAACGGGTTCATGTCGCCTGCGTGCAGTATTCGGCCAAGAAGACCGGATCGGCTCTCGTTCTGGTGATGTTCATCGACGCCACCAAGAATCCGAGTGCGTTCAAGCTAGATCTCAGCTCCGCTTCGGACATTGTCGCCGCGATCGAGCCGCCGTTCCCAATTTTCCCGTTGGGCCTTGATGACCAGGCCGCCAAAATCCGGAAAAGGCTCGATCACCCAAACATCATAAAGATCTACGAGAAGACTCAGAGCTAGTTAAGGAGCTTGGGGACTAACGCGGGGCCACCATAGATCCAGCCGGTGTAGAGTTGGACGAGGTCGGCTCCGTTTTCGCGCTTTGACTTGTAGTCTTCGGCGGTAAAGATTCCGCCGACGCCGATGAGGATGAGGTTGTCCGGGGCGTTTGATTTGAGTCTTGCGAGAACTTCGTTGCTGCGTTGGAGGAGAGGGGCGCCGGAGAGGCCGCCTTGCTGGTTGGCGGTGATGTTGCGGTTGATCCCGTTGGTTCCTGAGAGTCCACCACCGAGGAGGGAGTTGCTGATGTGGCGGCTGGTTGGGGCGGCGAGTCCGGGGAGCATGTCGCGGCTGATCGTGGTGTTGGTGGCGATGATTCCGGTGAGATTGGCTTCGACGGCGACTTTGAGAACGTCATTGATAGCTTCGTCTTCGAGGTCGGGGGCGACTTTGACGAAGAGGGGGCGTTTGTCGTTGACTTCGCGGAGAGTTTGAAAGATTCTTCTGAGTGAGTCTGCATCTTGGAGCGATCTTAGGCCAGGGGTGTTTGGGCTGCTGACGTTGACGACGAAGTAGTCGCCGAAGCTCTGGAGGACTTCGTAGCTCTTTTTGTAGTCATCGTGGGCTTCTTCGAGCGGGGTGATTTTGGATTTGCCGAGGTTGATTCCGACGGGGATTCGGCTGGCGGAGTTGGAGAGGCGCTCCGCGACGGCGATTGCTCCGTGGTTGTTGAAGCCCATGCGGTTGATGAGGGCTTTGTCGCTTGGCAGGCGGAACATGCGCGGCTTGTCGTTGCCGGGCTGGGCGTGCCAGGTGATGGTGCCGATCTCGACGTAGCCGAATCCGAATTTGTGCCACTGGTCAAGGGCGACGGCGTTCTTGTCGAGGCCGGCGGCAAGACCGATTCGGTTGGGGAAATGGACTCCGAATAGGTCGACGGGATCCTTTTCGAGGGGGGTGGATCGGCCGGGGATGAGGCCCTTCTGGATCAGAGACATCGCCAGGTTGTGCGCCTTCTCGGGGTCCAGTCGGAACGCGACCGGGCGCAAGATCGAGGCGTACAAATCCACAGACATATTATCCCTGGTTCAGACGAGCCCGCACCGGTACACACCAGTAGAAATCAGGTACAATTCGGGTTCAATTTCTGTCGAATTTGAACCTAGGAAGCATGAGCAACGAGCCACAAGACGAACTCTATCTTGAATCCACAGACAGCTTGGATCAGAACGCAGTAGTGAACGAACTCGCAGGGCGAGTTGATGGGGATTACGACGCGGCGCAGATTCAGGTTCTGGAAGGGCTAGAGGCTGTTAGGAAGCGACCCGGAATGTACGTTGGAGACAACGGCAAGCGCGGTCTGCACCAGCTTTTCCGAGAGGTTATCGACAACTCGGTTGACGAGGCTCTCGCCGGTCACTGCGACCACATCACTGTGACATTGTTCGAGGATGGTTCTGCAGGAGTCGAGGACAACGGGCGCGGAATTCCGGTTGACAAGCACGAGAAGATGGGCGTTTCGGCGCTGCAGGTCGTTATGACGGTTCTTCACGCGGGCGGTAAGTTTGGCGGCGAAGGAAGCGGTTACAAGACTTCGGGCGGCCTGCACGGGGTTGGCGTTTCTTGTACCAACGCACTCTCGACTTGGATGGAATCGACGGTCAAGCGAAACGGAAAGATTTATCGGCAACGGTTTGAGAAAGGTATTCCGGTTTACGATGTTAAAGAGATCGGGACGGTTGAGGCTGGAGTTACGGGAACTGCCCAGCGATGGATGCCGGACCCAACGGTTCTGACTGAGGTTGAGCACGATCCGCACATCGTGAAGAGTCGAATGCGCGAACTGGCTTATCTCAACCCAAAGGTCACCTTCGAGTTCATCAACGAGAAGGATCCTGAGAACAGCGAGACGTTCTACTACCAGCGAGGTATTCCGCAGTTGGTTGAGGACATCAACGACGGGAAGGACACGCTTCACAACGTTATCCACTTTAAGCGGCTTCGCGAAACGAGCGAGATCGAGGTTGCGCTGCAATACCACGACGGGTATTCGTTGACGATTTTGGCGTTTACGAACAACATTCACAACCCAGATGGCGGAACCCACGTTTCGGGCTTCAGCACCGCTCTGACCAGAACGATTAACAATTACGCGCGCAAGATGGGCCTTCTCAAGGAGAAGGACAACAACCTGGTGGGCGATGATGTTACCGACGGTTTGACGGCGGTTATTTCTCTTCGCATCGGCGATCCGTCGTACAACTCTCAGGATAAGGTCAAGCTGGTCACGCCTGAGGTTCAGGGTCTGACGAACTCGTTGGTTGGCGAGGGCTTGATGACATTCTTTGAGGAGAACCCGAACATTGCTCGGAAGATTGTTGAGAAGGGCGTCATTGCTCAGCGAGCACGGGAAGCGGCTCGAAAGGCGATGGAAAGCGTTCGACGGTCTTCGACGATGGACTCGTTTGGTTTGCCTGGAAAGCTGGCGGACTGCCGAAGCAAGGACGCCACGAAGTGCGAGATCTTCCTTGTTGAGGGTGACTCGGCGGGTGGATCGGCCAAGAGCGCGCGGGATCGAGAGACGCAGGCGATTCTTCCGCTTCGCGGAAAGATTTTGAACGTTGAGCGGGCTCGAATTGATAAGGCTCTGGATAACGAGGAAATCAAAGCTCTTATCGCAGCTCTGGGGGTCGGGATTGACCTTTCACTTGGCAAGGCAGACTTGTCGGTTGATGAAGATCAGCCTGATTTGGAACTCAATGGTCCAAAGAAGCGCGAGAAGGATCCGAAGGAGAAAGAGGTTCAGTTTGACCTTTCGAAGCTGCGGTATCACAAGGTTGTCATCATGACTGATGCTGACGTTGATGGAGAGCACATTCGAACGCTTCTGCTCACGTTCTTCTATCGCTACATGAAGCCGTTGATGCAGGCTGGTCACATCTGGCTTGCGCAGCCGCCGCTGTTTGTCGTCAAGGTCGGCGCCAATGAGCGGTATTACGCAATGACCGAAGGAGAACGAGATGAGATCATTGCAGGAATCAAGAAGGGACGCAAGTACGACGTCACTCGCTTTAAGGGACTGGGCGAAATGAACGCCGAGGACCTTGAGGATACGACCATGGCGGTAGACAAGCGGCGCATGGTTCAGGTGATCTGCGACAAGACGTTTGAGATGGAGATCGAGGAGATGTTCTCGAAGCTAATGGGCGAGAAAGTCGAGCCTAGACGAGAGTTCATCGAGCGTCACGCAAAAGAAGCGCTGAACGTCGACTGGCACTATTAAGGCTTACCTCCCGACGAGCGCTCTCAGCCTCGGACCGAGGGCGACTCGGTTGCCTCGGAGAAGGGTGAGAAAACCGCGTTCGGCCATGACGCCGAGGTTGAACTCAAAGAGTCCTGGTTTGATCGGGAGTCGGGTGATCAGATCGTCGAGGTTGACTGATTCGGTAATGCCTTCGGTGACCATGGTTTCGACGATGGCAATCGCGATTGCTTCGCGAATGCCTTGGACTTCGACCCACCTCGAGGCTTGAAGCAGACCAGTCTCTTCGACAAACAGTTTTCCACGGACGGTCAGGCTTCGATCGAGCAGATGTCCTTTGAGGGCGAGCTTTCGGAAAGCGAATCTAATGTCTGCTTCCGAGGCGTTCAGACGCTGCTGGAGCTCCTCGGCGGAGATTGGTTGGCCCCCAGAATCCATCTCGTAGCAATAGAGTTCAACGAGCAACTTTTGCTCAGTCGGGTTCAGTTCAGCGAGTTCCATCCGTGGTACACCATTAACAACGCCCTGTCCCAATTATGGTCAATCGATTGCACATCTTTATACTGTCCGGTAAGGCAATCGTAGTTTTTCTACGTATTTCGCGATAACATCATATTCTATGTTCACTTCTTGATCTTGTGCTAAAGACCGCAAATTCGTGTTCTCTAAAGTATGAGGAATGATCCAGACTTCAAATTTGCCTTCATGTGGGGACACCACCGTGAGCGATATCCCGTTCACAGTTACCGAGCCTTTGTCGATCAGGTATGTCCCAATATCAACTGAAAACTGATACACGACTGCATTGCCTTCGGTTCGCTTCCCGAGGAACTGTCCGATTCCATCCACGTGTCCTTGGACGATGTGACCGCCAAACCGGTCGGTAGGTCGCATCGCCCGCTCGAGGTTCAGTTCTTGACCGGGTCTGAGGGAAGAAAACGTTGTCTTTTGCACGGTCTCAGGCGAGAGATCGAAGGAAAGTCCAGGCTCCTGCCCGGGGACGACGGTGAGGCAGCAGCCGTTGACCGCGATTGACTCACCCATAGCTAGGTCGTTCAGTTCAAGCGAGCCAGGATCGACAACAAGACATTGACCATCCCACGACTCAACTTTCCCAACGGCTTGAACAATCCCCGTAAACATTTTTTGCTACCTGAGTAAACCTCTTTCGCTTCTACGTCGTACAGTAACCC
Source organism: Fimbriimonas sp. (assembly GCA_029866005.1). Taxonomy (GTDB): domain Bacteria; phylum Armatimonadota; class Fimbriimonadia; order Fimbriimonadales; family Fimbriimonadaceae; genus Fimbriimonas. The sequence goes on along the minus strand of JARXAE010000011.1, from coordinate 15,983 downwards.
AAATGCTATTTGGAAATCGCGCGGACCGATACCCCTACTTTGTCTCTTACTTGCATGAGACAGAACGGATCGATTTGTTTCGCGAGTTTCGTGGTCAAGAGACCCTGACGACGGGAACAGGAATATTTGCAGCTTTGGGAATCTTTGGAATCATCCTCCTGTTCCAGCCGCTGATCGCGGTAATCGTTCTTGGTCCACTTCTTCTGATGGCTTTGGTGACCTGTGGAATCATCAACTTGAAGCGCCGGGCTGCGCTGCGGACACCGGAGTTTGAGTCAAAGGTGGAGGCGTATCAGTTGTTGGCGGTCATGCGACGGATGCTACAGTTGAATCGGTTGCATCGTGATCTGAGTGAATCGACTTTGACTTTGCTCGACGAAATTGCGCGACTACGCGGGCAGATTCATGATATTTTGAATATGCCTTTTTGGCAGCAGAGCCATTTGTCGTCGACCTTGATGGAGCTGAAACGCCAGGCATTAGTGGCTGCGGATCAGTCGACAATTGATGCCGTTTTACAGTTTCGGAATAGCTTGCCGATGCAGGTTGAGGCGCGTCCAGTTTGGAGCTACATTGATGAGGCAGTTGAGACGTTCTCCGGAAAAGCCAACCGGGCGACGCCGTTTACTGAACTCGGGTTTGACGGGGCGTTTCGGGTTGCACAGAAGTTGCAGACATTGAAGTCGGAGATCGAGCAGCTGACCAACTCTGCGCCATCGGGATTGGCGGGCGAAGTTGAGCAGATGCCTGGGGCACTCATAGACGACGCCCTGATGGAGATTAGAACCATCAGGGCGGCAGAAGAAGAACTACGACTGGGACTATAGGGAGCTCGGCCACTCGACGCGACTAGCCTGGGCTTTGGCCAGATTGTGATTCGTCCAGTTCAGGCTTAGCGGCGTTACGGACACGAAGCCTTCGCTGACCGCCATCACGTCGGTTCCGGGTTGGTTGGCTTTCATCACCACGGCTCCGCCTTGCCAGTAGTAGGGGCGACCCCAGGGGTCGTCGCGGCGCTCGACTCGGTCTTTGTAGACTCGCTGACCCATCTCGGCGAACTTGGTTCCCCGTAGCTCCTCGTAAGCGATGGATGGGAAGTTGACGTTGAGAAAACTCAGATCCTCGTCGGGTAACTGAGTGAGTTTGAGGAGGTTCTCGTTGAGCCAATGGGTGGCGGTTTCCCAGTGGGGCGGGGCTTCGAGAACGAAGGTTGCGAGGGAGAAGGAGATTGAACGAATGCCGTTGATGGCGCCTTCCATCGCTCCAGCAACGGTGCCGGAGTAGGTGATGTCGAAGCCAAGATTCGGACCGTGGTTGACACCGCTGAGGACGAGATCGCAGCCATCGGGCCAGGCGACAGTAAGGCCTACATTGACACAATCGACGGGGACGCCGTTGACGGTATATGCTTCGAGTCCGCCGTATTCGACCGGATTAACACGGAGTGGATCCCGGAGCGTCATCGCGTGTCCGCAGGCGGATCGCTCGCGGTCGGGGGCAACGATCTTGACTTCTCCAATCTGCCTCGCTGCCTCAGCAAGAACTTTGAGGCCGTGACCGTGGATACCGTCGTCGTTGGTGATCAGGATTCTCATGCGGTTTCGACCCGGATGGCAGTGGCGATTTTGCTTACACACGGAAGCCATTGAACTTCGCTAAGCGTCGCCTGGAATGCGGATTCCTTCGCCTTGTGGGTTAGGAAGACAATCTCGCCTTTTTCGGACGGGAGAGTTCGCATCTGCATTTCGGCGATACTGATTTCGTGGCGACCGAAGACCATTGAGATCTCGCCGAGGGTACGAGGTTTGTCCTCGACCTGTATGCGAAGGTAGTAAGTGGTTTCGAGGTCGTCCATCGAGGCGGTTTTCATACCGTCGTCGTAGGGGATGGCACTCCCTGCTCCGCCAGCGAAGATGTTTCGTCCGACGTCAAGGAAGTCACCGATGACGGCCGAACCAGTCGGATCAGAGCCGGCGCCGCGACCGGAGAACATTACGTCTCCCACGAAGTCGCCATGAATCCAGAGGGCATTGTAGACCCCATTGACGGAGGCGAGAGGGTGGGTGAGGGGGATCATCGTTGGGTGGACTCGAACCCGAACTGCTTCACCGACCATCTCGGCGATTCCAAGAAGCTTGATTCGGTAGCCCCAGGATGCAGCGTAGGCGATATCGGTTGCCGAAACTTTTGAGATCCCTTCCTTATAGATTTCGTCAACCGCGACTTGCTTGCCACCCGCGATACTGGCCAAGATTGCGATCTTGTAGCCGGTGTCGATTCCTTCGACATCGTTGGTCGGGTCGGCTTCGGCGTAGCCCTTCTCTTGAGCCTCACGGAGCGCGTCGCCGTAGTCCGCCTCCTCTTGCTCCATCATGGTGAGGATGTAGTTTGTGGTTCCGTTGAGAATGCCCATCATGCGGACGAGATCATTGCCCGCAAGCTGGTGCTTGAGAGGTTGGATCAACGGAATTCCACCTCCGACTGCGGCTTCGTAGTGGAGGTCAAGACCTTTTGACTTGGCGAGGTGAACGAGGCGGGAACCGTACTTTGCGATCAGTTCTTTGTTGGCGGTGACGACATGCTTGCCGTTTTGCAGCGCCTTCTCTACCAGCATTGCTGCCGGATCGACTCCGCCGATGACTTCGATGACGACATCAATTGATGGGTCTGTGACGATCGACTCAAGATCGGTGGTGAAGAGGGTGGGATCGACTCCCCGCTCTTTCGAGGCATTTCGGATTCCAATTTTGGCGACCTCAAAAGGCAATCCTATCTTCTTGATAATCGCATCACGATTATCTTCGAGCATTCGGAACGCCCCCGTACCGACGGTACCGAACCCAAGAAACCCGATGCGTATCGTCTTTGCCATTTGAACTTCACTATTATGAAGTCCTTTTCAATACGAGATTTGAGAGAATTTTCCTTCGATGCAACCATTTACACTTTGTAATGCGTTAATGTTCAATTGTCATTATGATGAAGCGCGCATTCCTCATCGCCCTCGGGCTAACCATGGTCGCGGGAACCACCCTCGCCCAAACTCCTCCCCCGGCTACCACTCCGCCTGCAACGCAAGACGAGAAGAAGCCCGAGCCTCCCAAAGCGGAAGATAAGCGAACCGCTGAGCAAAAGAAATACGACGAACTGATGAAAACCGCCAAGTCGCAGGACGGCGTCTTCAAGGTTCACAAAGTTGAGGATAAGGTCTACTGGGAAATTCCCGAATCAAAGCTTGGACGACTGTTCCTCATCAACGCAGAAGTTTCTGAAGCACCTCGCGCTTTGACCTATCCGGGAACTGCACCAATGCAGCGCCCAAGAACGGTCAAGTTTGCTCGACGAGACAAGAAGATTCAGCTCAAGAATGTCGATGTCAGCACCCGATCGGCAGGTGGAGACAAGGGCGTCGATTTGGGAGTGAAGCAGAACTCGATCGAGCCGATTTTGTTCACCTTCGACATCGTTGGCGAATCTCCAGAGAAGAATCCGCTGATCGACGTGACCCAGCTATTCATCAGTGATCCTCAGGACTTCAGCGTTCGCGCTGCGATCCCTGGTGCAATGGGAGTTGATTCCAGCAAGACCTGGATCGAGAAGGTCAAGGCATTCCCAACAAATATTGAAACGCGGACTTACATGACGTTCTTGATGGGGCGCGCTCAGGGCGGAGGAATTCAGGCTCTGCTTGGCGGCGGCGGCGGAAACTATGACGCGAGCAAGGCGGCTACGGTCGTACATTACAGCTTGACCGAGCTGCCCGAAGTTCCCATGATGGGCCGACTGAAGGATTCGCGAATTGGATACTTCACCACTGATTTCACGCTATTTGGTGCGGAAGGCAACGCGGCGAAAGAGGTTCAGTACATCAACCGATTCCGACTTGAAAAGCAGGATCCGAAGGCGGATGTCAGCGAGCCGAAGAAGCCAATCACCTACTACGTAACCCAGGAAGTTCCTGAAAAGTGGCGCAAGTATGTGATTCAGGGAATCAATGACTGGCAGCCAGCATTCGAGACCGCTGGTTTCAAGAATGCGGTCATCGGCAAGATGGCTCCGACCAAAGAAGAAGATCCAGATTTCGATCCAGAGGATGCGCGGTACAGCGTTATTCGATGGGCTCCAAGCGACACTGCGAATGCGATGGGACCTTCCATTCAGGACCCTCGCAGCGGAGAGTCGATTTCCGCGCACATCATCGTCTGGAACGACATCGTCAAACTCGTCCAGAACTGGTACTTCGCGCAAGTTGGTGCAACTGACCCGAAGGCTCAGAAGTTGCCAATGAGCGAAGAGCTGATTGGGCGATTGATCCAGTACGTTGTCTGCCACGAAGTGGGGCATACGTTGGGCTTGGAGCACAACTTTAACGGGTCGGCGGCCTACACGATTGCGCAGCTTCGAGATAAGAACTTCACCGACAAGCACGGAGTTGCTTCTTCGATCATGAGCTACTCGCGATACAACTACGTTGCCCAGCCGGGTGATGGAGTCACTTCAACGATTGGTGTGATTGGCGACTATGACACCTTTGCGATCCAGTACGGCTACAAAACGCTCAACGCGGTGACGCCGGAGCAGGAGAAGTCGGCTTTGGATTCGCACCTTGGTCAGCAAGTGGCGAACTCTTGGTTGCGATTTGGCAACTACAAGAACGCTTCGCTCGACCCACGAAAGCAGTCCGAAATCATTTCGAACGACCCGGTCGAGGCAACTCGGCTCGGTATGAACAACCTGGAGTACATCGCCAAGAACGTACTTGTCCCCGCGACATCAAAATTCGGCGAGTCATATGACAATCTTGCCGAGATGCACGGCGAACTGATCGGTCAGTGGATGACCGAAGTGATGCACGTTGTGCGTGTCGTTGGTGGAGTTGTTGAATTGGACAACCACGTGGGGCGGGGAGGCGATGTCTTCAATCCGGTTCCGGCGGCTCAGCAGCGCAAGGCTGTTCAGCTTCTGATGAGCCGAGCAGTGCGACCTTCGTCGGCGATCTTTGATCCAAAGATCTTTGCGAAGACTCGAATGACCGGTTTTGTGAATGGCCTGAACTCCATGAGTTCTGCAGTTCTGCGAAGCCTGCTTTCAGATGCGAAGGTTTCTTCGCTCGCTGACTTTGAGGCGACCAAGCCAGGGCAGGCTTACACGCCTTCCAACTTGGTTGATGATGTGGTCAGCGGAATCTTTGATGGTCTCAAGAATGCAAAGGTCTCGACCACCGCGTTTGATCGAAACCTTCAGCGCAACTTCCTGAAGATGGTTGACGGGCGAATCAATGGAGCTGGCGCGAGCCAGACTGACCTTCGACCGTTGTTGAAGGAAGCCCTGCGCGGAGTCGCTAACGACATGGTTTCGGCGCAGAGCCGGACTTCGGACAAGGTGACGAAGGCTCACCTAAACGAGAGTCTCAGCGATGTGAAGAAGATCCTCGCCGACACGTACTCGAAGGGAGCAGGCTCAGCTCCAGCTCCATCGCTGATGGACCTGCTGATGGGAATGCCCTTCAAGTTCGAATCCGGACACAAGCACGGCCGAGACTGCTGGACCCGCATGGCTCCATCTGAGTTGGTCGAGCTGAAGAAGGAGCTTGAAGCCGAGCTTAAACGCGGACAGTAAACCTAAGGTCATCACGAGAACCCCGCTCCCGCTATACGGTAGGAGCGGGGTTTCGTCTTTCTTCCATGGACGCCTGGACCCACAAAGCACTCTTGATCCTCACGGCTTTGGCGCTGGTCGGTTACATTCTATTACTGCTTATGGTCTCCCACAGCCGCTAGACTCCAGCCCCCGATTGTGAGCCTCAAGTAAACTAGGCGTCTATGCCAACCCCTCAAGCAGGCGAAGAAGTCGTGGTCATGCAGACGAACCACGGCAAGATCGTGATCGGATTCCTCGAAGACAAAGCCCCTCTCCACGTTGCAAACTTCAAAAAGCTCGCAACCGATGGGTTCTACAATGGCCTCAAGTTTCACCGGGTTATTCCTGGGTTTATGATTCAGGGCGGATGTCCGAACACTCGTGACGGCGCTTCTGGAATGCCGGGAACCGGCGGACCGGGGCACAATGTCCGGGCTGAGTTCAACGATACACCACATGAGAAGGGAATCCTTTCGATGGCTCGATCGTCCGATCCAAACTCGGCCGGTTCGCAGTTCTTCATCATGGTCGCTAAGTCTCCTCACCTCGATGGTCAATATTCTGCGTTTGGATATGTGATTGAGGGAATGGAAGTGGCCGATAAAATCGTTTCCTTTAGTGGTCCTGGCGACCGACCGACGACGCCTTGCGTGATGGAGTCGGTTTCGGTTGTTGCTTGGCCTTTGGAGTCCTAAGATGCTGAAATACACTTCCCTATTGCCCCTCGCCCTTATCGCGGTCGGTTGTGGCTCGGATACCTATCAGGGTGATACGAACGCCGGTGCACAGATCAAGGAGACTTACGAAACAAATTCGCAAGCTCCATCATCCCCGGCAACCGCTCCTGAGACGTCTAGCAATGCGATTGAAGAGCCGACTTTTGCTAAGCCAAAAGATGGCGAAGAAGTTGCGGTGATCGAAACCAAGTTCGGCAAGATCGTTCTCAAGTTCCGCCCTGATAAGGCACCGAAGCACGTTGAGAACTTCAAGAAGCTGGCTCGAAACGGTTTCTACAACGGGACGATCTTCCACCGGGTTATTCCTGGTTTCATGATTCAGGGCGGCGACCCGAACACGAAAGATAAGTCGAAGCCTGAGATGTACGGACAGGGTGGCCCGGGCTACAACGTTGATGCTGAATTCAACAACTTGGACCACAAGCGCGGCGTGCTTTCGATGGCGCGATCACAGGATCCGAACTCGGCAGGTTCGCAGTTCTATGTCTGCGTCGGAGACTCGGCGTTCCTTAACCGGGAGTACACAGCTTTCGGCGAGGCGGTTGAAGGAATGGATGTTGCCGACAAGATCGTAAACTCCCCTCGCAACAGCAGTGACCTTCCGGATGAGCGTATCGAGATGAAAGTCAAGATCGCTAAGTGGCCGGTTAAGTAACGCATTAAGCGCAAGCTGGAAGCGGGAAGTCTTGAGTGACTTCCCGCCTTTTTCTTTCTGCTATCAGTCCAGTTTCCAGTCTTTCTCGACTGACTTGCCGCCTACCGTGATTCTCAGCTTGTAGGTACCAACCGGGACGAAGGTGGCTCGCTTGGACTCGAACGGGTCTTTTACGGCTTCTTTGGCGTCCTTTGGAGCCGGAGGAGGTCCGACGATGATTCCTTCCTTTGTGAGTCTCAGCTCGAGTGCTGTGTTATTGAGTCCGCGCATGATGGTCTGGTCTCGTTTCAGGACAACCTTGCCATCCTTGTCTACCAGCTCAACTGTTCCCGCTCCGCTGGCTTTCGAGAAGAACGAGCACTTGAGGGTAGGGATCGATGGTGCCTCGGTGGTGTAGGGTGCGCGGCGCTCGTAGCCCCAGAGGACGCTTCGGGACATGTCGCTGAGGGAGCTAATTATGAGGTCGGCGGCACGTTGCTCCTTAGTGACGGCGAGCACGGGCTTTAGAGGAAGGACAAAGCAACCTCGGGCGTGAGTTGCGACGACGAGGTCATACTCCCGCTCTTGGATCACCATGTCGTGAACCGGGAGGTGTCCGAGAGCCCCGCCGAGGACTTCCCATGTTGTGCCACCGTCGAAGGTGACGTAGACGCCAAGGTCAGTTCCGACGTACAGGATATCTTTGTTCTTGGGGTCTTCGCGAACGACGTTGATCGTTTCGTGGGGAAGATTGCCAACGATGGACTTCCAGGTTTTGCCTTGGTCGGTGGACTTCCAAAGGTAAGCCGACCAGTCATCTTCTCGGTAGCCGCTTTGGCTGCAGTAGACGACGTTTTCCTCGTGCCGGCTGGCAACGATTCGGGAGACCCACTTCTCGGGTTGGGGGGTGGGGATTTCGGTCCAGGTATTGCCTCCGTCTGGGGTCATCGTGACCCGTCCGTCGTCCGCTCCGCAATAGATGAGGCCGAACTTGAGAGGGCTTTCGCTGAGCTCCTTTATCGTTGAGTGCGGGACGTCTCCATTGGGTCGGTTCCGAGTCAGATCTGGCGAGATGGGCTTAAAGGTTCGGCCCCGGTCAAACGAGCGGTAAAGCTTATTGAAGCCGATGTAGACGATATCAGCGTTGAAAGTGGAAAGCTGGATTGGAGATATCCAGTTCGCCCGCTGGGCTTCGCCAGTGGCGCCTCGGGGACGTGCAGAGTAGCGCTGATTTGTTTTGAAGTCGATGGCGTAGTGGGAGCCAAACTGGCTCGCACCATAGACGAGATCGAACTCAGGACGAGGGTCGATGGCGATGGCTGAGCCGTCGCCGCCTCCGATGTCTTCCCACTTGGTCGGGCTAGTGACTCCCAGAATGAAATCACTTGGACCCTTCATCGTGCCGTTATCTTGGAGACCAGTGTAGATGTTATAGGGAGTCTTGTTGTCGACTGCTACAGTTGTGGTTTGACCAACGCTGAGATTCTCGAAGTGGAACCAGTTCTTTCCGTCGTTGCGGCTCAGGTAGATTCCGCCATCGTTACCGACCCAAACATGATTGGGGTTGCGGGGGTCGAAGTAGACAGCGTGATGGTCAACGTGGACATCTCTCGTGACTGCATCTTTGAAGTTCTTGCCGCCATCGAGGGAGCGAAGCATTGGTACGCCACATAGCCAGACATCATCGGCGTTCTTCGGGTTGACGAAGACCCGCTCGTAATAGTAACCACCAACCACGCCAAACTTCGTGATCTTGGCAAAAGTCTTTCCGCCGTCGGTGGACTTATAGAGTTCGTCGTCGTATTGGCCGGGATCAAACGCGTTCGGGCTCTTGACTTCGATCTTGGCTTTGACATCGGCCATCGTCATCTTGCCGTCTTTCAGGCCGGCCAGAATGTCGTCTAGTTTGCTGTCGGCGGGAGCATATTGCTTCCAGAACGGTTCGAGAACCGCCTTGTCGATCTCCTGGAACATCTTAGCGTCGAGCTTCAGGAACCGACGGGGGGTGAGGACTCCGCTGCGAACCCGCTCATCTTCTTCTTCCCACGTTTGGTTTTTGCCAGGGTTCTCTACGAAGGCGTAAACGACTTTATTGTCGCTCTTCGCCCAGGCGAGACCAACTCGTCCGCAGGAATCGCCGCTGGGGAGGGTGTTCACTGGCGTCCAGGTGTTGCCACCATCCTCGGTTCGGAAGACACCGCTGCCAGGACCGGCTTCGAGAAAGTTCCATGCTCGGCGGTCGCGCTGATACATGGCGGCGATGGCGACTTTGGGGTTCTTAGGATCGAGTTGGATGTCGATCGCGCCGGTGAACTCGTCTTTTTTCAGCACCTGCTTCCAGGTCTTTCCACCATCGCTGGTTTTGTAGATTCCCCGCTCAGGATTTTGAGAGTAGAGGTGTCCCGTCACTGCGACCCAGACGGTGTTTTCGTCTTTGGGATCCATCACGATTCGGCCGATGTGATGACTCTCGGGCAGACCGACGAAGGTCCAGGTTTTGCCGGAGTCTGTCGATTTGTACATTCCGGTTCCGGAGTAACTGGTGCGCTGGTTATTGGCTTCGCCGGTTCCCAGATAAATGGTTTTGCCGTCCTTGCTGATGGCAAAGTCTCCGATGCCAAAGCTCGGTTGGTTATCCCAAAGGCTTTGCCAGGTTTGCCCGTCGTCCTCGGTGCGGAAGAGACCACCGGTGGCGAAGGCGGCATAGACTTGGTTCGGATTGTTCTCTGGAGCGGTGATCATCATGACTCGCCCGCTCTGTGGTTCTGGGCCGACGTTCTTCCAGAGGTAACCCATGAGGAAGGATTCCTTTTCGAGCTGCAGACGCTTTTGGTAAGAGGCTTCCCTCTCGGCTGCCGGGGTTCCTCGTACTATGGTCGGATGGAACTTCTCTCGCTCGGCTTTCTTATCCCAATCTTTGATTGGGGCTTGACCGAAGGCAACCGCCATGGCGGCGAGAAGGAGGATGGATGATGCAGAACGACCCATGCGCCCTAGTTTCTCATAACATTGGGCGAAGTTGGTACTGTTCAGGAAAGTTTTAGTCGTCGTCCCAGATCACTCACAAGTAAGCCCTCAGGGTCGAGCTTGCTTTTCAGCTTACGGAACTTGGGGAGCCCTTCACCCAAATACTCCGCAGCGTCCTCTGGCCTGAGGGTGGAATCCTTGGCAAAGTAGAAGCGACCGCTGTGCTTGAGGGTGAGATCGTTCATCTTATGGGCTAGTTCCCACAGCCTCACTCTATTCTTCGCAGTGACTTTGAAGTCGAGGGCCATCGAGTAGCCGTCGACGGCATGGGAGAATAAGAATTTGTCGGGCCGGTGCCGCTTCAGGACTCCGAGGAAGGACTCGAGTTTGTACTCTTGCTGGAGGCGGACCTGCTCAGCGAAGACGGCTTTGGCGTGCTCCTTGGGAATGAACGTTTGGTACTGAATGAACCCGCCGGGCTCGTAGGCTTTGCGCCAATCTGGGACATAGTCGAGGAGGAAGGAGAATGCGACTAGGCTTTGGTCGTGCATTTTGTTATTGCCGATGGTGCTGCTTGCGAACTGTTTGGCGGCGTTCAGGAATCGCATTCCTGGGCGGTTGCAGACGAGCTTGAGTACCTTCCAGACAAGTGATTTAGGGAAAAAGCCAAGGATCAACGCTGGAAGGTCTTGCTTCTCGGCGACGCGGCTGGCGAGATCTTCGCGATCTTTGTACCAAGCGCCGTGGAACTGCCCCCGACCAGCTTTTGCGCCCTTTGCGAAGCAATCGACCCAAGAGACCATGTAGTCGGAGTTGTGCTCGTACTTCTCGAAGAGGGCGAACTGCTCATCCCAGTTCTGGGCCGCTTCTGCCCAGACGTCTACATTTCCGCTCGCGACGTGGTGCATTTGGAGCTTCACGCGGGTGATGACGCCGAGGAGTCCGGCGGAGGAGATCACTGCGTAAAACAGATCATCGTCTTTGGTCAGAGTTTTGAGTTCACCGTTGGGAAACAGCACGTCCATGTCAATGACGTGCTCGCCCATCGTGCCTTGACAGTAGTTGTTCTTGCCATGAACGTTCATACCAAGAGCGCCGCCGAGGGTTGGGTACATGGTTCCGGTGACGACTGGCGGCCAATATCCGTCTTCCAAGCAGAATCGCCAGAGGTTCTCAATGGTGACTCCACTTTGGCAGTCGATGATGCCGGTGCTTGCATCCCAGGAGAGAATTCGGTTCATCCGGGTGATGTCAATCAGCAAGGTTTCCGAGCCAATGTTGCCATCACCATAGCTTCGGCCGGCTCCGCGCAGGGTGACTTTTCGACCCGCTGTTCTCGCCTCGTCGAAGATCTTATTGATCTCTTCGACACAGGTTGGGCGATAAACATAGGCGTCTGCCGCCTGGGTCATTCCGTATCCCGCAACGCGGGCGATGCGCTGGGTTGAAATCATATCTTGAGCTTTCGGAAGATGGGGCTGGGGACTCGCTTGATGATGTAGAAAGCGATTCGGTGGGCAAGCTTCAAATAGTGCTCGCCGTTCTTATCGGCTTTGCTCAGAATGATCGTCGCAGCTTGCTCGGCAGACATCATCCCTTTCATGTTGAGAGGAGCGGTCATCTCGGTATCGACGGGGCCGGGCTTGATGGTGCTGACACAGACTCCCCGGTTTCGGAGGGCTTCGAGATAGGTGTGAAAGAAGGCTTTGGATGCGTTGTAGACGGGTTGCTTGTGTCGCCCCCGATCTCCGGCAACCGACCCGATACCAACGAGATAGCCGTGGTTGGTATGGAGGAATCGGTCGGCGGCCTGGTTGCACCAAGCGACGGCTCCAGAAATGTTGACGTCCAGCATCTGCTTATCTTTCTCCCAGGTGAACTCTTTCACTTCGACGATGGGCATCGCTCCGCTGTTGTAAATAAAGAGGTCAAGACCCCTTAGATCGCGAGTGATGGTTTGGAACAGTTCAGGGATTGCGTCATGGTCCGTGACGTCGTGGACGATTGGCGTCACCAATCCTGGAAATTCGTTGACAAGCTCTTGCAGGCGTTCTTCTCGGCGAGCGATGGCGGCGACTTTGGTGCCCGAGGCAGCAAGTTGGCGGACGAGCTCGCGCCCCATTCCGGATGAAGCTCCGACGACGATTGCAGTTTGGTATTTCATTGGATGAGAAACGGAAGAGGCAGCCTCTTCAGGGCGAGGATGGCACTTAATGTGTAGCCTGCGAACACAATCAAAAGTTGCTTATCTCCGAGCACAAGGGACTCTGGCTCGCCGGTTTCGCCAACACCAAAGACCAAGATGACATAGCGGCAAATACCAAACAACACCCATGGTGTTGTCAGGATCAGAGCTGGATATATTTGCGCGGTTGGACTCTCAATACTGTAAACGCTGTAACTCATCGCCGCGCAGGTGGCTGACATTGCAACAAGAACGTCGAGCGACTGCTGGGTGTAATCCGAGAGGCTGCGCCGGGTTTCGCCACCCAGCTGACTCTTGAGCATGAACTCGTGACGGCGCTTTCCGAAACCGATCATGAGGGCGACGGTGGCGGTGCAAAGGAGAATCCATCCGGAGACTTGAGCGTTGATCGCAACGGCTCCCAAAATCACGCGGATTACAAACCCCGCTGCAATACAGCCGACGTCAATCACAGCTTGATTCCGGAGGCCAAAGTTGTAAGCGACTTGAATTGCCAAGTAAGCGGCGAGTACAAGTAACGTTTCCGGTCTGGAGATAACTGCTGAGGCCAGACCTAGAACAAAGAGAATCAGGGCGATACCGACGGCTTGGTTGATTTTGATCTTTCCGGAGGCAATCGGGCGGTGCTTCTTCTTCGGGTGTTGTTGATCTTTCTGATGGTCAACGATATCGTTGACCACATAAGTCGCAGACGAAATGAGACACATTGCGATGAGCGCTAACGTGATCGCACGGATATCGGCGGCTTCCTCCCACCCACGCGTAAAAACGAATGCGGCGAGGACAAAGATGTTCTTTGTCCACTGCCGGATTCGAATGAGTTGCAAGAATGTTGCGAGCACGCCACCTGCAAGCGTATCAAACTTAGTGCCGAAAAATGTTGCGATCAGAAAGAGCAAACAATCTTTGCCGCCAATCGGTTCACGCTTGTTCACGAGTTTGGGTTCGCTTGCTAAGTGAGTGGTGGCGCCTACTTTGGAGTCTCCATGGCAAAAGGTGTGATCAGGCTGAAATTCCCGGGATCTACTCAGCACTAAACTCGAGACAGTGATGTCGCTCGAAACAGAGGCAAATTACTCGGAGTCGCAGCCTGGTCAGAACGCCCAGACGGCTTTGATACTCAAACGATTCTGAGATGATAGGGAGTTGGGGTCGCCGTAGATCAGATAGTATTCAGCTCCTGCGAGACCTGCTTTGCGATAGCTGAAATATGTGTTGCTAACCCCGTCGATGACGACTGTTCTGGTTGAAATGAGCTGATCGGCGGCAAGCTGATATTGAGCAGTGAAGATGCTCTGGCGGTCTGAACCCCCCAGTTCAAGAACGCTTTGGCGAAAGCCAATGTCGAGGTTATCCGCAATCCGCCAACTGGACCCAAGGCTGTAGTAGCTGGATGGCTGATCCGAGCGGATTCCGCTATCGTAGTTGAGGCTGAACTGTCGGAAACGGTTCGTTTTCCCAAAGGTCAGGCTGTACCCGACGGTTTCGTCTCGAGAACCACTGAAAGTCGCCCGTGAATAGTTCAGCCCAAGTCCTAAGTCGGAGAATGTTGACAGTTCACCGAAAATCGAGAGCCCGCCTTGTTGAAGCACATCGGTATCGTATGTCCGGTACTGCTCATAGAATATGTCCAAGCGAGAGTCTCTTATGGCTCCTGACCGGTAATTGCGAAAGAGATCGATGAACACATTTCCCCCTCGCCTGTTTTGCCAGGGAATGAAGCCGAGGCTTGGATTGAAGTCATCCTCAACCCACGTGTATCGTGCACTGATTCGGGTGTTTGGACGAAGATAGGACAGCTGAAAACTCCCGGCGGTATCCGCATCTTCCCCAGCATTCTGCTCCGACGTCATTTCGCCGCTGAATCCGACGGTGTCCCAACGCTTGAAAAATCCTGCCCCAATCGCCGTGTTGGTAATGCCGTTTCGATTGTCCATCATCATCGAGATGCGCTGGTTTTGAGTGCCCGAAATGGTGTTGTTGACTTTGACGACTGCCGAAGAACCCCCTCCGGAACTCTTGGTCAGCAGTGCTCCCAACGCAAGTTTCGGGTTGAGTTGTCCATAGGTTTTAGCGCCAACATCGAGCTGGCTGATCCGTCGCGAATAGAATAGCCTTCCAAATGTAAACCGGTCATTCAGTTCAAAGAACTGGTTGCCTTCAACGAAGAACGGACGCGGATCGCTCAGAAATCGCTCGGTGCGAACGAAGTCGTTCCCGGCGATAACATCCTCGATGTTTTGGAAGTCGGGTGCAACCGTAATAAGGGCATTGTATGTCTGCGTGAGCGGGATTCGCGCATCAAGACCGATTCGATTGTGGATCGATTCAGGCTCTAGGTCTAGGGCGTCAAAGACAAGAAACTGGGCCTTCGGTTTTGGTGGCGCAGGCGGCTGAACGTCTAGCCATTGACCTTGAAGCTCGGGTAGCGGGTTTGTACGGTAGTTCGCCCAGCTTTGCTCGTACTGGGTTCTGCCCTGACGCCGAATCAGGTTGAGGTCCATGTTGATGGACTTCTTGTCGGGGTAGTTCAGGATCTTCCAGGGAACGAACATCTCGCATTCCCAGCCCTTTTCGGTCATCCTGGTCTTAGCCTGCCACTCCCCCCGCCACTCTCTCTTGGCTGCCCGTCCACCTGCGATTCTCTCCGTTTGGGTGCCAATCGCGTTGACGATGAACTCATTGAGCTGGTCGTAGGCCCGAGTTCCGAAGGTGTTGATGTCGAGCGTGACCGTGTCCTCGCCTCGGAACTCGGCATTGGGAAGAATCTCTCGGCCGATGATCTTGCTGGGGTCGGAGTCTTCGCAGAGGAAGGCACAGTAGATCCCTTTTTCCGTGTATCCAAGGTACGCACGAGTCGGGTCTGCGGTTGGTGCTTGCGAGGTGACCCTATCCTTGAAGTCCTCAATCAAGGTTGCGGATGACCATTCTGCAGGATTAATAGATCCATCTACGACAGGAGTTGCCGTCATTTTCTTGGCGGCGATCTGCGGAACTTGGGGTCCACCCAGCGAGAAAGCGGCGCAGGCAGACACGATGATGGGCAAGAGGAGTTTCAGGACAATGACAGGATACCAGAGAGGCAGTCCTGTACCAGCTTGAGAAATCTCTGGAGCAAGTCTGTTTACCAGCCGACTATAATCGTTAGATATGGACGTTGCTGTCCTCGGTAGTGGAAGTTGGGGCACCGCGCTGGCGATCCTTCTAGCTCGAAACGGGCTGGATGTGACGATCTTTGGTCGAGACCATGAAGAACTGATGATCATGCGTCATACGCGTGAAAATCTGAAGTACTTACCAGGGTTCACGATGCCGAAGAACGTGACGGTGGATGACATCGCCAATGTCGGCGATGCTCCGATGACGGTGGTCGCGGTTCCCGCTTCAGCAGTGCGGCCTTTGCTGGCTGATTTGAAAGGCGAGCATCCGCTCTTGGTGATGGCATCGAAAGGGCTTGAGCTAACCACTGGAATGATCGTCACCGACGTTGCGGCCGAGATGAAGCCGGATTCGATGGTTGCCGTTCTCAGCGGACCCAACTTGGCTGTTGAAATCGTTCAGGGGATTCCGACTGCGGCGGTCGCTGCTTGCACCGATCCGAGGGGAGCTGACCGAGTCCGGTCAGCGTTCATGTGCCCTAGTTTCCGAGTTTATGCATCTTCCGATGTTAAGGGTGTCGAGCTTGCAGGAGCATTAAAGAACGTTTTGGCAATTGGCGGCGGGCTGTCGGATGGTCTTGGATTTGGGGACAATACGAAAGGTGCGTTAGTTGCGCGCGGTCTGAAGGAGATGATTACCT
>JARXAE010000006.1 GCA_029866005.1 Fimbriimonas sp. | reverse complement strand
GCTATGGGTTCTGCACTGCCCTAGAAACGGCTTTGAAGCTAATGGAATGTGCATTGGTGCCATGTAAGGCGTACTCGGCGGCAGACTTTGAACACGGCCCGAAGGCGCTTGCCGGACACGGCTCGGTCGCCCTAAGTTACTTTGGGTCGATGCCGGGACTTCGTGATCAGGGATGTGAGATCATCGAAGTCGATGCGCCGGATGTGCCGGCACCGGTCGCTCCCATATGGGACATCGTCTTTGGGCAATGGCTTGCCCTTCATGTTGCAAGGTCCCGTGGACTCAATCCTGATGCGGCTCGGCACTTGAACAAGGTGACCGAGACCCTGTAGTTGAATGGAGTTTGGAGTTACTCGAACCCCAAACTCCGAGATCTCAGCTAGTCGCTGAGCTTCTCCCACAGATACTTCACTACGGTTGACATCACGTGCGGCCGCGAAGTGTCTTTGCTGATCGAGTGATCGTCGCGAGGATAGGTCATCAGATCGAAGTGCGAACCAGCTTCGATCAGTTTCTGTTGCAGTCGAGCCGTGTCTTGGTAGAGGACGTTGTCGTCCAGCATTCCGTGCACCAGAAGGAGGTTGTCCTTCAGTCCGTTTTGTGCGTTATAGACCGGTGAAGTCTTCTCAAAGATCTTGTCTTTGTCATCCTTCACGAGACCAAGTCGGCGGCGTGTATACCACTCGTTGTAGCTCTTCCAGTCAGTTACGGACGCAACAGCAACTCCGGCGTGGAACTCGTCAGGTTTGGTGAGCAGAGTCATGCAGGTGAGAAACCCACCATAGCTCCAACCCCAGATTCCGACTCGGTCTGGCTTGACATACCCGGTTGAAACGAGGAATTTCTTTGCGTCAACGGCTTCGTCAACGTCGATGATTCCCATCTTCTTGTAGTAACCGCCGTTGAAGTCGCCATCGTAGCCCCAGCTGGAGCGGAAATCGACGCACAGAACCACGAAATCGAGGTTCATTGCCATGTAGTTCTCCATCCAGCCGCCCCAACCGCTCTTGGCGCTATCGGCGTAGATGTTGCTGAGAACTGCTGGGTGCTTCTTGGTCAGATCGAGACCAGGCCGGGTGAACATCACGCCGTGGATGGTTCGACCGTCACTTGTCGGGAATGTAACTTCTTTGGTGTCAGCCCACTGGATCTTTTTAAACTCAGGCTGTTGCGAAACGGTGATCCTTTTCTGGACCGGTTCGACGGCATACAGTTCGTTATTGAGGTTGCGAGCCGAAGCCATCGTGGCAATTTTCTTTCCGTCCTCACTCACAAAGGGGAGTTCTGCCCAATTGAATGCCTTTTGCGTGGACTGTCCATTGGGAATCACGATGTGCTCCTTGCGCTTGCCGTCTGCTTCCTGGATCACGATCTCGGTGGTCAACGGGCTCTTTGAGGCGGTGACCAGAATAAGGCGATCTGAGTGCTTGGGGCGCATCCAGTTACCTAGATCGTGAAGCTCGAAGTAGACCGGTTTGACGTCGGTTCCGTCCGGATTCATCTTGTACAGCGCGCGGTTGGTGAGCTTTCCGTCACGAATGTCGGTTCCAAAGAGAATCTGCTTTGAGTCCTTCGTCCAAGCAATGTCGCGCCAATCGTTGATCGTGTTGGCAGGAGCTTCTTCTTTGTAGATGTCCTTCTTTTCTGCCGTCTCTGGATCGATGACCGAGATGGTGTACTTCATGAAGTCATCGCTGATCCAAGCAACAGCGAGTTTGGTACCATCGGGCGACCAGGTAAAGCCTTTCAGCCACATGTATCGCGGGAAGTCCTTAACGAATTTGATGACCCCTCCATCCGCCGAAACAACTCCGATTTGGTTATCAACCGGTGTATCGCCGTTCCACATTCGGGTGATCGGAACCACCGTCGCGCGGTCCTTCGAGAAGTCCATCATTTGATGGCTTCCCATTTTGGTGCTGTCACCCCAAACTACGCCGAGGTGTTTGCCGGTCAGGGAGAACTCGAACTGCTCAATGCTGGTGCGCGGCTTGCTAAGGTAGGTGAGCTGCTTGGTGAATCCTGTCTTTCGATCCATTCGAAAGACGTTGGTTCCGTTTGAGTAGGCGAGGGACTTGCCGTCCTCTGTGTACTGAGGTCCACCGATGCTGCTTGATCCGTCAACGAGGGGTCTAAGCTTGGACCCATCTGGCTCGCATAGCCAAGTTCGGCCTTTGTAAGAGAACATCAGCTCCCCGCTATCCGGAGCCCACTGGGCCCCACTGATTCCACCATCGTACAAGACAGACTCAGTCTTCTCCTGCTCGGTGCGGATATCATCCTGGCGCGGGAGCTCAACGATCTTCGCGGCTTCCACAATCATCTTGGGCTTCCCGTTTGGAAAGTCAACGACGTACAGATCGAGCTTCCGAACACCAGTTTGGTTCCAACCGAAAACGATCTTGGAGCCGTCGGGTGACATCGCTGGCGCGGATGGCGATCTTCCGTTGATCAACGGATATTGGTAAAGTCGCTGAAGCGAAATCTCAGTCTGTGGCAGGTCTTTGCCGAGCGCAAACCCTCCAAACGCCAATCCTAGTACCCAAAGTGACTTACGCATTGAATAGCTCCTGTGCGACCTTGACAACGTTCGGAACTGTGAATCCAAACTCCTCAAACAACGCCGGGGCTGGGCCGCTCACGCCAAACGTATCGATCGAAACCTGCGCGTGTGAGTACTTTGCCCAGCCAAAGGAAGTTCCGGCCTCGACACTCACCGTCTTGACTCCTTTCGGAAGGACTTGTTGCTTGTAACTTGAATCCTGCTTCTCGAACAGGAAGTGGCTAGGCATGCTGACCACTCGGGTCGGTACACCTTGAGCTTCAAGTTCCTTTTGCGCTCCGAGGCAAAGCTGCACTTCGCTCCCGGTGCCGATGAGGATCAGTTTGGCTTCTTCACTTGCTTCCGACAAGACGTATGCCCCCTTTTCGGCTGGATGGTTCTTGACGTCACTCGGTGTGACCACCGGCAAGTTCTGGCGAGAGAGGATAAGAAGGGTCGGCGTTTGCTGGCTTTCTAGTGCGACCTTGTAGCCTGCTGAGGTTTCATTTCCGTCCGCCGGACGGAAGGTGTTGAGGTTAGGAATCGCGCGCATTGCAGCGAGATGCTCGACAGGCTGGTGAGTCGGGCCATCTTCCCCGAGACCGATTGAATCGTGAGTGAAGACGAACAGCGATGGACACTCCATCAGGGCTGCAAGTCGAATTGAGGGGCGGCAGTAATCAGTGAACTGCACAAACGAACTGGCTACTGCTTTGAGACCGTGAAGCTGCATGCCGTTACAGGCGGCAGCCATC
The DNA here is from genome assembly GCA_029866005.1 of Fimbriimonas sp. Taxonomy (GTDB): domain Bacteria; phylum Armatimonadota; class Fimbriimonadia; order Fimbriimonadales; family Fimbriimonadaceae; genus Fimbriimonas. The sequence continues at coordinate 82,042 of JARXAE010000006.1, read as the reverse complement.
GCGTGCTCTCGCACTCCAAAGCAGAAGTTTCGACCGGTTCGGTTGTTCTTCTGGAAAGTGGTCTCACCGTGGATGTGGGTAAATGTGGACTCGGCAAGATCTGCCGAGCCGCCCAAGAGAGATGGGACCACTTTTCCTAATGCAGCAAGTACGGCTTCGCCATTTTTGCGGGTTGCCATTGGATCGGAGAACGACGGTAGAACGTCTTCCCAACCCCCTGGAAGATTGCCATCAATGATGAGCTGGAGCTCAGCGGCCTCAGCGGGGTATTCAGCCGCATAAGCAAGGAACCTTGCATCCCAATCGGCGACCCTTACTTCCCCACTGGCGGAAGCATCCATGGCAAGGGCGACGTCGGATGGGACAAAGAAGTCCGGCTCTAGAGGTATGCCGAGCGCTTCCTTCGTCAGCTTCACTTCATCTGGCCCGAGAGGTGAACCGTGGGCCTTTGCAGTACCCGCTTTGTTGGGAGAGCCGAATCCGATGGTCGTCTTGACCATGATTAGTGATGGTCGATCGTCAACTCGGCGGGCTTCTTCGATTCCTTCAGCTACCGAATCGGCATCATGACCATCCACCTCGACCACGTGCCAACCAAACGCCTGAAAACGATGTTCGACATCTTCAGTAAACGCCAGCTTTGTCGACCCATCGATCGAGATCATGTTGTCGTCATAGAGGTAAATCAGCTTCCCAAGGCCAAGGTGTCCAGCCATTGAACCGGCCTCACTGGAGATTCCCTCCATGAGATCGCCGTCGGAGACGATTGCGTAAGTGTAGTGGTTGATGATCTCATGACCAGGGCGATTGTATTTTGCAGCTAAGTGAGCTTCCGCAATCGCCATTCCAATGCCGTGCGCAAATCCTTGCCCAAGCGGTCCAGTTGCCATTTCGACGCCAGGGGTCAAGGTGTTCTCTGGGTGCCCAGGGGTTCGGCTATGAGGTTGGCGAAACTGCTTGAGATCCTCAATCGACAAATCGTAGCCTGTCAGGTGTAAAAGTGAGTAGATCAGCATCGATCCGTGGCCTGCGGACAGAATGAATCGGTCGCGGTCGAACCACTTTGGATGTTTCGGGCTATGCTTAAGATACCGATCCCACAGCGTAAATGCCATCGGCGCGGCTCCCATCGGAAGACCTGGGTGACCGGAATTGGCTTTTTGCACGCCATCAATGGAGAGCCCCCGAATCGTATTGATACACTTCTCGGTGAGCGCAGGATCAGCAACTTTCACAGGGTTGATGGTACCCAGCCCTGCTGTACAATCAAATCATGTTCTCGCTGGCTTTGGCTTTCCAGATGGCAACCGCCCCGGCGTGGACGGTCGGTCCGAACCTGCAGTACCAGTGGGATGGTGCGGATTACCTGCCGGTTGGGCTTCAGTGCTCGTTCGATCCGGAGCTCATAGCGACGGCCAAAGCCGCCGGCATCCAAGATTTCAACATCGAAGTTCCCGGCACCGGATCATGGAAAGCAGTCGCAGATGAAGTGGCAGGGCGACGATTTTTTATTACCTCAAATACTTCAATGCCGGGCGCAACGGGCTTCACCGTGCAACCGCAGTCTTACAGAGTGAACGGCATCCGCGGTCCTCAGTCAATCACAGTTGCGGTTCCGGGTGCAACACGAGCTTATGTAGTGGTTGCCCTAACCCGCGACGCCTCGGTCATCAGCCAACGGAGTTATCCGGTGGTCAATGGAGTTTTACGAGCCGACTTGAAGGCGGCGAGGGATTCGGATCAGGTGGCTCTCATTTATCCGCAGGGTGACACGATGGAGGTTGAAGACCTTTGGGAGCGACTCGATGAGCGCAGAGATACCGTGTTGCGACAAATTCGCGCCATGGGTTCGCAACCGGGGCTGCGAGGGATCATCAATCCGCTGGGTTCCACTCCATATTTGGCGGCGAGGGACAACGGATTTGTGCCGACAAACCCCATGTTTCAGCGCGAGTTTGCTGAGTATCTTGAGCAAAAGTACAGAAATTTGGCAACGTTGGTCAAAGCGTGGCAGCTTCGCGGAATCGACTCGGATTTCAGCGGCAAGATCAACGAACGAGGCGAAATCGTCGAGACGGGCAACTCGGATCGAAATGCATTCATCTTTGCCGCGAAGCTTGTACCGCTTTGGAACGGCACCCGAGGCGTAAGTTTGATGCTTAATCCTGCGAAGGACTCTACGATTCTGGTCGAGCAGAGAAAGTCTTCTTATTGGCGTGATCTGGCGGAGTGCATTTCGACCGCTCGGGCGAGACGAGTTCACCGGATCATGCGATCCCTGCGCAAGGAGTCAGGGGCACCGATTCTTCAGGAGTGGTCAGGCTGGTCGTGGTTCTTCGAGTCGCCAGATTCAGAGCTCTCTGGACTGACCGTGAAACTCGGCAAGTTGAACCCATCCAGCATTCTTCAAAGCCTCTCCGGAGTTTTATCGTCATCTCTAAGGACCAAAAGACCGGCTCCGCTGATCGTGACAGACGTCGCAGCGACCCCTGAGAACCTTCAAAACTCGGTGTTTGAGGAACTCGGAGGTTTAGGTGTCCGAGGATTGTTCGTCCGGGCGACAACGCCTGAACAGCTTTCCTTGATCAAGTCAGCCAAACCGATGGTGGCAGACAGCAGACCGATGGGATTCTTCTTTCCACAGAATGCGCTCAATCCTGCTTCGCCGCGAAAGATTGCTGGAAACTATTGGTCCTTGCCCTCGCCAGCAGACGGAAATAGAATTGACCTAGGTCCTGAGATCCGATGCTACGCGATCAACAACGGTGCAGGAACCTCGTTCGTAATGTGGAGTGAACGTGCTCCGATCCGCCTCGAATACCGATTCCCCGAAGCTAAGTCCGCTTTGATTCGAGGTGTTAACAACACGGTTCCCGAGGTGACGCCAACCAAGACTGGCATTATGATGACGTTGGATTCCGTTCCAATTGTCGTTTCGGGATCAGTTGAACCTCCCGTGCCAGAAGTCGAATTGGTTCGGATGGATCGAGATGTGACCCAACTCCTTGCATGGGCTGAGTCGGAGCATCGGGACATCACGACCGAGGTCTACGAATTCAGAAACTACCCTGAGCTGGCCAAGACCAGCCCCTACAAGGCTCTCCAGTCGGCTCAGAAGGTCCACCGAGACCTTGCGACAGTTGGAGTTGGCTACAACTGGTTGGAGTGGGAGCGATCGACTGACAACACATTTAGCGAGTCGGTTGCGGATGCCGGTTGCAGTAACGGATCCTATCTTGCGGTCAGAACCCCGTTTGGGGAGCAAACAGGCCGAATCCACGCCTCGTTAAGCGTCTCACAGCGGTCTGCGGCGTCGCTCGAAGTGTGGATTGCAGCACGTATCCCAAACCCATCAGATCGGGCTCGGATTCAGTTTCGTCTCGGCGGACAAGTTATGCGGATCCAAGGGGAGCCAGTGAATCAATACGGATCAGGATTTGGTTGGTACAACATCGGCACAACCCGATTGCCATCGACGAAGTCCGAGTTTCGAGCCGAGCTGACGGGGGTTTCGTCTACCGACATCGCGCTTGATGCAGTTTTGTTCTCGCCTCAAGCGGTGACTCCGAACGGTCTTTTCATGCCGTCGTTCATCCTTCCGAAAGCTCCTAAGAAGGATCCAAAAAAGGGTTCGGACGGTCTTTAAAGCTGGCTCTGTGAAGCTCCTCGGACTCGGCGTAGCTCGCCGGGTCCATCTGGGCTAAACCATATGAACATGTTTTTTCTTGCATCCTAACGGCCCAGCCCGCATCACCCCAACTGTAGTGCCACCATTCGTCTCGGCAGTTGCTGAATCCCGCGCCAAGCATGGCTTCGACCAGGATTGTACGATTCTTGGTGGCTTCTTCGGTGAGGTTGAGGGAGTAGGTCGGCGCCGCACCAAAGCGGCCGAATGGGGAGTGCACATCAAACTCCTCTCCTTCCGCATTCACAAGAAAAACATCGACAGCCGCTCCGGTACAGTGCCCGGGTGGCGCCTTCTGGTTGGTAGGTGCAACCCATCGGCAAACGGTTCGCCTAAGTGCAGTGTCGTCCCGTTCTGGGAATGCTTCTTTGCCACATTTCCAGATGAAATCGTAGATTCTTTGCTGTCGTTCAAATGGGCGCCAAGCGTCAATCACTCCAAGAAAATAGCCTTCTGGCAGGCTATTGGATGCTTTTTTCAGCATCTCGCAAACTGTCTCCCTGAGATAGGGAATGGCGGTATCGCGCAAGACTTGAACTTTCGGACACACTTCGCGCAAATCAAGAAGCGGCTCTCCGTTTTCTTGCTCCTCAATCAGATTGAGAAGCCGAATCGGTTCTGGGCGACCCTTGGTGCGATCCCACTTTACCCTCACTTTGCTGACACTTCCACCACGTCACCTGGTTCCAAAGCAAAGTCCTTTTGCTTGCCACTTTCGATATCTGCGTACTTGAACTGTAGTCGCTTCTTCGTCCGATTAACGACTGAATAAACCCGGATCGTAACGCGCTTATCCAGCAGTCCTTTCACTTCTTCGATCGCTCGGAAAAGCGTTAGCTGATCCGTCCACTCAAGATTTTTCGGTTCTTTCACCAGTCCGGTCACCGTAACAAGGGGCACGGAAGCCTTGAGGTCAACTCGAATGGTGTCACCTGACCGCACGGGGACTGAACCGTCCTTAGCCAGATCAAAGGGGCCGAGAGTAATGTCGCGCAGGATGAAGACTCGTTTGGAATCCCCTTTGCTTGAGACTCCCCCGACACCTGAAATAGCCTCATTTAAAGTCATGCCGTCCCTTAGGTTGATCGCACCCGAGCGCAGAACTCCGCCGACAACATTCAGCGATCCTAAACTAACCTTCACCGGAATCGTAATTCGATCACCCGGTTGCACGGAATACTTTGCAGAAGCACCCCAACCTCGAACGTCTGTGATCTGAGTTTTCGCCGCATCGGCAAATTCGAGCAAAGGAACCGTCGCGGCTAAATCAGCAACGGTCACTCCGGTTGCTCGGCGCAATATGGTTGGTTTTGCAACCGATCCTCCAACAGAGATACCGGAATGCTTGTCTGCCGTGATCAGAATCGTCACGTTGTCAATCTTTCCGAGACGCTCTCGCATTGCGGTCAAAACTGTAGTTTGGATTTGGTTGGAGTTTCGGGTAATTACATTGACCGTGCCCAAACCGGGGACATGGATAGAGCCCGACTCGCTGACCCGGAAGCGACCTGAGAGCTGGCCTTCGGAGCTAAACGAAAGAACAATGACATCTCGAGACTGAGCCGCAATGGCGGTCTGAGCACTTGCGGAACTTCCTAGCAAAAGAAAGAGAATGGTGCCGCAAACCGGACTCGAACCGGTGACCCAAGGATTTTCAATCCTTTGCTCTACCAACTGAGCTACCGCGGCACTTATTGTACGTTGGCGCGGATGACGGGACTTGAACCCGCGGCCTCCGGCGTGACAGGCCGGCGCTCTAACCACTGAGCTACACCCGCGAACGAAAGGAAAGTATAACAGACGCCTCATGTTAAGTCAACCCCTGCTGTGATTATTGGCCAGCAATCTCGACCTGCTCAGTATGCCCGTATTTATGCCAGGGACTGGCCACCATCGATGAAAAGCTCGGTTCCCGTCACGTGCTTCGCCGCATCCGATGCCAAGAACGCGATCGCTTCGGCGACATCTTGAGCCTCGCCAGGTACCTTTCCGGTAAGCGGACTGTCACCCTCTGGGTAATGCCGAGGACGTCCGACGGGCCAGCCTCCCCGCCAGGTGGTGGACTCGAGGATGTTTGTTTTGATCGATCCGGGGCATACCGTATTCACCCGAACTCCCCGTGGACCAAGTTCAACCGCAAGACTGCGACCAAGGGCCATAACCGCGCCTTTGGAGGCGACATATGGTGAAGACCCCGTCCATGAAAACTGGCGCGAGCCGTTGATCGATCCGACTAATGTAATCGATCCATAATTGGCTTCCAGGTGTGGAAGCGCCGGAATGATGTAGTTGTAGACTCCGATCAGATTGACTTCGAAAAGCCGCCGAATCTCGTCAGGATGAATCATATCGACTTTTCCCATCGGCCCGTTGATTCCTGCCGAAAGAACAAGCGAGTCAAGTCTGCCAACTTGTACGACAAACTCTGAAACCGCCCTTGCCGCATCCTCGGTGTCGGAAACGTCTGTACTCAGCTTCAAAACTGAGTCTTCTGGGAAAGCTTTTTGCAGGCGATCCATCGACATGTCAATGACGCCAATCGTAGCCCCACGTGAGAGCAAAAGCTGGGCGGTGGCGAGCCCGATGCCGCTCCCCGCACCGGTGATGAGGGCCGCTTTTCCGGTGAAATCTGAGATGGTGGGAGCGTTCATGGGGGGTTGTGCGTTGTGATACAATAGAGAGACAAAATTTTGGGCACCGAAAAAGGGGTGGCTCTATGCCGCCTTTTTTGTTAATCGGAGTCTTAAAAAAAGGAGAACAAGCAGATTATGGACATCATGCAGCAGCTAAATCAAATCGCACAGGAGAGGGACATTCCAGTGGAAGACCTCGTCGTTGAGCTAGAAGAAGCGCTGGGTGCGGCCTATAAGAAGTATGTCGGAGCTCGAGGCGAGGTCAATGTTAAGCTTGACACTTCGAAGGGCTGGACGGCTCAAGTGGAAAAGGAAGTTGTCGCGGTGGTTGAAGAGCCGAGCTTCCAAATGAGCCTCACCGAAGCCATTAAGCGCAACCCAGAGGCCGAAGTCGGGGACTTCGTCCCGATGGAAGTCGATCCGAACCGCTTTGGGCGAATCGCGGCTCAGACAGCCAAGCAAGTTCTTTCTCAAAAACTTCGAGAAGCCGAAACTCGCCGCATTCACGACGTTTTCGCCGAAAAGATGGGAGACATCGTTAGCGGCACCATTAGCAGACGGGACGACCAAAACGTTTACATTCAGGTCAACCGAGTTGAAGCTGAACTTCCCCGCCGAGAGCAGGTTCCTACCGAGCGATACGCGCCGAACAGCCGAATGAAGGTTTACGTTTACAAGGTGGACGACAGCCAGCGCCGCCTGAAGGTCATCGTGAGCCGAACTCACCCGAACCTACTTCGAAAACTTTTTGAACTTGAGGTCCCGGAGATCGCAAGCGGAATCGTTCAGATCAAAGCCATTAGCCGAGAGCCAGGACAGCGATCCAAGGTCGCAGTCTTCAGCGAAGACGAGCGAGTTGATCCGATTGGCGCCTGCATTGGACCACGCGGCGCGCGAGTCCAGGCAATCGTCGACGAGCTGAACGACGAGAAGATCGATGTTGTTCCCTACAAGGAAGATCCGAAGGAGTTCATCATCGAAGCTCTCTCGCCTGCTAAGGTCAACGCAATAAAGCTCACCGAGAAGCAGAACGAGCGTGGAGACATGGAGAAGCACGCCTACGTCATCGTTCCCGAAATGCAGCTTTCACTCGCCATTGGTAAGGGAGGACAAAACGTCCGACTTGCGGCCCGGCTCACCGGCTGGACCATCGACATCCGTAGCGAGGCTCAGGCCGCCGCAGAACGGGGAAAGGCGTGAGGTGATGGCACAGAATGTTAAGCCACACGGTCACCAGAACATGCGTTTCATGTCGAATTAAACGCGATCAAGCCAGCCTGATTAGGCTCGGCGTCAGCACAACTGGAGATCTTCAAATATGGGGCGGAAGTGGGCGAAGTGCCTACTTCTGCCCCTCAACAATTTGCCTCGAAGGGGCATTGAAACCCGGACGGCTTACGAAAGCCCTTCGTTCCGCCGTCTCTGCCACATCGCTGGCAACCATCAAACAAGAAATAGCATGCAAACTGGAGTTAAGCCAATGAGTCACACCATCGCCGACATCGCGACCGAGTTCGAAATTCGACCCGGTCAGGTCTATACCGTCCTCAACGACCTGGGGCTAGACCACGACGGTGCCTCGTTCGAGGGTGACAAGGACACGCTCGAAATGGTTAAGGAGTCCTGCCTCGAGCATATGGATTCCAAGGTCATCACCCTCAAGCCCAACTGCACTCCCCGCGACATCGCGAACGCACTTGGCGTTCCCCAGGCAGAGATTCAGAAGAGCTTGATTTCGAAGTTCAAGATCATGAAGGCGATTGCCAACCCGCTCACCGAAGAGGAAGCCGGGCGAATCGTAACCTCATATGGATTTGAGCTGACGCTTGCCGAAGGTCCAAAGCCGAAGCCGAAGGTCGACCCAAGGGCGGCAATCAAGGTCGGCGGAGCCGTCAAGCGACCACCTGTCGTCACTATCATGGGCCACGTTGACCATGGCAAGACTTCCCTTCTTGATTACATCCGCAAGGCAAACGTTGCCGCTAAGGAAGCGGGGGGTATTACTCAGCACATCGGTGCATACCAGGTTCTTCTTGACGAGGGGCTCATCACCTTCCTCGATACCCCTGGTCACGCTGCTTTTACTCAGATGCGAGCTCGCGGAGCCCAGGTCACCGACATCGCGATCCTCGTAGTTGCGGCTGACGACGGAATCATGCCCCAGACGCAAGAGGCCATTCAGCACATCCAGGCGGCCAACGTCCCAATGATCGTTGCCGTTAACAAGTGCGACAAGCCCGGCGCAAACCCAGATCGGGTTCTACAACAGCTCACCGAGTACAACGTCATTCCTGAAGCCTTTGGTGGTCAGACCATCACCGCTAACGTCTCGGCTCTTACCGGTGCTGGCGTTCCGGAGCTACTGGAACTGATCATTCTTCAAGCGGATATCATGGACCTCAAGGCCGACCCTCGCGGAGAGCTGAAAGGCACCGTCGTCGAAGCGAAGCTCGAAAAGGGCCGTGGTCCGGTTGCGACCCTTCTCATCGAAGAAGGAACGCTGAAGAATGGAGATAACCTTGTGGTTGGCCAGACCTTTGGTCGCATCAAGGCGATGACCGACTTCCGTGGCCAGAAGATGGACTTTGCTGGTCCGTCCGCTCCGGTGGAGATTCTTGGGCTCAGTGAGGTGCCGGCGGCCGGAGACAAGATTGAGTTCTTTGCAGACGAGCGAACCGCCCGCGTGGAAGCCGAAAGTCGAGTTTCAAAGGCACGTGCGAAAGAGTTCACCAATGGTGGACGCGGAATGACCCTGCGTGACCTGCGAAGCAGGATGCAGGACGATGGGATCAAGAACCTTAACCTCATCATCAAAGCCGACGTGCATGGTTCGGTTGAGGCAGTTAAGGGCATGCTGGAGAAGGTCAAGAACGACGAAGTCGAGACCAAGATCATCCTCAGTGGCGTCGGTCAGATCACAAAGGCGGACATCGACCTCGCAGCTGCTTCCGACTCGATCGTCGTTGGCTTCAACGCAAAACCGGATGGGGAATCTCGAAAGGAAGCTGAGAAGCGAAAGGTTGAAATTCGAACCTATTCGATCATTTATGAATTGATCGAGGATATTGAGGCGGCGGTTAAGGGAATGCTCGCTCCGAAGTTCGAGGAGCAAGAGCTTGGCGAAGCCGAGATTCGAATGCGACTGCAATTCTCTAAGAAAGGCATTGTCGCTGGTTCCTATATCACCGAAGGAAAAATCACCCGCAACGCCAAGGTTCGCATTTACCGAGGCAAGGATCTCATCCATGAGGGCGAAGTTGCGACCCTCAAGCACTTCAAGGACGACGTTCGCGAAATGACGATGGGCCAAGAGTGCGGTATCACCTTCACCAACTGGGAAGACTTCCAAGAAGGCGACCGAGTCGAAGCGTACGAAATGGTTCAGATCAACGCATAAACCATTCACTGCCTCTCCTTTGGGAGAGGCAGTTTGGTAACCTGCCGACATGTCTCTTGGTCGGCAGTATGCAGCAGAGCACTTGCGAACGCTTTTGCTTGATGAAGTTCAGCTCAAAGCCGAGCAAGGATTCCCAGCGCTTAGTGACTTTCTCGCTCGCATCCGCGTTGCCGACTTTTCGGAGCTCCACGAGATTGAAAGCGAGCTTGAAGCTCTCCCAGAGCCGCAATCTCTTTCCACCAATGAGCCGCTCATCTGGGAGATCCCGAAGCCAGCTGATGATTGGCAGCCGTGGACACCAACCCGAGAGGAGCTTGACGACCAAATCCGAGGTGCATGGTACGGAAGGATAGCGGGGTGCATCCTCGGCAAGCCAGTCGAGTGCCACGAGTTCTTTGCTCGCCCAAAGTCACTGCGAGCATTTCTTGAGGCGACGAATCAGTGGCCACTTCGGGACTATGTGCAGTTGTGCGATGCGGAGATGGTGCGCTTTGCCGGTCATCCTTGCCGCTTCCCTCCCTCCACCAAAGGAAACATTCGATATGCCCAAAGCGATGACGACTTGCGTTACACTCTTGCGGGTCTCCGCATTCAAGCATGCCGGGTAGATACATCCAAACCAGGCGTCATTAGCTACTCATGGCCAACCAGCAAGGACGTCTTCAAGTACTGGGCATCTCACTGGCTACCCAACCACACATTTACTGCTGAGCAAGCTGCGATCTCTAACTCCTATGCCTTTGGAAAACCACAGGGTTGGCTCCATGAAGATGCTAGCGAGGATCAACTCTTGGCTATGCGGCAATGGCGGAATCCGTACCGAGAGTGGATCGGAGCGGCGATACGAGCCGACGGTTGGGCTTACTCGTTCGCCGGAGATCCTTATCAGGCGGCCCTTGTCGCCCAACAAGACGCCAAACTCACCCACGAGCGGAACGGAGAGTACAGTGAGATCTTCTTTGCTGGATGGATCGCTGGTGCATTTCGCTACTCTTTGGAGGAGTCATTCAGACGCGCTTTAGACCTCATCCCGACTCAATCAAGGCTTGCATTAGTTGCCCTTCAGGTCCGGGAGTTCTGCGCCTCCAAGCCTACGTTCGACAGCCTTCTTGATTTCATTGCTGAAAAGACAGGCCATTACAACGGTGTTCACTCAATCAACAATGCGGCGGTGTGCGTTGGGGCAGTTTTCCTCAGCGAGGGCGACTTTGAGTTGGGAATCACCCGAGCAGTGATGTGTGGACTGGATACCGACTGTAATGGCGCAACTGTCGGTAGCATCCTCGGCGCGAACCTTGGAGCGAGAGCACTACCGTTAGAGAAGTGGATTAGTCCATTCAACGATACGATTGACTTTGAGTACGTCGGTGAAGAGCGACAGTCCATAGATCGTTTGGCTGAATGGACTTCCGAGCTGTGGCTAGAACTGAATAGAAAGTAAACTGAGTTCATCAGCCCTTTCCTTCTCACAATCCTTGGTCCTACCGCGTCCGGAAAATCATCTCTTGCCGAGGAACTCGCAGATAAATTCAACGCAACGATCATCAACGGCGACGCCTTTCAAATGTACCGAGGAATGGACATCGGAACTGCGAAGCCAACTGACACCACTCGTTACGAGCTTCTGAACCTAAAAAACCCTGATGAGGAGTTTGGAGTCGGCGAATATGTACTTCTTGCTGCGGCTCGACTGCAAGAGCACTTTAATAACAATGTTAACGTCATCTTGTGTGGTGGAACCGGGCTGTATATCCGTGCGCTGATTGAGGAGTATCAGGACCTCTCCCCTGCCCCTTCTCCAGAGCTAAGACGCGAGTTGAATGAGAGACCAGAAGATGAGTTGGTTTTGCAGCTGCAGACCCAGTTCCCAGAAATGGCTGCTACCACCGATCTGAAGAACCGGATCAGAGTCACCAGGGCCCTGGAGCGATGCCTAGCCCCCAAGAAAAAGATACGGTTTTCTATCCCGCCGTTCAGTAAGAAAAAGGTCGCAATTGTTCCAGAAGTCACAAACACTGAACTAAACATCCAGCAACGAACGTCTCTTATGTTGCAAAATGGCTGGGTAAATGAAGTTAAGGAGCTCCTTAACCTCGGCTACCGACCAGGAAACCCCGGGTTTCGCGCGATTGGATATACGGCAATTGTCGATTTCCTCTACGGCGACATCACCGAGGAAGAAATGGTTGAGACCATCGAAGCGGAGACGAGGAACTACGCCAAACGGCAACGAACTTGGCTACGATCCGAGCCTGACTTAGAGGTCTTTAGCAACAGAATCGATGCGCTGGGCGCAACCCAAGCATGGATTCAGAGTATGCATTAAAGGATAATTAAATGGGTAAGGCAATCAACCTACAAGATATGTTTCTGAACCAAGTCCGAAAGGAAGGGGTCAGTGTTACGGTCTATCTCACCAATAGCGTCCAGCTCCGCGGCAATGTTCGCGGCTTCGACGCATTCACGATTCTTCTCGATTCTCAAGGAAAGCCCACACAGCTTGTTTACAAGCACGCAGTGGCGTCCATCGTTCCGGCGAAGACAGTCGGTACTTATCGTGCCCCCGGCGAGCACGACGACCACCACCACAATTCGCAACCAGATTCCGAGTGAAAATTCCTTTCACAAAAATGCAGGGTATCGGCAACGACTTTGTCGTGGTTGACACCCTGCGGGACTCTGTTTCGCTGTCCGGTCTTCCCGCATTGGCGCGGTCCGTTTGCGATCGCAAGTTTGGAGTTGGAGCTGACGGCTTGATCTTTGTTCTACGGAAGGAAGACAAGCTAGAGATGGCCATGCTAAATCCCGACGGCTCTCTGAGCGAGATGTGCGGCAATGGGCTTCGATGCTTTGCGCGGCTTGCGGTTGATCGCGGGTATGCAAACGGCACTTTTTCGGTTCTGACCGGAGCTGGAGAATTAACTGTAACGACCACTGGCTGTTCTAACCACTGTGCCGAATCCCTAGAGTCAGAAACGAACATCGTTGCTGTTGCCGCGGCCCCAATAACTATCGACATGGGAAAAGCTACCTTCCCACTAGGTTGTGCTCTGATCGACTTGAACGATGGATTTCATGCCGTACACGTCAGTATGGGAAACCCCCATATCGTGATCATCTCTGAAAACGTAGATGCGGTTCCGCTTGAAGAAGTCGGACCCCAGTTGGAGCATCACCCCCTCTTTCCCCAGCGAACAAACGTTCATTTCGTCCAAGTATTGAGTCGTACTGAGATCAAACAGCGAACTTGGGAACGTGGAGCTGGCATCACGCTAGCCTGTGGGACAGGGGCCTGCGCGTGCATAGGAGCGACGGTGACGTTGGGTCTCACTGATCGCATGGTGCTCAACCATCTCCCAGGTGGCGACCTTCACCTTGAGTATGAGGAAAGCGGCAACGTCCGGATGACGGGACCTGCTGAGTATGTTTTCGAGGGCTTCCTGTCTTAGGCGGCCTTGCTGGCGCGCTCAAGGAACTTGAGGAACTTATCTCTCGAATCGCCATAGAAGTCGATGAACTCCAGGCCATTTCCACCACGATTCGGGTTGTCGTGAGCAACCATCGCCAGGGCTGACATCTCTTCCCCATCAACCTTGATGTGAAACTCGACAATAGAACCCATCGCCACGACTGGCTGGACATCGACCCATGCACCACCGAGGCTGATATCTTTAGTCACACCCTGACTTAGGGCAATGACGTGAGACTCCTTCATATCGCAGACTGATCGGATGCTAACTGCTACCTCAACGGGGTAGCGAGCATAAACTCGGCGGTCCACTTCGGCGACGTGAGTGCGATCAATTGTGAGTAGGAATCCTGCTTTGTGTGGCTCAACGCTCACGGCATCAGCTTCGCCTTTGAGAACAGATTCTTCTCGATGCCAAACGAGCACGACGGACTGAGGATAGCGGATATCCTGGGTTCGCGGATCCTTCGTAAAAATCTTGAGCGGTTGCTCGCCGACGCAGAGACCATTGACCGCCATGGGGCGGCCGTCAATCATAAATGCAACGATCACCGGGGTATCCGGCGATAAATGCTTGGTGATTCCAGGGTTCGGCACGCCTTACTTATCGGTATCCCCGAGACTATTTATGAGTGCTTTTTGTCTTTTTTTGACTAATCGCGTCCGTGAATGGCTCGGTCTATCTCTCGTTTTGTATCGCGCTTGGCGATCGTCTCGCGCTTATCGTAATCCGCCTTACCGCGGACCATCGCGATTTTCACCTTTGCTTTGCCATGCTTAAAGTAAATCTCAAGAGGCACAATGGAAAATCCCTTCTCCATGCTCTTCCTCTCGATCTGAATAATTTCTTTTCGGTGCAGAAGCAGTTTTCGGTCGCGACGCCGCTCGTGCGAGAAGTATGTCGCCTTGTCGTAAGGCTCGATATCCACGTTCATCAGCCACATTTCATCGTTGACGACCCTGCAATAGCCGTCAGTTAGGTTCCCTTTGCCCGAAAAAAGGCTCTTTACTTCGCTGCCGACCAATACCATCCCCGCCTCGAACTCGCCGAGGATATGGTAGTCATATCGAGCCTTCCGGTTCTGGATCGTTTTTGGTCCGGTTGCCTCTTTTTTGGTCTTGGCTTTAGCCACGACTTCAGTTTACTGTGCCAGGTCTTCACTTTCTGGGAGCAAATGGCACCCTATTTGGGTAATTTCTAAGGATATGTCTCGACATGCGTTTGCCATTCTTCTGAGTCTCGCCGTGATTGGGTGTAACAAGCCAGCTAATGATTCATCTGCAGCCCCCGCTCAGGGCGGTGCCAAAACGGGTGGGGTAACTGAACTGAAATCAGAAGATATCCAGCCGGGGACCGGGGTTGCCGCTGCGAATGGCGACAGCGTTTTCGTCCTCTATCGTGGCACTTTGATGAACGGGACCGAGTTTGATGGCAACATGGATTCTTCCTTCAAACCCGTTGAGGGGAGGGACCCCTTCTCAGTGGTCATTGGAGCTGGAAGTGTCATCAAGGGTTGGGACGAAGGGCTAGTCGGAACCAAAGAAGGTATGGTTCGTCGCCTGACGATTCCGTATTCGAAGGCTTATGGAGACGCGGGATCTGGGGAAAAGATTCCACCAAAAGCAGATCTTAAGTTCGACATCAAGATTTTGAAGGTCATGAAGCAAGGGGCAGTCCCTCAGATCACTGCCAAAACCACCGCTCCTGGTCAAGGTATGGCAATTAGTGAGAATAGTAAAGTGGTTCTCAAATACACCGGAACCTATTTGAACGGCAAAGTCTTCGACAAACGGGATACGATTCCGTTGACACCGGTCAAGAGTCTGGTCAACGGATTTTCAGACGCTCTCATCGGCCTCAAAAAGGGTGGAAAACGGACGATCACATTCCCGCCAGGTACAGTGCAGTTCATTGGTGTTCAAGGCAACCAGTTCATGACCATAGAAGTGGAAGTCCTAGACGTCAAGTAACTAGGTTAGTGGAAGTAGCTGGCTCCGTTGATGTCAATCACGGAGCCAGACAAGTACTCGGCTCCTTCTGAAAGTAAGAAACTTGCGGTGTTTGCGCAGTCAGTCGGAGTAGCCATCCGACCAGCAGGAATCGTCTCGAGAATTTGAGGGAGGCGGTCCTCCATTCCTTCTCTCGCCATCGAGGTATCAACCCAACCAGGTGCAATCCCAAAAATCTGTACCGGGGAGCTTGCATACTCGACGGCTAAGGACCTGGTGACGTTGATCAGCGCGGCCTTCGAGGCAGCATACATAGAAGCCCCGGCTTCGCCTCGAAATCCGACGCGGCTGGCTACATTAAGTATTTTCCCTCCATCGTGGAGTTCAAACTCCGCGATTGCCAATCGCATGAGTTCGCACGGTGCCTCGAAGTTGATCCGAAACATCTTCTTGCGATTTAGATCGAAGCTCTCCGCAGACCAAAATGGAATCTGCTCGTAGACGCCGGCGTTATTGACAAGTGCCGAAATCTGTGCATGTGAGGTAGCTTCAAACCAGAGCCGCTCCGTCTCTTTGCTCGACATCAGATCAGCTTTGACAACACCGACACATGCCGACCCCAGCTCCTTTCGCAATGCCTCTACCTCTGCCTTGGCTTTGGTGTAATGCAAAACGACTTGAAAACCATCCTTAACGAGCCTACGAGCAATTTCCGCCCCGATTCCTCTCGAACTTCCGGTCACTAACGCAGTTTTCATTAAAAGTAGTCTAACCCGAAAACCTTTTGACATGATTCAACGTTATGTCTAACATGATAAAGACGGCGATAATGTGTGCGGCACTCGGCTTTGCGGGGTTGCTGAGTTTGCAAACTGGCCCAAAAGCGACCACTGTGAAGGTTGAAACCCCCGAAAAGGTGACCTATGCCGAACATGTGGCACCAATCATCAACAAGCACTGTATCAGTTGTCACCGCCCAGGAGACGTTGCTCCTTTCTCACTGGTCGGCTTCGATGCCGCCAAGAAGCAGCACACAATGATCGCTAGCGCAGCAGACGCGAAGCGAATGCCTCCTTGGAAGGCCGTCGAGGGGTATGGCGATTTTAAGGGCGAGAATCGGCTCTCAGCACAGGAGATTGCGATCCTCAAAAAGTGGTCGATCCAAAATGCCGCTCGCGGAGACGCAAAGAAAGAACCGCCGACTCCCGTCTTTCCAAAGACTGAGTGGTCACACGGAACACCTGATAAGGTTTTGCAGCTAAACAAGCCGTTTGAACTTGAGTCAGAGGGACCAGATGTTTACCGAAATTTTGTTTTTGATTTAGGAAACACAGAGGACGTGTACATCAAGGCAATGGATGTACGACCAGGCAACAAGGCGGTCGTTCACCACGTGATTGGGTTCCTTGATGCTTCTGGACGATCTGTTCAGTTGGAGAAGAACAGTCCGGACGACCAAGATGGATATAGTTCGAGCGGCGGCGGAATCGGTCTGATCCCCTCCGGTGCACTTGGTGGATGGGCTCCCGGCGTCATGGTTCAAGAGACCGAGCCGGGTGTCGCATTCAAGGTATCCCCAGGAACCAAGATCGTCCTACAAATTCACTATCACAAATCAGGAAAGCCCGAGAGGGATCAAACCAAGGTTGCGCTCTATTACGCTAAGGAAAAGATTGAGCGCACGCAAGAAATCTTCTGGGCGGCAAATCCGATGTTCCGAATTCCCCCAGGAGCGAAGTCACATGCGGTCAATTGGTCCACTCCTCTCCCTGCAGATGCGACGATCTACACCGTCATGCCCCACATGCACTTGCTCGGAAAGTCGATGAAGGCACACGTTGAGACTCCTCAAGGCAACAAGATTCCTTTGGTCTGGGTTGACAGCTGGGACTTCAACTGGCAGCTTGTCTACACTCTTAAGCAGCCGCTTGAAGTTAAGCGAGGATCGAAGCTTGTGGTGAATGCGGTTTACGATAACTCAACCGAAAATCCCAATAACCCCAACGACCCACCAAGGCCGATTACTTGGGGCGAAGAGACAACTGACGAGATGGCGCTCTTAGTCGTCGGATACTCAGTGAATGGTGGCGGCAGGCAAAGACGTTAAGGCTAGAACGAAGTTGGCTCGGATTGAGCCAACTTTCGACCACGCAAAAGTGCAGCGCCAACGACAATTCCAACGAGTGATAGTCCACCGAGGCCGAACAACGCCGAGGTGGTGCCGAATTTTCGGACAGAGTTAGAGACGATACTGAGAGCTGGCTCATCGGAAGTCGCATGCAGCGGCAAGTTTTGAACGAACTTATCCTTGTCTCGAATGACCAGCGATCCGACTCGGTCGCCAGTCTTGAACGGTCTTTGGCCTTGACTGACTTCGATCGAACTCTCAACCAAATCGCCCGAGCGGTGGACACAGGCGTATGCGGTTTCCCTGAGTTCGACCGGACACTGCAACCCGGCGTTGGCAACCATTTCTTTTGGAACGGCGCCTTTGGGCATTACCACCTTCACCTCGTACTCCGAGAAGGCCCAGTCCAGCATCTGTTTGTGGTCATCTTTCCACTTTGGTGCGTACATCAGTGAGTCAATGACTCGCATTCCATCGCGAGTCGCACTCCCAACATACGTATGCCCTGCGGGGTTCGTAAACCCCGTTTTGATACCATCCGCCGTTGGGTCGGACCAGAGAAACTTGTTTTTGCTTTGCATTCGGCGATCGCCGAAGTTTTTGCTTCGCTCAATCACCTTGACTTTCGTCCGCGCGATCTCTCGGAAATCTTCCCTTTGCATCGCCTCCCGAGCAATCAGACACAGGTCGAGCGGCGTTGTTGCGTGAGTCGGACTGTGCAACCCGTTTGGGGTCACGAAGTTGGTATTTTTGCACCCGATCTCGGCGGCACGAGTGTTCATAAGGTTGGCAAATGCGGTCGCCGAACCGGAGATGTGCTTGGCGACCGCGTAGCAACCATCATTTGCTGAGCGGAGCATCAACGCGTACGCCATGTTCTTCACCTTAACGCCCTCACCGGGTTGCAAGTGCATGCTCGCCTCGCCGATCTTCTGAATTTCAGGGGGAGCGACCACCACGTCCTCTGGGTCGCACTTTTCCAACAAGAGCAATGTTGTGAGAATCTTGGTTGTACTTGCGGGATAGCGGGGCGTATTAGGGTCGCGTCCCCACAGGAGCTTTCCGGTTTTGTCCTCGATGATCGCGCCGCCGTAGCAGGTTGTCAGTCGTAACGGGTGCGGGGCTTCGAAGAACCCGGGCGTGTTCATGGCCATCGCGATAGCCGTCGCAGCAAACGTCATGATTCCTCACCTACCAAGAGTGGGGTTTCGTCATGTGCGGTCGGCGGCAGTCCGGCTAGTTCCAATTTCGGCAAGCTCTCCTTATCGGGCAGATTGAACTGATGCAAAAACTGCGCCGTTGTGCCCCACAAAACGGGGCGCCCAGGTTTATCAAGACGTCCAACTTCGCAAATGAGATTCCTTTCCGCAAGAACTCGCACCCCATAGTCGCTCTGAACTCCCCTGACAGTTTCGATATCGGCAACGGTCACGGGCTGCCGGTAAGCGACAACCGCAAGAACTTCCATGACCGAGCGGCTCATCTTCGCTCTCTGGGGTTGAAGGTAGTTTGCAACCAATTCGGCGTATTCTGGCTTGGTGGCAAATTGGTAACCGCCCGCAAGCTTCACCAGTTTGAGCGCACCTTGCTCTTGGTGCCTCTCTATTAGCAACTCCATTCCCTGCTCGACGGTACCTTCCGGAACTCCGAGGACGCGCACCAGGTCTGCAATCCGGACGGGCGCTTCGGTCACGAAAATGAGGGCTTCGAGTTGGTCAACGAGATTCATTTCTTAGCGAACAGCACCTCTTCCCCATCTAGTTTAACCGTTGCCGCACCGAGCCGGATGAGTTCGAGCAGGGCAAGAAACCAGTAGACGGCATCGGTACGGGTGTACTCGCCGACAAACAGCTGGTCGATTCGTTGATAATTCGGTTTGAGAGCAAGAAGGACGAACTTCATCTGCTCTTGAATCGACTTGCGGGGCTTCGAAAGCAGTTCCACTGGCTCGGGGTTTGCTTTCTTCAGCAATCGCTCGAACGCCTTTGCGAGGTCCCCGGCGGTGACATCTCCGATGTCGTACGGGATCTCATAAGGATCTAGCTGCGGGGTTGCGGTTCGAAAAAAGAGCTTTGCTCGCTGCTCGTGCCCTTCGAGAAGTCGCTGGATGACATCGGCGTACTCGTATGTTGTTGGGTCCGGCAACGCAGTCGCTTCGTCCATTTCTGGCTCATCCTCTTCGTGAACCGGCA
This sequence comes from Fimbriimonas sp., assembly GCA_029866005.1. Taxonomy (GTDB): domain Bacteria; phylum Armatimonadota; class Fimbriimonadia; order Fimbriimonadales; family Fimbriimonadaceae; genus Fimbriimonas. The sequence continues at coordinate 62,588 of JARXAE010000006.1, read as the reverse complement.
GGAGTTGCCAGGCCTTTTTCTCCAGCAGGTAGGCCAAGACGGTGAGCGCCGCCGCTGCTTCGTCCAAGTTTGTCTCCGCGCTCTCCATTAAGTAGAACAGGTAGGCCTCACAGATCGGCTCCATTGGCACTTCGAGAAGATCAACTTTGTGTTCTCTCACACAACGAAAGAGGGTTGCAAGGGTCCCCTCGAACGCAGGAGTTTGGACAAGAATCGGGGGCGGAGCGACCACTCCCAGGGTGTTCAGGTTAGGATTCTCGGCAAGAGCGCGGTTTGCCACGATGTTAAGACGGATGGCGGCTGATCAGAGACGCGGGTGTGGAAAACTCGGTTGGAAGTTACTTCCGACGTCGAGCTCAAAGTGGAGGTGCCGAGCGGATTCGAACCGCTGAATATCGGTTTTGCAGACCGACCCCTTAGGCCACTTGGGCACGGCACCTTGCGAGAAGTTATATTATGGCACAGCCCATTTGGGGTGCGCGACGCCGTTTCCGCTTTCCTTTGCTTCTTCAATGAATCTGGTTGAATTCATTCGGAACTTAGCAGAAGTTCTCATGATCACATCGTAAGCTAAACTGAATCTGATGGCAAGCTCGTTCGGCTCCCTTTTTCGCATCACAACATGGGGTGAGTCTCATGGCGGCGGAGTTGGTGTGGTTATCGATGGTTGCCCGCCGCGACTTCCGATCAGCCTGGAAGCCATTCAGGCAGAACTAGACCGACGACGACCGGGTCAGAGCAAAATTACGACCCAGCGCAAAGAATCGGATACCGTTCGAATTCTAAGCGGAGTCAATGAGGACGGTCTCAGCCTCGGTACTCCCATCTCACTGCTGGTGATGAACGAAGATCAGCGAAGCAACGACTACAACGAGATGAAGGACAAGTACCGACCTTCTCACGCCGACTTTGCTTATGATCAGAAGTTCGGAATAAGAGCTTGGCAGGGTGGCGGGCGTTCCTCGGCTCGGGAGACGATCGGCCGAGTCGCAGCAGGGGCGGTCGCCAAAATGCTTCTGGCGTCCCTTGGGGTCGAAGTGATCAGCTTCGTGGAGCGTGTTCACTCGATTTCGACCGAGATAGATCCGCTGAGCGTTACGATCGAGGACGTTGAATCAAACATCGTCCGATGCCCTGACCTTGCCGCAGCAAATCAGATGATCGAGCTGATCGAGAAAATCCGTAAAGAAGGAAACTCGATCGGCGGAACGATTTTTACCGTTGCCAAAGGTGTCCCTGCTGGGTGGGGTGAGCCAGTCTTTGATAAGCTGGAAGCGGACCTCGGCAAGGCGATTCTTTCTTTGCCAGCTTGTAAAGGCATCGAGTTTGGGGGAGGATTCGGAATGACGCACCTGACCGGGCTTGAAGCTAACGATCATTACTACAGTGTTGCCAACGATACCGAAATCCCGGATGTGGCCACAAGAACCAACCATTCTGGCGGAATCCAGGGCGGGATTAGCAATGGGATGCCGATCCTGATCCGCTCGGCTTTTAAGCCGACTGCAACGGTTCTGCGCGAGCAACCTACCGTCGATAATCAACACCAGGACACAACCCTCACGGGTCGAGGTCGCCACGACCCGTGCGTGCTGCCCCGCGCCGTGCCGATGGTCGATGCGATGGTTGCTCTCGTACTGGCCGACCATGCGCTGCGGCAAAGGGCACTTGGCTAACAACCTAATCAAAACCATCGCCTTAACAAGCATCTAACAAACATTTGGTTTCATAATGATGTGGCATCTGTAATCGAACGTAGATCGAGCCTGCGACGCACCATGAGCGCCACCAATCCAATCCAAACCTCCCCGAAGATCGTCGCCGAGGGTGTCGATTTTCACTACGGCTCGTTCCATGCGCTGAAGGACATCAATGTCACAATCCCGGAGAAGAAGGTAACCGCGTTTATTGGCCCTTCTGGATGCGGAAAATCAACTTTTCTTCGCTGTCTTAATCGGATGAACGATCTCATCGATGGGACAAAGCTAACGGGCAAGGTCACGATCGACGGTTTCGACATTTACGAGAAGCAAGTTGACCCCGTCGCTTTGCGCAAACAGGTGGGAATGGTCTTCCAAAAGCCCAATCCGTTCCCGATGTCGATTTTCGATAACATCACTTACGGACCAAAGCTCTACGGCAAGCGGAGTAAATCCGAACTGGAAGGGATTGTTGAGACCTGCCTCAAGCAAGCGGCTCTTTGGGATGATGTCAAGGACAAGCTGAAGAAGTCTGCGCTTGAACTCTCCGGTGGTCAGCAACAGCGACTCTGCATCGCGCGAACTCTCGCCGTTGACCCCAAGATTATTTTGATGGACGAGCCCTGCTCGGCTCTTGACCCTATTGCTACTTCCCGAATTGAAGACCTCATCTTTGAACTGAAAGAGAAGTACACCATCGTGATGGTCACGCATAACATGCAACAGGCCCAGCGGGCAAGCGACTTCACTGCCTTCTTCATGCTTGGGCGGCTGGTCGAGGTCAACACAACCCAAAACATCTTCCTTTATCCCCAAAAGAAAGAGACCGAAGACTACATCTCCGGCCGTTTTGGTTGATCCCAAGTAAACTGTCGGGAATGCCCAAACGCGAAGCGCCTGAACTTGAACGACTGCATGTGCGCATCGCCCACTCGGGACTCTGCTCTCGCAGAGCCGCCGAGAAGCTGATTTCGGAAGCCAGAGTTGAAGTGAACAACGAAGTCGTTGTCGAACTCGGACGAAAGGTCGGCCCTGACGACGTGGTGAAAGTTGATGGAATCACCATCAAGGAAGCCAAACTGTACACCTTGCTCTTTCACAAGCCGGTCGGCGTCGTTACGACACTTTTTGACCCGCAGAATCGCCCGACGATCAAACGATATTTACCAGACTACGGGGTTCAGCTCAAGCCCGTCGGAAGGCTTGACAAGGACACCGACGGTCTGCTGATCGTCACCAACGACGGTGAACTTGCGCTGCGTGTCACACACCCTCGGTACGGACTCGAAAAAGAGTATCAGGTGGTCGTAAAAGGGTATCCCCAGGAGAAAGACATCGATAAGCTCCGAAAGGGAATCTTTATTGAGGGCGGCAAGACTCAGCCGGCTCATGTCGAATTCGGGTTCGTTGATGATCGAAAAGAGACCACCTCGTTCCGTATGACGATTAAGGAAGGGCGCAAGCGACAGGTTCGCCTGATGTGCGAGGCAATCGGTCACGATGTTGTCAAACTCACGCGAATCCGCATCGGCCCTTTCGTTCTCAAAGGCCTCTCGCCCGGTGAATGCCGACTGATGGGCAAGCAAGATCTGGATAAATTGCGTAAGATGGTCGGACTCGATGCCTGATACCCATGTTTAGGGAGCTCACCAAGCACCAACGGTTCGTTCTCATCATCGCCTGGCTCGGCTGGGTGTTTGATGTCATGGAAGCATCCTTCTTCGGTCTCACCAAACAGGCGATGATGAAGGAGATGCTAGGAGCAGCAGAGTATGCCCGCATCGGCACCGAGTGGGAAGGTCGCATCCATGGTGGGATGATTATTGGGTGGGCCCTCGGTGGGCTCATCTTTGGCATCATCGCCGACCGCTGGGGTCGCGGTCGGACGCTACTGCTGACCGTTTTCATTTACTGTCTGTTTACCGGACTGACTTCACTCTGTCAGACTCCCTCGCAGGTTCTTGGTGCTCGATTCCTGACGGGTCTTGGCATCGGAGGCGAGTGGGCGGCTGGGGCAGCGCTGATCGCCGAGACGGTGCCGAATCAATTCCGCGCCCGCGCGGCGGCGTTCTTGCAAACGGCCGCTGCATTTGGCTCAATCATTGGGGTTTTTGTTTCGATTGGTGCTGGTTTCGCCAATTGGAGATGGGTTTATGTCGCAGGGATTTTGCCAGCGGTTCTGTGTTTTGTGGCGCGGTTTCGATTGGAGGGCTCAGCTCCTTCATCCGAACAAGTCGCTCAGCTGCCTTCTGCAAAGGAACCCAAGGAAGGAACTACTGGCTTCCTTGCTCCCCTGATCCAACTCCTAACCACCCGGCCCTATAATCTCCGACTCCTCGCCGCGGTCCTTATCGGAGTCGTTGGAATCGCGGGCGGTGGAATCCTTCCCTTCTGGCTTCCAAATCTTGTCAAAGACGCGCTCCCTGGGGCAACAGATGCGACGGTCGCCTACTACAAGAATCTCACAATGATTGTGCTTCACCTCGGCACGCTCGCCGGAGTGCTCGTCTTCCCGCCTCTCACTGACCGCTACGGCAGGCGACCATTATTCGCGGGCTTCTTTATCGCCAGCGGTCTGATGTTGTATCTCACTGCCACTCAAGCGGTGTCTCTTCCGCTCCTCTTCATCCTCCCACCTCTCACCAGCTTCTTTGCTCTCGGGGTGACCGCCGGATTCGGTCTTTATTTCCCCGAGCTGTTCAGCACCCAGTTCCGGGCGACGGGAAGTGGAATCGCTTACAATAGCGCAAGGATATTGATCGCTCCGTTACAAGTTTGGATTGGGGCAAACGCCAAGGCTGAGGGGGTAGGACCAACCATCGGACTGGTTGCGATGATCTATGTGATTGGATTGGTAGGGTTGAGCTTCGCGCCTGAGACAAGGGGCAAAAAGCTAGAGGTCTGAACACCCGAACCTAGCGCGAAACACCTCCAAAAACCAGCCACAATCGAGCACCGCCAGTCGTCCTTAACTAAGCCCGAATGCCCCAAAACTTCGTCCACCTCCATAACCACACCGAGTATTCGTTGCTCGATGGCGCCAACCGCATTCCGGATCTGATCAACCGTGCAGTGGAACTTGGCATGCCTGGCATGGCGATCTCCGACCATGGAGTCATGTTTGGGGTGATGGAGTTTTACATGGAGGCTAAGAAGAAGGGGATCAAGCCGATCCTTGGCGTCGAAGCCTACGTCGCCCCGCGCGGGATGGATAAGAAGGACGGCCGCGCCGATCGCGAGAACTTCCACTTACTGCTCTTAGCGAAGGATTTGGAGGGCTACCGAAACCTCTGTAAGCTGTCTTCGATTGCGGCCCTTAAAGGGTTTTATGGCAAGCCTCGAGTGGATCATGACGTGCTCCGGGCACACAGCAAGGGCGTTATTGCCACCTCAGCTTGTTTGGGTTCCGAAGTATGTCAGGCTCTGATGAAAGGCGAATATGACCAAGCCCAGTACATCGCGGGAATGTACGCCGAAATGTTTGGGCAAGAGAACTTCTTCATCGAGCTTCAAGACCATGGCCTCAAAGAGCAGCATGACATCTTCGAGCCGCTGTGCAAAATCGCTCGCGAGCTAAAGCTCCAGACCATTGCCACCAATGACGCCCACTACCTTTGCAAGGGCGACTCCAAGGCACATGATGTTCTTCTTTGCGTCCAAACCGGCGAACTGGTTGCGAACACGAACCGAATGAAGTTTGAGACCGATGAGTTCTTTATCAAGACTCAGGAAGAGATGGCCGCTCTCTTTCCTGAGCACCCGGAGGCGATCGAAAATACGCTCCGGGTGATGGAGATGTGCAACGTCGAGCTTGATAAGAGCCGGGCGCCGATGCCTCAGCCGAATATTCCTGGCGGCCTCGATAGCACTTCCTACCTCCGTCAACTCTGCGAAGAGGGCCTCCTAAAGCGTGCCCGAAATCCAGAGTCAAAGCTTGAGCGTTTAAACTTTGAACTCGGAATCATTGAGCAGACGGGCTTTGCCGACTACATGCTTCTCGTCCGGGAATTCGCGCAGGAGTCACGAGATCGGGGCATCTTCTTCGGAGTGAGGGGATCAGCAGCGGGTTCGCTTGTTGGCTACGCTCTCGGAATCACCGACGTCGACGCCGTCGATTACGATTTAACATTTGAGCGATTCCTCAACCCTGAGCGAATCTCCATGCCGGATATCGACATGGACTTCGAGGATGCACGGCGGGATGAGATCATCAAGTGGGTCACCGAGCGGTTTGGCGAAGACCATGTCGCCCAGATCGTCACCTTCGGTACGATGGCGGCAAAGGCCGCGATCAAAGACTGTGGACGAGTCCTCGGCTACACCAATCAAGAGACCGACAAGATCACGAAGCTGATCCCAGGTGTTCCAGGAATGACGCTGGACAAGGCGTACAAAGAAGTCACGGAGTTCCGCGAGACCATCAAGGCTGACCCACGAATTCAGAGTCTGTTCGACACCGCAAAATCGGTAGAAGGCATGGCTAGGAACAGCGGCGTCCACGCCGCCGGAATTGTCATCTCCCGTGACCCGCTTGTCGATTATGTTCCCCTCTATAAGGGCAACGACGGCCAGGCGATCACCGCGTACGAGATGGGAATTCTTGAGAAAATAGGCCTTCTCAAAATGGACTTCCTCGGCCTCTCGAACCTCACGGTTCTTGCCAAATGCGTGGCACTGATTCGGCAGAGCCAGGGCATTGAGGTTGATCCTCGCAACGCCGACGAGGCAGACCAGAAGACATGGGACATGCTAGCACGGGGTGAGACGACCGGGGTGTTCCAGCTTGAGGGCGGTGGAATGACCCGGTGGGTCACCCAGCTCAAACCCGCTTCCGTGCGTGAGCTTGCGGCTATGGTCGCACTCTACCGGCCGGGGCCGATGGGCGAGATTCCAAAGTTTATCGACTACAAGTTTGGACGGGCAAAGCCCACCTACCTCGACGAGCGCATGGAACCGATTCTGCGCGAGACGTACGGCATCATTGTCTATCAGGATCAGGTTCTCAAACTCGTTCAAGCCCTCGCCGGATTCAGCCTCGGTAAAGCCGACATTCTGCGCCGAGCAATGGGAAAGAAAGACCTCAAAGAGATGCAGCGGATGCAGGTTGAGTTCCTTGAAGGCACCCGAAAGAACGAGATTCGAGATGAGGATGCGAATAAAGTCTGGGAGCTTTTGCTTCCCTTTGCGGGCTACGCGTTCAACAAGGCACACGCTGTCTGCTACGCGATTCTTTCGCACCAAACTGCGTTTTTAAAGGCGAACTATCCTGTCGAGTACATGGCGGCGCTGCTGGCGGTGTACCGAACAAAAGAAGATCGCGTGACGGCATTCATCGAAGAGTGCCGCCGCATGAAAATCACGGTGCTACCCCCGGATGTCAATGCGTCGGATGCCGACTTTAGCATCGAAAAGGTCAAGAATCGAGCCGTGATTCGATTTGGTCTGGGCGCCATCAAGGGCGTAGGAGACGGCATCGTTGAGGCCATTATTAAAGATCGCACCGAAAACGGTCCTTACTCCCACCTCTTCGAATTCTGTGAGCGCGTGCGTCCTAACGGGATGAACAAGACCGCCTTGGACTCACTCATCAAGTCCGGCTCGCTTGACAGCATCGATTCCAACCGCGCCAAGCTCATCGAGCACGCCGATGGCGCGATGGTTTTTGCTGACAACCTGGCGAAGTCCAAAGCGGCGGGTCAAGATTCGCTGTTCCTCGGCGAAGCTGAGGATGTCACCGCAACCAACTATCCAGTGATTCCGGACACAGACCCTTACGGACGCTCCGAGAAACTCGCCTTCGAAAAGGAAGTTCTGGGGATCTACGTGTCAGATCACCCACTCCGAGGGCTTGAACGGGTGCTGCAAAAGGCTGCGACAAACACCTGCGCCAGCATTGAGGAAGCCGAAGAAGGGAGCAAAGTCAAACTTGCGGGAGTCATCGCGAGCACCCGCACAATCCTGACCAAGAGCGGAAACAAGATGCTGTCGATGACCCTTGAGGACTTCACCGGCGTCGCCCGTTGCATCGTCTTTGCGGGGACCCTCGAGAAGTTCGCATCTGCCCTTACCAAGGACCAAGTCGTCACGATTACTGGAGAAGTCGTCGTCAACGAACGGCAGGGCGAGAAAACAAGCGAAATACGCCTGTTTGAAGCCAAACCCTTAGAGGGCTCACTCGATATTGATCTCCAAAACTTGGTGGACCAAGCTGGTTTGTACATCAAGATTGCCCGTTCAACCAAAAATGACCTGAGTGTTTTCAGGCGCCTGATTGAAGATCACCCGGGTGACCACGAGGTCTTCATCCAAATGCTCCCTGAAAGCGATTACCTTCCGATCCCTTTAGGAATGATGGTGAAGCCGAGTGACATGCTCTGCGCCGAATTGCGCAAGCTCTTTGGGCGCGAATCGGTTGACCTTCGCAGCCACGGGGAACCGGGATCGGTCTGATCACGTTTAACCCATACTGGGTAAATTATGAGTGTGAAAATGGTTCGTCTCGTCTCGACAGTCTCGCTTTGTGCGATCGCCACCGCCGCACTTGCTAGAGACGAGTTCGACCTGAAGGTAGCGAATGTTGAGATCATGCGCGATCGGGCGATTCAGGATGAGCTTGGAATTACGGAGGGTCAGCGAAAGAACCTCAACGGGTTCGCCGACAAGTTCAACTCAGCCAATAACGCCAAAATTGCGGAGTATCAGAAAGCAAAGAAACAGCCAGACATGGCATTTCAGAAGTTCACATACGCTCAGTACGTTAAAATGAGGGACTCAGTTTTAGGCGGAATTTCGGATGGTCAACTCAAGCGACTCCGCGAAATCACGATTCAAGCGGCAGGACCTAGAGCGATTCTAGATAAGAACGTCGCGACAAAGATCGGACTGACAGACAAGGATTACAACCTGATTCGCACGACCATTATTGCCTCGGACCAAAAGATCGCTAAGATCAAGGGCGAAGTTGGCGAGGTCATTCGTAAGAAGTACGAGAAGACTGCCAAGCCGAAAACTAAGGCCGAAGCCGAGGCTTTGAACAAAAAGGTCCAGGCTGACATCAATACGGCGATGAGGAAGCGACAGCCCGAAGTCCAGAAAATTGTCAGTGCGTCGGACGCCAAGGTCAAAACTGTGGTCAAGCAAGTTCATCTTGACAAGCTCAAGGCACTTGCCGGAAAGCCCTTCGTTCCCAAGGCCAAGAAATGACCCTGACCGATAAGTTCTCCGAACTCGCAAGCCGAGGAGAGAAGGCGCTCGTGTGTTTCTTCACGGCTGGAGACCAGCCATTGGCTGATTTGCCGCGGATTGTAGCCCTTCTTGAAGAATCCGGAGCGGATGCGATCGAAATCGGTATTCCCTTTTCGGATCCTTTTGGAGAGGGACCCACCATTCAGTTTTCGTCACAACGAGCGCTCGAAAACGGGGCCACGGTCAGCAAGATTCTTGCAGCGATTGCTGAGTGCAAAGCTTCGATCCCTCTGATTACGATGGGCTACTACAATCCTGTGCTTCGCGCGGGTCTCGCAGAGTATGCAAAGCAATCAAGGGAAGCAGGTTGTACTGGAACGATCATTAGCGACCTCATTCCAGATGAGGCGGACGAATGGGATGCCGCTTCTTCTGCCGCAGGAATGGAAACCATTTATCTCTGCGCTCCGACATCGACCTCGGCTCGCATCGAAGAAGTTGCCCGGCGCTCGACCGGGTTTGTGTATGCGGTTTCTCGAACCGGAGTCACGGGAGCCGAAAGTGCGGTTCCGCCGGAGGTGAAAGACCTTGTTGCCCGGGTTCGGGCATTAACTTCTAAACCGGTCTGCGTTGGGTTCGGGATTTCGAAGCCGGAGCATGTTCGGATGGTCTGTTCAGTGGCAGATGGAGCGGTGGTCGGCTCCGCCTTGGTGAAGTGTCTCCACGAGCACTGGGGCACCGAGGAAGGCGAAGCGAAAGTCTCGGCATTAATCAGCGAGCTCAAAGCGGCAACCGCTTGAGCTCACTCATCGATCTAGGAAAGCTTTGACAAGTCAGGTCGAGTTCGGTAAACCGAAGTCGCTCGCTGAATCATGTTTGCTACCGAGAGAATCACTCCTTCGCCATAAAGCCGACCAATCAACGAGACCCCGATTGGTCTTCCTTGATCGTTGACACCCATCGGAATGAAAACTTGCGGATGGCCTGTAAGGTTGGTCGTGACCAAGACATCCCCCGCCCTCTCTGGAATCACGACGACATCGAAGTCCGCCAGTTCTTCTTCAAACTTTTTCATGACGAGCGAGCGGGCACGCATGGCCTGGATATAGTCCACGCCCGAATGCAGCTCTGCTGCTCGGAAGATTGGCGGCCAGAGGGAGCCTTTCATCGTATCTACCCGACCATCTCGGGTGATTTCATCAAAGGCAGCAGCGGCTTCAATCGAAAGAACTTCATCCGAACCATCTAAGGGAGGAGAGAATTTCAAGCCTGTCAGTTTTGCTCCTAAGCCTTGGAGGAGCGGACCGACTGGTCCAATCTCCTTGGCAACATCATCCTCATCGAACCCCTGGCTGGCCATGACTCCGATCTTGAGCTTGCTTAAATCGACCGAAGAACGATAGGTAAACGGATAGTCGACGGCCATGAGGTCCTTGCCATCAGACCCGTGAATCGCAGCCAGGATAAGTGCGCAGTCTTCAGCGCATCGGCAAAGCGGGCCCACTTTGTCCATCGTCCAAGAGAGCGCCATCGCCCCAAAGCGGCTGGTTCTTCCGAACGTCGGCCGGAGCCCAGTGACACGGCATCTTTGGGAGGGCGAGATGATCGATCCCAGCGTCTCGGTGCCGATGCCGAACGCAAACAGTCCGGCCGCCACTCCGCTCGCAGAGCCTGCCGAAGACCCGCTCGAGCCTTGTTTCGGATTCCAGGGATTGAGCGTCAGACCACCAAACCAGCGATCACCGTAGGCCAGGGCGCCAACTGAAGTCTTCGCAACGCAAATCGCGCCCGCCGCCGTCAGCTTTTCGAAGACGGTTGAGTTGTAGGAAAGCGACTGCTCACGGAACGGCTCAGCTCCCCATGTTGTGACGTAGTCTTTGACCGCAAAGAGGTCCTTAATTCCGTACGGAATTCCGTGCAAGGGTCCTCGGTACTTCCCTTTGTGAATCTCTTCATGGGCGACCTTCGCCTGGAAGCGGGCAAGGTCCTCCGTCAAGGTGATCACACAAAACAGCTTTGGCCCAAACTCTTTGAGCCGCTTGAGATAGATTTCAGTCAGTTCAATGGGTGAGAGTTGCTTGGACTTGATGAGAAAACCAAGCTCTGCGAGAGTGAGAAAGGCAATATCTTCTTCTTTCGCGGGCTTTGTGAAGTTCTTGGGCGGGGTGACACGTACGTCGGTTTTGTATCCCGCTCGGGGCTTCTTCCCTTGTGGCACAAAGTTGAAGGCGGGCGAAACATCGTTGGTGAGACCCTTTGCGCGCAATTTCTGGAGAGCGTCATGCCCCGGCGAGAATGCGCCTAAGACCCCTTTGCGTTGCTCCTCTGTAAGAGTGATCCCGGCTAGCTTTTCGGCGGCTTTGATATCCTCAATCGTGACCTTTCCGCCTTGGCTAGCAATTGTTGCCAATGGCGCACTTAGTGCCAATAACGAGCCAGAAAGAAAGTGCTTTCGAGAAATCCCCGCATCAAAACCCATCCCGGGATTCTACTCGCTAGCCCACTTGTTAATCAGCCACCAATTAGCCTGATCATGCGGCACGAACTTTGGATGAACGAGCGTCTCGAAAGATGGAAGATAGCCTAGCGAGCCCCCGCCATACTGTTTGATTCGCATGATGACTTCCTCGACATGGCGACGCGCTTTTTGGCACCTATAAATGTCTGCTAGCGAGCCGCAAGAGTTGATGTTCGCCGCGACGGCGATCTTTTCGAGGTCTTCAAAGATTTGACGGCATGGGGCGAGGTGGTTCATGGCCTCACCTGGCTTCTCGGCACCATAGGCGTTAGCGGCTCTCTCAACCTGCCGAACGAATTCAACTGACTTCTTCACGAATTGGCTAACACCACGCTGGTCGGAGTCAAGGGCGAATGCCGTTGCGCGTTCGGCAATTTCCCATGCCTTGTCTCCGCCGGGTCCGAGCAAACCCTCGCGATCGCGGAGCCAGAGGAGGAATGGGTTTGAGTAGAGGAGGAGCCGGCACTTAATCCCGCTCCGAATCCCTCCGAATGAGAACCAATCTCCGCATTCTTGCAACTCCACCCCCATTAGCCGGGCCCATTCTTCCTGAGTTTCAGAGTGTTTCAAGTAGCTCCGCAGAAGCGCCTGACCGTTCGCGGCTCCTTCCTCAGAAGGAACTGCTGTCTTGTAGACCGCAATGTCGTCGTCCCGAGCGCCACTTTCCAACGGAAATCCACGCCCAACCTCCGCGCTGGCTGAATTCAGAATTGCTCCGCAGCCTTCGATAACTGGGAGAATCGTGTTGTAGTTCCCCATCAGGCCGAGTTCCCAGGTGGTCACACAGACTCCTTCGACGCCAAGTCGCTCGGCGGCTTCGGCGTGCTCGGTAACGTTTCGCTCGGTCTGAGGCAAATGGCACCAGGCAGCGTTGTAGGTGTGGACAGCTGGGCAGAAAACGGTCCGAAACCCTTTCTCTCGAAACAGCGTGGAGGTGTACTCCGGGGACTTGAAGTACTGCCAATCGAAGATCATCGTCTGCTTTGGCATCATCTCCAAGGCGTCGGGGTGTTCGAAGAACATATCCCCCCAAACTCCTGGAAGGCAGCCGGCATCCACCACCCGCTGAGCCAACGGGGCGAAATGTTTGCCATACAAGACGGCTTTCCCGTCTGCTTCCTGGGCATCCACAAAAGCCTGGGAAGCCCCGCGCCCAAGTTGCGCTGTTTCATCCCCACCAATATGAATTAGCTCTGAATCAAAGATCGAAATTGCATCATCCACGATCGACTCGCACAGGGAAATGAATCTTGGATTAACCGGATCTCCCGACATCCCTGAGAACCTCTCACACGCAAACTGCTCTCCGCCTGAGGCGTACAGGAAACCCTCAAAGTGCCCAAGCAAGTTAATAAACGGCACAATCTGGAGCTCTTTGTATTCCTTTTGTAGAGATTTCACAAGCTCGGGAGTTAACGCTCCTAAGCCCGCCACCCATGGCACGGAGGGGTAAGCAAATCGATGCTCAAGATAAAGCCCAAGGGCGTTGTAACCAGAGTCAAGTGAGAGCTTGCAAAGATGCCGCATGTACGTCGGCGTCGGACATTGCTCCCGCGCGATGTCGTAAAGCCACATCCGCAGCTTCATCGGCCTAGCCCCACTGCCCAAACAGCTCGCTGATCGAGGTGTTTTGGTTGATTCGCTTGATTGCCGCTGCGATCAGAGGAGCTGCGGATAGCACGGTCAGCTTAGGGAAGAGCTTTTCTTCTGGAAGATTGACGGTATCCAGGACCACAATTTCGGAGATGCAACTATCCTGTAGCCGGGCTGTGGCCGGGTCAGAAAGTATTGCGTGACTGCAACAGGCGATGACTTCCTTTGCGCCTCGATCCATCAGAGCCTGAGCACCGGAAACAATCGAGCCGCCAGTATCGATCATATCGTCGATCATGACGCAACGCTTGCCTTTGAAGTCGCCGACGATTTCAACGACCTCAACCTGGTTCGGAGCGGGGCGACGCTTAGCAATAACAATGAACGGACATTTGAGCATGTCGGCGAGCTTCTTGGCTCGTCCTACACCGCCGACGTCAGGGGCGACGACGCAGACGTCATCTTGGTTTGCCAAGCCTTTATCAACGAAGTACTGGCCCAGAATCGGTCCACCGTAGAGGTGATCAACTGGGATGTTGAAGAATCCTTGAATCTGGTCCGCATGGAGATCAAGGGTCACGACTCGCGAAGCACCTGCCATCTGGATAAAGTCGGCGACGAGTCGCGCTGTGATTGGCTCGCGAGGCTTGACCTTTTTGTCCTGACGAGCGTAGCCATAATAGGGCATCACGACAGTAATCCGTTTTGCCGACGCTCTTCGGAAAGCATCCAAAAGGATAAACAGCTCCATCAAGTTATCGTTCGCCGGAGCGCAAGTTGGTTGGAGAATGAACACGTCCGAGCCCCGAGCGGACTCCTCGATCATGATCCGAATTTCACCGTCGGCGAACTTGGATGCCTTGAGCTTGCCAAGCGGAGCGCCTAGCTCTGCGGCAACCTTGGTGGCCAATGAGGGGTTCGCGTTACCGGCAAACAGCTTGATTCCGTTGTTGAGATCGTTCATTCTGATTTGTTTTCGTGTTGTTGCCGACGCCGTTCAGCCCACCCATCCTTGGTTACCTGACGAGCTCGTCCAAACCCTGCTCCACCTGCCGGAATCTCGTCAGTGATGACTGATCCTGCCGCAGTAAGCGCCCCGTCCCCGATGGTTACCGGTGCGACAAGCGTTGAGTTTGAACCCACAAAAACGTTTTTTCCGATCATTGTTCGGCTCTTCTTGTAGCCGTCGAAATTGCAGGTGATCGTGCCTGCGCCAATATTGGTTTCTTCGCCAATCTCGCTATCACCAATGTAGGTGAGATGGTTGACCTTTACTCCTTCGTGAAGGTGGGATCGGTTGACTTCGACGAAGTTGCCGAGGCGAACTCCGTCTTCCAGCACCGTCTTTGGCCGAACGTTCGCAAACGGTCCGATGCGGCAACCATTTCCGATTTTGGCCTCGTATCCGTGGGAGAGGAAGATGTAGCAGTCGTCGCCAACTTCGATGTCAGTGAACTTGCAGTTAGGCCCGATTCGGCTTCCTTTTCCGATGCGCGTAGAGCCTTCCAGATAAGTGTTTGGCTCGATGATAGAATCTTGACCAATTTTCACATCAGGACCAATATAAGTTGATGAAGGGTCAACGATTGTTACACCCGCCCTCATGTGTCTCTCGTTGATCTGCTTACGAAGAATCGCGTTTGCCTCGGCCAGTTGAACCCGGTCGTTGACGCCGAGCAAGATCGCGGGATCATCGCTGACGAACGCCGTGACCGCCCGTCCAGACTCGGAGAAGTAGCTGACGATATCTGTTAAGTAGTATTCGCCTTGGGCATTGTCCGACTTGAGAGTTTTCAGTGCCTCCCGAAGAGCCGCTCCATCAACGCAATACATTCCTGCATTGGCGTGCCGAATCTGTTTCTCATCCGCCGAGGCATCCTTTTGTTCAACGATTCTGGTGGCTTTGTCTCCTTCAACGACAACCCGACCGTAACCTGATGCATCCGCCAAGTGAGCCACTGATAAGGTGCAAACTCCCGAATGAGCATCTAAAAACTGTTTGAAGTACTCCGTAGAGATCAGCGGTGTATCACCGCAGGCGATGACAACCGTTCCCTCGACGTCGCCAAGCTCGGCGAGCGCACACTGGACAGCGTGTCCTGTGCCAAGTTGCTCGTGCTGCCATGCGTACTTGTAGCTGTCTCCAAGCTCTGAAATCAGGGACTCTCCCCCATGACCAACCACAATAATGACTTCGTCGACCCCGGCGGCGATCATATTGTCTGCCACCAGCTTCACCATGGGCACTCCGCACACTCGGTGCAGGCACTTCGGCAAATCCGACTTCATCCGGGTGCCCTTTCCCGCAGCAAGAATCAGTCCGGTCGTCGTGGCGTTGGGCATAAGAGGGCGATTCATTTTGCCTCTTTTAACACGGTGTTTACAAGACTAATGGGCTGTTGTCTGGCATCTGTTCTCTGTAAACTGAGAGCATGTCCCTCCACGTCGTTGATCACCCTCTCGCCCAGCACTACTTGGCGCAACTCCGCGATGTTGGAACCCAGCCAGAACGGTTTCGGCGGATATCGCGGCATCTGACGACCCTACTCGTGCTTGAGGCCACTCGCTCCTTGGTTCAAAAGCAGGAAACGGTGACGACCCCCATCCAGGAGACGACGGTCAATTACCTTGACGAAGGTCTCGCTGCGGTCCCGATCCTCCGCGCGGGACTCTCGATGCTTGAGCCCGTACTCGAACTTTTCCCCGATGTGGCCGTGGGCTACGTCGGCTTAGAGCGTAACGAGGACACCGCTGAAGCTCGGCGATACTACCTGAAACTTCCTCGGCTAGAGGGCCGCTTTTGCCTTGCTCTCGACCCCATGCTCGCCACCGGCGGCTCGGCGGCTAAGGCGATTACTGAGCTGAAGTCCAACGGGGCCCAAAAGGTCACGATGGTCTGCGTCATCTCCGCTCCGGAAGGGATCGCTTTTCTACAAGGTGAGCATCCGGATGTTGATATCTACACTGCTTCCGTTGACGAGAGGCTCAACGAGAAGAAGTACATCGTGCCTGGGCTGGGAGATTTTGGCGACCGACTCTATGGGACGATGTGACAGGGTCTTAGCGCTTCAGTGCCTCTTCCTTTTCGTCATCTAGCTCTTGCTTAGTGGGAAGTGCCGATTTGTTGCTCTTCAATGGCACCACAACCCAATCGTAGATAGTTTGCAGCTTGGGACTTGCTGGACGCCCGCACTTCGAGGCAACCAGCCTTGCCATCTTTGGTCGGTGGTTCCGATCAAGTCGGTACACGTACTCGCATCGGATTGAGTCTGAGCCGCCCGATTCCTTGAGAGCTTGTGAGTAGTAGAAGTCCAAGGCGTCCATATCACGTCCAGCATGTCTTCCACCAAGCGTAAAAAACCTCGCGCGGTAGCTGTATCCAGCTAGGCTGCCACCAATGTTGTCGTGGTTCGAAAACCTTATCCCATAGCGCTTGGACCAATCAAGAATTCTAGTCATTCCAGCCTCGTCTTTCGCGAGATGATAGTTCCAGTAGCTTTTTGTCGCCAGCTTCCCGTCGTCAATTGCTGAGCTGGAGAATCGGGGTCCAGCTAGTTCAAGGAGTGATTCATAGCCTTCGCCAGCCTTTCGAGAATGTCCTGCCAGATGATTTGCATCGGCTAGAAGTTCTTCTCGGTCGAACTTCTCAAGTAGAGTCGTCGATGGCAACTTTCGAATCTCAGGGATTAAGGACTCAGCAGTGTACGGTTTCAGCTCACGTCTAAGCACCAGGTCAGGTGGTTCGTATTCGTTGTAAACAGGGGCTTCACGTGTGCCCCTAAAAAATGACGGCTTCACAAACGTAAAGACCAACAAGTACGGAACTCCGACCAAGACTACCGACGCGATAACTACACGCAGTTCAGATCGCATTCCAGTCCACCTCATCTCACAAGGCACAACGAGCGGATCGGGTTGTCGGTTCAGCTACTGGATGGTTACTGATACACTGGATGTATGAAACCTAGATTGCAAGAGGCGGCTTTGCTCCTTGCGATCTTTTTCGACATGGTGGGATTTACCATGTTGATCCCGAACATTCAGCTTCGCGCAGATACTCTCCTCGGTAGCACCCCCCTCAAGGGCCCAATCATCGGCCTTCTGCTACAGAGCACCTTCATCATCCAGTTGATCGCCTCTCCGCAGTGGGGACGGTTTGCGGACCGAGCTGGTGGGAAGAAGATTTTTGTCGCCTGCCAATGGCTCAGCGCGCTGGCGATGCTGCTCTATGGGCTGGCTGAATCCATTCCTCTACTGTTCCTCAGCCGCATCATGGCGGGATTTGGATCAGCGAACATAGCCGTTGGTCAGTCGATGATCGTAGCCAGTACCGACGAAGCCCAACGCAAAGTTGTCCTCGGACGGCTCGGTGCTGCCATTTCCGCAGGCTCAATCCTGGGGCCAGCAATCGGTGGGTTTAGCGCTCACTACTTCGGGAACCACTGGATCGGTGTGGTCGGTGCCGGAATTTCTGCGCTAGGCGGACTCCTCGTCCTCGCCTTCGTGAGCGAAATCAAGCCAGCACCGAAGGAGCATCAGAAGCTCAAATGGATCGACCTTAGCTTCTTTCAGAAGTATCCTTCGATCAAGCCGTTCTTCTGGATCGCTGTCGCGGCAAGCTTTGCGCTCGCCACGCTCGAAGGCACATTTGGACGCCTGATTCGGGACACCCTCGGCTATGGTGAGCGCGAATTCGGCATCATTTTTAGTTATGAGGGTCTTCTTGGAGTTCTCGTTTCTGCATTCTTTTTGCAGTGGCTGGGAAGAAAGTTTTGCGACACGACGCTTCTGAGGATTGGCTATGTCCTTCAGGGTGTGGGGCTCGTCATCAACCCGTTTGTCACCCCCTTGATCGGCATAGCCCCTGGAATGGTTTGGCTCCTTTTGGCGTCGACGTTTTATGCAGTCGGAGCAGGAGTCGTAAGTCCAACACTAAGCGCCCTGACCTCAAACGCTGTTCCTGACGATGCCCAAGGCGAACTTTTTGGCAATCTTCAAGCGGCACGAACCTTCGGTTTTATCATCGGGCCGATCATTGGCGGCGCGCTGTTCGATGTCTGGCATGCGGCACCGTACATCTTCGCGGCACTGGTCTGCATCGCCGTGGCCGTCGCCCTTCCCGCAATCTGTGCTTGCCACCCCAAAAAGGTATGAACGGCAAGGATCTCCGGGTTGAAATGCTGCGGGAGGCCTATGCTGAGGGCTGGTTTCCGATGACCGTCGACGAAGAAGCCAACGAGGTCGAGTGGTTTCAGCCCTACGAGCGTTGCCTGTTTCCGATCGAAGGGATTCGGGTCTCTCGGTCGCTTCGAAAGACTCTGAGTTCGCATCGCTTTAAGATCACGTTTGATCGAGCCTTTGAGGACGTCATGTGGGCGTGTCGGCGTCCAGATGACAACTGGATCACTGAGGACTTCGTCCGAGTCTACGGTGAGGCACACCAACAAGGATGGGGACATTCTTGTGAGGTCTGGCTTGGAGATGAGCTTGTGGGAGGCACCTATGGCATTGCCCTAGGTGGCGCATTCTTTGCCGAATCGATGTTCCACCGAGTCACCGATGCGTCGAAAGTCGCACTGTTTCACATGATCGAAACTTGCAGAGCTAGAGGCTTCGTACTCTTTGATGCGCAAATCATGAACCCTCACCTCGAATCGCTCGGGGCGTACACCATCAACAATCAAGCATATATGCGGATGATGAAAGACGCTTTGTCGATGAGAAATGACTGGTCCGCTTGACTTTTGGTTCAGGATTTGCTATGAATGAGTCGGTATCATCCTTACGAGGCACAATGGCGTCCAAAATCATGACAATCTCCGAGATCGAATCAGCTTACAAAAAGCTGAGTAACGATCCTAATATGCGCGCGTTGAGCGCCGTTCTCCGTATTGGAGCCGAGCAAATTGAGCGACGAGGGAGACTTGGGGTCTTTCGAAATCTTGTTTTCATTACGGCTTGCCTTGCGATCATCTTTACGATCGTTGCGGCAACTCCACTCGTGCCACAAAAAGTTAAAGCTGCTCTTCTCATCTGGGAGTATGTTTCTGTTGGAATTTGTGTCGCCTCAGTGGGAATTCTGTGGCGTGTGCGGGGCAAACTTGATGCTTACCTAGCCGACCAAACAAAGATTCGCTCAATGATGGTTGAGTATGCCCAGCGAATCGTCGGCGTCCCTAACTTCAACCCGACTCCGTTGTCGGAAGAGCTAAGAGGCACTCTTCGCGAAGCTCTTCGCAAGCAAGGCGGCGGAAGCTCCGACCTAGAAGCGATCGTCGATCGAAGCTAAAGTATGCTAGCCGCATGATCGCGGCAATGCTTCTTATTGCTCCCTCCACGATTCTCATTTCGGGCGGGATGCTCGTGGATGGCTCAGGTTCAAAGCCGCGACTGGCGGACGTACGAATTAAAGGTTCGCAAATTGTTGCAATTGGCTCCTTAATGCGTTTGCAAGGCGAGACTGTTGTCAACGCAAAAGGCCTCGTCGTCGCGCCGGGTTTCATTGATGCCCACAGCCACGCTCTCGGTGGAATCAAGGGTGATCCAACGGCGATCAGCCAATTAATGCAAGGGATCACCACTGCCGTGGGTGGACAAGATGGAGGGTGGTCGCAACCAGTCGCGGCTGAGTTCCAGGACATCAAGCGAATCAAACCCGCGATTAACTTCGCACTCTTCAGCGGTCACGGCGGACTTCGTGCTTCGGTGATGGGCAACGACTACAAGCGGGTTGCCAGTCTGACCGAGATAAGCAAGATGCGCAATCTGCTTGCTGCAGACATGAAGGCTGGATCACTGGGGCTGAGCAGTGGCCTTGAGTACGATCCTGGGTATTACAGTGACACTAAGGAGCTTGTCCAGCTCGCCCAGGTTGCTCACAAGGGAATCTACATTTCTCATGTTCGCGATGAAGCAGACAAGGCGATGGACGCCTTTCAAGAACTAGTTAAGATCGGAAGAGAAGGTGCTCTCCATGCCCAAATCAGCCACATCAAGCTCGGTAGCAAAGCGGTTTGGAACAAGACCGCCGAGGTTCTGAAGTTGATCGAAAAGGAAAAACTGACGGCTGACGTTTACCCCTACACATACTGGCAATCCACCATCGCCGCCCTCTCTCCTAGCAGAGAGTGGGAGAACGACGAGATTTGGGTCAAGGGACTCGACGATGTTGGCGGACCCCAGAACGTTCGGTTAAGTACCTACACCCCAAACCCTGCCTGGGTGGGCAAAACCCTGACTGAAATTGGGCAAGAAACGGGAAGAAGTCCGATCAAGATCATTCAAGAGATTTTGCGAACGACTAATGAAGAAGGTCGGCAAAGCGTCGTCGTCACCGCGATGCAAGAGCGAGACCTGATTCAGTTCATCAAACACCCACGGATCATGTTTTGCTCAGACGGGAGCATCGGTGGCAGCCACCCGCGGGGTGCTGGCTCCTTCCCGCGCATTCTAGGACGCTACGTTCGAGAGCTCAAAGTTCTAAGCCTCCAAGAGGCAATCCGGAAGATGACGTCCTTCCCTGCTCAGACTTTTGCACTGAAGAATCGAGGAATTATTAGGAAGAACTACATCGCAGACATCGTTGTGTTCGACCCGAGAGCCATCGCCGACCATGCAACCCCAACCGATTCCAAAGCCCTTAGCACGGGAGTCCGTGAGGTATTCGTCAATGGGGTCCATACGGTTCGCGAGGCGAAGCTTTTGGGCAGTCGAGCTGGAATGCCAGTGCAACGGGGTGTTTAGCTCGTCATGTCCCCTCTCGACACCTTTCGATTGTTCTCGCAGATGGCCTAGGATCTGAAGCAAAAATTTGCCTAAACGCAGATGCAAAACGTCGGCATCAAACGGCTATGCTAAGTCGGATGACAACCAATCGGCTGGAGGCGTTCAGCGACGGCGTGATCGCGATCATTATCACGATCATGGTCCTGGAGTTCAAGGTCCCGCAAGGCCAAACCCTGGCCGAATTGCTCCCCCTCAAGTCAATCTTCATCAGCTACGTTCTGTGCTTTGCGATGTTGGGCATTTATTGGAACAACCATCACCATTTGCTTCAAACCACAAAGTTTGTAAACGGGACGGTGATGTGGGCCAATCTTCACCTTCTCTTCTGGCTCTCATTAGTTCCCTTCTGTAATTCTTGGATGGGACAAACTTCGTTTGCTGCCCTACCAACATTTGTTTTCGGGCTCGTGCTGTTCCTTTCGGCGATTGCCTTCACCGTGCTTGAAAAAATGATCATTCGGTATGAGAAAGAGTGTGGGATTCTTGCTCAGGCAATTGGAGACGGTCGGAAGGAGAAAGCTTCGCTACTCATCTACTTCATTGCGCTTCCAATGGCATGGATTTACACACCAATCTCAGTCGCCTGCTACTTCATCGTCGCCCTCATCTGGCTTGTTCCAGATAAGCGACTTGAGGCTCTGCTTGAGCAACAGGAGCGCGAAGAGTACGCCCGGACTAAGTCCAATCTTTGAGTTGAATCCTATTAGAGAAGGACTCGTGAACCACAAAGCGACTCAAGCACGTCTTTCGCCGAATAGCTAATTTCCCCGGGTCGCAGGAACCGACTCACTCCACGAACGTCATCTCCCGCCGTTACGAGCGACGGTTCCTCGACTCCGTGTCTAACTTGAGCCAAACCTACCGTTCCTAACAGACCGTTGCAAACGCACTTCCGACCCTCGCAGTTCTCCGCGTCGCCGCCTTTGCGAACATAGTCCTCAACAGGCTCGGCAGCACACCGGAAGCCAATTTGACCGTTCGGCTGCCGATATGCTTCCCGAAGATAACCGAGGTCACAGATTCTCTCCCGAGCCTGGATCACGGCGGGTTCTGAAGCAGTTCCGGGCATATTCAAGACCTTGAATGGGAAACCTGTTGGGGATGCCTTCGGATCGGTGAACACTGAAGTTGTTTCTTCGATGCTCGCCCGAATCACTTGAGTCTTTACTTGAACGGAAATGCCAGACTCATTACTGAAGGCAAACGCAGTTCCCACCTGAATTCCTTGCGCTCCGAGTAGCTTCGCTGCTTGCAGGCCTTCGGCTGTTCCGCATGAGCCGGCCAACCAGAACGGAAGCCCGAGCTCTCTAAATTTTGCAAAATCCACCTCGTCTCGCTCACCGTAAACTGACTCACCGGTCTCACTCAGCTGCATCGCCCCTCTGGGTGGCGCATTGTGTCCACCTGCTTTCCAGCCCTCGACGATGAATCCGTCTGCAGGAGGCGAGCACTTCTTCGCCATCACCTGAGCCAATGAAGCCGAAGCCACAATGGCGAAGAATAAGGGCCGAGATGGGCATGGACCTGCGTACTCCCCGGGCTCAAACTCCATGATCGCTGGCTCACCACCAACAACATCGATTGGCAAGCGACAACCTTTTCCGGCGACCAGATAGTCTAGCAGTGGCGGAATGTTGCGCGGAATTCCTGCTCCCATCAGCACAACGTCTACCTCCGCTAACATCGCACCGTAGAGGGTTGCCAGCGTGGGAAGCTGAATCTTTTCGAGCAGGTTGATGCCGACCGGATTCGAGTGACCTCGCTTAGCCAGCCAAACTTCCACAAATGAACCAACAATTGTCAGTTCCATCAAAGCCCGCGAAGGATTCAAAGTCCAGATGGGCTTTGACTTAAATGCACTTCCACTCGCCTTCCCGCCGCGCACAAAGTATCGATCCCAAACCCGATCTGCCATCGCCTGATCTGGGAAATGCGCCATCGCCTCGGCAAGGTCGCCTTCGAAGTCACCGAGCTGTAACCGTCGCGCCAGAACCGTGTCGAGTGCTGTCCCGCTGACCACTCCCAATTGCCCTTCTCGCGAGACCGCGTTCGCGAGTCTCCACGACGACACCGCGACACCCATGCCGCCCTGAATAATCTCTGGGAATTTCATACCTGAGAATAGTCTAGTAACGTCGCCTCGCGTCGTCCACCACAAACCCAGCCGGTGTGCCAAGAATTGACTACAGCTACTTCGATCAATTACTGATTGTAATCATCGTCTTGTCGCCAGCCTTGATAACCAGGCTCGCAACACTTAATGCGCAAATCTCACTTTGCCGCTTCAAAAGCCGCTTCGAGGGGCGCAACTTCCAACTTAATCATCTGCTGCATGGCTTCCATCACTGCGCCGACCTGCGATGGGGTTCCTATAGTCAGCAACTCCATAAAGCGTCGCGGGATGACTTGCCAGGTCAACCCATATTTGTCGGTGATCCAGCCACAAGCCATTGTAGTTCCACCATCGCGCATCGCCTCCCAAATCCGATCTACCTCGTCCTGATCCTCGCAGTCCAGTTGGAACGAAAACGCGGGCGTCAAGACGAACTCTGACGGAAGGTTCAAAAAGTTGATCGACAGCGCTTGGACTTTGAGGGTGAGCATTAGTGGAGCTCCCTCTGGACCAGGCATCACGATTTCGTACGACGAGCCTTCGATCAGCGAAGTGTAAAACTTGCACGCATCCTCAGCCGTCCCTTGGAGCCAGATAAATGGAGTGAGCTTTTGCATTCTGAAGTTTTAGCAGATCGGTGGACTACGGCGAAGCTCGAACGAGCCCTCCAAGCTAGGAATAGCCGTTCCCTCTGGAGAGTAGTGCTGAGCGATGGACCACCTACCTTGAATCACAGATCCACCTTCAGAGATTAAGCCTCGATAGGTGACCGGTTGCATCGGCTCTGCAGCTTCGCTTAGTCGCACGCTATTTTCGACAAATCGGTAAGACGCTAGCCCAGCATAGGTTTTCACAAAAAAGACCTCGTCCCCACGAACGTGCCCATTGCATGATGCTTCCGCAGGGTTTGCATGTTCTATTTCCATAGTCGGTCGAAAGAAAAGCACCTTCTGCCACGCTAGAAAATTCTTTAAGCCGTAAACTTTTCGATGTTGAAAAAGGTGCTCCTTGAACGAGGTTGACTGGGTTTCAGGCTTGATGTCTCGCATCTGACCCGTGAGCACGTCAAGGGATTGCTCAAAACTAGCCGTTACCTTGACCTGTCGATACTCATCCGAGTGTATGTCCAAGCTCTCGCTTTGCCGCAAGTCATCATAGGCGTAAAACCCCTCCCAATTTCCATCAAGACGCAAAACAAATCCCCTTGTAACAATGGTACCAAGGGGATGTGAAAGGGAGTGGGACGTTTTACTTCTTGCTACGTCGTCGTCGCGCGAGGGCACCAAGTCCAGCCGCGAGCCCAATCAGGGTAGCTGGCTCGGGTACCGGAGCAAGACCGCTTCCCGAGAGGAAGTAGCCACCCATATTGAAGTAGTGAGCGTTCGGTTCTCTTGCAGATGTGTAGTTGCCGTAGCTCGCAACTTGTGCGTAGTACTCGCCGAAGGCGAGGTTCCCGGACCAAGTCCGCTTGAGTGTCGTGGCGTCTTCAATTGCGGTACCGACGAGTGCGCCGGTTGAGCTAAAGATTCTCAGGACAGAGCGCATGGTCGCGCCAGGATCCGCAACTCCGTTTTGAAGGAACGAGGTTCCGTCATGGGCGGTCAGGCTCACATTACCGCCAAGGGATCCGAATTTGAACCAATCCGTTGTGTAGCTGGATTCGCCAACCGCACTATAGCCGGTGGATGCCTTGGGCATAATCCAACCCTTCGAAAGTGCGGTATTAATCGTGCCATCGTTGTTGACCGGCATGATCGAAGCCGTCTCGCGCGTATGTCCCCAGCCACTATCGAGCAGGGGCCCCATGCCTGGGTTAGCTTGGAGGACGGCGACGTCGTTCGCATTTGTCCAGGTCCCTGTGGTACCACCTTGCCTCCACGTTCCTCGTTGAGAATTGTAGGTCGTCCCCATCAGAGGAGCATAGCTTCCGTTTCCAGATGCGCCACCATTGGTGCTGTAAGCGGCTCCGTTACTCTCGTCCCTTTGGTGGCCAAGCCCAAGGTGGTGACCGATTTCATGGGCGCAGGCGGCGGTGCATCCGCTTGGGGAGGTCCCTGAACCGTTCACAGGGAAGGTCCAGTTTGTCCTCATCCCGCCTGAGAGAGTCGCGGCGGCAGCCACTCCGACGTATGAAACGCCCCCAGCCGCGCCGTACCAGTCATAGGTTCCCCCGATCATCGCGTGCGTAAGGAATGGCGTGTTGTCATACCAGGTCTGTCGCTGCGCATCGGTCAGTCCAGCTGGAGCGGGATCAACGGTGGTCACGTTGATGTTGAAGCCGATATATTTTTGACTTATTCGAGCCCACGTCTCTTTGATATTGTTGATCTCAGCTGTGCTGAACGAGGTTGCATCGGCGTCCAGCGTGTATGCCGGTACATTGCCAGGTGCTCTACCGGTACCTCCCCAGTTGCCATTAAAGTTGAATCCCGTGAAGTTGACGTAGGCCGTATACTTCGCTCCCGGATTACTATTCAGTGCGGGTGCGACCGGACGTTGCCCGACAACCACAACCGACAGAACCAAAACGCCACAAACGAGGCTTAAAGCCTTCATTCCAATTTTCATATGCCTCCAAATCTATACACCAAATGGCGTAATGTTAGAAATCTACACCACTTTGTGAGATATCACCCTGATCTTAACTTCCGTTCGGGTCTTTTGACCCACGTTGAGAGATTTTAGTGAACTTTCTTGGAATGCCCCTTGCCTTATCTCAAGGCACACTCTGGGGTAAGAAGTGAACAGCAAACCAAACATGATCAAAGCGCAGGAGAAGTGATGAAGATAGATTCGGTCAACGAGTATTTCTCTGAGGGGTGTGGTCGGTGTAGCAGGTTCCAAACTCCCGATTGCTCAACCCAAATTTGGCGAGAAGAGCTCACTCTCCTCAGATCACTCATTCTTTCGTCAGGACTCACCGAAGAGCTGAAATGGGCCCATCCTTGCTACACGGACAACGGTAAGAACATCGCGGTGATGGGGGCATTTCGAGACTGCTGCACGGTGAGTTTTTTCAAAGGTGCGTTGCTGAGCGACCCCGAACATATCCTCGAACTCCCGGGGGAGAATTCCCAATCGGGTCGGATCGTTCGACTCCGAAGTGTTGCTCAAATCAAACTTCTTGCTGACGTCATCAAGGCTTATCTTCGAGAAGCGATAGAAATTGAAAGATCGGGGCAGCAAGTCGAGAAAATCAAGATTGAAGAACGTCCCATCCCTCAAGAACTCGCCGACAAATTCGAGGAAATGCCCGAGCTCCGCGAAGCGTTCCGTGCTCTCACTCCCGGTCGCCAACGTGGTTATCTCCTCCACTTCTCTCAGCCCAAGCAAGCCAAAACTCGCGAAGCTCGCATAGCAAAGTCAATTGAGCAGATCATTGCCGGAAATGGACTTAACGACTGACGGATTTAGGTGCTCATGAGCCACGCGTCCGAGAGTTTGGAGTCGCCACGGACACATCGGTGTATGAGTTTCCTCCATTCTATACCCATCACCGAACGAATGAAGTCAGGCAGAGTAGCTGAGTATGTGAACAACGACACAGCAAACGACGCTCTTGACGACATGGTAGGTGCCGGCGCACGCGACAAAGTTAAAGGCAAGTCCAAAGAAGTTATTGGAGTTGCCAAACAAGCGCTGGGAGAAGCAACCCACAATGCGAAGCTCGAAGCGGAAGGTGCCGCAGAACAAACCGAAGGCAAGATTCAGCAAATGAAGGGACACGCCAAGGGTGTAGCGGAAGACGCTGCAGATGCGGTGTCCGAAGGAGTCCAAAGGGTCACTGACGCGATCAAAAATGCAACCAAAAAGGACTAATACGATGCTTCGGACAATCCCGATAGAGAAAGAACTCACCGACGCTTTGGTCTCCATCCTCGACCCGATCCTTCTGGATCAGCTTGAGCTTTACAATCACGTCAAAACTGCCCACTGGAACCTTCGTGACGCCAACTTCCTTGTGGTCCATCGATTTCTCGACGAAGTAGCGGCAGTCGTCAACGAATCCGGCGATATCATCGCCGAGCGGATCCGCCAACTCGGTGCATCAGTCGACGCACCATCGAAACGATTCTCGGTAGAGGAACGCCTGAAACCTTTCCCCTCCGCCGAGTTAGACGCTGAAGCGGCCCTGACTGGCCTCTGCGAGTCGTTCAGCGGCTCCATCAAAGGCATTCGAATGGGAATCGAACGGACGACCGAAGGCGTCACCGAAGAACCGGTAACGAACGATATCCTCGTGGCAATTGCCACCGAGTACGAGAAACTCCTTTGGATGCTTAACTCACATCGAACGAAATAGCGGTTTGAAGTGTCATGAATAGCTCTCCACTCATCAGTAACATCTTAATATTGGCGGTCTGGTCTACAACGGCCACGATGCTTGCCGTCGTCTGCCTCGCCGGTCTAACGGGCAAGCATCTCTTGGCCCCTGTCCAGGCGATCAGTCACATTGCTTTTGGGGAGCGAGCGTATCTCACCAATCGACTCAATCTCACTTTTGCGGCGGTTGGGTTCGTGCTCAATGTTTTCGCAATGGTTGGGTGGAGCGTTGTCGCCGAGTTGACTCTGCAGGCGTTGAAGGTTACGCCATCTAGCCCCTTCGGTACATTCGCCATCGCCTTCTGTATTTCTACCCTTGCCTATTGGGTCGACTTTAAGGTTGTCCCAAAGCGGTTCACCCCTGGCTTCGAGCACGTTTTGTCTCGCCGCGCTCTTTATCTGGTCTACTGGATACTCGCGATCTCTATTGGAATGGGTAGTTTAGGACGAGCCGTATGAAACTGGTCAGCCTTGCCCTCTTCCTCGGAACGAGCTTTCTTGCAGGGGCATCGGAGGGCTTTTCACCAGTTCCTCAGTCAAGACTTGGTTCCCCGAATTGATAAAGCCAGCTTGGAATCCACCTGCCGCCCTCTTCGGCCCGGTTTGGACTGTGTTATACATCCTGATCGCGGTTTCTGCTTGGAGGGTCTGGCAAACTGGTCACTTTTGGGGCGTCCCGGCTATCATTTTTGCCGTTCAGCTTGCACTGAACATTGGCTGGTCATGGCTCTTCTTTGGTCAGCGACGACCCGATTTCGCTTTGATAGAAATTGTCTTTCTATGGCTTTCCATTCTGACGATGCTTATCGTGTTCTATCGAGTTGACCGAACTTCAGGCTGGCTACTACTTCCATATCTGCTGTGGGTGTCCTTTGCATCCGTCCTGAACTTCTCAATCTGGATACTGAACCGATACTAGCGCACCTATCGTTCGCTAGCTTTTTGGTAAAGACAGACAGACAAACGAGTCACTCACTGGCCCGCGGTCAAACCCGAACTGCTTGCCAAAACCACCCCCGCTCGCCGCAACGACAATGTACTGGTGACCGTTGATCTCATAAGTCATCGGCGCGGCGAATGCTGAAGCCGGTAGAGGGTGTTGAAGAAGAACCTTGCCAGTCCGAGAGTCAAAAGCCCTTAACATCTGGTCGCAAGTAGCTCCCACGAAGACTAAATTCCCAGCGGTCGTGAGGGTTCCACCTAGGTTTGGTGTTCCAGTTTGCGGAATTTTCCGAAGGGTTAGCTCTTTATACTCACCAAGGGGCTTTTGCCAGCGAAACTTGCCCGAGTTCAGATCTATCGCAGTAAGCATTCCCCACGGCGGCTTTGAACCGGGATACCCTTCATGATCCACCAGCATGCGGTAGTTTGCAGGGTTAGACATGATCCCCGGAAGGTTGTTTGTGTTCGCAAAAAGCGTGTTTGTTCGAGGGTCGAAAGAGCCCCCTGACCAAGGTGATCCACCCCAATAGCCGGGCGACACAACCGTTCCCTCGGATGTCGGCGGGAGATATTTCTCACCGTAGGACAACCCGCGGAGCAGCTTCAATACCGAATCTCGGCTCGCGGCTGATATACTCGTCACTTGACTCAGATCGAACAGAGTAGGCGCCAATGCAGGTGGCAAGATCGGTTCAGGCTGAGTCTTGGATGCCATTTCACCAGGTAGCTTCGAGGGCGGAACTGGAACCTCCTTCACTCCAAACACGGGCTTGCCAGTTTTGCGATCTAGGACAAAACAGAATCCAGTTTTGGTCAGAACTGCAACGACTTCAACCAGTTTTCCATCCCGCTTGATTTGACAGAGTAGGGGGCGTGAGGCATTATCGTGATCCCAAAGATCATGATGAACGGTTTGATAATGCCAAAGCTTTTTCCCAGTTCGAGCGTCGAGGGCGAGAACACAATTCGCAAACAGATTATCGCCGGGTCGGTCACGACCATCAAAATCTGGCGCCGCCGAGCCAGTTGTTGCAAACAGAACTCCATGTTTCTGATCCACGACGTACCCATTCCAAGCTCCTGCCGCGCCAATTCCACGTTCAAGTTGATCCTTCGAGAGCACTTCAAAGCTCCACTTTCGCTTACCGGTTCTGGCCGAAAACGCGATGATATGACCTGGTGCCGCACCCCTTCCCTCATCGCTGGCGATACCAACGAAAACTAGGTCGCCGTAGACGGTCGGAGCCGATGAGATTCCCACATAACCTTTTGTACCAAGTTCATGGCGAAGATCGACAGTCTTGAATTCGGGATCCAAAGTTCCCTTAGTGGCATCGATACTGAGGATTCTGCCATCTGGTGTGCCGTAAAAAATTCTTCTCTGGACTCCGCTTCCCCAACCAAACCGGGCAAACGCTACTCCCCGGCTACTACGAGTGTGCCCACTCCGCGAGCTGTCGATCTTGGAGTCAAAAGCCCAGTTGGGCTTGCCGGTCGCCGGATCCAGGGCCACAACCCGATGACCTGCGGTAACTAGATACATCGTTCCATCGACAACTAGTGGCGTGCACTGAATCGGCGTGTTACCCTGTTGATCGCCAGTGTGATAAACCCATGCCTGCTTCAGCTTGTGCACGTTCGAGGTATTGATCTGTCGTGCCTGCGAGAAACCCGTGCCTGCCAAATCTCCGCCAAACTCGGGCCATTGGATGTCCCGACTTCCGGCGTAGTCAACCGCCGCCAGTACCATCAAACTCGCGATCATGTCCAATCCTACCCCTCAAGTCGGTGGAGATAAAGCTGTTTAAAGAGTTGGGAAGCTTCCTCGGAAAACTACGTTTTCTCACAACAATTGCTGCACCAGGACTCCACCGAATCCACCATAAACCGGTGGGCCACAGGTCAAACGGTGCAGGGACATTGAGTCTCCTCGATTCGGTTGTCCGAACCTGCTTGGCCTAAAGAGCGTTCCTCACGCGCTTCTCCGGCGCACCCCAAATCTGTTTCATTAACACAACCGCCTCAGGATCGAAGTTACGAAGTTCGGCTCGAATGAAGGGGAAGAAATCGTTGGTGCCAAAGTAGCTCTCGGTGATTTCTGCGAAATACTCCATCTGGTTCGTCGTGGCGTAATGCTTCGTGGTTCGACCGTCCCAGTGCAAAACCGAGTCGTACCTTTTCGTCTCCATTGACTTCTTAAATGCACTCAGAACCGCTGGATTCTCAAAGCCCTTTTCAAGGAACTGATGATGATAGGCGTGGGCGAGCTCGTGCAAGACCATCCAGGGTTGAATGTACGTCCAGTCTACAAATCGCTTGCAGCTTCCAAGCTCAACGGATTTCGCCATGTCTGGATTGGCTCCGTTATTTGTGAGCCAACCTCGATCCGGATGGTACGCCATGCACTGAGTAACCTTGCTGTCTGAGTTCACCCAAATGGCGACCTTTTGCAGGTGCTTCAGGGGTTTGTCATCAACCACCCGCTTGATATTCTGCAGTTGGCGGGTCAACTCCGCCTTTGCCTCAGGCCAATCCTTGTCTGCAAGAACGCCTGATTCCAGCATGATTTTCCACCCTTCAAGATTGATCTCGGTTGGACCAGCGATGGCTAGTGCAGTGACGAAAGACAGCATTCGCTCATCTTACCGCTGAGCGGCGAGCCTACTGCCTCAGTACCCAACCGTTCGGATCAATGACATATTCAAGTCCTCCGAGTTCGACGGTTCCTGTCCCCCCGGTCATCTGGACTCGAACCGTCTTGCCGTTCACAACCACGTCAACTGGCATTGAGAAGGGCAAGCTCTTAGGTGCGATCCAGGTCAGTTTGAGAACACCATCCGTAACCTCAGATTTCAGTTCCGGAAGTTTCGCTTCCCGGACATAAACCTCGAAGAACCACTTCAGATCTTGCTTCGCTTCAGCGGAAGCAATCGTCAAGAAATCATCCGTCGTCACCAGTCGCAACGCCCGACCGTCCGACCACTTTTCAGACTCCGGCGTAGGATACGCCATGCGGCGTATAGACCGGAGGAATGCGGCTTCGCCAACTAAGTACCTGAGCGAGCTCAGGATTAGAGCACCCTTGTCATAGATGTCACCGCCATACGCCTCGCTAGAGGTCTCTTCCCTTGGTGCGACCGGAGCCGTATTTCTAACGTTCCGTCGACGCGCTTTCATCGCGGCAAAGTAGGCCGCTTTTCCGCGAATCTGTTCGATGTAAAAGGTGTCCATGAAGCTCTGGAATCCTTCATGAATCCACATGTCGCGCCAGTCGGCGTTCGAGACCAGGTTCGCCCACCACTCGTGCCCAAACTCGTGTAGCAGAAGCCAATCATAGCCATCTGGTGCAAAACGATACTTGTTGCCGTACCCAACCGCAGTGGAGTGTTCCATGCCCAAGTGAGTCGTCTCGACAATTCCGCACTTTACTGCCCTGAACGGAAACGGCCCGCAATACTTCTCCATGAACGTCAAATACTTCTTTTGCTCTGCAATCAGCTTCGGAGCCTTATCCTTGTTCTCGGGCAAGACGTAAAAGTGAATCGGGATCGTTTCCCCACCAACCGACTTGATCGAATCCTTTACCAGCTCGTAAGGAGCGGCATTGAACACGAGAGAGTAATTGTTGATCGGTAGCTTCATGTTCCAGTGGAACGTCGTTGTTTTGTCAGCATTTGGCTGGGTCTTCTCCAAAACCCCAGGTCCAACTGCAATCAGCGGATTCGGGACCGTCAAGTGCATCTTTGCGTTATCTGGCCGATCGGATGGATGATCCTTGCAGGGGAAAAGCAAGTCTGCTCCGGCCCCTTGCAGAGCGACCGAGACCCAATCTGCTCCGCTTGGTGTTTTGGACCAAACAATCCCCCCATCCCACGGCGCATTCCGAGCCACAAGTGGCGAACCGCTGTAAGTCGTCACGATCCGAATCGACTCACCGGGCTGCTTTGAGCTTGGAAAGTACACCCGAATTCCGTCCGTAAGTCGGTCATAGCGCAAAGCACTCTTGCCATCGCTGATCGAAGAAACCGCGAATCGACTATCCAGATCAAGCACCACGGTCCCGGTCGGGATGACCACTTTGGCATCCATCACTGTTGTCCCTAATATCTGTTTTTTCGCCGGATCGACCTTGATCGAAACATCGTACGAACTCACATCATAGGCCGCCTGCTCTAGCTTGAGAACACCTCCAGATGTTTCGCCTCCCTGGGTTGCCTGATGGGGCAAATTGACGATGAGCATCCAAGTAGCGGCAAGTGACATCATTTGATTCTCAATTGTATTCCCTCACGGCGCCGGACAGGCAGAATCGGAGTGTGCTTGCGCACGTCACGTTCAGATTCGAGTCCTGAGGTCGGATCAAAGCCAGAGCAGAGCAAAGCCGAGGATTTGATCAAGAATCTGCTCCGTTCGCACGGAATGAAACTTACTACTCGCCGTTTATCTGTTAAAGTTTGAATATGTGCGAACAAGACCAGTTTGAAAAGGATCGTCAGGAGTTTGAGCAGCGGGGGCAAGTTACCCGCCGACAGTTCGGGATGATGATAGGGGCCGGAGTTGCGCTGATGCTTCCCTCGGTTGTGAATGCCGCCGAAGTCACCGAATCCGAAATCACGATCACGACCCCAGACGGGGTGGCTGACTGCTATTTCGTCCATCCGTCCAAGGGAACTGCACCCGCCATCATCATTTGGCCCGATATCTTTGGGCTTCGCCCGGCGTTCAAGAAGATGGGCAAACGGCTCGCGGAGTCCGGTTATGCGGTATTGGTCGTGAACCCGTTCTACCGGTCAAAGAAAGCAGCCGATATGGTTGGTGGTACGACAGTTCCGATTGCCGAGCTTCGTCCACTCGCCAGTGCTCTCAACGAAACGACAGCCGCAACGGACTCAAAGGCCTTTGTTAGTTGGCTTGATGCCCAGCCGAGCGTCTCGAAGAAGCACCGCATCGGAACCCAGGGGTACTGCATGGGCGGCTCCATCGCCTTCCGAACCGCTGCGGCAGTTTCGGACCGTATCGGGGCGGTTGCCAGCTTCCACGGAGGCGGATTGGTGAGTGACAAACCGACCAGCCCGCACCTTATTGCCCTCACGACTAAAGCCCACTATCTGGTCGCCATCGCCGAAAACGACGACGCCCGCGCTCCGACTCACAAGACGATCTTGAAGGAGACTTTTGAGAAGGCTGGAATGACCGCTGAAGTCGAAGTCTACGCCGGCGCTGCTCATGGCTGGTGCCCTCCCGACTCGGCAGTCTATAACGAGCCGCTTGCCGAAAAGGCTTGGGCAAGGCTTCTCGCACTGTATCAGAAGGCTCTGTAGAAGCTCGGTAGGCTTTGCGACCAGCGACATCGAACTCGTAAGAGTTGAGGGCGTCCACGGTCCGCGGAAACTGGACGTAGTGGTTATCGTCTGAACCTGATCCAATTGAACGAAACTGCGATTATCGGACTGATCCGTAGATGTCGTACTGGCTGCTTAGCCTCTAAGAACTGGGGTTTGGGTAAACTTTGCTAGCGACTGCACACGATTGCAACTATCCGAGGTAGTATTTCTGCAATCGTGTGCAAAGCTGATCCGAGAAAGGTGAACAACTGGTGATCACGCTCGAAGATCTAGCAGTTCAGGCGGGTGTCTCGCACTCGACTGTTTCTCGCGCGCTCGCTGATAGCCCACTGGTTAACCCGCAAACCAAAGAACGCATCCAAAATTTGGCACGCGAATCTGGCTACCAAGTTAATCAAGTCGCACGGAACCTCAAAAGTAGAACAACAAAAACGATTGGTCTCGTCGTTCCTGAGGTTTCGAACCCGTTCTACCCCGAACTGATTCAACAGGTAGCTGACCATGCGAGGCTCGCCGGATATAGCCTGCAGCTCCACTTGAGCGCCGCGGATCAAGAGTCAGAAAGCGCATGTATTGCATCGCTCTCAGGGAATAGGGCAGACGGAATTCTGCTTGTAACTGGAGAGCGCGGACTGGTTGCTCGAAATCAGGTCAACTCTGTCGCCGCCGCCGGAACACCGGTGGTGATTATGGGCTGGGTTCAGGATGCTGAACACCTTGATCTAGTCGCTGGCGATGATGCTGTCGGAGGGCGTGAGCTGGCCCATCACCTCTCAGACTTGGGTCATACCCGTATTGCGGTGCTGGGAAAGGCTCCTCACCGAGGGGCTCTGGATCGAATGGTTGGATTTACTGGGGCTCTGACTGAGCGGGGTACTCCTCTTCTTCCCGAGATGGTGATCGAGGTAGCCAGCGAAGAGGGTGTCAGGACTGGCGTGACTGATCTTCTGAAGCTACCTGAGCCCCCAACCGCGATCTTTGCGTATCAAGATTCTCTGGCCGCCGTCGTCTATCGACAACTTGAGAAGGAAGGATTGTCGATTCCGGATGACATGACGGTAGTCGGATTCGACAATCTTGATCTTGCGACCTATCTCTCCCCTCAGCTGACAACAGTGGGAACGCACATTTCACCTCTAACTTCGGCATTCGTCAGCCTCCTCGTCGCGCGAATTCAGGGCACCTACCCCGATCCGGCACCTCAGTCAATCATTGTTACTCCCAAACTCATCGTCCGCTCCTCGAGCGCTCCGCCACGGAGTCAACTAAATCTCACGGACTCTATCTCATGAAGAACATCAAGTCTATCGCTTGCATCACCTCCCTGGTCATCCTGGGGATTGCGACCACTGCCATCAGCTCGGCTTTGCAAAAACGTCCAGCAACCCCTACGAGCCGCGTTTCGCAGCAGCAAACTGAGTTGCTGACGAATGGCAACTATTCCAAAGGAACAACGCCATGGGTTCTTGAGCAGGCGGGAAGTGCTAAGGGAACGATGGGGGTGACGAAAGAGGGACCGGGCGGTCAGGCCGCCCTCAAAGTCAATATCCAAAACAAAGGGGAGCAGTCATGGCAAGTTCAGCTTCACCAAGGCGGATTGAAGATCGAAAAGGGGCGAAAGTACACCCTCTCCTATTGGGCAAAAGCAGACCGACCGACAGTCATTACCGTGAACTGCATGCAGAATCACGAGCCGTGGGAGCACCACGGTGCGGCAACCGAGGTGAACGTGAGCACAAAGTGGGAAAAGAAGACCTTTTCTTTCGCAGGACCTTGGGACGACACGAACGCCCGGATGACTTTCACCAACCTTGCAACTCAGCCAGGAGCTACCTATTGGTTCTCCAACGTCTCTCTGTTAGCTGGTCCAAAATCGACCGTTATCGCAAAAAAGCCTCCGGTGGCAGTTGCGACAAAGCCCGCACAGCCGACCAGAGTCGTTGTTTGGGACGGCGAGACGGCCAAGAACTTCGGTGCTTGGGCTAATCCGCCAACTTCAAGCTACGCGCCGAAGACTGGCGAAGCGCACAGCGGCGATACAGCCCTTGAGTTCAAGTTCAACGACGAGAACGTATGGATCGGCTGTGGCTTTCACTGGTTCGATTGGAAGAAAGGTACAAACGTTGGCACAGACATTAGGTCGATGACGCACCTGACGTTCTGGATTAAAGCGGAAGGAAGCACCGGTGATCTAGACGCGCAACTTCTTTGCAACGGCGACGTCCTTGACACTCCAGAACATCACACGTCCAAAGCCCGAGTCGCCCTCTATTGTCCGACCTACCGAGATGGCCAGTGGCACGAAGTTGCGATCCCCCTCGCTGATCTAGCTCAGCCAGAGGGTTTTGATCCCAAGATTGTGAGCCAGCTCGATCTGGGCATTAACCCCAGCGGCAAAGTCAGCGGGAGCTTTCTGATTGACGATATCGCTTTCGAGAATCGAGGGACAGCTTCAGCAGGACTTCGGGTTGTGGGCAACCAGTTGAGGGATGCGAGTGGAAACGTTGTACGCCTTCAAGGTGTAAACGTGCCAAGTCTGGATTGGAGCCCGGTCGGCGAACACGTCATGGAGTCGATCGACGTCGCTATAGACAAGTGGAACTCGAACATCATTCGCATCCCACTTACCCAAGACCTCTGGTTCGGTTACGAGAAGGGCAAACAGTCCGCAGATCGTGGCGAATCGTACCGAAAGATTGTCGATAGCATTGTGAAGAAGGTTGCAGAAAAGAACTGCTATGTGTTGCTTGATCTCCACTGGTCCGACGCCGGCCAGTGGGGCCAAAACGTCGGTCAGCACAAGATGCCAGACTCAAACAGTGTCGCTTTTTGGAAGGACTTTGCGAAGCGTTACGCGAACCATCCTGCAGTTCTGTTCGACCTCTACAACGAGCCGCACAGCGTGTCTTGGGATGTCTGGAAGAATGGTGGTCAGGTGGAGGACCAGGGCAAGGGAGTGACGTATAGTTCCCCGGGAATGCAGACCCTTCTGGATACAGTTAGATCAACCGGAGCGAAAAACGTTGTTGTGGTGGGAGGCTTAGATTGGGCTTACGACCTCCGCGGTGTTCTCGGCGGCTTCGGTCTCAGTGACCAGTCCGGCAACGGAATCGTGTACGCCACGCACATTTACCCCTGGAAAAAGGATTGGGACGCGAATGTTACGCCAGTGATTGCAAAGCATCCTGTGCTGGTAGGCGAGGTTGGCACAAAGCCTTGGAAAGAAGGCGACCCACCGCATGAAAATGTTTATACGGAAGAATGGGCGCCCACGGTCATGGCTTATATGGAGAAGCACAAGCTGAACTGGACCGCCTGGAGTTTCCACCCCAGTGCCAACCCATGCATCATCACGGGCTGGGACTACACGCCCACTTCGTATTGGGGCAAGTACGTCAAAGAAGCACTGGCGAAGCGTAAAGCCACGACAAAGTAAATAGACAATCAGTTTAAAGCACAAAGTGAAATCATGAACAAAGCAAACATTAAAGGAAAATGGGCACTCGTCACGGGAGCAAGTCGGGGCATCGGTAAGCAGGTATGCCTAGGGCTGGCCAAACACGGCTGTAACGTCGTTCTTCACAGTCGAGATATCTCGCACACATCTGAGTTGGCGAAAGAGTTGGAATCTCATGGAGTTCAAACTCGGCAAATCGCGGCAGACCTTGGGAATTCCGAGCAAGTCAGCAAGATGGTGGCAGAACTGTCGACAGGACCGAACATCGATATCGTCTACAACAACGCTGCAATCATGACGCAGTATTGCAGCGATTGGCTCAATGTGCCGTCGGAGGATCTTCGGGTTAGCTTCGAGGTCAATGTCACTGCGCTGATGAAAATCTGTCATGCGTTCATCCCCGGCATGGTGGACCGAGGTTGGGGTCGGATCATCAACGTAACTTCCGGCATCGCCGATCAGCCTGAACTCATCGCATACGCTGTTTCGAAAGCAGCCGTCGACAAGTTCGTTCTCGACTCCGTAGGAAAACTCGAAGGCACCGGTGTTCTCATGAACCTGCTTGATCCGGGCTGGTTGCGAACAGATCTGGGCGGCCCCAACGCGCCCAATTCGGTGGAATCAGTGCTTCCGGGAGCACTCGTCCCTGCTCTGATCGAAGACGGAACCTCTGGAAAATTGTTCCGAGCTCAGGACTATGCCGGAACCGAGATCTAAGGTGCAATCCCCTCCCCAACATGTGCTCGTGATCTGTGGTGACCAATATCACGCTGCACACGAGGTGATGTTGGGGTTGGAGCTAGCTGGCAAGACCAAGTTTCAGTTTCACCAGGCCGACAACGCCTCGCGGTTGGCAGGCGAGGAGACTTTTGTTGCGGTCGTCCTAGCGAAGCTGAATGTTAAGTCGGCAGAGGATTCTTCTCCTTGGGCTGATCAGACCCAGGCGGAGCTAATCGCCAGGTTTGTGGCTTCTGGGGGAGGACTGTTGGTGATTCATGCAGGGACCGTCGGGTACCAGTCAGCATCCGCAATCCGGGAGCTGACTGGCGGCGCATTTCAACATCATCCAGAATCTTGTGAAGTCGACCTTATCTCATCCGCCCATGCCCTGTCGGCTGGGGTTGGCGCGTTTAGAGTGCACGACGAACACTACTTCGTCGAAGTTGACGAAAGCATCGATGTATTCCTGACATCTAACTCCGTACATGGAAGTCAGCCAGCAGCATGGACGAGAGAAATTGGTGAAGGGCGCATTTGCGCTTTGACCCCTGGCCATGGAGCCTCAGTCTGGGCAGATCTGTCATTCCAAAAGCTTCTCCACAATGCCCTGTACTGGGTGACCCATGAGTAGAGTTGCGTTGGTGACCGGGGCTGATCGTGGACTTGGGTTAGCACTAAGCCAAGCGCTACTCGAGGCGGGCTGGGTCGTCGTTGCAGGCCGCCACTTGGATTGGCCGGAACTTGACAAATTGGCGGCCAGATTTCAGAACACGCTTCACCTCGTTCCGCTGGATGTCAGCTCGGACGAATCTGTATCAGAGGCGGCGCGGGAGTTGGCCAAACGAGTGAGTCACATCGACCTGCTGATCTCGAATGCTGCGATCCACAGGTCCCACCATGTTGAGAGAATCTCAGCTTCGTTGGACTTCAATTCAATGATGGATGAGATCAATGTGAACGCCATCGGAGCTCTGCGTCTGACTCGGGCGTTCTTGCCGTTGTTAAGCAACGGCGAACTGAAGCGAATGTGCTTTGTTTCCTCGGAGGCAGGCAGCATCGGGGCGAGCCTGCGCACCGGTTGGTTCGGATACTGCATGTCCAAGGCTGCCCTAAACATGGCAGTCAAGAACCTGTCCAACGATCTGGTCCCCAAGGGCTATTCGTTCCGCTTGTATGATCCAGGTTGGATGCGAACCTACATGTCTGGCGAGAAGAATCTGGAAGCGCTTCTGGAGCCCGAAGAAGCAGCTGCAAAAGCGCTTGCCCACTTTCTCGACGACAGTGTCAACGTCGAAGTAACCTTGCATCGCTGGAATGGCGATGACATGCCGTGGTAACCCGACCGAGTAGTAACCAAAAGCTCGAGCGGAAAGGTACGGACTAGCACTACTTACCGCGACTGTCCATTTAGAAGGACTATAACTCCCCTCCGTGCTCGCTGAGCCCTAAGTGCACTCAGATTTCTCAAAAAGTGGTACTCCGGACGGGATTCGAACCCGCGACCTTCGCCGTGAAAGGGCGATGTCCTAACCGCTAGACGACCGGAGCAGACAGTTAAAGATTATGGCAGGTATCCCGCCATAATCTCAAGGTTTACGAGGCTTAGTTTCCACCGGAGGCCGCGCCACCGGAAGCGAGATCGATCTTATACTCGCCGTCGTCACCGGGAGCCGGAGCGTCTACCGGTCGCTCTTTCTCAATCACATCAACCTTCGGAAGGTCGATCTTCTTGCTACCGCCCTTAATCACTCGACGTCCAGTGATGTAGCGCGCTGCGTAGTAACCCGAGAGCGAACTCTCGATGACTCGACCTGCTCCACTTGAAGCATGGATAAACTTGTTGTTACCCGTGTAAATTCCAACATGGCTAACATAGCCACGGGTGTTGAAGAACACCAAATCGCCGGCCTGAAGATTTCCTCGGCTGACTGGCACACCCCTGGAAACCTGCTCACGAGCGGTTCTCGGCAGTGAGATACCATTCGCCCGAAACACTTGAAGGGTGAATCCAGAACAGTCAGTAGCGGAACGAGATGCCGACCCATAGTTGTAGCGAGTTCCTCGCATCTTGTTCGCTGAGGCCAAAACGTTTTCAACCTTTTCGGAAGATGGAATGGAAGCAACATACGTGTTGGTTCCTTCGATCTTCGCCTTGGGATCATTTGTAGTGAGATCAGCTCGAACCCATCCAACGGTTCCATACTGAAACTTCAACTTGTACCAGTTGCCCCACTTGTCGAGGATCTCAGCTCTTCCGCCGCTGACTTTAACGGCGACTGAGTTCGACTCGGACGGGCCGCGCCGAACGTTGGTGTTCTGTGCGCGAATGTAGGTGTACTGTGCCCCCGGAACCGAGACTTCGGTCTTGGGTTCATTCACATTTGAAATCGTAACAACTTTGCCATCGCGTTGAGCAGCGGGTGATTGGACAGATGCTGATTGTGCGGATGCAGGTTTGCGAGCTACAGAAGAATCTGGAAGGACGAGGAATTCGCTTCGAACCCAACCGATAGAACCGTACTGGAATCGCACTTTGTACCAGTCACTTGACTTGGCGAGAACGGCGACGTTTCCTCCAGTCACCTTGGTAACCGCGCTCGAATTTGATGAAGGACTGCTTCGGACGACTACATTCTTTCCAGACATGGTGCCTCGTCCGAGCGGGGCAGGTCCGTTAGAGGCGGTGACGCCGGAGCGCTTTGTTCGCGAAACTTGCGATTGAGAGGATTTTTTCGAAGAGCTGGCAGAAGCTACTCGCTTCGTTTTCTTGCTGGAGGTTCGAGAGGATTTTGCAGATCCTTTGCTCGATTTGTGAGACCGCGATAAGCTAGTCTTTGATTTTGATTGCTTCCTTGCCTTTTGCTTCGGTCCTGCAAAACCAGTCATACAGACCAGTACCGAAAGGGCGATTGCGAGTATGCGTGTTGTCATGCTTCCTCTCCTCCGTAGGTATGCGACCTAGACCGCAACTAGATGAGAATACCAGAATTGGCATTTGAGGGGTTCCTGCCCCGTAAAAATAACAGGGAAATATCTGACGGTAAACTCGTGTACGCCGTGACCCTCAGCATCATCATTGTGAACTGGAATACGGCTGCACTGCTTCGCGATTGCCTGCAATCCATTCGGGAACACCCATTTCCCGGCCCTTTTGAGGTGATCATCGTCGACAATGCCTCATTGGACGGCTCAGCGGCTCTAGCTCGATCCGAGTTCTCCGAATTCAAAACCCTGATGGAATCGGTCAATCACGGCTACGCAAGAGGCAATAACATCGGCATCGCCGCCAGCACGGGTGAATACGTTTTGACATTGAATCCGGACACTCGAGTCACCCCAGATCTCCTCGGAAACGCCGTCGAAACCCTGAGAAGCAAAGGCGAATCTTATGGATGTCTCTCTGTTCGCTTCGAGGGAGCAAATGGCGAGACTCAACATTCGGTTCGAGGACTCCCTACGATAAAGGGCATCCTCGGAGATCTCCTCAAGCTCTCGAATTGGGACACTTACCGCCTGCGCTCCTTTGACTACTCGCAGAGCCAAGACGCACCCCAGCCAATGGGAACCTTTCTTCTTTTTCGCCGGTCTGCTCTTCCTGACCCGATGAAACCATTCGACGAGCAATTCCCGATCTTCTTCAACGAAGTCGATCT
The DNA here is from genome assembly GCA_029866005.1 of Fimbriimonas sp. Lineage (GTDB taxonomy): Bacteria > Armatimonadota > Fimbriimonadia > Fimbriimonadales > Fimbriimonadaceae > Fimbriimonas. The sequence goes on along the minus strand of JARXAE010000006.1, from coordinate 21,254 downwards.
CCTCAAACGGCTCAAGGGGAAGTGCTGGTACGAAGCATCTTTGACGATTCACCATCTCGGTGGTGCATCTACCCGACAAACAAGAAAGCCCATGATTTGGGAGTCACATCGCTCGCTGATTCGTTATCTCTTTAAGCACAATCAAGGTTTGGCGCGAATTCCGCTGTATCCAATCTCAATGATCATATGGCTCGGAGCGCTTGTCCGAGCAAGGGGGTACAGTGCCGGATTTCGATCTTAGCATCACCATTTGTAGTTGGAACACGATCGACGACCTGCGGCTTTGCCTCGATTCTCTCGAGAAGGTGCGGGACGAAGCCAACTTCGAGGTCATCGTCATCGACAACAACTCCGAGGATGGCTCTCCTTTTATGGTGGAGAAGGAGTTCCCATGGGCTCGCCTAGTCAAGATGACCCAGAACCTTGGGTTCGTGGGTGGGCAGAATTACGCAATGTCGAACCGGCACGGCCACCACGCACTTCCTTTGAACAGTGATACCATTGTTCATCCAGGTGCCATTGGTGGCCTCCTTGACTATCTGGAACAACACAAGGACGTCGGAATCGTTGCTCCAAAACTCCTGAATCCGGACGGTTCGCTTCAATTCTCCTGCCGCCGATTTCCCAACCCCGTTGCGGCGCTCTTTCGAAACACGTTCGTCGGTCGGCTGTTCCCCAATAATCGATTCACCCGCGAATACTTAATGCAGGACTTTGAACATAACGAGCCTAAAGAAGTTGATTGGGTTTCTGGCGCTGCGCTTCTTGTCCGCGGTGAGCTGCTGGACGAGATCGGCTACTTCGACCCAGAATTTATCATGTATTGCGAAGACGTTGACCTCTGTTTTCAAACCTGGAAGGTCGGCAAAAAGGTCGTTTATCTTCCGGAACTCACCATCACCCACGCCATTGGGCGCAGCACCGACAAGGCTCCCAATCGAATGATCGGGCGGTTCCATAAGTCTATGTTCAGATTTTACAAGAAGAACATGGTGCCGCAGATGTCGCCATTGCTCCGCCCCTTTGCTCTAGTGATGGCGGCGAGTGCCCTTTCTGCACGGGCCAGCATCTTCATCCTCAGTAACAAGGTCGATATCCTCAAAAGGAAGCTCAATAGCCGATGAAACGCCCACCTCTCGGAGTCCTCAGTCTTGCCATCGGCTCGGCTCTTTCGGCACTTCTCAACGGCCGCTACCCCATGGACGTTGGAATGTTTGAAGATGGCAACTTCGCCTTGGCAACGCTTTGGGAGAACGCACCTTTTCTTGGACACTGCCTCGTTTTCTGGTTCCTCCTGATCCCCCTTCTTCAGGCGATCATGGCGCGGAAAGTCGTTCATGTTCCTTCAATCAAAATTTCCGGCTGGATCGCTGTCTTCGCGGGTCTTATAGGCGCCTCACTCGTTTTCAGCTCCTTCGTCAGCGTCTCGGTGCTGAATTTCGTTGAGTTCGCAATGATGATCGGAGGCTTTTACGCTGTGACCTCAAGTTCGGGAAAGAAGCAATCGCTCTGGGTGATCGGCGGATGGTTTACCGGAATTACTCTTGTGGCTCTCATCGGGCTTCGAGAGTATGCCGACATGAAGGCCATTGATCCAAGTTGGAGAATCTTCGCCAATCAGCACAATCCTAACCAGGCAGGTGCCCTTTTAGCTACCGGGGTGGTTCTGGGAATTCCTCTCCTTTTCGGTGGCGATCGATTGAAAAAGCTGGGGGTTGGGTTTGCAATGCTCCTTCAAGGACTCGCACTCTTCTTGACACAATCTAAGGGGGCTCTCGTCTGCTTGCCAGTTGGCCTCACCGTCCTTGCAGTCTGCCTCCTGACGATCCGTCCGATCTCGACAGGAAAAGGTCTCTCCGTCCTAGCTGGTGTTGTCATCCTTCTCGGTGGCCTTGGGTTCGCAGCCCAAACTGCAGGAAAAACTCAGACAAGCTCTAGTGGAGCCGCGCCAATGTCTCGGTTCAGCAACTCAGGCGAGGCAAGCACTCAGTCTGCTGGTTTCCGAAAGCAACTCTGGCTATCGGCGATTGATCTCTCGATAGAACGTCCTTACGGCTGGGGACTTGGTACTTTCCAGTTTGAATCCACTCGTCCCGGTCGAGTTACCCAAACGGTACTTGCCCACCAAGGATATCTTCAACTCGCCGCCGAAGCCAGTTGGCTTGCTCCTCTCACGCTAATCGGTTTCCTTGTTTCCGTCGTCTTCAAGGGCGGTAATGGCGCAGCCCAACTTCCTGCTCAAAGCAAGATCATTCTCTGCTCTAGCTTCGGGGCGCTTGGAGTTTTGCTTGCACACAACGCCATTGACAGCGACCTCTACATCAACAATCTGGGTATGTTCGTTTTCATGCTGTGCGGCGCAGTTTGTGCAAGCAGTGCCGACTCCCAGTCTCCTGAGGTCATCTTCCGAATCCCGAAAATGGCGGTCGCGGGTGCGGTCGCTCTCTTTATGCCCCTTAGCCTCAGCATCGGGTTCGGGGAGATGTACAGAGCCCAGGCGCGTGGTGCCCTTGCCCGTTCAGATGCCGCAACAGCTACAGAGCTTGCGAAATCGAGCCTCGGAATCTCGCTTGCCGACGGTTATGCTCACTCGATCCTTGCCAGAGCCACTGGTTCGCTCGAAGAGGCAAAACTTGCGGCCAGTCTCGCTCCATCGCCTAAAAACCATCGTGCAGTTGCCCTCATGCAACTTCGTGCGGGTGATTATCAAGCGGCGAAAACGTCCTACAAGAGGGCTCTTCAACGAGACCCACAAAACTTCCCTGCACTTCTCGGACTCATGAATGCGGCAGTCCAATATGGCGTCGAGGAAGACGCCGTAGCCGCCGCAAATCGTTTGATTGAAGCGGAGAAGTCAACCTACTTCACAGTAACCAGCCAGGCCGAAATCATCCCCATCGGCTCCTATCAGGCCCGGCTCTACCTCGCCTCTCTCAATCCGCCCAACAAAGCAGAACTGCTCGTCGAAGCGGTCAAAGGTTTCATTCGCTATCGAGACATAACCGTGCCAATGGCGACCCGGCAATTCGCGGTCAACCCTAACGCAAATGTTGGAGGTGAGGACAAGAGCGCGATGATCGACACATTGAACAAAGCGGCCAGGGCGGCTAAAGATCTAGCAAGTCTTCAACCGCGAGATTTTGGCTTTGATCCCGCCGCCGAAGCGACGCGGTTCGAAGAAGCTGCCTCTGGTCTCATTAAGTAGTGTGCAACGACTTCGGCCGCGAGTGGTGCAGCGGCATCACCTCCGTGGCCCGCGTCCTCGGCCATTGTGCAAATCGCGATCTTCGGTTTATCTGCCGGAGCAAAACCTACGAACCAAGCGTGGGTGTTGTTCGCTCCTTTCTTACCATGCTCAGCCGAGCCCGTCTTTCCGCCCCAAGATAAACCTGGAATCGACGCGAACCGTTGGGCTGTTCCGTGGTCAATGACTCCAACGAGCGACTGTCTTAGCGTGCGCCAGAATCCTTCATCTAGTTCGATCTTTCCTGCGATTTCAGCATTCACCATCTCATCCTGTCCCGTGAGTGGGTCTCGAAACGCTCGGACTAGGTGCGGCTTATATCGGACACCATTGTTCGCCACCATCGCCATCATATTTGCCATCTGGAGTGAGCTCGTTGTCACATAGCCTTGTCCGATCGACATGTTCGCCAGTTGTCCAAGATTCCACGAACGATTGACTGGGTCGATTTCTCTCCACTTCTTGGTTGGAATCGTCCCTCTGCGTTCCGGAATCTCGATTCCCGTCTTGTTACCCAGTCCGCAGTCGAGCGCCGTTTGTAACATTGCATCCTCGCCTGCACGAGTGCCCATCGTGCAAAAGAAGGTGTTGCAGGAGTTCGACATCGCACGCATCAACTCAACGGAACCGTGAGTTGACATGCACTTCAGGGGTCGCCCCCTACCGAATGAGAAGAAGCCGTTACATTGAACGTGCGCCCGTCGGTCCAGCTTCCCCTCTCGATAGGCAGCAATCGCCGTGATCATTTTATAAGTCGAGCCTGGCGCGTATAACCCCGACGTTGCACGATTTAACGCCCGCTGTCCCTGCTTCTTATCGTTGATCATCTCGTAGTTCGCATCACTCAAACCGCCTTCGTACAGAGACATGTCAAAGGTCGGATTTGAGACCATGGCGAGAATCTCTCCGTTATTGGGGTCAATCACGGTGATTGAACCCTTCCACCCACGTTTACTGAGAACGGCTTGAGCATATGCCTGCAGATCGGCGTCAATCGTTAAGAACATTTGCTTGCCTGGCTCTGCGAGCTCTCGCCCGGGAAGTACTGCAGTGCCACGCTTCTCAACCGTCTCTTTTCCTGGTCGTCCCATGAGTTGGACCTCGTAGGCGGCCTCCAATCCGGATCGCCCAACGAACTCCGCTGGCTTGAGTTCTAATGGCTCTAGTTTCTTTTCCTCAACTTCGGTAGGAGTTCCGACGTAACCGAGCAAGTGCGTGAAGTTAGCCGAATCGGTGACAACCCGCATTGGCTTCTCCTCAACCGAAACCCCGGGAAGATCTGTAGCTTCGGCAATAATCGAAGCAACCTCCACACTCACGCCGAGCTTGACCGGCGCGGGTAAGTTTCGATAGGATCCCTTTTTGATTCGAGCCATGACCTCTTCGACGGGCAGATCAAGAATCGCGGCCACCTTACCGATCACCTCAGGTGCGGTTTTGACAGTGGATGGAATCACGGAGACCACGTATTCCGGCTTGACTCCAGCGATAATCTTCCCCTTCCGATCGCGAATAGTTCCTCTTGGCGCGAGCTTATCGATACTTACCTTTCGTGTCTGACTTGCACTCTCAATTAGCTCGGGGGCTCTGACGACCTGCAGATACCAGAGGCGTAAGAACAGTACGAAGAACATCGGAACGATGATCACCGGAAACCAGATTAAGCGACGGTCAACCTCTGGTTTTCGTGGTGCGTGGAGGACGCTCATCTAGCCTCCGCCTTCGCTCGGGACCTTGTGCACTCGACACTTCCCTCTCGGTCTTTTTCCTTTACTGAACTTCCTCACGACGGTCTCAGGGCAGTAGCTACCAGCCAATTGGCCCGAGTCTGCACAAACTTCAACCTCAACATCTTCTTCTTTGGTTTCCGGTTTTTTGGGAGGCTTCTTTTCTGGCTTCGGCTTCTCAACTGGATTGGAATCATCTCGAACCGGGGGTTCATCGTTGTTCTGAGTGGGCGGATTCTCAGTCGGATCGTCAGGATTCGATTTAGGCTTATTAATGTCAGGTTGCGCCGGTTCAGTTGTATCGTCGCCTCGCAAATCTGGGGTCACTTGGTCCGGGTTCTGATTCTGCTCTTCTTCCTCTTGCTCTCGTCGGCGTCGTGCCCTTCGCTCAGCATTGGTTTCCTCAGCCTCTCTTGGTAAGAAATCAGGCTTCACATCCGAGCCATACTTCGCCGCAACAACTTTCATTGCCTGCGCCCACATCGGCGCACAGACATCACCGCCAAATGATTCCGCCATCTCTCGAAGGAGCCAACGGTTTCGTCTCTTGTCAAAGTACTCGTTCCCCGCCCAGCAGATTCCGACAATCCCTTTGGCGTAACCGCAGAACCAGACGCTTTTACCCCCGTTCGTCGTTCCTGTCTTCCCTCTTGCTTCGGGCATTGAGGCGGCTTTGTAGCCTGTTCCGTCTTGGACAACCGCTTGAAGCAGTCTGTCCATCGCATGACACACATCTGGCCCGAGCCTCGTTGTGACATAGGAGGGAGAGCCAGTAAACACCACTGAGCCATCTGGTCCCTGAACCTCGGTAATCCGGTAAGGCTCGACACGTCTTCCGTCGAGCATGATCACCGAGTAGGCCTCTGCCATCTCCGTCATTCGGACATCCGTGGCACCCAGCGCAAGAGGTGCGTATGGCTGGAGTTTGGTGATAAATCCAAAATCCTCCTGGATCAGCTCTGTGGCGTGCTTCACTCCCATCGAAACAAACGTCCGAACGGCAGGGACGTTCATTGAGTTCGCGAACGCACTTCTCAGGGAGTAACTGCCACCCCAGCCACCATGACTGTTGCGTGGGATGTAGGGTTCCTTAGCCGTTTTGCCTGGCAATTTGAGTTTCTCGTTCGACACTGAGTCGAACTCACTCAGGATGCCCTCCTTTAAGGCTTCGGCATAAACGAAGGTCTTAAACGCCGATCCGGGTTGCATTTGACTTTGGCTTGTTCGGCTGTACTGATTACGCTTGTAATCGCTCCCTCCAACATCAGCGACGATCCTTCCTTCGGCATCGATGGCTAAGAATGCGCCCGCGTTGACCCCTCGGCCCCGGTTCCACCTGATGTGTTGGTCAACAGCGGCCTCGGTTTCCTTCTGCAGGCTCGAATCAAGTGTTGTGGACACGACGTAGCCTCCACCAGAAATGTCAACGCCACGCTTTTTGAGGTCCTGCAAAACCATAGCGGTGAAGTACGGCGCCCGATAGATTCGCCCATTTCCCATCCCTCTGCGCTTGACGATTTTGGGTTGGGAATCTCTTGCTTCGTTATATTCAGCCGGCGTGATCCACTTCTCTTCCAGCATTGTGTTCAAAACCACGATTTTGTTCTGATCGGCCTTTTGGTAGTTCTTGACGGGATTTTGTGTACTGGGAAGTCGAACGCACCGGGCCAGCATTGCTGCTTCAGCTAGCGTCAACTCGCTTGGCTTCTTGCCAAAATAGACTTCGGCTGCCGCCGCGATTCCGTATGCCTGTTCACCATAGAAGGCCTGATTGAGGTAGGTCTCCAGAATGAAGTCCTTTGTGTACTCCTTCTCCATCTCTAGCGCAATCGAGATGTCCTGGATCTTACGCTGCATCGATTTCTCGGAAGCCGAGAAGAGCATTTTGGCTAGCTGCATGGTGATCGTAGAACCGCCACCCTGCGCCTCGCCAGCTCTTACTAGCTTGAACATGGCTCGACCGAGACCCATCGGATCGACACCACTGTGGGTAAGAAATCGCTTATCTTCTGCGGCGAGAAACGCCTTCTGCACCATGTCGGGAACGTCGCTCAGCGAAATCGACTCGCGGTAAATTGGCATTACCTCGTAGAGCAACTTGCCATCCGTTGAAAAAATCTGTGAGGGCTTAGAGTTAAACGTCTGAATCTTCTCGCCCATGTTCATGACGAGCGGCTTCACCGTCTCCATACTGGAGCGTAGAAATGCAAATGCGCCGATGACCGCACCAGCAGCTAAGAACGTGAAGAGCACTGCGCTGATCTTGAGTCTTTTCACCCAAGGCGCACTTTTTGTTCTAGTCTTTCCAGAACGGGTTCGAGATGCTCGGCTACGGACGGAACCCACAGGTTATTATAGATCAGCGTCCCAGAACTGAGACTCGTTTCGCAAGGTTCTGCAACTCATCTTGCGAGGCATCGCCAATCAAAATGATGGAAGCTCCTGCTTCCTTCCAATAGTAGAAGCCCTGCTGACGCCGGCTAGACTTCTGAATCTCCGCCAAATCAGCGTCGGGCTTCAACAGGAACATCGTGACTCGAGATTCATTTTGCGAGTAATTGAGGATCAAAACCTTATTCCCCCGCATTTCTCGCAAGTTAACGCCATCAAGTTTATAACCATCTTTACTACTAAAACCGTATGGTGATACTCCGAGTTCCTTGGCTTTTGAAATGAGATCATCAATTGGTCGAATGATCTTCACGCCCTTGCGACTAAAGCTAAAGGCACCTTTGGCAATCGTCGGGTTCATGTTTAGTTTTTTGAACTCGAATGACCCAGCAATGCTGCCGCCAGGACCATAAACCACTCGTTTCAATGCGAGACCGCTTTTCAGATCGATAAAGACTTCAAACGCTGGGTTCTTCATTGGATCCAGAAACTGCACCTTCGTGACTTTGAGTCCGAGAAGAGATCCACCATCGGAAATGGTCGGCTTGCCCCCACGCATGCCACCAAAGCGAAAGCTTTCGAACTGCCTGCGACCGGCCGCGGGAGACTCCCGGATCTCGTTTCGATCTGGGAAGAAATGCTTGCGCGTTTGTGGAGTCTCGACGATTACTTGTCCAGCGAACGGAGAGCCTTTATCGAACTCAATTCGCATGTTAGGACCATCCTTGGTGAGATATTCCTCGTGTGATTCGGCCTTCCCTGCACGATAGAAAGTCACGACACGGGTGCCTGAAAAGCGGAGCTTCTTCGACTTCTCTTGAGCTTCCTTCAGTATGGCGGGAAGCTCTTCCTTTTTGCGAAAGACACCGAATCCCTCTTTAGGAGGACCTCCGGGGCCCTGGGCTAAGATCGCAACACTTGCGACGACCGTAATCAAGCTAAATGCAATTTTCATAACAAATCTTCGTAGCTGTAACCCACTTCCAATCCTAACTCGGTCTCTCGTTGATTGATCCCGGTACCAGACACGCTTGCCAAAACTGTTGATTCGTTATGAGCCTGGACGAACTCACGAGCAAAACCGCTAAAATCACCGGCAGAGCCACGCACTGGAGGAACTGGTTGGAACATCAGCAGTGCGAAAGACCCAGCAACCGCCGCGATTCCTACTGATGAGCCCCATGCTGCAAAACGTCTAAACCTAACCGCCTTCTTCTTCTTATCTGCAGCTGCAAGAAGTTTGAGGTTTAGTTCACTGCGCCAAGCCATGCTCAGCGAGTCATCCTTTAGCCCTGAAACCAAAGACCTAGCCTGACTCTGACTTTGAGATGCAAGCATCTCGTCGGTCACAACTGGTTCTCTCTCAAATCGTGTTTTCATCGACTTTCCTCCACTAAATCACGAACCGCCTGTTGAAGCTGGTTTCGCGCCAAGAATAGGCGGCTTTTTACCGTCCCAATCGGAATTCCGAGGGATTCCGAAATCTCTTCGTAGCTCAAATCTTCCTTGTCGTGCAGGATCAGAACCGATCGGAGCTTTTCGCTCATCCGCCCAATCGCTTGCTCAACGCGAGAATACATTTCTGTATCTTCCAATATTGTATCGGGTTGCCATCGGGTATCCGCAATCTCATACTCGTCTGCAATTTCCGGCGACATGTTCATTGAGACTTGCTGAACCGTTCGGCCTGCCTTTCGTGACCGATCAACGCACAGATTGTAAGCAATCCGAAACAACCAAGTTCTTACCGATGCTCTTGCATCGAACCGCTCGTAGTTTTGAAACGCACGGATAAATACTTCCTGCGTAATGTCCTCGGCGTCCTCGCTTGAGGGCACCATTCTCCGAACGAATCCGTGCACTCGGTGCTGATAGTTATCCACCAACTTGCTGAAGGCTTCAACGCCGCCGGGGATGAATTTTGATTCTTCCTGGTTGCGATTCTGCATCGTCAGAGGTTTGATTCCTAAAGTGCCGGCGAATCCTCTCATTTGTCTCTCGTGAAAGGTTCAACGATAACGCGGGCTTAATGTTCAGCGGATGCAAAAAGACCCAGCGAAAGTCCCGCTGGGTCAATCGTGAATCCGACTTAGAACCGGACGCCGAGGAAAAACCCGAGAGCGTTCACTTCGGACTTCTGACTACCAAAGAACTTCGCTTCAATGAACGAAGCGGTTTGGCCGCTGCTGAGGTTGAGACCCGCGCCTAGCTGGAAAGCAAATCGAGCAATGCTCTCGGTTCCGCCGCCCGATGGCAGACCAATGAAACCAAGACCAGCACCGATGCTCCAGAACGAGTCACCCTTTGCACTGGTGCCAACGTAGTTGTAAAGCACCGGAATGTGTCGATAGTCGCCTCGGCTGTAAAAGTCGATGGAGATTTCACCCGTCTTTGTATAAGACGCGTTTCCGCCAAGGTCAGCGACCTTGTATTGGAATCCGATTGCAGTGAATTCACTCACTGCATCTCTCACCGTACCGTTGGTCGGGAAGGCGAGTCCAAGTCGAACAGTCAGAGGGGTAGAGCTATCGTCCGCAAACGCACTCACCGCCAAAATTCCAAGAGCCGAAACCGCAAATAGCTTCTTCATCAATTCCCCAGTATAAATCCCTTGATGCCAAGGGCGATACGATCATAGCATCTTAATGAACTTTTGTGGGAGTTTTTGCGGCAACTCGGATCACTTCTAGTGCGAGTTCTGCAGTTTTGATGAGGTCAGCCCGGCTAATGAACTCGTCATGGGTGTGAATCTTATCCATTCCCGTCGCCATCACGATCGTCGGAACCCCCTTCGCGTTGTAGATATTCGCATCGCTCCCGCCGAGGGTGGTTCTTAGCATATTGTCCAATCCAAGGTTGCGGCTCGCCTCTTGACCGACTCTCACAACCTCGCTGGTCTCATCAATGGTGTAGGCGTTGTAGTGCCGTTTGTAATCAAACCGAACTTCGGCACCCCACTTCGAGGCAGCGTCGGTGAAGCACTGCTTCATGTGCGCGACTTGGGCATCCAAGGTCTCCACGTTCGTGGACCTCGCCTCGGCTTTGATCGTAACCTCCGGGCAAACCACGTTTGTCCCTGTTCCGCCCGTAATAATCCCGATGTTTGCTGTCGTCTCAGCGTCTATTCTGCCCAGCGTCATCTGGGCGATGGCATCCGCAGCGACCTGAATGGCGTTGATACCCTTCTCCGGATCCTTCCCAGCATGAGCAGGTTTGCCGGTGATGGTGATATCCATCTTGTCGTGGTTTGCCGTTCTGGTCACATAGGTTCCGACGGGAGGGCCGGTATCGAGAACGAATCCGTAATCCAAGTTCAAATCCTCAATCTGAAGCGCTGCCGCACCGAGGAGCCCAATCTCCTCTGCAACGCTGAGCAAGAGGTAGATGTCACCATGCGCTTCTCCACTCGCTTTAAGAGCAAGCACTGCTTCGATTGCCGGAGCCATTCCTCCTTTGTCGTCTGCACCGAGGATGGTGTCGCTCGCAGATCGAAATACCCCGTCCACTTCCTCGATCAACAGATCGGGGGTCGGTTCGACCGTGTCGAAATGCGCACTGAGAAAGATGCTCGGCGCTCCGGAGAGGTTGCCTGGGACATGCACAATCAGGTTGTTTGCATTGCCTCCGATGACCTCTCCCGCGTTGTCCTCGGTCCAATGAAGGTCGTTTTGGGTCAGGAACCCCTTCATCCACTCGACAACCTCTTGCTCCTGTCGTGAAGGAGAGTTGACGCTGCAAAGGTCGAGAAAGAGCTGAATCAGCCGGGCTTCGTTGATCACTCCCAAAGTTTAGCCCGCCGATTCCAAGCGGTGCGGTAGAGCGACATCACATATGCCGCCATCGATGCAGCAATCAAAATGATGAGCGTCACCCCAATTGGAGCGTCATCTTTGAGATCTTGCCGAGAGGAGCCCGAACCGAGTTCGATCGCCACAAATGCTATTCCAAGCACCGCTAGGAAGAGGAGAAGATTAATCCGAAAGATCGGTACAAAGGGCTTCCACCCAAGCACTGTATTCTCACTTGGCCGCTCGTGCCGGAGAATCTTCCAATTTTCCTCTTGATCGAGGTGAGCTAAACATGTCTTTTCAAGCGGGTTCGCCGTGCGAACCAGCTTGGGAGATGGATCAGATTCCATAGGCGTAATCGCCGTTGTGAACGTCTTCGATGTACCGCGCAAGAACGTCGATACACGCCTGGACGTCGCTCTTGGCGACCGTCTCGTTCACCGTGTGAACGTAACGAGTCGGGGTTGAGAGCGTGAATGCGGGAAGTCCACCGTTGAGCCTCTGGATTCCACCTGCATCGGTCCCACCGCGAGGCAAAACTTCCATCTGATACGGAATCTCATTCTTAATGGCAAGCTGCCGGAAGTGCTCAACCACTTTCGGATGGCAGATCAATGAGCCGTCCATGATCTTGATTGCCGCGCCTCCACCAAGCTTCGTGATGTGATCCTGCTCCGGAACCCCTGGGATATCGTTTGCCAGGGTGATATCAAGGGCAACCACCACATCTGGAGCGAGGCCAGAACCGGCCGCCGAAGCTCCGCGCAAACCGATCTCTTCCTGAACGGTTGCGACTGCATAGATGTCCCAGTCGTGCGATTTCGCGGCCTTCAACGCCTCAATCATGATGAACACGCAGACGCGGTCATCCATGGCCTTACAGCTCAAATTCTCGCCGAGAGAAATCATGTGGCGCGACATCGTAACCATGTCTCCAATCTTCACCTGCTCTTTCGTCGCTTCACCCAAGCCGCAGTCAACAAAAAAGGTGTCCAGGTTTTGTCCTGCCGCCGCTTCGGCGTCTGTCAATAGGTGTTTGGGTTTAGTGCCGTACATCAAAACACCATTCAGGGCCCCATCAGCAGCGTGAACGATCACCCGTTGGGAGTTCAACTGGCGAGGATCAAAGCCACCCAGGGGCTGAAGCCGGATAAAGCCGTCCTTGTCAACAAACTTGACAATGAACCCAATCTCGTCCATGTGAGCGGCCAGCATCAACTTCTTTCCGCTTCCTGTTCCCTTCTTCACCGCTATCAAGTTGCCCATCGCATCGGTGCTCAAGTCGCAGATTCCGCGAAGTTCACGCGCAACAGTCGCGCGAATTTGGTCTTCCTGGCCTGGCACGCCGTGGCCTTCAACAAGTTCCCGGAGAAGTTCTAGGTTCATCATGTTAGGTTGTACCCTTCCAAACTGTAATATGGTTCCAACCAGCTAAACTTAGCGCATGGGTCGAACCGTGCTCCTCGCCGAAAGCGGCTACTCATGGCGCGAGTGGCTAAAGCAGCACCGAGGTAACGCTGACCTTCTCGTCCTTGATCCCAGTGATGCTTCACACGGACCTGGCGCACGAATCAGAGTGATTCGCGGCGAGAAGCCTATTTTTGACCGTTTCTACGGATCTCTCGACCCCCAAAAGGCTCCGCATCTGCTCGTTGGGGCTCTCGTCGATGCCCTCGAATCAGCGTCGCCCAACCTGGTGATCCAGTTCTATCCGTACCGGGTAACTCCCATCCTTCGCCAAACAACTCAGTTGCTCCTCCAACTAATCAATCCTGATCGGCTTTTGGTCAACCAGGATTTCAACGGTCGACTCTCCGGTACGAGTGAAGAAGTCGAGATCGAAAGGGCCCTCCCCTCCGCGGTTCAAGCCGCTCAGCGAAAGGCGCAGTGGCTGAGCATGATTGAGAAGTGTGAGGAGCATTCGGTTGACCTCTCCGAAACTATTCTCAGCGGCTCTCGGCTGGGGGCCGGAGATCCTATCGGCGAAGCCCGTAAGACCAAACTCGGACTGGATGGAGCTTACGTCGAGGTCTCGGGAACAACCCTTTACCTTGTGACGGACTCTAGTTTCAGCGACGATGTGATTAGCACATCCTTGGACGTCACCGGCTGCAGCCGCGCCCATTTCGTTTCACCAGGAGTGTACGAAGGCGTCCTTTGTTCCTTTGCAAAGCTTAGCGGCGATGATTTCGGCTACGGGTTCCTCCGATCGGTAGATTTTGTTAATCTCCGCGCCCAGGTTCTCTGCACCGCAATCCCGCCGGTGCCAGTACCGATGCTTAAACTAGGTTCGCTGAGGATTGATGAGAAGGGAAACGAGCTAGGTGAAATGAAGCCATGGACAGTTTGAGCTGGAAGTTGGAAGTTGGCAGCTGCGCTCATTGTTTCTTCCGACTTCCAACGTCCAACTTGCCGCTTACATCTCCCGCCTAAATTCCATGGCCGAGAGCAATGTAGCCGAGTCTGCGTAGTCTAGTTCGCCTCCGGACGGCATTCCGTGAGCAATCCTCGTGATCTTGATCCCGATCGGCTTCAAAAGCTTAGCCAAGTACAGAGCGGTGGTATCTCCCTCTATAGTAGGATTCGTAGCTACAATAATCTCTTCAACTGGTTCCTCGTGGAGCCTTCCCAGAAGTTCTCGAATGCGTAGCTGCTCTGGTCCGATGCCGTCCACGGGCGACATTAGCCCATGCAGAACGTGATATCTTCCTTTATAATCGTTGATTCGCTCTAGGGCGACGATGTCCCTTGGTTCTGCTACGACGCACATCACTGTCTTATCCCGCCGTACGTCCCGACAAATCTCGCACTCTTCAAACTCGGAAATGTTCTGACATCGTAAACAGAATCGAAGCTTCTCTTTGGCCGCCAAGATTGCGGAAGACAATGCTACGGCCTCATGCGAAGGCACCCTGAGCAAATGATACGCCAGGCGCTGGGCACTTTTTGGCCCCACGCCTGGCAGTTTCTCAAGCTCCGCAATTAGCTCGGCCAGCGGCTTTGCGAATAGCAATTTGGTTTACAGTCCGAGTCCTGGGATAGGAGGCAGACCCTTGGTGATCTCTCCAACTCGATCCGCACGAAGCTCTACAGCCTTCTCAAACCCGTCGCGCATCGCGCCAACGACCAAGTCCTCGAGGGCTTCGATATCTTCGGGATCGACGACTGACTTGTCAATCTTGAGTGACTTAATGCGTCCGGTGCCGTCAAAAGTCGCTTTTACTGGACCTTTGTCAACGGTGAGAGTCTCAGTCTCAAGCTCCTGCTCAAGGTTCTGCGCGCGCGCCATCGCGTTTTGCACATTTGCCATGAGGCCGCCGCCGCCACCCATTCCACCGCCGAGTCCTTTTGGAAGTTTCATAATTGCCTAAATCTGTTCCTCACCTTCCGCAGGGGAAGTTGGAACGTTGAACACTTCACGCACAATCCGTTCCAATCGAGGGCCGTCTACGGGTAATTCTACCGCTTCAGACTCAACTACGACCGATTCAGTTTTTTTTTTGAGCACGAACTCAATCCCCGTGCCTTCTCTTCCGAGCTTTGGAAGAAGGTCCTGCAGGAACTTTATTCGCTTGAGGTCATCGTTGAACCACTCGAAATGCATCTGATTCTCGATGCTCACCTGAAGTTTTTCACCTGTATCTTCGATGAGTGAACTTGACGCTAACCTCATCTTGTGCGGCGCCGACATCCCTGTAGTCGGGTGAACCGGAATGGACTCCAGAAGCTGCTGCCAGATATCCCCATCCTTGGGGTAATCAGTGCCAACCTCCGATTCGATTTCATTGGAAGGGACAGATACCGCACTCTTTGAAGATTTATTTCCTAAACCTTCCTTTTCGTCGCCTCCGGCTGAATGTGCGTTTGCCAGCGTGGACGCGGCGATAGGCGCGGGCCCAGAGGCTTCTCGAGGTGATACTGAAGCACGTGAGGTGGCTGGAGCGGATTCTAACGAGCCTTTCTGGCTCAATCGGATTAGTTCACTTTCTAGCCAAAGACGAGGTAAGGAGATGTCCCGGATCACCTTATGCGCCTCGGCCAACGAAGATCGAATCGAAATCAGAAAGGGCCGACCGAGTCTGGCGGCAAGTTCATGCATTGACGACTCTCTTGTAGCGTCGAACTCATCTGAGGACACTTGATATGAGATTCGCGTGAGATCGCCCAGACGGTGCAACATCGACTCGAGCAGAGCCCGAGGATCACGTCCTGAACGTGCGATATCCTGCAATATCTCGATAATTCGAGCAACCTCACCTTTCGAGATCGCCTCCAACAGCGAGTCCAAAGCCTGCTCGTTAACCAAGCCGAGTTGATCGTAAACCACTTCCGTTGTAATCGGACCATCCGAAACAATGATTGCTTGCTCTAACAGCGTCAAAGCGTCACGGAACCCGCCGTCCGCCATACGGGCAATCGCGGCGACCGCGGCGGGTTCGGCTGTCACACCTTCGGAACCGCACACGAAGTTCAATCGATCTACGAGGTGCTTGAGCGTCGCACGATGGAACTCATACTTTTGGCACCGCGATCGAATCGTCGCCGGAACTTTGTTGAACTCCGTCGTCGCCAGGATGAAGATCATGTGCGCTGGTGGTTCCTCGACCGTCTTTAGTAGCGCATCGAAAGCCTTTGGCGAAAGGTCGTGTACCTCGTCGATGATGAAGACTTTGTACTTGCCCATCATGGGCGCGTAACTGACGACATCAACAATTTTCTCTCTGACATCATCCACCCCGGAGTCAGAAGCCGCGTCCATCTCAATAACATCTGGATGGTGTCCCTGAGTGATCGTAAGACAAGCCTCGCAAACGTTGCAGGGCGTGGGAGTCGGTCCCTTCTCGCAGTTGAGAGCCTTTGCCAGCAGGCGAGCAGACGAAGTCTTCCCCGTCCCTCTGGGACCCGTAAAAAGAAAGGTCTGTGCGATTCTTCCCGTGGAAAGCGCAGACTGGATCGTCCGCACTATGTGCTCCTGACCGATCAGATCCTCAAAGGTCTGGCTTCGATACTTTCGGTAGAGAGCGAGCTGAGCCACGAGAAAAATACCGGGAGGGCTGCATCACCCAGAGAATCGACTTACCGCTGCTGCCTTCCGGCCCTGACGGGGTTCGCCGAACTGCTGCCGCGCAGTTCCCGGCGATGAATTGTAGCATCGCCGGGGAGTCGTTTTCCTACTTTTTCCCAGGAAGTCCAGGAATGTCGATCTTATCCGGTGTTTCGACATAGTTTTTGTCGGTCTCGGCATAGTTCGCAGTCTTCACAACCGGAACCTTGTCTGTCCATTCACCGCGAAGCAACAATTGCTCTTTCGTGATTGGCAGAGATGCGTACAGAACTTTCATGCCGGGGCGGGCATCCGTGCTCATGTTGCTCAAGTTCTTGTCCGTCATCCCCTCGCCGTTCCATCCAAACTTATCTTGAATGTGAGCCGGAGCTGAGCGAGGATTGTAGTAGAACTCGATCACGTAGTTTTTGCCGACCATGGGGTACATCGTCGGGTCGCGACTCATGTCGATCTTCTTCTCGAACCGCTGGTTTCGTACAAACAAGCCTTCTTGCATGTAGGTTCGATCTCTCGGAGGATCCAAGTTCACAGACTTTGCCTGGGCTTCCCAGTCAACCGATCCCTTGATGGCGTCCGGATAGTCAGCGTCTCGAAGAACGCATCGGATACGAGAGCCAATCGAAAGAACGTTCCATGTTCCCTGAATCTTCAAGACCTTTTCGTCTACAACGGTGACCTTGGCACTAAAGCCAACATCGAACGGAGGGTTCGTATCGTAATCGGTGTAGCTTCCACCAGCCTTCTGGTTAAAGAATCCGCGTTGCGACATTCGAACAAGAAGAGTATCGAGGTTTCCTTCGATCGTGTCTCTGTTTGTTCGTAGCGAATAATTCCGCTTTTCCGTATCGGCTTTTAAAGTCTTTTCGGCTTCATCGCTGAGCTTGAACCAAAGTTCGATAGACTTGTCCACCTGACCATTTCGCTCGTACAAGCGAGCGAGGAGGTTTCTTCTCGCGGGAAGAATGTCCTGCTTCTGGTGTGCCAGTTCCATCCACTTCACAGCGGCTGGATAGTTGTCTTCGATCTTGTGATACCAAAGCCAAGACGTCTCGAAAAACATCTCGTAAGTCTCTGGATTTTCCTCAGCTCCTTCGGTTCCGAGGGCAACCGCTGAAGGCAGGTACCTGCGGTCGGATCGCTGGTCTTCGTCCGTGAAGTTGTAGCCAATGTGCCACATTCCGGTTGCGAATACGTCGATCTGGTGGGGGTCTAGCATCGTAACCAGTCGGATGATCGGCAGAATCGCGTCGTAGTTGCCGGTCTCAAAGAATGAGTCGGCGCGAACCCACAGGATTCCCGCGATGAGCTCGCGAAATCCTGCAAGGGCGAAGAGCATTTGATCCGCAGAAAGAGAGGCCGAGACCAGGCTCTTGCCCTCTCTTACCGGGCTGTAGTTCTTGCTCCACAGCGGAAACACCCCAACGTTCCCGATTACGGCTTGTCCGACGAATAGCGCCGCAGCGCCCATGGCTAGCTTCGACCGAAATTTTGATTTTGTTTCGAAACTTCCCACGGCCTTAAACCTCCTTTCGATCGAACATCAACATTCCGATGATGAGCATGATCATGATGTAGAACAGACCGTACAGCACAGCATTCACCGCATACATCGTCGGATTCTGGATCGTGGTTTCTGGGTTGATCAGAGGGTTTTGAACGTTGTAGCTAGCAAAGTTCGGCAGGATCGAGCTGACGATGAACGCCATTCCCTTTCCAAGGACGGGAGCATTAGGATTCTTGTTAAAGGAATCAAAGAATGCGTAGCCCAGAGTTCCGATCAGATAGATGCCACCGGTCAAGAAGAAGTTCACCAGAGGAGCCACAAACGTCGAGAGGCAAATTGCAACCGAAGCAAGCAGGCTCATCTGGATGAAAAACATCCCATAGGCTTGAAGCAACGAAATCCCCTTTGCCCAGTCCTGCTGGAACAAACCGAACTCGAGCACGGAGACCACCGCCATAAGACCCATCATGATCGCCAATGCCGCAACAGCTCCGAGATACTTTCCGATCAGGAACTGCCAGCGCTGGACTGGCTTACTGAGGATCGTATAGATCGTCCGTCGCTCAACTTCGTTGGGCAACATGTAGACGGTGAGCGTGATGGCAATTACTGCGCTTGAGAGCTGGACGATTCCGAGGACAAAGCCCGTCAAAACCGTTTGCTCTTGTCGAGCCGATAGCACTCCAAGGAGTGGAGCCACTGCCAGAAGCAGAATGGCGATGAACAGGATAATGAGGAGAACTCGTCGGCGAATTGCCTCGCCGACGGTCGCCTTTGCAATAGCAATAACTGGTCTCATTTGTTTCGAACCGCCTCCACGAATAGATCTTCAAGACGCTTTTTGCGCGGAACGACGCTTACGACCTGACCACCCTTAGCACGGGCACCGTCAATAATCGCGTTTACGTCTGATCCCTCAGGAACGTCGAACAACACACCGGCCGGTGTGTCGTGAATGTTCCCATCACCGATCTTCATATCGCTGAAAACGCCTCGATCCAGCTTTTCTACCAAAATCTCAACGCGTCCACCGGCCAGAAGGTCGGTCAGCTTGCCTTGAGCAACGATCACGCCGTGGTTGATGATTGCCACGCGGTCGCAGATCAGTTCAACTTCGGAAAGCTCGTGCGACGAGATAAAGACTGTTCTGCCTTCCTTGCGGAAGCTGAGGATCAAGTCTCGAATTTCGCGGTGGGCGATTGGGTCAAGACCAGCCGTAGGCTCGTCGAGGAACAACAACTTAGGATCGTTCAAAAGCGCTTGGGCGAGCCCGATTCGCTGCTGCATTCCCTTCGAGTACTGGTTGATGGTCTTGTTGGTGTTGCGAGCGTCGGCAAGGCCAACGCGCTCCAGCAAGTTCTGCATGTGCGCCACGTCGGAAATTCCGAAGAGCGAACCGTAGAACTTGAGGATTTCAAGTCCGGTCATGTACTCATAGTAATAAGGTCGCTCGGGGACGTAACTGATGAGCTTGTGCACATCAAAGTCACCAAGTTCCTTACCAAGAATGTATCCTTCGCCTGACGTTGCTTCAATGATGCTGAGAAGCATCTTGATGGTCGTCGTCTTCCCGGCGCCGTTTGGCCCCAAGAATCCGAAAATCTCTCCTTCTTCAACGTGAAGGTCGAGTTTGTCCACAACGGTAAGGTTTCGGCTTTTGCTCTTGTAAGTCTTTGTTAACTGCTTTGTTTCTATGGCGGCGGCCAAGGGTCGCGCACCTCCCTATGATTTAAGATCGCGTCTAGGATACCTGTCAGGAGGCAAGACGCACGCCTCTGACTTCGGTGTCAGACACAATTCTCGCGCCAGAAGTTCCGATTTTCACAAAATTCTGAACTGAGGCTGGATTTGCACCCTAACCTCGTAACTTTACCGGGAACTTGAGAATCCTAACATGTTGAAGCTGAACGGCGCATCCCGATGATGCATTTTTTGCGATATCGATATCAAATTTAACAAACTATTGCGTTTGATGAAATGGACTGGCAATAATACCAGTCACCAGTTGATGGGACACCTATGGGGGAGAGATCCAGGGGCAAAGTCAACGGTGCAAGCCTTTGTGAGGTTGGCCAGCATAGCTCTCCTATCCGCCACCTCACATTTTTTTGTCTGAATGTTTATCTTCTGGCTCCGGTGGTTAGGATCATTCGATTGGCGTAGGGGAGGTCGGCGGCGGCTAGGGATAGGGCGATGACTAGGTCGTCGTGGCCGCATTGGGCGGCGAGGGTTATGTGTCCGGTGGCGGATCTTGTGGCTTCGAAGTTGTCTAGTTCGTCTCGGAGGGGTTTGTAGTCGGGGAGTTGGATGTGTTCTCGCTCGATGAGTTTTACGAGGCCGTCGATGAGCTGCGGTTTGTTCCCTGCGGTGATGGTGTGGTCTTTCACGGATTTGGTTTTGAGTTCTTCTCTGAGCCAGCTGGTGATTCCGTCTCCGACTCCGGTGGTGTCGCAGACGATTCTGGCGTTGGGGTAGCGGTCGACGATGGTTTTGACCCATTCGATTTGTTCTTTCCAGCCGGTGCGTTGGAGGCGGTCGGCTTCGAGGACGGAGGCGCGGGTTTGGTGTCCGCGCAGGACGACTAACGCTGTGTAGTCGTGGTACCTCGCCCAGTCGATGGCGATGATGTCGGGCCCGGGGATGTCGGCTTCGGGTTCGAGGTGCACGCACCGCTCTACTGCATCGCGGGCGAAGACGTAGCCGTCGTGCTGGACGAACTTGGCTTCGTATTCGGTTTGGTAGGCACTTGCACTGAGGAGCTTCTTTTGTTTCTCGAGGAACTTGGCGATGACCATGGGGTTGTCGGAGCTTGGGCTTTGGAGGCTGAAGAACTCGTCTTTGTCGTGATCCGTCTTGATGCCTTCGGAGAACTGTTCGTAGAAGTGGTTGGTTCCTTTGGGGGTGCTGATGAGGGTGAGCTCGCCGTCGGTGGTTGCCATCATGGGGCTGAGGACTTCGTCGATGACTTCGCGGGTGACGAACGCGGCTTCGTCGACGGCGATGTGGTCGGCTTCGTCTCCCCTTAGGTTGTGTTTTTGTCCGGCGCTTCGGGCGCAGATGGTGTGGTGCCCGATGGTGATTTCCATGTCGCTGTCCCTGAACGTGGGGATGTCGATGAACTTTTGGAACCAGAGGTCTTTGTTGAGGAGCCGTTTGATGAGGCTAACGATTCGTTTGTAGATCATCTTCGCTTGGGCTTTGGTGGGGGCGATGATGAGTTGGCGGACAGGCTTTTCGGAGAGGTTAAGAGGAACGGACTGTTCCTGGTCGGAGGCGGACGAGGGCGTCCACATTCCAGGGATTTTGCTGAGGATTTGGACGGCGCAGGCGTCGGTTTTCCCCCAGCGGCGTCCGCAGGCTAATACTTTGGTTTTGGCTTTGGCCTCTAGGAAGGCGAGTTGTCCGGGGTGGGGTTTCCAGATGGGGGAGAGCCAGTCGAGGAATTCTTGCATTGGTTAGTCTTTAGTCTTGAGTCTTGAGTCTTGGGGCTTGAGTTGGGAAGTCGTCGGTCTTCGGCTTTCGGTCATCGGCAAAG
>JARXAE010000010.1 GCA_029866005.1 Fimbriimonas sp. | reverse complement strand
CTCCAAGCCTGGCTTGATGACGGTGGAGGGAGTGGCTTGGTCGCCTATCTCCGCCCGCCGTGAGGCAAGATAGATCGGATCAAGTAGCTCCTGGATCAGCACTTTTGCAAATCCCGGATCCGCCATGTACTCCGCACGATCGGCAAAACAGCGCTTCATTGACTCGGCCATGAGATGAATCGTCCCCGCTGAGTTGAGACCAGAGTTCTTCAAGTCGTCGTCTTTCAGCATCCCGAGCATCATGAGCACAATGATCCCCCCCGAGCTTGGAGGAGGCATCGTAATCACTTCTGCGCCATTCCACTTTCCAACCAGAGGTTGACGCCACTCCGGCTTGTAAGATGCTAGATCTTCTTTCGTGATCAGCCCTTTGTTTGACCGCATTTCCGAATCGATCTCTTCAGCCGTTTTGCCTTTGTAGAATCCATCACGTCCAAGATCGCGGATGCGTTCAAGTGTTTTGGCAAGCTCCACCTGCCTAAACAACTGCCCCGGCTTGAGTCCCCCTCCTTCAGCGGCAAAGTTTCTGTAGGTTGCCGGAAACTGCTTATTCAAACGCCCAAAACTTGAGAAGTCTCCGGCTTGAACGGCGCTGAGCTCAAACCCTTTGGCGGCCATTGTCACGGCCGGTTGGACGAGCCGCTTCCAAGGCAGCTTTCCGAATCTCCTATGCGCCTCCCAGAACCCGGCTACCGTCCCTGGAACTCCGGCGGCTCGGTACCCAAGGTAGCTATCGCTTGTCGGATTTCCCTTAGCATCCAAGTACATCTCACGAAAGGCAGCCTTTGGCGCGATTTCTCGGTAGTCCAACGCAAACGATTCACCGTTGGCTCGGCGGATCACCATGAATCCGCCGCCGCCAATGTTTCCCGCCGCCGGGAAACAAACCGCCAGAGCAAAGCCGGTAGCGACCGCCGCATCAACTGCGTTTCCACCCTCGCTTAGAACCTTCGCACCAATTGCCGATGCGAGATGGTGGTCGCTCACCACCGCAGCTTGGGGATAACGGTTTGTTGCCCCAATCTGCAATGCAAGGGCGGCAGTAATCACTTGTCCTTGCCCAAAACGTACTTATCGAGCCAAGCGATCCACCTCGCCCACTGATCCATGAGGGTTTCACGGGCAACTTGTCCGTGATCCTCATAAGGGTACATGTAGAGGGCTGCCGGTTTGCCGATGCTCTCCAGAACATTGAACAGCCGGGCCGAGTTAATCGGATCAGTTCCAACATTCTGGTCGTCCATTCCGGCGTACATGAGCAGTGCTCCGCTCAAATTCTCCGCATAGAGGATTGGAGACATATCCAGGTAGGTACTTCGAGCCTCGAACAGCGTTCGTTGCTCACCTTGGAACGCAATCGGGGTCAGCGTTCGATTGTAGTTTCCGGCACCCGCAATTCCTGCCTTGAAGAACGGTGTATGCACCATAGCATTCACCGTGCTGAATCCGCCATAACTGTGCCCACCGAGAGCAAGCTTTGTCCGATCCGCAATTCCCTTGACTTCCAGAGCATCAATTGTCGCGGACAAGTTTTGGCGAAGATGGTCGACATAAAAGTCATTGACTCGTGTTCGCGGCCCAACGATTGGGCAGTCAGGCTCAACGAGCGCCCATCCACGTCGGATCAGAAGCGACTTCGGACTACCGCCTTGGGCTGGGAACATGTTTGGATTCGGATTACGAATCCCTCGATCGTAAGCCGCCTGGTTTTCCAGCTCGCTCGGATAGAACCAGAAGAATGCAGGAAGTCGGTCGCCTTCGGCATGCCACTTCGGTGCCGTGACCTTCACCCAGAACTTGAATCCGTCGGCACGGGTCACCTGGAACCGGTAACGCTTCGCCTCGGTCAGATCAGGTGCGTAGTCCTTGTTTTGGGTCACCTGCTTGGTGCGCTTTCCGCCTTCAAACAGGAAGCTATTGCTCGGTTCGGTCGCTGTCTGGTGATCAACAAGCAGTCGAGTTCCTTCAGCATTCAGGACGCCATCGATGGTCTGGTACGCCTTCTCTTCGCATTTCCACAGAAGATCGATCTTCTTGGATTGTGTGTCAAAGCAGTTAAGGAAGGGACGAGATGGATTCTTCTCTTCATCAGTCGTCGTGTTCGTCCCGCGAAGCAGAATCTTGGGGGCGGAATCATCGAGGACGCTAACTCCGTTTGAATTTGTGCTGAGAACCGCCGCACCTGGGTTCTGCTCGGCTCCCTTGTAACTCCAAAGAACGGTCTCCGTCATCTCCTTGTTCAATTCGAATCGCTTGAACTTGGTCTCGCCATCTTTTGTCTCGCTGAGGAAGATCGCGGTTCCCGTAGGATTCCAGATCATGCCACCAAAGCCCTGCTCACGAGTCGCGAGGACCGTCTCATCCTCTTTGCGGAACGGAGCAACCCATTTCACGAGTTCTTCTGGCTCTCGAGGAGCCGTAGGAGCAGCACCCGGCCGCTGACCACGAGTCTGCTCATCTTCGCCTGGGATCAGAATGGGTTGAGCCGGAGTCGTCTGTGGCTTGGCCTTCGTTCTCACAAAGTACATTCCAGAACCGTCTGGAAGCCATCCCAATTGACGGCGCGCAGCGGGAGGGGTGACCGGCGGAGCCGTCGCCAAAGGATCAGGCGCGGGTTCTCCTGGGCGTAGCGGAGTCTCTTCGAGCATCGTCAAAGCCTTGCCAGTTGCATCCCAAATCTCCTCCTTCCGTCCAAAGTTGGAGGCAGGCACAACGTAGGAGAACGGCTTCTGGATCGTCGTGACTCTAAACACATCACCCTTCGGGGATGGGTCAAAGGCGGAGATCATTGCCGGTTTGCCGACACTTGTTACCTTGCCATCCAGCCCAAC
This sequence comes from Fimbriimonas sp., assembly GCA_029866005.1. Classification (GTDB taxonomy): domain Bacteria; phylum Armatimonadota; class Fimbriimonadia; order Fimbriimonadales; family Fimbriimonadaceae; genus Fimbriimonas. The sequence continues at coordinate 27,978 of JARXAE010000010.1, read as the reverse complement.
CTTTGCAAGTTGACCGGTCATGAAGTACTCAAACCGCCGCTGATCGTTCTCATTCTGGAGAAGTGTCCGGAACTGACGAAGCCGATTTTTACCGGGGTCGGTCACCTGGACTTTAGGCTGGCTAGGAACCGAAGTCTCCTTAGGCTCCGCACCGCGGGATGCCGGCACAAACACGCCGACGACGCCTGAAGAATCTGGAATCCATTCCGGCGTGACTCGGGTTGCTAAAATGGGTTGTTTCGTCAGCTCGCGCGACGAATTCCGCTCCGCATCATGCACCCAAACGGTCGAGGATTCCTCTCCGTGCACCATGTAAAGGAGGTACTTTCCGTTGGGCGACCAAGTGCCCCCACTCAACCATTTCCCTTTGGGAGCCTGGATCACCCGAGTCGCAAAATCCGAGGCACTAGTCAATACAATCGAACTTGAAGTTCGATAGGACATCGTGCGTGCTCGGTCTGCAACAGGGTCAATCATGATCCCCGCAAGGTTTTCGTACTTGGTCGAAATATCCGCCAGATTCACCGCCCGATCTGCCTGAACTCTGGCGAACCAGGTGCGCGTTGCGTTGAGGTTAGAGAGGTTGACATTTAGGTACCTCGGTTGGTCAAAGTACTCCGCGATTTCTTCAGACGGCTTGAGATACGACTCCGCATTGATAGGTGTCTTTGCCTGAGGAGCTTTCGCTCCGGCATCAAACTGAAAAGCTAAAACTACCGCGAAAAAGTGCATTCCGCTAGCTTAATCAATTACAGTGACAGTTTTCTCGATTTCCATAATCTGCTCAACCATATCGTCTACTTTTTGGTTTCCGCTGTGAATTACCGGCCAGCTGCGTTCCGCAAACTGCGGCCAGATTGCCGCATTCAGGTCGTGGACAAAATGCTCAATATCCTTCGGGTCGAAGCTCTTGTCGTTGCGCAAGAGGTTCCGCTCAAGATTGATGTTAAGTTCGCAGGCCAGGCACACGACCGTCGTCGGCCCCGCCTCGCTTACGAATAACTCCACCGTATCCGGAAACGAGCAATGCTCAACGACGACGGTAAAACCAGCATCCGAATAGGTCTTGGCGCATTGACCGGCAGCCTTGTGGGCGAGGCAGAACTGCCGGTGGCACTCCTCGTCATAGCCTTGCCCCGGCTGTCGCAGACCTGACACAACGTACTGACGGAAGTAGTCGAGGTCGATACGGAATGCCCTTTCGAACCTAGCCGCCAGCGCACGAGCGGTTGTGGATTTCCCAACTCCCGGCGCACCGGAAATGAAGAAGATTCGCCCTTTTGGCAAGTCTGGCATCGACCGAAGTATACTGTTGGCACGATTTGCCGGATCGTCTAATGGCAGGACAGCTGTTTTTGGTGCAGCACGTCAAGGTTCGAATCCTTGTCCGGCAGCCACTCTTTTGTTTACTTCGCGTAGAATGAGGCGTTCCTATGACCGACCTCGACCTCATGCTCCGATTTATGCTCCAAGTGCTTGCTGTACTTGGAGCATGCAAGGTGATCGGCTATCTCGGCGTGCGATTTTTGGGGCAAGCCCAGGTCACGATGGAGATGGTGGCAGGCGTAATGCTTGGCCCTTCACTATTCGGACTTCTCGCTCCTGAGGTCCAAAACTCACTGTTTCCTCTCAAGAACGAGCTTGGAACGGGGAAACACCCATCAATGATGATCCTCTACATCATCGCCCAAATTGGGCTCGTTTTGTACATGTTCCTCGTTGGAGCCGAGTTCGACTTGAACTTGATCAAGGGTAAATCAAAAGCCGCGCTTTCGATTTCGGGTGCTGGAATTCTGTTTCCTTTCGTGTTCGGTGTCATTGCCTACTACACCTTGATGTCGGGCCAGAAGGGTCTTTTCGGTGAGAATGTCTCGGACACCTCCCGCGCGCTCTATCTTGGAGCGGCGATGTGCATCACAGCGTTTCCGATGCTCGCGCGGATCATTTACGAGGCCGGATTCACCGGCACCCGCCTCGGAACTCTCGCTTTGGGTAGCGGAGCAACCGATGATGCTGCCGCTTGGTCGATCCTCGCGGTGGTTCTTGCCCAAAGCAAAGGTGATCCCAAGATCGCGATTTTCGCAATCGGCGGCGGAATTCTGTTCGTAACCTTGATGCTGACGCTTGGTAAAGCCTCACTTGCCAAGTTCCTCAAGGGCAAAACTCTGGATCAAACCTTGTTCACGTTTATCATTCTCCTCGTCTTTGCGGGGGCATGGTTTACGGACGCCATCGGCGTCTATGCGGTTTTCGGAGCATTTACGCTTGGCGCGGCGATGCCAAAAGGGGAGCTTACAAAAGCGCTCCAAGCAAAGATCGAGCCTCTGACCGTCGGCCTCTTTCTGCCGTTCTTCTTCGTGTATTCCGGACTGAACACAAAGCTTTCTTCCATTCAGGGATCAGAGATGTGGGTGATTGCCTTGATCGTCCTGATCGCGGCCATCGCCGGAAAGCTTGGCGGCTGCTACCTTGCCGCGCGATTAAGTGGAGAGAAACACACTAATGCACTTGGCATCGGAATTCTCATGAACTCGCGCGGTTTGATGGAGCTGATCATCCTCAATGTCGGTCTGAAGAGTGGCGTGATTACTACTCAGTTGTTCTCCATCATGGTCGTGATGGCTATCGTTACGACCCTCATGGCGGCTCCGCTTTTCAAACTCATAAAACCAAAACTGATACTAGAGTGATTTATCGGTTACAGCGTGTATAGTTGCATCATGCGTGACGTCATTTTTATCGGTGGAGGTCCGGCCGGATCAACAGGATCATGTTTACTGAAGAAGTACAAGCCAGAGATGGATGTGCTTGTGCTAGAGCGCGAAAAGTTCCCCCGCGAGCACGTCGGTGAGAGTCAGCTCCCCCCGATTTCCGCGATTCTTGATGAGATGGGGTGTTGGGACAAAGTCGAAGCCGCTGACTTCCCAATCAAGATCGGCGCTACGTACCGTTGGGGTAACACCAATGACCTATGGGACTTTCAGTTCTTGCCGATTGACATGGTTGTCGACGAGCCTCGTCCGGCAAAGTTCGAGGGATGGCGACGCTCCACGGCATTCCAGGTTGAAAGAGCCGTCTACGACAAGATTCTGCTCGATCATGCTAAAGATTGCGGGGTCGAAGTGCGAGAGGAGACTAAAGTTGTAGAAATTCTCCGAGATGGCGACACGATTACGGGCCTCAAACTTGAAGACGGAACGATCGAAACGGCGCGCTACTATATCGACGCCACCGGCTCTTCGGGGCTCCTTCGAAGGTCGATGGATGTGAAAATCGTTGAGCCATCCAGCCTCCGAAACGTCGCCTTCTGGGACTATTGGAACGACACCGAATGGGCGTTCTCGGTCGGAAAAGGTGGCACCCGAGTGCAAGTCATGAGTCTTGGCTACGGATGGATATGGTTCATTCCGATCTCGCCAACTCGGACAAGCATCGGCCTTGTCTGCCCTGCCGAGTACTACCGGGAGTGTGGGATGTCTAAGGAGGAGCTCTATCTTAAGGCCGTTCATGAAGAGCCAAGGATCGCGTCGCTAATCACGGGAGCCACTGCTGATGGAGACGTTAAGGGAACCAAAGACTGGTCCTACTATTCAGAGAGGCTGTACGGAGATAACTGGTTCTTGGTAGGGGAAGCTGCCGGCTTCGCTGATCCGATATTGGCTGCAGGACTGACAATGGCCCAACTCGGAGCGAAGGAGCTTGCTTACACCATCATCGCGCTGGATGAGGGCAAGCACGACGCAAAATGGCTCAAAGACCAGATTCAGGAAAATCAAACCCGCCGAGTCGCCCAGCACATCCAGTTCGCTGACTTCTGGTACACGGCAAACGGGTGTTTCACGGATGTCAAAGAACACACCCGAACGATCGCTGCCGAAGCTGGTTTAGAGCTTGACGCCAACAAAGCCTTCCAGTGGCTTGGCACCGGAGGTTTTATGGATGATGACCTTTCTGGGATCGCCAGCTTCGAGCTCGATGCGGTGATCGATACCATCGAAATGATGACCGACGAGAAGGCCGAGATGGAGGTCTTCAAGTACAACCGATTCTTACTGAACATGGATGATGTCATCGAAGAAGACGTTGCGGGGTATTCCAAGGGAGAGATCACTCTCCGTCGGCGCTGGCGTCGTGGAAATGCAACCCTTCCGCATCGCGGAATGTTCTGGGTACTCGTTCAGATGTTGCAGCAAGGCGGGGATGTGAATGTCCTCATGCCAAGAATGATCCAGGAGATTCGACGTGTGGGCGTTCGTCAAACGGACCGCGAAGCGATGGCGTTTGGACTTTGTCACCTCGAATCACTTTTGCATTCTGGCTGGGTTCGAGGCGTCCGAGTTCCCGGAGTCCCGACTCTGCGATTTGAAATGCCGAGCATGGAGCGATCGATCAAACCAAACAACGACACATTCGTCGAGTTTGTTGGCTAAGGAGCCAGATGCTGAAGTTCCAGAGATGTCTAAAGGGTCCCGCTTCAAAAGCGGGATTCTTTAAGGTATCTCAGGATGAGATTGCTATTTATGTAGGTTTTAAGTCGGCAGAACCGACCTATTGCAGTTCGACGACCGGTTTCGTGGAGGGTCTCTGGCGCTACGACTGCGGCGAACTCTTCCTGGCCGATCCGTTATCCGGACGGTACCTGGAGATCAATCTTGCCCCGAACGGAGCTTGGTGGAGTTGCCCTTTCTCAAACGTGAGAGTACGCGACTTGCAAATGGATGTACCTCGGATTGAGGGAATCTTTTCAGTGGCGACGGCGGACGGTTGGAATGCCGGATTTAGCCTTAACTGGAAAGAAGTGGAACGATGCCTTGGTACAGTCCAAGGCTTGAAGGGAAACGTGACGATCATTCTCGGTGGCTGCCCGGACGTTGAGCCTCCGTTGCAAAATCTCCATTCGGTCGCCCCCCTTGCGGCGGTGGACTTCCATCGACCACAAGAGTGGCTACCTCTTGATCAACTTTGCCTCTAGAGACCAGCTTTCAATTGCTCGATGTAAGTGTTGGCCTTTCGAATGTGGAACCGTCGGACTGACACAAAGATTTTTCCTTCGGAAGTCTCCTCGTCAACTTTTGTGCGCTCGTGACAGGCAATTGCACCTTTGAGCAAATCGGCGAGCTCAGAATCAACATCATGCCCCTTGATAACGGGAGCAATTTCGTATAAGCAAGCCAACAAGATCGGTGCAGCGTCCTCATCTTTGGCATTAAAGGTCTTTCTCGCAGTCTCGAGAGCCTGCTTGTACTTGCCATTGTGCGCCTCAGCTTGAGCAAGCCGAAGCGTGTCTTGGATCCGCCGATCTTCGTCTGCTGGCACTTTGATTGATTTCAGCAAGGCTTCTTCGGCCTCGACCCATTTTCTCGAAATCCGAAGAATTTCGGCATACTGCCAAAGGTCATTGGGAGGAACTTGAGATTGATCAACGTTTTGGAGAAGCTCCTCCGAGTATTCGCGAATCTTCTCCATTCGCTGGTCATCGGTGATTTGGCCTTTCTGATACTTCACGTCCAGAGCGTCTGTTGCCTGTTTCAGGAGCGAGTACGCAACCTCCATCCGGTCTGGCTGAGGGATTGTCGTCAGGTCGTTCGGATTCTTGTACTGTCCACATCCAACCAGCAACAACCCGATCAGCACGATGCTACATATAAATCGCATATCTCTCCGACGGGAATCTTTGATCACGATAAATCTCTCCACCACAGAATGTCAAAACCGCTTTGCCCTTGAAAATCATGTTATGAAAAGGGGCGTTCTTGCTCTTGCTAAACGACTTGTGCCGGTCAAATTTCCACTCCAAGTTCGGATCAATAACCGTTAATTGAGCAACTGGCGTTTCACCTGGAACGAGGGTTCCCGCGTCCAAGTGGAGAATCTGAGCTGGCTTCGTACTCAGCTTATTGATCGTCTCCATTGGACTCAATATCCCGGTGTGCATCAGATTCGTGAGAGTAACCGCGAGAGTTGCTTCGATTGTGCTCGCTCCAAACGGAGCTTCATCAAAGGGCACATCCACTTCGTGTGAGGCATGAGGGCTGTGGTCGCTCGCAATACAGTCGATGGTGCCATCTTGCAGAGCTTGTTCAAGCAATTCAATATCAACCTTGGTTCGCAACGGTGGTTGCATCTTAAACTTGGTATCGAAGTCGCCAATATGCTCCTCCGTAAAGGTGAAGTGCATGGGGCAGATTTCGCAGGTCACTGGCGCACCTAGTGACTTCATCAACCGAATAATCTCTACCGCACCCCAGGTGCTGACACGCATGATGTGAACGGGACATCCGGTATGCAGTGAGAGAAGGCAGTTGCGCATCGTCGCTATTTCTTCTGCAGTCCGTGGAGTGCCTTTTAGACCCAGCATGGCCGAAACAGCACCGTCGTTCATGACGCCGCCTTCACTTAAACTCGCATCATCACAGTGCGCCATGATCGGCAGACCCAACTGAACACAGAACTCCATTGCATCGGTCATCAGTTGCGAGTTTTGTACTGGGAATCCTTCGTCGCTTGCGGCGACGATTCCTGCCCGCTTCATGGCACCCAAGTTAGAGAGTTCAAGTCCCTGCAAACCCTTTGTAAGTGCTCCGACAGGGGCAACAAAGACCCCGCCCGCCTCTGGAGAGGCTGACTTATCGAGGATAAAATCAATAATCGCCGGATTGTCCAGCGGGGGGTTGGTGTTGGGCATGCAGCAGATCGTGGTGTAGCCGCCCGCAGCTGCAGCCTGAGTTCCGGTTTGAATGGTCTCTTTGTGCTCTTGTCCTGGCTCGCGGAGATGGACATGCATGTCAACAAGCCCAGGAGTTATCCAGAAGTCGGTGCAATCGTAAACTTCATCGATGTCTGAAACATCACCGATCTCACCTACTTCGATGATCTGGTCGTCTTCGATAAGAACCGAGCCAACTATGTCGAGACCTTGCGACGGGTCAATGATTCGACCGTTCCGTAGAAGAGTCCTCACGCTCCACCTCCGAAGCACCAGTAAAAGCTCGCCATTCTCACAAAGACTCCATTCTCGATCTGGGATGTGATCGCGGAGCGATCACCGTCGGCGGTCGGGTCGTCAATTTCCACACCTCGGTTGATCGGGCCAGGATGCATCACAATGCAGCCCGCTTCGGCTACTCGAAGTCGCTCGGCATTGATCTGGTACATATGTGCGTATTCTCCCACTGAGCCGATCATCCCCTGCTCCATCCGCTCCTTTTGAAGCCGTAGGCAGATGACCACATCGACTTCCTCCAGACCTTCATCGAGATCGTCATAAAACGTGCCAGGAAGATTGGCGGTTTGGGTTGGAAGTAACGTTCGTGGGCCCACAAAGCGAACCTCAGCCCCGAGTTTCTCGAGTAACCACCCGTTTGAACGCGCGACTCGGGAGTGCTTCACATCCCCAACGATCGCCACTTTCAGTCCTTCGATTCTGCCCTTGCGCTCCAGTATCGTCACAGCGTCGGCAAGAGCTTGAGTCGGGTGTTCGTGCTGCCCATCGCCGGCATTGATGACCGGGCCGCCAAAGTGCTTCGCGGCTAAGACCGGGGCACCGCCCGATTTGTGGCGCATCACCAATCCATCGAGCCTCTCGTGGCGAAGAGTAAGAATCGTATCCTTAAGGGTCTCCCCCTTGCTCATGCTACTTGCACTTGTCGCGAAGTTACTCGAACGCATCCCCAAATAAAAGGCGGCCTGCTCAAAGCTGACTCGAGTGCGGGTGGAGTTTTCAAAGAAGAGCATCCCGACAACCTTCTTGCTCAGGTTTGGAACCGCCTCATCGGCACGAACTCGCTGTTTGAAGTCCCGACCCAGATCAATGAGAGCACTGATTTGATCAGCTTCTAGAGTTCGTATTCCGAGGAGGTTGAGTGGCATTATGCGGTCTCCGTCTGAGCAGGTTGCAAGACGACAGCGTCCTCACCATCGTACTCGTTGATCTTGACCACGATGTTATCACCGCGCTCAGTCTGAATCGTTCGGCCACAGAAATTTGGCTCGATCGGCAATTCTCGATGCCCCCTGTCAAGCAAGACCGCAAGCTTCACTGTCGCTGGACGCCCGTGGCGAATCAGCGCATCAAGTGCCGCCCGAATCGTTCTTCCTGTGAAAATCAGTTCATCGACGAGGACAACATGCTTTCCAGTGACCTCAAAGGGAATTTCAGACTCGTCTTCCGCACGGACCGGAGCATCGTCCCGGAAAGCGCGGATATCAAGCTTGCCACACGGAACAGTGACGCCTTCGATCTGAGTCATGTGAAATGCGAGTCGCTTTGCGATTGGGTAGCCACGCTTCAAAACGCCGACCACAACCAAGTTCTCGGCCCCTTGGTTTGACTCCAAAATCTCGTGTGCTAGGCGACCAAGTGTCCGCCTGATGTCCCCCGAATCTAAGATCACAGCGCCCATGCTTGGGACGATTATGGCAGACCAGCGCAAGGCTTATCTCCTTTGAAAGGTTTCTCCCAACAATTCCTCAATGACACCTGAGTTTTTGCCAGGATTAGCCAAGGATTCTTACTGGGTAGGACAACCGAGTCTTGGGCGCACCATCTCTCGAACCAATAACATGAATTCTAATCTGACAAGAATCCTGGAAGGTAGCAAATGGCAATAGTCAGAGCTTCCATGGGCGTGGACATTGGCCACAGCATGATCAAGGTCGTGCAAGTAGACAAATCCGGTGCGGGCTGGAAACTCACGAAGGTCGGAACTGCACCCACACCGCCAGATGTTTTGCGCGATGGTAATGTGACGAACCCTGAAGAACTTGGAGCTGCGATCAAGCAAGCCATGAAGGACGGGCATATTCATGGTGGTCATGCGGTCATCGCTGCCGCGGGGGGCGCGACATTTGTCAGAACAGTCCCTTTTCCCAAAATGTCTCCCAATATGCTTCGCGATTCTGTGAAATTTGAAGCTGGCCGCTACATTCCAGGCTCAATTGAAGAGTCGTATGTCGAGGCCGAGATTGTCGGACCGCTTTCGGACACGCAGATGCACGTACTGCTTGCATCTGCACCGAGGGATCTGGTCGCGGGTCGGATTGCGGCTTGTAAAGAGGCGGGACTTCACGTTGACATCGTTGACCTTGAAACCTTCGCTGCTTACCGAACGCTGGTCGAGACTGACCCGAGCCGTAAGCCCGGGGACGAATCCTATATGTTCCTCAATATCGGCGGTTCAAGCACGTCGGTCACGGTGATTGACAAGGGTGTCTTTGTGATGAACCGAACGATGCCCGTTGGTGGCAACACGCTGACCGAAGCGCTCAAACAGGCTTTCAAATTGGAGACTGTGGACGCTGAGGCTGGAAAGACCGTTCTTGATATGCGTGAACTGCTTTCTGGAACAGTTGTGGAGAATCCTCCTCTGAAGGTGATGGCATCTCAAGTAGATGACCTCGTCCGCGAAGTTCGCCGATCTCTCAACTATCTCCAGACTCAAAACCAGCAGGCGGAGGGAGCTCCTTCAGTGGAGGTCAAGGAAATCATCTTAACAGGTGGCGGGGCAAAGCTGAAAGGATTAGATGGTTATCTCAGCTCGAAGCTCGGATTGCAAGTGAATGCTCTCGGAGTTTTCGACAATACCAACATCATTAACGCAGGTGGAACTGAAGGTTCAGGTCTGGACCTAACGATCGCCGCCGGCCTCGCCATTCGAGGGCAACTCAAAGCCGCATAAGGAGAACACGATGCCGTTTATCAACCTCATTGAATCGGACCTAATCGTCGCAAAGAAAGCGGCTCAACAGATGCGGCTGAGCCAAACGGCCCTTGTCGTAGCCGGCAGCGTTGTCGGAATCGCATACCTGCTTGTTCTTGGTCAGGGGGCACTGATCGCCGCCGAAGAAAAAGGTATCCAAATAAAGCTCAAAAAGCTTAAGCCGATGCTGAAAGCCATTGACGAGCAAAAACGAATTATTGCCGATCTCGAGCCAAGGCTGGAGACTTTGTCCAGTGCCCGAGATTTGACGAGCCGCTGGGGGCGTCTATTGAACCACATCACAGTCAACACTCCACCAGATGTGTATCTTACGGCAATCCGAGCCGACTCTTCACAGCCAGATCAACCGATAAAAGTCACTTTTGTTGGCACTGGTAAATCTCAATCTGACGCCTCGCAGTTTGTTCTACGCTGCCAGAACTCGCAGGACTTGGAGGGTGTGAACCTGATCCAGTCCCAAGAAAAGCTTCTCCGTAGCATGTCGGCAATTGAGTTTGAAATCGCTGGCTCAATTGTTGGAACTGCTCCAAAACCCGTAGCCGAAGATGGTGCTAAATCATGAAGCTGAAAATCCAACTGCAACCGAAGTCGTTCTTTCTCCTGTCCGGAGCCATATTCCTTGCCGGAATGGGGATTGTCTATCTCACGTCGTCGAGTTTAGGAGAGCAGAGACGCTCCCTCGAGACCCTCAAATCTGAGCTAAAAGACGAGAAAGCAGTTCAACGTAAACTTGATGAGAGCAAGGCAAAAATTGCTGGGCTGAAATCAAAACTGAGCCACCTTGAGCATGGCATCCCCGAGGCCGCCTACTTGGCGACAATGCTTCACGAACTTGAGGAGTTTGGCAAGAAGAACAACATGTTGATCCTGAGTGTTCGACCATTTTTCGCGGAGAAAAGTAAGAAGGAGAAAGAAGGCGGAAGCAAGAGCGCTTACCAGGAGCAAAACATCACAGTGAAAGGTCGTGGCACTTACCGCGATGCCTTGCGCTTTGTTGAGGCATTGAAAAACTTCCCCAAGATCGTTGCAGTGAAGTCCTTTACGATCGTTCCAAAGGACTCGGGGAAGATCGAACCAGGCAGTCCGCCTTTGGAGTTTGATATCTCACTTCAGGCCTACGCATTCAAAGATTCGGTGTTGGGAGATACCGATGAAGACGTGACCGCAAGCCGGCAGGGAGAGGTGAAACATGAATCGTGAGAAGAAGCAGATGGTCGTCTTGGGTGTTCTCGCTCTGATGATAGTTTGCATTGGAGGTTTCCAAATGATGGGCGGAGAAACTGCTCCGGCTCCAACTCCAGCTCCCAAGAAGGAAGAAAAGAAAGTCGACGAGACTTTCACAACCTCGGTAGCAAAGTCAGAAGTCGCAAACCCTGAGCAATCCCGACCACTCGCAAAGCGAGATCCGTTTGCGCCCTCCGCCTTTGCAATCTCGGCAAATGAAGACCCAAATGCACCTGCGCCAGTAAAGCCGACTGCCAACAGACCTGGCGGCCGTCGACCAATCCCAGATGTCCTTCAGGGTGGTTCGAAAGACATTGAGTGGGTGCCTGGCGGAGTCAATGAAGGTGGCGTTGAGCCATTCGCACCGGACGCGCCCAAGTTTGCCTACACCCTGATCGGGCTCGTTCAAGGCAAATATCCAGCAGCTGTCTTCGCAGACGCTACAGGAAATCAAAAACTCGTGGAGGCTGGCGATGCTATCGACAGTTCCACAACTCTCATTGCCGTGTACGGCAACAAGGTGAAAGTCAAGTTTCACGATCAAACACTCGTTTTGTCAGTAGGAGGAAACCCCAATGGAAAGTAAATGGATCCGAACAGCCCTGATCGGGCTTTGTGTCGTGGCGACAACCGTCGCTAACGCCGCCGGGCGCATTACTGGTGTTTCAGTTCTGAAAGTCGGTAACGGTGTCCAAGTTTTGATTCAAGGATCAGGATTGGGCAAGCCGAAAGCCGAATTTTTGAACGATGCAACCCAGTACACGCTCGAATTCGACGCTATGCTATCGCTGAAGAGCGAGAAGCTGAACATTTGGCAGAACGGACTGGAGACTATTCAGCCTGTCTTGAGTCATGGAAAAACCACTCTCAAGTTCAAGTTCTCCGAGCCGATCAACGCGGTAATTGCAACCGAAAAGAACGGTGTCATCGCAAGCTTTGAGCCAGCAGAGCTACTCCTGCTGAGTTTAGTCAAGCCAGAAGGAACAGCTGCTGCGAAGTTTGCGGCAAATAGCAAGCCGACCGGAAAGACTCTTCCCAAGACTCCGCAAAGAGTTGAAGCCGTTGTCGAGTACTTTTCGGTTCCGAAAGCGCGAGTCAGTCTCAAATCCGAGACGCCAACTGCGTTCTTGAGTCGATCAATGGCGAAGAGCGTCCCCGTAACTCTTCCGGCGATCCGGAACTACGGACCAATCAAGCCAGCGGTTAACGAGAAAAAGACAACAGCCGCACAGCCGTTCGTTGTGACAACACCTAAGTTCACCGGTGGTGCAGGAGCAGATGATATCCGGGTTTCACTGGACTTTGTTGACACCCAAATCGTGAACATCATCAAGTCTCTTGCGCTCCAGACGCGAGTAAACATTGTTACGTCTCCAGATGTGACTGGGAAGCTAACGGTAAAGCTTGCCAAGGTTTCCGTCAAAGAGGCACTCAATCTAGTGACATCGCTCGCTGGACTCAAGTACGCGCAGGTTGGACACACCTACATCGTCACTACCGAATCGAAGTTCCTCGAAACTCTTCGCTCAGTGCAAGGTCCCAGAGAGGACACAGTGGTGTCTAGGGTAGTTCCGGTCTTCAGTGGGCAGACGATTCAAATCAAACTAGCGGTTCTCAAATCGGTTTCCTCCGAGAACTCTTTTGGTCGATTTGAACTCGTTCTGCCTTCTGAGCGAACAGTGATTTCTGGGAATCCGGTCGCTTCAAATGATCAAGATGCGAAGACAGCACCAGGTCAGGACAGCTCCTCAGCGGGTGCCAACGATCCCTACATGATGCTGATTGGATCACCCGGCCGGCTCGATGAAATCGAGACGCTTGTGAGATCCATTGACCGACAGCTATGCACAGCACTAGGTATCAAGCCCCCGAAGACCGTTGATTCCATCGTAAAGTCCTACACCGTCCACGGCGGACGTGCGATCGATCTCATAGAAGCCCTTGCTGGAAAAGGCAAGACTAACATTGGCAGCGTCGAATGCTTTGCAACTCCGACCACCAGCATCTCTAAGCAGACCATCGTCCTAAAGGGCTTCTCTGATGAAGTCGACCAGGTCATCGCTGCTTTCCAAGAGTTGGATAGCGACGAAGCCGCTACCATGACGGAGTTCCAGGTTGCAGACCTCAAATACTCTGATCCTCGTGCAGTTCGCGAAGCGCTGATCTCGAACATCCCTGGCCTTTCGGTCGTAATCGCACCCAACGCCGTGCTCAACCCCAAGGTGTACCAAGAAGATCGGATGAGAAATCAGGCCGAGCAACGAGGCACCGACACTCCGGTCCCTCAAGGTGGAGGCACCATGGCGGCAGCTCAGCAAAATGGCGGTGGCGGCGGTGGCGGTCAGCAGCAACAACAGCAAGGAGCGGGCGGACAGCAGCAACAGCTCAAGTCAGATAAGTCCGAGGCAAATACAGGATTAATCCTGCCATTCGATGAGTTTGAAGCGGTTGGAATGCCGATGCGCCTCATCATGAAAGGAAGCAAGGACCAGGTGGACCGAGCTATGCAGCTCGTCAGCCAGTTCGATGTTGCTCCTCGCCAAGTCTCGCTCGAAATGCGTGTTATGGAAGTCAGCCGTGAAGAACTCCTCCGAGTTGGAATCGACTGGAACCTATTCACCAGCGGAGCGATCAAGACGATCCGCCTAAACAACCCTGCCAACGCTCTGAACAATCGAATCGGAGTAAGCGTCCAAGGCAGTGATGTCTCTGGTGACGTCTCGGCCATCCTTGATTCAATCTCAAATGGTAGCCGCCTGATCTCCAGGCCAAACCTGATCTGCAACGACGGACGAGCAAACGAGGTCTTCGTTGGGGACGTGATTCGATACATCGAATCAATCATCAGCGGTCAAAATGGTCCTTCGGTTACCCAAGGCACCGTTAGCACCGGAGTTCGACTCGCCGCATATCCTCGCCTCGGCGGAGATGGAACCATTAACCTCGATCTCCGAACCAAGGTGGTTTATCTAAAGGGATGGGAAGTAGTTACCCAAATCGGAGGACGACTGCCACAGACCAGCGAGCGAACAGCACAGAACTCGATCACCCTCAAAGACGGCGAAACCTTCGCCATCGGCGGGCTGATCCAGCAGGAAGACCGAAAGTCGATGACAGGATTGCCGATCCTTAAGGATCTGCCCATCTTCGGCCAGTTCTTCCGAAGTACCTCGACGGATAAGGTCAAGACCGAGATGGTCATCTTTGTCACCGCAAAGATGCTCAACCAAGGTCAGCCAAAGACCCTGCCCATGGAGAAAGATACGTCGCTTAACCACGATGGATCGTTCAAGAAGGGCCACGCTCTGATCAACACCGAGAACCCGATCAAGATGGGCAAGAAAGGAGGCAACAACTAATGAAACGAGCAGCAATCGCACTCTTCGGTCTAGCCCTCCTTTCAGGATGTGGCGGAGCCGGCAACACTTCCCTCCTCCCAAGCCTGTACGCAGGCAACTGGGCTGGGACTTGGGCTAGCGGAGACGCCAACGATAATGGAAACATGTCGTTTGTCATCACCACCGACGGCAGCCTCTCCGGCAGCATGGTCGATAAGGTCGGTGCTACGGGATCGATCGCCGGGTTCGTCAATAAATCAGGCAGTCTTACTGCAGTCACCAGCTTCCCAGCTGGTGGCAACATGGTCATCGGTGGAACCGTGACCACAAACGGAGGCAGGCTTGTCGGAAGTTTCAGTTACACACGCCTCGGCGTGAACTACGGGGGCAACTTCGATGTCGGCCCCGCATCCTCAGGAGGAGGTTAGACCATGAAAGGAATCAAAATCAGTGTGGCGATTCTCGCCCTCGCATTCGTCGGCTGTGGTGGACAAGGCGGAGTCGGAACCGGATTCCCAGATCCTCCCATAGGATCAGTACTTCGGGCAACCGGACCCGGAATCAACGGTGGAACGGCTCTGAGAACCTACCGAGCGGGCGACACCTGGGAGTACGAAGTCTCCGGGACAATGCTCAGGGAGGAGTTTGATGAAAGTTCGTCTCGCGTCAGCCGAAACCAGGGCCCGGTCAGCGGAACAATGACGAGGACGATCACATCAGTGACGATCACCGGAATTGGCAACTGCTTCAAAGTAACGGATGCATTGACTTACAAGCTGAACGGCGGTCTACCAACCGTCGAAGTTTTGGAAACTTACATCTCTCAGAATGTTGGTGGGAATGTAACCATGCTTGGCCGGCGCCAAAACAACGTCAACACCGCTCCTGGAGTTGGTGGTGCAACTCAAGCTTGGTTACCAGGCACATTTGGTGCAGGTGCAAACGTTGGCGGAGCGGGACGCTTTGACAACACGCTCACCGCGTACCCAGCAACTGAGTTTGATATCTCAACTGCATTTGCGGTAACCGGTGCGAGCACCGTCACGGCCGATGTCAGCCCGGAGTTTAACACCTGGCGAGCACTCTACACGGACTCGATGCACAACAACTGGGATGTACTCGCTTGGTTCAAGGCCTACAACATCTCAAATGGATTCATCTATAAGACCCGAGAAGACGTCAGTTCGACGGACGAATGGTCACCGGTCATTGGTGCTCCTGTCGCGCGAAAGTACAACTCCACTCGGATTGACTCGGTAGTGCATGGCAGCGTGGATTACACCCCTCCAACCTTTGATTCAACAACCGGAAATCTCATCACACCGGAGTCAATCACCTATACCTACCACACCATCAACCGTACGTTGAACATGGACATGGTATTGAAGCGACGCTCACTTCAGTAGAGCTTAGCCTTTTGGCGACGCTTGGAGGCACCTCGTTCGCGAGGTGCCTCTTTGGTTTCTGCCTCGAGATATGCGTAGCTCGCCAACGTGGCCTGATCTAACGGTTGTAAAGGGAGGTGGTAAGTTTGGTAGCCGGGCTCTTTATGAAATGCGGGCAAGTACGATTTCACGAAGGGTCTCTCAAAAAACCAAGAAAAGATGAGGGATGCGATGACAATCACCGGCAGTGCCAAGGTGACGAGATAAGTTGTCTCCAATTCGGGACTCGATGCCCAAGACGGTCGGAACACATAGAGCACCTGCAATAGAGGGTGGTGAATCAAGTAGAGGCTGTAGCTTGCCACACCGATTCGAACGAGCCACCGAGCGCTGAGTGCCCTCTGAGCGAGTCCTCCAGGCGAAATAGTTGCCGAGTAGAGGAACGCCGCCGTCGCAAAACCACAGGTGAGATCACTGGCGATAAGTGTCGTTGAGTCGAGGCTCTTTCCGACCACTGCCTGTTGATAGACCATGTAGAACGTCGCCAACAATCCTGACCAGAAAACCGCAAATCCGTATGCAGGTTTTAGCCCCTTCACCGGGTCGGGCCGGTGGGCGTAATGAGCCGCCATCATCCCTGCCACAAAGAGGATCGCAAACCACGAGTACATCTTCGCTGCTCCAGGTACAAAGGCCGCGACCAGTAAAGCCGGAATCGCCGTGAGCAACAAAAGCACAACCGGTGAACGCTTCTGCATGACCAGGATGAGCCAGGGGAAGAGAAGGTAGAGCTGGGCTTCAATTGAGATGCTCCAAAGCGCCCCGTTGATGCGATACATCCAGTCCATGGACAGGTTTTGAAGCAAGAAGATGTGCGCCAGAAGGCTATCCAATGTCACCGGAAGGCCACTCGAAGCCTTGACGTAAGTGTCGAACGGCCGCAAATCTCGATTTGGCCAAGTTACCCAGTAACAGACTGCTACCGACAATAGCAGCGTCGCGTAATAGGCGGGAAGAATCCTTAAGGCTCGCCGCTTGAAGAACCCTCCAAGACCATAAACTCGCCCATCACCTCTCTGAAACAGTCCGTACTGGAGACAGAATCCAGAAAGCACGATAAACGCCGCTACGGCCAAGTGCCCATTTCGGAAGGCACCCATTGCGTTCGCCAAAAATGTGCCTTGGGTCTGATTAAATCGAGCCGAGTCAGGCGGAATGACCATCGAGCAGAAATGGCTGACCACGACATACAAAGCCGCCAGAGCTCGAATTCCTTCAATGAATTCGAGCTTTGCGCTGGTCTCCGTGAATCGTTTAGGCTTTCTCAAGTGGAATCGTAACCTCTCCATACTGCATTCGTCGTACCATTAAGGCATGAATACGTTGCGAGTTGCGATTGGGTTAATTATGATGACTTTGGCGGCAGTCAGTTTTGGGCAAAATGTCGCCTACCGAACGATTGCGTCGGGCACTAACGCGACTGAAAAGCAACAGCGAATGTTTCATATCACCGACCAAAGCGCGTTTGAAAACTACCTCGCAATCGCGCAGTCAACGAGTCGACCTAAAGTTGATTTCTATAAGGATCGAGTGGTGGCGATTTTTCTCGGAACACGATCAACCGGCGGTTATTCCGCATCCGTCCGATCAGTATCGGTAGTGGCTAATGTTGCAACCATCGAAGTTGTTGAGGCAACACCTGGAAGGGACGAAATCACGACCCAAGCTCTCACCAGCCCCTGGGTAATGATCGCGATCGACCGTTCAGTTCTTGACTTCAAACTCAACATAACCAAGGTTCAGAAGGATGGTGGGATTCTGGTTGGCCCCTATTCCGTCTGGTATCCAGGCCAGTGGTCGCCATGCTGCAACGGGTACTACAATGGCTTCTATAATCCTTTCGGTCAAGTCTTCTACACCCAAAACACGTTCAACTATTGGGTTCAGCAGTCGGGTTTCAACTTCAACTCCGCAGGACTATCATTCAACTTCCAAACCTCCGCATTGGCCATCGTCTCGATCGGGCGATTCAGCCAGGGCTACACTTGTGCCGTTGAGAATGTCGTTTACAACCAAGGAGCGGCAAAGGTCTTGATTCGTAGAACCACATCCGTGCAGCAACAGAGCGGAGCGAGCTGGTTTGGAGTGGGAATTGATCGTTCAGCACGCTCCATTGCTACGGAGTACTTTGATGATTCAAGTGTTGTACTCGGCTACCAAGGCGATGCCTTTATGAGAAGTTCGAGTGCTGGAGTGATGCTATCCGCTCAGCAAATCCGATCTCTGCCTTCGTCGGTAACAGTAAAAGGTTACTCACCGACGAAGGAGAACGTCTTTGCGGTGACGGTTGCTCCCCAGAACCGAAAGGCGTACAAATTTGAAGGACTCGCCTACCGGGGAAACCAAGCCGTTGCGCTCTTCTCCCGGCCAGCTTCCACTCCCGACACGAAGGCCCAGACGTATCTGATTCGGGTTCCGCGTGCAGTCACATCGGTCTCGATCGAGGACATGCCAGCGAAAAAGGCAAGCCGTTAACGCTTGGCCAAGCCCTGCTTATTCAGGAATTCTAGGAGTTTCTCGCGCCCCGAAAGTCCCTCGTCTCGGGTTCGGGATGCGTTCTTTTGCGACCAAGGAAGGTCCGTAGCCATCCCCTGAGAACCAAAAAACTCTCCGGCTCGGGAATCATATTCATTTGGATCGAGGGACTCGCCATAGACATCCTCAAACCAGACCTGATCCTGTCTCAGCCTCGGCTTTATCTCAGCGTGCGCCGTCTCAGCCGGAACCCCAATGCAGAGCCCAAACACGGGAGCCACTCGCTCTGGGAGCCGCAAGAGTTTTTTCACCGTATCGGGATGATTGCGCAGACCACCGATGTAACAAATCCCGAAACCCAGTGCCTCCGCGGCGCAGACCATGCGTTCCGCTGCGAGAGCCGCGTCAATCACGGCGACGGTGTACATCTCAATCGTATCTAGCCCGGTGGGAACCTCGCCTGCGTATTCCGCCAGCCGATGCAAATCCGCTAAAAACGCAAAAAAGAGGGGCGCGGTCTGTACCTGCTTCTGATTTCCGCAAGCTTCTGCAAGCGCTGTCCGCTTTGTTGGGTCCTTCACCGAGACAACCGACCAGCTCTGCAAGTTGCTGCTTGTAGCTGCTGACTGAGCTGCCGCGACCAGACCCTGAACCATGGAATCAGGAATCGGCTGATCGGCGAATCGCCTCACTGAGCGATGCGCCAAAAGGGAGCCAATCTCGTCGAGTGAGAAACCTGCTTCCGATCCAAATCGCTTTTGCCAAGCCGCCTCAAATGTTTCGCCAAACATGGTTAGCGAATGCCCTTTGATTCGCGATCTTTCATCCGTTGCATCTCAAGTTGCTTTTCCTGAGCCATAGCCTTCTTACTCAGGGCATTTCCCCACGCTCTACCGCCGTAATAAGTAGCTGCAAGGCAGAAAACGAAGAACAGAATGGTGCCGATGACGAAGCCGATGGCGAACTTTTTGCCGTTAATGGGCTTCGGTGAATCAAACGTTCCGGGAATATGCTCGCTCATTTCTTATCGTCCTCAAGACTTCCTTCAAACAGTCTACGCAATCGTTCACGCTCGGCTCTTTCTTGCTCGCGCAAAAAGACGTCACTCAAATACGCGTCTTCCTTTACCTTCTGTGCTTTTGTCTGCTTTGCTGCTCCGATTTGGTATTGTGAGTAACCATATCGAACCGGAAGACGATTCGACGCATAGAGGTAAGCCGTGAGGCTGCTGACGAGCGCTAGAACTCCTAGTGGTAAGTTTCCTGCTCCGTAGGTCACCAGGACCGAGGCCACACCCAGCCAGCCAATCCACTTCGCCTTAACGGGCACCAGGCCAAAAATCATAACCGTGGCATTCGGCTGCCGCGTTGCCCAGATCGCCGTGAGTGCGGAGTTGGGAATCAAGATGCCGTACAGCGGTCGGCTCAGAATCAAAAAGGGCAGCATGCTCAAAAGGATGAGAATCCCCAGGATGACCGCAAATCGAACCGGCGTATGATCGCGCTCCACAGATCCTCCGATTGAGAGAAGCCACAAAGGTAGAAAAACGAGCCCCAGCGCACCAAGATCGTTGACGAACGGATAGGTCGCCACCGTCCAGAGCTTTGGAAAAAGTGACCCGTCGAAGCCAAAGGTCGAACGCATGAACGCTGACGCACCAAGCGTCAAAACTGCGCCCAGCACCACAAGAGCAGTGAGCCCAATGGTCACTGGAGTCCTGCGTCCGGCATCTCCAAACAGAGAACTGAGCTGAGGCGTCGCCATACACCCTTATTATGGATGAACCCACTCGGCTCGTTATCATTCAGTCAATTCTCTCAATCTAGACGGATAAGTGTAGATAAACGAAACCATCGCCGATAAATACTCGTTATGAACTGCGAAAGGGAGTAACTGGTCGGGAGAATCATCCCGAGGCATGGGTTCGTCAATACGGGTGAAAACCCCGGATCCATGAGCCGCCGCGAAAGCGGCGTGCGCAGTGAGACTTTTGGGGTCGAAACACTGGGTGTGTTTCGTCACATCTTGTTGAGGTCGCCCATTAGTTGAATCTATCTTTTCTTTCCGCTCTGCTGCATGTGCTTGCCCCTGGGCAGCAAGGTCTCACTCTCGATGTTATTCTGCGAGACGTAGATCGTGCATTTCCCAAGCTGATGGCAACCCGTCTTGAGGCTGCCGTCGCACGTGCAAAGAGCCAAGAAAAACGCGGCGCATTCGACCCCGTCCTCGCATTTGAAACTGAATTCCTTCGCTATAACTCCGCCACCGACCCAGGCAAGGCGAAGACGACGTCGATGTCGGATGCTGTTGTCGAAGTTCTGGATAGAAGTGGTGTCAAGTACTCAATTGGGGGTCGCCTCAATCGAGGCGATGTCAAGTCACCTGCCTCATTCACAGGTTCAGCGGGTGAGTACTTCGTATCCGCAAAGATTCCCCTCCTGAGGGATCGAATCAATAACGCCAAAACTGTCGGTGAGCAGCAGGCACTCCTCGGCGAACCCATTGCCGATCAGTTTATTCGCGAAGCCCAGCTGAGCCTGTTTGAGAAAGCCGGCACCGCATACTGGGAATTGGTCGGGGCGAAGGCAAAGCTAGAAGTTGCCCAACAGCTTCTGAAACTCGCGACGGATCGAGCCGAATACATCCGCCAGAGAATCCTAAAAGGCGCAAATCCGCCAATTGATCAGCAAGAAGCGGACGCTGAAGTCGCCCGCCGTCTAGGCGGTCTTGAAAAATCCGAACGCGATGTCCAAAAGGCTGAGATCAAGTTGGGTCTCTATCGCTGGAATCAAGACGGCTCCACAATCGACGCGTCGCGCACGCAGGTCGAAATTGCATCTCTGGACGAAAAAGGCGGCAAGATTGAACCCAAGATCGCTAAGAACTCAGCAACTCAAGACCGCCCCGAACTCCTCGCGCTGCGCCTGAGTCAGCAAATTCTGGCGCTTGATCTTGGCCTCGCTCAAAACGACCGCAAACCGGGCCTTGACCTCGTTATCGGTCCTGGCTTCGATTTCGGTGCTGACTCCATCGGAAACACAATGAAGGCCGGAGTCTTCTACACAATCCCATTGCGCCAAAACTCGGTCGATGGACGAATCAACGCCACCAAGTCCAAGCTCCAAAAACTGGACTTGGAATACCGGCAGCTCGAGCGAGCGGTTCAGATCGAGGTTGATGATGCTCTCTCTGCCCTCGCCCAAACTGAAAAGCGAGTCATCGCCGCCGAAGCGGAGGTCAAAGCGAACCAAGCCGTTGAAGAAGGTGAACGCATCAAATTCGTCGAAGGACTCAGTACCCTCTTCCTCATCAATCAACGTGAACGCTCAACCGCCGAATCCCAAGCCCGCCTCATCGATGTCAAAGTGGAACTCCAGCTCGCCAACCTCGCCTTTCTTGCCTCAACTGCCCAGTTGGGAGGCAAGCAATGAGTAAGTCTTCTCCTCTCCAACGCGTCGGCAAACTCCTTGTTCACGAGAAGAGCGAACTCTGGGTTCTGCTGACCTATTCCATCACCCTGGTCATCTTTTCGCTCCTGATCCCGCTGACAATGAACGCCCTGGTGAATACCGTCGCGGCTGGTCTGTTCGTCCAGCCCTTGGTTATTCTTGCCCTCCTTGTTTTCGGCGCTCTCTTCTTAGGCGGGGTCATGCAACTAATGCAGCTGAACCTAGTTGAAGCGATTCAGCAAAGAATCTTCGCCGAAAACGCGATGAAAATCGCCGATGTTCTTGCCCGTGCATGTCCTCGAAGCCTTCGTGCCGAGTACATTCCCGAACTGGTCAATCGCTTCTTCGATGTTCTCACCGTTCAAAAGGCGGTCGCAAAGCTCCTCGTAGACGGTGCAACGGCTCTGGTACAGGCAACTCTTGGTCTAGCAATCCTTGGATTCTACAGTCCATCACTGCTCCTGCTCGACCTTATTCTCATCGTCGGACTGCTCATAATCACGCTGATCTTCGGATTCGGAGGCCTGCGAACATCCATCGCTGAGTCTAAGCAAAAATACCAGGTCGCCGACTGGCTAGAAGACATCGCTCGTTGCAACGTCTCGCTCAAAGTTCATGGGAACCGCGAATACTTGACCCATCGCGCCGACGAGTCAGTGCTTGGTTACGTCAGGCAACGCAAAGCGCACTTTGCCGTCACTATCCGCCAGGTGGGTAGTTTCTACATCTTCCAAGCTTTTGTCCAAGCCGCCGCCCTCGCCGGTGGAGGCTGGCAGGTGATCAATGGCGGTCTGACCCTCGGTCAACTTGTTGCCGCCCAAATCATCATCACAACCGTTCTTGCCGCGCTCGAAAAGCTCGTACGGCAGGCAGACATCTTCTTCGATCTCCTCACCGGACTCGACAAAGTCGGCCACGTTGCAGACATAGAAACCGAGCGAATGGACGGGAGAGATCTCCCTCATCCTGAAAAGTCTAAGGGACTTGAGGTCGTCTGTCGAAACGTCCGCTTTAACTACGACCCCCAGAACCCGATTCTCAACGGCATCGATATGATCCTGGAACCCGGAGAGAGAGTCTCTCTCGTTGGCGCAAGCGGAGCCGGAAAGAGCACCCTTGGTGCTCTGCTGTGCGGTTTAGATGATCCTTCGCATGGCACGATCGAACTCGACGGCGTAGAGACGAGAACCCTCTCCCTCGATTCTCTGAGGAGTCACGTTTCAATGATCGGCTACGAAAACGAGCTCTTTGATGGCACCATTGAGGAGAACATCCTTGTCGGAAGGGAGCACATTTCGCCCCAAGATGTACGTTGGGCGCTTGACGTCTCCCAGCTCACCGATGAGCTATCGGCAATGCCTGATGGCCTTCGGACGAAGGTTATTTCGATGGGTAAGAACTTGTCACGTGGCCAAGTTCAGCGTCTCCTGATCGCGAGAGCAATTGTAGGTCGACCGCGCCTCCTAATCCTGGACGAGGCCTTCACCGGTATCGACGAACGGCAAACCCTCATGATCCTCGATGAAATCTTCAAAGATGAGAATCACTGGACAATCATCGACATCTCTCACGACCCCGAAGTCGTCCTCCGTTCCGACAAAATCTACGTGCTGCAAGACGGTTTAATAAAAGAGGGAGGACCCGCCATGAAGCTCGCGACCAATGAATTCGGTTCGTTCTGCCAACTTTTCCCTCGGCTGAGTCGACTCATCCGGATCGGAGGTGTGCAGTAATGCGACGCGCCATCAAAGAAGTGCGCCGCCGCTCGTCGGGTCAGCGAATCGCCCGAGTTATCGTTTTCTTGCTTGTGCTTTCTGTTCTCATCTTGTGGCTCGTGCCATGGCAGCAGACCATCATCGGAGGGGGGCAAGTTGCCGTCTTCAATCCCGCAGATCGACCTCAAACCATCGAAGCCCAGATTCCAGGGAGAATCGTCAAGTGGAACGTCTCCGAAGGTCAGCTTGTGAAAGAAGGCGACCTCATCGCCGAGATCGAGGATATCGACCAGAAATTCCTTGATCCTGAAATCGAGAAGCGAATGAGCGGTCAACAAGATGCTCTGACGCAGAGTCAAACCTCTGAAGCCTCCCGCATCGCCCGCATAACTTCCCAAGTTGGCGAGGTCCAGTCATCCAAGGTGCAGCAGCTCAAGAACGCTAACGAGCGTATTTCGCAAGCCCAAAACCGCCTCAAGGCGGCAAAGGCGTCTCAAGCCCAGTCCGAGCAGAACCTCAAGGCCTTCATCAAAGTTGCCAAGGCCTCCGCCGAACAGCGAAAGCTCCAAGCGCAAGACATCGTTCGCCAAAACGACCAACTTCTCATCACCGCTCGCCAGCAGCTAGAGGTCGAAAAGAAGAACTTTGAACGAGTTTCATATCTTGCGAGCAAGGGTCTCGAATCCCAACGAAACTTTGAACTTGCCGAAGCAAGCCAAGTCGCTGCTCAGGCCCGGGTGAAACAGCTTGAAGAAACTGTTGCCGCCGCAAAGCGAACTGTAGAACTGGGGACTTTAGGACAAGACCAGGCCGAGATCGATATCGCTCGTCAACGCGAAGCGGTCAATCAAGCCAGAGAGGGCGTTCTGGCTGCCGACCGAGATGTGTCGATTGCCAAAAATGACCTCGTACGGATCGAAAACGACGCCAGCGCAACCATCGCCAGCCTCGAAGCCTCCCTCCAAAGTGCGGAGAGCACCCTTGCTAAAGCCAGCTCAGATCTCCAAAAGATCATGCTCGACTCAGCCAATGTAACTGGCCGGCGCAATCAGGCGCAGATAAAATCTCCCGCCTCTGGGCGTCTCATCAACATCGCCCGGTTTGGTGCCGGTTCCATGGTGAAGGCCGGAGATGTCCTCGCCACTATCGCACCGGAAACCAAAGATCGTATTGTTGAAATGCTGGTCACAGACAATGACGTCCGATTCATTAGCGTTGGCCGCCCCGTCCGCCTCCAGTTCGCGGGCTATCCTGCCGTGCAGTTCTCAGGCGCCCCTGGCGTCTCAGTCGGGACATACGGTGGATCAGTTCAGTTTATCGACCCTGTCGACGATGGCTCATCAAGGTTCCGAGTCTTGGTCAAAGAGGCAAGGTATGTCCTCCCTGGCGGTAAGAAGGATCAGCCCTGGCCGCCTGCCAACAACCTTCGACCGGGTGCTGAGGCTATCGGCTGGATCATGTTAGACACCGTCCCGCTGGGCTTTGAACTTTGGAGACAGTTCAACAACTTCCCGCCACGAGTTCCGAAGGGCGACCCCCTGCTTGGCAGACTTAACAAGAAGGAATCTACTGACCAAAAGGTTAAAGCAGAGAAGGAAGACCAAGCTGATTATTTGAGTCCGACCATCAAAGTTAAAGCAAAGCGATAAACTAATGGCATGGCTCGGCGCGCGGTGGTGCTTCTCTCCGGTGGACTAGATTCTGCTACCGCCCTCGCTGTGGCGAGGGCGGAAAAGTTCGAGCCCTACGCCATGTCGTTCGACTACGGCCAGCGGCATCGAGTTGAACTTCAGCGAGCCTCCGACCAAGCGCGCCTGCAAAAAGCAGTCAAATACATCACGGTCAACATCAACCTCCGACAGTTTGGCGGCTCGGCTCTTACTTCTGATGCGGCAGTACCCAAGGATCGAACGGAGGGGGAAATGGAAGCGGAGATCCCCATCACCTATGTTCCTGCGCGGAACACGGTCTTTCTCTCCTATGCTCTCGCTTGGGCGGAGGTTTTGGGGGCCTTGGACATCTTCATCGGGGTCAACGCCGTGGACTACTCCGGCTATCCCGACTGCCGACCAGAGTTCATCACCGCCTACGAGGAGATGGCAAACCTCGCCACAAGAGCCGGAGTGGAAGGGAAGGGGCTCACAATCCATACGCCATTGATTGACCTCAAAAAGTCGGAAATTATCGCCCTCGGCTTAGCGAAAGGCGTCGATTACTCCCTCACATCAAGCTGTTATGACCCTTCGGCAGATGGCGGGCCCTGTCGCCGTTGTGACTCGTGCCAAATCCGCGAAAAGGGCTTTTCCGACCTCGGTCTCCAGGACCCTCTGGTGAAGAAGTTTGAAGGCTAAAATCGCCGAGATTTTTCATTCGGTTCAGGGCGAAGGAATCTACGCGGGCGTTCCATCTACTTTCATCCGCTTCTCCGGCTGCAATCTCCGGTGCATCTGGTGCGACACTCCCTACGCCAGTTGGAAGCCAGAGGGCGAAGTGATGGCTGTCGATGAAATCATCGCGCAACTCAGTGAAATCAATCACATCGTGCTGACTGGTGGAGAACCAATGCTGTTTGACGCAGTCGTTCCTCTTGCCGAAATGTGTCGCCAGAGCGGAAAGACAATCACGATCGAGACTGCAGGAACCATCTTCCGTGACGTTGAGTGTGATCTGATGTCGATCAGCCCCAAGCTCAAAAACTCGATCCCAGCCGAGCACTCCGAATGGGCGGCTCGACACGACGCCTTGCGTCTCAATATTCCTGTGCTTCAGCAACTCACCGTCCACTATCCGCACCAGCTCAAATTTGTCGTTGCCAGCCCTGAAGACATCCTGGAAATCGAGGAGCTTCTTGACAATATTGGCGGAATTGAACCATCCAACGTTCTCCTCATGCCCGAAGGGCGAGATGCCGAAAAGCTCTGGCAAACGGCTCGTTCGCTCGTTCCCGAAGTGATGAAGCGCAACTGGCGTCTCTCTCCACGACTCCAGATCGACCTCTTCGGAGACACGAAAGGAACCTAGTTCGGTTTATTGGCGGGTACCATTGATGTCCCGAAATGAAGATTTACACATCCGAGAGCGTGAGCATTGGCCACCCGGACAAAGTAGCCGACCAAATTTCCGATGCGCTACTCGACGAGTTCCTGAAACAAGACCCCAAGAGCCGGGTCGCGGTTGAGACCATGATGGCCCACGGCGTCGCTATCGTCTCTGGAGAGGTCACCACCAATGCCTACGTTGACGTTCAACGCGTCGTGCGAAGCACGATCAAAGAGATCGGCTACACCAGTACGAACGTCGGCTTCGACGGCGATAACTGCGGAGTTCTCGTTGCTATTCAAGGTCAATCCAACGACATCGCGATGGGTGTAGACACCGGCGGCGCCGGTGACCAAGGCATGATGTTTGGCTACGCGACCAACGAAACCGTAGAACTGATGCCCCTCCCGATCACAATCGCTCATGCGATTATGCGCAAAGCAGTCGAGGTCCGCCGCTCAAATCCGGGATTGGGACTGCGCCCCGATGCGAAGAGCCAAGTCTCCGTCATCTACGAAAACGGGAAGCCGAAGTCAATCGACACTGTCGTCGTCTCCCATCAGCACGACGACTTTGATGCGCTTGGGGCTCAGATTCCCCAGGCTGAGATTCAGAGACGTGTGCAGGAATATGTCATCCAGCCCGTTCTTGAGTCTTACAAGCAGTTCATTGACGGCGATATCACCTATCACATCAACCCAACGGGTCGGTTTGTCATTGGTGGACCCGCCGGAGACACTGGGCTTACCGGACGCAAGATCATTGTTGACACCTACGGCGGAATGGCGCCCCACGGCGGCGGAGCATTTAGCGGAAAGGACCCCACAAAGGTCGACCGTTCGGCAGCCTATGTTGCCCGATATCTTGCCAAGAACATCGTTGCCGCCGGTCTCGCCGAGCGTGCAGTTGTCCAGCTCGCCTACGCGATAGGCGTCGCTCAGCCAGTTGCAGTGAACGTTGATACGTTTGGAACCGAGTCAATTGACCCAGACGAGATCGTCAACCGGGTTCGCAAGAATTTCGACCTCTCACCGGCAGGAATCATCAAGGAGCTTGACCTCCTCAATGTGACATACCGACCAACAGCAATGAATGGTCACTTCGGTAACAATGCTTTCCCTTGGGAAAGCACAAAGGTTGCCGCGAGCTTAAAGTAGCACCTGCTACTTTAAGCGTGTGTAAAGCGTCTCGATCTTTCTCTGACCATTGGTTCTCAGAGAAAGTTCTGAGCCTGTAAGCTTAAACGTGAAGTCAAAGGTTTCGTCTTTGTCGTCCATGACAACGAGTTTGTCAGAATCGACCAGCCATTTGCCCTTCTGGTCGATCGTCTGAGGGCCACCTTGCGTCTGGACGGTTCCTTTAAAGGTGTACTCACCCGACTTTTGGAAGTCGTACGTAACGTCTTGAGTGTTCGACTTCCAACGACCAACAAATTTGTCGTCGATCGAGCCCTTAAACTCAATAACCCTCTTCGGAGGTGCTTCAGTGGAGACTTCCTCGAAGGTTTCACCCTTACATCCAGAAAGAACCAGTCCGACAGTCAACAGTAAAAACGAATACTTCATCAAAAATCC
>JARXAE010000021.1 GCA_029866005.1 Fimbriimonas sp. | reverse complement strand
GTGTTTGACTTGACCTGGCCGGAAAAGTTTGATAACACGTCGCGAATGCGAATTTGGATCGATAAGGACGAAAAGTACATCGTTCGCCGTGAGTGGTACGGGCAGTTGGGGCAGCTAAAGGCCACGATCCTCTTTTCGAAGCCGGTGAAGGAAGCCGGGGTTGCTTTCCCGACGATTCAGCAGACCTTTAACGCGGAGAACAAGCTTGCCGCAGAGTTTCATTATTCGAGCGTAAAGATCAACGACGGGGTTTCGGATTCGTTGTTTAGTCTGTAGGCATCGTAGAACTTGATATGCGGGCCTATCGCAACTGGTTTTATGCGGCGGCGGTTTACAACTTTGTTTGGGGAACCTGGGTTGTTCTCTTTCCGCTCTCCTTCTTCCGGCTTCTGGGATTGCCTGAGACTAACTACGTTTCAATCTGGCAGTCCGTGGGGATGATGGTTCTGGTCTATGCACTGGGCTACTGGATGATTGCTCGGGACCCGATTCGCTACGCAGGCTACGTTTGGATTGGTCTGATTGGGAAGACCTTTGGACCAATTGGGTTTGTGATGGCGGCGCTCCAGGGGCAGTTGCCTTGGCGCTTCGGGTTTACGATTTTGACGAACGACGTGATCTGGTGGCCGGCGTTTTGGATGTTTGCGTTGAAGTATGCGGTGAAACCGATGCGTGAAATCGCCGGTTCCGAGCAACCTGATGAAGGGTAATCTTACGGGGTAATGGCGACTCCGATTACGATGACTGCGCAAGGGCTCAACGTGCCCAATGACCCGATTATCCCCTTCATTGAAGGCGATGGAACCGGTCGTGACATTTGGCGATCTTCGGTTCGCGTGTTTGATGCGGCGGTTGAGAAAGCTTATGGCGGAACCAAGAAAGTTGCTTGGGAAGAGGTCTTGGCGGGGCAGAAGGCATTCGACACCACTGGCTCATGGTTGCCCGAAGACACTTTGACTGCGTTCCGTGACAAGCTAATTGGTATCAAGGGACCTCTGACGACCCCAGTTGGTGGTGGAATCACTTCTCTCAACGTTGCTCTGCGGCAGATTCTTGATCTTTACGTTTGCCTTCGCCCAGTGCAGTATTTCACTGGCGTTCCTTCTCCGGTGAAGAAGCCAGAGGCGGTTGACATGACGATTTTCCGAGAGAATACGGAAGACATCTACGCCGGAATCGAGTTCCCCGGCGGATCGGACGATGCGGCGACGGTTCTGGCATTCCTTGAAGAAAAGTTTCCAAAGATGTTCGCCAAGGTTCGATTTGGAACCACGGCGCGGACTGAGGAGTGGTCGGCGGCGGTTCACGGCGGACCTTCGAAAGAAGTTTGCGTTGGCGTTGGCATTAAGCCAGTCTCGCGACAGGGTTCGGAGCGACTGATTTACGCAGCCATCGAGTACGCGATCAACAACAATCAAAAGTCGGTGACGCTTGTTCACAAGGGCAACATCATGAAGTTCACCGAAGGCGGCTTCCGAGACTGGGGCTACCAGCTTGCGAAGGACCTTTACGGTGCGGAAGAGATTGATGGCGGTCCGTGGTGCAAGATTCCGGAAGGGAAGCGCGGCGCGGGAATCATCATCAAGGATGCAATCGCGGACATCGCTCTTCAACAGGTTTTGACTCGACCAGAAGACTTTGATGTCATTGCTACGTTGAACCTGAACGGTGACTACCTCAGCGATGCCTTGGCGGCACAGGTCGGCGGAATCGGTATCGCTCCGGGTGCGAATATCAACTACATCACGGGCCACGCGATCTTCGAGGCTACTCACGGAACCGCTCCGAAGTACGCGGATCAGGACGTTGTTAACCCGTCATCGGTCATCCTCTCAGGCGAGATGATGTTCCGCTACATGGGCTGGATCGAGGTTGCAGACCTGATCCTCAAGGGCGTCAACGGCGCGATTGGGGCGAAGACGGTCACCTATGACTTCCACCGACTGATGGAAGGCGCGACGAAGGTTAAGTGCTCCGAGTTTGGCGATGCAATCATCGCGCATATGGGCTGAGACGCGGCAGATTGCCGTCTTGAGAGGAAGGGACTGTACGAGAAATCGTACAGTCCCTTTTTAGGTTCTTGCGAGCTCGCGCTTCTTGAGCTCGATGAGGGTCCAGGCCTGGCCGGAGGTTTCGAGCATGGCGAGGACGGTTTCTTCGATTCCGAGTTGCCGGAGCTCGGTTCGCTGGTCGCCGGTGATTGGGCGGTTTCGCCACTGGGTGCTGGAGAGGGTAAGGCCGGAAGTGAAAGGCCAGATTTGGCGGATGCGGATATCGGCGTGGCGGAAGGCGTCGCTGAGGTCGCGTCCAAGGGGGGTCTCGGTGGGGTCCATGCTGGCCGAAGAAAGAATGAGGTGCCAGAAGCCGAGGGCGTCTTCTTCGATAGCGGCCATGCGGTGCTCCTCATGTTTGCTGCTTCCGCAGGCGAGGAGGTAGCGGCCGTCTCCGACTTTCATCCAGGCGTTACGACTGTTGTCCATCGCCTCGAAGGGAGGCGTCAGTTCGGCGAGGAGATCGACAGCGATGAGCGTGTTGTCGAGGTCATCAAAGCTGACGTTTCGACGGAATAGGAGAGCCTGAGTGCGGGGATCAAGCTTGTCGAAGCTGTCCATTGCCTCGGTCAGGGTTCGACCTTCGAGGTCGAACTCTTCGGGGAGACCGACGAGTCCGGTAAGCGAAGGGTTCTTTTCTTCCTCCCCCTCTTTGGGCATGATGACCCGCTTGCCGTTGTCTATGACATCGATGACGAGGCAGTCGGGCTTCTCTGATCCCCTGATCATGTCTCGGCGAGCGGTGGCGTCGGGAATGCCCTCGATGGTGTTGGGCAGCACCCTGAGTCCGCGGCCAATCATCTGGCAAAACAGCGCCCAGCTCTTGGTGGGACGGAGCAGAAGGACGCAGCCGACGTCGGGGACGTCGAAGCCTTCGGTGGCAATTTCGACGTTGCTGAGTATCTGGGTTTTGCCGGTAGCGAAGCGGCGCATGATGCCAGCGCGCTCGTCGGGCTTCATGCCGCCGTGAACGTACTCGGCGGCGAAGCCTTCGTTTTTGAACATCTCGGCGACGCTTTTAGCATGATCGACGCCGGTGCAGAAGATAATGGTCTTTCGATCTTGGGCGACTTGGGTCCAGTGTTCGAATGCGGTGCGGTTGCGAGATTCGGTGTTGACGGCGTCTTGGAGGGCTTTTGCACTGTAATCGCCGTGGACGATTCGGACTTTGCTGAGGTCGACGCCGGTGGCGACTCGGTAGCCCTTGAGATCGGCGAGCCAGCCGTCAGAAATGGCCTCTTTAAGCGTGTAGGTGAACGCTACCTGCTCGAAAATCGCCTCCTCCTCGCCATGGAGGGGGCGATTATCCATGCGATGGGGGGTGGCGGTGACACCGACCGTGAAGCAGGTGCCGTCGTATGCGCCGACCGAGCGCATGACGTTTTGGTAGGTGTCGGCGGCGGCATGGTGGGCCTCGTCAATAATCAGGCTTTTGGGCCGGAAGCCATCAAGGCGGAGGGTCTCTTTTCGGCCGAGGGCTTGGACGGAGCCGACCATGATTTGGGGGCGTTCAGCTTGGTTTCTCGCCTCGATTCCGACCCGGAGCTTCGGGTTTTGGAGGGCGATTCGGGTAGCGGCTTGCTCAAGCAACTCGCGGCGGTGGGCGAGAACTAGCCCCTCGTCGGCTTTCTTTTTGCAGAGCTGACCGATGAGAGCACTGAACAGGGTGGTTTTTCCGGTACCGGTGGGCATGACCACTAGGACGCGGTTCAGCCCTTGGTCCTTGCAAGCCAAAACTTGTCCGAGAGCCTTGGCCTGATAGGGGCGCAAAAGGATCTCGGTGACTTTCATCGGGACAGTTACAGACGCTCTAAACGTGCGGTTTGGTGCGCAGTTTGTTGTACAGTAGAAGGCAATGTTGGTCACATCGATGTGCGCACTTGCAGTTCTCGCCCCTAAGTGGAAATTAACTTTTTCGCAAGAGTTTGAAGGGCCGAAAGGTACGGCTCCGGACCCCGCAGTTTGGGCTCGAGACCTTGGCGGACACGGTTTCGGGAATAACGAGATGGAGAGCTATACAGACGGCAACAAGAATGCCTTTTTGAATGGCTCGGGTCAGCTTGTGATCGAGGCCCGAAAGGAGCCGACCAAGGGTGCGGATGGGATTGCAAAGGACTACTCTTCGGCTCGGTTGAAGACCCAAGGGACGTTTGCTCAGCTCTATGGCAAGTTCGAAGCGAGGCTTTGGTTGCCGAAGGGGCAGGGTATTTGGCCAGCGTTTTGGATGCTGGGTGACAACATTGGAACGGTTGGCTGGCCGAAGTGTGGCGAGATTGACATCATGGAGTTCCTTGGCCACGATGTGAAGACCACTTACGGAACCCTTCATGGCCCAGGCTATTCCGGTGGGGCGAGCATCCAGCGAAAGTTGGCGGGGATGGAAGATTTGTCGGCGGGATTCCATACCTACGGTGTGGAGTGGGAACCCGAGGAGATTCGGTTTTATCTGGATGGAAAGTCTTTTGGCAAGCTCACTTCTGAAGATGTCGGAGCCGATGAATGGGTCTTTAACAAGCCGCAGTTCATGATCCTGAACCTTGCGGTTGGTGGTCAGTGGCCGGGTTATCCGGATGCAACGACGACGTTTCCGCAACGGATGCTCGTAGATTATGTAAAGGCTTGGAAGGACGAGAACTTGGTGGTGGACGAGGCAGCGATTGAAAAGCGCCGGCTCGCGCGGATCGCTCGAGCCAACCAGCCTCCCAAGATTGACCCGATCAAGGTCCCTGGAGATTTGGTGTTTGCGAACTTCATGCCGGGTGGGGCTGGGGTGGCCTATAAGGACAACGATCCAGGTAACAACGGAGGAGGGTATCGAAAGACAGAAGGAGTCGATATTGGTGCTTCAGGCGACGGCCTTAACAAGTGGTCGGTTGGCTGGACAGCGGCGGGCGAGTGGCTCAACTACATCGTTGATGTCGAAGCCGCTGGCACGTACAAGGGCACCGCTCGGGTTGCCAGTGAAGGTGATGGCGGAACGTTCCATTTCGAGCTCGACGGAAAGCGCGTTGGATCGACGGTGACGGTTCCAAATACCGGCGGTTGGACCAACTGGCGCACAGTGGATGCAGGGACGTTCACTTTGCCGAAAGGGAAGAGCATTGTGAAGTTGGTCATGGATACCAACGGGCCGAAGACCAACTCGGTTGGGAATCTGTTGTTGCTCAACTTGGCCAAATGAAGTCTGTTTCGGTATCCCCCGAAGATTTCGACTTCTTGACGTTGCGCGCCACCGAGCAGAATTGCTCGGTGGAAGAGCTTCTTGAGCAAATGATTCTTAGGGAGCGGATCCTTGCGAAGGCTCCCCAGGTGAGTTTTGAACCTGCAAAGCCAAACTTAGAACCGCCCCACCGAAAATGGGGAATGTAATTTTGGCTTTGCGTGTTATAGTCAGACATGCGACTTGCCTCTAGCGTTGTTTTTCTCTCCATTGTTTGCGGTGCGTTTGCCCAGACTGGCGCCGTGCAAGTCGGCGGAGCAAAGGAGAAGATTTTCGATCCTTCCCGGGACGCGGCGGCTGACCTGGCGGCTGGATTGAAGCTGGCGACGAAGGAGAAGAAGCGGGTTCTGGTTGATGTTGGGGGGAACTGGTGCGGTTGGTGCCACAAGCTCGACAAGCTGTTTAAGTCGGATGCCGAAATCGCTAAGGTGCTCAAGGCGAAGTATGTGATCGTGAAGATCAACTTCAGCCCTGAGAATGAGAACAAAG
Source organism: Fimbriimonas sp. (assembly GCA_029866005.1). GTDB lineage: Bacteria > Armatimonadota > Fimbriimonadia > Fimbriimonadales > Fimbriimonadaceae > Fimbriimonas. The sequence goes on along the minus strand of JARXAE010000021.1, from coordinate 89,994 downwards.
CGGTGCTGTCTAAGTTTCCAACGATCTCGGGCTATCCGCACCTGTTTGTTTTGGACGCAAAAGGGAAATTGCTGCATTCGCAGGACACAGGTCTGCTCGAAACTGGGCCGGCGCACGACCCAGTGAAGGTGATGGATTTCTTGAAGAAGTGGGCTCTCTAAGCTCGAAGAACTTCTTCTAAGATTGCCTTGGTCTTTAGGATTCCATGGTGCTCGCTGAGGCGGTTGCCTTCGTATTCGATGCCGATTCGCCCTCGGTAGCCCGCTTGCTTAACGATGCCTAGCAGGCGGTAGTAGTCCATATTGAGCTCGTTTCCGTCTGGACCGAAGTCGTTTGACTTTGCACTGACGCCTTTTGCGAAGGGCATCAGGTCTTCGACTCCCTGGTAGCGGTCGTACTCGTAGAAGTTGCCGAAGTCAGGTAAGGTGCCGACATTCTTCATGTTCACGCGGCGCATGACGTCGGCGAGCCAGTCTCCGTGGCTACTAATTCCGCCGTGGTTTTCGACGATGACATTGATACCGACCTTTGCACCGTACTCGCCGAGCCTAGCGAGTCCGTCGGCGCAGAGCTTGGCTTGTTCTTCGCGGGCTCCGCGGGATTGGGCATTGACGCGGATGCTGTGGCAACCGAGGTACTTAGCGGCATCGACCCACTTGTAGTGGTTCTCGACAGCTTGGGTTCTTTTTGCGGCATCGGGGTCGCCGGTGGCGCCTTCGCCATCGCACATGATGAGCACGCTCTTGACGCCCTGGTCTTTGCAGATCTGCTTAAGTTCTGCGAGGTACTTGGCGTCCTTAGCTTTGTCTTTGAAGAACTGGTTGACGTATTCGATGGCGTCAATCCCGTACTTCTCGCGGGCGACCTTGGGGAAGTCGAGGTTGGTCATGTCGCCGCCGAAGATGGTGCGGTGGAGTGACCACTCGGCGAGGGAGATGGTGAACCAGTCCTTTGTTTTGGGTTGGGCGGCGGGGAGGAGGGAAGCTGCGCCGAAGGCGAGGGTGCCGGTGAGGAAGTCGCGTCGATTCATGGGGCGTAGCATACAATGATTGAGTAGGTAAACGGCGATGTGTTACACGGTTTTCTTGTCAACTGATTCGAAAGAAGATTTGTCTGTCTGGAATTCCAAACTGATGGTGTTGTAGCCCGCTGTGGAGACAGAGCCATTGCTCAAGAGACACCAATTCGGAAACTGCTGGTTCTTAACGGATGAGCACAATTGTTGTAGCTGCGAATTTAGGCACCTGAGCCAGACTAATTCGGACGGGAGTCCAGCCGAACCTGAATTCTTCGAGCCTCAAGATTGGAGGCTAGAGGACCCCGAGCAAGTAGAGGGAACAAAGCTGCTCTTCGACGTGATCGAGAATCTGGTCAAAAAGGGGTTCAAAGTCGATTTGATCGACGTTTGGAACGGACAAGAAGCTGAAAAATTCGTCTTGGACGTCGATTTGAGAGAGGTTAACCGTGATTCATTTCACATGTTTGAGGACTATTTGATGCGGTTCAAATAGTGGTGCCTTTGGAACTCCCCCCTCTCGTCCTTGCGGACGAGAGGGGGGCTTGGAGTCACTTCTCCGGCTTCGGAGACTCTTTGGGAGTCTTTTCGGTGACTGTGGTTTTCACGTTCCGATCCTGGAGCATCGAGAGGAGTTGGAGGCCCATCAGGCCGTTCAACGATCCCTCCGAGCCGTCGCCGCCGCCGTTGATGATCAAGTCAGGGATGATCTTGATGTGACCCTTAGCGATCTCTTCGGTGATCTTGAGTTTGGCGAAGTTTTCGCCGCCCATCGCGGTCACCTGCAGCTGGTAGGACTCAGCGGTCGATCGACCAATTGCCTCGATCTTCTCGGCTTCGGCAAGACCAGTCTTGCTTATCTTTTCGGCTTCAGCGGAGGCGTTGACCTTGGTGTAGTCGGCCTGGGCGATACCACGAGCCCGGGTGGCTTCTGCTTCTGCGTTGGCTCGCATCTTGGTCGCTTCGGCTTCGGCGTTCACCGCGAGCTTGAGCGATGCGGCGTCACCTTCGGCTTTCTTGACCGTCGCGTCGGCGGTCCGCTGGGCGATTTCGACGCTTTGCGAAGCCTTTACGATTTCGCGCTGCATGTCGGCGATAGCGGTTTCCTTTTCCATTCCCTGGCGCTTCTCTTGCGCCATTCGCTGGGTTTCGTAGGTCTTCTCCTCTTCCTGCGCGATCTTTCGATCGGTCAGGGTCTTCATGAGAGCCTCGGGCGGGACGATGTCACCGATCAGAGTGTCAACCGCATTGACGTTGTACTCTTCAAGCACGACTCGGATATGGTCCTTCGCCGCTGCCTGTCGTTCCTTACGGGTCGAAAGGAAACTGATGACGTCGCTGTCCTGCGCCGAGTTTCGGAAGTAGTTTCCGATGGTCGGTTCCAGAACCTGGCTGACAAGGTTGTTCATCGATCCGAACCTTGCAATGACCTTGGGGGCCTCGGTGGCGGGGATGTGGATGATCTGGGAGACGTCCAGGTTGAAGGGGAATCCGTCCTTTGATCGAACCGTAATGGTCGAGAGGTTCTTGTCGAGGTTGTGCGACTCCGAGCGCGCCGTCGCCCAGTTGAGGACGAGGTTGGTGGTCGGAACAAGCTCGACCTTCATCGTGTACTTGTTGATCGGGTACTTACCGGGGCCGAGTGGCTCGAACCAGACGCCTCGGAAGCCCTTGTTGACTATGTTTCCGTGGCGGAAAGTTTCACCGGTGACGTCGGTTCCGTCTTCGCCAATGTAGCTGATAACCACTCCAACGTGGCCGATCGGAACGTCGGTCATTGGGATCTCTTCGATCTGGAATGCCCAGGGGTTGATGAAGTAGTTTCCGGCGAGGATGACCTGAGGTTGAAGACCTCGGTTTCCACCGTTCGCCAGGAAAGTATCCACGTCCTGGAAGTTGTTGTGATCGTAGATTAGTTCACCCGCTATCTGACCTTGGCGGATCGGTTCACCGTCAAGGCTCGTCACGATTCCGACCATGTTCTCATTGATCATGGTGGTATCGGCGATGCTGACGACGAAGGCCAGGCGGTTGATACGATAGGTACCGGACGTCAAGATTCGGGTTTGCCGACCTTTTTGGCCACCGTTTTCCAGGAACGCCTGGGCGTTTTGGAAGTTATCGCTTTCGACCTTCCGACCGAGTAGGTGACCTGTGGGAAGAGGATGTCCATCGTTGGCGAGAACGATTCCGATCTTGCCTTCGGGGACTACGGTAAATGGGTCCATGGTGACGGAGTACTGCCAGGGCCACATCCCCCAGTAGAGTCCTGGGGCGAGGGTATCGGCCTGAATACCGGCTTCACCTTTGGTGGCGAGGATTCGCCCGTCCGGGAGTTCCTTGTTGGCACCGAGAAGAACGAACTTTTTGGTTACAAGGCCAATCTTGTCTTCGGGGACGATTACCATTCCCAGGAAGAGCCTCAAAATGGGCTTGAAGAAAACGATACAGAGAAGGGGAATCAGAAGCGAAAACCACAAGGGGTTGATTCCGTTCGCGTCAAGTTGTGCTAGTTGCATAGTAAATTGCAAGGGCCTTTCTGATCGGCGCTGACCAATGTCATCCTCGCATCCACAATATCATTTACTGAGGACAAATGACTAGGGTTGCATTCAATGCATTAAGAATTTGTAATGTATGGTAGAGCGACCTGTTTAAGCCTATTGAATACCGGTGTAGAAATTCGCCAGATCGGTGTCGGGGAAATCCCAGCGGTCTTCGAGGAGGGCGATGCCTCGGAGGACGCCTCGGTGGTATGTGCCGTGGTTGATGACGTGCGAAGCGATCTGCTTCAGAGACAAGGATAGGGCTTCTCCGGTAGTTCGCTTGTAGTTGATCACTTCCGCGAGTTCACGCTCGGTGAGCGCAGAGCGCCAGCGTTGGTTGAGTTCATCTAAAGTAGCGAGTGTTGGCTCGGGCAGGACGAACTCGGTTGGAGACACGCCTCCAACTCGGGTGATCCACATTCTTTGCGAGCCAAGGAGGTGAGCCATCTGCTCCATTTCCTCCGGGTTTGACTCTCGTCCTGAGAGATAGTCGATCCAAAGTGCATTGGCCCATCGGTCATAGGCAAAGAGTTCGAGGAGGTGGTCGAGCATGAAACGAAGTTTATCCACGATGCGCGGTGACCGTCGGCAAAATCACTTCAGAGAATTGCACGAGCGATGTTGCGAGGAAGTCTGCACCCTCGTCTAAGAACCGTTTTGGATCCTCGTTGACCATCCAGCCACCCACTCCGATCTGTGGTCTTCCCTCCTTTCCTCGCTGAGAAACGAGTTCCCGGATCAAGCGTAGAGTCCATTCGACACCGTCCTCGTGGGCGCACGAGATCAGAACGATTTCGGGACGGGAGTCGCTGACTTCACGGAGGAAACTGGGGATGGGAACGTTTGCACCGAGGAATTTTACGGACCAGTTTTGACTCGTGAGAAAGTCCGAAAGCATTCTAAGACCGATAGTGTGGTGATTGTGCGGAGCGGCACCAATAACGGCAACCCCTCCAGTGGGATTAGGAGCGCCAAGGTAGTTCATTATCCGAGCCATTTGACGTTCAGTGATCGAACTGGTCATGTGCTCTTGAGCATCATCTATCGCTCCGGACAGATACCATTCTCCGATGGTTGTCATTGCAGCGCTGAGCAACTCAGTATAGAGGGGTATCAATTCTCGGTTTGTTCGCAGGGCTTGGTCGATAATGCGGTTACATTCGCGCTCATCCCCGCGACAGGCTGCGCGAGCATAGGGAATCACGAGATCAGAAAGGGACGCACCTGTAGTCGGGCTTTCAGAGGTCCTGATGATCGCGTTTAGGGCATCTTCCACCTCTGCTTTGGAGATCGAATAATAGATATGCCGTCCGATCCGACTGGTTGAGACAATTCCTTTGGCCCGGAGTCTTGCTAGGTGGTTACTCACGTTTGGCTGTCGGAGTCCGGTTGCTTCGACGATTTCATTAACACTTCGAGAACCGTCCATCAGGTTCATTAGAATTGCACGCCGGGATTGCTCGGAGATTTCGTCGAAAATGCTCATTATTGATCTCAATCTATCATACATCAGCATTCGGTGATATATTTGCACGTTTGGACGATTCAGGTAACCATTTTCTGAAATACGTCAAAGCCATACGTCACAATAGGTTGCTTGCATACGATGAAGTGGCAAGCAACGTAGATCAACGAGGACTGACCACAGATATGTTTTTGAACTTAGAATCCGAAGATTTCGCTTTTATCGAGACCGTTAAGAAATTCGTCGCCGAAGAAGTTCTCCCGAACACCCGGGCATGGGAGGAGGCAACCGCCTTTCCTGACGATATCTGGACGAAAATGGGAGCTATCGGGCTCTTGGGAATGACCCTTCCGAAGGAGAAGGGCGGAACCGGATGTTCGACAATGGCCTATGTCGAGGCTTGTCGGGAGCTTGCTAAAGGCGACCCAGCGTTGTCGATGAATGTTGCAGCAGTCAATGCTCTTTGCGTGGCTCACTTTGATCACTTTTCCACGCCAGAGCAGTGCGAAAAGTATCTGCCCGGCATCCTGAAGGGCGAGATCAAGCTTGCTTGGGGTCTTACCGAACCAGACGCAGGCTCAGATGCCCGGAGAGTTCGGACGAAGGCGGAGCCGACCGACCAAGAAGGCATGTACAAGATCAACGGTCGAAAGATGTTCATCACCAACGGCGGCAAGGCTGATCTGATTGTTTTGATCGCGCGGACCAGCGACACTGAGCTATCGGCATTCCTCATGGAGACGAATCAACCAGGATTTAAGCTTGAAAAGCGAATTCACACGGTTGGAGTTTCAGCATCAAACACGGTTCAATTTGCTCTTAACGACGCCATTGGTTGGCACACGCCGTGTACCTTTGAGCAGGCGATTGGCTTGCTTTATCGGGGTCGCCTCGGAATTGCAGCAATGGCGGTTGGCATTGCTGAGAAGGCTTATGAACTGATGCTGGAGTATTCGAAGGGACGAGAGCAGTTCAATCGTCGACTTTGCGACATGCAATCAGTTCAGAACATGATCGCTGATTCGGCGATGGAAGTTGAGGCGGCTCGTTTGCTTCTTCATAAGGGAGCGACCAATTTGGATAAGGGCCTTCCCGCGGTGCTGGAAAGCTCATTCGCTAAGCTTTACGCATCGGAAACGGCGAATCGGGTTACCAATCGTGCGATTCAGGTTCACGGTGGGCGCGGAATGACCCGAGAGTTTTTGGTTGAAAAGCTTTGGCGAGATGCAAAGTTGACGGAAATCGGCGAAGGATGCTCAGAAATTCAAAGGCTTGTCATCGCAAAACATGTGTTGAAGTAATAATGTAAGCATGGCTTTGACCGCGATCGCGCTCTTTTTAGCTACCTCCGGGCGACAAGCCGGGATGATCGAACTTGGTCGCAAGTTTGTCGCCGGAGAGAAGCTGGTTTATCTGACGAAAGCAGAAATCACCGACGAGCAACGTAGCGGGGACTTGCAGACGTTTATCCCTCACGACGAATCTTACGCTTATCGCCATACGCTTGACGTTCAGAAGTTGAAAGCAGACGGTATCGCCGAGGTGATGTATTTGCGCCCGACCATGGCGATCACCATGGGAGATACTGCGGCCGCGGCTGCGAAAACGACGACGGAGAAGCTCGATTGGAAACTTCAGATGGACATCAGTCCGGTAAACGAAATTCTTTCGCTGAAAGATTTGACACCGAAGAAGCCAGATGCTCCGAAGAAAAATGATGGACTCCGATGGCTTCGTCGGCACGGTGTTCAGGGATCTCAAGCGGACGGTGCGGCTGTCGGACTCCTGTTTCAGTTTGTGGAAGAGGTTCAGCGGTTAGCCTTCTTCATCGGTGGCTTTGACACCTCTTTGGACATTTCGCCCAGGATGCCCTTTGAAGAGGTTAAGGCAGGAGACACTTGGTTGCGAACAGTCTCGGCAACTCCGCAGAAGCTTAAAGGCAAGGGCGAAAAAATGGGCGTCCAGCGCCTGGACTACACCTACACTTACCAGGGCATTACCAAAAGCTCAGACGGGAAAGACGTCCATCGCATTGAAGCGGTGGTCAAGCTGGATACAGACATGGCAGAATTTGCGCGGCAGCTGACTGGCTCGTCTAACGCGAGCACGAGTCTCAAGGCTGTCCCACTCAAATTTGAAGCTAAGGTGAAGTACGATCTTGACCTTAAGACCATGCATCTTCTGAAGGCAGCTGCGGAGAGTTCTGGCGGCTTCTCGATTGTAGTCAAGGGCGTCCCTCAGCCTTTGCTGGAAGACCGCTTCCGTGGACGCACGCTGGTCAAACTGGAATCTTGGAAGAAGCCAGGATCAACCGAACCGGTGGCAAAGCCAACCGCGAATCCGGGTAAGAAAGGCGGAGGCAAACCACGGTCAGGAATCGTCTAGAATCCTACAGGATTCATGCGCCAACAGACACAGTCTCGAACCCAGGATGATCGCGCGCTAGAATTCGTGCTGGGAGTTGGCGTCATTGCCTTGATGTCGCTTGTTGGTTTCCAGATAAAAGCCGCTGACGGCGCACTGATCGCTGGACTTTTTGGCACGCTCATTTTTGTCCAAGGGCGGCTCACTTCGCGGAATCATGTGATTCATGTTCCGCTGATGGCGTTTTCTGCAAGCGTGTCATTGCTCTTACTACCTGTACTCGTTTTGGGGCTATTCTTGCTCATACCACTCGGGTCTCGACACGGCATTCGGAGAGTTCTCGCGCTATTTGTAGGAGAGTGCGCAGGAGTTGCCGCGTTGTGCCTGCTATTGGGACAGCCGGTTTGGGTGTTGGTTGCGCCATATTTGGTTGTTCGCATGGCGGCTTCGATGCTGGTATCTCGATTCAGCGGTTTGCCACTTGACTTTGGGGCGATGAGTGGACTCCCTGCTTGGCTATCTGGTGGCGCAGTTTGCTTGATAGCGGGGTGGGTATTAGGAGCCGCGGCCACAGTGGAGGTCGGCTGCTTGCAGTACACGATCATTGCGACAGTTTGGCTAGCTGTCATGAGGGCTTACCTGGGGGCGGGCGATGAGTTTTCTGGTGGACTTGTCGGACTTGGAAATCTGCTCGGTTATGCACATCCTTACACAGGGGGGCATTCGCGGCGTGTCGGCTATCTGGCACGAGAGACGGGCCGGCGCTTGGGTATTCCCGAGTGGCGATTAGATGAGGTTGTTCATGCCGCCCTGCTCCATGATATTGGGAAACTTGCCGTTGACGAGCGGATACTGGAAAAGCCTTCTAAGCTCACGGACGAAGAGTTTGCGGTGATCAAAACTCACCCGGCGATTGGTGAGGCGATTATCACTGAAGTGCTGGAGCATAAGCCGCTCGCGAAGTGGATTCGGCACCACCACGAGCGAATGGATGGCCGAGGTTATCCAGACAACTTGCCTAAGAACGAGATTCCGATCGAGAGTCGTTTGATCGCAGTGTTGGATGCCTACGACGCTATGACCGGCACCAGTGCCGACGGTCATCGTCGGTTCTACCGTGACCCAGTCTCATCAGAAAAGGCACTGGAGGAGCTGCGACGATGTTCCGGAACTCAGTTTGATCCGCGAGTTGTGAAGGCATTTGAGGCCGTTCTGCGGCACGGCAAAGGAGGTGTTCTTTGATTGGTTGGTTGGTGACTATCTTGCTTTGCGTGGTCATGCTTGGGTTTACCTTTTGGCATTTGCCAATCTTACGCGTTGCGCGCCAGAGACGACTAGCGAGGGGGATAGGGGTGGCAATTGAACATCGCTCGCCGTTCTTAGCGGGTTCTGTTGAGGAACTGGAGAAGTTGGTGGCCGGGGTGGCGACGGAGATGGGTATGAGTACCCGAGATCGAGAACGGGTACGCATTGCATCCCAGATTTGTGACCTGGGACTTTGCGGAGTTCCGAGCCAGCTCTTGCGGAAAAATTTTGAATGGACTCCCGATGAGCAAGCGGTCTTTGAGCGCCATGCTTCAGGCGGGGCAGGAATGTTGAAAGGGAACCGGCTCTTGGCGGAGTTCGCACCGATTGTTCGGCACCATCACTCCAGATTTGAAGCGGAACCGAACGTGCCGATAGAGAGTAGGATTTTGTCGGCTTGCTCGGACTATTTACAACTGATTCGCCACGTTGGAACGGAAAGGGCATTGGTGGCTTTGGATCGCCAATCGGGTTTCCACTACGATCCCGTTGTGGTCAAGGCGATTCGGGAGGTTGTTTCAAACAGTGAATAAGATCAAGATCAATTGGCGCGACCCGATTCTGCTGGTGATCCTGGCGGCATTTCTGTACCGGCTAGTCGGGGTGGGCTGGGGATTGCCTAATGAGATGCGGGCGATTTCTTTGCATCCTGATGAGCAAGTGAATCTGCTCGTATCGCGTCAGGGAATTGAGCCAGGGAAACTTGACTTTACTCCGGGTTTTTACAACTACGGAACCCTCTACTTCACCTTCCTGAGGTTCATCTCAGATATCGTTGGGGTGTACTCGGGCGGGTTTGATGCTCAGGGTCAACTAACTCCGGCGGGGATGGGGTCAGTTCATTTGGTCGCCAGGGTGTTTAACTGCCTTTTTGGGGCGATCACTTGTGGTTTGGTTTTCGCGATTGGGCGAAGGTTTCTGACGAAGGTCGGTGCAGGGTTTGCCGCGGCAGCTTGTGTCGTGGCTCCGGCGCTGGTCGTCCACTCGCGGTTCCAGACGGTCGATGCACTTGCCACGATGTTTGCGGTTTCGTGTTTGTACTGGTGCATTCGGGGGTTGGATTCTCATGAACCGCTCAGGCGAGCTGCGCTTTGGGCGGGAGTTTTTGCGGGACTCAGTGCAGGGACAAAGTACGTTGGTTTTGCTGCAGTTTTGGCTCTCCTTCCCGTTTTCGCTCTGCGCGGAAAGTCGGAAAACGCAGGAGAGCAGCGGGAAGTGGTCTCTTGGGTCATGTTGCCTGCGGCCCTATTTGCATGCCTTGTCGTTTTCCTGATCACCACCCCGGGGGCGATTCTTGAGCGGGAAGCATTTATCCGCGACTTCACTTTTGAGCTGAATCACAGTAAGGAGGGGCACGGCATTGTCTTCGCTCAGACGGCACCGGCTTTCCTGTATCACCTCGGGAATCTCTGGCTAGGGTTTAGTCTCATAGGTCTACTTGTTGGCCTATATGCATTCGCTCGGGGCGCGCTTCTAAAGTCGGCTCCAATCATTGTCTGCGCGGTGTTTTTCGTTCTAATGTACGGAGCCGTCTCAGGTGGTCAGATCAAGTTCATGCGTTACATCCTTCCCACGATTCCAGCACTGGCGTTGGGACTCGGATATTTTATTGATTTGGTTCGTGAGAAGTCTGAGCTTGGGAAGAGGGTCGGCGTTGTTGTCGGATTGGCGGTGGTTGGCGGGTTGGATAAGTCCGGATTTGTTGCCTCGGGAACCATGACGGCGCAGATGCTCGCGGTCGATCCACGCGACCTTGCAGGTCGATTCTTAAAAGATAAAGGAGAAGTCGGCTTGGTCAGTGATCCCTGGTTCTGGTCGGCGACGTTGCACCCTGAGATGCCGATGACACGGATGTTTGGCCCGAAGCGACTCATGGAAATGTGGAGCGGTTGGACTTCGCCAAAAGTTGTCCGGTTTATGCCGGAGAACCCCACCGAGCGATACGATTGGGACAAACGTCTGATTTCTGACTTGAAGCCCGAGTACATCTCGTTCAGCTCCTTTGAATATGGCCCAGTTCAGCGTATCGCCGACAGTAAGGGCGGGTCCGATGTTGAGAAGCTCTTTGCTTCACGATATTCCGAGTTTGTTGAGGAACTCGGCAAAACCTACGAAATCGTTCCTGGACCATGGGATGATGGCCTGGGGCATCGGCTGATGGTCGAAGATATGGAGTACATCCACCCGAGGGTGACGATTTGGAAGCGCAAAACGCCCTGATAGAGTCAGTCGAGTGGTTCCTTGACCATCTGAAAGTGGAGAAGGGGGCGTCTCCGCATACGCTTGAGGCGTATTCGCGTGACCTGACCGAGGCGGTTGCTTGCTTTGAGGACATCCGTTCTTGGGAGTCGCTTACGGTTGAGTTGATGCTTCGGTGGGATTCTCATTTGGCAGGGCAGAAGTCGGCTCGGACGGCGCAGAGGAAGGCCTCTTCGCTGCGATCTTTGCTGAAGTTTTTGAAGCGGAATGGTGTCGCCATTCAAGTTGATCTGCCCTCGACGGGAGGATTTCGAACGCCTAAGCGACTCCCAAAGGCACTGCCCTTCGCAGTGGTAAGGGATGTCCTTGCAGGCGCCGAAACTGACTCGCGCCTCGCGAGCCGAAACCTATGCCTGCTGGAGATCTTATTTGGCTGCGGATTGCGCGTTTCTGAAGTAGTTTCGCTGCGAACTTCTGAGGTTGACCTAGAGACGGGTGTGCTGCGTGTCACCGGCAAGAGAGGGAAGATGCGAGTGGTTCCGCTGCCATCGGAGACGGCTGAATCGTTGGCGGAGTGGCTTAGAGCGGGCCGCACGCAGCTGTTGAAGGGGCCCAGCGGACTGGTGTTTGTTTCAGCCCAGGGGACTGAATTGTCTCGACAGGCAGTTTATGGCATCATCGCGGCGGCGGCTAGTGCAGGAGGAGTGACAGGTCACGTTGGACCACACACGATGCGGCACTCTTATGCGGTCTCATTGCTGAAAGGAGGAGCAGACTTGCGAGCGGTTCAGGAGCTTCTGGGGCACGAGTCGGTGGCCACGACCCAGGTGTATACCGAGCTTGCTGATGACGAAATCAAGAATCGGTATCTTGCGGCGCATCCGCGCGGTTGAACAAAACACTGTGAGGGTGGACTTGGAGATTCAATGCGTTGGTGCCGACACCGGCGACTAAATGGGCGGCAGCGGCGAGTCCGATCATGGCGGCATTGTCCGTGCAGAGCGTGAAGGGCGGGATGTAGGCGGGGATTCGGTTTTGCTCTGCTAGCTTTTCGACTCTGGAGCGGAGGTCGGGGTTGGCGGCCACACCACCACAGAGGGCGATGCTGGTCGGGTTGTGGTCCTCGATGGCATTGCGAAGGCGCTTGATGAGTGCATCGTTGATCGCGGCTTGTAGTGAAGCGGCGGCATCTGGGACGCTGATGTTGTTGCCTTCCTTTTCGACGAGCCTGAGAACAGCAGTCTTGAGACCGCTGAAGCTCATGTCGTATCGTTCTTTTGATAGGCCCCGGGGAAGGTCGTAACGTTTGGGATTACCTTCGGTGGCTTGTTCGGAAATTTGGCGACCTCCGGGATAACCCAAGCCAAGGAGTCGTGCTCCCTTGTCGTACGCTTCGCCAGCGGCATCGTCGCGGGTTTGCCCGAGAAGTTGGTAGTCGCCGATTTTGTTGATGAGGACAAGTTCACTGTGTCCGCCAGAAACCAGGAGGGAGATACAGGGAAACTTGAGCTCCTCGGACAGGGCGAGGATCGCGAGGAGGTGACCCTCGAGATGATCAACTCCGATCAGAGGCTTCTTGTAGGCAAAGGCGAGGGATTGGGCAGCGGTGACGCCTACGCTTAGGGCTCCGACCAAACCGGGACGGTTGGTGACGGCGATGGCATCTAATTCGGAAACCGAAGTGTTTGCGATTGAGAGAGATTCTTGAATTACGGGGAGAATCGCTTCAACATGGGCGCGTGCCGCTGCTTCGGGAACGACTCCTCCCCATTTCTGGTGCATCTCAATCTGGGTCGCAACAACGTTGCTGAAAACCTGGCGGCCGTTCACGACGGCGGCAGATGTCTCGTCACAGGACGATTCGATGGCAAGGATAAGGCTCACGGCTTCCAGCCGAGAAGGTCATCGAGCATCATGACAATTGCGTCCTCTTGATTATCAGGATAGTACGCTTTCCGAACAGTTGCCATCACGAATCCCATTGATTCGTAGAGCTTAAGAGCCACTTCGTTCGACTTGCGGAGTTCTAGCGTTGCGCAGACTGCTCCTTTATCGCGAGCTTTCAGAAGCATCTCATTCATAAGCTTGCGACCAATGCCCTCGCCTCGAAACTCTGGGGACACAACGACGTTGGTGACATGCGCTTCGTCGACCAGCACCCAAGTTCCTCCATAACCGATCACTTTGCCTTCGATCAGTGCGACTAGAAACACACCGTACTTGTGCTCGAGCTCATTTTCGAAGGATTTGCGACTCCATGGGGCGGAGTGGGTGGAACTCTCGATGACAAGAATCTCATCAATGAGATCCTTGCTGAGGGGGACAAACCGTAAGGTTGCGAGTGCGCTCACTAGCCTCCCAAATAGGCTTCTTTCACCTTTGGATCGTGAAGCAGATCTTGACCAGTACCTTGCAGGACGAGTTCGCCAGTTTCCAGCACGTAAGCCCGGTGCGCAATCTCCAAGGCGCGGTTTGCGTTCTGCTCAACGATGAGCACCGTCTTGCCATCTGCGTTGAGGTCTTTTACGATATTGAAGATCTCGGTGATGAGGAATGGCGCAAGGCCGAGGGAAGGTTCGTCGAGGAGCAGGATCTCCGGGCGTGACATTAGAGCTCGGCCAATGGCGAGCATTTGTTGCTCACCACCTGACATCGTGCCGCTGTTTTGCTTGAATCGTTCCTTTAGACGAGGGAATCGGCCGAGGACCATTTCCATGTCGGCAACGACTCCGGCTTTGTCTTTTCGAAGGTAGGCACCTAGTTGCAGATTTTCTTCGACGGTCATGTTCGTGAAGATGCGGCGACCTTCCGGTGCGTGGGACAGACCACGCTTGACGATTTCGTGCGGTTGAAGCGTTGTGAGTTCTTCTCCGTTGTATGTGACTGAACCTGAACGGGGTCTAATCAGACCAGAGATCGTGCGGAGCAACGTGCTCTTTCCGGCTCCGTTTGAGCCGATGATGGCGACAATTTCGCCGGGCTGAACGGTGATTGAGACATCGTTCAGGGCGTTGATCGCCCCATAGAACACGTTGAGATTCTTTGTTTCCAGCATGAAATCGTTATTGGTTCTACCTTAAGTGCGATTCAAAACCTGTTTTCCGGGGGGCGAATACCCTAGAATATTTACCAGGATATGAAGAATCCCAAGTTCACTCGTGCCTTCGAGGTCGTAACGGCGCTACCTCAGCCCCTTTTGCCGCTAAAACGACTTGCAACGAACCTCCTTTGGACGTGGGATCATGAAATTCGTGACTTACTTCGCTCAATTGATAAGGACCTTTGGGTCGAATGTGAGCACAACGCGATCTTGTTCCTCAATCGTGTTCCGGCATCTCGCTGGGCAGCTCTCGCAGCTGATCCCGTTTTCATGAATCGGGTCGAGGGGTGCGAGAAGAAGCTTGACAATTACCTTGCGGCGGAAACTTGGTTTGAGAAGACTTATCCCGAAGAGAAGGGAACCTTTGCTTACTTCTGCTTCGAATTTGGACTCACCGAGGGCTTGCCTATCTATTCGGGCGGCCTGGGAATTCTTGCCGGAGATCACCTTAAGTCGGCTTCCGACCTCGGCCTGCCGTTGGTGGCGGTGGGTTTGCTCTACAACCGAGGCTATTTCCGTCAGCGGCTGAATAAAGACGGATGGCAGGAAGAGGTCTATCCTGAATACGACTTTTATCAGATGCCGCTCTCGTTGATGCGAGACAGCAATAACGACCCAATTCGGATCCCAGTTGACTTCCCGGATCGCATCGTTACTTGCCAAATTTGGAAAGCAGAGGTTGGGCGGATTCCGCTTTACCTTCTGGACTCAAACATCCTCGAAAACGCCGAGAACGACCAGAGTATTACCGACTCGCTCTATTCGGGAGACGAGGAGATGAGAATTCGCCAGGAGATGATCCTGGGGATTGGTGGCATGAAGGCGCTTAAGGCGATAGGCATTGAACCTACTGTCTGCCACATGAATGAAGGGCACGCCGCATTTATGTCGGTTGAGCGGATTCAGCAGTACATTGCGGCGCAGGGATGCGATTTCCGAACGGCCCGTGCAGCAACTGTCCACGGAAACGTGTTTACGACTCATACCCCTGTTCCTGCTGGCTTTGATGTGTTCCCTGAGCCACTCTTGCGACGCTACATGAACAATACCGTCGAGGCTTCAGGAATTCCTTTTGCCGACTTCATCAAGTTGGGTCGGTTCGATCCGCTGAACCAGGCTGAGAACTTCAACATGGCTCTTCTCGCCATGGAGACTGCGAATCATGTCAACGGTGTTGCTCGACTTCACGGAGAGGTTTCGCGTGGGATGTTTGCAAATCGCTGGCCGGATTATCCGGAGAAAGAGGTGCCGATTGGTCACGTTACCAACGGGATCCACACGATGACCTGGATTGGACGAGGCATGGCTCGTCTGTTTGATGAGTTCTGTGGCACAGATTGGCGACGGAACCCGTCGGACCCTGCTAACTGGGAGGGTGTTGCCGACATCCCCGATGAGGAGCTTTGGTCCGTGATGGAAGATCAGCGTGGCGCGTTGATCCGAACGGTGCGAAAACGACTTGCAAAGAGCCTTGCGGCTCGCAACATGAGCAGTCGACCTGACTACGACTATGTCAGCAGCATTCTCGATCCTCGGGTTTTGACCATCGGCTTTGCACGGCGATTCGCCACTTACAAGCGCGGCTCGTTGATGTTGACGGATCCGGATCGGTTGAAGTCGATTCTGTATCATTCCGAGCGCCCAGTCCAAATCGTTATTTCTGGAAAGTCGCACCCACGGGACGATGCCGGGAAGAAGCTTATTCAAGAGCTGTTCAATTTCATCAACCACGGTGGAGCGCGTTCGCGAATGGTCTTCTTAGAGGACTACGATATGGGCGTTGCCCGCGCCCTGGTGCAGGGCGTTGATGTCTGGCTCAACAACCCTCGCCGGCCCTACGAGGCATCGGGGACCAGTGGAATGAAGGTGGTTCCGAACGGTGGTCTTAACTGCTCGATCCTTGACGGATGGTGGGATGAGGGTTATCAACCTGGACTTGGCTTTGTCATCGGCAACCGATCCGAAGGCGGAGACTCCGGGCACCAGGACTGGCTCGATTCACGGTCGCTCTATGATGTGATTGAGAACCAGATGGCACCGACCTTCTATCACAGAGTGGAGAAGGGAATTCCGGTTGGCTGGCTCCAGATGGTCCGTGACTCGATCATGGCTCATGCCCCTCAGTTCTCGACGCACCGAATGGTGCAAGACTACACGCGGCAGGCCTATGTGCCGGCCTCTCAGTCGTTCCTTCAGGTCAGCGCCAACGGGTCGGCTCTAGCAAAGGATGGGTTGGCTTGGCGAGATAAGGTTCAGTCGAATTGGGGGCAGGTGTCGGTTGTTACGGTATCGGATGGCGCTGGTCTGTCGAACCCAATGGGCAAAGAATTCATGGTGACGGCGCGGGTCAAGTTGGGGGCTTTGTCGCCCGCAGAAGTTCGAGTGCAGGCGGTGAGCGGAAAGGTTGGAACGAATCGGGAGTTGACCAATACATCGGTCATTGATCTGGCGTTCGGTGAGAAGGACGGCGAGGAGTTTGTGTACGCCGGGCAAGTAAGTTGTGACCAGCCTGGGCACCAGGGCTACACGATTCGCGTCATCCCGTTCAATTCGAATGTCTCGATCCCCGCGGAGCTGAATCTGGTTCGCTGGCAATAAGACTGCTCCCGGCTGGTGTGTTTAGATGTACACCAGCCGAGTGGCTAGATCCGGTTCAGGATGGTTTCGCGGTTGAACAATCGGACGCTCCATGCCATTGCCACGAGGGCAAGCACCGTACCGATGCCGACGGTCATTGCGATACCCACGGTGTCGTACTTGCCGATGAGGGCGTTACGGATCACGTTTGCGGCGTTCAGGATTGGAATTGCGTAGACGACCCGGCTTTGAGCGAAGTCTGTGAACCCGATGATCTGACTGAACATCGCGGGGAGCATAACAAGGATGCTCCCCTGGGCGAGGTAAGTCTGGGCTTCCCGAGTGTTTCGGGCAAAGCTACTGATCGCGATGAGTGCGCTAGCAAAGAACATCGTCGTTGGAACTAGGGCGACCAAAATGACCAAGACTCCGGTGAGGTTGAGCCCGAGACCGTCTTCGAACAGTGGCTTGAGAAAATCCAACTTGAGGCTGTAGAAGACGAAGATCGTCGCGATGCTGCTTGCCGTGGCGAGGAACGACGCAGTCGCCAGCGCAAACAGTTTTCCTAGGGCAACTTCTCGTCGGGCAACCGGGCTGATAAGAAGCGTCTCCAAAGTCTGTCGCTCCTTCTCGCCGGCGACCATGTCGCTGGCGGAGCTCATGGCTCCGTAGAACGCCCAGATGACGATGAGATAGGGAAGTAACTGGACAAGGAACTCGTTGGTATTGGTGTCGCCAACTTTGACTTCTTTCCGCTCGACACTGAGAGGCTTGAGCATCGCCTTGTCAATTTGCTTCTCTTCAAAAAGCTTGCTGACTATGACTTCGTTCATAGCGCTCATTGACTTTTCGATCACCCCTAGGGCGATTTGGGCTTTTTGCTCGCTGGGGTCGAAGTAGGCTGGGAGCTTGAAGGGCTTGTTGGAGCCGAGAGCAGCTTCCATTCCCTCGCCAAAGTCGAGGGCAAGGCGAACGTCTCCCTTCTTGATCTTGGCTTCGGCATCCGCTACCGATGGGAGTTCTTCAACTTTCATTCCGCCCTTTTCCAAAGCCTTGATGAAGCCATCGGTTGCCGCGTCGTGCTTGGGGATGATTGCGTGAACGGTGGTCTTTGTTGCCTTCCCGATACTTGAGAAGATCAGACCAAAGAGCATGAACATGAGGGCGACCGAGAAAATTGGACCGACAAACATTGCCGAGCGGACCCGCTTGTCGCGGAGCATCTCTCGCATCTCCTTTCTGTAAACCGTGAACATTGGGTTCATGCCATCACCTCTCGGTTGTATCCCACAACATTCAAAAAGGCTTTCTCAAGGCTGTTTTCGCCTGTCAGCGCTTTTAATGCTTCAATTGACCCTTGCCCCTTGAGTTCACCGTCATGGATGCAGATGATGTGGTCGCAAAGACGTTCAACTTCGCTCATGATGTGAGTGCAGTAGATGATGGTTTTCCCCCTCTCTCGTTCTTCCTCGACAAAGCGCATGACGTCTTGGCTCATCACGACATCGAGGCCGCTGGTGGGCTCGTCGAAGAAGAGCACCTGAGGATCGTGGATGAGGGTTCGGGCGATGTTGACACGTTGCTTCTGGCCGGTGCTAAGCTTGTCGCAGAGTCCATCGGCGTAGGAGCCAATATCAAGGCGCGAGATCAAATCGTCTACTTTCGATTTCAACGTGGCACCTTGGAGTCCATAAAGCTCGCCAAAGTAGGCCAAGATTTCTCGTGGCGACATACGTCCGTAGAGGGCAGTGGAAGATGACATAAACCCAATGCTTCGCCGTACCTCAGTTGGCTCTTTGACGATGTCGTAGTCATTCACCCAAGCCTGACCGCTGCTTGGAGTGAGCACTGTGGACAGCATGCGCAGGAGCGTCGATTTTCCGGCTCCGTTCTTGCCGAGAAGCCCAACAATCTGACCTGGCCTGGCTTCAAATGTCGCGTCCTCAACCGCTCTTACGTCTCCTCGTTTCGGATCAAAAAAGTGTTTTGAAAGCGAATCCGTGCGAACCATGCCCCAGATGATACGTTGTTACCAGGGCGTCAGATTCAGGAAGGTGCTGGGTTGGCACAAATTCCGTCACCAGGTACCCTGTAAGGGGCTGTTTTGGTTGTGAGTTTTAGTTCTAAGGGTGTGGGGATTCTCCTCTGTTTGAGTCTAGCTGCGGCTGGGCTAGCCCGATCTGTGTCCTCGTTGGGGAGCACAGTGTTCGTTAACGGTCGGCAAGTCTTAACATTTAAGGCGACTTCTAGAGGTGTCACTCCGGCCCAATTGGCGGCGAAAACAGCTTCAAAGCTTGCTAAGGCGACAGGCAAAGTCGCGGTTCGCGCCTCGGGAGCGGACTACGTCATCAAGGTTGGCTCAGATGTTGTGGTGACGATTAGTCGGCCTGAAGCAGTTGCGCGAAGGATTGATCGTAAAACTCTCGCCTACCGTTGGGCTGGTGATCTTCAACGAGTGTTGGCGGAAGTAAAGCGTGGCTCGGTGGTCGAGTTTGAAGACATTCGGCTGCCGGTTGGTGATTCAACCGCACTGCAGATTCCTACAACGGTCCGCCTCACGTCATCTGATGATCGCTTTCTCTCGATCTCCAAGGCTGGATCAACCTACTACGCAACAGCGATTCGACCCGGAGCTGGCTTTGTCACCATCAATAACGGAGCTTCGGTGCGACAGGTCAACTTTACTTGTTTAATGACCGCAGCAAAGCTGCCCGATGCATACGAGGCAGAAGTTACGGGTCGACCAGCCATCCCGGGAACGGTTCGAGGTGCGATTGAAGCGGCGCTTAAGCTACAAACGAAATTTTCGCCGCTCGCAAAGCTGGATTGGAGCGTAGAAAATGTTCCCGCCCTGGGTGCTGGTCTATCGGTGACCGTGCCGGTCAAGATCAACATTACAGCGCCCGGAACTGCACCCAGGTCAGGCACGGTTTCAGTCAAAGTCTCTAATGTCACTCTGGTCCCTCAGGATGAGAATGTGCTTTGGTATTGTAACGATCCCGAGCGAGTGGAAAAGCCAGGGAATTTGTTCGGTGCGGCGTTGGAGCTTGGCAAATCAGCCCGTTACCTGTATCACCATATCAACGACTCGCCCGCTCCGCTGATCCTTCGATCGCAAATCGTCAACGACAGCGATACTGCAGCGCGAATCGCACTGACTCCTGGAGACTCTGCGCCAGATTTCGACCCGGTTGGGGCAGGCATGAGAGCTGGGGACCTATTCATGCGGGCGATACGCTCGGCAAGCGCTGAGATCATTGTTATTCCTCCACGATCCACCTGTCCAATTTCATTTCGCAGACTCTCGCCTCAATCGGTTATCAGTGGGCTAGCCGCGATTCGCCTGATAGAGGGACCCGATAGGGTGATTGTTCGGGCAGATGCATTTCCACCGTTCGAGGTCATATCGAAATGGAAGCCGGCTTTGACGAGTTCCACTCCTTGGCGCGAAGTCGGATCGCAACCTCTCAACGATTGGGACAAGTCTGCGTTCACAATCTCAGATCACATCTATCCTGACCCGATCCGAACCGAGAGCTGGGAGTATACGGTCGGTGGTCGGATGGGTGTTTTTCGGCTGGGTCAGAAGTCGATTGAGCGTCAGGATAATGGTGGCAGGCTGGATGGCAATTTCGGAGTCACGGTTAATCTTGAGACGACTCTAAACAATCCCACTGAGGAGAGCGTCAATGTTGAGATCGCCTTTGAGACGAGCGCAGGGTATTCGGGTGGGCTATTCTTTATTGATGATCTGTATCTGATGACGCCGAAGCTGCTCCCCAAGAAACAGGCAAGAATCGCGCTCTATCGACTCGCGCCAGGCTCGACAAAGAAAGTCAGGATCACGACAATTCCACTTTCGGGTTCTAGTTACCCAGCAACGCTTTTTGCCCGAGTGGCAAACGCGGCGACATCGGTCGGTCAGATCGATATCACCCGCTCCAAGTAAATCATGGATGCAAACGTAAACGCTATCGCCGACCTATTTGGTGCAATTACCCTAGATAACAGTCATGCCGAAGGGCCGAGCAAGTTCGGAAACAATGCCGCTGAGAGCGAGCAACTGGGACGAATGAGCCTTGAAGCAGGTAAGTATGCAGAGGCGATTGCCCACTTCCAAAAGGCGGTCGAACAAAGCGAGCCAGGAGATGTTAAAAGCAGAATAGACCTTGCTGGCGCGCTCGAGGCGACCGACCAGTTCTCGTCGGCTTACCGCCAGTACATCCGGGCGCTTGCACTCAAGTCAGACGCAGTTGAACCGCATATTGGTCTTGCTGACCTTCTGCAACGCCACGGTCGCACGACAGAGGCGATTGGGGCGCTTCAAAAGGCATTGGAGGCAGAGCCGAATAACCCATTCTTCAATCTTAAGATTTCAGAAGCCCTGAGAACGGCAGGATTCCCAGTGAAGGCGATGGAGTTTGCGGTGAACGCAGTGGTCGCGAAGCCGGACGATTCGTACCTGCACTACTGGGTGGGTGACATCCTGATCCAGCTGAAACAGTACCCTGAAGCTCTCCAGTCTCTACGGGCATCCGTCGAGCTTTCGCCGGGAGACGACTTCCTCTACCTGCGTTGTTCCGTTGCGTTTTGGCTATCCGACATGAAAGTCGAGGCAATCAAGGCAGTTCGCTTAGCGAGCGACCTAGAGCCGGAGAAGAATGTCTATCATGGTCTCTTGGAAGAGCTTCTGAGAGCAACCGGACAGGATGCCGAGGCTGAGCTTGAAGTGGAGCGTACGAGACAGATGGATCGGTTTGATGAAGACCAGGTCGAAAGGGTCTTGCGAGAAATGGGTTTCGACCTGGCCTAGTTGTTGCAGTTTGTTAGAACCGCGAGTCGGATGCAAGAAGCTGCAAGACGGGGAGCGTTGGGGTTTGCCGGGATCCACCACCGGATGAACCCGTCTGTCCTCTTCGGATTTTGTAGAAGACCTGCCAGCCGAACTCAGTGATCGGAATTGCGTTGGAGTGAAGCTCTGCAAAAACATCGCTCATAGCGGAAGCAAAGATTCCAACGTTGCTTCCATCTTTGAAGATCGAGTAGATCTTGTCGCCAGGGGCTGTAGCTTGCATTTGAGAAACGCGACCAGCTGGTGCCTCTTCGCTGCCAAAGAATTTCCCTCCGATGGACAGGCGCGAGACCTGATAGAAGGCAAAGATGGAGATACCTTTCTCCGCGAATGGTCGATAAAGATCAGTCTTCGACACCATCGTCGAGGTGTCGGTTGCCAATTGGGTGTCAACCCCGGCGAGCCAATCCCGCTTATCGATGTTCGCGCCAGCTCCGGTGAAGAAGAACATCAAAGTCGATTCTGCTGGCATTTTCGCGGCTAAGCTTGCCGCAGCGGCTTTTATTTGAGCTGCGGTAGCGTTCGAGAGAACCTCCACATTTGCGGCATCGTAGCCGGCATTCGTTGTGATCGAGGCCTTGAGAAGATTTGCATCATTAGCAGCGTGACTGACCTGGAACCCGCCCAGCTTGTTTTCTCCGTTAGCGATAATGAGTGCGAACTTTTTGGGATTCACTGCCACGGGACCAGCCCTCATCGGGACACTTGGAACGATTCCAGCCATGTTTGCTGCATCAACGACGGCGACGACACCTTGGCTGTTTCCAGTCGGAGTCATGCTCTGAGACATCGCGGTTACTTCTTCAGGTGCTAGCAACTCGGAGTCAACCTTCCAGTTCGCCTTATCAGATTGCTTTGTTAATGCTTGTAGCTTGTCGGCTTGGTTCGATCTCGAGTACATTCCCGAAAGAAAGAACAGAGTTTCCTTACTGACTTGCTTCTTCTTGATCAAGCTTTCGAATTCATCTTGAGCTGTTTTGAAAAAGGCAGAGCCAGCGTCGCCCTTCGCTGTTTGTCCGAGTTTGTAGGATGCATATGCTGAAAGGAAGTTGGGTGAGTACGGAGCTCCATTACGCCACTTTCTTGCGTCAGTTACGGGTCCTGGCAGGTTGGTTGGACCTGATACATCGTCTGGTCGATTTGCTCTAGCCTTCTGGAATTCTTTCCGAGCCGTTGCCCAGTCGCCTGCCCTTGCTGCCTTGAGTCCGGCATCGTAGGCCGACGTCCAAGACTGTCCCATCGCTGTGGCGATGAGAGCCAGCCCTAAAAATCCAGTCGTAAAAGATCGCATGCGCATTATCCTATTTATCAAATCGGTAACTGAAGGTGAAAGCTATATCCTTTCCGCCGGTTTTCGGGAAAGCGTAGTTCACGTCGAGGGCCCAAGGTTGGCTGTTCGGACGATAACCGAATCCAAAAGTAATTCCGTCTCTTGAGGCAAAAGCATCTCCACCGGCTGGTGATGTCATGTATCCCACCCGAACGGGGAGGGTGAATGCTTCGCGGGTCAGTCCAAGCTCAAGGCCGACTCCAAAGGTGGTCTGGGATGTTCGTGATAACAAGCCGTTCCCCGATCCACCAAAGAAGTGACTGACTTGGGCACCAGAGAGGAGGTAGTCGTTTCCACCTCGTATGTTGTCCATTCTTCGGGCAATTCCCAATGAAAGTTGTCCAGGAATCGTATCGTAGGCTGCCTTCACGACGTCGCTGCCTTGAAGTTGAATCGGTGTTCGGAGACTGATGCCGTACGAACTGCTACCTTGGTTCTTCTGAATACCAGCGACCAAGCCGACACCGTACGCACTTGACTGATTGTCGGTGTCGATGAGGACTGCTGCGTTTGGAATAAAACCGAGTTGCCGATTTTGGAAGTTCACATTCGCGAAGGTCAATCCGTAGCCAATAGAACCTGATCCGTCTTCTTGCGCTTTTCCAAGTGCAACCGTGTAGAAGCCAGTCTTGACGGTCAGCTGTTCTGAGTAGGTGACGTTGTTGAGGGCCCCAGATGTAAGTCCGGTACCTCCTCTGAAGTCATTGATGTACCCGCCCACTTGATAGCTTATTCCTAGTGTTCTACCACCTTTGATCGGAATGGCATACCCTAGGTGAGTCAATTGCGCTTTGCCACCGTCACCGTCCGACGATGTAAATGGCGAGTTGAGATTCCCTGACAAACTGGTGAAACTCGTCGGCATGTTCCGATAGGCAAGACCGTAGGTCTTGTTAGAAATGTATCCGAGCCCTGCGGGGTTATTGAGAATGCTGAGAGTATCGGCTCCGGTAACACCGAAAGCACCGTAGGCCCGACTTCCAGCATCAAATGTGTTCAATAGATCAGGGATTTGGGCCCCGGCTATCGCCGAGAAAGAGCCAAGCAGTAGCGCGGAGGCGGTGTATTTGTTCATGCTTCTTGTGGTCGTAAGGATAAGGACGAATCTAACCGTTCACTCGCACCGACACTTCTTGTCGGACGGCAACATTGCCAGCTTTGTCCAAGCCGGTTGCGATCACTTTATAGCTACTTGGGAAGCCACTTCGCCAGCGGATTTTTCCGGTGAACCGCCAAGTGTTGTTTCCGATTTCAGTGAACGACTGGCGAGCGACTCGCGTGACGAACGTGCCATCAGTCCGCTGAATAATGACATCAACACCGGTCACGGAGACCGCATTTGCGAACTGGTCAGAAATGTCAACAATGACCGTCACATCGGCGCGAGATCGAATCGGAGTTGAGGAATTAGGGAATTGGATTGTTGCGACAGGCGCCCGCCGATCAAGGGTGACGGGAATCGAGAAGTTCAAGAGGTTATCGGCTTGGTCCTTTGCCACCATCGCAATATTTTGGGATCCGTCGTTGTCCAACGTCCCTGAGTTCCAGTCGACTCCGAAGTCTTTGGCGGTGCCGGTGTTGTTTGGAATATCAGACCCGCCAACGGTGATTCGCCAGTCCTTCATATTGTCTTCAAGGAGTTTAAACCGGATTGGTACGATGCCCTTGACAAACGAATTCTGGGCTGGCCGGTATTCGAGCAGCTTGGGCAACTTGGTGTCGACCTTGACTGCCAAGTTGACAGGGGTGTAAGTCTTTCCCGGCTCAGTGGCTGTGACCTGAATCGTGTAATCGCCTTGCGGTGCGTTCGAGGCGAAGGTGAGGTTGAGCGATCCCGAAAAGTCTCCGTTAACGGCAGGATTTACCTTGGTGCTGACAGTCGAAGAACCCGATGGGCTGGTCACCGTGGCGGATACCGTTACTTCAACCGATGCCCCCTTACCGTTGAAAGTAAGAGATTTGTTTCCATTGAGCCAGTCGCCGTTAGTAGGCGAAGTCACGTTAAATGTTGTCTGCCCAAGTCCTAGGGCAGCGAGGAGAAGACATAGCGAAACCGTTACCGACCGTAGATAATTCACAGAAACCACCAAACTACTTATGGTTGTAGCACATAGCGAGCGATGAACTCACCTACTCCGCCCTCTTCATTGCTTCTAACTGTAAATTGTGCGAGTTGCTTAACGTCGTCCAGTGCGTTGCTAACTGCTCCTGAAAGTCCAGCGAGCTTGATCATTTCGATATCATTCCGATAGTCGCCGATGGCCGCGACTTGGTTTATCTTGAGTCCAAAATGCTGGCAGAGGTGCTCTAGCCCTGACCCCTTGTTAACGCCCTTTGGAAGAATCTCCAGATAGCGAGGGGCACTTTCGGTGAGATCTGCACCGAGGGCGGTCAGTTCGGGTTCTAGTTCGAGTCGCATCTGGGGCACCAGTTCCGCATCAGCAATGTAAACGAGTTTAAAGATGGGCATTGCCATGACCTGGTCTGGCGTTCGCAGGTTGATCGGGACCCCTTTGACAAGCTCTCGATACTCGTCAAGAAACTCCGACTCCTGCAGGGCATACGTGCCGTCTGTTGAATAACAGCTGAGGTGCAGATTGTGCTTGAGAGCGTAGTCCAAAGCTGCGCGTTTGACAATTGGATTCAACACATCTTGGTGAATGTGCTCATTAGAACTGGCCCAAACATCTGCCCCATTTGTTGCCACAGCCGCCCCAACTTCCAAAAATCCGGAAAGCACCGTACGGATGCTTTGAATTGAGCGCCCAGAGGCAATCACAACTCGGACTCCGGCGGCGTTCGCGAGTGCCAACTGCTCCAGGGCATACGGGTGCGGGGTGTGATCCCACCGCAACAGAGTCCCGTCAAGATCGATTGCGAGAAGTTGAATCGGCATTTTGCTAGTAAAGATGGCAGGGAGAGAAGCCAAAGATTGATCTAACAGCTATGTCAGAAGTCGCAGTCCTTGAAAACGATTTGATGCTACCCGAGCAAAAACTCGTGCGCTTCCAACTTGGTGATGAGCACTTTGCGTTCAGTGTTGATTCCGTAACCGGAATCATTCGCTGGCGGGAGGTGACTCCGTTACCATCCCAAACACCGCACCTGCTCGGTCTCGCAAACTTACGAGGACGCACACTCCCGATCTCAGACTTACGAATTCGGCTCGGTATCCCGTCGGAAAGGCCTGTTGAGGATGGCTATGTGATTGTTACTGAAAACGATCATGGTTCGGTTGGGTTTTTGGTGGATGACGTTGCTGAGGTGATTACGATCACCGAAAGCGATGTCCAGGAAGGGGTTTCGGAAGCGAATTCAATTCTTAGCGAGATGGTTCGCGGAATCGTGAATCTCGATGACACCTTGATTTCGATTGTTGACATGAACAGCTTGATTGGAGTGAACGAATGAGTGCCGGCGTTGATATGAACGAGTACCTCGACCTGTTTTTGCAGGAAACCGAGGAACAACTAACGATTCTCGAGGCTGAAATCGGAAAGCTTCAGGCTGACCCGACTGATGATCGGATCGGATCGATCTTTCGAGCTGCACACACTATCAAAGGTTCCAGTCGTGCGATGGGATTTGCAAATTACGCAGACCTTACCCACGAATTTGAGAATGTTCTGTTCAAGGTGCGAGATCGCTCTCTGGTGGTTACACCTGAGATTGCGGACTGCTTAATTCAAACCGTTGACATCATGTTGGGCGGTAAAGAGATGTTGGCGGAAACGGGTCAAGACATTGCGACCTATCCAGAGTTGGTTGATATGCTCAATGCGTTCGCTGCAGGAGCGAGTGGGGGAGTGTCGGCCACGAAGAGTACGAAGAAGCAAGTCGTTACTTGGCCTTCAGAAGTTATAAAGACACTTAATGCGCTCCCGACCCTGGCCGGCATCTACGAGATCCGAGTCGAACTTGACGAGACGTGCGGAATGAAATACGTGCGCATGTTCATGGCGATCAGCGCGATCAATGGCTGTGGGGAAATCCTTTGGGCAAATCCTGTCCAAGAGAAGCTTGAGGCTGAGGAGTTTGACTTCGAGGCCCGGTTTCTTGTAGCTCTAAACGCAAACCCAGTAGATGTCAGCAAGAGCTTGTCGGCGATCGGAGAAGTCAAATCGGTCGATGTAACACCATACACGCCAGCTGATGAAGGTATCAAAGTACAACCGGAGAATACTCCAGCGGTCATGGAGACGATGGTGGAGCGTGGCAACGATCGTCGGCAAGCTGACCGACGTGCACCGGAGGCTAAGCGGGAATCAAGTCAGACGATCAGGGTCGATGTTTCACTTCTCGATAACTTGATGAACCTTGTTGGTGAGTTGGTCATCGACCGAACCCGTTTAAGCCAGATCGGTGCAAACATTGCTGCAAAGGCCTCTTCCGGCGAAGAAGTTGAATCGCTAGCCGAGACTGTCGGACACATCGGACGAGTCACGAGCGAGCTTCAAGAGGAAATCATGCGGGCTCGTATGCTTCCCATTGATACTGTGTTCCAACGTTTCCCACGTTTGGTTCGCGATCTGTCGCGAAATCTTGGAAAAAAGGTTGAGATGGTCATCGAGGGTGGCGAGACTGAGGTTGACCGAAGCGTCATCGAGGGGATCAGCGACCCATTGATTCACATGATCCGGAACTCCGTAGATCATGGTCTTGAGTCCAGCGCTGAGGAGCGGATTGCAGTTGGCAAGCCGGAAGTGGGAACCGTTCGACTCACAGCGAAGCACAAAGATAATGCGATCTGGGTTGAAATCATCGACGATGGTCGCGGAATAGATCCTCATCGACTCCGAGCGAAGGCCGTAGAGAAGGGTCTGATGTCGGCTGAAGCAGCCTCTCGGCTTTCGGATCGAGATGCTCAGATGCTCATTTTCCACAGCGGTTTCAGTACGGCAAAGGAAGTCACCGACGTAAGCGGACGAGGTGTCGGAATGGACATCGTAAGATCCAACATCATGGCTATGGGAGGTCTGATCGACCTTGAGAGCACCGTCGGTGTCGGTACCAGGTTTATTCTGAAACTGCCATTGACTGTTGCGATTATGGGCGGATTGTTGTCTCGGGTGAGCGATGTCGATTACGTCATGCCTATTGGATCGATCATTGAAACGCTGGCCATTGATGCCCAGCCAATCACTAAAGTTGGTCGCCAACCAGTGATCATCTTAAGGGGTCAGACAGTTCCGATCCTGAAACTTAGAAATGTTTTCAAAGTTCCTGGAAGTTTCACGAAAGAATCTGCCGATAACTACGTCGTAGTGGTAGGTTCGGCTGAGCAGAAAGTTGGCTTGGTTGTGGACCGACTTCTAGGAGAACAAGAGGTCGTGATCAAGTCGATCAGCAAATATTGTGGAGAATTACCCGGGATTTCGGGGGCAACGATTCTTGGCAATGGGCGGGTCGCTTTGATTGTCGATGTCAATTCGGTTTTAGAAGTAACACGAGGGTTTGAAAATGGTTGTTGATGCAGAAGCATTGGTTATTCGTAAGCGCCTTGAGCAATCGCTCAAGGAGCTTCCACCGTTGCCGACGGCGGTCGCAAAGGTCTTGGATGAAACCAATAAGACGGAGCCCGACTTACACCGCATTGACGAAATCATCGCTGGTGACCAAGCTTTGGCATCCAAGGTTTTGCGAATCGTCAACTCTGCATACTACGGCATCTCGCGTCAGGTGACGAGTGTTGGTCAGGCGGTTATGATCCTCGGAATTCAACAGGTTCGCACGATTACTCTTTCTGTAGGATCAATCGCCGCATTCAGTAGCAAGAATCCAGTGGACCCGGAAGGCGCGCGTAGGTTTTGGGAGCATAGCTTTGCTACTGCTGCTGCTTGCCAAACGATTGGTCATAAGCTTGGCGTTGACAAGAAGTCGATTGAAACTCTGTCCACGATTGGGATTTTGCACGACATTGGTCGTATGTTCATTTTCTGCAACTTCAAGTCGGTCTACGATAAGATGGTAAAGAAGGCTCTCAAAGAGGGAGTCTCATACGAAGAAGTCGAAGCTCACTTTTTGGGTGAAAGCCATGCTGGCATCGGTGCGATGATCGCCGAGAAGTGGGGGCTTCCCGATCAGATCGTTCAGAGCATTCGATGGCATGAAGGTCCCTTTGAACCAGATGTGGACAGAGCTCTCGCGACTTTGCACCTTGCTGACTGGATGCATAAGCACGTTTACTACGGCCAGGATACGGCACCTCTTAGCGGAATTGACCCTGTGATCTATGAGGCTTTGGGCCTTTCTGACGAAGTTCTCGAACAGATTCAGGAGCAAGTGCGGAAGAAGGTAGCTGAGGCTAGCAAGCTTTACGGAATGGTTGCAGCTTGATGGAGTAGGTTTACATGGCAGTTTCGAGTACAAACGGGATTTCATTCAGCGGATTGAGTAGCGGTCTTGACACGGACAGCATTGTTTCGCAACTCGTTAGTATCGAAAAGGCTCCTATCCAGCGGATGTCTGCGCAGCAGAAAACCCTCCGCGACCGCGCAGAGCTTTACAGTCAGTTCGCCACAAAGATTACAGGAATTGCATCTGCAGGGAACCAGCTGACAACGCTGGGGACATTCTCGGCCATTACAGCTTCGTCAAGTGATAATGCCGTTGCTTCAGTCACCGTCGAACCAGGAGCGACCCTCGCGGGTTCGTTCAACCTCACCGTCTCCAAACTCGCCCAATCTCAAAAGCTCTCAAGCGGTGCGCAATCAAGTGCGATCGCTGGTCTCGGCTACACCGGATCGTTTAATGTGAACGGGAAGGCCGTGACAGTTGAAGCTACTGATTCGATCACTACGATTGCCCAGAAAGTGAATACGCTCGGGGTTGGTGTTACGGCATCCGTCATAGACGGAGGAACGAATAACGCGTACCTTACTTTCACGTCTGGCACGACCGGGCTTACTGGCAAACCCCAGCTTTCCGATGTCACTGGATCCATATTGAACACGCTTGGAGTACTTAACGCTACATCGAGTATCCGTGAGTCGATTAGTAACGGTGCTGCTGGCACCAAGCTCACCGCGTCCACGACTGCGCTGGGGACGCTCATGGGCGCGACTGGGCTAACCGACCAAACAGTTCAAATTAATGGCGTTTCGGTGACACTGAATCTCCAAACGGATTCCCTGCAAGGAGTTGCAGATAAGATCAACGCCGCTTCTACCGGTGCGACCGCCTCGGTCGTCTCAATCACCGAGAACGGCTCCACAAAGTATCGACTTGAAATCAAGAATCCTTCGTCCACACCGACATTCACCGACACTGGTAACACTTTGTCGGCTCTCGGAATTCTCCAGAGCGGTGCCGCCAATGAACTTGTTCAGGCACAGGATGCTGCGTACACGATCGACGGAGTGAGCCTCACCTCCTCAACCAATAGCATTAAGAGTGTCATCCCAGGCGCTTCGCTGACTTTGCTGAAAGCTAATGTTACGACGCCTGAAAAGTCAACGATTAGTATGTCGAGCGATGCGGACACGATTTCGAATCGGGTGCAATCGTTCATTACGTCTTTCAACGAAACAGCAGCTTTCATCGATCAGTACAGCCAGTTCGATGACAAGACGTTTGCTACTGGACCACTTTTTGGCGATTCTACGGTCAGGCAATTCCTTTCAACCTTCACCGTCTCGTTGTTCAACAACATTGAAGGGGCGACCGGGGACTATCGAAATGCGGCTTCAATCGGAATGCGTTTGAACTCAAAGGGAACGATCGACTTCGATACTTCAGCCTTCAAGACTGCGCTCCAGAAGGATCCAGAAGGCGTCCGAAAGATCTTCCAAAACTCGGGATCAAGCGCCAACAACGCGCTGACGTTTGTCTCGGCAGCTTCAACGGCAAAACCATCTGCGCTTGTACCTTACGATATCAACATTACACAGGCGGCGACGAAGACGAGTTACGTGGCTGCCACTACCAAAACGGGTGCCAACACGGTTTCCGAGATTCTAACTTTTAGTGGCGGGCTGTTCGGAAGCTCAAACTATGCTCTGAACATTGATGTCGGAGCCACGATGAGTGACATTGTCAGCAAAATCAACAGTGATTCAAGGCTCAAGGATCTTGTGATCGCCAGCGATAATGGGGGCAAATTGCAGGTTGATAGCAAGAAATTCGGAACCAGCGGGCGGTTCAGCTTAGTCAGCAATCAGTCGCCACTCGGAACCAACTCGGGAGTTGGCTTCAGTGCTGGGTCATTAGTCGATGGACTGGATATAGCGGGAACCATCGCGGGCCAAGCGGCGACCGGTAGCGGTCAGTTCTTAACCGGCGCAACAGGGAACACGGTAGCGAATGGGCTTCAGATCCAATATACGGGAGTCACAACTGGTTCGGTTGGTTCAATGAGTTACGTACGCGGTCTTTCGGGATCTATCAACGAGGCTTTGAAAACCTTTACCGACTCGCTGAATGGACTGGCGGTTTCTGGGCAGGATGTCTTTAAGCGGCAAGCGGACGACCTCCAAAAAGATATCGACCGAATCAACCAGAGGGCCACGCAAAAGAGTGACGATCTGAAGGCGAAGTTTATTGCGATGGAGTCGCGTATGAACTCGATGAAGAGCCAAGGAAATGCTCTTGCTCAACTGTTTGCATCTTCTAATTCCTCGAACTAAGCGGCACAGCGAGGTTCTCAGTCGTCTGTAACCGATGCCGATGACGATTCGTGAGCAAATTGAAACCCGAGAAGTCTCCGCGTTGTCGACTTTGGCTTGTCTCGCGCGAGATTCAAGTGGACGTGTTGTTGACGAGGAGCAAGACTTAGTTCGAACTTGCTTTCAGCGGGATCGAGATCGAATTCTGCACAGCAAGGCGTTTCGTCGGCTTAAGCACAAGACTCAAGTTTTCATCGACCCCGCAGGTGATCATTACCGGACGCGGATGACTCACACTCTCGAAGTCGCGCAAATTGCTCGAACCATCGGACGAGCCCTCAGACTCAACGAGGATCTGATCGAGGCGATTGCGCTGGGTCACGATGTCGGACACACACCTTTTGGGCATGCAGGTGAGCGAGCTCTCGACGAAGCAATCGCGGCTTACTGGAAGGGGCAGGGAAGTGAAGCGGATCAGGAGGCTCTGCCGCTAGAGGCCGGCGCCGGAGCTCCGAGGCGATTTCGGCACTATGAACAGTCGTTACGGATTGTCGATGTGCTGGAGAATTTGAACCTCAGCGAAGAAGTTCGGCAGGGAATCGATGGTCATAGCAAAGGGCGCAAGGACCTTAGCGATGCGGATGGTGAACAGATTTCGACATTGGAAGCAGCGGTTGTGAGGCTCAGCGACCGAATTGCGTACCTAAATCACGATATTGACGACGCTGTCCGCTCAGGGATTATCGAATGTGTGCCGGCGGAGTTTGATGTGCTCGGGACGCGGTATTCGGATCGGATCGGAATCCTGGTCAGAGATGTCATTGAACAGAGCGTTGATCAGCCGTTCGTGAGAATTTCCGACGAATATCTGACGGCCATGAATGGGCTGAAAGAGTGGATGTTCGACAACGTGTACCTCCGATACCCAGTTTTGTATCCCGATGTGACGAAAGCAGAGAAGCTGGTTCAAGACCTGTTTGTTCACTTTCTCGGAGCTGGAACCTTGCCAGAGGGCTACGATGGGGTCCAAGGGGCGGTGGACTATGTAGCCGGGATGACTGATCGGTTCGCTATCGAAACCTATCAAAGACTTCACATTCCACTCGCCTGGGAGACGTAACTGTATCGGATATTCTCAATTTTGCGGCAGGTCGGGCACGTTCGTCGGGTGCCACTCACCACTTCTCTGTTGGTAAATGGTCTCGCCAAGCAGGGTTCCAACCGGGTAACCGGCGGCGTCAAGCTCGGCTTGGGGATAGTAAGTTAAAAAGTTTGAGTCCAAGAACACAGCCTGTTGCCGGATTCTGATCTCGTCGGGTTCTGGTAAGCCCTCCTCAGGATTCATGAAGTAGATTCCCAACATGTCATCCCATCCTTCATCTCGAAAAATTTCGAGGTGAGTCCTGACCGCCCCACCGCCAGCGTACATCGCGACAACTCGGTAATAAGGTGTGAGAAGCCAAATGGCCAAGTTGGTAGCCTGTTCGACCGAACTCACATGCTCGTGCCAGGGTTCCAAGGACACCTTGATGTCATCTGGTGCACTGAAAGTGATCTGAATCGCGAATGAGTCTTCGACTTGGGGAACGAGAACAAGTTCCTGATCTGAGGGAGTCTCTAGGGCGAGCTTGCCTGTTCTGATGCGAGAGTCGAGTGATTCTCGAATGAGCTGAAGTTCGTGTACCAGCATGGTAGGTAGCTGGCAGAGCGAGAGGGATTCGAACCCTCGAGACGTTTCCGCCTACACGATTTCCAATCGTGCTCCTTCGACCACTCGGACACCGCTCTGCACAAGGTCAAGACCTGAAACAGGCCTAAGTAACTATTATGGCAAATTTCGCGCAACTCATTCGCAATTCGCAATCGTATTGACTCGCAATGCTCACCAGTGTCGCGCTTTCATTCGTTCTAGCTCAGGGTAATCCGGTTGACGTTATCGTCCAGAAGCACCTTGAAAAAGGGCTACTAGGTGTTGGAGTTGCCGTGGTGAAAGACGGAAAGGTGGTCCATCTGAAGACCTATGGCAAGGGCTCGACTCCAAATCATGACGGACACTATCGTCTCGCTTCGATAACAAAACAGTTCACTGCAGGTGTGATCGTCAGGCTAGTCAGGGAAAAGAAGTTTGCGTACGAAGACACGCTTGGCAAGCTTATGCCAGATACGCCGACGGACTGGCATCCCGTGACTATTCGACAACTGCTGACCCATACCAGCGGAATTCCAAGCTATACCAACTCAAAGAAGTTTGCTTTCGTAATGCAAAAGGCCGTAAACCCGGATGGAATCTGGCAGCTTGTGAGGGACGAGAAGATGGACTTCGCACCTGGCACCAGGTACAGCTATAACAACACGGCTTATGCCTTGCTGGGTTGTCTAATTGAGCGAACTACGAAGAAGGACTACTATAGCGCTCTCGAAGCATATCTACTACGACCAGCCGGAATGCGATCAACAGGATCGGAAAGGCGGTTTAAGGTCGTCGAAAGCTTCGGTGAGAACGGAAAGCCGAGCTTCCAGATGAACATGGACTGGCCATACTCCGCGGGTGCCCTTGTCACGACATTGGCGGACATGACTCAATGGGACATTGCTCTCAGGGGCACCAGACTTTTTACAACTGCAGAGAAGGAGCTGATGTTTAACCCAGACCCGACGACGGTGAAGTTGAAGGAACCCTACGGGTTTGGTTGGCATCCGAAATACGAGAACGGAAAAATCTACAGCTATGCTCATGAGGGCGGTATCCCGGGCTTTTCGACCATGATTGATCGGGCCGTCGATGGCACGACGGTGATCGTTTTGGCCAACCACGAACATCGGAGCCGGAGCATTCTCAGCAACGAAGTGATCGAACATTTTTATCCCAAACCCATCCCGCCGATGACTGTGGACACGATGCCCGAACTCACGGCGAAGCATCGCCAGATGTTTGTGAACCTGCTGAAAGGTTCTGTCAACGAAAGTGATTTCAGCAATGAGTTTTTGAAGCAAGTACCTGTTTCTGTCCTTATCTCTAGCTCCAAACAGTTCGCGGAAATGGGAGAGCTAGGCGATTTTGTGTTGATCAAGTCCGAGGGCGACAAGGATGTCCGTCGCTCATACAGACTGATGCTGGGAGAAACAAAAATGACCTTGAACATTGCTGTACAGGGCGGGCTTATCGTGGGGATGACGATCCGCTAGGCTGATTTCGGCGTGAAGCTGGTTCCGCAACCACAGGAACGGGCGGCGTTCGGGTTTTCAAACTGAAAGCCGCCGCCAATGAGGTTGCCGGTGTAGTTGAAGGTCGAGCCTTCTAGAAACTTTGCGCTCTTGCTGTCGCAGACAACCGTGACGTCGTCAATGACTAGTTCGAGGTCAATCGGTCGTCGAACTGTGTCAAGTTCCATTCGGTATTCGAAGCCGCTACAGCCTCCGCCTTTAACCCCGAGCCGCAGGAAGACTCCCTCACGACCGTCTTTTGCCACGATCCGCTTGATTTGGGCTAAGGCTGAATCTGTGATTGCGATTGGGAACATGGTGCTTTCTACTCCGTGGAAGTGCCTGCGAGTTGTGGGCGGTGGCGCCCTTCGAGATGCAGGGTGACGTTTGACTTCGCTTCTGTCGCCACCATGTCTTGTAGGGTGACCTTGTCCAAGACGCTATCGACGGCACCTTGAATAATTTGCCAGAGCGACCGTACGGAACAATCAACAGCGTGAGTGCAAATGTCCAACGCACCAGCGTGTTTGCGACAGAATTCGGCGTCGTACAGCTTTCCGCCGATCGCTGAGAGCACGTCTCCCACTGCAATTTCTGAGGCACTTTTCGCTAATGAGTAGCCACCCGACTGTCCTCGGCTCGCAACAACAAATCCTTCTCTGCGAAGGATCATTAGTGTCTTTGCGGCGTGGGTTGAGCTTATTCCCTCAAGATCTGAAATCTCAGGAATCGTGAGCGGCCGCCCAGCCCGAGCGATTTGTATGAGGCATCTAAGACCGTACTCTTCTTGCGCTGAAAACTTCATCAGTCGAGCCCCAGGATGAGCTTTGCTTCTTCGCTCATCATTTCGATTGTGAAGGGCGGATCCCAGGTGAGTTCGAGCGAGACTTTGCCGATTCCGTCGGTATTTCGCACCGCAGTTTCGACTTCTCCGGGGAGCGAACCTGCTACGGGGCAAGATGGAGAAGTGAGCGTCATCATAATATGCGCGTTCTTTTCGTCGTCGATTTGGATGTCGTAGATGAGACCCAGATCGTAGACATTGATCGGGATTTCGGGGTCGAACACAGTGCGAATCTGCTCGATAATTTCCGCTTCAAATAGGCTTTTCTGAATCGTGTTCATCTTCGGTGATGCCATCTCGTTCGGCTCTTCGCGCACTGCAACGGGTTTGGGCATATCGTACATTCTACGTCAGAGCGGGCGGGGAGATCACTGAGCAACGGTGTATATTCTGAATCAAGATGGCAAAGAAGACTTGGATCGAGAAAATGAACCTTGAGATGAGGTCCGAAGTGAAACTGTTAGAAAAGCCCTTTGGGGGCTTTCCTGTGGGTGCAAAGCTACTGATCCCTACACCCTCCATGGTAAAGGAATACATCTTTTCAATTCCGCGAGGCAAAAGTCGAACGACAAAGGAGATGCGAGCCGATTTAGCTTCCCGGAACGGAGCGGACACAACCTGCCCGCTCTGTGCCGGAATCTTCTTGAGGATTGTCGCGGAGGCCGCCCATGAATCTGGCGAGGAAGTGCCTGTTTGGCGAGTGATCGATGCTAAATCTCCCACTAAGAAAAGACTTTGCTTCGATGTTTCTGAGTTGGATGCGCGGCGCGCAGCCGAGGGGCTCCCAGCTTAAGCATTATTTGTGCCAACGGAGGCGGGTTTGGTCGTAGAAATGCCAGGTTCGAGCCTACAAAGGTTCACATACTGGTATCTCTCACTGCAAATTCGGGTTGGTATCCGGGCAGAAACCGGGTGTGAAAAGAACCTCGCTTATCGCACTTGTTTCAGTTTGTGCCGCATCTCATGCCCAGACTCCAGAATGGTTTGCCAGCCGTTTTGGACTCTGTGTTCAAGCTCCTGCTCCATCCGGCAATGCGCCAATGACCCAATTTAGAATTCCAAAGTTTATGGAAGCTAAGCAAGGCGCTCGCTCACACAATGATCCAGGCATCATGAGTGCTCAGCAAGTAGCACTTACGGATGGCAAATTTGCCTTCAACGACCCCCGATGTGCCCCCTGGGCAGAAATGCTCGAAGTTACCGACATGTTGCCAGCAAATACTTGGTTGCGTCTTGAGTCTGCCTTGAATCACCACTTTTATAATCCTTTCGACAAAGTCGGGCTCCAGGAAGATCGTCTAACTCAGGGTCTAGTCGGTCGGCTGATGTATCGAAATTCGAATGTTGCGGACACGCTCAATTTGCTTTTGGTTTGCGCTCCTGGTATCAATGCTCATACAGGAGCGAGTGACTCATGGACAAGGATTTCAGTAGACCCATCTGGAAAACCGCTGCAGACTGCTGTCACGACGAAACCACCTAAAGATCGAGACTGGTGGCGACCCGAGCCGGCGATGATGCCTTACCTTAAGAACAGCTTTCAGAAGTACGTGAACCTCGTCAATGATGCCGCCGCGGTGCAAGCTCGCCAAAAGTATGGTACTGCCGGTCAGTCGCTCAATTTTGTGCAAAAAATCGGATTCCAAATCGGAAATGAACCTGGCACTGGTCACCCCGGGGGATCCCAATTTGCCAAGATCGGCTCATGGGATGGCTTGGGAAGAGTTAATGAAGGATTCTCTGTCGGTATCAACTATGGTGTTAGTCCCGCTGTACGGGCACAGCTGGGAATTCCAGCCTCATTCGGGACCAATCCGCTTACTATGCCAGCCTTTTCGTTTTTGAACGAGAATGCCAACCAGATCAGTGGCAACTACGTGGGTGGAAAGCTGATGAATTTCCAAAACAGCGGAGCTTTCTCCCCAGGGGTAAATGAAGTTCTCTCTTACGGCAAGGAAATGAACGGATTCAAATGGTCTCAGCAGTGTGGACGCCGAGCGCTGCACTTCCGCTCCCCCGTTCTTAGATGGAGATTTTTCAAGAACGACTTCGGAATGACAACCGGCGACGGACGTGAACTGTTGCACTTTGGCCCTCAAGATCCTCAGTGGGGTCGCTGGGAAACTGCCGCTGAGTATGCGAAGCGATGGGTTACCGATCTTGAACTTGGCGTAGACATGATAGCTAGCCTTCCAATGCCTGCTGCCACAAAAGTTGTAGATGTGACTGAGACTTACTTCATCAACGGCGATCTTGGAGCGGCTCCTTTCGACGCAAACATGAAGGATTCAAACGGTGCCAATATCAACTTTGCGAACATGACTCTGGATCAAGTTCGTGAGACCGCCAAGACATGTCGAGTTCAGGGTGGAAAGTTCTCACCTTTGCTTCCGACCCAGATACCGCCTACTCGAAAAGAGATTCTTGTTGCGATCCGCAATGAACTTTATCAACGAGATGTTGTTCAGAAGAATCTTTCCAAGAACCTTGGACGAATCTTCATCTGGAGCTCGGTCAGCATGGGTTGCCGTGAAATGACCGGACTTAACGCGGGCAACAAGGGTGACATCGTAGGTTACAACCCCTGGAACGACTTCCGGCTCAATCCGGATGAGATGAAGGCTCTTTGGGGCATCAAGTAACTCATCTACACAAAAAGGCCGCTCTCCGACGAGAGCGGCCTTTTTGTGTTTGCTTCAACCGCGGTTATCTATTCTCGATAGAAACGTAAGGGAGATTCGTATCGCCTTCGTAAATGACCTTGGGTCGGATCAGTCGGTTGTTGTCCAACTGCTCAATCGCGTGCGCAGTGTAACCTGCAAGTCGCGCGACCACGAACAACGGTGTGTAAAGGTCAATCGGAATCTCTAGGAGGTAGTAGGCGTAAGCCGAAGGGAAGTCAACATTAGGGAAGATATTCTTCCGCTCCGCCATCGTCTTTTCGAGAATATTGGCGATCTCGGTGAAAGTTGTATTCCCCTGTTCCTCACCGAGTTCTTTGGCAACCTTGCTCATGTAGAAGGCGCGGCTATCTCCCTTCTTGTATTCGCGGTGGCCGAATCCCATGATCTTCTTCTTGTTTTCGATGGCATCGTCGATCCAAGCTTGAGCTTTGTCGGGTGAGCCAATTTCAAGGATCATATGCATTGCTTCCTCATTTGCGCCGCCGTGCAGCGGACCGCGAAGAGTTCCGATTCCGGTGACGACTCCGCTGTAAAGATCAGAAAGGGTCGCGACGGTGACTCGGTTTGCAAACGTCGATGCATTAAAGCCGTGCTCAGCGTAAAGGCACAGGGAAGCGTCCATGACCTCAACAGTCTTCGCTTTGGGCTCTTCGCCACTGAAAAGGTAGAGGAAGTTCTGCGCGATAGAATGCTCTGGCTTAGGCTTCAGCGGCTCATGACCGTTTCTGATTCGGTGCCCATTGCCAACGATTGTCGAAGCCTTTGCAACGATGCGGATCGCCTTTCGTACATTCGCCTCGTGGTCGGTTGGTTCGCTCTTATAGTCGGGGTCCGATGGAGCGAGGGCTGAGTAAGCCGTGCGCACCAAGTCCATGGGATGAGTGTTCTTCGGCAGAGCCTTAATCACGTCATAAACGTAAGCAGGAATTTCTCGTTCTGCGACGAGCAACTCGGTGAACTCTTTCAGTTCCGCCGAGGTGGGCAGCTTGCCCTTGATCAGCAAGTAGGCGCACTCTTCGTAAGAACCTTTTTCGGCAAGGTCGTGGACGTCATAACCACGGTACTGTAGCGAACTGCGATCGCTATCGATCTCGGAGATGGTGCTGATTCCAGCAATCACACCTTCAAGACCAGGGCTGTAGTTGGGATATTTGTTAGCTAAGTCGCTCATTCCTATTAGTTCCTACTGTGGTGGGAGTCTACCCGTCATCAACTCTCAGCACAATCAGTCACTGAAACGGCTGAAAGAGTTGTCAGTGTTGAAATATTTGAATCGCAGCCTTCGACGAAACTCGCGGCTTAGAGTCCCAGTTTAGAGTCCAACTAACTCTTCCAAACGTCCATACCTTTTGGTGGTTCATGGTCTGTCGTTGCTGTTGATTTCTCCTCAGGGCCCAGCTGTTTGGAAGGCGAAGGCCGAAGCATTCCTCGCCAAAGAGCAGTTTCAGCCGGCTTCTGAAGCGTTCTTCAAAGCTGCTGAAGGTTACGACAAACTGGGCGACTCCAACGCCGGAAAGGTGCTACGCGAACGAGGGAATCGGTACGGATCTAAGCTTGAAATCTACACCGCCGAGCCGGTTGCGCAAACCAAGCTTGCGAGGGGCGAACCCGCCTCTGGGATGTACCTCGGTGCGAACATCGAGCGGGAAGACGCGACTCGCTACCCCCAGAGCTTTAACAATCTCATCGGCAAGAAGCACGCGATGTTCTTCATGTACCGCAAGTACGGCGTCGGGTTTCCGACGGCTTTTGCACTCGATCTCAAGAAGGCAGGTGCCGCGCTGCAGATTGCCTGGGAACCGGGGTCCCTCAGCGAGGTGCGCGATGATCGTTACCTTCAACAGTTCGCAAAAGATATCCGCGAGAGCGACATCCCGGTCTTCGTTCGATTCGCCAGCGAGATGAATGGGAGTTGGACTCCTTATCACGGCAATCCGGCGCTCTATCGGGAGAAGTTCCGGTTGGTGGCAGATGTCGTTCGGACGATTGCGCCGAATGCGATCATGGTTTGGTGTCCCAACACGATTCCGGAGCAGCCGATTCCTGATTACTATCCGGGGCCAGAAGCAGTTGACTGGGTGGGGGTCAATTTCTATTCGGTGATCTATAACGATTCGGATCGGTCTCGAGCCGCGGATTGGCGGTTCCCGACGGATTCGCTCGACTACATCTACAACCGATATTCCGCCGCGCATCCGATCATGGTTGCGGAGTGGGCGGCTTCGCACCGGGCTTCGATCGACGGAGCCGACAAGCCGGCGTTTGCGACGCAGAAGATTGCGGAGTTCTTCCGAACGGTTCCGCTTCGTTATCCACGGTTGAAGGCGGCAAGCTGGCTGAGTTTCAATGCGCTGAAGTATGCCAAAGGCGACCGTCAACTCAACAACTACTCTCTCCTTGATAACCCTGCGGTGGCCGAGGGGTACAAGAATGCGATCGCTGATTCGCACTTCTTGAGCGTGGTCGGTTCTTCGGCTCCGGTTGCCTGGCGACCGGCACCTTCGGTCGTGGCTCGTCGGAGCAAGTGTCGGGTTTGGATCCGGAGTTACGACGCATTTGCAAGCGTCTCGGCTTCCTTTGGGGTCGGGGCTGCGAAGCGGTTGGAGATGGGGAGTGAATTCGAGGTTCCGGCGGATGCGAAGTTTGTGAAGCTTGAGCTGAAGGACAGCGAGGGACGGGCGGTTTTGAGTCGACAGGTTACGATTAAGTGAGAGAACTGCGACGCATTTTGGTGGGGAGTTAGGTTCAACGATCTGCTCGCTTTGTGTTTTTGGTGGGGACAAGTGGGGACAGCATGTGGAGAGTTTATTGGGCAGTTTAGGTTCGATTTTGATCGAATTTGTCCGAATGTTGGGCAGTAAAGGGCAGTCGCGTTCGGGAGGCTTCCGTGAGCAAAAGCGAAAGCGCGACGTGCATCGCGAACTCCGAAATTTATTCATCACTTACTAGGCGAAGTTTTTGGGGTGTTGTCAACCACTGTTGATGTCAAAATGCGAGTTTCCACCCGTCGGCCCAGTGCCGCACCCCTCCCAAGACATCTCCGTTCCCGCCGCCTTCGCTTTGGGAACGAAGCTGCCTTGGCACCCGTACCCCCAGGCGGGTGGGACCTCGCTCCGGGAGGTTAAGTTGACTGTTCAGATCAGAATCTAGCTCAGCAACCTGGCACAGCTTCTCGCCCGACTGAGATCTCGATGAGTTTGCCTTTTTTGAACACTAGCTCTTGGCTGTAGATGTAGCCCTCGCCATTTTTGACGTTCTTCCACTTGTACGAAGTTCGAACGTAGGGACCGTCCAACTTGCGCTGTTGGGGCTTGCCGATCTTTGTTGACACTTGGTTCTCGGTCATTCCGATCGTGACTCCTCTATCCGTTCCAAGATTTCGAAGTTTTGCGATCTGGACATCTCCGGGCTGGAGAGGGGAGAAGTTGCGAAACATCTTGGTGTCTCTCGTAAGGATCACAACAACGTGTGCTCCATCGCAGTCGATTCCTCGACCGATCCAATAGCCATTTTCTGGGTCCTTCCTCTGAATCTGGGAGCCTTCCGATCCAAATCCAATCGCATAACCGGCCAGATTGTTTGGAACCCAATTGGGCTTGGAACCGGCAAGGGTTAGGAAAACAGCGAGAGAGAGGCTCATTAGGCGATTCTAGTCCGCTTCAGGCTAATTGTCAACCCAGCCGGTAAACTTGCTTCAGTGACCGAACAGCTTATTCGTGCTTATTTCGACGCTTTTAACGCCCATGACGCCGACGCGATGCTGGCGACTTTGAGTGATGATGTGGTGCACGTCATCAACGAAGGGCCGACTGAGGTGGGGATTGAGAAGTTCCGGGCGTTTAAGGCGCATATGGACGACTGCTATAGAGAGCACATCAGCGATCTGTGCGTGATGGTGGATGGCGACCGTGGGGCAGCGGAATTTACTTGTAGCGGGACTTACTTGAAGACCGATGGTCCCCTTGTTGAGGCACGCGGGCAGGAGTATTCGATTCCAGCGGCGGCGCTCTTCGAAGTTGCGGAAGGGAAGATCACCCGGGTGACCAGCTACTACAGCCTGAAGGGCTGGATCGAAGCGGTCTCTGTTTAGGGCGGGTTCGCTATAATAGAGGGGTCATGCAGTTCGTTGTTCGTGCCTATTACAAGTTTGTCGAAGTCACCGACGGCGAGGCTCTGCGTGACCAAATTTTTGCCGTTGCGGAAGAGAACGGCCTGAAAGGGATCGTGCTGGTTGCTCCTGAAGGGATCAACAGCACGGTTAGCGGGACTTCCGAGGGAATGGCTGCCTATTGGTCCTTCCTCACCGCCGATCCGCGATTTGCTGACCTCGAATTTAAAGACTCTCAGCACGAGGAGATTCCTTTCAAGAAGCTGAAAGTGAAGTTCAAGAAGGAGATCATCACCATGCGGAACCCGCTCGCGAATCCGGGCGAGATGGTCGGACGGTATGTGGAGCCTAAGGACTGGAACGATTTGATTTCTGACCCAGACGTGATGGTGCTCGACACGCGCAACGTGTACGAGTACATCGAAGGGACCTTTAAGGGTGCGGTTGATCCTCGGCTGGTCTCGTTCGGCGAGTTTCCGGAGTGGGTTGAGAAGAACCTGGATCAGTCTAAGCACAAGAAGGTCGCGATGTTCTGCACGGGCGGAATTCGGTGTGAGAAGACCACGGCCTTTATGCTCGCTAAGGGGTTTGAACAGGTCTATCACCTGAAGGGCGGAATCCTGAAATATCTCGAAGAGATTCCTGAGGAGGAGTCGCTTTGGGAGGGCGGGTGCTTTATCTTCGATAACCGAGATTGCTTGGTCACTGGTCTTAAGCCAGTTCCGCGGCAATACGATCAGGACGAGATCGTTGACCAGCTGTTGGCTGGCACGTTGCCCTAATTTGTCGCAACTTTGGCGGACATACTTCAGCACCCGCGAATTCACCGGGTTCGGTGTGCGAAAATTGAGCAATGCCCGTGCTTGCCTCGCTGATTGCCCTTGCCCTCAGCCCCAGCCGAATCCAGTCTGATGTTATTGCAAAGAACATTCCGCCGAGGGATGTTTGGGTGTTTCGCTCGGTTCTGGATGAGCGAGCTCGAATCGCAACGGTTGCGCTTGCGAAGGATTTTTGGATCGCTTATGATGCGACCAACTGCGGCTTGTACAAGTTCTGGAAGGGCGATGTGAACTTTGAAGGGGCGGTTTACACAACCGTTCACGGACCAAATCCCACTTCGAAGGGTGGCGAAATTCTGGGTGGCAAACTTGACGCGACAGTTTGGAAAGTTGACGGCAAGGAGACCAAGCCACGCTATCGTGGCCACCGGATGCTGAAGGGCAATCGAGTTCAATTTGTTTATGAACTGCCGGTGAACGGCAAAACGGTAACGGTTACCGAGGAGCCCGGTCTCCTGCGGCGAGGTGATCGCCCGGTGGGGTTATCCCGAACATTCACTTCATCGGCTCCTACTGCAAACATCCAGGTTCTGACCTACGGTCGATCTGCGAGCAAAAACACCTTTTTCATGAACGGTCGGTCCTATCCGGAAGGTGATCGCGAGGCCTGGATGGGCATCGGTGCAAAAACGAATTGGAGCGTGTTGTTTGACCCCGTTCTGGGGTTGCCGCCGAGTGATGACGATGGTATCGAAGCGAGTCTTGATCCTGTTGAAGAAGGCACGCAGGGACAGGGAAACATCCAGAAGGACGACGTCCATGCTCCAGGGCTGTCTTACCGGGCGTATCAGATCGAGTTTCCGTTCGAAAAGATTCCGACCCTGGTTCCGAATCAGACTCCAAACATCAGTCGGCAGATTCCTAATGTTGATCTCAAAAACGAGGATTTTGGGCTGAAGGAGCACTTCTTGGTATCAATCACGGGATGGTTGAAAGTTACCGAGGGAGCGCTTTACGAGTTTCGAATGAATGTTGATGACGGCGCGCGGCTGTTCGTGAACGGTGAGCGAATCATCAACTTTGACGGGATGCACCTGGGTGAGCAGGCGACAGGTTCGATGGACCTTGAGCCGGGGCTGTATCCGCTGCGGATTGACTACTTCCAGAATGAGGGACCGGCTCTGTTGACGCTGGATTGGAAGCTGGCGGAGGAGACCGAGTGGAAGCGGATCACCAACAAGAATCTGGAGACGGTTGCCGATGAGGTCGGGGTCGTCGCTCCTGGATTCAAGAAGGTAATGGATGCAATCTTCCCTCAGCGACCGGGAGACGGGCGACCCGAAGTCAGTGTCCACCCTTCGTTTGATTTGACAACGCCCCGACCAAAGGACTTCAACCCCCGCGTGGGTGGCCTTTCGTTCCGACCGAACGGTCACCTGGTGCTCTGCACCTGGGATCCGGACGGCGCGGTCTATGACATTGAAGGTGTTCAGACAGGTGATCCTTCGAAGGTTGTCGTGAAGCGAATTGCGGCTGGATTGTCTGAGCCGCTTGGGATCGAGGTGATTGGTAACGACATCTTTGTTGCTCAAAAGCAGGAGATCACTCGGCTCCGTGACACCGATAAAGACGGCATTATCGACGAGTATTACGCTCTGAGTAGCGGGTTTGGCGTGACGCCAAACTTCCACGAGTTCACCTTCGGTTT
This sequence comes from Fimbriimonas sp., assembly GCA_029866005.1. Taxonomy (GTDB): domain Bacteria; phylum Armatimonadota; class Fimbriimonadia; order Fimbriimonadales; family Fimbriimonadaceae; genus Fimbriimonas. Next base: position 45,311 of record JARXAE010000021.1, on the reverse strand, counting down.
CAACCGGAAAGGCGACTATCTCTATACGAATCTTGCGCTCGGAATCAACACCGGCGGACGGAGTACGGATGGTCAGAACTTTGATCGCGGTCGGGTGATGAAGACCAACATCAAGACGGGAGACTACGAGTTCATTGCTCGCGGTCTTCGGACACCGAACGGCACCGGAATGAACGGTAAAGGTGAGCTTTTCATTACCGACAACCAGGGCGACTGGTTGCCTTCTTGCAAGTTGCTCGAAGTGATTCCTGGCGCGTTTTACGGAAACCGTTCCGTTGAGTTTGAGGCGCTGAAAGGCATCAAGGAGTTGGCTCCAGCGGTTTGGTTCCCGCAGGGGGAAATCGGAAACTCGGTAAGCCAGCCTGGTCCGTTTGAATACGGTCCGTACAAGGGTCAGATGATGGCCGGAGACGTCACGTATGGTGGTCTTCGCCGAATCTTCTTGGAGAAGGTGAACGGTCGGTATCAAGGCACCGTCTTCCGTTTGACTCAGGGCCTTGAGGCGGGAATCAACCGAGTTGTCGTGGGTCCTGATAAGGCGATGTACGTCGGCGGAATCGGCTCGACCGGTAACTGGGGCCAGGAAGGGAAGGAGCGCTACGGCCTCCAGCGACTTGCTTACAACGGCAAGATGACCTTTGAGATGCTTAAGGTTTTGCCCGCGCAGAACGGTGCGGAGATCGAGTTCACAGAGCCTGTTCAGGACAACCTGTTGCCGGAGATTTTGAGTGAGTGGGAAGTGCGCCACTGGCACTATGTTCCGACCATTGAGTACGGCGGTCCAAAGGTTGGCGAAGAGCGACTCCCGGTCAAATCGGTGACTTGGAACAAGACTCGAACGAAGGTGTTCTTGGAGTTTTCTGGGGTGAAGCCGGAAGATGTTGTCTACTTCCGACTTCCTATGTCACTACGCGGAGCGGACGGACAAATGATGTGGGCAAACGAGGCTTGGAGCACGGTCAACGTGATTCCGAACCGGGTTGGCAAGGTTGCGCCGAGCGAAGCTGCGTCGGATTTCAATAGTCTTAGTCCAGAGGAGAAAGCGGCGGGATTCGAGTTGTTGTTTGACGGCAAGAACATCGAGAAGTGGCGCAAGTATCGCGGTGAGGGAGTTCCGAAGGGGTGGCAAGTTGCCGATCAGGCTCTTGTCTTCATTCCTGGGCTCGAAGGCGGAGATCTGACGACGAAGGAGCAGTACGGCGACTTCGAACTACGGCTTGACTGGCGGGTTCAGGCGGGTGGAAACAGCGGCATCATGCTTCGCTCGCGCGAGACTCGAGGGGCGAGTTATGAGACGGCTACGGAGTGCCAAGTCCTTGATGATGCAAAGCATAAAGACGGTAAGAATCCGCTGACCTCCGCTGGCTCCGCATACGGTCTTTACGCCCCTGCCAAAAAGATGGTTAATCCGGCGAACACATGGAATCACCTGCGGGTGATTTACAAGGGTGCTCACGTTGAGCACTGGCTGAACGGAGTGAAGATCGTGGAGTACGAAGTCGGATCACCAGACTTCCTTGAGCGGCTTGGCAAGAGCAAGTTCAAGGGCTGGCCAGAATATGCCAAGTACACTTCCGGACACATCGTGCTCCAAGACCACGGCGATCTTGTGGCGTACAAGAACATACGAATCCGGAAGCTCTAAATGAACCATGCCCTCGTCCTAGCTATCTCCGCCGACCGCGCCGTCAAGGAGATCAGCTACGAGGAGGGCGTCGCCCGGTTTAGGCAGGCCGAAGAGGTCACCTGGATCCATCTGTTTGATAAGGATGCAGCCGCTACTAGCGCTCTGCTAGAAAGAGACTTTGACTTCCACCCCGTCGCGATTGAGGACGCCGTCGGGCGCGACGAACGACCGGAGTTAAAGGAATTCGAGGATCACATCTTTCTCGTTGCACCGGCGGTCGTTGGGCAGGATGAGGCTGGCGAGGAGATGTTCGACGAGATCGGATTCTTCGTTCACGGAAAGACGCTTGTCACGGTCTCTCACGTAGAAATTCCGTGTGTTCAGCAGATGGCAACTCGCTGGAAGGCGAAGCTCTCGCTGGGTCGTGCCGAAGTCGGATACGTTCTTTTTGCACTGCTCGATTCCATTCTGGATGACTACTTTCCGAGGCTTGATGCGATGGAGGACGAGGTGGACAGAATCTCGGATGAGATCTACACTGGGCGTACTGACAAGCTCCGCGAATTGCTGGTTGTGAAGAAGAGGATGCTTCACATGCGTCGCCAACTGGGCCCATTCAGGGATGTGATGAACTCATTGCTAAGGCGCGAGTTAGATTTTGTAACCGATCAGATGGAGCCCTTCTTCCACGATCTGTTTGACAATACTCTGCGGTTGACCGAGTTGGTTGATACTAACCGTGAGGCCCTGACGGGCCTGCTTGATATTCACCTTTCAACCGTCTCGAACAACCTCAACATGGTGATGAAGAAGATGACCGTCATCTCAACGGTCTTGATGACCTGTGCCCTGGTTGCCGGCATTTATGGCATGAACTTTAAGCACATGCCCGAGTTGGAGTGGTACGCGGGCTATCCCCTTGCTCTGTTCCTCATGTTCGCGCTGAGCGCGGGCATCGTTTGGATGTTCAAGCGCAAAGACTGGCTTTAGGCGGCGATTTGCCCAATGAACTCGACCTCGGCTTTCGCAGAGATTTCGCTGTAGGCGAGAACCGGGAGGTTTGGCAGGTGTCGATCAAGGAACCGACGCATCGCAAGCCTTAGCTGGGCACCGCATAGCAGAACCGGCTGATGTCCTTGCATGGTTGCCCGGTCGTATTCGATCTTGAGGGATTGAATGACCAGACTCTGAAGATCCGGGTCCAGTACGAGGGTTGAACCGCTTCCCGTCAGGCTGACTTTCTCGGATAGAGTGCGCTCCAGGGCGGGCTCAAGAGTGAGGCAGAGGAGCTTGTCCTCAGGGTCGAGATACTGTCGAGTAATCGTTCGTGCAATCGAAGATCGAACGATTTCGCCCAGCTGCTCGACATCCTTCGTTTTTCGAGCAAAGTCGGCAAGGGTCTCGATAATCGTGACCATATCTCGAATCGGAATTCGCTCGCCGAGGAGGTGCTGGAGCACTTTTTGAACATCCGAAATCGTGAGCAGATCGGGCATGAGCTCATCAACGGCGGCGGGATTTGACTTGCGAACTTCGTCGATGAGCGTTTGGACGTCCTGTCGATTGAGGAGCTCAGGGCAATACTGCTTGATGACTTCACAAAGGTGAGTTGTAATGACCGACGAGGGATCGATAACGGTGTAGCCGACTCGCTCGGCGAGCTCCGCCTGATCGGGTTCGATCCAGAGGGCTTCCAGTCCAAAGACGGGGTCTTTGCCGGGGATTCCCGCAATCGATTCCACTGCACCACCGCTGTTTACGGCGAGCTTCAGGTTGGGCATGACGGTCGCCATTGCGACTTCTTCGCCGCGAATCTTGAGAACGTAGTTGTTCGATTCCAACTGGATGGAATCTCGGATGCGAACAGATGGCATGACGTAGCCCAGCTCAGATGCGATCTGGCGTCGGGTTGCTCCGACTCGCTCGCTGAGGTCGCCGCCGGCTTTGATGTCAGCAAGCTTTGTGAGTCCGTAGCCAATTTCAATCTCAATCGGGTCAACGTGGAGAAGGGCAAGGGCGGCTTCGGGTCCAGTCGGCACTGGTGCCGGAGGTGGTGCTGGCTTTTCCTCTTTTGGAGCGTCGAAGGCATCAATAAGTCGAGGGTTCTTCTTGAGAAGCCAGGAAAGTCCGTAGAGAAATCCGCCGGCACCCATGAACAGGGTTGCCGGGAAGCCAGGGATTAATCCGAAAGCGGCTAACGCTCCGCCGCTGACTGCCAGAGCTTTAGGCTGAGCAAAGAACTGGGCGGCAACCTGCCCACCCATGGTTCGCTCTTGGCCAGCTCGAGTGACAAGAAGAGCACTTGCGGAGGAAATCAGAAGCGCGGGAATCTGCGAGGTGAGACCTTCACCAACGGAGAGCAAAGCGTACGTCTTTAGGATCGTCATCGCGTCACTCTGACCTTTGAAGAGACCGACTCCGAAACCGCCGATGATGTTAATAGCGATAATGAGAAGGGAAGCTACGGCATCGCCTTTTACAAACTTGGAAGCACCATCCATCGCACCGTAGAAGTCTGCCTCTTGCTTGACCCCTTTTCTTCGGGCTTTCGCCGTGTCCTCATCAATGAGTCCAGCGGCGAGGTCGGCGTCGATTGCCATCTGCTTACCGGGCATTGCGTCCAAAGTGAACCTAGCGACGACTTCTGAAACCCGTCCGGCACCGTTCGTGATGACGACGAACTGCACGATCATCAGGATTAAGAAGACGACAAATCCTACGACAAAATCGCCACCCATGACGAAGTTTCCGAACGTCTCGATAACGTGCCCGGCTTGCCCGGAACCAAGGATGAGTTTGGTTGCGGCAACCGATAGGGCAAGTCGAAAAAGGGTTGTGATGACCAGAAGGGGCGGAAACGAGCTGAACTGCAGGGGGTCGGTGATGTTGACCGTTGTCAAGAGAATCATCACCGAGGTTCCGAGCGCTACGACCAGACCAAGATCAAGCATCCAGCCGGGCATCGGGAGCATGAGCATCGCGACGATGACAAGGAGACCGATTCCGGCGAGGATATCGGTATGTTTGAGAATCTTAGCGACGACTTGCATTGGCTTGAGGCAAAGGATGCCCGTATTGGAGTTATTGGATGCCAGCCGCACTTTTGGAGGGCAAAACCGGTAATTGCCTGAGGGATTCAGATCGATCGGGAGGAGCGGACAAGTCTCTGTTCCATGGAACCTGGAAATACTGTTATTTCTCTAGGTAACTGGGAGCCCGTTGTGGAATACGTAAGGTGGGCCAAGGCACTGGTTTGTGCTCTAGCTCAAATTTCGATACGCCATGAGAGGGAAAATCGGCCGAGGGACGAAGAAGAATTCGACTCAGGTCAGTCTGTCTGCAAAACCTGCTGAAGGGCGGGGGGCACTTGGCGTAGCGGTTCGGTTTGGCTTGTTTGTGTTCACTGTCAGCCTCGCAAGTGGCTTTATTGCTGGCATGGGCGTAAAGAAGGCGGCCAGGTCCAGAATCATCACAAGCTATAACGAAATGCGAATTCTGACCGGGGGACTGCTTGCCAAGAGCGTCAATCCGGTGAAGCTCAAGACGGTTTGGACAGAAGCCGACAAGCCGAAACCTTCTTACCAACAAACGCTCACTTCGCTCCGTCGGTTCATTGCTAGAGATCCTCGCTTAGCAAATGCATTTGTTGTCAGACTCATCAAGGGTCGTGTAACTTACGTGGTTGATCCGGGTCCCACTGCCAGACGCGAGGATGGACGCCAGATTTTGCAGGCGAAGATTGGGGAGTCGATCGATAAGCCGAGTGCGAATCTTCTTTTAACCCTCAAAACCGGAAGACCTTCCCTGGACCAAATCGTTCTAGAAGAGCCAGGTGCCGATGTTCTGCGAAGTTACGCAGCTCTTCTTGGTAGAAATGGAAAACCAGTGGCAGCGGTTTGTCTTGACGTTAAGAACGCACCCCTTGCGCACGACCTAGAAGACCTTGAGGCGTCTTTTGAAGTCGGCATTTTCGGGGCGTTTGCCTTTAGTCTTCTCCTTGGAGTCATTGCGGGAATGATTGTTAGACGTCTTCGAGTAACGGTTTCTGAACAAAGCTCAAAACTGGGGCGAACTGAAGAGAATTTGGCCGCCACCGCACAAGAGGCAAAGGCACTGAATGAGTCACTAGTCCGAACCTTAAATGCCGCGGGGTGCCTTGTTTGGATGGGACACGCAAAGATCCACGACGGAAAACTCAGTTGGGCGGCGATGCTTAAGCATCAATCTCCGTTTGCTTGGATTGAGCACCAAATTGCGTCGGGTGACACATTTGACTATCTTTGGGAGACTTTGCGCGATCCCGAAGATGAGCAGCTTTGGCAGAGAGCAGTCAAAGAAGCAGTCGCTAAGAAGTCAGAGACTATTTCGACGGAATACAGGATTTGCCGTGACAATGGCAACTCATATTGGTTCTCTGAGCAACTCATGCTTGCCTATAATCCTGACGGCACGATTTCACTCGAGGGTTTTGTCAGCGATATCTCTGAAACGAGAGCGCGAGGCGAAGAAGTCCGACAGCTGGCATTTTTTGATACGGTTACAGGTCTCATCAATCGCACGAAGATCCATGAAGTGATCTCGTTCTTCCTCAGTGAGTCCCCCCGGATGGGCGTCGTCGGGATAGAGATCAGCAACTTCCGCAACATTAACGAGTCGTGGGGTGCTGAGATAGGAGACAAGCTCTTGAAAGCATTTGGTGCGACGTTATCCGAAGGAGTCGCATCGGCTGGGATTGTGGGTCGGCTTGCAGGAGATGACTTTGTGGTTATCGTTCCCGACACTCACGCGATGTCTTGGATTGTCGGCAAGATTGACGAACTCTGCCAAAAGGCAATCCACATTGACGGAGTCGAGATTGCGAAAATGTGCCGAATCGGCTACGTCCAAGCCGAGGATGGTGAGACCGCGACAGGAATATTGCGAAAAGCCAACCTTGCGTTGGAGAATGCTCGGAAAAATCAGTCGATCTACCCGGTGATCTACAAGCCAGAGATGAGCTTCCGGGCCAAAATGCGGGTCGAACTGGAAACTGCCATGAGGCAGGCTTTAACCGATGGCGAGTTTCACCTTGTCTTCCAGCCGATCTACTGCAACCGAACGAAACGCCTGGTGAAAGCTGAGGCGCTTCTCAGGTGGAATTCGAGCCGCTTTGGGCAGGTTTCTCCGGCGACGTTTATCCCCATTGCGGAAGAATCAGACATTATCAACGACCTTGGCAACTATGTTCTTGACGAGACCGCAAAGGCGATCAAGAAGGTCATTGAGCTGACCCGCGACGAGAGTTTTGCGATTAGCATGAATCTTTCTCTGCGTCAGTTGAAGAACACAACAACACTCCATGCGTTCAGTGCAGCGGTTGATCGATGGGGGATCACCACGAAGAACCTCATTATTGAGGTGACTGAATCCTCGATCATGCACGATGCCGGTGAATGTCTAGCGATGCTCGTTCAGCTTCAGGACCGTGGCTTCAGCCTGGCGATTGATGACTTTGGAACCGGTTACTCGTCGCTGGCTACGCTGGCGAGCCTTCCTTTTGATATTCTGAAGATTGACAAGAGGTTTGTCGATGGAATTGCAGTAGATAAGAAGCAAGAAGAGGTGATTGGAACCATCATTCGTCTCGCCCGGGCGCTCAATCTTCAGATCGTTGCCGAGGGCATTGAGACCGAACCGCAGTATGAGTTCCTTGCCGCAAAACAGGTGGAATTCAGCCAGGGATACTTCTTCAGCAAGCCGTTGCCACTTGAAGATCTCGTCCTCTTGGCGCACAACGGCAACGACCTCGCCGCGTAGTGATTGAGGTATTATCTCTTTCCTAACGCGCTCGTAGCTCAGTGGATAGAGCATCGGCTTGCGGAGCCGGAGGTCGGAGGTTCGAGTCCTCTCGAGCGCGCCAATATCCTCCCAACCGGTTACCCCCTTAGGGTATAATCTGTGTGTGAATCGGCCCAATGTTGATCAACTTGGTTCCGTCGCAAGCTTTGCTTGCGCTGTTCACTGCGCCCTCACGGGTTTGGCTCTTGGCGTTCTTTCCTCGGCGGGATTAGGCTTTGTGGGAAACCCGATTCTCGAATTCCTTTTTATCGGTTCCACGGTTGCTCTCGGACTTTGGGCAGTTGTCAGGGGCTACCGGCTACACCATTCGTGGCATCCACCCGTCCTGTTTCTTTGTGGAATTGCGATGATTTTCCTGGCCCATAAAAATGAGCCAGGATGGGTGTTCTCGGTTCTAGGCGGAGCGCTTCTGATCACGTTCCATTGGATAAATCAGAAGCTGACCCGTCAGTGCCGAGCCTGATTCACATTGACTGATCGCCGTACAGGGTTTGGATGTAGCTGACCTGACCCATGTGATAGGTTGCGTTCCAACCCGCGAAGGTCATCGTCTGGAGGAAGGTGTATTTGCCCCAGGGGAACTCGACTTCGGTTTGGAATTCAGCTTCTGGGAATGCTCTCACGGCTTCGCTGAATTTCTTCATGTTCTCGTTAGCGGCTGCCTCGCAAGCAGCGAGATCGGTGAGAGTCGCTTTGGCTTCTTCGAAACCGCCAAAGATGGATGGATCAAATCCTCTCGCAGCCAGAAGTCCGGGCACCCAGAGTGGGCAGAGTGCGACTTCCTGAGCTTGGTCGAGGGTCGAGCGACCAGTGTCGAGTGGCTTCCAGTCCATTTTATCGGCGGGAACCTTGCGGCAGTTTTCGAAGAAGTTGGCGAAATTTCGTTCAGTGTCCTGAATGATGAAGTCGATGACGTTCATAACGATGCGAACTACACAGATGTCTACATGTTCTTGTCAAGAGGGTGATTTAGAAAACTGTAAAAATTACCAGCAGAAACTTTGAGCGTTTTGTTAGAGTTGTGTTATAATCCGTTTGTGAATTCGTATTCTCGGATTCTTTCAACGGTGAATTGGCAATGAAGCGATTTTTAATTGGCGGACTTTTCGTCCTGACGGCTGCAGTCGGTACGGCGCAGACTTATTACTTGACAGGGGCTCCTGTAGGTTGGAGTGAACCCGGACTTGGCTCATCCATCGCGATGGCTTTTAATGGTTCAACCGGTTTTTATGAGGCTACGTTCACTGGACTAACCATTGGACAGAACTATGAGTTCAAGACTTTCAACGGTGCCGGCTGGTCCGGAGGTTACGGTAATAACTCCAGGGTCAACGCAACCGCAACTTCTATGAAAGTTGTTCTGGATCCAGATGCGACGGACAATACAGACCTTGCTGAGGGTTGGATGCCGGCAACAGGGCACCGACTCGGTTTCGAAATGGACAACCAGTATTCGAAGAATTTCGAAGTCATGGGCTCCTTTAACGGTTTCAGCACACCGATTTCGATGACCTACCTTGGTAACGGTCGTTACGCAACTGCAGAACTGCCAAACACGTTCTTGGCTCCAAACACAACGATCGATTTCAAGTTCCGAGAGGAGGGAACCTGGGGCAATACGAACATTGGACCTGGATTTAGTGAAGGCGGCAACATCTCGTTCACTTCCAATGCAACCTGGAACACAACCCAGTTCATCCTGGAACCTGCAAAGGGGCGCTACGCTGTCGTTCCTGAGCCTGCATCGATGGCTGCTCTTGGACTCGGTCTTCTTGGGCTTGCTCGACGACGCCGAAACAAGTAAGTCTCATCAGAGATATCAAAAACGCCACTCAATTGAGTGGCGTTTTTGGTTTTGATTCCCCGTGCCGGAAGGTTCTTCCTGACCTCGCCGGTCTTGGCCCGGCTTCCAAGCGGGCCGCTTTTGTAATCGACAAGGCGGGGATCATCCGGTATTCAGAAGAGACTCCTACGCCTGGCGACCTGCCTAACTTCGCAGCAATCATCGAAGTTTTGCAAACCCTCTAATCCAAACCGCCAATCTTCGCCCGAAAGGGAATAAACTCACGGGCGAAGATGAAAATAGGTCTGTTTATCGCGCTGTTTGGCGACAAGCCACTCGACGAAGCTCTTGACACCTGCCTTGCCGAGGGCATCCAGGCCGTCGAAATCGGTTGTGGAGCCTATCCCGGTTCCGGTCACCTCGATGTTGCGAAGCTTCTCGAGAGCAAAGCCGATCGCGATGCACTTCTCAAGAAGATCGAGAGCCGTGGTCTGATGCTCTCTGCACTGAGCTGCCACGGTAACGCGCTTCACCCGGTGAAGAGCATTGCTGAAGATCATCATAACGCTTTTGTCAACGGTGTGAAACTTGCCTCCATGCTTGGAGTTCCTGTCGTCAACGGGTTCAGCGGCTGCCCAGGAGACGCTGCCGGAGCGAAGAACCCCAACTGGGTCACCTGCGCTTGGCCAGATGAGTTCCGCGACATTTTGGAGTACCAGTGGAACGATGTCGTTTTCCCTTACTGGAAAGAACAAGCCGCTTTTCTGAAGCAGCACAACGTTAAGTTTGCAATCGAAATGCACCCCGGATTCGTTTGCTACTCAAATGACACGCTTCTGAAGCTTCGAAACGGTATCGGTGCAGACGGCGAGTGGATTGGGGCAAACTTCGACCCTAGCCACCTTTGGTGGCAGGGAATTGACCCCATCGCGGCGGTTCGGCAGCTTGCACAAGAGGGCGCGCTGTATCACGTCCACGCGAAGGACACGAAGATCAATGACTACACTTCCGCTTTGAACGGCAACTTGGACGCCAAGTCCTACGGAGACATCAATGGTCGAAGCTGGGTTTTCCGCTCGGTTGGCTACGGCCACGGCGTCGAATGGTGGAAGCAGTTCTGCTCCGAACTTCGAATGGGTGGCTACGACTATGTGCTTTCAATTGAGCATGAAGATGGTCTCATGTCGCCGATGGAAGGACTCCGAAAGGCTCTCGATGTGCTGAAGCAGTCGGTCATACAGGAATCTGCTGGCCCAATGTTCTGGGCTCGTGACTAATCATTCAACTTACGCCGCGCCGCGGAGCTGTTCCAGCTCCTCGGTGAGGCGGAGAGCGACACGCTTTGCGCGCATGCCCATTGCTTGGATGAGGGCGATTTGCTCGATGCTTTCTGAGGGCATCAGATACGGCCAAGGCTCGACGCTCACACCCGCGCTCTGCGCGGCCATGGTTGCAACTTCAGTCGCACCGATAATGAGCCGCTCCTTGTCGTCAAGGTCAAAGTCTTGAGGACCTCGCAAGGCGATAGTAAGTTCGCGGGTCAGGTTCCAAGCTGAGGCTAGGCGTCCGGCGGCCGAATGAATCGACTCTCCGTTAACCGTTTGGAATGCATTGGCGATTGGGATCTGGCGCATTCGAGCAACTGACGCCGCCGCGTCAAACTCTTCCGGGAACTGTCTTGCGACGAGTGCGATCGAAAGGGAAGAGAACATTGCGAAAGACGCAGCCCTAATTTGAAGTTCGGCGTCGGTCAGAGTTAAATCTTGCTCCAGCGCCATGGGAGCTAAGCAACCGATGACAAGACATCCGAGTGACATTTGGGATCCGCTGACGACAGCGCTTCTCACTCGAGATCCAGAGATCCAAAGGTCAGCCGCAATAGCCAGTTGAGCTAAAGCCGCTGGTCCCGCCCGCTGAATGATCAGAGGCATGTTGCTTTCGAATCCGAGGAACTCACAGATTGTGCGCGTTGTTTTGGTGACGATCACGTCTGAGGCGAGAACTGTGAGCAAAGTCCGCGCGTCATGATGCTCATGCTGAATCAACAGCATGGCCGCAGTTGGCGGGAGCGGGGTTGCTTGCAACGAGTTCATCGGCAATCTTGACAGGTGCTCGTAGCACCACAGTAATAGTTTCGGGAACCTGCGGGGTAAACCACACTGTTTTTGAATTAAGGTATCATAGGAGATTCGAGGTTATCATGAAGGAAGGAATTCACCCAACACTCTATCCGGTTCTTTTTGTAGACGGCGAGCATGAGTGGATCGGAACATCGACCACCAAAACCGCCAACGTACGTTCGGTAAACGGTGTCGATCACTACGTTATCAACTGCGAAATCAGCGCTTTTAGCCACCCATTCTATACGGGTCAGAAGAAGCTGGTCGATACCGCAGGTCGCGTTGAGAAGTTTATGCGACGATACGGCAACGCGCCCAAGAAGTAAACAACGGAGTCCCACCTGCTCATGCGCCAGATGCAGAGAAAGGGAATCTACATTACAGCCGCAACGGTCTTCGGACTTGTTGTGGCTGGTTTCGTTTTGAACGCATTTCGAGTTCGACGCGATGAGGGCGTAGCTCTTTCGAGCGCGGTGTCGCCGGTCTACTGGGCGGATCGTTTTGCCGGTAAGGATTATTTCAATCCCGATCGCCGTATTTTCTACCGTGGAAATCGAGAGCGAAAGACGGTTGCACTCACGATTGATGATGGTCCTTACCCACTGTCATGCCAAAAGCTGCTCAAGACTCTTAAGGACAAGAATGTCACGGCATCGTTCTTCTTGGTGGGTAAACAGGTGGATGGAAACCCCGACCTTGTCCGCATGATTGATGCCGACAAGCACGAGATCTGCAACCACACTTACGATCATGTGAGGCTCGACAAGCTGAGTCGCGAAAAGGTTTTTGACCAGATTCATGCCTGTGACGTCGCGGTTCAAAACGCAATCGGCAAGAAGATGACCCTGTTCCGCCCGCCGGGGATGCGCTTCTCGAATACGGTCATTGATGTTTTGAAGCAGAAGGGCGAAGTGATGGTGCACTGGGGGATCGGAGCGAAAGACTTTGTGGGCACTGTCCCAGACTATGAACTCACCCCAGAGCTTCGGAAGTTGCCCAAAACAACTCCAAAGCGCATTATTGATTACGTGACCAAGCAGCTGAAGCCTGGCATGATTATCCTGCTTCACGACAACCCAATCACTGCCGAAGCGCTTGGTCCCATGATCGACGCTGTTCGGGCTCAAGGCTACGAGTTCGAATCGTGCGCCGATATGATGAAAAACCTGCCAAATCCGGTTTATGTAGACGTCAATCCTATCGCCGTGAATCTGGTTGCAGACGGTCGCTAGCCGTCATAATAGAGGCATGCCTCAGCATCCTCACCGCATTCCTCTTGAGCAAGCCGATCCCACGATCTATGGCCTGATCCAAAGGGAGGAACTACGCCAAGAGGAAAACATTGAGCTGATTGCTTCGGAGAATATTGCGTCTTTGGCGGTTCGTGAGGCAATGAGCTCCGTCCTGACCGACAAGTACGCCGAGGGTTACCCAGGCAAGCGATACTACGGTGGGTGCGAGGTTGTCGATGAGATTGAGCAGCTCGCGATCGACCGTGTGAAGGAGCTTTATGGTGCGGAGCATGCGAACGTTCAGCCGCACAGCGGAGCACAAGCGAACATGGCGGTCTATTTCGCCTTCCTAAAGCCCGGCGACACCTTGATGGCAATGAACCTCGCTCATGGCGGACACCTCACCCACGGTTCCCATGTGAACTTCAGTGGCATGTTCTATAACATCGTTCCTTACGGCGTTGCCGAAGGTAGCGAGGTCATCGACTACGACGCGTTCCGCAAGTCGGCTCTTGAAACCAAGCCGAAAATGATCGTCAGTGGAGCGACGGCGTATTCTCGCCAGTTCGACTTTGCCAAAATCCGAGAGATCGCCGACGAAGTAGGCGCGCTTCACATGTGCGATATGTCTCACTATTCGGGACTGATCGCAGGTGGCATTTACGATTCCCCAGTCCCGCATTGTGACTTTGTTACCTCCACGACCCACAAGTCAATCCGGGGTCCAAGGGGCGGAATGATCCTCTGTAAGGAGCAGTATGCAAAGGAGATTGACAAGTCGGTCTTCCCAGGAATTCAGGGTGGTCCGCTGATGCACGTCATCGCCGCCAAGGCGATTGCTTTTGGAGAAGCTCTGCAACCTTCGTTCAAGGAGTACCAGAAGCAGATAGCTCTCAACGCCAAAGCCCTGGCGAAGGCGATGGAGAATGAGGGTTTTCGAGTTGTCTCGGGAGGAACTGATTCGCACCTGATGTTGATTGACCTGCGACCTTATGGAGTCACCGGAAAGATCGCCCAAATTGCACTTGATGAGGCGGCGATTACAACGAATAAGAACTCAATTCCTTTCGATCCTGAAAAGCCATTTGTAACGAGCGGAATTCGTCTCGGCACTCCTGCGGTTACAACCCGAGGAATGAAAGAAGGGGAGATGTCGGAGATCGCTGCGCTCATCGCACAGACGTTAAGGGTTCACGACAATGAGGACGGACTCAAAGCGGTTCGAGCGAAGACGATCGAACTCACCAAGCGATTCCCCATTCATTTGGTTTAAAGCGTCTTTGGGAGTGCGCGAGCGCACTCCCAAAGGGCTAATCCTGCCGGGTAGGAACCCAGGCAGTCGTTCGTCCGCCGATCTGCTCGCGGATGATTGACTGTCCGTCGATCACTTCATCCCCTTTTGCACCGCCCCAACGGTAGTGGAAGAGCCAAGTGGAGGGGAACTTATCTTTGTCCGCACCGACTTCGACGGCGTGCGAGATGACGTCTTGGAGGGCGGCGTGAAGCCGCGTACAGTCCTCGATGGTTAAAGTCTTTCCGTGCCGGGAAGGACGAATGCCCGCTAGATACAACACTTCATCTGCGATCCAGTTGCCGACACCGCAGAACAGCGATTGATCCAAGAGCAGAGCCTTGATGGGTGCGGAGCGACGTGCGACGGATTCAAAAATAGTAGCAGGAGAGGGAAGGGAGGCATAGCAATCTGGCCCTAACTTTGAGATTGCCGCATCATCTGACGGAGACGAGCAAAGCCATATTCGCGCTAGCCGACGACCGTCAGTCATCACAACTTGGCCGCCGTCTTCGGCGGTCAGGAGCATTTTTAGGAACTTAGGACGTCCATCGGCATCTTCCATAGGAGCCTGTCCATGCTCGCGGAGTCGGATCGTCGAGGCTCCAATTTCTCGGACCCATCCTGCCATCCCGAGATGCCCAAAGAGCCAGGGTTTGGTATCCAGTTCCAACCAGAAGTATTTGCCGATCCGTCCCGTTCCAGTAACCGTTTTTCCAACGATTGCCTCCCGAACAACTTCCGCCGGAGTTTTTTTCAGCACGATGGAGTCCTCGGCAATCTCAGCGTCAACGATCCGTTGCCCGGTCAGAACACGATCAAAGATACGGCGAACGGTTTCAACTTCTGGCAGCTCTGGCACCGTATAAGGATACTAAGGAACCAGGAGATATCACATGGACCGAAGCGATTACACCAAGGGAGAGTTACGCGAAGAAGACTTGCAGCCGGACCCATTCCAGCTGTTCCGAGAATGGCTCGAAACTGCTCGTCGGCAGGGCGTCATTGAGCCTGAGGCGTTCTGTCTTTCCACCAGCACTTCGGACGGAAAGCCGAGTGGTCGCATGTTGCTCCTGCGGGGCATCGACCAGGGTCTGCTTTTTTACACCAACTACCTTTCCCGCAAAGGTGGTGAGCTCACTTTGAACCGGCATGCTGCCATGACCTTTTGGTGGGGCAGCCTAGAAAGGCAGTTGCGTGTTGAAGGTGATGTGGAGCAGGTCACTTCGGAAGAATCGCAGGCGTATTTTGATTCACGGCCACCGGGCAGCCGCCAAGCAAGTGCGGCGAGTCCGCAAAGCCAAGTTGTGGCAAATCGCGACGAACTGGAGGCAAGGGTTGAGGCCGCGGGAACGGAGCGACCAGATCACTGGGGCGGCTACCGTCTGGTGCCCCACACCTTTGAGTTCTGGCAAGGTCGTCCATCGCGTCTCCATGATAGGTTCCGCTATAAAAGGGCTGACGATGGCTGGAGAATTGAACGCCTCGCGCCTTAGTTATCGAAGTAGTAAGCCGGCAATTGCCACGACCATAGCGATCCCGCCAATCGTTAGAATTCCAACGAGGTACGGATCTTTTCGTCGCCAGGCTTGGTACATGTCGATGACGCCGAGGAACGCCATGATGTACCCGTAGCCATCAGTGAAGAGGATCAGAGACACCGAGAGGACGCTCCAAAACGTGATCGAAACGAGACCCGCCTTGGAAGGTTTTTGGAGGGGAACTTCTGTGACCCGCGGGTACTCGGCGTACTCTGTTACGGGAGGTTCAACTGTTTTCGGAGGCTGATCCACTAGCCCGAGTTCGGGAATGGAATGGGCAAGTACGGTCTCACCGCCAGGAGTGATTCTGACGGTTGCGCGAGGTGTTACGCGTCCCTCGGATGCCCACGTGATGAGAGTTTCGAGCTCGACTGGCCCGTACTCATTTCCATCCTTTCCAACTAAGACATAGGCCATGTTTTCTTAACGGAAGATTGGGCCCACAACGAATCGAACTACAAGCGCGATCACGGTGCACACGATGGCAATGATGAAGGCCGCAAGTCCACCCTGCTGGGACTCTTCCTTTGCCTTCCAGCCCATCTGGATTGCATAGGACCCGAGAAGTATTGCGAGAAACCCGATGGTGACCCCGACCACCAAAGTGGCAACTGAGAGACCAATGGTGATCCAGAAAGGCTTCAGTCCCTGGTCGCTGTAGTTGCGCATCATCTGCGCGGTCATATCTTGCTGTGCGTAACTGGGTCGGTTCTCGTATCCGGCCATCGGGGCGACGGCTCCTAGCGAAGGAACTGGAGCAGGAGGGAACAGATGAGAGACCTCTGGCATCGTGCTCGCCTGCAACACCATACCGTTCGATACATTGCGGATCTTCGAAGAAGGAACAACCCGATTATCCTTGACCCATTCTTGCAAAGTGGACAGATCAACAGGTCCATATTCGTTCCCGTCGGTACCCGTCACAAAGTATTGCATCGATCCATTATCACTTTGATTTAAGTGAAAGTCAAGGCTCAGGCAGCTTTGGGTGCTTCCTGAATCTCGTCGGTTAATGTTCCTTCAAACTGTGTCAGGTCAATCTCAAAGAAGTGCGCATTTGCTCTAAGTTTTGCAAGTGACCACTCCCACCACTTTAGGGCCAGGAGTTGCTCGACGATTTGGTCAGGAAACCGCATTCGGATGAGCTTTGCTGGAGTTCCGCCGTAGATTCCGTAGGGGATGCCGTCCTTGGTGACGAGGGATTTTGTTCCGATAACACACCCGTCGCCGATCGTTATTCCAGCGGAGAGGGTCACCTGCTCGCCTATCCAAACATCGTTTCCGATGGTAACTGGATAATCGTCGATAACATTGCCAACTGGATCTAGTCCCTTTGCGTCTCCTCTAGTGAGCGGAACTCCAATAGCCTGAGACATTGGGTAGCTTGCTGCGAACTGCATTGGGTGTTGCTCGTGAGTCGCGCAGTGAAAATGTGGTCCGATAGAGCAGAATGAGCCTATTCGAATCTGAGACCTTCCGAATAGAAAACCGTTGTTCGAGATATAGGTAAATCGTCCAAGTTCAATCTTTCCTATTATGGTTGTCGAGTGATCTATGTAGCACTCGTATTCTGGATTGACATGAATCACCTTAAAATTGGGAGGCGCTGAACCCTCGGACCATGACTTGACCATTAACCTTTTATCGGGTTGATTTGGAATTCCTGGATAAGAAACTAGTCGGCCGGAGGCACGACTTTGACGATCCGAACTTCCTCACCTTCGCGGGCGAAATAAATCGAAGCCGAACGGTCATTTGGCCAAGCCGCGGGATCCGTTAAGTTGATCAGTTCCTTGGAGAATTTGAATGTTACAAATCGGGGAACGGTATTGATCAGCACTCTGCCGGTATCAAACTGCTTCGCGTGCAGAACGCCGTAGAATGCTCCAGTTTCGGCAACCCAATTCCGCTTGCAAACTTCGAATCGCTCCTGCTTGGCATCAGGCTTGTCCTCTTGGCGAGGGATCTCCGAGAGCGGAGTGATCAGCTTCCTTCCGCCTTGGAGCGCTTTCGTCGGGTTTCGCAGCCCCTCCCCTGAGTACAGTTCGAAGTGCAGATGAGGTCCGGTTGCTTTCCCCGAATCCCCAACATAGCCGACTAACTGCCCAGCCTTCACCCGATCGCCATGTCTAAGAACCGGAGAGAACATGTAATCAGGGTCTGATTGGTTGTCATTTGTTCCAGGAGAATCGTTATTCAAATGAGTTCCGAGACACTTCCAGCCGTTGTCGCCGTACACCCAAAACGAGTTGACCTTCTTGCCAAAAACTCCGTCGAACGGAGCAACAACGGGGGTCATCTTCCTAGCCCGTATGTCTACACCTGTATGCCGGAATGAACCGCGCCCTTCGTTATAGTTGTCGCGCCAATCGACTTGACCGACGACTGGAAAAATGATCTTCAGTTCTGCCATCCCTGTGGGCAAAGGAGCGTTGGTGTAGGGGGCGACGGGAGGCGGAAATTTCCCATAGGACGCCCACGTCTGTGCAGCGATCATCGCCGGTATTAAGCATCCCATGCCCTTATTAGTACCCTGTTTGAACCCGCGAGTTCCCGGGTAAATTAACAGGGTGAGTCTTGAGGTCCTGATCTCCGAAGCCGAGGTTGCTCGCCGTACCAAGGAGATGGCCGCAGAAATAGTCGCTTCCGTAACTGCTGCTGACCAGCCGATCATTCTTCTAGGCATCCTCAAAGGCTCCGTTCACTTCCTCTCTGACCTTAGCCGAGCTCTCTGGGCTTTAGATTGCGAATGCCAACTCGAATTCATGCAAGTGAGTAGCTGGCATGGAGAAATGGCAAGTTCGGGAATCGTGCAGATCAAGAAAGATCTGGACAGTTCTATTGAGGGTCGTGACGTGGTTATCGTTGAAGACATTCTTGATACGGGTCGTACATTGGCGCACCTTCGGGAACTCCTTGCTGTAAGGCGGCCGAAGTCGCTGCAGATTTGCACTTTGCTGAGCAAGCCGGATGCGCGGATTGTCGATGTCAACGCAGAATTTCTCGGCTTCGAGATTCCTGATAAATTTGTGGTAGGATATGGACTAGATTACGACGAGCGGTATCGCAACTTGCCTTACATCGCTGTCTATCACCAAGACTAAGGTCTTCGTGAATCCCCCCTATCCCACTCAACGGACTGATATACGTCTATGAACCCTACATTCCGACAACGCCAAGGCGCAGGTGCCGCTGGCGGAAACAATAACAACAATAACCGACGCCGTCGAGGTCCACGCCAATCGACCGAAGGGCTACCAAAGGGCGACACGCAGATCGATCCGGAACTGTTACCGGAAACAGATTTTAGCCATTACGATGACATGCCTCCGGCTGAGCTTCTGAAGCTCGCCAAAAAACACAAGATTTCTGCTGACCTCCTCAAGTACGAGGTCATCGAAGCGCTCCTCGTAAAGGTCAATGCCGAAAAGGATGCCATTTACGCGAAAGGCATTCTTGAGATCATGAACGACGGATGGGGTTTCCTTCGCAAGGACACCTATCAGCCATCTCCTGAAGACACCTACGTTGGTCAGACTCTGATCAAGAAAATGGGTCTTCGAGCGGGCGACATTCTGTTCGGTCTTTGCAAGCCGCAGAAAGAAGGCGAGCGATATCGGGGACTTTTCCGAGTTGAGTCGGTGAACAACCAAGGCATCACAACCTTTACCGCCAAGCCGCGAAAGAACTTTGATGAGCTGACCCCGCTGTTTCCTGACGAAAGGCTCGTCATGGAAACCAGCCCAGACAACATTCCGACCCGGATTGTTGACTTGATCTCTCCGATCGGAAAAGGTCAACGTGCCCTGATTGTTTCGCCGCCGAAGGCTGGAAAGACGACGATGATGAAGTCGATTGCGAACGCAGTCGCGGCAAATCACCCTGAAGTCTTTTTGATGGTGCTTCTTGTCGACGAGCGACCCGAAGAGGTCACCGATATGCGCCGATCCGTTCGCGGTCAGGTCATTTCGTCCACCTTCGACGAACCTGCTGAGAACCATATGCGGGTTGCCGAGCTTTGTATGGAGCAAGCCAAGCGCCTTGTGGAGAGCGGTCGCGACGTCGTGATTATGCTCGACTCATTGACTCGACTTTCTCGGGCTTCAAACTTGACGATTAACCCGTCCGGTCGAACGCTCACCGGTGGTCTCGACCCATCCGCGTTGTATCGCCCTCGCCGATTCTTCGGCGCGGCGAGGAACATCGAAGAAGGTGGTTCGCTGACGATCATCGCTTCGGTTCTGGTGGATACCGGATCCAAGATGGACGAGTCGATCTTCGAGGAACTGAAGGGAACTGGCAACAGCGAAATCATTCTCGACCGCGAGCTTTCCGAGCGACGCATCTGGCCGGCGATTGACGTTCGAAGATCTTCTACAAGACAAGAGCAACTTCTGTTCAATCCGAACATCTACCAAGGTGTTGTTCAGCTTCGCCGGCTCATGGCCAAAGAGCAGAACTCGATGGAAGCTACCGAGCAGTTCATCAAGCTCATCAAGCGAACGCCGAACAATGCGGCGTTTATTGAGAGCGTCATCCAGCGCACCAGCGCGGCCGTTTAATCAACACGGGGTGAGGTTGTTCTTGACGAGAACAACCTCACCCGTTTTTGTGTTAGAGTGCTTCGACGAGCACCGCGGTTGCCTCTCCACCGCCGATGCAAGGCGTGGAAATGGCGTACTTGCCACCTCGACGGCGAAGCTCAAGGAGGGAAGTCATGACGAGCCGAGCGCCCGTCATTCCGATTGGGTGACCAAGAGCAACGGCTCCGCCGTTGACGTTCAACTTGTCCAGCGGAATCCCGACTTTCTCGGCGCAGCCTAGTGCGACCACTGCGAAGGCTTCGTTAATCTCAAACACATCGACATCGGCCAAGGCTATTCCTGCCTTGGAGATTAGTTTCTCAATTGCCGCCGCTGGCGCGGTGGTGAACTTCGTCGGCTCCTGAGCGTGAGTTGCGTATCCTGCGATTCGTCCGAGGGGCTTAAGGCCTCGTTTGGATGCCTCCTCGGCGGACATCATAACCAGTGCCGCCGCTCCGTCGTTGATTGAGCTGGCATTGCCAGCCGTGGTCACTCCGTCTTTGCTGAAGGCGGGCCGCAGCGTGGCCAGCTTCGCCAAGTCCCCACCCTTAGCAGGCTGCTCATCTTTCTCAAAAACCAGCGGATCGCCCTTACGCTGAGGAATTGAGACAGGAACAATCTCGTCGTCAAATCGACCAGCTGCCTGCGCAGCTTTTGCACGGGCGAAGGACTCGGCGGCAAACTCATCCAGCCGCTCTCGTGAGTAGCCAAGCTCGGCAGCTGTGGAGTCGCCGCAGTTACCCATGTGGCAGTTGTTGTAAGGATCCCAAAGGCCGTCATTGATCATCGTATCGACGAGTACGCCGTTGCCCATTCGGTAACCTGCCCTCGCCTTGTCCAGCACGTATGGGGCATTGGTCATGGACTCCATTCCGCCGGCAACAACCACCGAAGAATCGCCAAGTGCGATTGATTGCGCGGCCAACATTACCGCCTTCATTCCTGAGCCACAAACTTTGTTGATGGTCAGACAGGGAACTGAATCGGGCAGTCCGCCGTAGATTGCCGCCTGGCGCGCCGGCGCTTGTCCAAGGCCTCCGGAGAGCACGTTGCCCATGATAATTTCGTCAACGTCTGCACCGGTCAGGCCGGCTCGGGACAGGGCTCCTGCGATTGCCAATGCTCCGAGCTTTGGAGCAGAGAAGTCTGATAACGCTCCCTGAAAAGAGGCAACTGGAGTGCGAGCAACCGAAACAATCACAACGTCGTGCATGATCGTTCTAGGGTACCTGTCAGACCTTAAGGTCGGAGGCGATCGAGTGCGTGACGGATGCTCCAATCGCTTGCTTCGAGAGCTTCTTCGGCCTCATCACGAGTCGCCGTCGAGAGTTCGCAAACGATTCTAACACACCGGTCACGGAGTTTGATATTCTTCGCCTTTACATCGACCATCAAGTTCTCGATGACCTTTGCGTTGAGAACCATTGCGCCCGTGGAGATACGGTTGAGGCACATTTTCTGCGCGGTTCCCGCCTTCAGGCGCGTTGAGCCAGTCAAGATTTCTGGACCGGTGTCGAGGAGAATCGCGTGCTCCGCTTCTGCCAAAACGGGTGTGCTTTTATTGTTGGCAATTCCACACGTCCAGACGCCTTTCTGGCGAGCATGCTTGATCGCGCTTAGAACGAATGGCGTCGTACCGCTAGCAGCGATGCCAATTACAATATCTTTTGGGTTCAATCCCATGAGGTTGAGGGCTTGGATCGAGGCGGCAGGGTCGTCCTCGGCATCCTCTACTGCTTGACTTGTTGCGACAGCACCTCCTGACACAACGGCAACAAAATGTTCGGGATCGATCCCGAATGTTGGTGGCATCTCGGCAGCATCTGCAGTGGCAATCCGACCACTCGTCCCGGAGCCGATATAGAAGATACGCCCGCCCTCTCTAAAAGCCTTCGCCGCGTGCTCAATGGCGACGGCAATTGCCTCCTCAGCAGAGGTCATAACTCGAAAAACGGTGTGTTCTTCTTCGTTCATCAAGCGCACGACTTCGCGCGCATTCATTTTGTCAAGGCCGTACGACCGGGGGTTTCGAGATTCAGTTCCCATGATTTAGTTCTTTTGCTAGCTCTACAGCGCCGTAGAGCGGAGGACGAAGAAGTCGGTGTAGCTCCCATTCGATCTGTGGGAGTTCCTCTTTGAGGTGATTCAAGAACGCATCTTTGAACTGGGCAGAAGCCTTCCAAACTCCGCCCGCGAGGGAAATCGAAAGTTGTTTCGACTCTGATTGATGCGTTTTGACATGGCTTGAAACGAGCTTGGCAAGGTCACCCATGTGCTTCTGGACACTGTTTGTCGCGTACTCCTGACCTTCGGCAGCGTCGTGCCCGACCGCCTTGACCAACCGAGCGAGGATTGTTGCAGGAGAGGGTGCTTTGTAAACTCCCGTCACTAAGACCGATTCCTCAAGAGAGCCGAAAACATCTTCAATTTGATCTCTTAGGTAGCGCGTGGATTGCTCCGGATGTTGCAAGAAGTGCATGAGCGCATCCCTACCGAAGGAATAGCCCGAACCCTGGTCACCGAGAATGTACCCGCGACCTCCGCTCTTGACGATCTTTCCATTGTTGCGCGAGCAGACTAAAGAACCCGTTCCCGAGATCACACAGACATCGGCTTCCGGTGAAGCGTAAAGCGCAGCCGTATAGTCGGGCTCTGCCCGGAAGACAGCAGGGACGCCAAAGGTGTCCTGGAGGATTCCGATCCCGCGTTCACGGGTCTGGGGACTAATGAGCCCGGCGAAGCATCCGCAAACATAGTCTGGCTTCGGGCACCCTTTTGATGCGTTGGTCAGATTGCGACGGAGTCGCCCTTCGGGGGTCGAAACAAGATTCGCGGCTCCACTCTGACCCTGAAAGAGTACATTTCCTTCTTCGTCCATCGCCAAGACACGGCTGGAAGATCCCCCGCAGTCGAGGCCGACGTAAACACTCATTTCTTGCCTAGATTACCCGCCGGAACCCTTGAGCCACTCGGCACGGCGAGCCAATTGTGCTGGGGTTGCCAGGATGTTTCGAGTCAGCCGCATGTCAGTTGCTTTGAACTTTCGTGCCTTCACGATAACCTGTTTCTCTTGTCCACCACGCTTCACCGTCACTTTCAGAGAGTCGGTCCCTTCTTGCTCGATGAGGATGAGATTGTCTCCATCCAACAGCGCGGTTTCCGTGCCAATTACCTTGATGATTGTCCCGGCCTCGTTCACCACGAATGGTGCGTCAAGATACTCTTTGCCCGGGATCGTGAGCCTCAGTCCCAAATGCTCCAATTGCGAATAGGGAAGATCTTTGCCTTTCGAACGGATCAATGTGTCGTAAATCGGACCCAGTTTCACACCGCCAACCTCAACCACTAAGTCCCGTAGGGCACCTTCTTCGAACCCGGGTTTTGGCAATGCGTATCGATCAAATGCGATCCGCATGACGTCGTCTAGTGACTTTTTGCCTTCGGTCTCCTGTCGAATCGACGCGTCCAAAACGAACCCGGCGACGAGGCCCATGTTGTAAAAGCTGAGGTCACCAAATCCACCGAAGCCGGTATCTTCCCAAGTATTGAAGCACACCTCCTCGAGAGTCATCTTCTTGCGGGTTTCACTTCGCTCAACGGTCCGAATTTCGTCTCGTAAACCGTCCAAGAGCTGAGATTCGCTGGTTAGCCCGGCCTGAAAGGCGTGGAGCTTTGCGTAATAGTCTGTGACTCCTTCGGAGAACCACAGGTTTACCGTCCGCTGAGGCTTCGAGTAGTCAAACGGCCCAAGGATTTTGGGGCGAATCTGCTTGACGTTCCAAGAGTGATAGTACTCATGGGTCGCTAATTCGTCCAAGTGCACGGTTTGGGAGTTTCCTACGGCAATCGTCGTTGAAGCCCGATGCTCTAGCCCGCCTCCGAAATCGCCAACCTCCAGGTGAATGAGATACAGGTACCGCTTGAATGGCACTGTTTTCATCATCTTGATCGCCGGAATGCTTCCGCGTCGAAGACGCTCAGTCTCGGCGTCAACATCGCACCTCGGAGCTGGATCACCAACCCAAATCGCTTCGAACGGTATTCCCTCGACCTTAAACGACCGGCGCACGAAACGCCCGAGTTGAATCGGATGATCCGCCAGTTCATCATAACCAGCCGACGAATAGTTTCCCTGGCCATCGTGATCCATCGCTGTGCCAATGTCCCATCCTGACGGCACATTGAATTTCACAGAGTGCTTGTCGGTCATGTGCGCATCTGCATAGAGAAACGCAGATGGACCGTTAATGAATGCGTTCGTCGCCCGGACGTGAGTTCGGAAGAAGCCCATTCCGGCATCATTACCCTGGATTCGGTAGGTGATCACCACCGGTTCTTTGGTTGGATTAGCAATTTGAATTGAGCGAGAGTCGAGCTTCTTCGTGACCAATTTTTGTCCAGCCAAGTTGACGACGTTCACATCAAAAAGGGCCTTTTCGTAGTCGAGAAGAAAGTAGAAGCCTGGACACCACGCTGGGATTCGCACCGTCTCGCTCTCCTTCGCTCCGTCGATTTGCATCCGGACGGACAAATTCTTAGCCGCCGGATTGACGCGAACGTTGTACTTGACGTCCGCAGAAGCGAAGAGTGGGAGTGCGCTGAGCAACAGGCACAATGATGTGGTTCGTTTCACTTGCAGATATTGTGACGCTTTGGCACGTTACAAGTTGCGAGTCAACCTTTTCGGCAACAATGTTGAGTTCGTTAGGCGGCGCCGAAGAACCAAGTGCACCAGATCAGCACATACATTGCTGAACCAACGGTGCAAGCTTTGTTGACGAAATCCTTGTTCTGCTTTGCATACCAAGCCAGGGTCGCCCAGGCGATCCCGATGGTGAGACCTTTCACGAAAGCAAACAGCCATTCGGACTGCAAGATGAAAACTCGCATCAGCGGGTTGAGCTCAACGATCATCCCTTTGGAGTGTAAGACGGCCGTTGAAACAAGGTCAACAAGGCCGATGGTCATCAGTAGAAAAACGCTCTTCGTCGGGAACGCCAGTGTCATAGCGTTCCTCATTCGCAAGCTCCATGCCGATTGTGTGCTATCCCCTAACATTTTCAATAAACCTATCAATGCAGCTCTGCGTCTCGCCCGTGGTGCAACCGTAGTGGTTAACGATCACGGAAACGATCTTAAGTGAACCGTCCTTGCACTTTACATAACCACTGAGCGAACTCACCATGTCAAGTGTGCCAGTTTTTCCAAAAAAGGTAGTGCCTTTAAGCCGATTGGCAAGCGTGCCAACGCCCGGTCTGGCCAGTGAATCCAGCCAGATTTGCCGGGTTGGTTGGTCATAGCTCCACCTGAGGAGCTTAGCAATGTTTGCGGCAGTGACGTTGTTTTTGCGGCTAAGGCCCGAGCCGTCGGCGACCTTGAACGAGTTCCTTTCCCATCCGATGCTTGTTAGCCAGTCGCCCAGATTCTTGGTTTGTCCGTTCGTTGAGCTGGTCAAGAGGTGCTCTGCCAGGCAGTTATCACTCTTCTGTAAGCACGTCTTGGCAATCTCCGAGAGCGGTGGGCTCTCCAGGGTGACGTCTGGTTCCCGGTTGACTTCTGGGCGTTTTGAAAGGTTCTCGCGTTTATAGCTGGTGCCGCCTGCGAGGTAGTCGAGCACCGACGAAGACGGATCAGGATCGCTTAGGGTGTCCGTTGCCTTTGACTGATCTGCCGGAGCTTCGCGTACCAACAGCTGTGCCAGGGGCGCATTGTAGGCAAACTTCGGCTTGATGAAGTCATTCTCAACAATTTCGATCCGGGGAGTGTACGGTTTGAAAACAGGTCCTTTTCCGGTAAACCACAACTCAACCCCAGCCTTTTCGAATGTCAAGGCATGAATGATTGGCGCGTATCGGTTCGGGAGATCGCCGACCTGCCAGGAATCTGGAACCTCGTTCTGATAAGCCTGCCATAGCTGAACCGCGACCACGCTATTTTTGGCAAACTGTTCCTTAGCTGCCGCGAGTCGATCCGGGGTCAGCAGAGGATCTCCTTCGGCCGATACCAAAGCCACCATTGAATCCAACCAGATCTGCGTCTTCCAGGTCTTTTGTGCTCCAAAAGTCTTGAGCGCAAATGCCGCGCTTACGAGCTTTTGATTGCTTGCTGGCATTAACCGGGTCGTGCCATTGCGCTCAAACAGCACCCTGCCGTTGGTATCTGTCACGACCGCCCCAACGATCGCACCTTTTAACTTTGGGTCGTCCAGTGCAGTACCCCAACCACGCTGGCCAAGGATCATGGAAACGGCAATGGTGCCGGTAATCATGCGGGTAGTTTACAGCGAAATGGTTAGCAGTGAAGAGCGGCTTTGGCAACTGCCTATCGCTCACCGCTCGCCGTCCGCCGACGATTGATCTTCGCCATTGCTCGCTCAACATAAGCCGACTCCGGCATTCCTAGAGCCTTGGTGATGAAGTAGTAACCCCACATGGCCACCAAGAACGCCCCAAGAGTAATCAGTAGGGTGGGGATCTTCCCTTGGTCTAAGGAACCGAGTGAAGTATTTGCCACGATGACTCCCACAACGACAACCGAAAGTGAGCCGACAAACGCCTTCGCGAGCGTCTGGGCTAGGCCCTTTATATCGATTCCGCCGATGCGTGGAGTGAGAACCATCGCCATCATCACAACCATCAGCATTGGCGCAATCGAACCCGCAAGCGGCAGTGCCAGATATCCCATAGGACCTCTTAACGCGAGGATCAAGAGAACGAAAATCCCCGTTGTTACGGTCCCGATGACGACTGGAGTCTTCGTGTCTTGAATGGAGTAGAACGCACGCATGATCACCGGGTGCAAGCACCAAGCCCAGATTCCGATGCAGAAGAGTCGGAGACAAAGAGCTACGGGAGGCACGTCCTCGATTTTGAACAAGCCTTGCTTGAAAAATGCCGACACGATTTGGGGTGCGAGCATCGCCATCAGAACGCTCGCCGGAACAGTTAAGTACATCACTGTCCGCATCGTGGAATCCAACTGCCGCCGGAATAAATCCATCCGGTCTTCGGCTCGGAACTGTGTCAAAACTGGAAAAACCGCCAACGCTAACGACTGTCCAAAAATCCCCAAAGGTGCCTGCATCAGCTTGTTCGCGTAGTCCAGGGTAGAGTTTGTGCCCTCTGGATAGTAACTTCCGAAGAACTGCATGATCATGCTGAAAACGCTCGGCAGTGAGAGTCCCAGAATCACTGGCAGCACGAGCTTGAACACCTTCCGAACTCCCTCGTGGTGGATGTCGAATGAAGGTTTGAATTCCATCCCCATCCGCCGAATCACTAGGAACGGAACGATCAGATTGCCGATGATGGCGCCTGCCGTTGCTCCATAACACATCCCTATGACGCCTGGTTCAATGAACCGCCCAAGAACCGCGGCGCCGAAAATGATGCCGATGTTGTAGATGTTCGGTCCCAAGCCTGGAATGGAGAACACCTTGCGCGCATACAGCGTCCCCATCATCAGGCCACCAATAAAGAAAGCAAACTGTGCCGGGAGCAAAATCCGGCTCATGTGGGCGATGAGCGGCAACAATTCAGGATCAGTCTTGGCCTTGCCTAGGGCTACCGCATGAGCTAGCGGAAGAGCGAAAATTCCGCTGATGACGATGAACGCAAACACGATCACGGACATGATCGTAAGGACCGCACTGAAAACTTTCCAGGCATCCTTCT
This sequence comes from Fimbriimonas sp., assembly GCA_029866005.1. Taxonomy (GTDB): domain Bacteria; phylum Armatimonadota; class Fimbriimonadia; order Fimbriimonadales; family Fimbriimonadaceae; genus Fimbriimonas. Next base: position 17,623 of record JARXAE010000021.1, on the reverse strand, counting down.
GTCGATTGGTGTGCCAGTACTCGCTGAATACCGGAATGAATGCCGAGCTCAGCGCTCCGCCGCTAACGAGCATGAAAAGCAGATCCGGAATCTGAAATGAAAGTCGGTAAGCGTCAGTGAAGGCGTTTCGGCCGAACATCCCCGCGATGACTGAATCGCGGACCAGACCCAGCACCCGGCTTAGTAAGAGCGAAACCACCATAATCGTCCCCGCCCGCCCGACTCCGTTACCGACAGATGACTCGGATGGCGACGGAGGAATTTCACTCATAGGTAATTTTAAGTATGTACGGTTGCGATCTACGCGAGGTTGGGCTTAGAGTTGGAGCAAGATCGTTTGGTCGGTGATCTTGTTATCCGCAGCCAGCATTGTCGCCTTGCTCAGAATCACCGCCAGCGTCCGATCTCCTTCGAAGGGAAGGTAGATTCCTGCGGTTGAGTCTTTGCCGCTTGGCACGATGCACAGATACCGGTTGTTCGGCTGAATCAAGATGTTTCCGCTACCTAAGTGGATTTTGTAAGAGTGGTGAGTCCCCCTGACGATCAAGAAGTTATCTTCCAGATGGGCAACACTCGCAATTGCCAAACGCGGCAGCAGCCGTTCAAGAACCTGTTTTCGAGTGATCGCGAGTTGGTTGAGGTCTCCAAAGGAAGAATTGTGCCACGCCTGCTGAGTGAATCCTTGATTTCCCCGATCCGTCCACTCGGGGTCGTTACCAATGCTCGATACTCCTACAAACAGATCAACATCTCGGCAAATCTCACTGAAGACCACGGGGGGAATCCGTATCAACTCCAGCGGTTCGTTATCCCTAGTGAACCGAACTTGGTCAGTCGTGATATAGGTCGCTATCCCGGCTTCCGTCATGTCTTCGCCAGCTATTTCAACGAAGAATTCTGCCACTAGTAGCCACTCTTCGAGCATCCTCTGCGGGTAACCCCAACCTCCGTCAAAGAATCCTTGCAATGTCGCCTTCCAACCCCGATCCCGCATCAGAGTGACGGCTTGGTGCTGACGGATAACCTGGGCAGCAAATCGGTTGGAGTAGGTATTCGTCCGCTCCTCGGCCGGCGTCAGAACGTATAGCTCTCGAAATGCTTGCTTGAACGGTTGAACAATCTCCCTCGAAATAACTGCATCGCGCCAATCTTGCGACTCCTCCTCCGTCGAATCAATCGGGTGCCATAGTTTGACCGTTACTTTGCCGCCCGATGGAGCCTGGTCCGAGAAGCCTAAGGTCAGCTGCTCGCCGTGTTTGAATTCCCAGATGAGCCTGTTCGTCAGAACTCGCATCACAGGATGCTCCAGGTAGTTCTCTTGCCATTGATCGAGCGGTATCCGCCGCTGGCTGATCATCTGGCGATCCAGACGCCGCTTCTGGGCGGAAACTGTTGCTTCTAATTCCTTCTTCTGCCGCTTGAAAAAGGCAACCTCGTCGGCAAACCCACTCTTCATCGCCTGGCTTGGAGCCGAGAGTTCTTTGGTTGCGCCGAACCAATGGATGGAGGCTCTTGCCAAGGCGTCTAAACGGAGTTCCGCCCGCTCTTCGCCTAAATCGATCTTGGCGACTCCGTTCGCGTCGAGTCCGAAGTCTGGAACAATTCGCTCTTCGAGTTCTGCAATGGTGATGTTTTGCGCCGCGGCGGCTTGGGCAAGCGCTGATTCGATTTGATTTGCCATCGTCTGGGTCTTGACCTTGGCCTTGCCGAGACTTAGGGCTGCGAGTGCATCGAATGTCCCCATTTCTTGCAACGCCCAAACTGCCCCGCCAAATCCTTTTGCGCATCTGGCCCCTTGCCCGCCAATCTTGTCCGAGCAGACTCGTAATGCGCGACCCAGCAACTGTGCGGACTCTTGCGAGGGATAGAAACTGAGAAACACCACCAGTCCTCTCATCTGCTCAGCAATCTCGGGGTTCACCTGGTTGGGCTGGCGGGAGATTTCCAACAAGGCTGCATCGAGGGCTTGATGCAAAGGCTGAAAACTTGTCTTTTCGGCGATGGCCCCCGCACTTTTGAGCCATTTCTTGGTCGGTGTGGCGCCAGAGTATGCAAGGGCATGCTGTACGAGAGGGGCAATGCTCTCCTCGGCAAAGACAGGCTCTTGCCACGACTCGATAACCGCCCGTTTCCCACCAATTGCTTGCTCCGCCGCCGCGACCATTCTCCGGTGATGGATGTCCCATCCTGTGTCTCGTAGTTTTTGGAGGGTCAGCTTTCCGAGCCGCTGTGCTTCATTCGGGGAGATCCGCTTCCAGATTGACCGAAAAGTGTCAAGGCTCTCATCGCCAACGTTACCTTTCTCAATAAGTGCATCACAAAATCGGACAAGAATCTCAGGTTCGAGTTTTGCTCTCAGCCAAGGGAAGCACTCTGCTGTCGAGTTGTACTTTGCACTTTTGACAACCTGCAACAGGTGCTCTGCTACCCGGGACTGCATTTCTGGGGAGAGTTCTAAACACGCTTTTGCATAGTCTTCGTGGATTTCCCAACGATGTAGAGGGCTATCCATCCTGCGCTTCCAGCCAACAAGAAACTCGGTGATGACTAACTTTTGTTTGATTAAGTCGAACACCTTGTTTATCCCCCGATCAACGGAACTAGCCGCAGGAAGGTCACCTCATCCCCATCTTCCAATGTTAGAGTCTCATCGAGAGCCTGCGCCTGTCGTCCAGGAAGGAGAACGATGAGTTGCCCGCGATCGAATGCCTCGCAAGCCGCCTTGATCTGAGTCTCAAAGTTGACCTTGATCGAGAGCGGCTTTTTGACCGGATTCACAATCCGCTTTTGAATTGGAATGTCCTGGCTCCGGCGATCTACCTCGGACTGTATTCGGCTCTCGATGAGCGTCCGAACCGTGATTTTTGGGAATTCAAACTGAACTGTCGGTCCCTCCGACCGAACTCCCGTGGTTGTCTCGTCAAAGAAGGCTATTTTCATCGTCAGTAGCTCCGCTCGGATCAGAAAAGGTAACAATCAGTATTGTGCACCAAGGTCGCTATTCTCGCCAGATGAAATTGCCAGAAGTCGGCGAGAAAGGTCAAAAGCTTCTAGCCGAAGCGACCGTTTTGGCCGTTGGGGTCGGTGGTCTCGGGTGTGCTTCGCTGCCCTGGCTGGTGCGAGCAGGCGTGGGGAGAATCGTCATCATGGACCCCGGAGTCGTTGACGAACCAGACCTTGGTCGTCAATTGCTGTACCGTGTTGAAGACATTGGCGAGTCCAAGGCGATGGTTTCTGCCCGAGTTCTCTCAAGGATGAATCCGCTCGTCGAAGTCCTCCCCGCAAACGTGGCTCTGGATGCCAACAGCATTGGTCATTTCGCATCGACAGCATCTGTGATCCTGGATGGAACAGATCGGCTAGAGCCAAGGAGGATCATCAACGCATTTAGTGTTGCGACCTCGATACCATGGGTTTATGGTGGGGCAGTTGGCTGGGCGGGATCAGTACTAGCTTCGGGTGCGAATGGTCCGTGCTGGGAGTGTGTTTTTGGCAATGAACCCGCTCCGCCCAGTTGTGATGAAGCCGGGGTAATCGGACCGGCAGTCGGCTGGGTCGGCGCGACTCAGGCCGCGCAGGTGCTCCGAATCATTCTAGGTGAAGTGATTGGCGGCCAACTCTTGACCGCAGATTTGCTCCGGTCTAACTTTCGAACGCTTGGAGTCAAGCGAAATCCGGTCTGCCCGATCTGCTCGACCGACGCACAAAAAAAGTGAGCGGTGAGAAACATTCTCACCGCTCACTGATCAGCCCTTTCCTAGCTCAAAGTGCTCTGTCGATTAGACCAGCGAGTGCCGCTTTAGGAGCTGCGCCGACTTGTTTGTCGACGACCTTGCCACCCTTGAAAACCAAGAGGGCAGGGATGCTCATGATGCCGTAGTTCTGGGCGACTTCACCATTGACGTCAACGTCAACTTTGAAGACCTTTGCCTTTCCTGCGTACTCAGTGGCGAGTTCTTCAACCGACGGGCCGATCTGCTTGCACGGGCCACACCAAGGTGCCCAGAAGTCCACGAGGACGGGAACGTCGGAGTTCAGGACCTTCTCCTGGAACTCGGCTGCGGTGTTGATTGCGAGGTCTGCTGCCATTGTCTTTCTCAATATCTCCAATAGGGAATACGCATGAGCGTACCTTTCCAATCCCAAAATCTTTGGGATTTTCATCCGAGGTGTCACCAATTGCCAGGAAGCATCGTCTATAATTCCGAACCAGGGACTTCACGAAGTCTTTTTAGGTTTGGAGGCCAGAACAGATTTGAAACAGTCGAAATTTATTGCACTTTCCGCCGCATTTGCGGTCGTGTTGCTAGGCAGTGGGCAGGAAGCTCAGGCTGGCGACGGAACCAAAGTTAAGTCGAAAGGCAAGACCGCCAAGAAGTCAACCGGCGAAGTCCGATATGCAGTTCGGGGAACGGGCGCAGAGACGGGGCTTGCAGGAATTAACCTCTACGACAGCGGCCTCAAGGTGCTCCAAGTTTACGGTAATCCTGAAGCCATTAGTGCGATTACCGTTGGCGGAGCGGCCGCGACAGGTGGTGGCGAAGGTGGACCTCCAGGCGGATTCGGTGGAGCTCGCGGTCCTTCAGGCGGCGGCGGTGGGGCCCCTGGACGTCCAGGCGGCGGAGGTGGTGCTGCATCGCCCACAGCAGATTCAATTTTGCCTCCTGGTCTCGGTAACTTTGAGTTGTTCCCGAGCGACGCAATGGGCGATGGCGCACTTTGGAAACCAGCGGTAGGAAACTTTGGGCAGCCTGTAGACGTGCGGCAAGGGACAAGACTTCCACCGAAGGGTCCTGGTGTCGCCGGTGGTGGTCGGCCGCCATCTGGAGGTGGAGCTGAAGGTGTTGGAGCTCCGCAGGGAGCCACTCCTGGCGGAGCTCCTGCTGGTGGTGGAAACACCGCGTCTGAGTCCACCACTTTTACACGCTGGCAGTACACCAAAAACGGGACTAAGCTTGCGTTCATCATTGACAAGTTCAACCGAGTCCTTCAAATCGAAGCAATCGGTCTTGTTAACAAGAACATCTCTACCAAGCGAGGCGTCGGATTTGGAAACACGTTCCAAACCGTGATGAACAAGTACGCTCCAGCGAACGAGCCCGATGGCTACGATCTCGCTGGTAGCAACTTCACTATCCGATTCCTTACCCGAAGCCGGGTCGCCTTCCGATTGACCCAACTTGGAGGAAAGACTCCTCACGTGGTCACCGGAATCGTGGTCTCTGCAGGCAAGAAGTAAGGTTAGTTGAATGACGATCGCGATGAGATAAGGCGACGTATCGACCTCGTCGATCTCGTTTCTCAGCGCGTTCGTCTCAAACGTTCTGGCAAGAACTACACGGGGCTTTGTCCGTTTCACGACGACAAATCCCCGTCTTTTTATGTCAACCCCGCCCTTGGCAGGTACACCTGCTTCTCGTGTGGTGAGAAAGGGGATGTCTTCACATGGACAATGAAGACGCAAGGACTCGAATTCCGCGAGGCGTTGCAGCTCCTAGCCGATCAAGCTGGTGTCAAGCTCACGTCTTACTCCGGTCCAACTCAAGATAAATCCGAGCGAGAAGGGTGGCTTGCGACCATGCAGTCGGCGCTGATCTTTTATCGGAACGAGCTTGGAAAATCCTCGACGGCAAAGACCTACTGCGATAATCGAGACATTCCGCAATCTGTCATCGACGAATGGGAACTGGGTTATGCCCCCTCCGTTCGCGAGGGACTTGTTAGCCAACTCAAAAGGGATGGCCACCAACTGGTTGAGGCTGAGCGCCTGTTCCTTGTTCAAGGCGACCAACAGAATGGATACACCGATAAATTCTTCGGTCGACTCATGTTCCCAATCCGCGATGACCGGGGCGATCTCGTTGGCTTCGGTGGCCGAGTTCTGGGCGACGGAACGCCGAAGTACATCAACTCCTCGGACACACCGCTCTATCGAAAGAGCCGCGTGCTCTATGGATTCCACAAAGCCCGTGATCGGATGATGAAGGAGCGCCACGCGGTGCTCGTCGAGGGCTACCTTGACGTAATTGCTTGCCACCGGGCTGGAGTCAAAGAAGCAGTTGCTAGCCTCGGTACCTCACTCGCCGAGGACCACGCCAAGCTACTCAAGCGCTTCTGTGACAAAGTTACCATTCTGTACGACGCCGATAAAGCTGGCGAGAAGGCGGCAATGCGCGCGGTGGAAATCCTTGGCGAAGTGGGTCTGCAATGCCGCATCGCTCTGATGCCCCAGGGCGAAGACCCAGACACTCTCTTGCGGCAAAAAGGAGCGGAAGCAGTCCAAGAAGCCGTTACGAAAGCGGAAAGCCCTTTCGACTTCGAGATTCGCCTTCTTGAGTCTCGGCTTGGCATCCTCAGTGACGAATTCTGGGAGCAAATTCCGCTTGTCCTCGCCAAAGCTATCACGGAGCTTGACCTGGAGCGCCACATACTTCGCCTGGCCGGGCAACACCCTGCGATTCCCAACGCTCAATCCGCTGCCGCTGCGCTGAGAAGGGAGGTGAACAAGCACCGAAGAGCCGCGCAAAAGGGCATCAAAAATGAAGAACTTCCAGCGGCTCCGAAGATCAAGCGATCAGCAAGTTCCCTGCAAAAGGCCGAGCAAATTCTACTCGTTGTTTGGCTCGAACCAGAGCGAAGGCCGCTCATCAAGCCTCTCATTGAGGAGCAAGAACTCTGGCAAACGGGTACCGCACGGCTTCTGGTTCTCGCTTTAAAAGAAGCGTCCGAATTCGATGAACTTCCTGAGGATCTCCAAGCAATTCTTCTCGAAATCGACGCTTCGATCCCTCAGCAAGAGCGCACTGATGAGGTCATTAAAAGCGCTGAGATGCTGCTCCGGATCGAACTCTTGACAACCCAGATCCGGGCTGAAGAGGAGGTTCTCTTGGCAGACCCCAACAATCAGGTGGCAGCCCAAAAGCGAAAAGAGCTCACTGCAAAACGCAACTCCCTCAAAACTCATCGAACAGGCCGAGGCAACTAACGGTAAATCTTACAGAAAAGTTCCACAAAATTCACTGTTTTTCGACAGATTTTTCGTAACATGGGAACCGTATTGGAATCATCTGCGATGTTAGGACAAGAGGGGATACTTACCATCGCGACGATCGAGCCAAAGCGTCCAGTCAGGTGCCCAGCTCGAAGAATCGCACTCGCAAATTTGGAGCGTCAAAAGCCCGTTGTATTGGACGAGGAGGGCGAGGCGATTCCGTTGTTTGGCGAGCAACAGGATGACTTTGAAGACTCTGTGCACATGTGGTTTCGGCGCATCGGTCGTATCGCTCTTCTGCGGGGCGACCAGGAACTTGAGCTTGCTCAGCACGCTGCCTACGGTTGTACCGATTGCAAGCAACTTCTGATCGAATCGAACCTCCGTCTTGTGGTCAGCGTGGCAAAAAGGTTTGTTGGTCGCGGGCTTTCACTTCAAGACCTCATTCAGGAGGGCAACATGGGTCTCATCCGGGCCGTGGAGAAGTTTGATTCCGAACGAGGGTTCCGATTTAGCACCTACGCAACCTGGTGGATTCGCCAAGCCATTTCACGTGCCATTTGCGATCACGGACGTACGATCCGGGTGCCTGTCCACACGCTTGAAGCAGTCAATAGGATGATGAAGGTTGCCGGTCAGCTTCAGCAGGAACTCGGACGTGATGCCACTCTCGGCGAGCTCAGCAACAAGCTCAACATCACTCCTGAGCGGCTCATCGACTTTCAGCGTGCAACCGTCAACACGATTTCCTTGGATGCGCCAGTCGGTGACCACGACGATCTTGGCCTTGGCGACTTCGTCCAGAGCAAAGATGAAGAAACGCCAATGGAATCCGCCTTCAAAAACATTGTTCGGGATCAAATTGAATCCGTGCTGGACACTCTCACAGAAAGAGAGAAAGGGGTCATCATGCTACGTTTCGGACTTGTGGATGGAAACCCACGTACGCTTGAGGATGTCGCCCGCCACTTTAACGTCACTCGAGAGCGTATTCGCCAAATCGAGCAAAAATCATTGAAGAAGCTGAAGCACCCTTCTCGCATCAAGCCGCTTAGGGAATTGTTGGATGATTCGGCGCATTGCGCCTAGTCCGCTGGCGTAAGATAAGGAGTGCGCGCGCCGTATGCCATCGTCAATCTCGATTCTGGCGAATCGGTTAACTTGGAGTCTCTTTACTCCGAGCGCCCCTTGGCGCTAGTCTTCATGCGCCACTTTGGTTGCGTTTTTTGCCGTGAGCAATTGGCCAGTCTTCGTGAGTACAAGGACGACAATATTGTCCTCGTTGGGATGGGTGACCAAAAGGAGACGGTAGCGTTCAAAGGCCGCCTGGGGGTTCCGCAGATAATGATTTCGGATCCGACCAAGGCATTATTCCAGCAGTTTGGGCTGCGACGAGCCTCGTTTGGTCAGTTCGTAAACCGACGAGTGATCACGAGAGGCATTTCGGCCATGAGGGCTGGGCATCGAGAAGGAATTCCCAACGCTGATCCGTTCCAGCTAGCTGGCGTTTTTATCATCAACAGGGAGGGTGAGGTCGTCTTTGAGCAGCGCTCAACCGACGCTTCTGACAATCTCCTAGGTCCTCAAATTGCCAGTGAACTCCGTGCGCGGTCATAATCTAGAGCCGTGCAAGACGAAAGCCGTTTGAGAATTGAGATTTGTGAGTATGCGGCCCTGCTTTGGGTCCGGGGTCTCATCGGCGGTATCGAAGGCAATTTATCTGTCCGGTTGGACGAGAACCTCATCCTGTGCACGCCATCGGGTCTTGCAAAGGGGCATCTCAAGCCCAACCAACTGGTTCTGGTAGATCGTCAGGGAAATGAGCAAAACTCGCAACCGGCCCGGCTTGGCTTCCGTGATCAAGGTAGTTCTGCTCCCTCCCTCCGGGCGAGCTCGGAGATCAAAATGCATCTAGGTATTTACGCCGCCCGTTCCGACGTGACCGCGATCGTCCATGCCCATCCTTCTTTTGCGACGAGTTACGCATATGCAGAGCTCCCTCTCGATTTGAGTAATAGTGCTGAGGGCCTCGCTGTTGTGGGGCAACCCGCTCTCCTCCCATTCGCGAACCCCAGCACTGAAGAGGTTCCTGAGAGTTTTAAGCCGTTTCTCAATGATCACAACGCTTTTCTCCTCACCGGCCACGGCGCGACCACGGTCGGAACAAGTCTGGAAGAAGCCTTTAACCGTATGGAAACTCTAGAGCGCCTCGCACAGGTGATGTACCAGGCGAGAATCCTCCGGCAAAGCTAGCTAACCTGTTCACGGTCTGGTTTACGCCCCTTAACAAGTTGTGTTGATCGTCACCAACGACACCTTACTCTGCATCGCTGGTCATACCGGGCCGACGCTCTAAGTAAACTGTTTCCCAGTTATGCGGATTCAAGCACCACGAGGCACCGAAGACGTCGTTCCGGCAAAGGCGGCGCGTTGGCAAGAAATCGAATCGGCATACCATCACATCGCCTCTCTCTACGGCTACCGCGAAATCCGAACTCCTGTTTTCGAAGACGTCCAGCTGTTTAAGCGAACCGCCGGTGAAACGAGCGACATCGTTGACAAGGAGATGTACGAGTTTCAGGATAAGGGCGGCCGGGACATCGCTCTGAAGCCAGAGGGCACCGCCCCTGCCATTCGCGCCGTCCTTGAGCACAATCTTTGCCCAACCGGGACGCATCTTCGCCTCTGGTACGTAACTGCCTGCTATCGTTACGGTCGACCGGGACAAGGGCGCCTGAGGGAGCTTCACCAGCTTGGAGCCGAACTTCTTGGATCCAGCTCAGCGGATGCTGACGCAGAAGTTTTGGAACTCGCGATGCGCTTTTTCGAGTCTCTTGGAATCATAGGTGCACCGGTCAAGATCAATTCAATTGGCCGTCAAGAATGCCGCGCCAAGTTCCGAGAGGTGATTCTTGATCACGTCAACACTTATCTCCAAGATGCCGACGAGGTGACCAGAGCGAAGGTTGAGAAGAACCCGCTTGGCATGCTCGATTCTAAGGATACTAAGCAAAAAGAAGCTCTGCAAGGTCTTCCGTCGATCCTGGAGTTCCTTGAGGATGACTCAAAGCAAAGGTTCGATCAGCTTCAAGCTCTTCTTGCAGAAGCCAAAGTCCCGTACCAAGTTTCACCTGAGATCGTTCGTGGATTGGACTACTACACCGAAACCGTCTTCGAGTATGAGCACCCTGCCTTACCTGGTCTGAGCGTTTTCGGCGGTGGACGTTACGATAACCTTGTCACCCAACTCGGCGGTCAAGCGACTCCCTGCGTCGGCTACGGAATCGGAATGGAACGTCTCCTTGCCGTCCTCGAAAAACTCGAGCATGAGACCAAGCAAGCTGCCCCGCTCGCCTTCATCGTCCAAGCAACAGAAAACGCCAGTCAAGTGGCAAGAGCAATTGCTCGAGATGCCAGGTCAAAGAACCTCCCAATTAGCCTTGACCTTGATCGACGCAGTTTGAAGAGCCAGATGCGCCAAGCCGATGGGTCGGGAGCAACCTTTGCCATCATCATCGGAGATGACGAACTCGCCCAGAGTAAGGTGTCGGTTAAAAACCTCAAAACAAGCGATCAGCAACTGGTAGCCTTCGACAAAGTCGTCGAGTTCCTATGCGAACATTCCTCGCTGTAACCCTGCTGATTCTGGGCACTCAATTTGCCCAGAGTCAAGCTCCGGATGTCCGCATCAAGGGTGATGTCAGTTTCAGTTACATCAACAATGATGGTGTCGGATTCCGAACAATCACTCCGCTCGCTCGCTATTCAACGATCTCTCTGAGCACACTTTCACCCCTCGGGTTCAACATCCTTCTCAGCCAGAGATTCAGCTTCATTCGAGATGACGCCGACAACGAGTTCTTTGACGAATACTACATTGAGGATCCTGGTAGCTGGCGGATTGGGAAGCAATACCTGCCCTTCGGAGGAGGTCAAATCCTTCGAGAAACTGCCCTTGCGGCTCGCGTCGACTCCAACCTGATCTTTGAGGGCCTCCCCCTCAGTCTGGCCCTGGTGGACGCTGGGAAGGGAAGACAGGCGGGAGTGATTGGTCGACTCGGCGGACGCGGGTACGGTTTTAGTGCGGCACTGGGTGCACATTGGGGAATCAACGGAACCGCGTTCAACCTCTTCCAATCCCTCGGTCCAGGGCTTGGCCGAGAGCGAGGCTATCAGCAAGCATTCGGCTTTGACTGGAACCAACGCTCAGGTCGCCTGACTTCTCGGTACGAGAGCGTTGCTCTACGACTCCCAAACGGCGGGGATGACGCACTCAACCTCACCGACTTCTCACTTAGTTACGACCTCGGAGACCGAAACTCGTTGCTCGTGGGATTGTCGCAAGGCAACGAACGTTGGATTCGCTTCGGAGGAACCTACAATGCCAAACATGGCGTCACCGTGGAAGCCCTTACCAGGGCAATGAACGGGAGAATCGTCGAATCCAGTGTCACTCTCCGAGTTAGGTTCTAAAGCTGAGACCGAAGGTCTGAGAGTTGCTGCCGCCGTTCTGAGTCTGCTGGAGTCACGTCGATCATCAAATCAACCAGCCGCCTCAACTCGCGGTTCGGTGCGCCAGCATCCTTTTGCGCGTTGTACGCCTCGAGGTAGCAGTCGTAAGCATTCTCAAACTGCCTCATCTCTTTGTAAGCATTTCCAGCTTCCACCAACAACCGAGCCTTTGCCGCCCCACCGGTTGCTCCCTGTGCGTCATTGTAAATGACCCGAGGATCTGGTCCAGTGTAAGTCTCAACGGGTGCCTCTGGCACTGCGGCTGGCGAATTGCTTTCCCTCGCGATAGATGGATCAGTTGGAGAAGAGGTCGGAGCCGCCGCCGGAGCGGTCGAGACTTTTGGGACCGAGATCTCCCGCTTGGCTGCAGCCTGGCTCTGCTGGATAGAGTTTGTCACGGTAACAAAAGCTGCCACTAAGATCGCCGCCAACAGTCCGAATACTATGAAGGCAATCAACAGTTGCCGCATCTTTTCTTTCGCCTGCGCGCTGATCAGTGGAGGTCCCGGAGGGGGCGGATAGAACTGCCCCGGTGGCAACTGGTACTGCCCCGGTTGTGGTTGCTGATATGGGTTGTATGCTCCGTATTGAACAGGTGCTGAGATCAAGGGCGGCGGCGTCGGTGCGCCGTATGGGTTGTATCCCCCCTGGATGGGCTGACCGTAACCCGACATCGGCTGCGGTGGGCTCAGACCTGGATCAAAATACGGGTTTGGCGTTCCATAAGGTGTGTAGGGCTGATTGTAGGGATCAATCACTGGTGGCGCTGCTAGTCCCATTGGAGCCGCGCCATAGGGATCGAAAACCGGTTGATGAGGTGCTGGCGCTACTCTTGGGATCGAAATCGCGTCCTGCAAAGCCTGCCGCATCTCGTTCGCGTTGTGGTATCGCATCGCCGGAGACTTCTCCAGCGCACGCTGAATGCACACCCAAAGTGGCATTTGAATATTGCTCGGTGGAGCCGGAGTCGAGTTCACTATCGCGTGCGTGATGGCAATCACGTTGTCACCCGTAAACGGCTTGTTTCCAGTCACCATCTCGTATAGCATCACGCCGACGCTAAAAATATCCGTTCGCTGGTCGATCTCTTTTCCCACTACCTGCTCTGGCGACATGTATGAGGGCGTCCCAAAAACCTGCCCATCCATCGTCAGGTTGGGCTGAAAAGTGAGCCTAGCAATGCCGAAGTCGGTGATCTTCACCACCCCTGAAGAAGTCAACTGGATGTTATCAGGCTTGATGTCCCGGTGAACAACTCCTGCATCGTGGGCGCACGATAGCCCGGCCAAAACATCTGAAGCGATTTGAACCGCTTGATCGGTCGAAAGAAATCCCTTGTTATCAATCTCCTTACGAAGCGTGATCCCGTCAAGGAACTCCATCGCCATGAAGTACCGCCCAGCGTCCTCGCTGAAGCTATGGACGGTCATGATGTTGTTATGGTTAAGACTTCCAACCGCCTGTGCCTCGCGTCGGAACCGGCTTACTCGATCCTCTAGTTGCTGTGGAGTCGACCCCGCCGGCATGGAGAGCTCTTTGAGTGCCACACGACGATGCATGAGGGGATCATAAGCCTCATATACGATGTCGTTTGACCGCGCGATCTCGCGGATTATTTGGTACTGACCAAGGGTTTGTGGTTGTGCGCTCATCCTAGACAGTCTTGGCTCGTATTTATTGTAGGACAAACCTGATCATTAGACAGTGTTTTCTGACGTTCAAGCAGGGGGTTTGAACGTAAAATGCAAGCAGGGAAGCGATGATTACAATCTTGGCGAGCATTGCTTTGCTAAAATCAGATTCGATTAGCATCACGATGTCCAGCCATGGACCTCAGAACGAACTCCTCGTGGCTAAACCAACCATCGTTTGGCAGGTCTGGCCCCAGGGTGAAGATATTGTCAGTGGCGCAACGATCACCATTGACGGCAAGAGACAGAAGGCAAGCTATAGCAAACTTGCGAAGAGCCTGCTTTACACTCCGGCTGAGCCCTTTAAACCTGGCGAGCACCACGTTCAAGCCCAGATCGTGGTCAACGGCTGGGCGAAGTTCGACAAAAAGTGGTCATTCAACGTCTTGCCTGAAGCCTATCTAGAACTTCCGAGTCCTTCTGAAGCTTCGGTGGCGGTCGTTGAGGCCTTTAACGAAGTGAGATCGAATATCGGAATTGAACCCTCGATCATCGATCCCCGGCTATGCCTTGCAGCGACTGGGCACGCAAGCTACTTAGAACAAAATCCTGGAGCAGCTCACATTCAAACTCCTGGCAGACCAGGATTCATTGGGCGAACACCTGCCGATCGGCTGTCACGCATGGGCTACGCAGGTGGATCGTGGGAGGTTCTCGTTCCAACTGCAACCGACGTTGAGATCGCTGTAAACCGTCTCTTTGATGCTCCGTACCACCGAGCCTCGATGATAAATGCAGGACCCATCAAAGTTGGCGGCGGATTTATCGGTGGAACTGTGGTGATTGATGGAGAGGTTTCTCCAGAACCGAGAACAGTGCTCTCCCCCGCTGATGGTCAGAAAGACGTGCAACCATTCTGGAAGGATACTGAAGTTCCTGATCCGTTTCGATTGCATTCTGCTAGCTCAAAACTCGTCGGGTACCCCATCATGTTTGTTCGACAGGGCGCCCAACGAATCGTGGTCAAGAGATTCAAAATTTCAGATCCTCAAGGCAACGAACTCGCTGCCTACGAGAATTTTCCTGGGTACGACGATCACCTCAACGCTGAAGCTTTCATCATGCCCAAGAAACCTCTTAACTCGGGAACCACATATAGAGTAAATGTTGAAGCCACCGACGACAATGGAAAAGAAATTGGGAAAACTTGGTTCTTTACGACTTCCGCTTCTGAGGTGAACGCGGCAAGAACTGTCGCATCGATACAAGATGCTCTCGGAATCGCTCCAGTTCAGGTATCGTCGCCACGCCGTCGGCAGTAATCACTCCGTAGGCAATCATTTCCAAGCTGTTGACCAACATTGCTGCATAGTGTGTCCCGTGCCGCTCATCGTGATCGAGAGCAAGGAAGATGAGGTTTGGAATTTTGTTGATTCCTTTGGCTGACGGCTCTACTTCGTCGACTTGGAGGTAAGCGTTTCGGAGCCACTCGAACTGCCCGATCATATTCAACAGGTGCTGAATTTCAGCCTTGCTCATCTCTCCGTCGCTCCATGCGAGATTGTCAAAAACGCACTTGATCGCTCGTGCAGTCTCTAAGCTGAGGTCGGTGCCCACCGGCAAGTCAGTGTCGGTTCGAAGGACGTTGACGACTTCCACAAGCGAGTCGACGCTTCTGATGGAGAAGCCTACGTGGTCTTTAACTGCTAGTGCGGTCATATCTATCTTTACGGCATTTCCGGCGTTGGAACTCCAAGGTTGTGCGAATCTACTGAACCAGTTCACCAAAACCGATAGACTATGCGTGGAAATGACTCCAAACCAACTGCGCGCCCAACAGCTTATGGCGAAGCACAAGATGTGCATCGTCCATGATTGGATGACAGTGATGGGTGGTGCCGAGGAAGTGCTGAAAGTCATGCACGAGCTCCTTCCGGTGCCCATCCACGTCGCGCAATACAACGCTGAAAAGCTGAAATGGGCTCAAAGCGCGGATGTTCGGCACCACTGGATTACTAATCTCCCGTTTTCTAAGTCCAAACACCATATCTACTCGCCGATCCTGGCTGATGTGTATCGAAGTTTTGATCTCAGAAACTATGACGTCGTCGTGTCGGTGTCCCACACTTTCGCACACCACGCCAAAGCCCGGCCAGATGCGGTGCATTTTGGCTACTACCACACGGTGGCCCGTGCACTTTGGGTTCCGGAGATTGATGGGCGCGTTGGCGAAGGATTTCTCAGGAAAAAAGTTGCTGATCGACTTCGCCGCCTAGATCTCGAAGCCGCAAAGAACTTTACGTACATCACCGCCAACAGTCGAACTGCCGGAGCGAGGGTTGAGAAGTTCTACAAGCGACCGGTCGACAACGTTCTTTACCCATGCGTTGATACCGAGAAGTGGCGCGACACCACTCGTTTGAGTGATGACGAGGGGTATGTCATGTGGAGCCGTCTTATCCCGTACAAGAAGTTCGATCTAGCGATCGAAGCTGCGAAGCAAGCCGGCTTCAAGCTTCACATCGTTGGCTCCGGGCCGTTCGAGCCGCAGCTCAAAGCTATGGCCCAAGGCTACAACAACATCATCTTTGAAGGCCGCCTGCCTGATGACGACCTTAAGGCGTTGCTCAGTCGCGCACGTGGCGTGCTTTTCCCAGCCTACGAGGACTTTGGCATCGTCCCGGTCGAAGCGATGGCCGCAGGATTACCCGTTGTGGTCTTCAACCAAGGCGGAGCATCGGAAACCGTTCTCCCTGAATTTGGTGAGCATATTGCCGCACAAACTCCTGATGAGCTGATCGCCGCTGTTCAGCGTCTTGAGAAGAAAACCTACGACCCGGATGCTTTAAAAGCTCATGCAGAAAAGTTCTCCGAGGAACGATTCCGAGGCGAATTGTTGGATGCAATCGAGGCCGCAATCGAGCGAGGACCAAACCGCCGATTCATTGAGTAGGGTATACAACCCTCGTGAGGATCGATACCGACCTGATCGCCGCGTTCGAGGCGCAGCTTGGAGAAGCTAACCGGATTCTCATTGGCACTCACCTCAATCCCGACGGCGATGCTCTCGGCTCAGCCCTCGGTCTTGCCGAGTTTCTGGAGCAACGGGGCAAACACGTCGAAGTTCTTTGCCACCACAGCGCTCCCCGAAATCTTCGGTGGCTCCCAAACGTTAGCCGAGTTCAGCAGGAGCCAAAGGGAAGTGATTATGATCTCGGAATCATCGTCGACCTGGACAGCATTGAGCGTCTTGGTAACACGGGTCCATTTTTTGAAAACTTACCCAGCCTGACGGTCATCGACCACCACGTTCCCCACCAAGCTCCTGGTGATGTTCGTATCATTGATGTGACTGCTGCTGCTACCGCGCTGATTCTGACCCACCTTGTTCAGCAAATGGGCGGCGAGCTCACGACATCTATGTCCACGTGCTTCTATACAGGAATCGTCACCGACACCGGCTCCTTCCGTTTCAGAAATACGAGCCCTGACGCTCTTGCCACCAGCGCAATTCTGCTCGAGAACGGGGCCGATCTTGAAACAGTAAGCCAAAGAATCTTCCAAAGCAAGCAGCTTTCGTCGGCTCGCCTTCTCGGTCACGCCCTCGAAACGATGAAACTTGACCTGGACGATCGCCTTGCATGGTCATGCCTCAGCTACCGTGACTTTGAATGGGCAAAGGCAACCGACGAGGATACCGAAGGCTTTGTTAACGAGCTTCTCAGCATTGACACTGTTCAAGTAGCTGCCATCCTGCGCGAAGCCAAGCCCGGCAAAATCCGCGTTTCTCTTCGCTCACGAGCCGGTTACGACGTTGCTGCCGTGACTCGCGAGTTCGGCGGGGGAGGCCACAAAAACGCTGCCGGCTGCACGTTTGAGACGGATCTGACCGATGCCGAAGACCAAATCGTCGAGGGAATGCGCCGTTGTTTGGCATCATCCTAATCGATAAGCCCCTAGAAATGACGTCCCACGATGTCGTCGCTATCCTTCGAGGTAGGTTCAAGACCAAGCGCATTGGTCACTCTGGGACGCTGGATCCGATGGCAACTGGACTCTTGGTCGTTGCTGTGGGACCCGCGACGCGTTTCCTCCAATTCATGCCCCTTGAGCCCAAGGTTTACCGCGCCGAAGTCCATTTTGGAAGAACCACCGCCAGTTACGATCAAGAAGGCGAGACTGTTGAGGAACATCCAGTACCTCCCGACCTCCTGACTCGCCTCGTGAACGCCCTTCCGAGTTTTCTAGGAACCCAAGACCAGCTACCACCCATGTTCAGCGCGGTCAAAGTGAACGGGCAGCCTCTTTACAAACATGCTCGGCAAGGGGTTGAGATTGAGCGGAAACCTCGCGAGATCCACATTGAGCGCATTGACCTTTTGGAGTTCAATGAGGATAAAGCAGTTATCGAGGTCGAATGCTCTGGTGGTACATATGTTCGCACCATTGCCCACGATCTTGGGCAGGCGGTCGGCTGCGGTGCCTACCT
>JARXAE010000001.1 GCA_029866005.1 Fimbriimonas sp. | reverse complement strand
CTTTGGAGTACAAAGGGAAGTTGCATCTTTCCCGCTCCAAAGAGCTCACCGACCGTCTTCATACCTGCGAGCAGCAGATCGTTGATAATCTGGAGTGGGGAGTAGGTTTTTCTGGCCGCATCGAGGCGTGTTTCCAGTCCTTTCTTGACACCGTCAACAATGTGCTTCTGAAGTTGTTCTTCTATCGAGAGACCGTCGAAGGAGTTAACTGAAGAGTCGGAAATTTTGACGTTTTCGAACTTCTGCATGAGCTCGATAAGCGGATCGTAAATACACGTACGCTCAGACTCATTCACACAAGTGAGAATACCTCTTGCACAGTCCTGGCAAAATTGCGTACAATTCGGGCATCTGACGGAGCGGTTTGATCGCCTCCTTTGGATGAGGGGACCATGAAAAACCTTAATAAAGTGATTATTCTCGGAACAGCCATGATGGCCGTATCTGCAAACGCACAGTTTGGTGCGGCATCGAAAAAGGACTTCACCATGGAAAATGGTAAGTCGGGTGGCTACTTCACCTACAACCCGTTTACGCGACTGTCGGGCGGCGGCAACGATGCGAGCGGCTATAGCTTCTCGGTCGAAAAGCTGATTGGAACCAAAGAAATGGCCGAGACCATTCTTGGGTTCTCACAATCACGAGTCGACGGATTCACGCTCTGGCAGATCAACTACCGTATGTACATCGGTGAAGACACGAGTGTGCAACTCGGAATCCTCGGTGGAGATATCGCCAAGAACGATTTCAGCTTCACATACTGGAAGGATCTGCCTACTTCCGGAGAGAACGCGATTAGCCTGTCTGCCTATGCGGGATTGTATCGCTCCGGCGCTGATAACAAGTTCAATTTGACGTACGGTCTCAAGGCTGCTTACCCGCTTCAGAACGCGGTCAGTATTGATGCGACATTCTGGCAGCAACAGCAGGGCGGAGTTAGTGGAAACTTCCTCACCCTCGGTGTTGGCTACCGCTTCTAGTCCCAAATCGAAGGAGAAATGAAAACGGGATCGCATGCTGCGATCCCGTTTTCTGTTGACTCCAGCCTGTTTAGGCGAAGGATGGTTCCAGGTCCTTTTGGAGCATAGCTCTGGCTCGGAATAGCCAGCTCTTGATGGTTCCTTCCGGCTTGTGGAGTTGCATCGCAATCTCATTCACATCCATATGCTGGAAGTGGCGCATCATGATAATTTGGCGGTATCGCCACGGGAGCCGCTTGATTGCCTCCATGATTTGACTTCGTAGCAAGGCTCCTTCGGCTCGCTCTGTCATCTCTCCATTGTCGCTCAACGAATATTCATGGTTCTCGATGGACTCCGTCGAGTTTTTGCGTTGGCGAGCCAGATCCACTATGCAGTTCATGCAAATCCTGGTTAGCCAAGGTCGAAGTGGTCGGGTCACGTCGAAATCCTTGAGGCTGCGGTAAGCCTTAACGAAAGTCTCTTGAACGACGTCTGCGGCGTCGTCGGTGTTATGCAACTTGCGGAGGGCAAGCCCGATCAGCATCGGTCGGTAGGTATCCATCAGCGATTGGAATGCGTCCGCGTTTCCATTGCGGATCTCCAGTACAAGATTCGATTCCCAAGACTGTGCGTAGCTGTTCATCTTTAGTTCTTCCAATGTGTGTTGAGGATTCTTAATTCCTCAACACAGATATTATAGAATAATTGAATACGAGATAAAGAAAATGAATATTTTATAGGTCTAAATCTTCATTGCTCCTTAACCTGAGGAACAATCCCCTGTTCAACCGATGATTTCTTCATGGGAGAAATTCGGGGGATTCTCTTAAGAACTATTGCGGGGTTTGGGCTTTGCGTGCTGGCGGCAACTGCGGTTGATCGCACGCTTTTCCATGAATCGTTTGTCCCCGTCCCGATCGACATGAGTGCCGACCGAAGAGTTGACGCTTACGTTCCGTTCTACAAGCGGATGTTGCCGTTGGCCAATCTTGAGAATGGGATTAGCGCAATCGATCTTCGAAATCTTGCGGACGACATGATTTTGGCCTCACAATCCGGACAACTTCAGCCGATCGTGGCCAGTTTCCACGGGGAAGAGCTGGCAGAATCTCCCAAAGGTCGTCTTGTGAACACAACGATCCGTCTCGCTAAACAGCTGACGGAAGTTGCAAGTGCAGAACTTAACGTTGGTCGTGTTGATGATGCGGTTTCAGACGCCATCAGAGCTTCGGCCCTCGTTGAGACGATTCGCTTTACTTCCGATGAGACTATGATGAGGTCCGCCCCTGTTATTCGTCAATCACTCGAAATTTCGTCGAACAATATCTCCAAGGTCAAGAAGCTGGAACCTCACCTCGTTCGACAGCTCGCCATCGCTCAGACCTCTAAAGCTAGATTTGAGGAAATGGAACGACGATCGGCAACGCTGAATTTGGTGTACTCAATTCGATACGGAGTTGACGAGACAATGACCTCCAACACACAAAGTTCGTTCTTTGACTCGCGGACCAGAGCTCAGAAGTTTCTCGGCATTGACCGTGAGGCGACACTGCTAGCAAAGGCGAAAGCTTGCCAATTCTATTCGGACTCAAAGCTGAAGTAGCTCGCGCAAAGTATCTGCGCGCTTCCCGTCGGCGTAGTCCACGTTTTCATGCATCAGCAAGTCTAGACTGTTGAGTGCAAGGTCGATCCGTTTTAGATCGGTAGGGAACCCCGCCACCTCGTTTGCGATGGCCCATCGCAGCCAACCAAGAACACGAAAAGAATTTGGCAGAGAAATCCGGGGACTAGCCTTCACGTATTCCAATGCTTCCTTGGCCTTCCTCTGCAACTTTGAACCTTCTAGTCGCTTACGTGACGCTCTTTCGAGGTCTGTTAAAAAGTCAACTGCTCCCATGAATTCACCGAGTGGAGCCAAAGTGGTCGACACCTGTGCAAAGGCGCCGATCGGGCGCGAACCCTCTCCAAAGAGTCCTCTGACGGTGATCTTCTTTTCCAGCAGCGCATCGAAAACCTTTTCCCGGGATTCGTCGTGACCAAGACCTACAAGGTGCATCATCGTTGAGTAGCGCCGCCCTTCGCCGCAGTTGTAGACCGAGCTCGCGAGGAAACCCTGCTCAGTCGACCACGCAAAGCTTGCGTGACGTTCCATCTCGCGCAGAAATGCTGAAGCAACTTGCTCAGCGCCTTGAATATCATCCGAGTCTCGCAGAGCTTGCACTCGAATGTGATCTTCCTCGTTTATCAGAACACTGAGCACCCGATCTGGGCTGTACATCACGGCTCTTCCGGGCAGCGACCACTGAAAGTTGGGAGAGACAATTCTTTGGGCAAGGAGTTTTTCTCGCTCCTTTGCCGTGATAGATCGATTGGTTGCGAGTCCTGCATCTGCCTTTTTGGCCGCGGTGGTCACCACATTCATGACTTCGATAAGCTCTTCAGAGTCTGCGACGGTTGGGAATCGGTGATTACGAAGATTTCGCATGAACCGAACGCGTGACGACAATGAAACATCGGAATTCATAGTTCTCGGTGACTCTCTCATTGTCCGCGCAATCCCTACGATCTTAGCACCTGGCACTCATTTCTGAGGCAGAATCCCCTCCTTACTCCAGCTCGACCTGGGAAGCTACCCTTCATGCGAAGGCGAAATTCTCAGTAGCTACCTGAATCCCTTCCGCTAGATCCTACTCACTCGAACGTAGCGTTTCCATGCACCAAGATACCAACTGAGTTTTCGATCCGAGCCCCTCTGATTTTCTCGATGCTCTTGACCGACATCAATCCAGAAGGGTAAAGTTACTCCTCAAATTGCCGCTTAGCTCAGTCGGTAGAGCAAGTGACTGTTAATCACTGGGTCGTAGGTTCGAGTCCTACAGCGGCAGCCAAAAGTACTGTAATGTTAGGTTGAAAACCCCCTCTGCGTGAGGGGGTTGTTTGTTTTAGTACTCAAAAGTGACTTGACAGTCAGCGTAACTGTCAGCTTACGCGAGGTTTCTACCTTTTAAACGCCGATGCAAGAGCTCTGCTCGGGATTGGTAAAAAGGTAGAAATTGAGCTGTTGAACAACGTGACCGCAAAATATTCAATTTCAGACGCGGTCTGGGAAGCCCGACTGGCAAAGCTCGGCTTGCCTGCCGAAAAGGATGCCATCTATAAGATGGTGCAGGGCATTCTTGCCTCGCTTGATCCGGTGTCAGCAGCAATGGTCAAGAATGGAGCTGACGAGTTGGACATCGTGGCCGAAGCATTGGATGAACGAAAAATCTGCGGAGTCGGAATACGTGTTAACGACGAAGCGATAAGTGTTAGCATCGCACGCTTTGCCGGAGGAACTGTCGTTGGAAGGTCCTATGGAGCATTTCAAAGTGGTGTGATTGAGTTCATTCTTTCAAACGCGACACTTGAACAGGTCGAAGCCGAGGTTCATGCCGCGCTTGACAATATGCAAGATGGTGCAGACTGGGTCCGCTATCAAGAAGGGGAAGATGAACCCGAGGATGGAGTACCTGCGGAGGTCTTTGGCTCGAGCGAACTTAGGCGTGCGTGGCAGACACTGACGAATTGCTCTCTGCGCGATGAGGATCAAAGTTGACCGATTATCTCGAGCTTTTGGAACGCCACTCTGGGTGACCAAGGACACTACTGAACCATTTGAGGCACAGTACGATGCAAGTTGAACACACCAAGGCTGTCACTCTCCGATCCGTTGGAGAGTGACAGCCTGCGATAAGACCTCATGGGGCCGTGGACAGTTTGCGATCACTAATTCCAACCTCAACTAGTGAATGGCTCCAGTTTGACGAGGGACCGCTGAAAACCCAGCAAAGGCCAAAGATCACACGACATCCGAAATTGGGCATGGCAAACTGGGCCAGTGACTACCTTAAATTTTTGTTTTAGGTTGCAGACCCCTCAAAAAGCACTCTCCCCACTCACGATCCTCAGGGTGTCGAGCGCAGGGTAATCGTGGTTCTGCCGGCGCGGTGGAGTGCCTATCTCAAACATGTCAGTTTAGAGATGAAGCTACTGTCTTCTCCAAGCCGCTTCGAAACGGTCAGCAATATCTGTCTGCTTACGAATCACCGAGGACAGATCTTTCCGTTTTCTTCACGGCGTGGGTAAACGCCGTTTAGGACCCGAAACAACGTCTCGCTGGGCTAGTAAATGCCGAATGGGTGCACGGTACTCCTCACGGTTTCATGAACTTGTGATTCCCAAAGTTAAGGTTGGCCAGGGGAAATTCTTGTGGTGCAAAAAGACTTAAAATCATGACGAACTACCTGGTATATTTGGCAACCATGATTGCGTTGAACCGCTTTGTTGCTTGTACTTGCACTGTCGCCATTCTGGGCAGCTGCTTTGGTCAATCATCGCCGAGCGTATCCTTGGGTTCGGTAATCGAAACACAAGAGGGTCATCCAACTCTTGTTATTTTGGTTCATGGCATGAGCGCTGCTGAAGGAGATAGCCCTATGCCGGGAGTGCCGGAGCCAGCAGTTCCATCCCTGGATTACAATAGGTTTTACTTCAGTTCAGGTTTCGTTCAAAAACTTTTGGGCTCGGCCTCCCTCAAGACGCTTTCCCAGAAGGACGTGTCTGGTAGTAAGTGGGAAGCCCATGGACAGCCCGCATCGAACGGGACTATCCAAATGCTCAACGGCTGCGACGAGAGTGTGGTTGATGACCACTTTATAGTCCCCTCAAACTTCGTTGGAGACGGTACACCCAAGCTGAGCATCTTTCCCAGCTACCGAGATGCATCCAAGAAGCTAATTCCCCAAACGAAGGCATTGATCAATCAGGTCTATGAGATCTACACTGCAAAGTTTGGAACACGCCTGAATCCAAAGAGCGGCAAGGTTTTGCCGAATATTGTATTTGTGTGCCACAGCATGGGAGGACTCGCAGTTCGGACGCTTCTCTGTAGCCCTTCGGATAGGATTGACAACGAGTCACTGACCGCGACCGAGCGTCAACGGGCGGAGGCGATTCGCGACAGAACTAATTACGTCGTCACGCTTGCCACCCCTCATGAGGGTTCGCCTCTCGCAGATAGAGCGAGTGATATCAAGGCGGCTATCGATAACGATAAAAACTGGATAGCTCTAAAACTAATTCCAGGAAATGTTGTTGATTCTGCGAGAGGATTTATCGGCGGTCTTGTTGGGGCCCCCTCGATCGGCCATCTTCGATCAGACTTCTGGGGGCCACTGAACCGTGGAATCCTCGCACCCTATCGAATGGAGCGATCGGATGGTTCCCGTGTGCCCATGTTTGCCATGGCCGCTCACAGCCCGGCAGGAGGTTTTTACACTGACCCGGTTCGGCAATCCGCATTGGGAGGTATCTCTTTACCTAGCCTCGACTCCGAGTCGTATCGGCGAAACGTTGTGCGCGCAGTTGGGCTTGCAGCCCTTGACTATTTTCTCTACACCATACCGACCCCTTCTGGACCCAAAAGTTTTGGAGTGCCGACCGCAGCCGGTCAAGACCTGGTTGCCAGATATCACCAAAAGGCTCTGAGGGAAATATCGAAACCAGGAGAGTTGCCTGCCCTGCCTGGTCTCGGCATACCAACGTTTTTCAGCCGGGAGAATCGTCCTAAGATAAAGGATGAGCCAGCGGTGTCGAATCAGGATGGTTTTGCCGACGGTGACGGAATGGTCGGTGTTCGGTCAGGTCTTGCGGTCCGATTCGGCTCTTCAACGGAAGGAATCTTTGAGCACGGTCGATCTTGGAGCGCAGGTTCTGAGCAGGTCGATGGAAACTTTTATCGGCTGCCCTCTCTCCAGGATGGTGAACCTACTCCGTGGGTGTTCAGAAATCACGACAATATTCATCGAACGGCCTCCGTCGGAGAGTGGATTCGGGAAAACATCTTAATGGAGGCGGGACCGTTGCCTGGGGGCGGTCTGGTTAGTCTGTGGCCAAACAAAAAGCTTACATTTGATCCGGCCTTAGGAAGGCGACTTGATCAGGCGACTCTAGCAAAGTTAGTGAGAGTCTCCAAACTTACGAAGTTTAAGCGGATATCCACAGCGGATGAGGATCGACCTTGAGGCACAGGCTCGTAACATTGTCGATGACAGGTATTTGGCGCATCAAGGCGCTAAATGCTGTCGCTATACGTTGCATTCCTCTACTGACAGCATGTTCTATTGCTCAAGGGTCTGAAGGCTTCGGTGGCGCAAAGGTCAGTGCGCAAGCAGCCCAAGAAAACGATGTCACGAATGCCCTCGAATCAATGTTGCAGCTGGATCCGGCAGCTGCTCGCAAAGGATTGCTGCAGCTTACTAACCGACCAAGTTCGGCTGTGTCTGGGTCTGACGATGCCCTTGCAGAACTTTCTTTTGATCCTCGAGCGAGGAAGCTCAAAGTGGCCCTCATTTTTGCGGGAGACCTGGGGGCGATAAGAAACAATCTTGCAGCTGCGTACATCCTTGAAGGAAATTCTGAGGAAGCCATTCGCTGGTTAGATTTAGCAGCAGAGCTCAGACCGAACGATTCCGCCATTTGGGTCAATGCAGCCCTAGCCAACATCGATATCGGGCGGACGGATGTGGCCGGACGAAACATAGAAATGGCCCGCTCGCTTGGCGACACTTCGTCACTATTCACTGTCGCCGACGCAGAGGCTGCCATCAAAGCCCTCTCGCTTCCGAGAGCAGAAGAGATAATCAAAGCTGGACTGCTCAAAGACCCCAATCACCCGTTTCTCTTGCTACTCAAATCCCGAATTGACCTAGATCAAGGTCGATTGCGTGAATCCGAGAAGACCTTCTCGCAGGCCGTAGTGCAAGGCCGAAGCGTGGCCGCAAACTCCCTAATTAGTCCAGTTTCGCAACGTGGGTACGTCTTGGGAGGTGGGCCTAATGCCTTCAATCTAGATTTTGCGTCGCAACAGTTTTCGAGTGGTGGTCGGTTCTCCAAGTTTGCAGTTAGGACTGATCGACTTAATGTCGAAGGGCGCCCAGAAGCGTACCAGTGGCGAGATCGCTTCGAAGGCATTCTCTCAGTAAAAGGTGGCTCGGTCATTGTCCAGCATAACAGTTCAGGTGGTGGTAGACCTGGCGCGGAGGAACCCATCGCTGGAGTCGTGCCTGTTCCGGATTCTCGGTTCCGCCTAGCGTCAACGAACTTGCTTGTAACTGCAGAATCGAAGGGGAAATCGACTGAGGTCACCGGTTTCGCAAAGTACCGTTCCTCCACGCTGCAGACTAGGAACTCAGTAACAAATTGGGCAGACCAAGTCCAAGATGATGTATTCAACATTGAGGCGCGCGCAGTTGCCAACTACAAAAACAATTCAAAACTGACCAGCGGCTTTGCTTGGTCTCAGTTTCGACGGGGCTCGACCAGTTCTCGCCCGTTCGATCCGGCCGAGGTGGTAATGCCAGATGGAACAACACGATCTTGGTTGGGATATGCACTTTGGGAGAAACATGTGTCTCCGGTAATGACCACGACGTTCGGATTTGTAGCAGCAAAATTAAGCAGTTCGACTGTTCTCCAGCCGGTGGCCGAGTTTCGTCTAGGGAAAAGTAGACCAGTCAGATTTGGAGTGACTTCACGAGTAAATGATTCCGTGTCCGATCTTTTTCCGGCGCACCTGTTAAGCGATTCACCGTTGCAGAACTCAATTGACCGGCATGAGCTACAGCCGCAGGATTTCAACACTAATCCTGTTCTCTCTGGTAGGGACACGCGGTTTCTAAACTATGAACTCAAGCTGCCCGGCCGTGAGGGACCTCGGATTCAAGAGAACTGGGTTCTATTCCACCGAAGGATGGAAAATGCCCTCCTGCAGGCAGCTGATCCGCGAGCAGCTACCAACCTCTTACTGACCCCAGTCGGCAGTGGTGAGGCCACCGGAGTGGAATGGCATATGGAGCAGAGTCTTCGTTCGAACTCCAAGCTGAAAACGGATATCACATACCAATTTACATCGGGTAGCCCAACTACACCCGTGTTCTCTCTGAGTTCGTATCCGGTGCAAGTGCCTACCGAGCAGAACTCCTTGGCAAACTTTCCTCGTCTTCAGGCAAATATTAAGCTTGAGAGTGTCCTGGGCTCGACTACCTACACAATAGGTCTAGCTTATCTTGGACCTAGGCCCAGGGCTGTTAGTGTCCGAGACATCTCGGGGAATTTGGTCACATACGTTGGTGAAGCCGAAGCCGCTCTTGGAATCAACGTTTTCGCCTTGCAAAAAATTCGACCAGGTGTTAACATGATGCTCGGCGCATTCAACCTTGGTAGAGCTAAGTTTTACACGGGCTACCCGGCGAGAGCAACTGGCTTTCTCGGTCTTGATTACAGGTTCTAACCATGCTTTTGATGTCTCAAGTTTTTGCCCTGGTGTTACTACCTTTCGGTTTGCCTGTGAATATGGAGGCGGGTCAGGTTCAGCAAGATGCCAAGCCGAAAACTTCCAAGCGAAGCGCGCCAAGAAAAGTCGCGGAGGTTTCACCGCTTGAGGTCAAGGTCCAAGCGGTCACAACGACTGCCCCGACTCCTTCGGGCACGGTTAGTGTTGTGACCCTAGATCTAAATCAGCCGACTGAATTTGGGACTGGAATCACTGAGATGTTGCTGACTGAGTTGGTCAAGTCTGACCACTTTGTAGTCCTTGATCGACTCGCGGGAAGCTCCCAGGGGACCGGCAGCTTGATCCCACAGATTACAGTGAAAGGAGCTATAACAGAACTAAAACTGAAGCGAGCTGGGGCTGGTGTTGGTGGAAAGGTCGGAGAGCAGGGTTCTTTTTCAGAAGCCAAAGTCGAAGCGACCGTGGGTGTCGATCTCCGAATAGTAGAGGTTTCGACAGGCCGGATATTGGACTCGTTTAACGCGCAAGGAAAAGCTACGAGTCGCAGAAAATCGTTTTCTTTTACTAAAGAGGAACTCAGCTTCGGTACTGCCAGTTTCGAAGAAGGTGCGCTCGGTGCGGCAGTAAGAGATGCGATAAAGTTAGCTGTCGAAGGCATCGTAGCCCGCGCAGAAAAAGTTGAGTGGGAGGCTAAAGTTGTTGAGTTAGAAGACTCTGACAATGGTCTGCAAATATATCTGAACGTAGGTGCAAAAGCTGGATTGTCAGCTGGCATGATTCTAGATGTTCGACGCGCTGGAAAGATCATCACTGATCCCGAAACGAATGTTGTGATAGGTCGTACCAAGGGTAAAAAGGTTGGAAAGCTCAAGGTCCTTGAAGTTTCGGATCAAGTCACGATTTGTGTTCCGGTCGACGGGGCGGGTTTTGAAAAGTCGGATGTCGTCACTCTTGGCAAAGGTGTGGAGCAAGGTTCTATCAAATGAAAAGGGTTCGACTGATTAGGACGGGCCTACTGCTGGGAATATTGAGCTTAGCGAGCGCTGTATTGCAGGCTCAGCGCCCATCGACCATTCAGCTTGTTCCAGGATCGGTTGAGCTCAGAAACGTCGTATACACACCGGGTACTCCAGCAGATATCTCCAAACCGGCAGCTGGCACTGCCGATTTAGCTTTGATTTTTGGTTCGGCCACCTTTACGAAGCCGGGCGTCACATTTACGAATCTCATCACTTCGAATAATGGCGCTTTAAGCGGCGTGCGTTTTACACTTGATCGCCCATTTGAGTTCACGCCTGGTTTGGGTGTGAAAATCACTTTGCCTACCGGCGATGCTGATGTATTTGCGGATAAGAGTATTTCATTGGTTGGAAAGGCGATCATAACGACTCCCTTCCGCTTAACGAATGGCGATCCAATCGAGGCTGAGGTATCGAAGTTCACATACTCTGGAAATCAGCAATCGGGCTCCCTGAAGTTGAACGGAGTTGGATTTAAAGGACCTGTAGCTGGAGAAGGCATTCAACTGCCAAGTCTCCGAGTATTGGCTCCGAAGGCCGATATTGAAGTTTCGTGGGCTGCTCAAGGCGTGAATGCTTGGAAACTACTGTTACCAACTGGGACGCTTGAAGCCGGAATCCCGGGAGTTGCTACGGTTCCCAAGTATCCCCTTGCTGCGGCATTCACCGAGCTATCAATCGACCAAGATGGGAAAGTTAACTGCCCTGAGTTTTCGATATCAAACCGTTCAACGATTGATTTTCCAGACATTGCCGGGTTCAAAGCGACCGTGGCTGGAGGAACTCTCACGGTAAAGGATTCGAAACCAAAAATCACCAACTTGCGGGTCGATGTTACATTGCCACCTGCGATCCAGGCTGATGACACTGACTCAAACCCCAACCCCGGTTCGAACAACCCGCCGGCGCAACCGCCGAACGGCGAACCCCGGCGTCCAGTGAGGATTCCGTCTTCTCCAAGGGTGATTGTAAAGGTTGAGAACGGTCTCACTATTGAGTTTCCAGATCCAATCGCTTTCAAAGTTGGGAAGACCAAGCTAACTGCTAGCCGACTATTTATCGATCTTTCAACTTCACTTTTTGGTGCCGGGGCACCTGTCATCGCGGCTGAACCCAAATGGAAAGGGGTATGGCTGCCATCAGGCACTGTTACGCCTGCCCTTGGTACCGCGACTCCAAAGCTTGCTTATACCAATTTTTTGATTGAACCTAACGGTTTGTCCGGAACAGCAAGTGCCTCAAACCTAAGCTTCAAATTTGAAGGCTTCGATCTTAACAAGGCCTCGGTCTGTTTGACTTTCGCCCAAAATCAGCTCACGGCTGGTCAATTCGGAGCAGACATCACCGTTCCACGACTAGGCGTGCTTCCTTGTAATGCTGAGTTCAATGAGGATGGGGAGGCGAGGGTTGCGATTCGTGACGGTCAGCTCGAGTTCCAGGACCTGGGTTTGAAACTGGAGAGAGTAAATGCGCAACTTGATCAGAAGAGCTTGCAGATAGGCGGTGACTTAACATTTAAGCAAGAATTCGTGACAAGGAACCAGATGCCTCAGGAGCTGGCTGGAACGAAGCTTAGCATCCAGGGACTCAAGGTTGCTGGCGACGGATCAATAACTTTGCCGAGCGAAGGTGGGATTACCCTCGGAACTCCTGCTAGAGTCAATGTCGGACCATGTATTGTCGAATTGAGAGGTCTCTCCTTCACGGCCCAGAATAACGAGATTGAATCGGTCACTTTTAGTGGCTCAGCTTTTCTAACTAAGGCCCTTGAGGGATTGCCTGCGGCGGGAGAGTTGGACTTCGAAGGAATGAGAGTCTCAAAGCGCAGAGGAGACCCCCCATTTAGTATGGGCGGATTCGGATTCAAAGCTGAGATTCCGGAATTGGGCACAATCTCTGCGTCGCTTTTTCGAACGGAAATAGAGTCGTTTGGTGACACCCTCTACGGCGATGCCGAGCTCAAACTTACTTGTCTAGGATCAATGGGATCTGGGATCGGACTAGAATTCTTGCTAGCGCCCAAGGGTGGAAATGAACCTGCCGCTTGGTTTATCGGAGGCAATGTTCTTGTTCCCCCCATTTCTGTGCAAGCGCCCGGAACCCCTCCCGTGCCCTTATTCAATATCAACGGGTTTTCCGGGGGATTTGGGCTCAATGTGGCGCTCGTAAAGCCAGGCACCGGGCGGATATCAGAGCCAAACAAGGAGCTGAAGTATTCAAAGGGAGCTTTGGTTCAAATAGGTCTACTTCTCAGCGATCCCGCGAGCTCAGGCAGAGTCTGGTGGGCAGATACCGCCCTGACGTTTACTCTGAACCCAGTCTTGATTGACCTGACTGCACGAATGACCTTCTTGGACTTAGCCGGGGCTGACTTTATCGACCGCGATGAGTGGTTGCGCAAAGATCGGATTGCCACGGTGTTCATGGCGCTCAATCTCAGTAAACCGGAGTTCATCGTTGGCGGCGATGCCGACCTCAACTTTCCGACCCGTGCAGCTTCGCTGATATCGATGAGTGGATCGGCCGAACTTCTGATAGGCAAGACTGACAAACACCTGTACATAGGATGGCCTGAAGGAGGACAGAAGCCGGTCAATGTTCGCTTTGCCGAAGCTTTCAAAGGAGTTATCGAGCTAAAGGGTAGCTTTGGTATGGGGCTAGATTTTGCTAATAAATCTGGCGGAGTGTTCCTCGATGCTGATGCTCGCTTTGCTGTTGCAGGCGTAGGCGTTACCGGTGGCCTACTCGCAACCCTTGACTTCAAGAACTTCGGAGAGGAAAATTGGTCCATCTCAGGACAGACGGCCCTAAGCGCCCAAGCGGATTTTGGATTCTTTACCGCACAAGTTGATGCGTCACTTCTCATGCAGATAAACAAAGACATTCGCATCACCGGAGAAGTTTCTGGAAGAGCAGGTCCATTTGAAGGCTCCTTCGAAGTGGATCTGGTAGTACCAGCCAAGAAGTGATAGGATGATGATGAGAGCTACTAAGAATTGTGCCGGTGCGATGCTCAAGTCTGCAATGACCCTACTGGCGGGAGGGCTGATTGCAGTATGCAGCTCACAAGTCGTTTCGACGACGAACGGTAATGTGCGCCTTAATGCGGTTAGCTCCAAAGCATTCAATCAATTCGAGGTCCGTCTTAGATGGCAATTCATCAAAGGTTGGGTGCCAGCCAATGGGATCAGGCTATACAGAATTCAAGGCTCTGCGAAGTCACTGGTAGTTGCCTCGAAGAGCATCGACGACTCAGCTTTGCCGCAAAAGGTTCGTTCCCGGGGGTTTATCGCCTCGGCAAAACTTGTAAATCCTATCTCCAAAGAGCTGTCCTTTTTGCAGCCAAGTAGAGTTTCGGCAGCACCACTATTCGCAAGGCGCCAGCAGCTCGTGAAAGAGATCGAATCTTTGGATTCGACATTGCTTACAAAGAATCAACGGGACGTCAAAGCGCAGAAGATAAGTGAGCTTGGCCGATTAAATGGACCAGTTGCCAAACGACCGCAAGTCAAGGCGCTTTCGACCAAAGATTTGACTTTTGAACCTCGGGCCAGTTTAACCTTGATGTCCTTCCTCAAGCCAGACCTTGCTCAGAGTCTTTGCTTAGGTGCCACTGACCGTACTATGCAGCCGAACGAAACGGTTTCTTACGAGTTATACGAAGCCACTTCAGCTGGAGGAGATGGAAAACTTCTCGTGAAGCTACCCGACTTTAATGTCGGTCCTGGGTCCGGCGCACCGGCAATAGGCGGTCCTGAGTTCATTCATGAGGAGGACAAGATTCGATTGCGGTGGAATCGGTTTCCTGTTGAGCTTGAAAACACTCTTCTGGCTGTCTCCTACCTTATACAGCGCAAAGGACCCGAACTTGGCTCTCAGGCGTTTGAGCCTCTGACCGAAGAACCTCTCATCATTCTTGATGGACCGGAGGGGAGGGAGCCGATCTGGTTCTTTCAAGACCAGATCGCAAAGCCGGGTCTATACACTTATGAAATCCGGGCCGTGGATGGCTTTGGGAGAATCAGTAGCCCAGTTTCACTGACCGTCCCTGCGAAAGATTGGAGGAAGCCGGCTCCCCCGCGCTCAGCGGGATCAACTTTGAGTGGAAAGCCAAAGAGGTTTAAACCAAGGTCATCTGGATTTGAAAAGTTTAATGCTCCGACCGATGTTCTGAGCGGCGTTGGAAGGACAGTCTCTATCGGGTGGCAATCACAAGTTGCCCCGGCGGGTCTTCAGCTCAGATACAACATCTATCGCGTAGATCTAGACAACCCTGAAGCTGCACCATCGCTCTTGAATCCATCTCCGGTAGAAGGCGTTCCGATTTCTGTAGGCACCGAAGAACAGTTTCTTGCTGCGCTTGACCTAGTTATGGGCGAGTCTTATCTCGATGAACAAGAGCGGCAGATTCTAGCGGCTGAGCGGTCAGCCGAGCAATCTACAGGCGATGCCAGAAAAGCCGCCATCATTAGTGCTGCGAAGACTAAGGCTATGATTGAAATGGGTAGAAAGGCGCTGAAAACTTCCTGGAGTCAGAATCCTCCTCGGAGCTTCCTCAGCACTGGTACAGAAGTGAATCGGCGATATCGATTCTTCGTCAAAGCACTCTACGTCTCCACTGGACTTGAATCCGCAGAGGCACCTGCCGGCGTTGTTAACCTGCCTGATCCTGTGGCTCCTGCGGCTCCGGGCTCGGTTGCTATCAGCTTTAAGGCAACAATAGCAACATCCGCTGGTGCAAAGCCATCGGCCTCGCCTCGACCATTCAGTGCTCCTTCTGCACCCTTTTCCCAACTTCGGAATAATCTAACTAACTTTAATCCATTGAAGGGTAAAGCTCCCGTTACGCTGAACATACCTACTAAGGACTCGGGAGGGCGGGCAACCATCACATGGGCAGCAGTTCCGGGGCAGATAAATCCTGTTTATTCGATAGAGAGAAAATCCGGCAATGAGCCTTTTGTCGAAGTTGGAATGACCCCATCGAATGCAAACTCATTCACCGATTTCTTGCCACGCAGCAGGTCAAAGGTCTACACCTATCGTGTGTCCACTATCTCGAGGTGGAACATCAAGGGAGCAGGAAAAGAGGTTGTGATCGAAGCTCCGTCCACAATTGCTCCCGATGCGCCGAATCTACTTTCGGTGAGGCCAACCGGAGACAAAGAGCTAACAATCAAAGTTTCCAAGCCCCCGGCTGACCAAGGTGTCATTAAAGTGATTCTGCTTCGAGACGGACAACAAGTTGCGGAGCAGGTTGTTCCTAGTGATAACAACAGCAGCTTCACCTACTCTGACAAGAATCTTCAACCGGGACGCGAGTATTTGTACGCCGCGATTGCAGCCACTACCGCGGGGCTTAAATCGATGAACTCAATGGCAATGAAGGCAAAAGCCCTTCGCATGCGATTGACTGCGCCAATTAACTTTTCCGCAAGCGCAAGTTCTCGCGGTGTAGCACTTTCTTGGGCACCCGTCCCTGATGCAGCTTTCTACATCATCAGTAGGACGAGTGGAACAGAAACGCCCGAGATTATCAGCTCTGATGTGAAAGGAGGCACTTTCCTAGATCACACCACATTGGCTGGTAAAAGCTACAGGTATTCAATCATTGCTGTCGACACGTTTGGTAATCAATCTGTTGCAGCATCCATTACGACACAGACCCCATAAGAAGGAAACAAATGAAAACAAAGTTCGTTGCCGCAATATTTGCTACGATGTTCCTTACAAGCGCTCAAGCCTGGAAACCGTCTATGCATGCCGCTATCGCGGAATCTGCGCGTCTAGACGCTCTGGATGGATTTCTCACGATTCCGGATCTTAAGTCTGGACCATTGAAGCTCAGAGGGTTGAATAAGGGTTATCAGGTCGATCCCGAACTAGTCCAAGCCCTTAAGAAGTATCCAGAGCACTACCGTGCGGGAACGATGGGACCAGACGCGTATCCAGACATTCTCACGGGCCAAATGGTGATCCATCCGGATGCGCCAAGCAATACCTTTGGTGGAACCAATATCTGGCTCGAACATCTTTGGAATGAGTCACTGAAACTTCCCCAAGGTGAGAAGAGATTAAAAGTGCGTGCATTCGCTGCCGGATACCTGACCCACGGAGCCGGCGACATGTTTGGTCACACATTAGTGAATCACTACGCGGGCGGCGATTTTGATGTCCTGTCCACAAACTTCCTCCGGCACCTGGTCTTTGAGGGCTACATTGCTAAACACGCTCCAGGTTTAGAATCCACTTCAACTAGTATCGATGGAATCGAAGACTGGATCTACTCGACATTGATCGACTGCCGCAAGGGAACCTATCTGGCAGATCGGCTCTACAAGGGCGAGACGGTAATTCGATCGCTGCCTTTTTTGTTCTCGAAGCTTAGGGACGAGCTTCAAGAAGATATCGAAAACTATGAAAGGCATAAGGATGATCTTCGGAGAGCGCCCGCTGCTCCAATCGTAGCCTACAAGCGGGAGTGGATCAAAGACATTGATCGAGGGCTAAAGGCGCTGGTAACGTTGAGTCACGACGTCGCACAACACTTGGTGCTCTTTGATGCTGACAGTATTGATCCGGTTCTGAAAGAAAAGATCCTCAATGACAAAATTGAGGCATATCTCAACAACCACCTCATAAGCATGCTGGGGGCACCAGACTACGTGGGGCTTTCAAGGGCACAGATCGGAGAACTCACAGATGCGATCCTGTACAGCTATGTTTCCGAAGAAGAAATCATTCGGATGAAGGCAAACCTGATGGATTATCTTGTTGGGTTTACGGGGATGAAGTACTCCGAGCTCAAGGACTATCTGAAAAGGCCGGAGTTCCACTTCGATCAGGTGATGTCTGCTTCGCGTCGACCAAGAAGTAGTACAGGTGGGTTCCTTGGGCAACCGATTTCGCTCTCTCAAATCAATCAGATGATGGGTTTAGCAAGTCCAAAAAGTAAGTTCGTGATCGACCAGTTTGCCCCAGCCTATAACACCCTCATCATGAGTAAGTTGATTCTTTTGTCTCAGGCAGGTGCCCAGGATTTGCTGACGGATCTCGGTGTTCGTCAAAAGGGATCAGCCTTGCCGAACAATTTCATGCTCGGCTTCAATCGCAAGTTTGATGGCAGCATCCAGTGGAAGGCAAATCCGGAAAAGATGCTGCTCGAGTCGGCTGGTGTCTTCGATCGTGTGTTTAAGAGGCAGGATGGAGACGATGCCGTTTCCACAGAGAAGCCGATGCGTGTACCAAAAACCTATCAGGTCACCGTCAAAGTTAAATCAGTGAAGTCGCTCGACGCTTTGACCGACATTGGTTCTGGGCCAGACTTTTATGCAGTCCTACGCATAGGTTCAGAAAAGAAGACATTTGATGCATTGAACAACGCATCGACAGTTTCACCTTCAAACTGGAGTTTTTCTAAAATGGTAATTGGATCGGATGATCCCAGTCTGCCAGACAAAGTTGACATCAAGATATCAATCTTTGATGAGGACGGGAATCTGGCAGGAGATGATGACCATTGTGATGCCGCCGCAGGGAGTAATGATCGAGACATCTCCTTCACGGTAGATCTGAAGAAGAAGACTTTCATTCGAAAATTCACTGGCAGTATCGGATCTCGCACTTCAAAGGGTTCAGAATCAGATGCTGTCGAAGTTACATTCGAAGTGACGGTGACGCCAGGAAGTTGAACTAGCGGGAGCTAACTCGCTGGCTACGATACCCGCTGGCACTAGCTTGTCACTCGGTCAAGCGCATCCGTTCCACCTCTAAGCATCTCGACTGTGGCGTGAGAGTAAAGGTTGGCGGTGAGCGAGATCTGCTTGTGGCCTAGGATCTTCTGTGCGAGCCCGATGTCTCCGGACGACTGAAGGATTAGCGTGGCAGCGGTATGCCTGAGCTTGTGAGCAGAAATTGGCGGAAGACCTGCTTGAGCGCAAACCTGCTTCAGTCGCTTATTGACTACGGCTGCGTCCATCCTCGCTCCGATGTCGGCGATGAAGATTAATCCGTCCTTGTCCTCGACTCCGAACTCTTTTTGCCTCTGCTTGAGCGCCAGAAAGGCGGCGTGCAGTGATGGCGATATTGGGAGCACTCTCGGCTCGTGCGTCTTGGTTGTCGAGCTATACGTTAGAACTCCCCCGACTCTCTGAAGTTGTCCCTGGACTGTAATGCAGTTGCCATCTCCGCCTATATCCTGCCACCGAAGCCCGGATGCCTCGCCAATCCGCATGCCTGTCAGCAGCATTGTTAGGATCAAGGTGTCGTGAGCCGTCGGCTGTAGGGCTGCCCTGAGCTTCTTTGCCTGCTCTCCGGTGAGGAACGATGGTGAAACTCTTTGCTTCTTTGGCAGCTGTACGATTCTGGCCGGATTGTGAAGAATGATCGAATCCCTCACCGCATCAGATAGGCACGAGCCGAGAACCGCCCGGATGATTCGGAGCGAGTTGTGAGAAAGGGAAGTATCAAGCGTTCTGGCCTCGCCGCCCTTGATCGGCTGCTTCTTGCTCTCGCCCGCCTTCTTAGCGATGAGGGCCTGAATCATGTCGCGCCGCAGTTCTGTCAGCTTGATCTTGCCAAGAGTAGGGAAGATGTGAGCCTTAGCGGTTCGGACGTAGCTGTTGTAGGTCGACGCGGCCTTGTTCGGCTTAATGGTTTGCTCGAGCCACCTTTCCATGTAGACCTGGAGCGTCTCATTGTGCCCAGTGTCTTTAACACCCATCTCGCGCTTGGCGACCGTCAGGCGGTGGTGCGCGTCGGCATCTGACTTCTTCTCGAAGAACTTGCGTGAGAGGGTTCCTTTCTCATTGATGAACTGGACAACCCACCGCTCCTTTGACGAATCAAAGTAGACGGATCCAAGACCGTTTGCATTCTTTCCAGCTCGCCTTCTTGCCACTGAATTTTTAAGCTCCGGGGCTATTTTCATGTCCGATGGTCACTTAAGTGGGGTTAAGGATTGGGTGTGGTAGTCCGTTACTTGACAGAGGCGCCCGAGTCCCCTCCAAGATCGGCCAGCGGATCGCTATCGGTCAAAGAATCTCGACTGTTCTTGGCTGAAGCTAGCTTAGTGCGCAAAACTTGGTCTCACCCAGCAGGTGAAGTAGCAAATAAAGTTAAGAGTTCATTAAGGGTCTTCGTTCGGCCTC
The DNA here is from genome assembly GCA_029866005.1 of Fimbriimonas sp. Lineage (GTDB taxonomy): Bacteria > Armatimonadota > Fimbriimonadia > Fimbriimonadales > Fimbriimonadaceae > Fimbriimonas. The sequence goes on along the minus strand of JARXAE010000001.1, from coordinate 13,624 downwards.
AGATGATGTTGAAACGAACTCAGTACTCCAGTCACTATCTAGGGGTCGTTGCAATGCAGGCATGAATACTGTGGCGCAATCAGAGGTTGTTTTATGAAAAAGATTTCATCTTTGGCGTTGGCATTTATCGCAAGCGGAGCGTTTGCACAGACTCTTATCACCGAATGGAACTTCAACGGAGTTGCTTCAGGTCTGAGCACAACTAATCCGGTTCCATCTACGGGGACGGGGACGGCGTCTCTTCTAGGGACAGGACTTTCCGCAACGTTCAACACTGGAAGTTCCCTCGATCCAGGATTGGATAACAATCGCTGGAACACTCGAAACTATGCGGCTCAAGGAGCGGACAGCGGAGTTTATGGCGTCCGATTTAACGTTTCGACCGTTGGTCAAGCTGACATTCAAGTCAAGTACGAGCACCGATTCAGCAACACGTCTAGCCGCTGGAGCCGGTTTGAGTACACCCTTGACGGAACCACTTTCACGAGCGCAGGTCTTACAAATGCAGAGTTTGAGAACATTCTGGGTGGTGATGCTTGGAACTCGCGAGCTTTTGATTTCACTGCGATCAACGCAGCTGATGACAATGCAAACTTTGGATTCAGAGTCGTTTCGATTTTCGCTCCCACGACGACGGCATATTCACCGTCTAACCCTGCAGGTAGCTATGCTTCGACCGGTACCTTCGGATTTGACCTGGTAAACGTGTCGGCCCTTAATCCTGTTCCAGAGCCGGCTTCGATGGCAGCTCTTGGACTCGGCGTTGCTGGACTACTTCGACGCCGCGTGAAGAAGGCCTGACGACCTGATTAGGTAGAACAGAAGAGCCCCGGAGTTTTGAAGCTCCGGGGCTTTTTCATGATTGAAAATCTAGCTGGGCGGACGGAAGCCGATTGGCTTGGGTGGTTGGTTGCTTAACAGTGCCACACGATTCATTACCCATCCCACGTAGTGGCTTTCGGTCATTGGCTTTCGGGCCACGGGGGGAGAGAACTGCGACGCGTTGTGGTGGGGATGTCGGGTTCAAACGGGGCTCAAGTTTTCGATTATGGTGGGGACAAGTGGGGACAGGGATTTGACTTTCGGTCATCGGCTTTTGGCCCGGGTGGATGAGAGAACTGCGACGCATTTTGATGGGTAGTCAGGTTCAACGAAGTTCATACTTGGGACGAATGTTGGGTAGGGTTGGGTAGGCGGGTGGAGGTTGGAACTGGGCTTTGCTGAAACTTAACCGGGGGCGGGCGAGATGTGTTGACTTGCTTGGGATGTTTCGCGCGCGGTCTGCAAAATTTGATCATCTACATATAGGCAATCAAATCGGCGGTTTGTCAACCTAAGCGTCGGGAATTCCCCAAGTTCCACCCGCCGGCCCAGTGCCACACCCCACCCAAGACATCTCCTTTCCCGACGCATTCGCTCTGGGAACGAAGCTGCCTTGGGACCCGTGCCCCCAGGCGGGTGGAAAGTTTCTGTTTGGTTGGGGCTGGATTTGCTAAAATCTGGAGCTATGGATGCGGAGTTTCAGGAGTTTGTTGAGGGGTTGAGCGGGGAGGATTGGGAGGAGGTCTTGCAGACTTGGCTGCCAGAGGAGCATTGGATCAATTTGATGGTTTACGCTCAGAACGACATCTTCAACGGGGGGTGGCACCAGCACTATGTGAATCAGGTGATCAATCCGGATGTGTACATGGAAGGGTGTCGGAAGGTGGGAGCGCACAAGGAGCTTGCTTATGCTTTGGAGGCGCGGGCTAAGTTTCCGGAAGGGAGGTATCCGGTTCGGACCGATGAACATCTCAACCCGATGGACGAGGAACTGGCGGCGATGGGGATCGAGACCGAAATGTTCGCGGACATTGAGAAGACCTACTTTGAATCGACCGACGACATGGGTCCATTAGTGTGGAAATACGCGACGGATCACGCCGCGGAACTTTGGGAAGAGCGGATAGTGTGAAGCGTTGTGCGGTTTGGTAAAGTTGATTGATGTCAAAAGTACCGCTGTCGCCTGAAGAGCAACAGGAGGAGATTCGGCGGCGGATGCCGGGGTGTTTGGCGGGGATTCCTTGGATTTTCACTTACGCGATGTATCAATCGATGTCGATTTCTTACAATAAGACCGACTGGTTTCGATTCGCGGTCGGGTGTCTTTTCTGGGTGTACATTGTCGCCCAATCGCTGGTTACGGTCACTCCAACGGGAGAGGCCAAAGCGGTACACCGAGCATGGGGCTGGGCGGGTTACGCGGTGACGGCTTGCGCGGCGGCTTACTGCCATCTGTGGCATTGAAAGGCGCGGAGCAACACTGACAAGCTGGGCGGACGGAAGGCGATTGGGTCGGGTGGTTGGTCGGTTGAAAGTGCCATCCGAGTGCTTATCCAGCCCACGCGGTGGCTCGTGGTTCAGGAGAAGCATTCTTCTTACAACTTGGTCATTTCGGAGGCGAACAGCTCAATCGTCGATCGATAGCGCTCAACTACTTCAGCTGCTTCAGTAGCGGCTTTAGCGACACGTTTTTTATCCCGCGACTCCGCGGCAGTTAACTGCTTTTGGATTACAGCACTGTAGTCCTCAATGAAGGCAATCAGATTCTTGTGGATAGACGCAGTTGCCGCTGGCGGACTAAGTTTTGAAATATTGTTTTTCCACAAATCCAATCCGGTCAAGAGCTTTTGATCATGTGCTGCCACGTTATCTAATGCTTTTTGTTCGCCTACGGAAGCTATTTCTTCTGCGAGAGGTTTGAGCTGAGTCATGCCGGAAAGTGCAGACGCACCTGTGACTCGAAGCATAGCCGGCCAGTACTGCTCATTTGTAAGCGGGCCGCTCGCATTTTTCGAATTGGTGCGAATCATTTTTATTCGATCCGCTATCGCGGGGTGTGTTGAAAGAAATCCGCCGGCAGTATCTGGTTCCTGCTTCTGGATAGAATCCAGCGCGCCGCTCATCACCTCGACTGCGTCCAAGGGGTACCCGGCTTTCTTAAGTAACTCAACTGCCCCAGAATCAGCTTCTAGTTCCTGAGCCTGACTGTATGGGGCAAAGAAGACGTCCACCGCCCAAGAAGTAGCCTCCTCTACGGTGCCTGACTCGTGCCCGAGAATTCCTCCGGCAATGCCAGTTGCCTTGGCGATAGTATTCGCAAAACCCGACGAACGCTCGCTATGATTTCTTAGTGAGTGAACTACCTCGTGGGCCATTACGGCGTCGAGAGATTCTTCCGATAGCTTATCAAGCCCCTCACACAAGACAAAGGTATCGGTTCCCACCGTCAGAGCATTGATGTGAGGATAAACAGCAATGGCAATGTTGATCTTTTCTAAGTCCATTCCGCCTGCCTTCGCTAATTTTCCTAACGAAGCCAAGAGGCGTTTATCAGTTTCGTTTTTGGGATTTGGCGGTCTGAACTGAACCTGCGCTTCATTCTTACCACGGGAGATTCCAGCGCAAGAAAGGAAACCCTTAACATCTTTGGAACAGCTGGCGGCGGAAAAAAAGAGAATTACGCATACAAACAGACCCTGAGACAATAAGCCAAGTCCTTTTCCAGTCGATCTGGTGATTCGCTTGAACAGTGGATCTTTATCGTTTTGGATGTCATTCATCTACTTTTCGCTAGTATGACCTATTGCGTGCATTACGTGCAGGATGAAGTAGGCGACAAAGTCAGGCGTGCTAGGATATTCCCGCATGAATCGACAGAATGGGTGATCACGGCGTGCTTTCACAGGTTTTCACCGTGCACTTCCATCGGAGTGAGTACCCAGTCCACAAATTAGTCCGTGAAATGCCGAGGAAGCCTTGACAGCTAATCCTTCTCTTCCTTTGAACCAAGATCGAACATTGGAAGTTCCGCTTGGAAATCATCCAAGTTCTTACCGTAAAGGCTTCTGAAAATTGCCCGGAAGTCATCTCGCATGATGAGCTCTTTAAACACGGGATATTGGGATAATGCCCCAGGTAGATCTTGGTCAAGTTCCTTCAGAGCCCTCATGTTTTTTTCTAGACCCGAAAAGTCGTTTTTGAGTGTCTCTGCCGCAAAGCTAAACAGAGGTTGGGTTTCTTTCCAGTTGACCTCGCTCAGCGTCAAATCGCATCTATTCTGATCACCATGCCACTTGTGACATTGAGCCTTGTTCAGCGTTAGCCGCTCTAGAAACACTCTGCTTGAGTTTTTACTGACGCGTTCAATGACGGAGATAATCCGTAGAGCATAGGTGTAATGCTCGTCTTCAATTAGGTTAAAAACAATGTCGGTGAACGAACTCTCGATTTCTTCAGAGGTTGCGCCTGCCATGTGCCCTAGCACCGCTATGTAAAGCGTTGAGCCTATGTCCAATGCGCTCTCTATCAGTGAGTTTAGGTAGTTTCCATCGCCTACAAGGTGATCGCCGAGTTTAACGTTTTGCGCGGCGGATTCATTAAACTCCGCCAACTTAGTACAGTAAGTGCTGTTGGCAAAGCCGTTATTGTGGACGATAACATTCCGCCGTAAATTGCCCTCCCGAAAAGTTGACCATGACTCGCCGCAGAATTCAAGTTTTTTGCAACGAGACTTGAACCAAGTGAACAACTCATCAAGGCCCTTGCGTGTAATCCCTTCGATCTCCTCGATGAGAACCGCTTCCTTTGCATCCTCCAATGTACTGTATTTAAACAAATCTTTTAGGGAGACTTGCTTCTCCAAAATTGCAATAGTTTCTGGCTTTTCAGCTGAGACGGAGTGTAGGAGATTTACAACTAGCGATTCAAATGCATTGTAGATATGGATGATCATCGCTTGCTCGTGAAGAACAGTGGGATAAACCAATCTCTTCCTCTTTCGAATTAGCTTCTTGATTCGGTGATAGTTCAGGCGTGAGGTGACCACTTTGTCCGGTTCATCCGGTTTCAAAAAGGGCTTTAATTCCTCATCGATTGACGCTCGTGTTGCTTTTACACTGGCGTTCATAGCAGGCAGGTATGCGTATGCTAGATGCCTGATTGCTATAAGGGTGCTTAGGTAATGGGCCAGCGAATCTTCAAATGGCCCATATTTCCTGGCCTCTTCCTCCATTAACTACACCCGCTTGTCTCTCCGCAGCTGTTGCACTTGAGGCAGACTCCGTTCCTGACTAGCGTGAACGCTCCGCAGTTGCCGCAGGGGTCGCCTTCGTAGCCTTTGAGGCGGGCTTCGCGGACCTTCGCCGCCGTTGCATCCATGTCGCTGGGCGCCAAGTATGCCACAGCGGCTTCGGTCGTCTTGAGTCTTGAGTCTTGAGTCTTGAGCGCCGGAGCTTCGCTGATCTCGAACAGGCCTAGGCCGTTGGAGCCGTTGCCGCTGACGACGCGTTCTTCGTAGACGGCGACGTTGTTGGCTTGGTTGCGTATGAGGGCGTCGGTGGGCGAACCGAGGGCTCGCCCGCCTTCAAAAGGGAGCGGGTCTTGTCCTTGGTCGGCGGTGCTGTTGGCGTTGTAGCCGACGCTGCTGTGGTCGTTTCTTGCGGAGCCGGGGACGTGGTCCTCAAGTTCGCCTTGGTCTTCTTCTTCATCGTAATCCACGACTTGGGAAGGTGTGCCCATGGTGTCGGAGCGGAGGTCTTCGGGCTTGACTTGCACGAGGTCGGTTCGTCCGAGGTAGGACATGCTGAGCTCGCGGAAGATGTAGTCGATGACCGACGTGGACATTTTGATGTTGTCGTGGCCATGGACGGAGCCGTTTGGCTCGAAGCGGGTGAAGACGAACGCCTCGGTGAACTCCTCGAGCGGGACTCCGTATTGGAGGCCGAGGGAGACGGCGATGGCGAAGCAGTTCATGAGCGACCGGAAGGCGGCGCCTTCGCGGTGCATATCGATGAAGATTTCGCCGAGGGTTCCGTCTTCGAATTCACCGGTTCGGAGGTAGACCTTGTGTCCGCCGACGCGGGCCTTTTGGGTGTAGCCTCTGCGGCGTCCGGGCATGACTCGTCGCTTGCTGATGTAGCGGTAGACGAGTTTGGTGGCGATACGCTCGATTTCTGCATGCGCAGAAAGTCTTGAGTCTTGAGTCTCGAGTCTTGAGTCGTCTTGTGGCTCTTCGAGTCCCATGTCCAGATCCAAGGTTGCTTCAAGGATGGCGGCGGCAGAGTCGGAGCTGCTGCTGTTGAGGGGCTGGCTGAGTTTGCTGCCGTCTCGGTAGAGGGCGTTCGCCTTGATTCCGAGCTGCCAGGAGAGCCAGTAGGCGTTGTGGACGTCGCTGACGCTGGCCTCGGATGGGAGGTTGATGGTCTTGCTGATCGCTCCGGAGAGGAACGGCTGGGCGGCGGCCATCATTCGGATGTGACCCTCGGCGCTGATGAAGCGTTGACCTTTCTTACCGCATCGGTTGGCGCAGTCGAAGACGGCGAGGTGCTCGGCTTTGAGGTGGGGGGCGCCTTCGACGGTCATCGAGCCGCAGACGAACTCGTTGGCTTCTTCGATCTGGGCTTTGGTGAAGCCGAGTTCGACGAGCATGTTGAACGACCAGTCGTTGATTTGGTCTTCGGTGAAGCCGAGGACCTTGGTGCAGAACTCGTCGCCGAAGGTGTATTTGTTGAAGACGAACTGGAGTTCGAAGGCGGATTCGAGGCCGGCTTCGAGCTTTTGGAGTTCGACTTCGGTGAAGCCCTTGGCTTTGAGGGTTTCGTGGTTGATGTGCGGGGCGCCGTTGAGGGTTTTGTATCCGACGGTGTAGCCGATGATGTCGTCGATTTGCTTTCCGTCGTAGCCCATCTTGGTGAGGGCGGGCGGGATCGACTGGTTGATGATCTTGAAGTATCCGCCGCCGCTGAGCTTCTTGAACTTAACGAGGGCGAAGTCTGGCTCGACACCGGTGGTGTCGCAGTCCATGATGAGCCCGATGGTGCCGGTGGGCGCAAGTACCGTCACCTGGGCGTTTCGGAAGCCGAACTTCTCGCCGAGCTCGAGGGCTCGATCCCACGACTTGTGGGCGGCGTGAAGGAGGTCTCCGGGGCAGAGAAGCTGGTCGATGCCGAGGGGGAGGATGCTGAGGCCTTCGTACTCCGATCGGGCGGCGTTGTAGGCGGCGCGTCGGTGGTTTCGAATGACGCGGAGCATGTTCTCGCGGTTCGGTTGGTAGCTGGGGAATGGGCCGTGCTGCTTGGCCATTTCGGAGCTGGTTGCGTAGCTTTCGCCTCCGAGGACGGCGGTGAGGGCTCCGGCGATAGCGAAACCTTCGGGGCTGTCGTAGGGGATTCCCATCTGCATCAGGAGGGCGCCGAGGTTGGCGTATCCGAGGCCGAGGGTTCGGAAGTCGTAGCTGAGCTGAGCGACTTCCTTGGAGGGGAACTGCGCCATGAGGACGCTGATTTCGAGCACGACGGTCCAGAGTTGGATGGCGTGCATGTAGCCTTCGACGTCGAACTTGCCGGTTTCTCGGTTGTAGAGAGTGGCGAGGTTGATGGAGGCGAGGTTGCAGGCGGTGTCATCGAGGAACATGTACTCCGAGCAGGGGTTGGACGCGTTGATGCGGCCATGCGCGGGGCAGGTGTGCCACTCGTTGATGGTGGTGTCGTATTGGAGGCCGGGGTCGGCGGAGTTCCAGGCGGCTTGGCAGATGTCGTCCCAGAGGCCCTTGGCTTTGACAGACTTAACGGTTTTGCCGCTGGTTCGAGCGGTGAGGCTCCAGTCAGCGTCAGTTTCGACGGCCTTGAAGAAGTCGTTGCTGACTCGGACGGAGTTGTTGGAGTTCTGACCGGAGACGGTGATGTAGGCTTCGGACTCGTAGCCGGTGTCGAAGGTTGGGAACTCGATGCTGGTAAAGCCTTGCTCGGCGAACTGGATGGCGCGCTGGATGTAGTTGGTTGGGATTTCGTCGAGCTTGGCTTCGGCGATGGCGGTCCAGAGGGCTTTGTTGGTGCGCGGGTTGGCGTTGACGGTTCCGTCGACGTAGGCGGCCTTCATCACGTTGTTGATGTGGCGCTGGTTGAGCTTGGATCCGGTGACAAGGGAGGCAACCTTTTGCTCTTCCTTGACCTTCCAGTTCACGAACTCTTCGATGTCGGGGTGGTTGATATCGAGGCAGACCATCTTGGCGGCCCGTCGGGTGGTGCCACCGGACTTTATGGCTCCGGCTGATCGGTCGCCGACGCGGAGGAAGCTCATCAGGCCGGAAGATTTTCCGCCGCCGCTGAGTCGCTCGTTCTCGCCTCGGATCTTGGAGAAGTTTGTGCCGACGCCTGAGCCGTACTTGAAGATTCGGGCTTCGCGGGTCCAGAGGTCCATGATGCCGCCTTCGTTGACGAGGTCATCCTTGACGCTGAGGATGAAGCAGGCGTGGGGCTGCGGACGCTCGTAGGCGTTGGCGGACTTCTTCAGTTCGCCGTTGCGGGGATCGACGTAGTAGTGACCTTGGGCGGAACCGGTGATGCCGTAGGCGAAGTGCATGCCGGTGTTGAACCACTGCGGGCTGTTTGGCGCGGCAACTTGGCGGGCGAGCATGTTAACCATCTCGTCGTAAAAGGTCTGCGCGTCATCGGCGGAATCGAAGTAGTTGAACTTCTCGCCCCAGTGTCGCCAGCATCCGGCGAGGCGGTGGAAGACTTGGCGGGAATCGGTTTCGCACTCGGCTGACGGGGTAACTACCGAGGCATTCTCGCCGGCGTAGTCGGCTCCGCCGACTTTGCCCGGAGTGAGACCTGCTTTCCGGAAGTACTTCTGGGCGAGGATATCGGTTGCTACCTGGCTCCAACCGGATGGAACCATGACGTTTTCCATGAGGAAGACGGTGGAGCCATCGGGGTTGCGGATCTCACTCTTACGTGGCTCGAAATTGATGCCTGCGTAGGGGTTTTGACCGGATTGCGTAAAGTAGCGTCGAATTTTCATGATTTCTCTTCCTGAGGTGGGATGGTGATGAGTTCCTTCTGCAAATGCCGGAAAGGGTTGAGTGCTTCTTCTCGTTGCACGGTCTCAACCATTTCGGCAAAATCGGCGACGGTCTCGAACTCTTGGTAGACCGACGCAAAACGGACATAGGCAACGGTGTCGATGGTGGATAGTTCGCGCATCACAGCGCGTCCGATCTCCTTGGTTGGCACTTCGTTGTCGAATTTCTTTTGAAGATGCTCTTCGATTCGCAAGGCGGTTGCTTGCAGAGTCTCGATTGAGACTGGGCGCTTTCCACAAGCTAGCCGCATGCTTTCGAAGACCTTATCGCGGTTGAAGTCGGCGCGGCTGGTGTCTCGTTTGATAACGAACAGCCTTGCTTTTTCGATGCGCTCAATCGTGGTGAACCTGCGGCTGCAGGACGGACACTCGCGACGTCGTCGTATCGACTCTCCGTCCGAACCGGGACGCGAGTCGAGTACCTTGAGGTCTTCGTTTCCGCACGAGGGGCAATGCATCGATCTTCCGTGATATCCACTAGATATAGTGGCTTGAACAGTATGCCACCACTAGGGATAGATTTCAAGCAGTAATTTTTCAATTTTTTTGCGCATCGTTTTCCACAGGTTATTCGTCGGGGTGATTAAGAAAGACGTAGACGAACTTTGAGTGATATTTTTCGTTCAGAATTGGTGACGAGATATGGTGGGGGAAAAGGTTTTAAGAACGGTTGTGCTTTCCGATGCAGTGGGTTTCACTGCGCGGATGCAAGCCGATGAGCCGTCTGCCCTCGCGGCGCTTTCGAGTGATCACCTAGCGTTCCGAACCGCGGTTGAGGGGCACGAGGGCGTGGTGGTGAAGTCAACCGGTGATGGACTTCTGTGTCTCTTTGAGAGTCCGGCCCAAGCAGTTCGTGCTTGTCTCGCGGCAATTCCGAAGATGACTGAGTTGCAACACCGATATGCCATTCATACCGGAGAGGTCACGGTTACCGAGGGAGATGTATTCGGCGACGCCGTCAACATCTGTGCTCGATTGGAAAGGGAGGCGAAGCCAGGATCGGTTGTGGCATCCAAGATGGTTCTTGACCTTGTTAAAGCGCAGGCTCTGCCACCCGCGAAAAAGGTCGGCAGAGTTATCGTGAGGGGAATTCTTGAACCGATCGAAGTCTATTCATGGGGTCAAGCAGTTCCGAAGCGAAGGGTCGTGCCTTGGAGCCGGCTCGGGCTCGTGGTTGGAGTCCTTGTTTTTGGAGGAGCGTGGATCGCTAACCGACCGAAAGCAGAGCCAGCTCCTGATGAACAGGCGGTCCGGCGATCGGTGACCAAGATGATGCAGATCGATGGAGCGAACAGCGATGCTCCTGACATTGAGGCTTTCATTGACGAAACCTACGCTCAGGTGCTTGATGAAGTCGACCAGTATGAGACCGTCAAGGCAGAGGCAAAGAAGACGGTAGACCCGTCCAAGGTTGTCGAGTGGTTGAAATCAAGTCCGATGGGAAAACGCGAACGTGGGCTGCGGGAGATCGAGCACTGGTCACTGGCGGAAATGGCTATCAAACTAGCGGGTTCCAAAGATCCAAAGGCAGTCAGCGCAAAGCTGTCTGCTTCAAAGGACGCCTCAGCTCAGATTGCCTTGAAAGCCTTCCTTGAAGAATTTGGAGCTGAGGCAGGGAAGTCTTAGCCTTCGCTCGAGCATGCGCAGGAGGTTGGGTTACCATTGCAGCTCTCGGTTGAGGAGGACGAGGTTGTCGAGGAAGTTGTGGACGAAACCGAGGAGCTGTCGTTCACGTAGAACCCGGAACCCTTAAAGGCGATACCTACTGGCTGGATGATTCGTTTCACGGTACCATTGGAACCGCAGTTACAATCCTTAATTGGGTCTTCAGTTATGCGTTGTTCGAGCTCAAAGGTCTTTTCGCAGGTCGAGCATTCGTAGACGTAGGTAGGCATACAAATAGATTTTGAACGATGGAACTCCCTTTTCACCAGATTGTTGAAACGAAAGACCTCGCAAGCGTCGTTGCGCTGGTCGTTTTGGAGGGTCTTCTGTCCGGTGACAACGCTTTGGTTCTGGCCATCATGGTGCGCCACTTACCGCGTGAGGAGCAGAAGAAGGCTCTCTTGTTCGGTCTCGGAGGAGCGTTTTTCTTCCGCTTGCTCGCTATTCTATTCGCGACGATCATCTTAAAGCAGTGGTGGCTCCAAGCGATTGGTGCGGCCTATTTGATACTGATCTCGATTAAGCACTTTGTAGGAGCAGCATCGGACAAAGAGGTCAAGCCGGTTGGTAAAGGCTTCTGGCCAACGGTGGTTGCCGTGGAGTTGACCGATATCGCGTTTGCGGTGGATTCAGTATTGGCCGGGATTACATTCATCAACAACGACGCCAAGAAAATTTGGGTGGTCCTGTTCGGTGCGGTGATCGGGATCGTACTGCTACGCTTTGCCGCAGGTGCATTTGTTCGCATTTTAGACCGGTATCCAGTTCTCGATCATGTCGCCTATGCTTTGGTGGCGTGGGTTGGGGTCAAGCTCGCATTTTTGGCAGGAAACTCCTACTCGGCTTCGATTCCTCACATGCACCAGGCAGTTTTTTGGGGCGTGCTGCTCACAATTGCGATCGGAGGCACCTTGCTCGCACGTAAATATGCGGAGGAGCCGACGAAGGAAGAATCAGATTCGGCCAATCTGGTCGAGGACGCACAAGACCTCGAGTACGACGACGATCAACCTACGCGCGATACTGTCTAGCGGTTTCTAGAAGGAGTTCTCGGACAATCGCCAGATCAACCTTGGCGACCGATCGATAGCGTACGCAGCATTTCCCAACGTTCAACCCAGCGAGAATGTGCTTCTTAGATTCGACCACCGAAACAGGGAAGTAAATCGAAATGTATTGCACTTGGCTGGCAAACGCGACCTCTGGTTCGGTCTCATCCGGACGAGTGTAGGCGGCTATGCCGTAAACCATTGACTCCTGCAATTCGGGGATTTGCATTCTTATCGCAGCCCTGACTTGGTTGAGGATTGGACGCCGCTCCTCAGAGATTTCCGTCAAGTATTCATCGACGGTTGTTGCCTTGCTTAGCATGGCGGAATTGTAATACTTTGCCTGGGTAACCTTGAGCCTGCATGGCTGACAAAGTACGAGTGGGGATTATTGGAGCGGGCGGCATCGCTCAGAACGCGCACATGAAAGGATATGAGACGATCCCGGACACCTGTGAAATGGTGGCAGTCGCAGACCTGAATGAGAAAGTGGCAAACGAAGCCGCAGAGAAGTTTGGGATCAAGCGAATCTACTCCGACTACCGGGAAATGCTCGCTGACGGCGAAATCGATGCGGTTTCGGTGACCACTCCCAACAAGTTCCACAAGGACCCGACGATCGATGCTTTGAGAGCGGGAATCCACGTCCTTTGCGAAAAACCGCTTGCGATGAACGCGGTGGAGGCCAAGGAAATGTGCGTAGCTGCGAGGGAGTCTGGCAAGATTCTGCAAGTTGCTCTACAGAGCCGGTTCAGCGGTCCCGGTCGCTTCATGAAGGAGTACATCGACGCCGGAAATATGGGCGAGATCTACTTCGCTCGGGCTCAAGCTCTTCGTCGTCGTGGCGTCCCTGGTTGGGGAGTCTTTATCGACAAAGAGAAGCAGGGGGGTGGGCCACTCATCGATATCGGTGTCCACATTTTGGACTTCACGCTATTCCTGATGGGCTATCCCAAGCCGGTCTCTGCCAGCGGAAAGACCTGGGATATGTTGGGCAAGAATCCTGAACTGACGAACAATTTTGGCGATTATGATCGCTCCAAGTTCACCGTCGAGGATTTCGCAGTCGGAATGATCAAGTTCGACAACGGCGCAGTGGTCTCGCTGGAAAGCTCATTTATGGCCAATCAAGGCGAGAGCGAGAGCATGAAAACTCAGCTCTTCGGAACCAAGGCAGGTGCAAACGTCAAGATTTGGGGAGATGACCCAATCGAGATTTACACCGAATCCAATAAGCAATTGTTCGACCTCAAGCCGAAGAACGTTCCGCAGGTTGAATCTCCGCACACAGCCGAAGTTGTAGCGTTCATCGACGCCATCCAGAACGGGAAGGAGTCGCCAGTTCCTGGGCTGAACGGTTTGATTCTAAACGCCATTTTCGATGCCCTTTACAAGAGCAGCGAGACAGGAAACGAAGAAAAGGTAGACGTTTCGTTCTGACGGAGCCTCTGGGGTAACTTATGAATATGAACGCACGGATCGCGATTCTTAGCTTTGTTGTAGGTTTGCTGCTCGCTGGGTGCCAGCCGAAGTCGGTGGCGAGCTTTATCTCAGCGACGACCCCACACGTGGAGAAGCCTCGTTACATGGGTGACAAAGGCTCAAATGGTGGCATGGGTGGTGCAAATAGCGGTACCCGTCTCGGAAAGGACAACGGCGGTCGGGCAAAGGGAACGGTTTCCGAATACGATGATCCTGCGAAGGGTACTGGGAACCAGCCGGGTGAGAATCCGGGAGCAGGAGGGATGAATGGTCCTGCAATGCAAAACAAAGTAACGAACTCGATTTCAGGTCGATACAAGAACTGAAATGGCTTTTCGTATCGGCTTGATGGGCTGCGGCTCAGTTGCTGATTTTGGGCACCTCCCGGCGATCGGGAGGTGCTCTGAGTTTGAGCTCGTCGGGCTCTTTGATCCGGTTCGTGGTCGGGCGGCTTCTTACTCCGCAAAGTTCGGCGGCAGGCTCTCTCCCTCGGAGCCAATGACTTCCTAACAAAGCCTTTCGAAGCC
>JARXAE010000017.1 GCA_029866005.1 Fimbriimonas sp. | reverse complement strand
GGTGTCAGCTCCTCCTGGTCCCCCTGGGTGGAAACGACTCGGATTTCGGCCCGAATATGCTTCTCGTCTCGCTCGCACTTAGCGATTTTTGCCTTCAAAAACTCGATTTGCTCCGCGATTTCATCCTTTTGATCTTGGTCGGTGTCCGCCGAATCGGCAGTTTTGGATGTGGGGAGTTTTGTTGCCCGTGGCTTGGCTGCGCCGACGATCTTACGGAACGCATCGATGCTCGGAAGTTTCTCGACTGCTTCTTCAACGTCGGCCGTGGTGATCACGATCCTCTTTCCGATCAAGAGTTCAGCGAGCAACTTGATCTCACCTTCGGCGAGTTGCTGATGCAGTCGTCGGCGAAGGGAAGCAGTATTCGGAGGATTCGGCTTGAGGACTCGGTCGGCCAACTGCTGGACTTCGGGGCGCACTTGGTCGGCATACCGAATAGCCTCCCCTTCGAAGGCGTGAACCTTTACAAATGACTTTTGGTCAGAGAGCTGCTTGTGTTCCGCCTGCAACTGCGTGAGCTTAACTGTGGCTGCTTCCTTGGTAGTGCGCACGCTTCTGAGTCCCGCCTTGAGGCGATCTAAACTCTTGTACTTTTCCTTGTTCGCACTCGCCGAACTGACAGAGCCGAAGCAAAGCACGAGGGCAAGTGTCACCACAAAGAGCGGCGAGCTTTTTCGAGTTGAATCCCCCAAGACACTCATGCAGAACTGATTCGTAGCGAAACGCCACGATCCCCTGTTGAAATGTTCCTGCGGAAGCCAGTTTAAACCCTCGTATACCTACCAGGTTTACTAGGCTGGCAAAAATGCTTAGTTTCAACATGAAAACAGATCGGTAGTTTCTTCGCGAGAATTGCGAAAACCTACCGACCTGCTTTATGCCGATTCTAACCGATGTTTAGAGGCCGGCTTTGGCGATGAAATCGACGATGTCTGCGATGCGGCAGCTATAGCCCCACTCGTTGTCGTACCAGGCAACCGCCTTGGCCATGTTGCCGATCGTGATCGTATCCACTGCACTGAAGATTGAGCTGTGGGTGTCGCCTCGGAGGTCGGTCGAAACGAGCGGTTCATCCGAATAGCGGAGAATGCCCTTCATCGGACCATCTGCGTACTCCTTCATCGCGGCGTTGATCTCAGCAACGCTGGCTTCTTTGAGGAGAACTGCGGTGAAGTCAACAACCGAAACGGTTGGGGTCGGGACTCGGAAGGCCATTCCGGTGAACTTACCAACCAACTCAGGGATAACCAAGCCAACGGCTCGGGCGGCACCTGTCGAGGAAGGAACGATGTTCTGCGATGCTGCTCGAGCGTCGCGCCAGTCCTTGCTCGCGGTGTCCTGGGTTCGCTGGGTGTTTGTGAAGGCGTGGACGGTGGTGAGCAGGCCCTTATCAATTCCGAACTTCTCGTGAAGAACCTTGGCGACAGGTGCGAGGCCATTGGTGGTGCATGAAGCGTTCGAAATGACGTGGTGCTTCGCTGGATCGTACTTGTCATGATTGACGCCGAGAACGATGGTGATGTCTTCGTTCTTGGCCGGAGCCGAGATGATGACCTTCTTGACGCCGTGGTTACGGTGGTTGACGGCAAGGGTTGCGTCGGTGAAGAATCCGGTGGATTCGATCACGATGTCAACGCCAGCAGAGTCCCAAGGGATGTTCGCCGGATCTCTTTCGGCAAAGACTGTGATCGGCTTTCCGTTGACGATGATGTTCTTTTCGTCGGTAGATACGGTGCCGTTGAAGTTGCCGTAGGTGCTGTCGTATTTCAGCAAATGGGCATTTGTAGCAGTATCCGTCAGATCGTTAACGGCAACAACTTCGATGTTGTCAGCATGACGCTCAAGGATGGTTCGAAGAGAGAGACGACCGATTCGTCCAAAGCCGTTAATTCCGACGCGCACTGGCATAAACGCGAGTTTACTCTGTGCGCTCTCGCGGGCAATGTTAAGTCACTTGAAACCCTGACTCGTGGGCTGCGTAACATCTTGGAAGCACCATGATTTACGCACTCGTTTGGATCGTAATGATCACTTCGTGGTGGTTTCCGCCGCTGCTAGTCATAACGATTCCGCTTGCGCTTTTCCCAATTCTGCTGCCTGTTGGTCGCTTGCTTCTTCTGCTGGATCCGGAGATTCCTTCAGACTCTTCGGAGATCCGGCAATCTGCTGCCGGGCAAGTTGGCTGTGCATGGGTTGCGACGCTTGCAGTTTCAGCGTCGCCACCAGGAGCAAACGCAGCAGTTGGTTTGGCGTTTGTACTTTTTCTTACAGCTGGACTGTGTTCTGTCTGGAAAGTCAAAGTTCCATTGACGAGATTGCCGGGTCCGCGGGTGCTCAGTCTCGTGGGATTGGCTTCACAGTGGCTTTGGTTTGTGTTCGGTTCAAACGTGGTAAAAAACTTCTACGAGTTGGGGAGTTAGAGTGAGTGAGATTGCCTTTTTTATTGCTCTTGTCCTGACATGTGGTTACATCCCCCTAGTCCTGGTCACCTTTCCCCTGATCCTGTTTCCGATCTGGCTTCCCGCCAGAGTGCTCTGTTCGACACTGTACTTTGGCTCTAGGCAAGCTGATCCAGGACGAGTTTACGGCAGTGCGATCGCACTGGCTTTTGCTGTAGTATTGCTCACGTTTAGAATTCCAGAGCTTGCGACCGCAATGTGCCCGTTTTTCTTCGCCAGCGCTCTTCTGCCTTGGTTTCTATCAGGGAAAAACACTGTGGAAGCCCGTCGACTCCGGACCGTCGCTGCCCTCGGAATTTTGGTGCCGATTCTCTGGTGTATTTGCTATTACAGTCTTGGCGGGGAATTTGTATTGTTCGTGGTCTCTTGATCGACAGAACTAACGAGATGACACTTCGTCGTAATGGGACTCGGCATTCGATGAAGGCGGTAAATCGACTGTTGGGCTTGTCGTTGCAACTACTTCCGCCTTCACCGGATGCAGAATCTTCAAACTCAGCGCCCAAGCCACCCCAACGCAAACCGCGCACCCCATAAACGGCGAGTAACGACCAAAGCTCTCGCCCAGCCGCAATGAAACACCCAGCGGCTGAAGCTTCTCGTACATCGCTGAGCCGATTGGAGCGCCGATCATGGCGCCTACGCCCTGGGCGGTCATGATTGCCCCGATGTTGGTGGCGCGCCGTTCGGGGTTGAGGTCGCTGACGCTCGCCATCCAGGCGGGGATTGTCAGCAGGAAGCCGAGTCCGGCGGGGAGCCCGGCGAGGCCGAACAAATAGGGGGAACGGAGGAAGGGAAGAAAGCCGCCTATCGCGATGAGCGACAAGCCAATCGTGCAGAGCATCAGCCCATAGTGCACCGCCCGTGCGCGTCCAATCCGGTCACCAAACTTCGCGAGGGGGCCGCTCAAAACGGCCATTGCAATCGCACCGGGAAAGATCATTCCCCCGACCGCTGACTCCGACATCCCAAACTCCTCAAGGGTAAAGAGCTTAAAGATTGCAAGCGGAAAACCGATGCCCATGAATGCGACGACGGCGAGCAACAGGTACTCGGGAATCTGTTTGATGGAATCCAGGAACTGCTTGATTCCGCCTCCGGAATGCTCGTTATCGGAAACAACCGGCACATCGTTGCGGCCGGTAAAGTAGGCACCCAGAGCCGCGCCGATAAACAGGATTGTCGCGAGGACCAGGCCCGCCCATTTGACCTTGAAAACATCGTTGGCAATTCCGCCAAGCGGGAACGCGAGAGCAATGCCGATCATGTAGCAGGCGTTGAGATAGCTCATCGACTGCTGGCGCTCCTTGTCCTCAACAATCGCGTTCATCTGCGAAAACGCCGCTGGCCAAAGCATCGCCACGGCAAGCCCGTCGAAGGCGCGAAGGACAACGAAGGCAAAGACCTCGATTGCCGACCCGTTGTCGTGGGGGAGGAGGATGGAGATGATCGAGGTGACGATGGAGATTGATGGCCCCGCGATTAATAGCTTCCGGGTGCCAAATCGGTCGGCAACGTGGCCCATGACCGACTTGAAAACCGCCTCGAACAGCAGGAACGAGACCATCACGAGCCCGATCACGCTCTGCCCAAACTTACGGTCGGCAACGAGGTAGATCGGCATCGTCGAGATGTTCATCGTTGCGTACCCGATCTCCGCAAAAAGCGCGATGAGAAGCAGATTCTGCACCGGGCGCTTCTTCCAGCAGGCAAGATTGGGGACGGCGATGCTCATCGTTGTGCGCTCTCTATTGTACGGCTTAGAGGTGTGAATGGGTGCAACTCAGATAAACTCTCGGTTCTATGCTCGACCGAGAACTGATTCGTAAGCAGCCCGATTTGGTGCGCCAAGGCATCGTCCGCAAGAAGGGCGATGCTTCGCTCGTTGATCAGTTCCTTTCTCTTGACGCCGAGTTCCGGCGTCTTGCGACGGAAACCGGAAATGCTCAGGCTGAATCCAACGCGATCGCAAAGTCGATTGGCATGCTCATGGGGCAGAAGAAGTTTGACGAGGCTGAGGAAGCAAAGGCAAAGGCGTCTTCTTTAAAGGGCCGAGTTGCAGAACTCGAAGCCCAGGAGCGAGAAGCTGAAGCCAAGCTTCGCACCCTTGAACTCGAATTCCCAAACATCCCTCACGAGTCCGTTCCCGAAGGAGCCGACGAGAACGACAACCCCGTCGTCAGGCTTCACGGCGAGCAGGCGAAGTTCGAATTTGAACCCAAACCCCACTGGGACATTGCCGATCAGCACAAGATGATCGACCTTGCTCGGGGCGCGAAAATCACGGGCTCGGGATGGGTCGTTTACACCGGAATCGGAGCGAAGCTCCAACGCGCTCTGTTTAACTTCATGGTCGATTTCCAAACCGAGCAGAACGGCTACGACGAGATTTATCCTCCGTTTGTGGTGAATCGCGAGTCGCTAATCGGTACCGGAAACCTGCCCAAGTTCGAGGATGACCTCTACAAAACCCAAGACGATTTCTTCCTGATTCCGACTGCCGAAGTCCCGGTGACGAACCTGTATCGAGACGAAATACTGGAAGCCTCCCAGCTCCCAATCCGCCACGCGGCATTCTCAGGGTGCTTCCGCCGCGAGGCTGGAGCGGCGGGTAAGGACACCCGCGGGCTTCTACGGATTCACCAGTTCGACAAGGTCGAGATGGTCAAATTCGTCGAACCAGCTGCCGCTTATGACGAGCTCGAATCGATGGTCGTTGATGCCGAATCGATCCTCCAAGCCCTTGGCTTGCACTATCGAGTCATCGAACTTTGTACGGGCGACATGGGGCCGAAAGCAACGAAGATCTATGACGTCGAAGTCTGGGCTCCAGGCGTCGGTAAGTATCTCGAAGTCTCCTCGGTAGGAAACTTTGGCGACTACCAGTCGCGTCGGGCAAACATACGCTACCGCCCTGAAGCCGGTGCCAAGCCTGAGTTTGTGCATATCCTCAACGGCTCCGGCGTTGCGGTTCCGAGATTGATGGCGGCTCTGCTGGAGACCTACCAACAGGCGGATGGTTCAGTTCAGATTCCTGAAGTGCTGCGACCTTATGTGGGTCGCGAGAAAATTGGATGACCTATCGATGCTCGGTTGATTCACCGGTCGGGCGACTGTATCTTGCTGCCAACGATGTGGCACTGACCGAGTTGTTGTTCGAAGATCATCGTTCGGAGGTGGATGGAACCAGACTAACGATCCCTCCGCCGACGCGGATGAATGCAGTCTTGGAGTTGGTTTCCGAACAGCTTGCCGAGTACTTCGCAGGCACCCGAACCGAGTTTGAGATTCCGACTCAGCCGAATGGGACCGAGTTTCAACTTGCAGTCTGGAGAGAGCTGCAGAAGATCTCTTTTGGACAAACGATTTCCTACATCGAACTTGCGCGGCGCATGGGGGATGAGAAAAAGACCCGTGCAGTCGGTCTCGCCAACGGAAAAAACCCGATCTCAATCATCATTCCCTGCCACCGAGTGATCGGGGCGAACGGGCATCTCGTAGGCTACGGTGGAGGGATTGAGAACAAGCGATGGCTGATCGACTTCGAAGCGACGGACCAGTTGTTTTAATTGCTCCGGTTCCCGACTGGTTACTCCCGGCGCCGTTTGCAGAAGTGACGGTTGCCTCGGCAGAGATGGCGGAGTGGGTACGTTCACGCGGACGAAGGCCGATTCTGGCGCCGGCCGCACCCGAATCAAACTCGCCGTACTCGCCCTCACCGTCCCACGGTTTGGAGAGCCTCTCCGAGGGGCTGGGAAAGTCAGCCGTTGACCTAGGGTGTGGAGCGGGTAGGGATGCCTTTTGGTTACAGCAACACGGCTGGAAGGTTCTGGGGGTTGACCGCCTGCCGCCCCAAGCCGACATTCCGTTCGTGCGGGCCAACCTGCACGAATTTTGGACTGAAGATCGGTTTGACCTCGTGATGCTGCACTACTGCTGGGATCCCGAGTACTTCAAACTCGCCTTGAGACTATGCTCCGAGGGTGGAAGAGTGTCGATTCTGGCTCACTCAGAGCTTAATTGGAGGTGCTTTGGTCATCCTAGGAAGACCAAAACTCTTGCTAAAGGAGATCCCAGAGCGACATGTCCCTCGCATTTTGAACTTATCCACGAGGAGGAGTTTTGGTCACAGGACCGCCATTCGGTGAGAATCGTTCTGGAACGTCGTAAGTGACCCTCATCCGTTCCAATTTCATGTTCGGCTCCAGCGCTGCCAGCTTCTCTGGAGCGGTCAATCTGGTGAACACGAACCCCGCTATAGAGGACACCGGAACCGTCTTGTCTCCAAGTCCATTCGTTGACGCTTGAGAAGACCAGAACCGCATGCCCGGCTCTCCTTCGGGCGTCTTCTCCCAGCCCAGAAACACCACCGAATGTCCGGGCCCTTTCACCCAGTTGATATTGCAAAAATCTCCCGGTGATGCGTCCTTCGGAGACACCCGGACGCCCATTTGCGAGAATCCGCAGAGGGCATAAAATGAACCCGGTCCATCCGCATTCCACCAGCCGTAGAGCTTGACGGTATCTTCCCGCCGCCCACCGTCCGGTTCCTGCATCCGAACAGCCTCAAGAACTTCCTCAGAAAGTTGATAGCGGGAAGGCGCAAGCAACAAGTCTAGTGCCGTCATCAAGGCCGCGTAAGATGCCCCCGAGCAGTAGCTTGAGCATCTTGGCGGGTCTAGCAGAGGTCGATCGAAAAACGAAGCTCGGTAGCCAATCGGCGACTCGGGAGGGTCGGCTTTCAACCCAATGAAATAGCCCCCACCGTCAGGTTCCGTCGCCTGAACGATATCCACCCCGTGCAACACCGCTCGATTCGCCTCGGGAACTCCAAAACCGAACTTCCGTAGGTGTGAAATGTGATAGGTCGGCACCTCAGCAGAAGGCATCCTGTACGCCATTGTCAGGGGAAACATTAACAACATTGTATCGTGCGGGTACCCTCGTTGAGAGATCTGAGGCTCGTATGATCGATATTAACGAACTGTTGTCCGTTTTGCCCCACCGGTACCCTATGTTGCTGGTTGATCGGATCCTAGAGATTAACGAAGAAGGAACGTATTGCCGCGGTCTGAAGAACGTCACGATGAATGAGCCGTTCTTCCAAGGTCACTATCCCGGTAACCCGATCATGCCTGGCGTCCTCATTATCGAATCCATGGCCCAGGTTGGCGCCGCTTGTTTGATGAAAAATCCAAGTCTGGCGGGGAGAATTCCACTAATCGGCAGTATTGAGGAAGTCAAATTCCGAAGAATGGTAAAGCCAGGCGACCAACTGATCCACGAAATCAAGATTCTATGGGTGAAAGGGGGCGTCGGCAAGATGGATGCTCAGGCAACCGTTGACGGTGAACTCGCCGCCAAAATGACCATGCTGTTCAAGTTGAGCGTCCCAAATAAGGAATAGTTTGCCGAAGATCCACCCACTCGCATATGTTGACCCCAAGGCCGAAGTCGCTGACGACGTCTTTGTCGGTCCATTCTGCAACGTCGAGGCCGGGGCGTCCGTTGGAGCAGGTTGCATTTTAGAAAGCCACGTGACGATTCATCGATGGACATCAATCGGCAAGAACAACCGGTTTGGGCCAGGTGCTGTCATCGGCGGGGATCCCCAGGATCGAAAATACGCGGGTGAGCCGACCTTCCTGAAAATAGGGGATGACAACGTCTTCCGCGAGTACGTGACCATCCACCGGGCGACCGGAGAGGGGCGGTTTACGACCATTGGCAACGACGTATTCGTGATGGCGTACACCCACATCGGTCACAACTGCCACATTCACGACCAGGTGACAATCACGAACTCTGCCGGGATCGCGGGGCATGTGACAATCGAAGAGAAGGCTAATGTTGGGGGGATGGTGGGTATCCACCAGTTCTGCCGAGTCGGAAAATCATCCATGATTGGAGGCTTTACCAAGGTCACCCGCGATGTTCCTCCGTTCTGCTTGGTCGAAGGTGCCGATGAGGCAGTTCGAGACATCAATGCAGTTGGTCTTCGGCGCCTCGGCGTTAACCAAGATTCACGTTTGGCTTTGCACAAGGCGGTGAAACTCCTTTTCAAATCGAAGATCGGTCTGACCAATGCGCTTGAGCTCGTAAGGACTGAAGTGCCTTTAACGGAAGAAGTGAAGTATCTCATCGCCTTTGAGGAGCGCCGATTCCACGGTCGCAATGGCCGCGGCGACCAGCACTGATGCGCGTCTTTATTTCCGCTGGAGAAGCTTCTGGAGACCTTTATGGGTCAGCGTTGGCCGCTCGTCTGCTGCCTTTGGGTTTTGAAGTTACGGGGCTGGGCGGTTCCAGGATGGCTGCGTTGGGTCTGCCTCTCATCGGGGATTCTTCGCGCTGGGGTTCGATTTCCATCGTTCAATCCGTTCGAGAAGGTTTGCGCGGGATTGGTACCTACAATCGCCTCAAGGCTGCTCTGCGTGCCGGACCAGCAGGCGTTTTTGTTCCGATCGACTTTGGTTACATGAACCTTCGACTGTGCCGCTTCGCTCGCGAGGCGGGATGGAAGGTGCTCTATTTCATTCCTCCCGGCTCCTGGCGTCGAGACCGGCAGGGTGCGGACATTCCGAAACTCGCTGATGAAGTGGTCACAAACTTCCCTTGGTCAGCGGAAATGCTTTCGAGAATGGGTGCCTCAGCGCACTTTTATGGACATCCGCTCCTCGAAATTCATTCGGAAGTATTAAAATCCGACTTGCCTCGTTCCGGTCTGGCTGTGCTCCCAGGTTCGCGCCGCTCGGAGATGGAGCAGTTACTGCCGATTCTTGGAATGGCACTTTCGGATTACCCGGGCACGATCACGATCCCGGTTCCCCCTCGACATATGGAACTCGTGCGACGGCTCTGGAACCGTGGTCTGGACCAGATCATCGACGGTTCAAAGGATGGCGCAGTGATTGGAACTCTGAAGAGTGCCGAGCGAGCAGTGGTCTGCTCTGGTACGGCGACCCTCGAAGCTACGCTTGCCAAGACACCGATGGTTGCGGTCTACAAAGTCTCCAAGGCGGTTGAGATCGAGACTAAGTTGATCGGATTTAAGCGGCCCGAGTTTGTCAGTCAACCCAACATTCTGCTTCAACGCGGAGTGGTGCCCGAACTGATTCAAGAGGATCTCTCTGTAACGTCACTAAGAGACACTTTGGGCAATCTGGACGTTGGCCGGCAACTCCAAGGATTCGATGAGATCGAGGCTCTTTTGTCGCCCGCAACTTGTCTCACTCAAACTGTCGAGCTCATCCAGAAACTTGCCGCTCAGGTGTGATACTCGGCATTGATACGTACATAGCCGTAGCCAAAGTCACAGGTGTAAATCGTGGAGGTTTCGCCTTCTCCCAGATTCAAGTCGATGATGACATGGTCAGCTTTGAGCGCAGTGGAAACCTTTGCCGGATCAAACCGAGCAGGTTCGCCGTTCTCGAAAAGCATGTATCGTTCTTCGCCAATCTCGAAGTGTAAAACTGCCTTACTGACATCGAGTGGCACACCGCTCTTGCCAGTTGCCATGATCACTCGACCCCAGTTAGGATCGCAACCAAACATTGCGGTTTTCACTAGCGGCGAGTCGGCGATAGAACGTGCCACTTGAGCCGGATTTTCTGTGCCAGTGACTCGAACTTCGATCAGCTTGGTCGCCCCTTCACCGTCTTTGGCAACTTGTTTTGCAAGTTCGGTGCACACCCTGGAAATGATCTTCACTGCCTCCGCCTCAGAGGGCGCGATTCCAGAAAGCCCGCTAGCAATAAGGATCACCATGTCATTGGTGGAGGTGTCCGAATCGACGGTCATGCAGTTGAAGCTGACGGCGTTTGCCTGTCGTAACACCGACTGAATGTCGAGGTGCGATAGATCCAGGTCAGTAACAACGTATCCGAGCATCGTCGCCATGTTTGGCGAGATCATCCCACTTCCTTTGCAGACTCCGTAGACAAACGCCTCGCCGGTCAGCTCGATCGGATTCTTCGGCGTAGAAAGCTCATCGGAGCCCCAGGAGGCGCCAGCCCACTTTTCGACCAGATCGGTGGTCAAGATCGCCTCGATGAACGGCTTGGGATCAGTCGAGAGATTCTTCGACGCATCGAGAATGCCCTTCTCGACTTTTTGCATGTCGAGATGGTGTCCGATCACACCGGTGGAGGCAACAGCGATGGGGCCATCAATTCCCACTGATTCTGAGACCAACTGAGCCATCCGAACAGTATCTTTGGCACCTTGCTCGC
This sequence comes from Fimbriimonas sp., assembly GCA_029866005.1. GTDB lineage: Bacteria > Armatimonadota > Fimbriimonadia > Fimbriimonadales > Fimbriimonadaceae > Fimbriimonas. The sequence goes on along the minus strand of JARXAE010000017.1, from coordinate 47,341 downwards.
CGGTGGCGCAGTTCGCATTTCCACTGTTGACGACCAAGCCACGAAGCACACCGCCAAGCAAAGCCGTTCGCGAGAAATCGACGCAGGAAGCGCGGAACTGGTTGGTCGTAAACACCCCGGCCGCCGGATACTCCGCATCACAGATGATCAGCCCCATGTCGTTGCGACGGTTCTTGATCCCGCAACGAACTCCGGCGAATCGGAATCCCTTCGGAATCAAGGCCAGACTCCGTGAATCGGAAGCCCGGCGGTTTCGTCGAAACCGAACATGATGTTCATATTTTGGATTGCTTGCCCCGCCGCACCTTTAACCAGATTATCAATGACCGACGTCGTGACCAAGTAGTTGGTGTGTTCGTCGATGGTCGCAAAGATGTCGCAGCGATTGGATCCAACAACTTGCTTCGTCTCCGGAAGGGCACCGACAATCCGCACGAAGGGCGAGTCGTGATAGGTATCTCGGAGCACCTTCATCGGGTCGCATGAAGCTGTCAGAGGAACGTGGCAGGTCACTTCCATTCCCCTCGGAGTCGGAATCAGGTGTGGCGTGAAGCGAACCGCGACTCCTAGAGTCTGCTCGATTTCAGGGACGTGGCGATGTCCGGTGACCGCGTAAGGGGCGAATGATCCATCTCGCTCGCTAAACAGAAAGGTGGTCTCAGCCTTGCTGCGTCCCGCCCCGGAGACACCCGATTTGGCGTCGACAACCGGGATGCCGCTGACTAAGCCAGCTCGGTAGAACGGAGCAAGAGCAAGGGTGGTAGCGGTGGGATAGCAACCCGGATTTGCAACCAGCGCCGCACCCAAGATGGATTCCTTCTCGGCAAGCTCGCACAGCCCGTATGCAATCGGGAAATCAAAAGGAGCGCGCGTGAGTTTGTAGTGCTTCTCGTAGGCAACTGGATCGAGAAGACGATAGTCGGCGGAGAGATCAACCACCCGTAGTCCTCGTCGAACCAAAGCAGGAGAAACCTTAGCTGCGTAGCCGTTCTCTTGGGCGAGAAACGCCACATCAGCCTCAATCGTCTCAACGTCAAAGGAAGACAGAATCAAGTCGGTGCAAAGCCAAGGGCAGTGCTTATCCAGGCGCTCTCCCGCGGCTCTCCCCGAGGTGGCGGCGACGATCTCAACGCCCGGATGAGAGGTCAGCAGACGCACGAGTTCGGCACCGGTATAGCCAGCAGCACCAACAATCGCGACCCGCGTCTTACTCATAAGGGAACGGGAATCGTACCCGGTTTAGGTTCCCCGATTCCCAATTGGCCCCGCCAGACCCCCGCCCCCTCCGCCAGATTTGGTAGGCGGGATGTCGTCGTCATCGGTTGTGGTGAGCTTTCCATTTCCGGTTTTAAACTCAAATTCATCAACCCCTTCTTTCGTGACAATCGTCCCGGAAACGCCGAACATCTCGTCGTCCAGCGAGTTCTTCATGATGACGTCCCTCTTGCCGGGAGCGCTGTCGAGCTTTAGGATTTCCTTCTCGTCGTCATAAAAGGCCGAGTGCGCCCAAACGTATCTCCACTCTCCCTCGGGAAGCTCCTGGCGCGCTTGTGGATTCCCATTGATCTTTGCTCGTCGCTCGCCCTTCTTGTACCAATATTCGATCCTTTCCGCAGTGATCGTGAGTGGATAATCGCGCAAGTTTGAACCGCTACGGATCGTGTCCTCACGCTGCTTCTGCTTCTCAGTGTCCTTCGGAGCAGGCGGCCGATTCTTGGAAATCGAGTCAGGAATCACGGGAAGCATGGGAGGCAGAGTGCCTTCGACCAACTTGTCATTCTCTTGAGATTTTGGCTTGACCAGCATCGTCACCCGACCGGTGACCACTGCACGTTTCTCCTTCCGATACACCACGATCTTGTCGGCGATCATGTTCGCCTTCCTCCCGAAGTACTTCACATCGCCGCTTGCCGTAAGAACGTCAGTTTTGACTTCACGCTTGATGTCCGCTGCAATGATGATGACCTCGCCGTCAGTCGCTCGAGCATTTTTAAAGACATCAAAGCCATCCTTGCGTCCGTAGGATTCGTACTTGAACTCCCACGATTTCTTTGTATCCACTGTGGGGACATCGCCCTGAGCGAAGTTGGCGAGAACGCCCTTCCACTCCCCTGCCCCTGTGCTGTACTCCTCTTTATCCATGTTGTAAAGGAAGTTCGCGACTTTGAGATCTCCGCCATAGAGCTTTCCTGTGACTGGACGCGGAACCCGAAGGGTCTTTTTGACCTCGTCGTAACTCAGTTCTTGCGAATCCAGGTCAAACTTTGACCCCTTGAGCTTGACCTTCCCATCGAGAACTAGCTGCTTGGCATATCCATTCCAGTTGCCCCGGTCGGCACTAAACTCGTACAGAGCTTTCTTCCAGGTGAGTTGCCCTTTGGATACCCCCACGAAGTCGTACATCTGCCGGTTCTGAGCGATGCTCATTTCCTTGACGAAACACTTTGCGGCGGGCTGGTTCGGCTCGACTCTGGTGAAGTCAGTCTCCTCCATGAACACCGCGACGTTTGACGGTAGCTCGTTCTTGATCGGCTTTTTGTATGCGGCCAGAGGGTCTGCCTTGAGAATCTGGCGAGTCCCTTTATAGACGCCAAAACCTACTCCTCCGAGCAAAGTCAGAAGGAGCAGATTTCGGAGCGTTTTCCGGTTAGTTGAGGGTTGCATCGGCGCGGATGACATCAGAGCTACTACCTAGTGTGACGTTCTGAGCGGGTGCGGTGAGCGTGCCATTTTGAAATTCGATGCGATAAGCTCCCGCTTCGACCCAGAATTGGTACCGTGCGTCGGAGCCAATAGTGAATCGGCGCACTACGGCTCCCCCCGAAGCCTTAAGGGTAACGATCGTCCCACTTGCAGATCCGCTCGGAGAAACGATTCCCCAGATATTGAAAGGCAGACCAGGTGGATTATCGCTGTCCAGAGGGGTCATCAAGACTTCGCCGATGTTGACGATTCCGCCGACAGCAAGATTCCCGTTGGGAGTAAATTCGTTGCTGAAGAAGTTGGTCGCGGAAACCTGGCCAACGAGACCGAGGAAACTCGCTGTATTCGCGTTAGAGTAAGCCACGTTCGGGATGTTGAACGTCCCGTCGCTTGCCGATGTTCCGTTTTGTCCGGCGAAAGCAATCTTGGCGCCAGCAATCACGGCACTATTTGCGGCGTTGCGAATTGTGCCTCTAAGAGTGACTTTTTGTGGTCCAACCCAAAGATCACCAACATCGCTCACTGCTTGGGTTTTGGCGGGGAACACAAAGTCGAAGATTGGGTAACCAAGCGAAGAAGGTGCCAGGACGGTGACCCCGGTGACCCCACTACTCGCAGCAACCGTGAACGAGCCGTCCGCAACTGCCGTATTTGAACTTGCCGAACTTGTCTGAACCGACGCTGGGCTGCTGAATGGTGCCCCGGTATCAACATTGAGTACCCGACCAGTCAAGGTCACGTTGGATACGGGTCCGCCTCCTCCGCCGCAGGCGATTAAAGTCAGTAGGATTAGGAAAGCAAACAGGTTTCGGATCATCGGACACCTCGCAACGTGACGTCAAAGTTGGCCGTCGATCCTGTTGCCACAAAGGCAACTGTTAGCCTTGCGGCTCCCGTTGTACTTGTCGCTCCAGTTGCAACATTTTTTGCGCTGGCCTGCGTCCACCTTCCTTGGACTTGATCCAGCACGAGACTGTACGTCTTTCCTTTGACTAGTCCGTCAAGGGTCATTCGGTAGGTCGATGCCGCCGTATAGGGACGGTATTCAAGGTACCGCTTGTCGTTGGTTGGGGAGAGCGCAGAAACCTGCATTCCACCCATGGAAGGAGGCAGATTACTGTCCATCCGAGCATCGAATCCCGTCGTTGCCGCCGCGGACATCCCGAAGAAGACTGAACTTTGCTCACCTTTCCCAAAGAGGCTCGCTCGGAATGTGCTGGTTTGCACCCCTGAACGAGGAGCCCGCGTTCCCCTCGAACCGCTCGATTGAGAGCCGAAGAGCATGACCGCACCCTCCGGCGCGAGGCATCTGACGAAGTAACCGATTCCAGGAGCGAACTGGGTAGCGGCGGAGAATGAGCCCCCTTCTGGTAGCCCAGTTACCGCATCGTTGGCTCCCGGAACAAACTGGAAGACCGTTTTGCCGAGGATTGGAGCAGATGTCTCATCCGGATCATTACCGCTTGCAGCAAGATAAGGAAGCGGAAAGCCGGTAGTTCGCACCACTTGGACCGTGCTGAATGCGCAAATCGAACCCAAGGGGTTTGCAATGAGATTCCAACCCGGCCGAAGAGCGACTCCGAGTGAGTCGCCAACTTCAACTCTCGCTGCAATGTTCGGATTCAACAGAGTCCCTGTCCGAACGAAGTATCCCTGACCGCCACCGACCAAGCCGGTAACTGGGTACAGGTCGTACTTTGCCTTCGATGGGTTGTACCTTGCTCCCAAAAATGCAGCGGTCCCAAGTGCATCAGCAAAGTCGGACATGAGTGGATCGCCAGAAAGTCCAACCATGATTAGACCGCCAGGGAGACCACTCGGAAAGCCGATTGAGCTCACCGGAGCAGCACCAAGGGTCACTCCCAGTGAGCCGATTGACTTATTGACCTTTCGAGTCAGAATTGTCGTCGGAGTGCCACTGAGATCCTTTCGTACAACCGAAATCGTCACCTGGCGAGCAGAAAGGAAGTTGGTTGTTGCGATCCGCCGACCAAACGCAAAGCGACTGACCGGAATGTCGTTAACTGATTCTGATCCGTAACTGATGTTGACAAAGAGGTTGGTTCCTGCTGGCTGACCGACACCCACAATCGTTCCGTAGAAGTCAGAAGTGACCGTCGTTGGGGTCGCAATCGCTCCGGCCGGAACATATTGTCGAGTGATCTTGTCCTGGACTGGAATATCAATCGCGACACGGTAAGGGTTTCCTGCATTCTCGTTGGCGAAATTGGGAGCTACGCTCCCGTAGGATCCAGCGATGTCGAGTCGCTCACTTTGGGCGCTCGCGAGAATTCGGTTGTAATCTCGGTCCCAAAATACCGGATAGCTCGTTCCCGAGAGGAGAGTCTCGTTGCCGTTGGCGGCCGTCTCGAACCATGTCGCTTCGACTCCAAAAACCCCGAAGTCCGTTCCAGCGAGACCGTCGGTGATCGCAAAGATCGTGGTGTGAAGTTTAGTGCCCTGAGTCAGTTTGGTCTGGAGCACCCCTTGTTCGCGAAGCCAGCCGGCAAAGGGTATTCCCTCAATCGTTCCACCAGGACTGATGTTTTCCAGTGTGCTGATCGCTAGATTTTGGAGCAAGACGGCGTTTGTTGCGGCCGCGGGGTTTGCTCTGATCGCCGCGTTGAGGTCTCTAGCAAAGGTCGGATATTCGAGAAGAACCTTTGCCCAAGTTGATCCTGCCATACGGTAGCGGGTGAGGAACAAGCCACCTAAGTTTCCGCTTGAAATCGGAGCGGAAAGCAGATTGTTCGCGATGAACTGGGGGCCGCCTAATGACTTCTGGTTAAGCCAATCGTAGTCCGCGCCAACGTCATAACTGTTCGCCAGCACATCGGCGACCGTCGCTTGATCCAAAGCAGGAACGGCAGCCGGCAACCGGCAGATTCGCATGGTCGTCGCTCGGACGATTCCTTCCAAGTAAGCATCAAATCCGTAAGCCGGATCGGGGAGATAAGCGAGCAGAAGGCAGTGAATCAAGGCAACCGCCGCCACGTCGCGGCTTGTGTTCAGAGGCAGCCTGATCTCGCGCCCTCCCGAGCCGTTGTTGGGAAGATAGTATCCTCCAACAATCGCTTGCCGGTCGCCAATCGTGGCGTCAAAGTTAACGACATTGACCGTGCCGTTAATTGCGGGGGCTCCAAAAATTGAGTCCATTGTTGCCCTAGCATTGTCGTAAACCGACTGCATAAACGCGACCCTGCCCGAATCAATGGAGTTAAACGTAGGATCAATCACTAAGGTCAACCCTCCGAGAGCACCTCGCGTTTGCCCGCCCGTTGGCATGGGGCGTCCATTTTGCATAATTCGCAACACCGCCGGCACGATGTATGGCTGCTTATTTGACTTGAACGCCTTAGCCCGAGTCGCTCGATTTTGGGCCGTTAGTTCGCTGTACTTCTTCAAGTACCGACCAAACACCGCATCTGCCTGTGTGACGAGGGGTTCACGCGTTGTCGAGGCAAGATCCAACCTTAGCAGGCTGGATTGTGAAAATGCACTTGCCGCCCCAAGAAGGGCGGCAAGTGCAACGACGAGCGGGCGCGCGGCTTTCATAAGTTTAGTGAGGTTATGGAGCAACGAACGATCCGACCGCGCTCAGAGTTCGAGCGGTGTCGTTGGCGTTAGCTCCCATGACGAGATAGTAGTAGCGTTGGCCAGGTGCCAGCGGGGTCAGATTGTAGGTCCAGGTTGTTCCGGTAGCAGGTGCATTGAAGTTGTTGGCGTACGAGGTCACACGAACTCCGGGGTACTCCGAGAAGACGTAGACGGTGTAGTTGGCCGCTCCGCTGACGCCTTGCCAGTTGAAGGTCACCTGTCCGCCGCCCGTACTGACACTGTTGACGTACATGTCTGCGAGCGGGGTCACGCCGACCGTATTGCTGAAATCACCCTTCGAGTTATCAGTGTTCGGGTAGTTCGAGTTTCCGCCGGCAACCGCATAAGAGTAGGCAAGGTTCTCACGGAGCTCAGAATCACTGTCGAGGTAACTCTCAGAGATCGGATCTCGAAGGAAGTCGATTCCCGACCAGTCTCCGCTGCCCCGCTTTCTCCAAATTTCGTAGCCCAAGATATTGAGGGAGTCAAACTTATCCCAGAAGAGCTGAACTTCGACTGCGTTACCATTTGCGGTCACGCGGGTTGTCGACGGCTTGTAGCGGGCGTCGATGAACTTCTTGACGTTGCTAATGGCCTGAGCAGCAACTCGGTCGCGACTTACTTCGCTTGGCGATGTCCAAGCGACCGCCGAGAGATTTGTGGGCGACGGAATGATCCCATCGCTTGAGTTCTGAAGCGTAAAGCTCTGCGCGAGAGTAATGCCGGCTGTCGGAATACGTGCCGCGTCCGTTGATCGGAAGCCCGTGAAGCTAGCCATGATCTGGTAGCTCACTCCGCTCTGAAGACCGTTCAGGAAGTAATTGCCGTTCGAGTCAGTGATCGTCTGAGCAGTGGCAAACTGCGAGCCGGTGGTTGGTTTTGCGGTGATGCGAGCGCCCTGAACACGAACCCCTCGAGAGGCTTCAGTCACCGTTCCCTGCATCGCTGCGACCTGGCTGAGGGGCATCATTACGACGTTCATGCTCTGCGAATTCTCGTTCGCATAAACCTGGGCGAAGTTCTCGCCATAAAATGTAGTCGAGCCTTTCGAGATAGTTGCTTTGACCTGAACGTTTTCCGCCACAACGCCAGTGAGCGAAAATGATCCCGAAGAATTCGACACGGTCTCACGAATAGTCGAGTCCTCAACATAAACGCGGGCGCCGCGAACGGGATTTCCGTCCGTGTCGAGAATCAAGCCGGAAACACTTCCGGTTTGAGTTCCGCCGCCGCCACATGCAATTAGAGTCAGGGCGAGAATTCCAAATGCAATCTGAGAAGATTTCATGTTGTTGATACGTTTGACGACAAAAATCACTTCACCGCCGAGATGAAAAATCAAATGTGAGTTCCAAACTCAATCCATTCGACCTAAAGGCACCCGCAGTCAGACTCGGATCCAAGTTGACGAGGTCTCTAAAAGTATAGCGACCAGTGAGGGCAATTCCAGGGATCAGTTGGTAAGAATATCCAGCATTTATGCTGGTGTCGTCCTGGGGATAGAATCCGCGTGTGTTGCTCAGAATGGCGTTCAGAAAGAGACGTTGGCGATCATTGATTCGGTAGCCGGCTCCGAACGTACCGTTGAGACTGCTCTGGGCAAAAGCCCCACCGCTGGAATCAGTGAAGTTGTAGCCGACGTTAAATGACCAAAACCTTCCAGGAGAAGTGTTGTAATTGAGGTCAATTGAGCTTGAACTTGACGTCGGTGTGCTGCCGTTTAGGAACGTAGTGTTGGCCCGAGACCAATCTACATTGAGGTTTGAGACTTCGTTGGGTCGCCAAGACAGATTAAGTGAGAGATTTCGCAGATCAGCATTGCTTGTGCTCAATCCTTCACTGTTTTGCTGCGTCAAGTTGAATCCCAGGATCATGTTCTCTTTCACTTGGTGAGAGCCATTGAGAGAGAAACGGCGACTTCGAAGCTGCCCGGTGCTTAGCGTATTGGATCCTCCGGAGAATCCGTTGTTCCCAAACCCAATCCCCGTTCCGTTCGAAAAGCCAAGTGAAGCTAGCGTTCCGGAATCACTGAGGGCATATACCAGAGATCCGCTCCACGGGCCGGTGTCGAGGAGATTTGCGCCGAGCGAGTAGTCGTAACCTAGCGAGCTTTCATCTTCCGTTTTGATCGCGCTTTGGCTGGCACTGGCTGTGAGGCGCAACTTAGAACTTGCATCGTAGCCCACCGTTGTTCGAAACGTGTTGACTCCAAAGTCTTGGGTCTTGCTGTTCACCAGCCCACGGCCCGACTGATTTTCAGTTTCAGCTGTAAAGCTGAGTTTCTTGTAGCGATACTCATCGCCAAATCCTAAGCTGCGCAAAACACTTTCGTTCGTTGCGACGGCACTGGTCCGTGAGTACTTGAGGGTTTGGCGATGGTTAATGTTGCGTTGTCGATTTTTAGGGTCGCTGTACTCAAGTTCGACTCTGTCATCCACGACCCGCGTAGATCCGTTGATCAGACCCGTCGTTGTGTCGAAGGAAGCGATGGACGCGTTGTAGCTGCCAACTCGGCTCGTGAGACCTTTGGTGTAGTAATCCAGTCCATACTGCACCCGATCCTCGTTACGGTTGAAACCGGTTTGTTCGATCGAGGAGAAACCTGGTTCGATCTTCTTGAAATTAGCTGTGAAAGCACCTTTGCCTTCGTCAATCTTGAGGTCAAGTCCTTGAGCCACTCCGCTATTTGGGTTCAAACCTTTAGCTTCTCCGGACGCTTGAGAGAATCTGATGAAGGTGTTCTTTGAGCCCGGTGCGTAGACTGTGTAATCAAATCCTGTGACCTTCCGGTCGCCCGTTGCAGTCTGTACAAGCTTAGGGCGGTAGGAGAAGACGATTTCCTGGGTCGTCGGAATGGCCCCTCGAGAAATGACCAGGATAGGAAGCCGTGGGTCGATGTAAAAATCGGAGACGCCATCGTCCGTCACGGAAAACGTGCGTGGAATCCCGTTGACCGTGATCCGGATCGTGGAGGCGATCGGCTCAAATTGGAGGTAGTACTGGTCGCCGGGTCGCCCAAACCCAAATGATTTCTCCTCGCGAATGGGATTGGCGTTGGAGTCACCGGTCAACTGCTCAACACTGGTGAATCCAAGTCTTCCTGCCAATCCAAGATCGTAGTTAAAGCCAACCCCTCGGATAGCTCCTCGCTGTCCACCGAAGTCAAAGCTCTCGTAGCTCGCATTGATGACGCTCGTCGGAGCAATGACTTTGTTGAGAAAGGTGATCGTGCCGAGTTGGTTGTCGGCAACGTAGTCTTGCCCAACGACTTGAGGCTTGCCATCAACCTGAACTTGAAGCGTGTCCCGGATGATGCGACCTGTCTGGAGATAGTACGGTCCGCTCGTATTGTTCCCCTCCACCGTGATCGTTTGCGCGGCACCGCGTGTGTCTGAGCTTACGACGCGAGCGTTCAATCGGCCCTTGGTGTAGCCGCCCGAGAATCCGTCGAGCGATCGGTTAAAGTTGACGAACTGATTGCCACCCGTAAGGCTGGCTCGAACGGTTCCATAGTTGAGGTCAAGCCCGCCTCTCTTATAGTTCAGCAACGTTTGCTGCTGCTCAGGATCGCTGAAGCGGTTATCCGTGAACTGGGCATCAAACGTAACGAAGTCAAAAAGTTTCTCCGCACGAATTGTGATGTTTCCGGTGTCGGAAATTGTCTGCAACCCAGTTCCAAAGTTGGTCAGCGCATTAAAGCTCTCTGCGTCACCTTGAAACCGAAAAAGGTGGTAACCCAGAGTTCTTTGACCACTCCATTGAAGCCGGCTCAACACGTTCTTCTGAAACCAGCTTTGCTGGCCCAGACTCATTTCTTGCCGCTGCGCGGCTGCAAATGCGCTGGTTATCCCAAGCGCCAAGACGGCGAATCGCTTCATTTAGGTTTATCGCAGGATTTCGTTGGCGAGTTCGACGCTCTTCATCGCTTCGGAAAGAAGCTCAATCCGCTTCTTTTCCACGATCGGCCGCATCTTGTCCATGTTCTTATGATGCGTCCTAAATGAGTCAAACAAACGTTGCGGCGTCAAACTTTCCAGCGGAAGCGCCGCTCCGATGTCAAGTTGACGTGCAAAGGCCGTGACCTTCGGATCGTAGCTGATCATGATAGGGGGTACGCCCACCGTCGCCGCAAGAATTCCCGCATGGAGTCGCATGGCGATGACCGCCTCCATTCTCGCAAATCTCAGCTGGCTCATTCGAGGAGTACCAAGCCGCTTAATCTCTGGAATTCTTCCGCCCTGTTGCTTCGAAATCGCCGAGATGAGAGGACCATCTTCATGAGAATCCATCTCAATCAGATTCGGCGCATAGCCAGCTTGGTAAAGCAGGCGACAAGTTTCGCCAAAGAGCGTGACGACATCGACACCTTTACGAATCGCTGGCCGTGGAGCGAGGGCTACGGACGGCATCCCGCCAACCTGATACTTTCCTTCATCCCCATCCCGGATCGGTTCAGTCATCAGAAACGCACTGTCGGCAGCGAGATGGACCTTTTTCTGAATCCCAATTTCTCGCAGAACAGTGAGTGAGCCAGGATCTCTGACTGTGATCAGATCTGCCGCCGAAAATGCCGCAAACGCTTGTTTTCGAGCGATCCACGACTTGAGCGGCCCAACACCCTGACCCAGAAAGAGGACCTTCTTTCCGTGCTTCTTCGCAATCTTCACGATGCCGTTGTAGTAGACCGTGCTCTTTGCACTCGTGACATCCTGGAAGATCGAGCCGCCGGGGAAGACCACCGCATCTGACTCCTTGATCACCGAATCCGTCATGCGTGCGTCTCGTCGGTCAATCGCCCGAATCCCGAAGTTCTGGTTGGACTCCGAAGGACTCCCGCTCATGATCGTGTAGTCATGATCGCCAAGGCGATCCATCACGCCAAGCATAACGGCGTCATCGCCGAGGTTCCCACATCCCAAATACCCCGCCATCACGATCTTAGCCATTCTTAATCTCCATCTGCTTCACCAGGAACTTCTGGAGAGCAAGCCACACGATCTGACCCACAATTCCACCCAATACGATGCCTTCAATATTCCTGATAATGGATGTCATCACTGGAGTGTGAAGGTGGCACATCGTGTTTACGACATCCGTCAGACCGACGACGCCGAGCATGAGCAACAAGGCAACCCATCCGCGCACTTTGCCGAGCTGAGCTGGATCATAGTGTGCTTTGTGGAGCATTGCCAAGCCAACAAACAGGGCCGGGAAGGCGAGCAAGAACTCTTTTGATCGCGGTCGTACTGGGAGAATCTGCTCCAACAGACCTCGGAACGCCAGTTCACCACCACTTACGGTGTTGGGGCTATCGTTGCCCGTCCGCAGGATCATCAACCCGATGATCGCCATGATGACCAGACCAGTCACTGCCGCACCCCAGGTGATCGGATCCTTCAGAGCGTCTCTCAAGTTGTTCAGTTTGGCAAAACCAGCAACTCCCAAAATCAGAACTGGAAGAAAAACCGAGATCTTGACGCCAGGGAATGATTCAGCGCGGATGTAATACTCCACTCCGTTGAGGAGTCCTGCTACGCACAAGCCCGATACCATTGCCAATAAGGCGCTGCCCACGAGCCCGATCCACGGCGACAGCTTTGCTTCAAGCATAAAGTAAAACGCTGCGCATGGAAAAACTAGCGAAGCAAGTAAAGCCGCAAGTTGCAGAGCCGTCCCTTCGCGGGTCGTGCCCAGCAGAATTACGGCTCCGCCCAAGCATCCGAGTATCACTCCCCGATCAGTGCCGAAGATCCGCACCGCAACCCACACCGCACCGAGCCCTGCAAATGCGCCAATCAGGATTTTTAGTGGCTTTGGCACACCAGGCTCTTTGTAAGGTTCCGGAGTTCCGACTTTCAGACCCTCCTTCTGAACTTGGAAAACGATCGCCTGGATAAAGTCGCCAAAAGTTGTGACCGGAGCGTCCGAGGCATTGCTGATTCCCCGAAGGAGAAGAACACGCATGTTCCTCTCGCGAGCTGCCTTTCGAAATCTTTCGATGGCACTATCAAGGCTCAACTTATCAAGCTCGGCCGCTTGCGCGGAATGAAGCCTCACGGTCTGATCTCCAACTTTCCCGAGCATTTCGACGTCACCGCCCAGTTTTGCGAACTCAGGGGACGCATACAGCATTCCGGTCGACTTCAGGTTCGAAACCGTGGCATCCATCGCATCTCGACGACCCAGGACTTGCTCGCCTTGTGCCAGAAAAATCGAGGCTCCCATCTCCTTTGCCCAAGTGAGTGTTGCCTTAACTGCTCTTGAGGTGACGCCTTGCGGGTTAGAGCACCGAGCAATGATCCTAATTCCGTTCTCCGTAGCTAAACGAGTAACACTCGGATCGAGCCCGATTGCGGTCGATCGCAATGAACTGGTATCAACCGGTGGCAGGGCCAGCCGCCTATCGCGGGGAACGACGGATTTCACCAAGTCTCCAAAGCGAATCTGCATTCCTCGGGTGACCCGATTTACTGTCTCTTCGTCGGAAAACAGAAGAGATCGAACCTGTTCCTTTGAGCTGAGAGTCACACCAGTCAGTTCAGCTCTACCGTCCGAAATTAGCTCACCAATCGTCTCTTCCGGAACGACAAGACCATTGAGGCCTTTCGCTTTCAGTTCCTTGAGACCCTCCTCAAAAGTCATTCCCTGAGCAGCAGAATAGGATTGAATCGTATCCACCTCAGCGGCGAACATAACAGATTGATTGTCGTTCTCGACTTTGATTCGTTTGCTGATGGATAACGCACATACCAATGCCGTCAACAGGGCAATGACTGCAATCGAATAGTGCGAATCAAAGAACTTTCTCATGACGGATCGTCGTCAAGCTCAATCAGCTCGGGATGTTGTCGCAAAATCGCTGTCCTTCCCCCGATAACAAGCACAGTAAACATACCAGCTAAGAACCCGCCTGCGTGCGCCCACGTCGCCACGCCTTCTTGCGGCACAAAGATCTGGTACAAGAACCATGCCCCCAGCAATAGCCAAGCTCGCATCTCCCACTCTAGCCAACCAAGGAGAGAGATAATGATGCGATTGGAAGGGAACAGTAAGAAGAAGCAACCTAGCACTCCGCCAATCGCTCCACTTGCCCCAAGGGTCGGTACGTTTCGATAGGGTGCGGCATAGATATGACAGGCCGAAGCGAAAATCCCCCAGGCAAGATAATAGAGCGGAAATCGCCAGGCTCCTACCGCTTGTTCCACCGGCGGGCCAAAGACACCAAGAAACATCACGTTGGTGAACAGATGCATCAATCCGCCATGGAGAAACATCGAAGTGAACAGCGTCACGATGGGAAACCGATCCGATCCTCCCTGAATGGCGGAAATCACCTCAGGGGCCCGGAGAGACAGATCTCCAAACACGATACTTGGTCCAAACAGTCCACCTCGTCGATCCGCGATGTAGATCAATACATTCAGCAAAATGAGCGTCCAGGTAATAACCGGAACGCTCTCCTTTTGTTGATCGGCATCCAGTTGAGCCACCCAAAGAGTGTACTGCTACCGATCCCCAGGGATCACAATTCCCTTCATGATGACTCGCTGGGCAAACAAGAACACAATGAGGGTTGGAAGCGCCGCGAGCGCAAGCGCGGCCATGACAACCGCCTTTGGCGCGGTTGTCTGCAACTGGTACACCCATACCATCAGAGTCCACATCTTCTGATCCTGGGCAACCAGGAAAGCGAACATGAAGGTGCTGTAGCTCGCCATGAACGCCATGAGTGCCAGATAACCCAATACCGGCTTTGTGAGAGGAATCGCGATTCTCGCAAGAAGCGTGGTCTCGGGCGCGCCGTCGAGCTGGCCTGCTTCAAACAGTTCGGTTGGAAGCGAGTCAAAAAATCCCTTGAGCAGGAAGATCATGTACCCACTCGCCATTCCTGGCAGCACGAGTGCGGCAAAGGTATTAAGAAGGTGGAGATCCTTAAGAAGCAAGAACGAAGGAATCATCGCAACCTCGGCCGGAAACGCCATCGTCGCAAGAAGAAACAGCAGAATCTTTCCTGATGCCTTAATTGGGTAACGAGAGAGTGCGTAGGCGGCGAGGGGATTTACCACCAGTTGAGTCAAGATCGCCAGTCCGCAGAAGATGAACGTGTTGAGAACCGCACGACCGTTGATCAGAATGTAATCAAGGACGTAGCGAAAGTTCCGCCCGGCAAACTCTCGCTTGATCTCACTGGCGTTCCCTTCTACAAACTGTTTTTCAGCAGCTTCGATGGGCATGGGACCGGTGTGGGACGCCGACCAAAGCTCCTCCGCTGTTCCATTGCGGTACCGTTCGGGGAGCTGGTTAAGGAATTCGGGAGCACTTGGCTTGGAAACTATAGACTCAAACGTTTTCGCAGATCCTCTTTGTTCGCTTGGAACATCCTCGATCCGATTCTTGTAACTCGTTCGCAGGAATTCTTGCCAAAGGCGGGTGGTCCGAACCGGAATTCGATATTCGGAAGGAAGCGTTTTCTTGAACTCCAGCCAGTCGTCATAGCGTTGAGCGGCGAGGGGCTTCCAAGTTGAACGCTCCAACTGCTCGGTCGGAGGTTGGACGGTTTGAAAGGCGACATTCTCTTCAATGTACGTTTTGTTAAGCTCCTCAATTGAGGCGAAGCGAGAGCGTAACCAAGTCTGATATCGCTGAGTGACTCGGCTCGTGACCTGGTTTGGAGCAAGGCGAAATCCCGCACTCCACATGTCAAGGGGCAGTGTCATCAAGAACTGATTGTAAGCAGTGACATCGCCTGCAGAACCGATTCGAGTTGAGCCTATCAACTCAAGATTGCCCGAATACTTATCATCCACATACTTACTCAGGAGCGCATTTGAGTCAGAAACATATGTTGGAATCACTGCAGTATCGTTCTGATCCGTCGGCCCTTTGAGGCCGGTACTCACCATCAAGAGGAACGGATAAACCGTGGTCAACGCACCAACGATCAGGAGCAGGTAGAGAAAGCCCATCGCGAGCCTTGCGCGCGGACGCTTGCGACCAACTTGGCTCACCAGGCTCATGCGAATATCTTACCGAGTCTCTTAGGTTTTTTCGGAAAACCTCACAACCTAGTAAAGATACGTGGGTTTCCTCCGATGACAACGATAGATGTCTTTCAGAATCAACACGAATATACCGGGCATGATTGCCCACCGAAACGCTTCTATGAGCGGATCGAGCCTTCAGGAATCGATTTCTAGGCTCAGTTCAGGAATGCGAATCAATACGGCCGGTGATGATCCTGCCGGTCTGATTGCTTCTGAAGGACTACGCGCCCAGATTGCTTCGATTGAGTCGGCAAGCCGGAATAACCAAGACGCAATTAACTTCTCCAAGACGGCAGAGGCCGCTCTCGCCGAAGTCAATAAGCTTCTCTCCGATGCCCGCGCTCTTGCGATTACTGCCGGAAACTCCGCAACGCTGTCCGCTTCACAGATTCAAGCGAATCAAGATCAGCTGGTTTCAATCGCATCGTCCGTCACGAGAATTGCTCTGAACACTCAGTTTGGAACCCGAAGGCTCCTCGACGGTTCATCTGGAGTGCAGGCGCAGATCAGCGATGCTTCAAGAATTCAAGGGATGTCCTTCGCCGGAACATTTGCCGGTACCCCGATTACCTCCAATGGTTTGGTCAGTGTGAGTGTCAGCACGCAAGCCACTCGAGCTTCTTTCGCCTCTGCAACCCTTACGGGTGGTGTCGTACTTAACGCGGGCTCCGTCAACATCAATGGCACCAGTTTCAGCTTCCCGACAGGTACAACTGGCGCCGCAGTTGTTGCGTCAATCAACTCTTCCTCGGGTCAGACTGGAGTCACCGCTAACTTCAACGCGACCTCGAACGTGATCACGCTTTCGAGCTCCAAGTACGGGGCCTCCCAAGTGATCAACTTCACCGACCCCAGCGGGGTCATTTCTGCGGCCGGAACCAACGTTGCACCAACTGGAACCAACGCAATTGCGACGGCCTCGATCAGTGTAAATGGTTCAACCCGAACCGCCATCTTCACCGGTGGAAAGAACGCAACGGATGGTCTAGCTCTCAGCGATGCTGATGGCAACGTTGTGCGCCTCACCGAGTTTGGCAACACGAACCTCGGTGCGACAACAACCATTGGCCAAGTTGCCGCCGGTGTTGCCAGCTTCCAAATCGGCGCCAACGTCAACCAAACTGCACAGCTCTCACTTCCTAACCTCACTGCCTCGAACCTAGGTAACGATATCTTAGGCAATGCGAATCTGTCGACAATTGATCTCAGTACCGCAACCGGTGCATCTCAGGCAATTCTGGTGATTGACCGTGCCATTGAGCAAGTGTCTGCCTCACGAGGCCGGATTGGTCAGTTCACAAAATACATCCTGGAGTCAAACAACCGCTCACTGGCCGCTGCCAGAGAGAATATGGCCGCTACCGAGAGCGCAATTCGAGACGTGGACATGGCTTCTGAAATGACCCAGTTCACCAAGTACCAGGTCATGCAACAAGCGGGAACTGCGATCTTGGCCCAGGCCAACAACCTCCCCCAAAACGTTCTCAGCCTCGTCCGTGGCAGCTAAGCCATCTTACTGAGGAGCTTTCGGTGGAGCCATTCTCAATGGCTCCATCTTTTTGCGCGTTTTGACGGCGCTCCCCGCTTGCTGACCAAAAAGGTCGTAGGGCTCCGCTTCAGTAATCTCAACATCGACCATATCGCCGGGCTTTGCGTCGCCTTTGAAAAACACGAGTCCATCGATATCCGGCGCATCGCGGTGAGATCGCCCGATCAGCCATCCCTCTCGCTGGTCCTCCACAAGTACCTTGAGAGACCTGCCCACCCACGTGTCGTTTACTTCCTGAGAAATCTCTTGCTGAAGGCTCATGAGCTTGTGATAGCGATCCTCTTTCACCTTTTGACTCACCTGACCCGGCATATCGAAACTTGGCGTACTGGGCTCTTGACTGAACATGAACGCTCCAACTCGGTCGAGTTTGGCGGCTTCTGTAAAGTCGAGTAAGTACTGGAACTCCTTTCCGGTCTCGCCCGGGAAGCCTACAATGAACGTCGTCCGAATCGAGACATCGGGCATTGCCGCCCTTACTTTGTCAAAAATCTTGAGATACCGCTCGCCATCCCAAGGACGCTTCATGCGGCGCAGAGTGTCCGGGTGAGCATGCTGTAGCGGAATGTCGATGTACTTGGCAACCTTTGGAAGCGTCGCCATTGCCTCGATTACCTCGTCCGTGAGACGATTCGGATAGAAGTAAAGAATCCGAATCCAGTCCAGACCGTCAATGTCGTTAAGTTCCCGGAGGAGTCGCGGCAGGGTGAACTCTTTGTAGAGGTCATATCCGTACTGAGTCACGTCCTGAGCAATGAGGTTGACCTCACGAGTGCCCTGTTTTGCGAGGTGTCTTGCTTCTGCAAGAACTCTTTCCATGGGCTTGCTCTCGTGCTTGCCCCGGAACGAGGGAATCGTGCAGAAAGTGCACTTGTGGTCGCACCCTTCGCTAACCTTGAGATATGCGCTCCAAGGTTGTCCTGCTCGGGCGCGGGTAGCGATATCTGCCCATCGGTGGTGAGGTGGTGCAACGTCGATCGTCGGCTCTGATCGTTGCAGAGTATCTCGGACGATTTCATCGAAACGCCCCATCTGGCCAACGCCAACGTATGCATCGGCGCCTGGCGCTAGGCGCATCAATTCCGGACCAAGTCGCTGCGCCAAGCAACCCGCAACTATAACTCTAGAAGCGCGCCCGGCGTTCTTCTCGGCAACAGCATCAATGATCGCCTGAATGGACTCCTGCTTCGAGGCTTCTAAGAATCCGCAGGTGTTGATGACAATTGCGTCCGTGGTTTCGGAGACGCCATCAACAGAATAGCCGGAGGCTTGAAGCACTCCGGCTATTTCTTCGCTGTCAACGTCATTCTTGGCACAACCGAGGGTGACGATTCTTACTTTAGCTTCGGGCACGCCAATCAGTTTACTTGCGTCGTCGCTTGAGAGCGACAAGTCCGATTCCGAGGATAGCAAGTGATGCTGGTTCTGGAACTGCTTGGACGCTGCTCAGCGAGAAGTCTCCGCCGGCAGCTGGGTCGAAGTCGAACTGGATGCCGTCAACGTCGGTCAAGAGTCCAGCGAAGCTGGTGAAGTCGAGCTGGACGTCAACCGGGCTACCTGGGTTGATCCCGCCTGGAGCGTTTGCCATGACGGTGTATGAGTTAACTCCACCGTTGGTGAAGATCGTAGCGGTGACTGGCTGAGCAACGTCGTTACTCACAAATCTCAGCTTAAGAATCGGATCAAGCGACAGATTGATGTTCAATGGGTTTGAAGCTGGAACCAATGACGCGTTCGCAAATCCATAACCCAGGGTTGAGATGATATCGACTTGCGACTCAGTCCCTACGGCATAAATGCCAGGTGTCGTGACGACTCGGGCTCGCGAATCGCCAACTAGAGGGTTTGCTGTAATCGTTGTGGATACAAACCGAATTCCGCCAACCGCTCCAGCAGCCGCGATGTGGTCGTCAACTGTGCCGGTGCTGAAGTAGCCACTGTTATAAGCCCCAGTTGTGAAATCGTCGAAAATAAACGCCTGCGAAGCCGAGGCGACAGCAGCGGTTGCAAAAATAAGAACTCTTTTAGCCATTAAAACACCCGTAGGACAGCTACGTTGCTGTTCGAACTTAAGAGATTGTATCAGGTTTGCAGGGTGAATTCCAGTGGGACAGTCCCCAATTTCCTATTCCTTAACGAAAAATTCTCGGAGTAAAGTCACTATTCGGCTTGACTGAGCGGCAGTAGGCCGCCATCAGCTTCGCGCAGTTCTCAACATCCGTGAGGCTTAAGACCTCCACAGGGGTGTGCATGTAGCGCAAAGCAACGCCCAGAATTCCAACGGCCATGCCCGCTCGGTTGAGCTGCATCGCATTCCCATCGGTACCAGTTCCACCACCAGTCACGTCAACTTGATACGGAATTTCATTTGCATCTCCAGCTTCGCGGATCATCTTGAACACGATGGGATTTGCATTAGCGCCTCGCATGACGGACGGTCCCTTGCCAACATCAAGCTGACCGTACTTTGTTTTTGAAACTGAAGGGTAGTCAATGGCGTGATTCACGTCAACTGCAAGTCCCGATTGGGCATTGATCCAGTACGAACTTGTCCTCGCTCCGCGCAAACCGATCTCTTCCTGCACGGTGGCAACAGCATAGACTCCAACCCCTGCGTCTAATCCGCCTTCTTCCTTCAACAGCCGAAGAGCCTCAGCAACAATAAAGGATCCCATCTTATTGTCAAATCCCCGTGCTGTCGCGCGGTCACCAAGCAGGTGTTGGAATTCGTATTGGAATGTAACGCAGTCGCCCAGTTGAATGTACTTCTCAGCCTCCTCCCGCGAAGTCGCACCGATGTCGATCCACATATCCTCAATCTCCGGCTTCTTCTTTCTCTCGTCGTCCTTGAGAAGGTGAATCGCTTTTCTCCCAATCACGCCCGCGATTCGTTCGGTACCATGAACCCAAACCGCCTGCCCGACTGGGATCGCAGAATCATGTCCGCCGATTGTGCTGAAGTAAAGCAATCCGTCATCGCCAATGTAGTGGATCAGAAAGCCAATCTCGTCCATGTGGCCCGCCAACATGATCTTCATCTCGGCGTCAGGGTTTAGGATCGCGGCAACGTTTCCATGAACGTCGGTCACGAGTTTGTCAGCGAAGCCGCCAGTGTAGGAGCGATAAACCTCGGCCGCGCGCTCTTCAAATCCCGAAGGAGAAGGTGTGTTGACGATTTCTTTGAAGAACGCAAGCGACTCTGGGCGCATTTGCCGGAAAGGTTACCGCTTCGCCTTCGCCTGATTTCTCGCCCGAAGAACGATCGCAACGGAGTTCATTGCCAGAAGGCAAACCATCAAAACCAAAATTGCGCTCGCCGCCACCTTGTGGAACTCTTCCTGACTCTCATTTGCCCAGTCAAAAATCTTGATCGGAAGCACTGTATAGTTGTCCTTCAGGCTATTGGGAAGGCTGCTCACATAGCTGGCCGCACCAACCACGATGAGCGGTGCCGTTTCGCCGATTGCTCGACTAATCGAGAGAATGATGCCCGTCAGAATTCCAGGAGCTGCGTTTGGCAAGACCTGGCGTCGAATCGACTGCCACTGAGAACTTCCTAATGCCAACGATCCTTCGCGGTAACTGCTCGGTACCGCGCGTAACGCTTCCTGAGTAACGATGATCACGGTCGGCAGGATCAAAAGCGTCATCGTGAGTGCGCCTGCGATGATGCTTTGGCCGAGTCCCATAACGACAATGAACAGGACCCGTCCGAGAAGGCCGTAAACGATAGATGGAACGCCACTCAGATTGGCGATGTTCAGCTGAATCAAGTTAGTGAGTCCAGACTTCTTTTGATTGAACTCCTCAAGGTAGATCGCCGCTCCAACTCCGATTGGAACCGAAATCGCCGTCGTGAGGAGCATGACGTAGGCCGATCCTACAATCGCCGGCCAAAGCCCGGTGCGACGAGCTCGGTTGGAAAGATCATCAGTGATGAACTTCCAACTCAGTTTGCCGATTCCGTCCATGAAGATCTTGCTCAGGAAAATTGCAAGAAGGATCACGCCGGCAATTGCTGCGAGCTGGCAAACAAGCTGAAACAACCGATCCTTCCTCTTTCTCGAGGCAAGATTCTTGGCAAGCGCGGGGTCCATGATCATTGGTAGTTCAATTTAAACTTGGACACAAGCCGCCGAGCGATGATGTTCATGATCATCGTGAAAGCGAAGAGCAAAAGCCCAACGGCGAAGATCGAGTAATGCTTCATCGAGCCGTAAACGAGGTCGCCTTTGGATGTGGAAACCATGTAGGCCGTCATCGTTTGAATTCCCTTAGTCGGGTCAAGCGAAATCACAGGATTAGAGCCTGCCGCAAGAGTAACAGCCATGGTTTCTCCGAGTGCGCGACTGAGAGCCAAAATGAATGAGGCGACCACACCAGAAAATGCCGCAGGAACCACAATCTTGGAAATCGTCTCCGCCTTGGTTGCCCCCAGCCCCTGAGCCCCCTCGCGCAAGGCTTTGGGAACCGATGAAATCGCGTCTTCGCACAGTGAAGAAACCAACGGAAGAATCATCACGCCAACGACGATCGCGCCTGCCAGAGCGTTAGAAGATTGGATCGCTGGGAAGATGTTTTTGAGCGCTGGCGTCACAACAAAAAGTCCGAAGTATCCGTAGACGACCGTCGGAATTCCTGCCAGCAATTCAAGAGCCGGCTTCAAAACTGCTCGAACCTTCGGCCCCGCATACTCCGCAAGATAGATTGCGCTAAGTAAGCCTAAAGGCAGAGCAAACAACCCAGCCCCAAAAGTGATCATCAGCGTTCCAGTGACGAGAGGCAAAACTCCGTAAGTCCCCGGCTCCGGTGTTGGACGCCACACGCGCCCAGTGAAAAATTCGACAACGTTAACCTGCCCAAAGAAAGGCAGTGACTGGCTCAGGAGAACATAGACGATCCCAATCGTAGTGATGATCGAGAGTAATGCACAAACGAGACAGAACCACTTAGCAAACCCCTCCGGCAAAGACCGCGAAAGTCTCCGTTCTCGATTGAACGGAGACTCTGGCAGCGTCGGCTGTCCAGGCTGGACAACCGCCTTGTCAGTGGGAGATGTGATCACTTCTTGCCGTAGACTTCAGTGAGCTTTTGGCCGGGCTTGAAGTCTTTCATCTTGGTACCCGATTCAGCAGCCTCAAAGTGCGCCTTTATGGCGTCTCGAACGTCCTGCGGAAGTTGAACGTAAGAAGCATCCTTTACAGCCGTGTTCCCGGCTTCGCCCAGTGCGAACTCAACAAATTTCTTCACCTCAGGTCGATCAAGCGACTTCTTGTTCACATAGATGAACAGCGGTCGACTGAGCGGGGTGTAGGTGCCATCTGCGATGGTTGTTTCGGTTGGAGCAACTCCGCCAACAGTGAGAGCTGTCACATCGCTCTTGTTCTCGATGTAGTAGTTGTATCCAACGAACGCCATGGCGTTCTTGTCACCCTTAACAGCGGTAACAATCGCTGTGTACTCCTGGTTTGGCTGATACTCTCGAATCTCGTTCTTCTTTCCGTTGATAGCTTCAGTGAAGTACTCGAACGTGCCGTGGTTGTCAGTTGGACCTAGGAAGGTGATTGGGTCCTTCGGGAAACTTGGGTTGATCTGATCCCAGGTCTTGACTGCGCTTCCTTTCATCCATGCTTTCTTCAAGTCGTCGACGGTAACGTTCTTTGCCCAGGTGTTGCCCGAGTTAACGATGACGCTGAGACCATCGTAAGCAACCGGAAGTTCAATGAAATCGATACCCTTCTCTTCGAGAGCCTTGATCTCTTCGTCCTTGATCGCCCGGGAAGCGGTGGCGATATCCAGATCTCCTTCCATAAATTTCTTGAATCCCGAGCCAGTTCCGGCTTTGTTAACGACGAGGTCAACTCCGGCGTTCTCCTTCTTGAAGTCCTCAGCAAGGATCGAAATGATTGGATAGACGGTTGTGCTTCCGTCAATGGAAATCTTGCCCGATGTCAGCGTAGCGTCACCGGAAGTGGAAGGAGTCGGGGCTGGGGTAGAGGGTTCAGGAGTCGAACCCTTATCTCCGCAACCGACCAGGGCGATAGCCGCAAAAAGACCTGACATCATCCATGTGCGCGTAGTGCTCATTTCGAACCCAAGGTACCAACTTTTCATTAACGAGTTGTTAAGAATGTTAAGGAGCTGGTTCCAGATTGGCTCGGGCGGTTTTGGGTATCCTTCTTAGTCTAACTCGGCGGGTGTAGCTCAGGGGTTAGAGCGTCTGACTGTGACTCAGAAGGCCGTGGGTTCAAGACCCATCATCCGCCCCATTTTCTTTTTGCCAGGACAAACTCAGGATGATCGGGCTTCAAAAAGCAAAACGCATCCTTTCCAAACTGGAATCCTCAGCTTCCGGTGTTCATGCCGTCCTGCTCTACGGTCCCGAGGGAAGCGGCAAGGGATTGATGGCAACTTTGCTAATCGAGCACTGGCTCGGGAATCAGCGAGCGGTTGACGCTTTCCGGCGCGGGGCCAATCCCGACGTGCATTTGATTGAGCCGATGGGGGCAAGCCGCATCATCCGACGGCACCAGATCACCCCTCCAACCCCGCCCAACGAGCCACCGGTTGCCCATTTGGTTGACTTCCTCCGGACGGCTCCTCTTTACTCCGCAAACAAAGTTGCACAAATCGTCGATGCCGAGCGAATGAACGAGACGGCGACAAACGCCCTGCTGAAACCCCTCGAAGAACCAGCACTGTACGCAAAACTTATTCTCACCACGACGTCAATCAGCCAGATCCGACAGACGATTCTCTCTCGCTGCCTAGTGGTCGCGTGCGAGCTTCCGTCAGATGAGGAACTCAGATCCGCCTTTCCCGATGCAACTTCTGAATTCATCACCATGGCGTCATCGTCTCCTGGTCAGCTTCACCGTATTGCTGCCAACCCCGAGTTCTATCAAAAAGTCTCTCGGTTCGCTCGCCAACTCGCTAGCGCCGACGCCTCTCAGCTGCTCAAGCTCTCCGACGGTTTCAAAGCCCTTGCCGAGGAACTTGATTCCAGCGCAAAGATCGGTGCCCGGGCCGCCAACACCAAGGTCGTCGAATTAGTGACCACTATGATCGCCCAACAGTCTCCCGAACGAGCAGACATCATCCAAGCTCTCGCGGATGCGCACCGGAAAATCATTGGAAACGCCGCCTCAAATCTCGTTTTTGATGCGGTTTTGGCACGTGTTCTACTAAAATGAATTTTCTGGAACTGTTCCAGTTATCCTCTGCGTACATCCTTGTCTAACACCATGTTTTCGATGCTCAAATCCAAAACCGAAGCGATCTCCGCGAATGCGGAGTTTGAGCAATTGATGCGCGGCGCCTATCGGCAAGCTCATTCCGTTGCCTATCGTCTCACCGGTAATCAAGTTGATGCCGAAGACCTCCTCCAAGAATCTTTCGTCCGGGCATTCCGATTCTTCCACCGATATGATCGTTCGCTTCCGTTCCTCAGTTGGATGTACCGCATCATCAGCAATGCGCACATCGACATGGTGCGAAGGCGAAACAAGTTAAAGCCGTCC
The DNA here is from genome assembly GCA_029866005.1 of Fimbriimonas sp. GTDB lineage: Bacteria > Armatimonadota > Fimbriimonadia > Fimbriimonadales > Fimbriimonadaceae > Fimbriimonas. The sequence continues at coordinate 22,928 of JARXAE010000017.1, read as the reverse complement.
TCGCTTGACCACGGTGGTAAGGATGGGGATCAGGCCCTCGAAATTGCAGACTTGAGTTTTTGCCCCGGCGTTGAACTGATCAGGTCGTCCTATTCGGACTGTGTCCAAAAGGCTTTAAATGCGATGAATCCAGAATTCCGCATGGCAGTTGTTCTATCAGACGTGGAAGGAATGTCTTACGAGGAGATTGCGGCGATCATGGAAACCTCAATCGGAACTGTTAGGTCTCGAATTCACCGTGGGCGCACCCAACTTCGCGGATTCCTGCTGAAGCTTCAACCTGAGACTTACGGGAGGATGATTTGATGAGCAACTGCGAAAAATTTGCTCCACTACTATCTGCCTACTCAGATCGGGAACTCTCTGCTGGTGAGTCCCTCTTGGTTCGCCAGCACCTTTTCGAGTGCGAAGCTTGTACAGCTGAACTTAAAACGCTCGAAGGTATCCGTGGTCTCATGCTCGAAATGCCCTCCGCGCCTGAACCGAGAGTTAATTTCGAGCAACTCATCGCGGCCACCCGTCCTCAAACAGGAAGTCGCGCTCGCCTTGTACTCGGCCTGGCCTGTGTCGCAGTTGTCGTGTCCTTAATCGCTCCCGGCGTGATGCGTACGGCGCACATTGTCCCGCCGCAAACGACCAACCAGGAACTGGAGCGAGAAATTGCGCGAGACCAGATGATCGAAGCCGAAGCTGACCCAACCTCAGGAGCCCCACTTGTCCATCTTGCTGGTTACTCGCGCTAAGCTTCTCGCGATCGTCATCGGATTTTTGCCCGCGCTAACGCTGGCTCAAATCTCCGATGCGAGTCGAGAGCTCCTCTATCGTAGCCTCCGAGGGGATAATCGCGCTAATCTGGTTGCGATTCTGACTCAGCACAACAACGCAGATGCAGAAGAATCAGTCAAATTCAAACTGACGCGGACGACGGACGGAAAAACTCGGCAATCCGTTATCGCTCCTTTACGACTACAAGGCAAGGAAAGTGTGGATGACGGGATCAAAAGCTACACGTTTCTCCCAGACGAGAAGATGATGATTGTTCAGCCGTCCGCTAACGTCAAGGAAGATGCTGATTTCCGGATCCCGATGATCAGCAAGAATTACATCCTGAGCGCTAAGCAAGGTGGAAAAATTGCCAATCGTTCGGTGCTACAAATTACAGCGATGGCGAGGGAAGCGAGGGTCGGTGGGCTGCGGTTTTGGCTTGATGCCGAAACGGCTCACGTCATGAAGAAGTCGATCTACAACTACGAAGAAGAAGAGTGGGTGCCGGACTACGAAGTGCTTCGAGCGGATTTCCCCGCCAAGATTGATGCCAGTATCTTCAAAATCAGTCCGATAGGCGGATATGAAACCCTTGAATACGGGGCGAGAGTCAATTTGACATCACCCAGAGAAGCCGAGAAAGCACTCGGATTTCTCCCAACCGCCCCCAAAGACCTTCCGTTTGGCTTCCAGATTCAATCGATGCAAATCAACTCGAATTCGACGTGGAAGTCACTTTCGATGAGGTTGACGGACGGTCTTCAGAAGCTCACTGTTTACCAGTGGAAGCCAAGCAAAAACGAAACGATCACCTCAGGTACCAGCAGCACCGTAGAAACGGTCAATGGGATCAAATACATGGTCGTGACCGAGCTTGATCCCTGGGTTCGAAAATCAGTTCTCAAGGCATTTGTTCGAACGGCTCGCAATTACGCTTACATCGCGACAACATACGATGCGCACTAAACGGAAACCTTCCGGTTCCTTCAAGCGTTTCAACACTCATACAACAATGAATACATTCAAACCTTGGACAGCCTACGCCGTTCTCGCAGGGGGAGCGCTACTAGGCTTTGCAACTGTCGTCGGCATCAACGGTGGATTCCGTTCGCCTTCAGCCATGGCGCAAGCACGGCCGGCTCTACAAAGCGTCGGCGTCACGAACGGTGATAATCCGGTGACGTTGAGAGCCCTTAACGACATGGGCGTTAGTTTGGCGGAGTACGTCAAACCAGCTGTCGTTCATGTCAAAACGGTTACTCAGCGGAGCCAAGATAGTTCAGGCAAGCGAATCCCGATCTCTGGCAGTGAGGGGTCAGGCTTTGTATATCGATCTGACGGATACATCATCACCAACGACCATGTTGTCGCAGGTGCGAAGGAAGTATCGATCATTCTAAACGATGGTCGAGAGCTGACTGGCAAGGTCACTTCAGCTCCGGAGTGGGATGTCGCAGTTGTAAAAGTGGACGCCAAAGACCTGGAGACTTTGTCGATGGCCGACAGCAAACAGGTTAAAGTCGGGCAGATGACGATGGCGATCGGTTCGCCATTCGGCCTTGAGAACTCCGTGACCTTCGGTCACGTCTCCGCGCTTGGTCGAGAAAACATGATTCCTGACTATTTGAAAGGAGGAGATACCCGATTCTATCCTGATCTCATCCAGACCGATGCCGCGATCAACCAAGGTAACTCCGGAGGACCGTTGGTAGACATTGATGGCAGAGTCATCGGCATGATCAGCTCAATCGCGTCCCGAACGGGTGGGTCAAACGGTATCGGCTTCGCCATTCCGAGCAATCAGGTTCGCTTCCTTGCCGATCAGCTCATCTCGAAAGGCAAGATCACCCGGTCGATGATCGGAGTGGTTCCGCGAAACCTCAAGCCAATCGAATCGAAGGACCTCGGCATCAAGAGTGGAGCCTTCGCCGAGGATGTCTCGCCCGGATCGCCCGCTGACAAGGCAGGCCTCAAGAAAGGAGACATCATCGTAGGAGTCGCTGGTGAGCCAATCGACAGCCAAATGGATTTGCGCAACTCGATGCTCAAGAATGCTCCCGGATCAACGGTCAAAGTCGACTATGTTCGCAATGGCAAGCGCAGTTCGGTCAGCATCAAGCTTGAGGAGTTCAAGCGAGCCGCAACCTCAACAGTTCCGAAAGGGAACGTCGACGATTTGGGCGATATCTTCGGCGGAGACGGCAGAATGCCGAACATCGACGAACTTCGGAAGCGATTCAATCCCGATCTAGAACCCGAAAAGGATGTCGAGCCTCTGCGAGAGGGTAAAGCCCGACTCGGCGTTGGCATTGAGAATCTCTCGGACGATGCGCGAAAGGAGTACAAGATTCCATCGGGAACCAATGGAGTCCTCATCAACTCAGTGGAACCTGGATCAACTGCCGCAAAGTTGGGACTGCAAGTTGGTGACATCCTCATCGGTATCGGCGACCGAAAAGTAGCAACTGTTAACGATGTGACCAGTGCCATGGAAGGGGTCAAAGTTGGCGACAAGCGACAGGTCAAAGTAGAACGTTATTCCCAAAATGGGCGTGTCTCCATCGACCAAACCGTCATTTTCAAGTAAAAATCCTTCGAATCTGCCCAAGAAACGCTTCCACTGGGCAGATTCGCGGTAAAAAGTGTCTTGACATTTACAGAGATTGTGATATTCTCTGTCTGGCAACAAATTGAACCTAAATCAAGTTGAAGCTTTCTCTAAAAGGAGTGCTTCAGCACACGGGGAAAACAATGCAGTTCTACAATCTTAAGACTCGTTCACACGTCGACGTACCGGATGCAGATGTCCGCAAGATCAAGATGGTCCGCAAGACCAAGACCGGAGAGCAAACGCGATACGCGTTCACCGCGAACCACAGTGGCACCAAGCTATTCAAGTTCGTGAACGAAGCGACCTACAAGTCCTCGACTGCTCAAGAAGCCTAAGCTTCCCCGAACGGCTCAAGAGAGCAAAATTGAAGAAGTGGGTCAACGAAAATTGACCCACTTTTTTTGTGAACGACCGCCTTGCGGTAACGTCTGTATAGGTAACCATGGCACTAACAGATCGAGAAAGAGTCGGCCACCTTCTCCGCCGATTCGGCTTTGGCGCAAGTGAAGCCGAGATTGATTACTATGTGAAGGATGGCTGGAAAGGCGCCGTCGAAAAGCTCCTCAATCCTGAAGGTGTCGATGAGCAGATCGAGTTCCCCGTTGAATCGATGGAGAACGACAAGGGCAATATTCAGGTGCAACAAGTTGCTGGTTGGTGGATCGGCTGGATGCTCATGACCCGCCGCCCTCTCGTCCACAAGATGGCGAGTTTCTGGCACAACCACTTCGCCACCAGCGGCGACAAAGTGACCCAGCCGTACCTCATGGCTGCCCAGAACGAGATTTTCCTCACCAAGGGTCTCGGAAAGTTCGAAGATCTCCTGATGGAGACCTCAAAGGATCCCGCGATGCTGATCTGGCTCGATGGTCAACTCAATATTAAGGGGCGTGCAAATGAGAACTTCGCCCGTGAAATCATGGAGCTGTTCACCCTCGGAGTTGGTAACTACACCGAACAGGACATCCAAGAGGCTTCAAGAGCATTCACCGGGTGGAGCTTCACGAGGAACAACAACGGCAGGAAGGGACGCGCGCAGTATGCATTTAAGGCACCACTGCACGACACAGGTATGAAGTCCGTCCTTGGCAAAACGGGAAATCTGACCGGCGAAAACGTCATCTCCCACATCTGCACGATGCCTCGAACCGCAGAATTCCTGACCGAAAAGATATGGAAATGGTTCGTATCCGACAATCCAACCCCTGCAACGCTTAAGCCATTCGCCAAGGCCTTTTTCGACTCTGGGCTCGACGTGAAGGTTCTTCTTCGGACCATCATGCTCAGTGAGGAGTTCTACTCGCCCAAGGTGGTCCGCAGACTCATCAAGAATCCACTTGACTTTACCGTTTCAACGCTTCGGGCTATGGGTATCGGCGAAAACATCCGCACTCGCCTAACCGCCGAAACCGAGAATGATAAGAAGCGCGGCGCCCTTGGACCCGCTCAGGGCGCGTACATTACTTCAAAGGCGATGGGAATGTGGATACTCTTCCCACCCGACGTCTCGGGCTGGAAGCCGGGTGAGAACTGGATCACTTCTGCAACGATGGTCGAGCGAATCCAATGGGCGAACAAGCTCATGGGTCTGGGTAATGCGCGTGGTGCGGCAGCGGGGAACCTCAAGTATCCCGTCTACAATCTCCTCGCTGCCGATCCAACGACTTTCGGAGTCGCCAAGAAGCTGTGTAGCATCTACGACGCCCCTCTGGAAGGTGCAAAGTTAGCCAAACTTGCCGAAGCGGCAGAGAAAGAGATGGCCGGACAAGGGCTCACTCCCCAGAACGCGAATAAAGTCGCGGCAAGCGTGATGAAGCTCATCTTTGGCTCCCCCGAATTCCAGTTCTGTTAAATCGTGATGTGGGCGGTGTAAGATGCATGAATGCTTCTTTTCGCCGCCTTGTCTCTTGCTCTCCAAGACTCCACGATCAAGGAGCATATCGTCGATCACATCTATCACAAGAACGCCGGAGCCGCGTTCACCTATGATGTCTTCAAACCCAAATCTCCGAACGGCATCGCGGTCATTTGGCTGGTGAGCGGCGGGTGGGTTAGCGATCATAACGGCATCAACGTTCCCATGGCCGAGCTTGCATGCTCAAAGGGAATAACACTTTTCCAGGTCGTCCACGGCGCCCAACCCAGATACAAAATGGGCGAAATACTCGACCAAGTTCATCGGGCGGTCAAGGACATCCGGTTTAACGCCAAGCAATGGGGAGTCAACCCGAACAAGTTCGGTGTCTCGGGAGGCAGCGCGGGTGGTCACCTGTCGCTGATGATCGGCACCCAAGGAGCCGTTCCAGTCGGCTCCGATGTCTTGCTCAAGACCTCCAGCGAGGTGCAGTCCATAGCGGTGTTCTTTCCTCCAACCGATTTCATGAACTACGGGAAAGAAGGGGCCGCCGCCTTTAAGAATCCTCTGCTGGTGGGTGCTTATGGACCGGCCTTTGCAATCGATCCCAAATCTCCGGAAGATAAACTGGCCGCCGTCGGAAAGCAGTATTCACCAGCAACCTACGTTTCCGCAAAAACCCCTCCAACCCTTCTGATCCACGGAGACAAAGACATGCTCGTCCCCATCCAGCAGAGTCAGTGGTTCAAGTCAAAACTTGACGGCTTAGGAGTTAAGAATGACCTGATCGTCGTTCCCGGCGAGGGGCACGGTTGGAAGGACATGGTTCCCCAGCTGAATCAAATTTTGGATTGGCACTTGCAGACTCTCAAATAAGCCTGCGGTATACTGAAATTTCTAAGCGGGTGTAGCTTAGTGGTAAAGCTCCAGCCTTCCAAGCTGATCATGCGGGTTCGATTCCCGCCACCCGCTCCAAATTTCCGAGTTTTTGCGCTTTGCAACCAGTTTCTACTCGGTGAGAACCATGAGATCCCGATCCGAAGGATCGAACATTTCGATTCTCAGTTCACCGCCGACATTGATCCAGTCTCCGCACTGCCCCCCTCCGAGAGAGGTCTCAAGTTCTACGATCGTTTGATCCATCCGATAAACTGGCTTGTACCACAGACCAACCGACGTGCAATCGCCGATCACGTAATGCGCGATCAGACTCCTTCGAAACCGAATTTCAGATGTATTGGGATTCGAACCGTGAATCACTTGTCCATTAAAGAAGAGCACGTCGCCTGCCTTCATCCGCACCGGTATGGCAACCATATCCTCCGGAAGGGATACTTCAACACTGGTAAATGACTTCGTCGTGTCCGATTTGGAAAGACACATCGTCGGCAAACTGTGCGTACCAGGAACAACCATCAAGCACCCGTTCTCCTCATCGCAGTCGTCGATCGCTAACCAAGCTGCAATGCATGTCGAAGGCGCCGCCTTCAAGTAGAAGTTATCCTGATGCAAAGCCTGTCCTCGGGCCCTCGGGGGTTTGAAGTAGAACATTGTTTGGACAGCTAACGGCGAAAAGCCAGTCAGCTCCGTGATGGCTGAATCAATCCTTGAATCGCACAAGAATTCGAGCGATAACTTGTCTTTCCGATGCATCTGCATCTGGCGCGGATACCTGAGTAGCGGATCATCAGAGGTTGGATCCGCAACATCAACGTCGGAGAACGATCCAGAGAGTCGCAATTCCTCGTAGTGAGCGCGAAACATCTCGACTTCATGTGTGGAGAAGATCTCTTCTGCAACACAAAAACCGTCTGCATCGAAACGCTGGCGCAAACCCATGGATACATTTTCGAACATCGACTAGGCTGGACGCTTCACTTGTACGGCTGATCGCATATAATAATCGCCTAGATGCTTCGTGACGACCCTGCTCTAAAACGCGAAACACTGGTCATCGCCGGTTGTGACCGCCAAACTCTGGGCTATCGAATCCGAAGAGAACACGGAACCCCAAACTGGCTGATTCTATACACCGTCTCCGGAGCCGGACGATTCGACAGAACTCAATGCCCCCAAGATAGCTTTCTCATGGTTCGCCCCGGAGTCGCTCAAGACTACGGTATCGGTAGCGGAGCCGACCATTGGGGGCAACTTTGGGTGCACGTCGCCTTCGCTGGAGCGTACGAAGGATACGCAAGTGACCTTCTAGGGAATGCCCCCTACCGCCTCATTCTCAACGCCTCAGCGGAGTGTGCGCGTTGGCTCGACCGCTGTGTCAATGCTCCCACCAAGCTCCATGCCCTCCATGCGGTACAGGGATCGATCCTCGAACTTCCCGCAATAAATCATGATGTCGAGGGGATCTACTCACGAGTGAGTGAATACGTCCGTGTCCACCTTTCAGAGGATATCGGGGTCGGCGACATTGCCGCCTCCGTTGGTCTTTCGCCATCGCGTCTTTCCGCGGTTCTTCGACAACAAATCGGCGTCTCTCCCCGGGACTTCCTGGAAGCTGAGCGAATGAAACTGGCGTCAGAACTTGTCGCGCTGACCAACATGCCCATCCAGAATGTTGCCAGCCGCGTGGGAATCCAATCTCCATTTTACTTTTCATTAAGATTCAAAAAAGCATTCGGGGTATCCCCTACCGAATATCGCAAATTAGCCGCCGGTAAGGCGTAAACTGCCGCCATGAAGAGCGTTTTCGTGGCCGCCACAGGCATCCTTGCTTTTGGTTTAGGATATGGACTTTCCCAAACTGCAAAGCCAGTACGTATGGGAATCCAGCCGGAAGGTGGATATGTGGTTGCTACTGGCCAGAGACTTCTTCCCGGCGCCGTCAAGTTCGATCAGCGCCTCAGCGATCTCGCACCAAACCCCAAGCATGATGTGGTTGCAGTAATGCAGAAGAACCGTGTCTCGCTAATGACCGCCGCAGGACAGATCGCGGGCAGCGAGGTCGCTCTGGGATCCGACGCTGGATTTCACGGCATGGCTTGGACGCCCGACGGCTCCCGCCTCTTCGTTTCGACCGAAAACGGTCCCCTCCAAGAGTTCCTCTTCGATGGTTCAAAGCTCACCCTCGGAGCAAAGATAACACTGGGAGACTCCAGCCAAAAAGGCAACCCAGTTCCTGGCGGCATGTGCATGAACAAGGCAGGCACCCGCCTCTTCGTGGCCTGCGCCGACTTGGGCGGAGTCGTCGAAGTTGATCTCACCAAGAACCAACGAACCGCATTCCACGCCGCCCAAATGGTCCCGTTCGGTTGCAAACTCACCCGCGATGAAAAGACCCTTCTCGTCTCCAACTGGGGCGGTGAGCCACCCGAGAAAGGCGACGACACGATGGCCAGCGGCTCCAAGCGCCTCAAGATCACCAAGCAAGGCTCAACCGCAACTGGAACCCTATCCGTCATCAACATTGCCTCTGGAGCAACCACCCACATCCAAACCGGACTTCACCCCACTGAAATCGAGGTTGATGGCAGCAGAGCCTACGTTGCCTGCGCCATGAGCGACACCATCGATGTCATCGACCTCAACAAGTTCCAAAAGGTCGCAAGCTGGCGCATCCAAACGGGCAATTACAAACTCATCGGCTCGATGCCAAACGCCCTTCACCTTGACGGCAACACGTTGTATGTCGCGGACGGCGGAGACAACGCAATCTGTGAAATCGATGTATCAAATGGCAAAGTCCAAGGCTTCCGCCCCGCTGGCTTCTACCCAACATCGGTCCGACTCCACCGAGGCAAGCTCTACGCCCTCAACACCAAAGGAAACGGCTCCGTCCGAAACTCCGATAAGGGCTCCAAACTCAGAAATACCCACGACTTCCAAGGCACCGTCTCGGTAATCGACCCCAAAGTCAATCTCAAAGACGAAACGACGAGAGTCGCCAGCCTCAACTCATGGAATGATTCGCTCAGCAACAAGAAGCCGAACCTGAAGGTCTACCAAGGCGAGATCAAGCACGTCATCTACGTCATCAAGGAGAACATGACCTATGACATGCTTTATGGCGACATGAAGCAAGGTAACGGAGATCCAACCTTGTGCATTTTGGGAGAAAAAGTCGTCCCGAACCAGCGCAAAATGGTCCGCGAGTTCACCCTCTTCGATAACGCTTACACCAGCGGAACGAACTCCGCCGATGGTCACCAATGGTGCACTCAAGCCATGGCGAATGAGTACCTCGAGCACTTCTATGTCGGCTACTCCCGAACCTATCCCGACGACGGTACCGACGCCCTCGCCCTCAACTCCGGGGACCGAATCTGGGACTCCGCCCTCAAGGCTAAGCTGAAAGTCAGAGTTTACGGAGAATGGGCCGACGACGAAAACCCGATCTACAAGCCGCGCAAGCCAAAGGACTGGTTTGAAGCATGGGAAGACCGCGAGAGCGGAAAGAACATGTTCCAGTTCATTCCTACCACCGAGATTCCATCGCTCAAGCCACTCCTCGCCCCGGGTTACCACTACTGGCCGCTCGAGCAAAGTGACCAAAGTCGGATTGACACCTTTGAGAAAGAGTTCCGTCAGTTCGAGCAGAACGGCAATCTCCCCAACCTCATGGTCATGTCGCTCCCCTGCGACCACGGCGAAGGTACTAACCCCGCCTACCCAACTCCAAGGGCAATGCAGGCCGATAACGACCTCGCTCTCGGCCGACTGGTCGAGATGGTCAGCAAGAGCAAGTACTGGAAGAACACCGCGATCATCGTCACCGAAGACGACTCGCAGTCGGGTCCTGACCACGTGGACGGACACCGAGTTCCAACCCAAATCATCTCGGCATACACCAAGCGAGGTTATGTCTCCAGCGAGTTCCTCACCCAGGTTTCGCTTCACAAGACGATGCAGATGATGCTCGGCTTCGGTTCACTCACCAAGTTCGACGCCATCGCCCGACCTGCCACCGACTGCTTCACCAACACCCCGGACTTCACGCCCTACACCAAGGTCGCCAACAACGTCCCCCTCGACGAAGCCAACCCCGGTCGCAAAAAGCCCATGACCTCCGCCGAGCAATATTGGTACGAAAAAACCATGTCCCTCGACTGGTCCAGCATGGACAAAGCCGACCCCTACTGGCTCAACCGAATCAACTGGTTCTCCTACACCAACGGCACCCGTCCGTACCCGGGACGACCAGGCGAGAGACCGGGTATGAATGTTGAAGATGAAGACTAATGCTGTAATATAGTTCTATGGGGTTCAAATTTGCCGGAAATATTGCTGGAATCATGACCTTGTTCGTTATCGCCGCATGCGGTGGCGGTAGTGGTATGAGTGAGTTGCAGATGACAGAGAGTTCGTTTGCGTCTCCAAGTTCGCAAATCGTTGGTCCGGCGAACAACACTTACTTACGGCTCAATACAATCAGTACACCGAGAATCCTCGAGGAGGTGAGCCTTTCTGACGGAAGTGTGCTCCGTCAAGTACAAGTTTCTGATAGCGCAAATAGCTTCCATATATCGCAGGACAGGAGCCAGGTCTACGTATACGCAGTCCGTGGAACAGGTGCAAATCCGAATGATATCCAACGCGTCAACATATCCTCGTTTGCTGTCGAGGCGACCTATTCGGTGCCTGCCCCCGCTGGTACTTACCTCGAGAATGTAGTCAGCAATCCCAAAGATCCACTGGAAGTGTCAGTTCTAGCGAGGATTCCAGCTTCAAGGTTTGTTTCGCTAGGTCCCGTTGTTTATAGAAATGATGCCCTCTTACCTGATCAGCCTGATCCAGCTTCACACAACGGCAGACTCTTGGACTACATTAGCCCTTCGGTGCTACTCGTGCGCGAAGGTGGTTCGAGCAGTGACCAGCTAACACTGTTCTCAGTCACGTCAGCTGGTGCGTCCTTCAATAGCCAAAGTACCGATGCAGACCCCTTTGAGGATCGTCCTTTCGTGAATCTAGGCGGACAACTTGTGGGCGAGAATGGAAAAGTGTTGTTGGCGAGAGACCTATCGGTAGTTCGATCGATTGTGCCGTCAGTTTCGTATGCGTCGTTCGATTCGATCGTGGATCGCTCGGGTGATATTGTTTGGATCTTTGTAACAGGAACAGACGGCGGCTTGAATGTGGAGGCTCAATCCTTTGGAAGTGGAGCTACAATCGCCGCGAAGCAGATAATGCTAACCAGTGGCGAACGGGTGTTTCGCAAGAGTGTTGTAAGTCCTGATGTTGCCCTTATCCAAACTTCGGATCGCATGATAGTTATCCGTCTGGGCTAGCCGCAAGCTTGCATCAGGGACTCAGCCACCTGGCAGATAACAACATTCTTGTGGCCAGCAGATGTTTCTGTGCAGTCCCCGCAAGGAACAGACCTCCGATTTAGCGCCGACAAACATCCTTTTCCAGGTTGACAAAACCCCGAATTCTCTGCCTACTAGGTGATGATTAAAAATTCGAACGGAGTGCCGCTCCCGCTTGTTCTCGGACGCCCCTCGAGCCCTCGTCAATACGCCCTTTCGCGCCCATCAATCCACAAAAAACGCCAAGCGTTGAACCTAACGCGCCCCTCAAACTCTACACATGAGGGGCACTCCCAAATCAGAACTGCCCCTTACTGCCCCATTTTCAAGCCGTTCGGGATCAATTTGAACCTAAGCTGCCCCTCAAACTCTACACACCTCAATCGACAGGAACCGCTACTTCAACTTCCCACTATCCCGCAAAAGCTTAGCAAACACCCCGCCGATCACCGTCCGCGAGTTCATTCCCATTTCTTGACCCTTCTTGGTGTCATACCAATCAGTGAAAGGGACACGCGATGGCGTTTGGACCAGCCACTTTGCAACCGGTGCGATGAGCGCGTTGAACTGGTCACTCGTGCCCATCGACGCTGCCCAAACAAGCCAGTCCGTCTTGGTGTAGTCGCGCCGCGAGTCAAGCGGCACCCCGAACTCATTTTGCACCTTGATGTAATAGTTCAATTCGGTATCAACCACCGAGCGTGGGAACAGCTTGAATCCGAAAAGATCATCCCAAAGAAGGTTGTACTTCAAGCTCCAAGTCCCCGGCTTGTCAAACACCAACCGGTAGTGATCACCATCCGCCGCCTGCTTCATCCACTCCTTCGCCCACTTCTCGGCAAGCGCCTTCCGAGCTTTGTTCCCCGACATCTCAGCATGTGCCCGCAACGCAACAATCGCCTTGATCGACAGATTCGTGTTATGAGCCAAGTGCCCAGCAAAGTCGTCGGTACAAAGCTGAAGCTCGGGATCAAACCCCTTGGTTTCGAGATACGAAGCCCACTTCTCCAAAACGGATGCATAAGGCTTGAAGAACTCCTTATCTCCACTGGCCCGCTCGTAAGCGAGCGCCAGAATCAGCATATTCGCTGACTCCTCGACCGGCATCTGGTTCTCTTCGGTCCGCTCGCCACCCCCGTAAACTTGACCATTCGCCTTCGGGTAGGTCCCCAAGTCATGAGGAGCAAAAGGGAACTTCCATCGGCTAGATTTGGAGTAGTCCATCAAAGGCAACATCTGCGCTTTCAGCATCGCCGGGTTGAAGAGCAAGTAAAACGGTGCCGCCGGAAACAGGACGTCGACGGTTCCAATGCATCCGTTCGAAGTGTTCTCCTTGCTGAACATCAGCGTATCCCCATTGATATCCTCAGCAACGCCATGCCCCGCAATCGTCTGCCGATACGCCAGAGTCCCGATTGTCTGATAGTCCGACGAGACCTTACCAAGCTCATTCCAAAGCTTGGTATCAAAAGCCTCCGCCTGCGACTCGTAACTCGCCTGATTCGAGTCCGCCTCCTTCAGCAACTGCGCAACTCCCTTTTCCGCCCGGTTCCAATGCGGTCGCAGCGGACGCCGGAAATACTCGAGACCGAGATCCTCGTCATACGCAACCATCAGCGTTTTCTTCGCTGGCTGCGAACCCGCGGGCAGGGAAGCCTGGAACCCGATTACTGGCCAATCGTCACTTGCTGATCGAGGAAACCGAATATCGTCCGATTCCGGTGGCTTTCCGTCCGTAAACGACTGCCGAGCCTGGTCGTGCGGCAAAATCAGACTATTCCACCCCTCGCTCTGCCGGGCGGTCACCCAAAGGGAGCCCCAATCGATGGTTACGCGATCGCCCACCCGATTCAAGGGCGACGTCCCCGTCGCCCGCATCGAAAGTGCCTCCAATGAGGGAAGACGATGCCGCGAGGCCGTCACTTGTTGACCGGTGTTCGAAACCGACCACTCGCCCGAAAAGTCAACGTGAACTTTCACGTCATGCTCTCGTCCGTCGACGGATTTGCTGAGGAAAGAAACATAGCTGACCGGTCGGGTCATGATGTCCAAATCGTGCGCAAGCAACGGCGAGAAGAAATGAACCTGGAGCGCAACGCCATCCTTCTCAAACTCAAAAACCGTCTTCGTCGCCGTGATTGTCCGAGTCGTCTGAGGCAAGTTCTCGGCTTGTACTTGAGGGTTGCCACAAAACTTGTATGTCTTGCCGTCAATGCGAACCAAGCCCGCCATCGCCTGGATTGCCTGCGTCCAGTGGCGCGGCCACTGATCAGTCAGCTTGTCGCCCATCAGCCACGCGCTGAAGTAAGGAGTATGGGTGAATAGCGGAGTGGCGGGCACTCGGCTGGTGATCCCGTTCATTGAGGCGGCGGCAATCCATTCAATCATGGTTGTCCGAGAGCTTATCAGTGTGCCGGACTCAAGTCAACACTAGATTTGGTACCCTAATCACTCGACGATAATCTGCTTAGAGGTGACCTGAGCCAGCATCCGTTTCAGATTTCGGCTCGCACCTTCAAAGGCTGTACGTTCGATTCCGAGCTGATCTGATGAAGCCGCGAAGCGACTTCGAGCCTCTCGAATCGCCTTCAGCAGGATTTCATCGTCTCTCCAGAACAGTCCCTTCTTATCGTTGAGCAACTTCAATTCAACAGAAGGACTTTGAACTTCGAGGTGCGGCAATTGAACATGAACAGTATCACGATCAATTCGAATCTGGGCCTTAGAAAGGTCAACTCCTGCGGTTACTTTGCCACTCGCCTGAACCCAGACCGAGTTCAATGTTGCGCTTCGAACGAGTTCGTTCATGCCAGGAACAGAAGCGACTGGGCCCTCTGCTGACTTGTTTGTTGCGAACTGAAAAGCATCACTGAGATTCATCTCAGCGGTTTGCAAAAACCCAAGTTCCTTCACTGAGCGGACAATGAGCGGAACATCATCGACGACTTTCTCAGTAGGCACCGCAGAAGATCCCTTAGTCGTCCAAAGGGTTCCGAAGACTCCCACTAGAATCCAAGGTAAGACGCGATAGCGATTGTCAGCCACACTAATTGCGACCATCTTGACATTGTAAAGGTTCCGACCCCCGGCAAAAAGACCTATGCCAACTGAAATTCAGGGCTAGCGAAGATCACCTTTGTGACCGCCCTGGCCACCGTGGAGGCATTCTGCTGGGTGACTCGACCTGAACCCGCGGCTTTGACGGCGGCATCGATCAGATTCGCATACTTGGCACCAGTCAGTTCGATGTCAAAGATTGAGCAAAGTGCCTTAACCGCTCCATCCGGGGTTGGATTCTCCTGGAAAAGCGGAAATGCTTGGGCACCAACCAAAGGTCCGCCCCGACCACCTCCCACATTAGCGGCGAGATTACTTGCCGGAGCAGGGGTTCCACCAACGTACAACCTCTCGGCCCACTTGATTCGTTCGACCATCGTTGCCGACGTAATCCAGTACGAACCAGTTCTCCAACCGGAGACGTCGGGCGGAGACATGAGCTCCATCCCCATCGAACTAGTGGATGTCATGAGTGCGAAGCAAGGTCCCAGCGCCCGAACCAGGCGAACGTTGATCTTGATGTCTCCAGGAGATTCTATCGGGTTCGCAGCTCCTTCAGCAATCTGTTCAAGAACTCTTTGGCCGACGCCAAGCTGGCGCACCGTCGAGACAGCAAAGTCAATTGGGTTCTTGATTGACCGGCGGACGACCTTCTCTGAGTAGAACTCGGGAGCCTCCATGATTGCCCGAACCAAAACCTTTATGTCGTATTTTGAATCGTAAAACTTGGCGGCGATCCGATCAATCACCTTTGCGTCAAGATCTTCACTCGCAAACCACTTCCAGGCTTTCTGAGTGACATAAAGTGCGGTTTGCCGCTTTTGACAAAGCAAGTCGAGCACATCTTCGCCGTTGAAGGGACCTGTTTGACCGAAAATCGTTTTCTTGGTGTAGTCGTGATCCTTCGCGCTAAAGATGAATTGATCACGCTTCCCGGGCTCCTTGTCTCGGGTGAATCGACCGATACCGTAGCGCCACCCAGTGAATGCCCGTGCCGCCTCCTGGATGTCCTTTTCGGTATATCCATTGTCGACTCCAAGGGTGAACAACTCCATGACCTCACGAGCAAAGTTTTCGTTTGGCTTTCCGACGGTGTTCTCCTGATTATCAAGCCAGAAAATCATAGCTGGATTCCGGCTGATTCCTAAAAGCATGCTTTTGAAATTGCCCAGCGCATTCTCGCGGAGGACTTCAACGTGTTCGTTCATCGCAAACGAGTTCGTGACTTTTTGGCTGCTCGTGGCGAAGTGGTTGTGCCAGAACAAGGTCATTTTCTCCAGAAGCGGTCTTTGGGTGCAGACCAGTTTTGCCATCCAGATGTTCTGCATCACCTTGATGTTGACTACGCCCTTGTCATTCGCAAAGATCATAGGATCCCAGTTGGTCACATCTGGAGCGTTCTCGTAATCAAGCAACACATTGATTGCACCTGAGAGGCCGTTCTTACCGTAATACTCAAGTTCCGCCTCGCTTGCGCCAAGGCCAAAACGCCGTAAAAGATGGGCGATTTTCTGCTTTTCATTGAGTTCCATGCGCGGTTCAAACGATTCCGCTCCAGGGAGGTTCAGTTGAGTAGGTCTTTCGGCTGAAACCTGATCCAATTCTTAACCCGTATACTAATTCGAAGTGCTCGAACAATATTCAAGAGAACACATTCACCCGTCGATTTTTGACGCAATTGACGGATTGAACTCAGCCGCGCTAGCTGGGGAGAACGCGGTCGCCAGCACGAATATGAAGGCGTACAGCGCTTACAATTCAGCCTGGTTTGCAGCGCACTGGAAAGGATTCACGGCGTGGATGATCGGAATTGTGCCAACGATTGGTACCGTTCCGTTCTTCCGAGGTGCCTTAGACATGTCCAAACCGGCGAGTGCCGCCATTTTCTTTGTTGCGCTTGCGGCCTGGATCGGCGCTGGCGTTTATGGCTGGGAGCGGACGAAAAAAGACATCACAATCAAGGAACTTGAGTCAATCATTCCTGCACTCGAGTTAACCGACTCCCAAAAGCAATATCTGAGCTCAGTTGTCGCTGTTTTGGGTTCAAAGATCTTAGATTCCGACCAAAAGCACTCGTGGCTGAAAGCACTCTATCAAGCCCTCGACAACGCGATGGGTCTCGAAAAAATCCACAGAGAGATGCGCCAAGTCATCGGGGGTTCAAGCCACGCTGAGCTTCTCTCCGAAGTAGATTCTCTCCGCAGGCGCGTCGAAACCGCTCAAGACGGACAGGCAAAGCTCACCTATGCAGAGAGCCTTCGGCTCGCCGAGGGGCGACTTTCCCGAAGCGAGGGCATGGCCGCCCAATCTGAGCGAATCGAGGCCCAGCTTGAACTCACCCGCCAAACCTTTCTCCAGACGCATGAGTCGCTCAGTGGGCTCACCATCGGAGCACAACAATCGATCCACATCTCGCTTGACCCACTGCGAGCCAACCTCAGCCGCGTGCAGAGTGAGTCTGAGTCCATTCTCAAAGCCATTGAAGAGCTGAATCAGGCTTGATCACCCAGGCTTGGCGTCAGTGCACCAAGTAAACTGTCATCGATGCTCCTCTCTGTCTCAAATGTCAAAAAAGCGTTTGGGCCGGACCAAATTCTTTTGGGGGTCACCTTCCGACTCGATCCCAAAGAGCGCGTGGCGATGGTTGGTCGTAACGGAGCAGGAAAGTCAACTCTCCTCAAGATCCTGACCGAGCGAGATACCCCAGATTCTGGATCCTTCAATATCAACCGGGGCGCCAAGATTGGCTACCTTCGCCAGGAGCAGCCGGTCACCTTTGGGCGAAGCGTCATCGAAGAAGCCCAAGCTGGTGCCGCCGATCGCCTCGCCATTCAGGTCAGACTACGTGAGCTAGAAGAGTTGATCGAAGCTGACAAGGCCACTGCCGAGAATCTGGATGAATATGCCCTTGTTCATGAGCACTTTCTGGATGCGGAGGGCTATTCGGCAGAGAGAGATGTGAGGACCGTCCTCATCAAAATGGGATTTGAGGAAGATGAATTCGACAAACCCACCGACGCCCTCAGCGGGGGCGAAAAAACCCGGCTAGCGATCGCAAGAATCCTGCTGGAAGAACCCGACCTTTTGATCCTTGACGAGCCCACCAACCACCTCGACCTCCAAGCCACCGAATGGCTGGAAAACTGGATCACTCAGTACCACGGAGCGGTGCTCCTCGTGAGCCACGACCGGACATTCCTCGAAGCCACGGCACAGCGAGTTCTCGAACTCCGCGAAGGACAGGTCAAGGCATATCCCGGTCCATTCGGCAAGTACCTCGAACTCAAGCAAGCGGACGAGGAGCGCCAGGCCGAAGTCGCGAAGCGGCAGTCCATTGAGCTTGCAAAAATGGACGAATACGTTCGTCGCTTCATGAACAGCCAGCGTACCGCCCAAGCCCGCGGGCGCCTAAAGCAGATGGAAAAGCTGGAAGCGGTTCGTGTCCACGCTCCCAAGAGCGACAAGCAAATGGCGGGCGGCTTTGGCAAAGCGTCGCGCTCGGGTGAGATCGTTGTCGAAACCAAAAAGCTTGGCGTCGGCTTCCCCGATTTGACACTGATCAAAGACCTCAACTGGGTCGTTCGAATCGGCGAACGTTGGGGCATCATCGGTGAAAACGGTGCCGGAAAATCCACATTGATCAAGACTGTGATGGGCACCCTGCCTCCACTCGGAGGGGTCGCGAAAATCGGCTCAAGCGTCGTCGCCGGTTACTTCACCCAAGACGCGAGCGACCTTGATCCAGAGATGTCGCCGCTGGACGTCCTTTGCTACGAAGACGGCCTAACGCCCCCCGAGGCACGAACCCTGCTTGGTCGCTTCTTGCTCACCGGCGATGATGTTTATCGACCCGTCCGAACCCTCAGTGGTGGAGAAAAGAACAAACTCTCGCTCGCTCGTCTGACAAATCTGAACCCAAATCTGCTGGTTCTTGACGAGCCAACGAACCACCTCGATATGGCGTCTCGAGAAGCTCTCGCCGACGTTCTCAAAGAGTACGACGGAACCCTGATTCTGATTTCGCACGACCGCTGGCTGCTCAGCCAAGTGACCGACAATACGCTCGACGTCCGTCGGAACGAAGTCATCCAATTCCCTGGCTCATATACCGACTATCGCAATCGTAAGACGTCAGGAACCGCGAATAACACACCGTCTAATCAGGCGGTGAAAACGGAAGATACCACCCCAAAACTCTCCCCCCGCGAATTAGGAAAAGCCATCGAGAAGCTCAAGAAGGAGATTTCCCTGATCGAAGACAAAATCACCTCTCAAGAGAATGAGATGGTCGTCCTTGAAATGAGACTCGCCGGAGTCCGTCCGGGAGATGATGTTCGTGCCCTTTCAACTCAGCATGGAGAACTTCAAAAGACGATTGCTCAAACAATGTCCGGCTGGGAGCTCCTGAACATTGAAGTTGCAGAGCTTGAATCACAGCGCTCGTAGCCTAGCCTCCTTTTCGCTTCGCGTCTAGCTGCTGCTTGTACTTTTCTCGATCTTGTGATTCTCGTTTACCGCTGACGGGAATGCCTGTTTCGTAATAAACACCAGCTTCAACGCCCTTTCGATGGAGTTCTTGGCGAGATTTCGCGACTCGCACGTGATTTGCCAGTACGTCTCGCAATGCCTGATCTAGGCTCGTGTCGATCACACTAGTTGCAACCTTCTTCACAACATCTCCTCCAGAGCCAAAAAAATTGGGCTCAATAAGCAAAATTCCCTCACTCAGCGTCTCCCCCCGAAGTTGAGGGATTTCGCTGATTGAGCTTGCCGATGCGTAACACAACTGCCCTTTGAAGTCGTTTGACCATGACCGGCGAGCCACCTTTGCTTCTATATCTGCTCTTGAAGCAGCACTTGAACTCACAATGACAACTAATGGTTGCAGATCAGCGGCCGCGACCGCCATGCCGACCTTCGGCGACAACGTAATTGGTAGAGCGGGTAGTCCCTGAGCGTCCGTAGCAGGAAATTTGTTCGCAAGGACATTCATCTGGTTAACCATGTCGCCAACGCTTGAGAATAAATCACCTGGTCCCCGCCCATTTCCCCGTACTTGAAGAGCTGGAGTGCCATCAGGATTCAGAACTGCAAATGCAGTGTTCAACATGACCCCGGTGATCTTCTCGACAAAGGCCTGCTCTTGCGCATTTTCATATGATGTTAGGCGGATGCAAACAAACCTTTCGGCAGCGGATATGATTTCAGGCTTCGTTAGATACCCTTCATCAATTTTGC
Organism: Fimbriimonas sp.; assembly: GCA_029866005.1. Classification (GTDB taxonomy): domain Bacteria; phylum Armatimonadota; class Fimbriimonadia; order Fimbriimonadales; family Fimbriimonadaceae; genus Fimbriimonas. The sequence goes on along the minus strand of JARXAE010000017.1, from coordinate 3,142 downwards.
CCTTGCCAGGGCACCACATTCCCGAAACTCCCGCACAATGCGGTGCACCAGTGACAAATAGGATGGGGCGGTTTGATCGCTTTGCTTCAGCCAAACCACGCTCTAAGGTAGAGAAATACTGAATCGTTTTGACGGTCACTTTGCCAGTTGGCAAGGTTGAGCGGGCACTCCCTCCTGGCGATCCTCCTCGCTGGATTTGACCACTCGCAGGCCGAGGTGGACGTTGGGCATCGCTGAAGCATGATCCAAGAATCAATGAAGTAGCGATGATGAACTTTCCGTTGTGAATATGTCGAGCACGCATAGGAGTAGAGACGGAACGGCTGGCCGAACGTTCGCTTGAGGTTGTTTGGAAACTGTTTGGGCTTCTAGGAAGTCAGAGTAGGCCGGTTGGATCACTGCTTCACCGGTACACTCAAACTTAGTTCAAATGCGCACAGAGTTACTCATTGCTGGCGGAGGATCCGGCGGCGTTGCCGCCGCGATGATGGCGTGTGACCTCGGTCACAGAGTCATCATGACCGAAGAGACCGACTGGGTTGGTGGACAGCTCACCGCCCAAATCGTCCCGCCAGATGAGCACCCGTGGATTGAACAGTTCGGATGTACAAGGCGATACCGAGACTTCCGAAACCGTGTGCGGAAAGCCTATTTTGAGAACTCAAGTCTGTCCGACTCGGCTCGAAGTAATCCCCAACTGAACCCCGGCAAAGGTTGGGTCAGCCGGCTCTGCTTTGAGCCAGAAGTTGGCCATGACGTCATCCAAGCGATGCTCGCCCCCTACGTTGCAAAGGGCCTCTTGACCATTTTGCTCAAACACAAACCGCATTCGGCAATGGTCAATAGAGACCGAGTTGAGGCAGTCAGATTTCTGAACCTAGAGATAGGCAAGTTTCTCACGGTCGAGGCTGATGTGTTCCTCGATGCGACGGAGTTAGGCGATCTTCTTCCGATGACCGGAACTGAATACGTGGTCGGAGCAGAGTCCAAAGCGGACACCAAGGAACCCAACGCCGTCGAAGGATCGGCAGAGTGGGACAATGTTCAAGGAATCACTTGGTGTTTCGCTCTAGCGAACGATCCCAACGGCGAACATCGCATCCCAAAGCCAGTTCAATATGAAAAGTGGAAGGACTGGAAGCCCAACTTCTGGCCCGGCCCAATTCTCGGATTCGATGTACTCCATGCCCACACGGGCGAGACCCGCGAGCTCCCCCTGTACGGTCGCAAACCCGGTGACTGGTACGCCCTCTTTCCTTACCGACAGATCGTCAGCCCAAGCGTTCTGCCCGGAAAGCACCCGGCTACCGTAGTCAATTGGCCCCAGAATGACTACTTTGAGGCGACGATCATGGACGTTGATCCCTTGCCGAGGGGAGATGAGATTCCTGAATGGTTCGATATCCCCGGTGCGATGGGTCCAGTTTCGGCGGTGCGGCTCCACGATGCCAAGCAACTCAGTCTGAGCCTGCTTTATTGGCTCCAAAACGACGCCCCGCGCCACGATGACCAGCCTGGTGCTTATCCAAACCTCTATATGAGCCCCAAGCTTGCGGGCACTGAAGATGGCTTTGCCAAGTATCCCTACATTCGCGAGGCTCGCCGCATCCAAGCGGAATATGTCGTCAAGGAACAGGATGTCGCCGCATACACGAACGAAAATGAAGATCGAGCTCCATCCTTCGACGACTCAGTCGGAGTCGGTGCTTACCGAATCGACCTTCACCCCAGCACAAACGGGGCGAACACCATCGACACATCTACCTTGCCGTTCGAGATTCCCCTCCGGTCATTAGTGCCTGTGCGAATGACGAACCTAATTCCTGCGTGTAAAAATCTTGGGGTCACTCACATCACCAACGGCTGCTACCGCCTGCACCCGGTCGAATGGAACATCGGCGAATCCGCCGCTGCTCTCGCCTCGTATACTCTTCGCATGGGCAGTGCCCAAGCTGTCTCCAGCTCCCCGCAAAAGGTAGCTGAGCTTCAAAAACTGTTGGTCAATCAAGGTGTTGAACTCCGCTGGCCGAAGCTTCGAGCGCTCTAAACATCATGGCCAACCTCCCCCCAATCCAATTTGAGCTCCTGCCAGTTTCCGAAGAAAAGCACTCTGGCGCTGATCTGCCTCGAGTTTGGTTGGGCTGGGCCTTGCTTGCCGTCATCTTCACTGCGCTGATTGTCAGTAGCTTCTCCGCAGCATCAGGAAAGCGAATTCTAACTGGCGAAAAGGCCGAAAAGACGCAGGGCAAAATGATCGAGATGATGCTGAGTCTCAAGGCACTTCAGGGCAAAAATGCTCCGAAAAACGAGATGTTCACACCTTATATCGATGAGCTGAAGAACGACGCCAAAAAGTCTGCCGACGCCCAAAAACTCCGTGTCGCACTCCGAACCGAGGACGGAAAGGCTCCGTTTGGCGATGATCTCAAAAATCTCGCTGCCTCAAACGATGAACAGAGCCAAGCATTCGCCAAGCTCTACGAGACGAAAGACATCAAGAAATCTGATGCCGAACCGTACTTAACCAAACTCGACGGAAAAGACCTCGGCGAAAAGCTCGCCAAGGTTCAGTTCAGAGAGAAGTTCGGGGACAACTCGATTCGAGGCAAGACTTTCCCCGCTGAGCCCGCGATGAAGTTTGGCTTGGCTGGTCTCGTAGGTTGCGCTGGATTCCTTGCTGGAATCTTGCTGCTCGCGGTTTTTACGACCCAGCGCACTGCGGGCGCACTCAAGCCGATGGGGATGCCCCAGCAAGGCGTCTCTCTTCCCGTTGCCGACCGCCTGGCCCTTGGCGCGTCGATCGTCATGTGTGCTTACTTAGGGCTGGGTGTCGCCGCCGGAACCCTTCTCAAGGGGATCCCGATTCTCGCACAAGCCCTTCCATTTATCGGAATTTTTGTTGCGCTCGCAATCATCTGCACGGTCCCGATCATGGGCCACCGATTTAGCCTTGACTCTCTTGGGGTCAGCAAAAATGGACTCGGGAAGCGCATTCTCTGGGGCATCGGAGCCTATCTCGCACTATTGCCCATCTTACTGGTGGCTTTGTTCTTTGTCGCTCAACTCGCCAAGGTGCTTCCTGGAAACGCACATCCGGTCGGTGAAGAAGTCCTCGGATCCCGGGGTATCCAAGCCCTAGGGC
>JARXAE010000037.1 GCA_029866005.1 Fimbriimonas sp. | reverse complement strand
GCCTTGTCCGCCCTGACCAGGCTTTCCGCCGCCAGCTTGGCCCTTGCCTCCCCCAGGACCTGCGCCTTGGGCGAATACCGAAACGGTTAGAGCCGACATTACGGCAAGAGCGACAAAATTTTTGATGACGTTTTTCATTTGTTTCCTTCTATCTCCCCTGTTGGAAATTTCCCCTATCGGAAATTGGATCGATGTACGCTTGAACGCTACAACAGATTGTTAGTTCAGTCGGGGTGATTCTACTTTGATTCTTTGGGTCTTTTTGACTAGGGGTGTCTTCAGGCAGAAAAAAGCCCCCGAGACGGCATTCATGTCGCGGAGGCAAAGGGTTGGCGGCTTAGTTTCCGCCGTCCTTCTTATCTTTGGCTTTTTTTGCCATTGCCTTCATACCTTTTTCGTAGTCGCCGAACTGAACTGGGGTGAGAACTTCTTGGAGGCCCTTCTTGTAACCCTCAACAACTTCCTTGACCTTAGTCCGCATAGCAGCTCGGTCATCTCCCTTGGTCTTGCCCTTCATGAGCTCTTTGAGTTTGGCTTCGGTTTCGCTCTTGAGCTTCTTGACGCCTTCTTTCTGCTCATCGGTGAGATTGAGCTTGGCGAGAACTTCGGTGTCTCGCTTGAGCATGAGCATTGGATCTGCCTTTCCAGCTTGTCCCTTTTTGCCCTGGTTTGCTTTGCCTTGAGCGGGAGGAGGGGTCTGGGTTCCGGTGGTTCCGGCCGCTTGAGCGTAGGCGGTAACGGTTGCTCCAGCAAAGAGAGCGGCGACGATGAGAGTTTTGAGCGACTTGTTCATGTTGTTCACGGTCCCGTTTTGGCCGGGCGATGGTGAGATGAACGTCTCGATTTGCTCAGGGTTTAGTGAAGTTGTGCAGCTTGGGTCTTTGTGACCAGTTCTTGAATCGCCGGATGGTCCGATTCAAGGAACTGATCAGGGGTTCCCAGGAAGACGAGCTCGCCTTTGTGGAGGAACGCTACGCGGTCGCTGACCCGACGGACGCTCATCAGGTCGTGGCTGACTAGGAGGCTGGTTACGCCGAGTTCCTTTCGCAGTTGGGAGATCAGTTCGTCGATTTGGTAGGTCGTGATGGGGTCGAGACCGGTGGTGGGCTCGTCGTAGAGCATGATCGCCGGCGAGAGCGCAATCGCGCGGGCCATGCCGACCCGTTTACGCATTCCGCCACTCAGCTCACTTGGGAGGAGATTTTCGTTACCTTCTAGCCCAACTCGTGCGAGGGAATCTTTGAGAAGGGCTCTTTCGTCTTTACTATTCAGCTTCAGATGTCGACCGACTCCGAAGAGGATGTTCTGCTCAACATTCAGGTAGTCAAAGAGCGCGGCGCTCTGAAAAACCATGCCCATCTTGCGGCGAGCCGCTTCCGGATCAGCGCGAACTTCGATCGAGTCGACTCGAACTGAACCCGAAGTGGGCTGAATCAGCCCCGCAATGCACCGAAGGAGGGTCGTTTTGCCCCCGCCGCTACTGCCCATCACGGCAACGATCTCACCCTGGTTCACCGAGAATGAGATGTTTTTGAGCACCTGCTTATCGCCGAATGACTTAGTGAGCTCGGAGACTTCTATCATAGGCCGCGCACCTTTTTGAAATCACTCGGTGACATTCCGAACCGCTGAGCAAAGGCACGAGAGAATGTCGCGAGGCTGGAAAAACCTACGGCGATGCCGATTTCGGAGACAGAGCCTTGACCTTGCTCAAGCATCATCCGAGCTTTCTCGAGCCGAGTGGCAACGAGGTACTTGTGGAACGGCTGGCCGACGGACTGCTTGAAGAGATACCGGAAGTGCGACGTGCTCATTCCAACTTTTCCGGCAACGTAGTCGTCCGTGATCTCTTTGGCGTAGTTTCGATCTACGAGGCTGAGGGCACGGTCGATGATCTGAGGCTGGACTTCTTCACTATAAAGCCATGAGCCGACGACTTTGTCCACCATTTCTTTGGCAGATTCCTTCAAGGCTTCGGGGCTGGAGACTTGATCAAAGCGGCGAGCGGCTTCCAGTTGGACTCTGTGCAGCGAGCGATCTCCTCCGGCTTCCAGCATTCCAGCGGTAACAATTGCCAGAAAGGTGAGGGCTTCGCTACGGGCTTCTTCGAGATCAGGAGAACGATCGAGAGCGCCCGCGAGTTGCTCCACGGCTTGGGTGAAGCGAACCCGGTCGCGCATTCGCACGATTCCTCCCAACTCGGCAAGGGAAACGCCTCCTGCGCCGGTATGGAAGGGACATTTCCCCTTGGTTGTTGCGACTTCGAAGACGATGTCGAAGATGACGAAGTTCGCCTGGTCGCTCGATGCCTGGAAGATGAGGCGCTCGGAACCGACAGGAAGTTGGAGTTCGATCACGTCGAGACGAACTCTGGTTCCTCCCAAGAGGGCGCATCCGACGGTGGTCAGGCGGCAATCGGGAGCCGTCTCAAACTCAAGGAGTTCAGTTGCGAAGGCGTCGCGGTAGTGCCGCCCTGCGACAAAGTTCTCGCGTCGGAGTTCGCCATTTGCACCAAGCACAACGATGGAAGCACCGATTGATCCCTTGCGGTCTGCTCCAAGTGCAAAGATTCCGACCACACTGACAGAGCGTGAGCCAAGCGGAACTGGCACGGACAGAGTCGAGGCGGAGGATCCGGATTCCCAACCGAATTCACGGCTGAGCTCGGCGGCGAGAGGGCGCAAGTGCAGATCGCGAAGCACTCCCGACCGGGGGAACTTCGCGATCTCATAGTCGGCGCCGCTGTCGACGTCAAGCATTATTTAACTGCCGTCGTCGTGTGCGGAAGGTGACCAAAGGCCGATTCGCGCATACCGCTAACCCTCGAACTAATCAACTCAGCATCCTTTTGGAAGTAGATCGGGATGAACGGAGCGTCTTGGAGAACGATGTCTTCGGCTTTGCCATACAGTTCTTTACGCTTTGCTTCGTCAAGAATTCCGTCGGCTTCGGCGCAGAGCTTGTCGTACTCGGCGTTTTTATAGTTCACCTTGTTCTCGTTACCGTAGCTGGCGAGGAGTTGGGAGAGGAAGTTCTCGGCATCAAGGTAGTCCGCGGCCCAGCGCATGTGGAATGCGGGGAGCTTTCGGCTGTTGTGCTCCTTGAGGTAAGCACCCCACTCGACCTTTCGCGGCTGGAACTCGATTCCAAGGTTCTGCTTGAGCTGCTGTTGGATCGCTTGCGCGACGAGTTCGACGTCAGGTCGCCCATCGCGGTAGCTGAACTGAACGGCAGGGAAACCTTTTCCTTCGGGGAATCCGGCTTCGGCAAGAAGAGCCTTGGCTTTTGTGAGATCGAACTTGAGGTAGTTCGTGGTCTCTCGGAATCCGAAGACGCTTGGAGGAAGAATTGAATCAGCGCGCCGGTTGACGCCGCCGAGGATGTCGTTGACGATCTTATCGCGGTCAAGCGCCATTCCAATGGCCTGGCGGACTCGTCGATCTTTGAGAGCCGGAACAACATCGGTATTCAGCCCGACATAGTACATCGAGGGTCGATCAAAGGTCTTGAGTTGGGCTTTGAGAGCGGGATCCTTTTCGATCGCAGCCAGGTCAGCTCGCTCGAGGGTGACCAAGTCAGTTTCGCCGGTTTTGAACTTATTGAGGCGGCTTTGAGCGTCTTTGATGACCGGTCGCTCGATCTTGTCAAGTGCAGGAGCGCCACCGTGGTAGTCCTTATTCGCGGCCAGGACAACAATCTCCTCGGGCTTAAAGCTCTCGAACTTGAAGGGTCCGGTTCCGACCATTTGCTCGATCGTCGCCATTTCCTTGACTCCATCGGGCAGGGCCTCTTTTGCGTAAACATACGCGCAGGCGTAGGTGAGTTTTCCAAGGAAGTAAGGTCGTGGCTTGTCAATCGTGACCTGGAATGTGTAGTCATCGATCACTTTAGCACCGGTGATTTCTTTTGCGGTTCCGCCGAGCTTTTCCTTAATCCCTACGATGTCGGACATGTAAGTTTCAGCGGTAGTGGATCCGAAGGCTCGCGTCGCGACTCGCTCCCAGCACCACTTGACATCAGCGGCTTTCATCTCGCGACCGTTATGGAACTTGACGCCTTTCTTCAGGCTAAAGACATATGTCTTCCCGCCATCCTTAATCTCCCATTTCTCGGCGAGGTTTGGCTGAACGGTATTGTCTTCTCCCCACTTGACGAGACCTTCGAAAACTTGTTGGCAGACGTCAATGGTATCACCATCTTGGACTTTGCCGGGATCAAGTGAGGTGGGGTTTGTGGGGAGTGGATAGCGGAATACGCCAGCTTTCCCTTCTCCTCCGCGCGAGCTGAAACCGCCGCCGCCGCCAGAGCCAGAACCAGAGCCGCAACCGACGAGGACAATCGAAATTGCTCCAATGACTAAGAGACCGAATGCACGCATCTTAACCTGCATTTTACTTGAACTTAGGTGCCGCTGGTTCCAAATGCGAGAGACTCCATGAGATGCGCCCTAGCTTTGAGAGGTGCCTCGCAGATATTCAGCCAGAACGGCTGAAGCGCATGAAGAGTTTCGTCAACAAATTTGAGTCCGGATGGGGCAGATTCGAGCCCAGAAAGGGCGTTCAGTCCGTAGAGAACTTCGGCCCGGACGATGAAGCGATCAGAGTATTCTCCGGCTTCCTCACGGCAGACGTACCCGCCCGCTTGGGGGGACACCATCGCTTCGGCTTCCTTAACTTCGCAACCGCTGAGAACGCAGGAGCCGAAGTTGGGGAGAAAACCGGTTTCAGTCAGTAGGGCGACTTCTGCCCAAGCGAGGGCAACTTTGGGTTTCGGGTGCTTTTCAATTTCACCGAGGGCCTTAAAGCAGAGGTCATAGACTTCTTCAATCGGATCTTCGTACGGGGCGACGTAAGAGACGATCTCGGCCCAGGCAAGGGCGAGAGTCAGTCGTTCGTAGTCAGTTCGAAGGCCCCGAAAGGCGGCGATTGGCTGCGCTTGCTGAATGAACTTTTGGTGACGGCCATCGGCAAAGGTGAGTTGGGCAACGCTGAGAGGTTCACTGATCGAACGAAGGCGTGAGGTGGGCTTCCGCGCACCTTTTGCCACAAGGTCGATCTTGCCAAGCTCCCGCGTAAAGCAAACGAGACGCCGGTCAGATTCACCGGCGTCTCGTCGTCTCAGCACAATGGCCTCAACGGTGTGTTCCATCTCTAGCCCATATGCAGAATTCGCTTCATGAGGAACTCGTCCCAGATGAAGTACATCCGGTCGATAACAAGCGAGAAACGCATCATGACGGTGCTTCCGAAGATTGCCCCGAAGCCGATCATCAAAAGGTATCGACCAGCAACGTTGAAATTCTTGAGCGCCCGATTCTTTACCTCGAAGCTAAACAGGAAGTAGCTTAGAACCGAGAGGAGGGTGAAAACGAACAAGAAGTTCGAGATCGCTTGAGACCAAGTGATCGTCACCGCGGCGAGTTCCGGAGGCGCATCGGAGCGAACGATGAACTTGTCGAACGACGTCGGGATGATCGGGAGCATTCCTTGTTTCATCTGGGGTCCATAAACAGTCCAGAATGACTGGATCTGGAGACCAGACCAGATTCCGAGGAGGATTCCCATCGGGATCTTTGCCATCCAGTTATGCTTTCGGCTGAAGACCATGTAGCCCATGGCTCCGATAGGAACGAGAAGGATGTATGCCCAGCGACCTGGTTCGGTGACCGCTCCAGTTGTCTCGACAACGCCAGTCAACTTGTCCCACCAGATTTCTCTGAGTGACTCTGTCCAGACTGCAACGGCGGACCAGCCGGCAGCAAGGCCCAAGAAAATGTGCTCAAAGACTCGGTAGAACTTATTCTCCTTGTAGAGAACGCTGAGCAGGCCAATGGTGGCGAGAACTCCAGCGCCGGCGGCGATTGTTCTGTAGACTTCTATCTGCTCTGGCTTCATCCGTTCCCCTTTTGTCGCTTTCGTGCGGAAATCATTTCGTAGTTCCCGATTCCGATCATGATGATCATCAGGAGGAGAGCGACGTGGAGGGTCGGATAGTACTTCGTCCCCTGCCCGACACTCACCCCAGGTAACGGTGCGATTTCTCCGCTGATCTTATCGCTCGCGACTGCGATCTTGCCGTTGGCATCCTTGACGTTGATGCCCTTCTCCATCATCTGCTCCATGTCGAAGACCCCCTTGAGTCCACCAATGAAGCCCTTGATCTGATTAGAGTTGTAGAAAACCTGGGTCTCAGGAACCATAACTCCGGTGACCGCGAACATCAGCGGGACGTTCTTGGCACTGATGAACTGGACGTGGAAATCGGTCGTTTTGGACGCAGTCACGTCGATCACAAGATCAAAGTCAGTGACACTCTTTATCTTTTGCATCACCGGGCTTTTGAATATCTGTTGCTGAACACCGTTTGTGTCGTTCTCACGCCGGGATCCGAAGGCGGTTCGGACGTCTTGAGCAACCGCATTTATGGCTACATCTGCATTGGGATAGAAGCCTGCGCTGACCCATTGAGTCCAGCGTTGGAACTTCTCTTCCTTGTTGGCAACCCGCTCGGCGTTGACTTCGGCGATGACGTCAAGCGCCGCACGCGGAGATTGAGGATCAGCGGAGCTCCAGATGACGAACTTGACATTCTTCCGCATCAAGGTCCGCAGGATCGCCTTCATATGACCTTTGCTTTCGCCACGAGTTGACCCTGTCCAGTCGCTTCCAAGAAGAACGACGTCGCCCTCCTTCAAAGCGGAGAGTGTCTTGTAGAAGTCCACCGAGGGGTCGCTAGGCTTGTTAGGGATTGGAATCTTGAAGAACAGCGGGATGGAGCAGCATGCGATGAGCAGCGCATAGATGACGAACTTTGGAATTCCACCTTTTTTCATGCTTTACCTCCCTTTTCTAGGCCGAGCCAGATTCGGAGTGCCATGGAAATGGTTCCGAGTCCGATGCCGAATTTGATGCCGGTGATCGCTGGGGTCTGGAACGTGTTTTTGAGCCAGCCCGCAACTTCGGTGATCTTAAAGTTCATGATGAAATCTGCCGATCCGGTCTTCCCATCGCCAGCGAGAGCGGCAACTTTGTCATCCCAAGCGCCGGCGACGACACCCATGAGAGAGAGGATTACCAGAAGCGCAGTTCCGAGGAGGATCGTTGCTTCCACAGAGCGAGCCCGGAAAGCTCGGTAGGCAGCGGAGAGAATGAAGAACGCGATGATTGAGAACATTGCCGCGTCCATTTGCTGAAGAAGCCCATCGAACAAGAAGTCTCGCACCATGTTTGGCATGCGCCAGAACTGCGGGTCATCGAAGTCGACTGCCTTTTCGCCTTGTCGGATCATGAAGTCCCAGTATCCGAAAATGATCATGCTGAGCATCGAAACGAGGAGGATCACGCTGAATACCCAATCTTTCTTTTGCCTGGCGATATTCATCAAGTGGATTCTCAGCAGGCTAAAAATTCCCAGACCCAGCAGGAACGCGGCGATGATCTGAACGAAGCTAGATACGACGCCAAACGACTGCTGGAGGAACGACCCGACAGTTTCGACTCCATTTTTTGGTAGTTCCGTTTTAGCGTCAAAGTTGATTGGCTTGGGCCAGTAGGTGTACGCCACCATGAAACCACCGGAGAGGAAAGTGACCAACCACACAAGAGGGCGGCGAGCCTGAATCGGGGTTTGCATCACGCCAAAGAAGAGGACGATCCCCAGGATCAATCCGCCTCCAATGAACATCTTTAAGTCTCCTTGAGGGTTACGCGCCCAAATTGTATCGTTCATTTTGTTTCGGCCTCCTTGCCTGGTTCCTCAGGAGCTTTCTCACGATCAATTTTCAGATCCTTCGGCGGCTTGTCTGCCTTGATTAGGCGAGGAATGGAGAAATTGTTCTTTTGCAGTTTCTGAGCATCTTCAAGAGCATCCGCCAGCTCTTTAGGATTTGACTTGTGTGTTTCGTAAATCTCTTCCGTCTGAGCGGCGATATTGCACTGCATCACTGAGGCGTTGAGACACCCAATCGCAATGAATGCAATCGCGGTCATCTTCGACCAGTCCTGTCCAACGAGCGAGCCGACCATGATCGGGTCACGGGTGAGGTAGGCCGAGGCGGCGTAGAACTCATCACCGATAAGTACGTAGTCGCATGCGGCGATAAAGAAGGGAGTTTGGGTTGCTTCGGTTGAGGACGCGACCTGGATCGCACCGATCGAGTTCGCGGTTTCGGCGAAGATCAGCGACTCAGCATAGAACTCACCGAGGAAGAAGGCGGCGGCGGTTTGCTCGCGGTGGATGATTCCCGAGACGCCAGCGGCAAACGCAAACTGACGGTCAGAAATGAAGCGAACGGAGTCGGGGTCGAATCGTTCTGGGTAGCCCTCTGACTGATAGGTGTCGCGGATGACTTCTTGGGCCAGGGTGAACATCGACGCCGAGTAGGCGCACATGATGATTGGGTTGCTGAACTTGGCGGCAGTTTTGGCGACGTGTGCGCAGATGTTGATTGCTTGAACAGCGGTCGCATTGACAGGGTCGGAGAGACCAGGAACCATGAGGACTGGGCGTCCCATTTCGGTAGCGCGGCCAACGGCTTCATCGATCGCATTCAAACCCGAAATGCGGCGAATAAAAAGATTGTCTCCCTTCTTTGCGCGCTTGACGTTGAACACGATGAAAACGATAATCATCAGGGTGAAGAGCAGCCCAAACCACCCGACGTCCCAATAATTCGCGCCGAGTAGCTGGCTATCCAGCGACCAAGCTCCTAACTGTTTTTCTGGCATGAAGTCTCCAATAACTGCGGCTCATCGCCCGGAATTTCTTCCAGGATACAGATCAGACGTTCGACATTATCCCGCTTTCTCAGCAAATTACTATATTGATTCACGAAATCGAAGCCTAAAAATGGAACCAACATCGGTGCACTCACCATTGTAAGGTGAGCCATGACGTTGGAAATCGGCTTGTGCATCTCGAAAAAGAGGATCGCGGGGGCTTCGAGTTTGCGCTTGCGAATCTCTCCTGCAGCTTTCTGCAGAAGTTCTTCGGTTTGCTCCTCGCTGAGCTCATCCTCCCAAAAATCGAACATCTTTGCCTAGATGGGTACGGATGATTTCCATCACCTGTTCCCGCTCGACGGTTTCGTCGAAGACCAATCGGACTCCGCGAGTGGCGTCGAGCTTTGATTCTGACTCAAACGGGGACAGTTGTACCGCGTTTTCTTCAACTTTCACGCTTTTCACCTTATCCCAGGTGATCGTGCTGAACCCAGCAGTAGCTCCGGCTTCGGAGACTTCGCACTTTTTGCCGGCGAAATACTCGAACAGGATGGGGGAAAAGAAGCCGAGAGCGAGGAAGGCGAGGAGGGGGATTCGCAGTAGGAATCCGACGAACGTGCAGACGAGAATCACGGCGATAATCACAGTTGTCCGCTGCGGGGTGACTTCGGTCGTTCGGACCTTCCACTGAATCGCCATCTAAAGAGATTGTAGCTCTGCAACGTAAACTGGGAGATAAATGGTCATCGCTGCACTCTTGCTCTCTTCGGCCAAAACTCTGTTTCGAGATGACTTCAATACCTACACCGAGCGAGAGTGGGTGTATGCGGACTGGAAACTGGGGCGAACTCAGTTTGGCTTGAAACCCGAGTGTAAGGGTGGGGTGATGATGCTCCGGCATGAGACTTACAACCCCAAGGCTCCCGGGGAGACCTTCTTGGGGACGGAACTGTACACCCGTCCGAAGTTCACCTTGGAGACGGGATTGCAGATTACGGCGAAGGTGCGCGTCAAGAATCCGCCGCCGGGGATGGTGGCTTCGATCTTCACTTATTCGACGGACAAGCTTGGATCGGATGAGATCGACTTTGAGTTTTTATCTGCTCAGACTAATAAGGCCAAAGGTGATCACTCTTTGCTCGCGACGAATTGGAACGATTGGGATGAGAAGAAGGAGTTTTTTGGGAACAAGATCAACCACTCGCCGGAGTCTGTGACTCCGAAGGGTTTGAACACGGGCGAGTGGAATCTTTACACGATTCGGTGGTATCCGACAAAGACGGACTGGCTGGTAAACGGCACTCTGATCCGGTCCAGTAATGAGGCAGTGCCTAACGCGGACACCGCGATTCGGTTCAACTTCTGGGCGGCGGCGAAGTCTTGGACGGAGGCGTATTCGGCAGAGTATCAGCCGACCAAGGATCCATCCAAGAACCAGGTTTGTACTTACGAGATCGATTATGTTGAGGTCAAGCGGCTTCCTTAGAGAGCACTTTTGATTCGAGAAGCCAGGCCAACACCATTCCGACAGGGGGGCCGATGAGATAGACCCAAATGGTTCCGAGGGTCTGCGAGCCACCAACCATGTCGGGTCCAAGCGACCGGGCTGGGTTCATCGAGCCACCCGTGATGTTTCCACCCATCATGACGAGCAGAACGACGGTGAGCCCGATCACGAGGGGGGCAAAGGCGTTCTCTTTGCGGATCACCGCGAAGATGACCGCCATCAGGATTGCCGAAAGGACGATTTCAGTGGCGATGTTTCGCAGGGCGGCCTCCGGAGCACTAGGGACATGGGTTCCAAAAGCCCCACCAAAAAGGAGAAGCCCTAGCAGTCCGGCGGCGAGTCCACCGAGAAATTGAGCGCCGAGATAGGGGACAACTTCCCGCTTTTCGTGCTTCCCGCTGAGAGTCAGCGCCAGTGTCACCGCGGGATTGAACTGAGCACCGGAGACGGGTCCGAAGATGTAAATCATCGCCGTGACCGCAAGTCCGGAGACCCAGGCGGCGATGGCAAGATCGGTTTTTGCCGCCGACGCCATGACCGGGGCAAAGACGATTCCGAAGGTGCCAAGAAACTCGGCAACTAGCTTTCTGTTCAAGCCATCTCCTCGAGGAGCTTCACCACGTGTCCTCGAATCTGGTCTCGGATCACGCGAACGGTTTCAATTCCCTGCCCGGCTGGGTCGTCCAGACCCCAATCTTCGGTGAGGATGAACTTGGCGGGGCAAGCGGCGGCATCAACTCCGCAACCCATTGAGATGATTTTGTCAGCGCCATCGACCATCTCTTGGGTCATCAGCTTCGGATGCTGCCCTTCCATGCTTATTCCAAGTTCCGCCATGGCTTCGACGGCCATTGGGTTGAGCTGCTTTCCGCCAACGGTGCCGGCGGATTCGCCCTTGATATCCAGTCCACGGGCTTTGGCTTCGTGATTCACGAAGGCTTCGGCCATTTGGGATCGCCCAGCGTTGTGGACGCAGAGGAAGATGACGGTTTTCACTTGCAGCACTCCGTGCCGCAGCATGCGCCTTCTTTTGGCTTCGTCGCCCGAATAAATGCACCCATGATTCGGCCGTCGAGGTTTGCCTTCTCTTCCGCCGATAGAGCACTGACTTCTGGCGATGTACAAGTTGTTGCTTCTAGATCGGCAAAGGTGTATCGTCGAGTGGGCTCAATCGAGCCATCAACAAAGCCTGCGGCTTCCAGCTTGCCAAGGTACTCGCTGTACTCCATGGCGCCTGCCACGCAGCCAACGTAAGCCTCCATGTCCGCTCGAACGGCTGAAGGAATCTCGCCTTCAACAACAACATCCGAAACCGCAAATCGTCCGCCCGGCTTCAGAACCCGAAATGCCTCTCGCAGGACGGCGTCTTTGTCGCTAGAAAGGTTGATCACACAGTTGGAAATCACTACATCAACCGAGTTATCCGGTAGAGGAATCGACTCGATATGACCCTTCAGGAAGGAAACGTTCGCGGCTCCGCTTTCTGCCTTATTGCGCTCCGCGAGCGCGAGCATCTCGTCGGTCATATCAAGCCCAAAAGCGAATCCGGTGGGTCCAACGCGTCGAGCGGAGAGGAGCACATCGATCCCGCCGCCGGAGCCTAGGTCGAGAACTGTCTCGCCTTCATTGAGCGCGGCTAGTGCGGTCGGATTTCCACATCCAAGCGAGGCTAGCAAAGCGGCCTCTGGAATGTCGCCGGCTTCCGATTCGCTATAAAGATTGCCGGTGATGACGTCGCCCCCGCAGCAGCTATCGTTACCGCCGCCGGTGTTTCCGCCGCAGCAAGCCGCGCCTTGACCGTTCAAAACGGTAAGAGCCGCCGCGCCGTATTTCTCGCGAACGAATTCGCGAACGTCTTCTCGGTCGATGAGTTTGGTGTTATTTTCCATGGTGTTAGCAGCAGTTGGTTTGGTCGTTGGATTTGGCAAGGGTTTGCAAATAGGTGGCAAGTGAAAGGAGTGATTCCGGCTTGAGGGTGCAAAGCATTCGCTTGCCTTTCCGTTCAATTTGGATCAGGCCCGCGCCTTCGAGCTCGTGGAGATGGTGGGAGATGGTCGAGCTGATCTTTTCTTCGCCGGTAATGTGACAGCAGATTTCGCCGGCGGTTGGCCCTTCAACGCCACCTTCTTCATCTACGGAGGCTCTACCGCAGCACATTGAAGCTAAGAACTCCACGATGTGGAGGCGGGTGGGGTCACCGAGCGCGCGAAAGGCGATACGGTTCGTTTCGACATCCATCGAAATGATTCTACGCCATTATTTCGATGAAATACGAAATATTTTAGCTTTTTGCCTCTGCAAGGGCAAGGAACTCTTCGACCTCTCCGGCGACAAGAATGGGAAGAATGGGGGTGAGGCATTCGATGGACCAGTTCCACCAAGCGCAGGCTTGAAGCCGCTTGATCTGTTCTGCGCTAAATCTCTCTCGGATGAGCTTCGCGGGGTTTCCGCCATAAATGCAGTAGGGCGGGACGTTTGCCGTGACCACCGCGCGGGAGGCAATGATGGCTCCATCACCGATGGTTACTCCCGGCATGATCAGAGCTTCGTAGCCGATCCAGACATCGTTACCGATGACGGTATCGCCTTTGTTGGGGAAAACTGCACGCTCGGAGAGTGCGGGTTCCCAGCCGTCGCCAAAGATGTAGAACGGATAAGTGGAGGTTCCGCTCATGATGTGGTTTGCTCCGTTCATGACGAACTTTGCGCCTCGAGCGATGGCACAGAACTTTCCGATGATCAGCTTATCTCCGACAAATGGGAAGTGATAAAGAACGTTCTTTTCGAAGTCGGCGGCACCGTCGGGATCATCGTAATAGGTGTAATCGCCAACCACCACGTTTGGGTTCGAAATGGCGTTTTTGATGAAGCAAACCTGCTCAAAACCCGGAACAGGGTGAAGCTCGGTCGGGTCGGGTCCGTTCATTCGCAGGACATAGGATACTTGACTCGCTGACCAGCCAGCCTCCCACCATCAGACGCCTAGGAGAGGGGTGATCCGGGGTGTAAATGTTCAGGGTCTGTGAAGGAGCAAGCTCCTGCTCCAAATCCCACACTTGCTACTCCCAACTAGCCGGGTAAACTGCCCGGCAGAAATGTCAGTCCTCGTCGATAAAAACACCAAGGTCATCGTTTGCGGTATCACCGGTAAAGAGGGTGGATTCCACACCGAGCAGATGATTGCCTACGGCACCAATATTGTCGGCGGAGTCACCCCCGGCAAGGGCGGCCAAGAGTTTCTCGGGAAGCCCGTGTTCAATACGGTCCAGGAAGCCGTTGACGCGACCGGAGCTGATGCTTCGATCATTTTTGTTCCACCTCCCTTTGCGGCGGACTCAGTTTTGGAGTGCGAGGCGGCAGGAATGCCGTTTGTCACCCTGATCACGGAGGGGATTCCTATTGCGGACATGACTCAGGTTGTCAATCGCCTGAAGTCGAACGGGGTTACACGTTTGCTCGGCGGAAACTGCGCCGGGATCATTACTCCGGGCGAGTGCAAGATGGGCATCATGCCGGGGCACATCTTTATGCCGGGCAACGTGGGCATGGTCAGCCGTTCAGGAACCCTTACCTATGAGATCGTCTGGGAAATGACCCGGGCTGGATTTGGTCAGACCACCTGCGTTGGTATCGGCGGAGACCCACTTCCAGGAACTCGGTTCATCGAGGTCATGGAGATGTTCCATAACGACCCGAAGACCGAAGCGGTTGTGTTCGTCGGCGAAATCGGCGGATCGGACGAAGAAATGGCTTGTGAATGGGTCAAGGCGAACATGAAGAAGCCAGTCGTCGGATTCATTTCCGGACGAACTGCACCTCCAGGCAAGCGCATGGGTCACGCTGGTGCAATCATCAGCGGCAAAACGGGAACCCCTCAATCAAAGGTTGACGCGTTGCTGGATTGCGGTGCTCTGGTAGCTGACCGGACGAGCGACGTTCCGGCTTTGCTGAAGCAAGCCATGGGCGGCTGAGGAGACTCTACTTCCCTGCCCGCTTGATGTGATACACCAAGTGGGCATGAACGATCGTCATCGTCTCGTTAAAGTTGAGAGGGCCGGCGACCGGGTGGTTTATGACGAGTTGGTCGCTTGCGACGCCCTCGGCGGCTCGTTTCTCGAGCTTCTCTTGTAGCTTGAGGAAGTCGTTCGCCATTGACTCGAAATCAGCGTCAGGATCGCATGTCGGGTAGCCCCCCTTTGCCGGGACGGGAATAGCATTCCGAAGGATCAATCCGACCATCTGTCGACGGATTGCGAAGTAGGTAGCACGCTTTGGCAGGGCTTCTTTTGCTCGCAAACCCAACACGACGCCTCGGTGCACCTGGATGAGATGATCGAGCGTTTGAACCGGGGTCCAAGCCGAGGGTCTGGTGGCGTCACCGACGCATTTTCGGAGACGTGCGATCACCTCCTCAACGGCTTGGCCGACTTGTTCGACAGTGACCAGTTGCATCCATTCAGATTACTTCGGGATGGTTCCAGTACACTCGTTTTGTGCACGAACGATACTTCGACAATGCCGCCACCACGCCGGTCGATCCTCGTGTCGTCGAAGCCATGCTGCCCTGGTTCAGCGAGTTTCCGGGGAATGCGAGTTCGTTGCACCAGTACGGAGCGAGGTCGATGGATGCGGTGGAGAAGGCGCGGGCGCAGGTTGCGCGGCTGATCGGGGCGGATGATCCTTCGCAAATCACTTTCACGAGCGGGGCGACCGAGGCGAATAACTGGGTGTTGCATGCACTCAAAGACCAGATTGAGGTGAGCGTGATTGAGCACAGCTCAATAAGGGATACTGCCGAAAAACTTGGGATTCCGTTTTTCTACCCGCCCCAGGAGGTACCTCGAACGGTTTCTTCGGTTGGGGCACCACCTCGCCAACCACTGCTTCGTGCTCAGATGCTTGTCAACAATGAGACTGGAACGATTTTCGATGGGCGGAACCGGGTTCCGGGCGCCTACCTAGTAGACGCCACCCAAGCTATCGGCAAGATTCCATTTAAAGTGGGTGATCTTGAGTACGTCACCGGCTCTGCGCACAAATTCTATGGCCCTAAAGGAATTGGATTCTTGTATCAACGTTTCCCCGGTTCAATTCCTCCGTTCGTCACGGGTGGTGGTCAAGAGCGTGGCGAGCGATCTGGGACGCTGAACGTTCCCGCGATTATCGGGATGGGTCAGGCGGCAGAAATTGCCATCGATGAGATGCATCAGCGACAAGTTCAAGTCGAACGGCTTAACGAAATCTTCTGCTACCCGTTCGATGGAGACTGGGTCTACCCCAAAGAGCCACCACTTTCGGATTTCATCACTAATGGGGGCGACCGTTGCTCACCCTATATCCTCTCCCTCTCCTTCGCTGGAATCGAGGGCGAAACTCTGCTCATTGAGCTCGACCAAGCCGGATTCTGCTGCTCAGCCGGAGCCGCCTGCAGTAGCCAAAACACCGAACCTTCACCAGTGTTGAGGGCATTCGGAGTTCCCGATGAATATATCCGAGGAACCATTCGCGTCAGCTTCTCGCACCACAACACCGAAGAATCGACATACCAGCTTGCTGGTGAGATTCGAAGAATTGTGACAAAGTTGCGTGAG
Source organism: Fimbriimonas sp. (assembly GCA_029866005.1). Lineage (GTDB taxonomy): Bacteria > Armatimonadota > Fimbriimonadia > Fimbriimonadales > Fimbriimonadaceae > Fimbriimonas. The sequence goes on along the minus strand of JARXAE010000037.1, from coordinate 12,311 downwards.
CTTCGCTAGATTCATCGTAGAACTTGATTGAAGCTGAAACCTTTTGCGCCCCAAAAGGCGTCTGAAGTTTTTGCTGTCTCTCGAATCAGCGTGTTGTCATCCCAGATTCCCGGTAAACTCAAAAGGTTTTCCAGAACATTGACAACTGGCACGCGTCTCGCTTGACAAAATATCGTGGACGTGATACACCTACATGTCCCGAAGACGATAGACCAACCATGCAAGGTTCGATGAGCCAGAGCATAAAGAAACGGTCAAATACGGAGTAACTAAAAGATAAATGGCTATTGAAAACGGCATCCCAACCCAACCGAAGCGCGGACGAGCAATTACCGTCCGAACGCCAGGTCGGACCTCAGGCTTCATGGAACCAAACATGACGCAGTTGGATGACCCGACCGCCGAGGTGGAAGACGACGACGCCTCTGATGAGGAGCTCGAAGAGCTTGAGGCGGAAGTTGCCGCAGTTCCCGATGACTCCGAAGAACTTGAAATGTGGATGCGACAAACTCGTCGCGCCCAGCTTCTGACCCCTGAGCAAGAAGTGCACCTTGCCGTGCTGGTCATGGCAAAAGAACTGCTTGAGAAGGGCAAAGAGAAAGAGCTTCTCAAGCTTCTTCAGCGAAAGGACATTACCCACCCGGTTGGAAAACCAACTGAACTCAACGAGTTCATCAAAATCCGCGTTATCAACGAGGGGATTGAGGCGAAGCGACACCTCATCGAGTCAAACCTTCGACTCGTTGTATCTATTGCCAAAAAATATAACGCTCGAGGAATTCCCTTGGCTGACCTTATTCAAGAAGGCAACCTTGGTCTGATCCGCGCAGTTGAAAAGTTTGACTGGTCTAAGGGTTTCCGATTCTCGACCTACGCTACTTGGTGGATCCGCCGAGCCATCGCTCGCGCTATCATCAACCAAGGTCGAACCATTCGAATCCCGGTTTACGTTGCTGAGCTGATCAACAAGGTTGTCAAGACGGCTTCACGATTGCAGCAGGAGCTTCAGCGCGAAGCGACCGAGGAGGAGATCAGCCGCGAGGTTGGACTCTCAGTCGACCGAGTTCGCGAGATGATGCGGGTTGCAGTTGAGCCGATTTCGCTTGAAACTCCGGTTGGTGAGAAGGATAACTCGTCCATCGGCGACTTCGTGCAGAGCACGAACATGCCGACCCCTGGCGATGTCACTTGGTCATTGATTCGACGAGAAGAGATCGACGGAATCCTGGGTCGCTTGACGAGCCGAGAGCGAGACGTTGTTCGACTCCGATTCGGACTCGACGATGGTCGAGCCCGAACTCTTGAGGAAGTCGGAACCGAGCTCAACGTGACCCGTGAGCGAGTCCGCCAGATCGAACTTCGAGCGATGAAGAAGCTCCGCCACATCGGCGCCGAGTTGACTTCGCAAGGCTTCACGATCACCCCTTCGCCGCACAATAACTAAGGCGAGACCATCGCTTTAAAAGCCCCGACGATAGGTCGGGGCTTTTTTGTTTCAGACGAGGGCGGCTATGCGAACTTGGAGAGATTGAATTAGGCCGTCGTGATCGAGGTTAATCCAGGAATCATTTCCTGAATCTCTGATCTGTTTCCTCGCTGGAACAAGGGGTTCGCGCAGTGGAATCGAAGCCTGAAGCATTGCCGCTTCGCGAGACACACGGAGCGCACATCCGCAGAGTTTTTGCGCAGTAGAAATCGAGATGACGTCATTTTCCGACTTACCGAGGAAACAGTAGGCACCAGTTTGTCGGTCGGCGAAGCCAGCATCTTCGCCAAGGATTGCATCGAGCCCGACGTCTTGGAGGGAAAGGACAAGCGGAGTGACGAGATAGCGATAAACCGCCCGAACCCCGACGGTTCCCGAAAGAGGGATGGCGATTGCGACCGTCAGATCGTGTCCGTGGAGGACGGCGGCTCCGCCGGTCTCCCTGATCGTCCAGTTCAGAATCGATGGTTCTGTAAGAGTTTCTTCTGGCTTTTGGAATCGCCCGAGTGTGATCCAGGTTTGGTCCCATTGGTAGATTCGGGCGTTTCCCTCCCCTTTTTGGGCACCCTCAAAGAGCTCATGGTCCCGCGCCATTTGAGTCGCGGCAGTTTGATCCAGGTCGATGAACACGTTCACGGCAAAAGGTCCGGCCGGCGTTCGCGGGTTCTGTTTTCGCCCTCGACTCGTCGCCACTCCTCAATCTTCTTGTGATCTCCACTACGAAGAACCTCGGGTACTTCCTTTCCTCGCCAAACTGGGGGTTTAGTGTAGTTGGGCGCACTCAGGCCCTGGCCTGAGAAGGAGTCTTCTTCGAGGGATTCGGCGGCTCCGAGGACACCGGGTAGGAGGCGGGTGATGGCGTCAGCCATGACCAGGGCAGGCAGTTCGCCGTTGGTCAGGACATAGTCGCCGATGGAGAAGACATGGGTTGCGTAAGTCTCTTCGGCCCGATGGTCGATGCCTTCGTAGTGACCGCATACGAATACGACCTGCTCGTATTGTGCAAGTTCTTTGGCATTTTCTTGCTTAAATGGGATACCGCTTGGCTCAGTAAAGATGACTGCGTGAGCGGTAGGATCTGGTGGAAGAAGACCCTCGATCGCCAGAGCCACAGGTTCGGCTTTAATCAGCATCCCTGGGTGCCCGCCATAGGGGGTGTCATCCACCTTCTTGTGCTGGTCGTAGCAATAATCACGGGGCGAAACTGCCCGAAACTCGACTAACCCGGCCGAAGCCGCTCGGCCCAAAATCGAATGCTCCAGTGCCCCGCGAACCATGTCGGGGAAGAGGGTGACAAAGTCGATTCGCGGCACGAAATCAAGCGTACCAGTCCGGTATTCTCATACCAACTATGTCGAACATCCCGGCAGATCTCAAATACACCGAATCGCACGAGTGGGTGCGCGTTGACGGCGACGTCGCCACCATCGGAATCACCGACCACGCCCAGTCCGAACTTGGCGATGTCGTGTACGTTGATCTTCCGACCGTTGGCAAATCCCTCGCTATCGGCGAGACCTTTGGCAGCGTAGAAAGTGTCAAGACGGTTTCCGATCTGTACGCTCCGGTGGCTGGCGAAGTCATCGAAGTCAACGGCGAATTGGCAAGTGCTTCTGAGCTTGTGAACTCCGATCCATACGGGCAAGGGTTCATGATCAAGATTCGCCTTTCTGGCGATGTTCCAGGCACCTTGCTGGACGCCGCTGGGTACGGAGCCGTCGCTCACTAAACCCTAATGCCTTACATTCCGCACACCGAAGCCGATGTCGCCGAAATGCTCGCCGTCATCGGCGTTTCTTCGATTGACGACTTGTTCTGTGAAGTTCCTGAGAATCTACGGCTTGCGCCAGGTTCTTTGGACATCCCGAACGCTCTCGACGAACCCAAACTTTACGCTCACCTGCTTGATCTCGCTTCAAAAAACGTCGATCTGAGCAAGGTGACTTGCTTCCTGGGTGCGGGAATTTATGATCGCTATATTCCGGCTTCGGTCGGCGCGGTGATCTCGCGCGGCGAGTTTCTAACGGCCTACACCCCCTACCAGCCAGAGGCTTCGCAGGGTTATCTCCAAGCGATTTACGAGTTCCAGACGATGGTTGCCGAGCTTTATGGTTGCGACATCGCGAACGCTTCGATGTACGACGGCGCAACTTCGATGGCCGAGGCGGCGATCATGTCGACTAGCCTCAACAAGCGACAGAAAGTCGTGGTCAGCGAGGCGGTTCATCCCCACTACCGGCAGGTTCTTGATACCTACTGCTGGTCAATGGATATCGAAGTAGTTACCCAGAAATCTTCTAACGGTTTGACTACCGAATTCACGGAAGAGGAGGCGGCTTGCTACATCGTTCAGTATCCGAACTTCTTTGGCTCGATTGAGGATTTGGCGGCGGTTCGAGCGGCTTGCGACAAGAACGGCTCGGCAATGATCGTCGTGTCCGATCCGGTCGCATGCGCACTGCTTAAGCCGCCCGGACACTTCGGTGCCGACATCGTGGTTGGCGAAGGCCAGCCGATGGGAGTCCCGATGGGACTCGGCGGTCCTGGAGTCGGGCTATTTGCTTGCAAAAAGGATTTGATCCGCTTTATTCCTGGTCGAATCGTCGGAAAGACGAAAGAAGTCCACGGCGACAAACCGGGCTACGTGATGACGCTCCGAACCCGAGAGCAGGACATTCGCCGCGAAAAAGCCACTTCAAACATCTGCACAAACGAAGCCCTGATGGCGCTGGCGAATACGGTTTATATGATCGCGCTTGGCAAGAATGGGATGCGCTCCATCGCCGAAAACTCGGTGAGAAATGCACAGTACATGATCTCTGAACTCGACAAGATCGGGATCGGTGCAATGACCAACAAAGTCTTCTGCGAGTTCGTTGTCACACTCCCCAAGGATGCCGAATGGGTCTGCGGAGCAATGCTTGATAAGGGCATCCTCGCTGGACTTCCGCTCGGTAAATACTACGAAGGTCCTCCCAATACTCTCCTGGTCTGCACCACCGAACTTCGCACAAAGAACCAGATCGACACTTACGTTTCCGCCCTCAAAGAGGTGCTCGCCTAATGCGACAAACCACAGTTCCCGAGCCAAAACTCATCTTCGAAAAGTCACGCGCTGGTCGCGTCGGCTGCAACCTGCCAAAGTGCGACACTCCCGCGGTTGACCTGAGCTCAATCCTCGGCGAAACCCGTGTGGACCTGCACCTGCCGGAGATCGCTGAGCTAGATCTGTTGCGGCACTTTACCAACCTTTCGCACATCAACTACGGCATCGAAACTGGCTTCTACCCGCTGGGTAGCTGCACGATGAAGTACAACCCGAAGATAAACGAAACGACGGCTCGGATGACCGGCTTCGCTAATCTTCACCCGCTTCAACCGGTCGAGACAATACCCGGCGCGCTTGAAATACTTCATGGCGTCCAGAGCATTCTTTGTCAGGTCACGGGCTTCGATTACATCACTCTTCAGCCGCTAGCCGGAGCTCACGGCGAGATGACCTGTTTGATGCTCGTTCGGGCGTACTTCGAGTCGCGTGGAGAGGGACAGAAGCGCAAGATCGTTCTGGTTCCTGACTCTGCTCACGGGACAAACCCAGCATCGGCAGCGCGATGCGGTTACGACGTTAAGTCAATTCCGACCGACGCAGAGGGCAATACCAACCTTGCGGTTCTCACCCAAGTCCTGGAAGAGATCGGCGACCAAGTTGCGGCCCTGATGCTTACCAACCCATCGACGCTCGGGCTGTTTGAGCCAAACATCGAAAAGATCTGCAAGATGATCCACGATGCCGGCGGTCAGGTCTTCTGCGATGGAGCCAACATGAACGCTATGGTTGGTACCACCCGACCCGGCGATCACGGCTTCGACTGCATGCACCTTAACCTGCACAAGACCTTCAGCACGCCACACGGCGGTGGCGGCCCTGGTTGCGGAGCGATTGGGCTTCAGAAGCACCTCGAACCGTTCCTTCCAAAGCCAGTGATCCGAACCGAGAGTGGCAAGATAATCGCCGACGAGGACCGCCCTCACTCCATCGGCCGAGTCGCCGGTTTCTACGGTCAGTTCCTCATGGAAGTCCGCGCCTACACCTACCTCATGGCCTACGGCAAGGAGAACATGCACCGGATCTCGAAGTTTGCGGTTCTTAATGCCAACTATGTTCGAGCTCGCCTTAAGGAAGTCCTGCCTCCGGCTCACGATCGCCCGTGCATGCACGAGTGCATCCTCACTGCCGAGAAGTACAAGAAGGAAAAGGGCGTGCGCGCGCTGGATATTTCCAAGCGACTCATCGACTACGGCTTCCACCCCGCAACCAACTACTTCCCGCTCATAGTGCCCGAGTGCTTCATGATCGAGCCGACCGAGACTGAGAACAAGGAAACTCTCGACGAGTTCTGCGACGCGCTCATTGCGATCTGCCATGAGGCTGAGACTGATCCTTCTCTGCTCCACAACGCCCCGTCGACGAAGATCGTCGGTCGTCTGGACGAGACGCTGGCGGTCAAGCAACTCGACGTCCGCTGGATTCCGGGTGCGGAGAATAAGGAATACACTCGGCTTCGACAGGCGATTAGCTGATCAGTTACATCTGGCTTTCCAGTTCCGGAGGAAAGCCAGATGTTGCTTAGTTTGAGTTGTAGCCGAAGTCTCTGGTAAGTAGAACCTGCTTCCAGAAACTTTCCCTTCCCAGCACGAACTCGTCGCTCGCCGATGGGAGAATATGTTCCAGAAGTGCAAAGCTGAAGTTTTCGCGAACGTAGCTATCGCTGTTTGAACTGACGAGTTCTCGCAACTCTACATTTCCCCCGTGCCCGGTTGCGACGTAACTCTGCCACCGGCTCCAAATCCCAAAGGACCCATAGGCAGATCCCACATAGGCCCGCCCCGTCTTCCTGTCCGTAATCAGATAAACCCCCTTTGCGTTCTCTAGTGCAACGCGCCACGAAGAGTTCTCCTTGGAAACGATGTTCGCCAGCTCTCTAAAAGTCAGGTGAATTCGATCGTAGCCGTTGAACACAACTCCTTCGTATGGTTTTGAAAGAATCTCATGAAGCTTCATTTGGTCAAAGTACTTCTCCAAATAGTACGCACGGCCCCGACCCTTCGGAGGCGTGAGGTCAACCACCAATCGGCCAATAAGACTCTCCCCCAATGGGTTCACGTTGAGAACATACCGGTCAGCCAATCTATCTTGGACATCGAAAATTCCTCCAAATAGCCACATTGAGTGTCGGAATGGAATTCGTATCAGTGAGAATATGTGCCTTCGAGAAAAATCGTTTCGAGTCCCGCGCCACCTGTTCCATCCCATCCAAGATTCAAAGGACTCGGTGAAGTCATCGATTGGATGACGGGAGCCGTTCCAGTTTGCAACGTGCAACTTGTAGGATTCTTGGTTGCCGAGTTCCAATATTGAACCGAGTGGAATGTCGGGAGACATAGTGAGGAATGTACCCTGACGATTCTGCCCACACCGCATAGAAAAAGCCCCCGCTTATTTGAGCGGGGGCTTTTGATTTGTTCCTCGAAGTTTAGCTTCGAGCAGCCTTGCGTCGTCGAGCAAGACCGAGGATTCCGAGACCGAGGACGGCCATGGATGCAGGCTCTGGAACTGCCTGAACCGAAAGGTTCACCGGGGTGGAATCATAAAAGTGGGCATCGTTTCCTTTGCCGACTTGGATATCAAGCACGTCTCCCGCCGAGAGTGAAACCGAAGAGCTGTTGTAGCTCTGTCCGGTAAGCGTGTTTGCAACGGAGAACAAGGATGCGTTGTTCAACAGGAGTTCAGTGCTCACCGCGCCTCTTGTGCCGTTTGACAACCCGTCGCCAGCGCCCCAGAGTGCCGAGATGTCATAGAGTCCGGTTGCCGCAACGGTGTAGCGGACGACTGCGATTTCGTTACCAGCGCCAGGGTGAAGACTTACATCGCCAACATTAATCCCTCCGTTTCCGCCGGCCCATCCGTTGAGAGTGCCAGCGGTCAGCTTAAAGGCTGAAGGAACGTTGAAGATCGAGCTGTTGCCCCAGAAGTCAACAGTTATAGGTCCTGAGACTTGTCCTGCACCAGAAGTGGTGAACGCGGTGAAGACGCCGGTTGGGCTGGTCTTGGTTCCGTAGCTCCAAGCGCCGTTCGGGTTACCGTTCGAGACCGAGAATTCGGAGGTCAGATCCGCAAAAGCGGAAGAGACGAAAAGCGTAGCAAGCGCCAATGTAAGCGAAGATCGCAAAAGCATGTGTCTAAGGTAGCCCTCAGCGGGCCAGAACGTTGCTAGCAAATATACTGGCTTAGGTTTAAACTTCACAGTACTTAACACGTTTTCCCCAGATAACTCTCAAAACTTGCTCGAACTTAGCCGTTTAAGTGTCTCAGCCACTTGCTCCCTCGTGCCAACCGCCACGTAGTGCAAGTACGGGAACCGAGCGCCTCTCTGAGGCTGCTGAACTCGGAAGACGCAGTTCCACTTCACCACTTTCTCAGGACCAAAACGCCAACGTCCGTAGCCTTTTCTCGCCTTGTCGGGCGAGAAGATGCCCATTGCAAATGCCCCGTCAGGGGTTGAAAGTACAACTGGATCGGGTTGCTCCCCGGGTCCGTCGCTAAGAGGCTCCAACTTTGCTGACTTTGCATCAAATCGATAGAAGCTTGAAAACTCAGCTGGCATGTAACCGGTCAATGATTCAAACACCGCCTCGTTGTTTTGTTCCTCGGGAGGCGCGGTAAAGGTCACTCGGTACTCGATGAGTTGAGGACGGCCAAGAGCTCCGATCGTGACTTCCTTTTCGAGAAGCCAGTCTGAAAGAACTGAAGTATTCTTTGCCAGATTTGGCCCGGACCGCTCCCCGGGAGCAAGCCAGAATGCCATCTGGCAGTTGGATGTCAGTCGATTCCCGTTTGCGGTCAGCGAGAGCAATCGGGAAGAGGACGTCGGTCCTGCACCATCTCGACGAGAACCAGCTTCGGTTGGATTGTAGGTTTCCGCCGTAATTGGGGTTCCATGGTCCAAGTTCGCGGCGGATTGAAGCTGCCGACCGTGATCGGTCGAGTCGATGAACTCTTTCCCACGCCACTTCAGCGAATGAATGGCACCCGCTAGCCGGGAGGTCGTGGTGATGACAATCTCCGAATCTGAGGTACGACCGCGAATGACGGCGTCACCAGAAACCTGAAGCGCGACAATGCTAGCAACGGCAATCACAGCCTACGTTACCACTCATAATAGAGAAGATGGACGCGCAACCACCTCTTCCCTGCCCGTCACCGTGTGTCCGGCATTGCGGAATTGATGAGTCACTCCACTGTTCGGGCTGTCTTCGAACTGGAAAGGAAGTGGGAGCATGGCTGACCATGAGCGACGATCAGAAGTGGAACTTACTTTCTCAGCTTTCCACACGAAAAATTGCCCTCCGAAGAGGGCAACCAAAGCAAACAACCTAGAGCAAGTTTAGTTCGAGCTACTGCCCGACTTCACTCGGAAAATAAAGTCCCGGTTCAACTTAACTCCAAACTTCATTTGTGGGGTGGTCAACACGTCAGTCGGCTTCTTCTCGCTTGGATTCAGCTGACCAATGAGATAGCCCAGCGCACCGCCGAGTGGGGTTTTGGAACTCCATCTGGCAACCTAGGCGGCAGCAAAGTCGTCTCTCGAACTGGCGAGCTACTCACCCAAGCCCCTTTTGTTCAGGCTACGATCACTCTGGTCAATCTTTAGCTTTCTTGGTCGAATACCAGTCCGACTTATCTGCCAAGTTCACCCAGCTCATTGACAAATCAAGACGGTCCTTCAGGATGATGATCTTCACTCCGTCAGAGAAATTCGTCGAGCTACCCACCCGATACTTCTTCTCTTTGAGTTTGTAGGAGTCAACCATCCCGTTTCGGAACTGCTCGAACTTTGCATAGTTGAGGGTCAGAATATCGCCAACAATCGTCCACGTTCCACTTCCCTTCTGGCCACCAAACTGGGCCGCGCCTCCATAACTACTTGATGCCCCACCGTAGGTGAACTCGAAGGTACCGTCCGCTTTCAGGTTCAGCTTTCCGCCGTATGATGTGTAGCTGGTTGAGCTTGCTCCCGAGTAAACATTGATGTAATCCATACTGGCGTAGGATCCGTAGCCAAACTCGCCCACCAATGACGACTTATCGAACAGCGCCTTACCCTTGGTAGCGTCGCACTTAATCGTCGCCAAATACTCTTCAAGGTATGCCGCTGTCGTATTGACCGAGAATCGGGCTGACATCTCGACTCCAACCCGAAAGTCGCCCGTCTCCTCATAGGTCTGGGCCATGACAATTGGTTGCCAATGAGAATTGCAATCTACCAGCATGATTGTAAAGATCGAATCCGCATCGCGACCCTTCTCGCGCCCCGCGCCAACAATAAAGTAGGCCGGAACTCCGGCTCCGACGTACCTACGGTAGATGATCCCTCCGTTCTTCCCGGCAAGCTCCTGGGGGACGTGCTTCGCCCATAGGTCTCCAAGAATTTGACCAACTCCAGTTCCGGGCGTCACGGCGGGAAGTAGTCGCGCCAGCCCCGAGGTGAACCTCGTTCCGTCGGCAACCGTCTTCATCATCCAAGAGTCCTTTTGCACCCAGCCCGCCGGAAGCCCTGACGAAAAGCCTGGCGCAACTCCTCCGGCACTCTTGACGGGTGCGGCTTCGGATGCTGGTTTCGGAGCGGCAACGGCGACCGCCTTAACCTCAAAACTCTTTGCCGAGTAGCTGACCGAATCAACCGATGCTCCCGTGACTAAGGTGAACATCAGCCCCGCGACGAGCCGAAACTGGCTCTTCTGCTTTTCGTCGCTTACGGCTGCCAGCAGGGAGCCAGAGATTGCGTACAGGGCGAGAACTTTCTCTCCAGCCAGTTCTTTATCGTCGTCGGCCATATCGCGGATCGCTGGCGTATCGAGCAACTTCTGCATACTTCCAAGGGTCGCGGCAAACGCTTCATCCCCCAACTCCTGGTTCTTTGCAGTTGTATACAGCCCGATTAAACCGAGCGCGATGTTTGTTGATGCATCGTTTTCGAACGGAGTACCCGCGAAGCTCTTCTCGAGACCCTCGACAACGGCGAGCGCCGACTCCCGAAACGCCTTTCGCTCTTCGGCGGTTGATGCGAGTTCTGAGATTGCTGCATCAACGCCTTTGCGACTCTTGGTTGGTTTGTACTTCGTCGGGCTTTTTGCCACTGAGCTACCCGACTTAAATCCACCTGCCCCCATTCCTTGAAGCGTGTCCAGAATTGGGTTTCCTGAGTAAGCGAGGGCACTTGTTGCCCACAGCATGACTGCAGCTACCCAGCCCAATCGTCGACTTTTGACATTCATTGATTGCAGAATAGCCGATCTTGTGACAAGAGACGTACGCGCGAAACCTGATAACGACAAGACTCTCTAGTGGCCCTCCTGCCATAATCTTTCCATAGGTACAACGATGTCCGAAACCCTGATTCCTGGCGCTTCTTTTCTTTGCGGAACTCCTGCTCGGTCCTTCACGCCCGAAGACTTTAGCAGCGACGAGAAGATGATGATCGACACCGCCGAGCAGTTCTGCCGCGCGGAAATCATGCCTCATCTGGAGGCCATCGATCATCAGGAAGAGGGTCTCATGCCGAAGCTCATTGCGAAAGCCGGCGAGCTAGGTTTGTGCGGAATCGACTCACCCGAAGCCTACGGCGGACTCGGACTTGGCAAAAACGTTGCCGCACGAATTCTCGAATTCATGAGCCTCAACGGCTCGATGTCCGTTACCTACGGCATTACCAGCGGAATCAGCCAAGTCGGGCTCTCCCTCTTCGGCTCCGAGGAGCAGAAGGCGAAGTTTCTCTCCGCTCTAACAAGCGGAGAATCCATCGGCGCTTACGCCCTGAGTGAGCCGAATGCCGGCTCAGACGCCCTTTCGGCGACCACCACCGCAGTTCAAAAAGGCGACAGTTGGATTCTGAACGGCACCAAAATGTGGATCAGTAACGCCAAATGGGCCGATCAGTTCTTGGTCATGGCGAAGATCAACGGCACCGACTTTAGCGCCTTCATCGTCCCCCGCGACACCCCGGGACTCACCATCGCTCGCGAGGAGCATAAGATGGGTCTCAAGGGCTCCTCGACTGCCCGAATCGTTCTCGAGGACGCTGAAATCCCCCTCGACAACCTCTTGTATGAGCCAGGAAAAGGGCACCACGTCGCGTTCAACGCCCTCAACATCGGGCGATTCAAGCTCTCATCCATGTCGGTCGGCCCCGCCCGAAACGCTATCGAGCTTTCCGCCACCTATGCCCGCGACCGGAAGCAGTTCGGTCAACCTCTCTCATCATTCGGCCTCATCCAGAAGAAACTCGGTCAAATGGCCGCGCTCTTCTTCGTCGCGGAATCGATGATCTACCGCACCGGTGCGCTCATCGACGAAGCCTTTGACCTGTACGGCGGACCCATCGACGGAAACCGCAAAGCCGCCGAGGAGTACGCCATCGAGTGCTCGGCGTGCAAAGTCTTCAGCACCGAGGCGGAGGCGTGGATCATCGATGAAGCTCTCCAAATCTTCGGTGGCTACGGCTTCACCGAGGAGTTCCCAATGGCGCGCCACTACCGCGACGCCCGAGTCAGCCGCATCTACGAAGGCACCAACGAGATCAACCGCGTCTTCCTCGCCGACCGCTTCCAGCGCAAACTCAAGTCTGGAGCCCTGGCTCCGCTTGTCGCCGACTCCTGGATCGCCGACCTCGCGATCAAGGCGCTCCACATGCAGCTCGACGGTCAAATCCAAGTCGGCGCCGCCTCAGATCTGATTCTGCTTGCGTTTGCCGAGCAGTCCTCAAGG
>JARXAE010000004.1 GCA_029866005.1 Fimbriimonas sp. | reverse complement strand
GCTAGCGCCCCTATCAAACTAAAAAACATCGCGGATGCGGGTTTCCAAAATGGACCAAAAACAAACGTAGCAAAGAAGAACTTGAACTTATCTGTGGCGGACGACCAAATGATTCGAGATTCCTCATTAGAGGAGGGACTGAGTTTGTACAGCGCCACATAGACCGCAAGCACAAAGACAACACCAATAACTTCCTTGACCTGGGGTTTTGCTCCAGAACCGAACAAGAACCAAATGAGGGTCAAATAGGCAAAAATCAACCAAGCAAAGAAGTGGCAGAAAAAGAGAACAGTTGACCAGGCAATCAGTGAAATCCACCACGCTTGAGTTCTTGCTCGCATGATTGATGACAGTGCCCAGGGAAGCAAAGCAAGGGCCAGCGAAAAGTTCAAGAAGCCAAGAACAAATGAGTAGCTTATTACCGTCATTGGTAGTAGCAGAATTAGTGGAGAGGCCGCCTCTTTCTGAAACGACCTGTGAAGCCGCAGAAACCCGAAGCATTGGAGAGCTACAATCGCCCCAAGGATCATACGCAACGCGATCCCAGGATCGATCAGACGTCCTAGGCCGAACATCAAAACATCTACGCCGACGTTTGGCAGCAGTCGAAAATTAGTCTCGTAGACAGAGTTGAAAAACGGAGACTTGAAGTCCCTCGTCATAACGTAAAACCTTGCGAGATGGTTTGGGAGATCCAAGAATCCCGGGTTAGAAAATGAAGTTACCAAACAAACCGCGACGAGAGTCAGCACAACGAAGAGTCTCTCAACCAGCTTTGAATTTCTGGCTAAATCGTTCTCTCTTTGCATGAATGAGTTTGAACCTCTTCGGCGGCACCTACAATGCAACCAGACCACCCTATTATGACCGTTCCGCAGAGCTCGAATGGAACGTACTGCCTACCACTCCCTAGCAAGGAATCAACTCGTAGTCAGATCCCTCAGTCGAGCTATGAAGGGCAGTTCGCGTGCCATGGAGTTCGGGCGGGTTGCCCTGGTGTTGGCGGAATTGGGAATTGGCGCATGAGTTGAACACCCGAAAACGGTAATCCGCACGGATCCCTCAGAATCAACCCTTTCGACATCCACTTAGCATGACCATCAAAGAAGGTGTTGTTCACGCCTCCCAGCTGACCTTCAAGCCACAGGACTGGCGGCGTTGTCGCTGACTTATTATAGAGATTTTTTGGCGGCTCATACCAGGAGTCGTCATAGATGCCGTTCTTGAGCGTCACGACAACAATCTCGGCCGGAGTGTCGACTGAAGTGTAGTTAAGTCCTTCAGCGGCACGATTAGCAACGTACGACCTGGGAACGAGCGGGCGACCGCTCTGCCCATCTTCAAGCGGATGAGGTTTGCGCAACGAGTCGCTAGGCGACCAGAGAATGTCTCGGTTCTTCAGGTAAGGCTGAATCTGGTTCCACCATCGGTTCTCGATTGTCGCGCCAAAAGGGGTGAGCGGCCGGGTGCGGGAAGGATCAACCGCGTGGGCAAAGAAGAAGATCGTATCATCTTCGTCAGCCATGTACATCATCAATCCAATCCCGATCTGCCGGGTATTCGAGAGGCACGCTGACTTCTTCGCAGACGCCTTCGCTTGAGCGAAGACTGGGAATAGAATTGCTGCAAGGATCGCGATGATCGCAATCACTACCAGGAGCTCGATAAGGGTGAACGCGCGTTTCACGAGCGTATTCTATACTGGGTTAGGTACCCGGGGTGATTAGTGTTAAGGTTCTTATTCGATTCTTTACATCGATGACCTGCGGGATCGGCTGCTTTTTCATTGCCTGTGGTTCTATATCCTTGTTTGTGAGAGTCTTTGTGCCCGGCGGAGTCAAGTCACTCGGCTCATTCCCGAATGGGTTTTTATTCTGGGCAGCGATCCTCCTGTCCCTGTATCTTTCGGCAAAACTGGCTGGCCGAGTGTGGAAGGCCGACAACTGACCGAGTATTATATTGTTCGCAAGACCAAGATTGGAGAGATGGCGGAGTGGTCGATCGCGCTTGTCTTGAAAACAAGAAGCCTGCAAGGGCTCAGGGGTTCGAATCCCCTTCTCTCCTCCAGAACTTAAAAAGCTAACAGCTCTTCGGGCGTCGTGTTATAATCCGGCCGGGAGTCCTTATGTTCAGCGCCAACAGTCTGCTACTTTTAGCGTTTTCGGTGACAACGCTTCCGAGTTGCACCAACGTGGCATCCCCTGATGCCAACCAGACACAGGCCACAGGGCGCAATGAGCTCTTTCTTAACGGAGTTTTTCCGATAGGGGTTTTTTCCCAACCGGAACAGTCCTTTGCTAAATGGAAGTCCAGAGGGATCAATACGATCCTCGAAACGCCCCAAGGGCACGATCCCGTCAGCTGGGATCGAGCGGCCCAGGCTACGGGACTCTTTGTGATCCGCCGCCCAATGCAAACTCCTCGCCTCGATATCGGTCGAAAAGACCTACTCGCCTGGTCGCACTGGGATGAGCCGGACGCCGCTGGACGAATCGTGGAGTGGACGCCCATGTTCGAGAAGACGGCTGCGGAATGGCGAGCCATCGATCCCAATCGCAAGATCTTCATCAACTTTGCTGGACCAGACCTGAGCTGGTTCACTACGCGGAACGACGCGTACTCCAAAAATTACGCTTCCCACTATCCCAGATTGATCGCGTCTGCAGATTGGATGGCCAACGATCTCTATCCGTTCGGCGGATGGCTTAACCAGTCGCATGCACCAAGGCGTGGCGACATCACCTTGCTCGGTGAGCCTATCAAAATCCTCAAGGGCCTCACTTCGAAACCTCAATTTGCTTTCATTGAGGCCAGTGAGATCGAGAGAGGTAATGTAGCGGGAGCAAGGTGCCCAACCGCAGCCGAGTTCAGAGCCGAAATTTGGTATGCCATCACCCAAGGCGTTCGGGGGCTGTTCTACTTCCCTGCCGTTGTCGGAAAAAGCGGGTTTCAATTCGATGGCGCTCCAGCAGCGATCGTTTCGGAGATGACAAAGCAAAATGCAGTCATTAGCAAGATAGCTCCTTTGTTGCAAGCAGAGGTTGATCCGGCCGGGTTCCGTGCCGCCACACCTGCCGGAGTTATTGCGGGCTGGAGAAAGCGAGGAAAGGAAGTTCTTCTCATCCTGGTCAACACTCGGAATCAGACAATAGCAGAAACTGAGATTGTCCTGGGAGGATTGGAGGGTGTTAGCACTGGTATATCGGTGACAGACGGATCAGTGGTGCCGCTGAGTGGTGGAAAAATCCGGGTGCCTTTCGAGTCACTTGGCGTTCGCGTGCTCCAGTTCCAACTTAAGTGACAGAGACATTGGGATCGCGCCGCTTAACGTTCGCTCCCGTGGATGGCGATTTGACGCTTTAGGAAATCGCTCATGGGCTCAACTTCGCTTGTAGTGACACCGAACCGCCCAGTCCTCTTTTCCGTCGGGATGAATGTTTGTCATCTCAAACTCCAGAATGTCACCCACGAGACCAAGATCGAACCGCCAACCCCATTCAGCGCCCGAACCTGCCGAGTAATGACCAAGAACCGAGAACGATTCATCTTTCTCCCATTTCCCTGTCATGTTCATCACGTTTGGATTTTGGTGCCAGGAATCCACCCAGCCGACGGTTACGGCCCCGCCATTCTTGTTTCCGGCAATGAGAAGCACACCATGCTGAACAGCCCCCTCGTAGCTCCAGCGATACTCAATTTGCGCGAACGAGCCATGGGGCCCAATCTCAACATGCAAGGAGGAATTGGAATCATACGGCTCCTTTCGCTGCCAGGGAAGGCTGAGCGAGGAAACCCCTTCCCACCATCCGGTGGCGTCACTTAGGAATTTTGGAGCAGGCATGGCGGCATTATATCAATGCCACCATGCTTTGACAATCACTTCTTGAGCCGCTTTTCGACCGCCGCAAGACGATCGAGTTGCACTTGAAGCTCGGCAGACAAGTTTCTAAGGACTTGAACTGCCTGGTCGGTCGGTCTCGTCGTTCCGCTCATCGCATTGCTAAAAACTCCGGCGAGCTTGTCGTTCAGTCGAATCGGATAGTTCAACGGGTCCTGCCCACTCTTGTTCTTCGTCTGGTAAATTGCCTCTTCGATGCTCGTCAGTTCCTTCACGATTTCTGCCGAAGGATTCTTCTCACGTAATTCGCGGCAGGTCTTCACCGCCCGATTCGCTTCGGTGAGCCTTTGAGATACCTGTTGTAGAAACTCGAATTGAGCAACGAGGTCTTTGTCCGAGCCGACAGCATTCGGGTCACGAAGCCAGTTGAACTGGTGCGTGAACTTCTCTCCGTCTATTGTAGTTTCGAGTGTGTATCGACCTGGTGGAGCCTGGATTGGTTGAGGGAATCCAGACCAAAGAATCATGCCAGGGACACTCTCCCAAGACGGATACTCTAGCCAGATCGATGTGCGCTGGAAACCAGCAGTTCCAGTACGAGTTCGCTTTGCAACGACATTACCCTTTGCATCCTTGACAGTCATTTCAATTGCTTTCGTCTCCGTAGGCAAGTAGTACGAAACCACCAACCCAGAGAGAGGGTTTGTGCCTATCTCGCTGTTAGCGGTTCCAGACCCTTGACCTCGACGACGAGAACCTCCACCGCCCCAACGAACGGCAAACGGATCCTTCGGCGCGAAGACGTACGACTTCCCTGCCACGCTTAGCTGCTGCAAGGGGGTCACATCGTCCAGAACCCAGAATCCACGGCCGTGGGTGGCAGCGATGAGGTCATCATCTTTCCAAGCCAGATCGTGCACGGGGGTAACAGGAAGATTCAGGCTAAGCGATTGCCAGTTTGCACCGTAGTCAAAGCTCACCAGGACTCCCCTTTCGGTTCCACCATAAAGCAGACCCTTACGTCGGCGATCCTCACGGATCACTCGGAAGAATTCATCCTTCTTGACCCCTTTCACAATCGGTGTCCAAGTCACACCAAAGTCAGTCGTCCGGTACGCATATGGCGCGTAGTCATCATTCTCGTGGTTGTCCACCGCAGCATAAGCGGTGCCCTTGTCAAAAGGAGATGCCTCGATCATGCTCACAAGACCGTTTCTTGGCATCTGTGGAGGAGTGATTTCCTTCCAGCTTTTTCCACCGTCACGAGTGATGTGAATCCGTCCGTCATCCGATCCTGCCCAAAGAACATTCTTATCCTTTGGCGATTCAGCCAGGGTGAACACCGTTCCGTAGTATTCGACGCTCGTGTTGTCCTTGGTGATTGGTCCGCCGGAAGGTCCCATGGTCGACCTGTCATTACGCGTGAGGTCTGGACTGACCTTTTGCCAGCTTTGACCCATGTTCGTGCTCTTCATCACAAACTGCGAACATGTGTAGAGGACGTTCGGGTTGTGCTGCGAGAAAAGAATTGGGTAGGTCCATTGGAAGCGGTACTCACTGTCTTCGGCTCCGTGCCCCATCGGGTTGTTCGGCCACGGGTCAACACTTCGCGATTGCCCCGTGCGATGGTTGATCCACGAGAGATCACCACCATAGGAACCACCGAAGACGATATCCGGGTCGTTAGGCTTCACGGCGATGTAGCCGCTTTCGCCGCCCGCCGTGCTCGTCCAGTCCTTCTCGCCAATGTTGCCACCCTGCTTGCGGCTGACGATTCGTATCGTGCTATTGTCCTGCTGGGCACCTAGTATGCGGTACGGGAAGGCGTTATCCGTGGTGACGTGGTAGAACTGCCCCGTCGAAAAGGTCAACTCTGTCCAAGTCTTACCTCCATCCAGTGACACGTTTGCCCCGCCATCGTTAGCTTCGATCATCCTTTGAGGATCATCAGGAGCAATCCAAAGGTCGTGATTATCTCCATGGGGTGGATTCAGCGATGTAAACGTTTTTCCGCCATCCGTCGATCTTCCAAATCCGACGTTGAGTGCATAGACCTCATCCTTGTTCTTGGGCCCGGCATAGACGTGAGTGTAGTACCATGCCCGCTGTCGCCAACTTCGATCCGAATTGACCAGTTGCCAGGTTTTCCCTGCGTTGTCGCTGCGGAAGAGTCCACCGTCAAGAGCCTCGATTTGAGCGTAATAGCGATTGGAATCCACTGGAGAGATGCAGAAACCTATTTTGCCCAGCATGCCCTTGGGCAACCCTTCGGACCGGCTGATATCCTCCCAAGTTTCTCCTCCGTCTGATGACTTCCAGAGCTTTGATCCTGGACCACCGGAGTTCATTGAATAGGGGGTGCGCCAAGCTTCCCACGTTGCGGCAAGCACGACGTTGCTGTTGCTAGGATCCAGAGCGATGTGAACGGCTCCTGCTTTCTCGGATTCAAATAAAACCTTTCGCCAAGTGGTGCCGCCATCACTGGTTTTATACACCCCTCGCTCACGGTTAGGGCCGTAAACATGACCGAACGCCGCGACGAGCATCTTGTCTGGATCCTTTGGATCAATCACCACTCGAGAAATCGTTTGGCACTCCTTGAGACCGATGTGCTGCCAAGTCTTGCCGGCATCCTTCGAACGGTACAAGCCATCACCATGCGAAATGTTTCCTCGGATATCCCGCTCGCCCGTTCCCGCAATGATCACATCGGGATTACTCGGGGCAACCGCGAGCGCCCCGACGGAAGCGGTTCCAAACGTGTTGTCACTCACCTGGTTCCACGTCGTTCCGGAGTCGGTGGTCTTCCACACTCCGCCACCCGTTGCACCGAAGAAGAACTCTTTGGGTCGTTGCACGCTTCCGGCGACTGCAATTGACCGCCCTCCACGGGCAGGTCCGACATTTCGCCAAGTCATCCCCGAATAGAGATCGGGATTCACCTGCGCAACGGAGACCGCGCCAAGTGTGAAGAGGATAAGAGAAGAGAGGATTCTCACGGTGCGATCACCATATCCACGCCCTTAGGAAGCGGCGCGCCCATCAGGTTTTGTACGAAGTACTCATACATCCGCTGCACGAAGTAGTTCTGCATCGGGCCAAAGCCGTGGGCTTGCCCAGGCATTGACATGAAATCGAACCGCTTGTTCGCCTTGATCAAAGCATCCATGAGCCGGACTGTGCCGGCGTGGTGAACGTTGTTGTCCATGTCTCCGTGAACGAGGAACAGATGCCCCTTGAGGTTCGCGGCGAGTTCCGCGTTAGTGGGAACCTTGATGTCAAACCGAGTTCCCGTCGTTCCATAGCCACTATCGAACTGGGGATCGTCCCAGCCGAGGAAGCTGTCTTCTGGCTTCGCGTCGGCCGCTTTGGTTGTCGTCGTGACCGGAACTTCTTTGAGACCGTGATGCTGCTCACTCCAGTTCTGGTTGTAGACGTTGTTATCATGGTTCCCAGCGCTCGACACTCCAACTTTAAAAAAGTCGTTGTACGGCGGAAGCATCAGAGCGGCGGCCGTCATAAAGCCACCTCCTGAGTGACCATAGATGCCAACCCGGTCAATATCAATCCAAGGATTTTGTGCAGCAAGTTGCTCGATTCCGGCTTTCTTATCAGAAAGGCCGTAGTCTCGCAAGTTGTAGTAGCCGTAGCTGTGATAAGCGTTCGACCTTGCGGGGTTACCACCTCGGTTTCCGATTTGAATCACAATAAAACCAAGCTGGGCGAGGCGCTGGTTTCCAGCCGTAGCCGAAAATGCGGTCGTCACTGACTCGGTTTGGGGTCCCGGATAGACATTGGCAATGATCGGGTACTTCTTAGTCTTGTCGAAGTCGAATGGAAGCCACATGTTCCCGTAGATGTCCGTGACACCATCAGCAGCTTTAACCTGGAAAGTTTGCGGCATCTTCCAGCCGGTCTGCATCAGGCGGCTCAGGTCAGTTTTTTCAAGTTCAAGGATTGTCTTTCCTTCGTTGTCTCGCAACACGGCGACCGGAGCCATGTCGGTTCGTGAGTGAAGATCAACCGCAAAGTTCTTCGAGGTGGTCAGCGTGGAACTGTGATCAGCATCTCCCTTGTCGAGAAGCGTCAAGTCTTTACCGTCGAGGTTCACACGATACAGATGCTTGTAGTACGGGTTCTCATCTTCCTCCCGCCCATTGGAACTAAACCACATTCGTCCCTTCTCAGGCTCAACGTCCACAAGTGTGCTGGCGCGGTATGGACCACTTGTAATCGCATTTTTGAGCTTGCCATCGTTGGAATACAGGTAGAAATGTCCCCACCCGGTTCTTTCAGACCACCAAATGAAGTCTCCACCTGGCTTGAGGTATCGAATCTGTTGGGACTCTAAGAAAGCATTTTCGACCGATTCAGAAACCAAGACGGACGTCTTCTTAGTCTTGACGTCGTAGTCGCAGACTTCCATATTGCGCTGAAGGCGGTCCCGTCGCACAAACCGAATCACATCGGAGGAGGCGTCTTGGAAGTGCATATCCATCGCGCGCTGATCCTTCCACTTTCCGATCTCCATCTTGCTGATCGTCTTCGTTTCTGGTTCAAAAACCCAAGACTCTTGCTGAGCAACTTCTGCCTCGCCTGGCATGGAATATTTGTAAGTCATCAGCGAAGGGCGGGGCATGGTAAGGCTGTTCACAAGGTACAAATCCTTGACCTTCCTTTGATCGGTTCGGCTCGTATAGAACCGCTTCGAATCTTTCGACCATGTCCCACCAGCACGCACTCGCTGCTCATTAGCGTTTGCCGTGCCACCTTGGGTTGTGGTGGTTCCGTCTTGCTGCATCATCTGCTGAATTTCAGCTTCGCCAGACCGCGAGCCGAAGCTGTAGTCCTTGACACCGTCCTTGCTGAGCTGAACAGGGGGCTGCTCCTTCTTGTCAACAACAGCAACGTAAAAGAGATTGTGCTCTTGGGCGTAAATGAACGCACTTTTGTCAGGTGACCAGTTGCGAAAGTCTCGCGCTGCGCCGGCTCCGCCTGCCCCGCGACCACCACCACCAAATCCTCCAAACCCTCCGCCACCCCCGGTTCGCCCGATGTATGCCGGGTCCTCGGGTGGGGTCGGAGCGGGAGGCGTCTCCTTAGGCTTTTCAAGCTTCTTGAACTCATCCTTCTCGGTGTCGTAACTGAAAAGGAGGTTATCAACCGTAAACTTGATCAGTCGATCGTTCTTCTCATCGAATGTCAGCGTCGTGAGCGGAAGATTGGTCGTATCGTACGGTTTCTTTGTGTACTCACTGAGGTAGGCCGCCATTTTTGCGGAGTCAAACAGAGGCTCCTTCTTCTTCGCCTTTGGGTTGACTCGCCAGAACTTGACGCCTTTACTGTCCTTCCACGAATACCAAAATTCATCTGTTTTGTTGATGAAGTTCGGCGTCAACGAAGTGCTGTAGACGTACTGGCGAAGGTAGTTCCCGCCAAACTGATTCATCAGTTTCCAGTTCGCCTGCGGTTGATCCTGAGCAGAGATTGCTCCAGAGACTCCGAGGACAAGAATAATGGCCAATAAGCGCATGAAGCGCAGTTTAGTTTAAATGGACTTGTTTTTTGCAACTGGAACTGTACCGTTGTCACATTCAGTAATCTCAAGTCATGATTCGATCGCTGAGTCTCGTTAGTTGCGCCTGTATCGCGGTTTCTTTGTCTGCCCAGGAGCTACCTCGGCGAGGTGCGCTCGGGCTCCAAATGTCTCCTCTGACCGCTGAAGAGGCTAAAGCCAACGGCCTCAAGGCTGGGATAAAGGCAGCAGGAATTCTGCCAGGACTGACAGCCGAGGCGATGAGACTTGCGCCTAACGACATACTCATCAGCCTCAACAAGAAGTCGATCGGTGCAACCGCCGATGTCTCCGCCGTCCTTCGGACACTTCGCGCGGGAGAACTCATAACCGCTATCGTAAACCGTGATGGCAAGCTTCTCACCCTTTCCACCAAGTTGGTTGAAAAGCCGAAGCAGAAGCCTGACGGGTTCGAGGTGGTTTACACCCACGTCGTGAGCAACGGAAATCGAATCCGGGTCATCGCAACTCACCCAAAGGGTGATGGACCGTTTCCGACTCTTTTCGTGATCGGAGGAATCGGATCGTACAGCATGGATGGCGAGTTCAAGGCTATTCCCTACGGAAACATTCTTGAGCCAATCTCCAAAGCCGGCTATGCCATCATCCGCACCGAAAAGCCGGGGCAGGGCGACAGCGACGGTCCCGCCTATACCGACCTGCTTTTCAACGATGAGCTGGATGCCTACGTTACGTCGCTTCGGAAGGTGAAAACGCTTCCCTTCGTCGATAAGAATCGAATCGCGATTTTCGGACATTCGATGGGCGGAGCGTTCGGTCCGCTCGTAGGAGCCGCAGAGCCGGTTGCAGGAATCACTTCATGCGCGACGATGTACAAAAGCTGGATTGAGTACAACCTCGAAAACTCACGAAGACAGTCTGCGCTTGCAGGAGCAAGTGGACCCGAAATTGAAAAGCAACAAGTTGATTTGAGCAAAATCTTGCACTACACCTATAACGACCAGCTCCTCCCTGCACAAATCATCAAGAAGTATCCCAAGCTAAAGCCTGCTGTGATGGACACATATCCTGACGGGAAGACCTACTCCGGGGTCGGAATCAAGTTCTTCCAGCAACTCTCGCAGAAGAATCTGCCCGAAGCCTGGGTCAAGGCAAACTGCCGCGTACTGTCGCTGTGGGGAGATAGCGATTTCATCAGCACTGGATGGGATCAGGAAGAAATCGCGAACTGCGTCAACGCGGCTCGTCGCGGCTACGGCGAGTTCAAACTCCTGAAAAATGCCGACCACGGTTTCTTTCAGACGACGTCATTCAAGGACAGCATGGCAAAGTGGGGCAAGCCTGGAAACATCCACAACCCAGAAGTAACGTCCGTGCTACTCGAATGGCTCGGCAGAGTCCTGAAGTAGACCCTCCGATCGGGTAGCGTTGCTCCATGAGAACAATTGCTCTTCTAGTGGGACTTCTGATGGCCGCGTCTGGCTTGGCGATTTCTGTTAGGGAGGAGCTTGCTCGGCAGGATGTCGTATGGACCACACCGTCAGTGGATGCCGCCGCCTCCATGCCGATCGGAAATGGCGAAGTTGTCCTCAATGCTTGGGTCGACGCAAGGACCAGCGAAATCTGTCTTTTGATCGCACGTACGGATTCATTTTCCGAAATTTCTCGAATTATGAAGGTCGGACGGATTCGAGTTAAACTGACTCCCGACCCGTTCAAATCGGGCAGCTTTGAACAGCGGCTTGATCTTTACAATGGTCGGATTCATTTCCGTAGTTCAGGAGTAGATCTCTCACTGTTAGTCGACTCTGAAGCTGATGTCGTCCATCTTAGTGGGAAATCGAACACTCCAGTTTCGATGACCGTGAAGACTGACAACTGGCGAAACTCGGACAGAGTCTTGCCCGACTCAGATGGGAATTCAGCCTGGAGCGCAAAGGGAGCTCCTGTTCAACTTCTTGAATCTGCTGACGTGCCGATTCACAGAGAGAAGTGGAACCAAATCGGATGGTTTCACACCAATCGAACCTCGATTGTTCCGGTTCTGCTCCAAGAACAGAGCTTACAAGGAATGGTCGGCGTCACGGATCCACTGCTCGGGAGGACTTTTGGGGCGATCATTGATGGCTCTGGGTTGGTCGCTACGGATAATGGGCAACTGGTTTCCCCCTCAGCTTCAAAAACGATCAATCTCAGAATTGCCGTGCATACGAATCAGAATCTGAGCAGCTGGGAAAAGGAGACGTCTGAATTATTGAGTCGCTCCGCTACCAAGGTTGCCAACCAGCGCACATCAGGGTGGTGGAACCGTTTCTGGGAGCGCTCGCATGTATTCGTTGGCGAAAAGCCAGCTCCTCGAGCGATCCCTGATAACAACTTCCCGATTCGCAAGGGACGAGACTCTGATGGTGGAAACGTCTTTCCAGGTTCGATCCTCGAATGGAAGTACGTTGGATCAACAGAAGCAAACAAGGTGCAAAAGGAGTTTGCAAGCTCGCCAGGCGCCATGCAAGAAGGGATCTCTTTCCATCCAAAGAATCTAACTCTCCAGGCTCTCATTGAATTGAAAGAGGCAAGACCTGGTCGGATCTTTGACAAACTCACTGCCGGTCGCAATGACGGTTTCTTACTCGACAATTACCCAGGTAGGGCCCTGCGGTTCATTGTTGGAGATCTTGAACTCAGCACGGGAGCAATTCTAGAAGTTGGAAAACAGTATCGGGTCGAGGCAACCTATGACAGCCAATCTGGCCAGGCAAAGATTCTTGTTGACGGCAAGATCGTAGCTTCAACTCAACCAGAAACTGGTTCACCGATTACTCGGGGATATACACTCCAACGTTTTGTCCAGGCTTGCCAAGGGCGCGGAAACTACGCGATCAAGTTCAATGGTGGTTATTTCTGCGTTGAGCCAACCGCAATGGGTCGGCAGTCAAATCCAGATTTTCGAAACTGGGGCGACGCCTTCTGGTTCCAGAACACTCGACACATGTATCACCCGATGCTAGCCAATGGTGACTTCGAAATGATGGAGCCGTTCTGGAGGCTTTATGAAAATGCCCTCCCACTGGCCAAAAGCAGAGCGGCGAGCTATCACGGAGTCAAGGGAGCCTACTTTCCGGAAACAATGACGCCCTTTGGGACCTATGCAGGTTCAGATTATGGGTGGAATCGAGAGGGCTTGAAGCCGAACGAGGTTCAGTGTCCGTGGTGGGACGACGCATGGAACCAGGGGCCGGAGCTTGTCAACTTGATGCTTGACCGGTACGACTACACTCAGGATCGTAAGTTCCTGACGGACCGAGTACTACCCATGGCAGATGAAGTTCTGGCGTACTTTGACTCTCGATTCAAACGTGATCTCAATGGGAAACTGTTGATTGATCCCACCCAAGTAGTTGAAACCTATTGGGAGGGTGTTGTCAACGACATGCCAGTGGTGGCGGGTTTGCATCGGATTCTGGCGAGGTTGACTTCCTTACCCGCTAATCCACGCCAATTAGCGACCTATCGACGCCTCGCTTCTGAGCTTCCCGCTCTCCCAATCGAAACACAAAAGGGCAAGCGACAACTTGCCCCTGCGGAAAAATACTTACCGAAAATTTCGAACGTTGAGAACGGCGAGCTCTATGCGGTCTGGCCATTTGGGAACGCCTCGTTGAATCAGCCTAAGTTGCTAAACGAAGCCCGTAACGCCTACGCAACCAAGAAGAACCAACTTGATACGGGGTGGGGTTATGATGGGAACGTCGCCGCACTTCTTGGGATGACTGAAGAGGCGGCGCGAATTCTGAACGTCAAGGTTAGGAACTCGAATCGAGCGTTTAGATGGCCTGCAACATGGGGTCCGAACTTCGACTGGTTGCCGGATCAAAACCACGGAGGTAATTTGTTGAATCAAACTCACCTGATGCTGATGCAATGCGAGCCGACGGAACTGGGAGGCGCGATCAGGTTGCTACCCACTTGGCCAAAAGATTGGGATGTGACCTTCCGTTTGTTCGCACCAGGCAATACAGTTGTGGAGTGTGAGTATCGAGCAGGAGTGATCAAGAAGCTGAAAGTGACTCCCGAGACTCGGCGTAAAAATTTGATTCTCCCCTAGATGTTGCATTCAGGCGGACTTGGGGCTAAACTCGCCACAGATGTTAGTTTCCGCCGCGCTCCTTGTCTGCTCCACCCTGCCGTACGAGCTTCGAATCAACTCACTGAGCCAGCCGTTGGCAATTCAGGGGTTAGAGCCGGTCTTCAGTTGGAAGCTTGGGGCGGCAGATGAGAAAGCGAAGAGTTTGCGGCAAACAGGCTATCGGTTGCTTGTTGCGACGAACCCCAGCCTGCTGAACCAGGAAATCGGAGATCTTTGGGACACGGGGCGAGTAAATTCGGCTTCTACTTATGGCATTCGATACGGAGGAAAGCCGCTGAAATCGAAGCTCAACTGCTTCTGGAAGCTCCAGGTATGGGATCAAGACGGAGTGGCTTCGGCTTGGTCGAAGGCGGAAAAGTTTGGAACTGGTATTCAGTCACCGAGCGACTATTCGGCCAAGTGGATTCACGGTGAGAAACCCCAGGCACCTCTTGACGTGCTTGATGGCTCGAAGTGGATTTGGAACTTCACTTCGAACGGTGATCAAAGTGGTGCCGGAAGCACCACGATCACCAAAACCTTTGCGGCGGCACCTCGATGTCGACTCTTGGTAACCGGAGATGATCAAATCCAAGTCTGGGTCAACGGAAAAGAGGTTGTAAAAACTTCTGGCAAAGACTCATGGCGAACCCTTCGAACGATCACCCTTACCGACTTGAAACCCCAAGGAAATATCATCAAGATTTTGGCAACGAATGAAACGCAAAGCTATGCCGGAGTGATCGCGCGGATCGTAGGGGTCGGAAACGATCGAAATGTTTATGCCAGCACCGACAAATCTTGGACTGCTGACGAAAAGCCGGCCGTCGAGCTAGGTCCTTACGGAATGAATCCTTGGGGAAATCTTGGCAATCGTGAACTCGTCAAAGCGCCCGCGCAATATTTCGCCAAAAAGTTCAATGTGAGTAAGAAGGTGTTTAGAGCAACGCTTTATGCTACAGCTCTTGGCATTGCAGACTTTGAGCTCAACGGTAAACGGATTACCGACGATCTCTTCACACCGGGCTGGACTGAGTATGGAAAGCAGGTTCTCTACCGGGCGTTCGACGTCACGAAGTCGCTGAAGCAAGGTGATAACAATCTCGGTGCCGTTTTGGGTCAGGGCTGGTACACGGGGTACGTCGCCTGGGGAGCTCAGCGGGAGCACTATGGCTCGACGCCCATGTTGCTAATGCAAGCAGAAATTGAGTATTCGGACGGGACGAGCGAGACCATTGTCACGGACTCCTCCTGGGCCGTTGCCGAAGGTTCGATTCGAGACGAGCACTTCTTGCACGGCGAAAAGTTCGATGCCTCCGTGGTCAAGCGGGAGGCAGCGTCGGCAAAAATCGGAAATCCCAAAGTCGGACCGCTGGAAGCCTTCGATGGCGATCCAGTTCGGGAATACGCTCGGCTCAAAGCGAAGACCGTGACGCCACAGGTGGGCGGAAAGTATCTGATTGACTTTGGGCAGAATCTCACCGGTTTCGTCCACCTGAAGGTGAACTATCCAGCGGGAACAAAGATCACGATCCGACATGGCGAAAGGCTCGATCCAAAGGGGAATCTCTACACGGACAACCTTCGCCTTGCCCAGGCGATTGACACGTACACTTGCCGAGGCGGGGGTGAAGAGTGGAATCCTCGAATGACTTTCCACGGGTTCCAGTACATCGAAGTCGCTGGCGTTCCGAGCAAGCCAGGCAAAGACACGTTCCAAGCGATTGCCATCTCTTCAAGTACTCCAGAAAGCGGAACGCTCAAGACGAGCGATCCGATGCTGAATCAACTCGTCAGTAACGCTTGGTGGACTCAGAAAATGAACTTCGTCGACATTCCGACCGACTGTCCTCAGCGAGATGAGCGACTCGGCTGGACCGGCGACGCCCAAGCTTACATTCGAACTGCGACTTACTACAGCGACGTTCAGGCGTTCTTCCAAAAGTGGCTGGTCACTTTGGATGACTCACAAAGCGCCGACGGCAACTTCCCGAAAGTCTCCCCGGTTCTTAAGGGGCTCGACGATGGTGGACCGGCTTGGGGCGATGCAGGCGTGATTTGCCCGATGACCATTTACCAAGTTTACGGTGACAAAGATCTGCTCGCGAGGCACTATCCGCAGATGAAGAAGTTCATCGAATTCTGCCGAGCTCGCTCGACGGACGACATGCTGCCTCCGAAAAACTATCACTTGTTTGGTGACTGGCTCAGCATCAACGCGGAGACACCTCGAGACGTCATTACGACGGCTTACTTTGCAGGAAGCACGAAGATTGTCGCCGATGCGGCCCGAATTCTGGGGAATCGCGCAGAAGCGGCGGAGTACGACGAGCTGCATGACAAGATTCGGGCCGGATTCCAATCAGCGTTCATCGACAAAGATGGCCATGTTAAAGGCGAGACCCAGACGGGTTACGTTCTGGCGCTGTACTTCGATTTGGTTCCGAAAGAGCTTGTTGAGAAGGCTTCGAGCCATTTGCTCAAGAACATTGAGGATCGAAAGTGGCACCTTTCAACAGGCTTCGTTGGTACTCGTGACCTCATGCACGTTCTGAGCAAGATCGGGCGAAACGATGTGGCGTTCCGACTCCTGCATAACAAGACCTTCCCTTCGTGGGGCTTCCCGATCGTTAACGGAGCGACCAGTATCTGGGAGCGATGGGACGGCTGGACTCCGGAGAAGGGGTTCCAGGATACGGGTATGAACTCGTTTTCCCACTACGCCTATGGTGCGGTAGTGGGATGGATGTTTGAGAAGATTGGCGGGATCAAGGAGCTTAAACCGGGATTTGAGGAGATTCTCATTGCGCCGGAAATTGATCCGAACCTTACCTTCTCGGATTGTGTTTACAAGTCGGTTCGGGGCGACATCAAGACATCTTGGACCGTCTCTAAAGGCGTCGTGTCGCTGAGGGTCGAGGTTCCGGTAAATACGAGTGCAAAGGTTGTTCTGCCGGATGGGAAGGAGCACCGGGTGGGGTCGGGTCGCCATGAGTTTTCGGCTTCAATTACCGGCTGACGTTCGGCGATTTTCGGTTCGGATCTCGGATGGTCGCCTGTCAGTGGCACGTGGGCTACGTCTTGCTTCCCTGCCCCCAGGCTAGCTGCTCACCGTTGGACTTTGGCTAACCAAAGATCGGCTGGCCCCATTGGTCCACTGGTTGAGAATAGGGATCAAGGGGCTCGGGGAGTTGGACGATGCGCTGGCGGTCGACTTGGACAGAGGACCAGTCAAAGGCGTAGATTGGGGCGCCCTTGCGTTTGAGGACGTGTTCGACGAGCTTGGAGCGGCCGTGGGCTCGGGTGTCTTTGGGGGCATCGGCTTGGGCAATCATGATGTCGAGATCGCGGATGAGGCGCTTGGATCGGCCCATCTCTTGCCAGCCATAAAACAGCGAAGCGGCGGGGTCGATGTTGTGGTATTCGAGGTCCACAGACTGAAGGGCGTCGTCCTCCCAGCCAATCTTCTCACTTGCCATGTACTCCTCGCAGATCAGCCGTTTAGCGACCCAGTCGAGTCGGTCGCCCATTTGCATGGGGTCGGTTCGGAGGTCGTTGAGAGTCGTTTCCCATTCAGTGAGGGTCCAGTCGGTCTGGTCGGATTCTCCTCGAAAGGTTTGGCAGGCTTCGAGGTAGCGGCTTTGGAGATCGAGAGCGGAGACGATCGAGCCGTCTTGGAGCTCGATGAGCCACTGGAAAGAGTCGTCCCGGCTGATGTCGCGCAACGCCATGAGGGGTTGGGCGAGGAGAAAATCGGGCGAGATCAGACCACTCTCGCAAGCGCGGATGGCGAGTGAGGTGGTGCCGATTTTGAGGGCGTACGCGTACTCGTTTTGGTTCGCTTCTCCGAAAAGCAGATGCAGGCGGGTCATGCCGTTTTGGCTGTACATCGTCTCCCACTTGGGATTGACGATGGCGCGGTTGAACCTCACCTTACTAGCGATGGTGCGCAGGATGTGGTCGGCGCGCTGGGAGAGTTGGAACTTCACCGAGGGATCGGGAGCGACTCCGTAGACGTGCGAGACCCAGATGTAGTCGATGGGGTTCTGGCTGAGCTGCTCGTAGGTTGGAGCGTCGCCCTCGAAGAGCACATGCCCCCCCACGCGTCCAACTCCGGCGTAGACTTGACGCGTGACGAGGAACGGAATCAGCAAGTGGAGGGTGCCGTTCATAAGCTCGCCCTCGGCGCGAACGAGATAGTTTTCGTGGCAGCCGAAAGTGTGTCCTCCGAAGTGATCGACCGAGTTGTTGTAGATCGCGCAGTCCTCAGCGAGGCCGAGTTCATGGAGGGCTTGCACAATGAGTCGCTGCCCTGCTCTATCGTTTGCCACTAAATCCTTCAGCGATTGGCACTCAGCGGTGGCGTATTCAAGGTGTGGGCCGACGGCGTCAACGTAGAGCCTTGCTCCGTTGAGGAGGAAGCCGCCGCTCTCAGCGGGTTCGAAGACGTCGTCGCGGGCGTGGTGGTCGATGAGACCGATCTTCTTGTCATAAAAGAGGTGGTCTTTGATCTCTTCGACGACTTGTTCGGGTTGACCCAGGCTTTCGTCGGCGACGAGGCAGCCGAACTCAGTTTCTACTCCGAACACCCGTTTGTCCATACTGTTTAATCTACGTAATTGAGGTCAAGAACTTTTGGTTTTGGAGCTTTTTCTGCTTCGACGGCTTTGAGGTCGTCTTTGGTGCCAGTGATGATATCCGGTCCCTCGCCAGCGGCTTTTTCCCAGACGCCTTTTTCCGCACGTTTGTAGGTGGTGAAGCCCTTCTTCGCGGCTTTGTCAGCGTTAGGTTCGCTTACAACTTTGAACGTGGCTCGACTGACGACCTTTTTGACATCAAGTCCGCAGTAGGGGCAAAACTTGTAGGGCTCAGCGGCGATGTCTTGGATCACCTCAATCCGGTTCGGGCACATGAAACAGTCCCGATCAACGGGTTCGTATTCGTAGATGGGCATCTCTACTTAGATATTACGCCACTAAGGTTTGTCTGGCACCCATTTGGCGTGACCGTCCGCGTAGACAATCGCGCGACCTCCGGGACCCATGGTAAAGCCGAGCTCAGTGTTAGCGATATCTTTGATCTGGTCCATCGGCCCGCCCGCATAGGTGTAATTGAAGGCTGCTATCATCTTTCGATCTTTAATGTACGGCGTCAGGCGATTGACGAAGTTCTCACCATTTGGGAGGACCTCATCCATGTCGGCTGCATAAAGCATGAGCGCGATGCCCACCTGCTTTGCTATGCTCATAGCTTGTGCTTTGAGAGCCTCAATTTTCATCTTTTCGGCCAAATCATGGTCGAAGGGACGAATCTCTCTGAGGAGCAGGGCGCCGTTGTCGGTGTAGGCGATTGACTTTTCGCTTGGCTCGAGTTGCACCTGGAACCTTGTCGGGCAAACGTAAACGGTTCGTTCCAGATATCCAGGCCTCGGTTTGGGTTTCGTGTTCGGCGATCCTTTCGGTACTTGGACTGGCGGTAGACCTAAGGTTGCAAATTCTGCCTCATTGTTCAGTTCAAAGATGGGCTTTACTTCTTTGCTTCTCATTTTGTCCCACTCTTCACGTTTTAGGTCGCGAACTTTGGATTCGCCCGTACGAAGAGCTAAAGTCACTTCCCGGAGCACTATCTGATTGTTTCTTCCGGCGTAAGCCTGAAACTTGACGATTTGACCGTCCGAGTAGGTGGGATTGAGCAACTCGGTGCCTTTCTCGATTTTGAACGATTGCGTTCCGCGGCCCGGTGCGACAAGGGTGACAGCATTTTCGGCGGTGGAGACGACCAGGAATGGAGCGACGGGATTCTCTCCGTAGTACATGATCTTTCCAAGCGGAATGGAGGTTCGAGTGATGGCCCCGGTTTCCAAGTTGTAGAATCCCTGCACTTTCTCGTCTACGAAGTCGGTAAAGAAGACCGTACGCTCGTCACCGAGAAGACTGATATTGGACTGCCAGGAAAGACCACTGATCTTGATTGCCAGGCTTTGCCCTTTCAGGATGTCATAAACGAACCACTCAGTCTTAGGTGGCTTCTGCTCGCCAAGGAAATAGTAGTTTGGGTCGGTTCGGCTGTAGATGATCTTGTTTCCACGAGCGGAGTACTGAAAACTGTTTACTGATCCACTAGAGATCGCCCTCGCCGGGCCGACCATCCAGGCACGAGTTTCATCACCGAAGACTTGTTGAGCGTTTGCCATTGCTGTGGCAACGATGGCGAAAAGAGCGGTGATTAACTTCATGTTCTGCCTTGCGGGTTTGCATCACTCATCCGTTCGGAGAGTTTCGGGGATTTTGACTTGTTGGCCGACTTTGAGACCCATCCGCTCGGCAAGGCCGAGTTTGAGTTCGATGACGAATTGATACTCGCCTTTGGGTTCGAGCATCGTGTCGTTCAAAGGCTGGCCCTGAGCGATGCTGACGATCTTTTTGTCCTTGCTCACGTAGGCGATGTCAAGACCCATTGGCGTGTTGTGCATCCAGAAGCCGTGCTTGCCGTCGTCGGGTTGGACTTCGGGAAAAACGAAGATCATGCCCTCGTCGTCCTTAACTTCCCTATCCACCAAGAACATCATCCCTTCTTGTCGCTTGCTAGGATTGTCCATGATCCAAAGATTCATGGTGCCTTTGGGAGAGGGGATTACGATCTTTTTGAGGTCTTTGAGTTGATTGATTCGGTCGGGGTTAGAGTCGGTGGGGGTTGGGGTTGTCGCGTTTGTTTGCACCGGAGTAGGAGCTGGTGCTTCAGAGGACGGTTGGCAACCGAGCAGGAGAAGCGCGAGCAACAAGGCGGACGAGAGTGTCCGCGCTCCTGTCACGCAACCTCCAGCGGCGGAGCGTAGGCTAGTTTGGTGGCCTCATAGTCAGCGATTTGTGAGTCGTATTGGAGGGTGGTACCAATGAGATCCAGACCCGCAATCAGTGCGAGTTTGGTGGCTTCGTTGATCTCGAAGCTGAGGGATTCCCCGTTGATCAGAACCGTTTGATCCGGAAGGCTGACCGTGACATCGGCTCCGGAATCGGCGGCGACGAGCTTGGCATGGTCGGTCGGATTCAATTCGATGAGGAGAAGACCACAGTTGGCCGCGTTACCTCGGAAGATGTCGCTATAGCCAGGGGAGTCACCATCTCGGCGGGAGACCACGCACGCGAAACCGGCTTGTTGGATTGCCCAAACCGCATGCTCGCGAGAGGAGCCACAACCGAAGTTGATTCCTACAACCAAAATCGAAGCTCCAGCCGCTTCGGGCTGGTCGAGCGGGAAATCTGTGCCGCGAACGTCGCTGAAGACGAGCTCGCCGTAGCCGGCCTTTGAAACGCGCGATAAAAACCGGGCAGGGATAATGCGATCGGTGTCCACCTGATCCTGGTTCAAAACTGCAATCTTGCCCGTATGAGTGGTAAATCCTGGCACGATCCTAGTTTGTCACATCGCCGGTTCGGAGTAACATCGTTAGCCTAGATGCTGACCCCAGAACTTCCAGATTATCTGCGACTCGCTAAGCGCGGCAAGGCGATTCCGGTTTACCAGGACATTCTCGCCGATATCGAGACTCCGGTGAGCGCGTACTGGAAGGTTTCGCACGATCAGGTCTATTCGTTCCTCCTGGAGTCGGTGACGGGTGGCGAGCAGGTGGGTCGGTATTC
The DNA here is from genome assembly GCA_029866005.1 of Fimbriimonas sp. Classification (GTDB taxonomy): domain Bacteria; phylum Armatimonadota; class Fimbriimonadia; order Fimbriimonadales; family Fimbriimonadaceae; genus Fimbriimonas. The sequence goes on along the minus strand of JARXAE010000004.1, from coordinate 129,110 downwards.
GATTTTGGGCGTTCGGCCCCGAAAGATTATTCGGTCAAAGAATGGCGATCTACGGGTGACCGACTCGAACGGAATGACAGCTTCTGCTTTGGAGTCTGGTGAGGACCCGTTGCACGTGCTGAAGCGGGAACTGGATTCGGTTGACCCCCTTCCCTTGCCCGGCATGAAGCACTTCCTGGGGGGTGCGGTTGGAATGATGGGTTACGACATCGTTCGATACTTTGAGAATCTTCCGAATACTTGTGAGGATGATCTGGGTGCAGAGGATTTGGCGATGATGATCTGCCAATTGGTCGTGATCTTCGACCACGTGAAGCACATTATTCGGGTTCTCTACGTTGCCGACGGCACTGAGTCCGGGTACCAGACAGCACAATCGGAAATTGATTGGGTGATTGGGCGACTTCGAGCTCCGTTGCCGGAGCTGCCCGAGGAGACAAAGCCCGAGCCCAAAGTGACCCAGAACCAGACCCAGCAGGAGTTTGAGGATACGGTAACTCGCATGAAGAGTTACATCGCGGCGGGAGACGCGTTCCAGATGGTTCCTTCAGTTCGGTTCAACGTGACCGGAGTTTCGCATCCACTATCGACGTACCGTGCGTTGCGTTCGATCAATCCTTCGCCGTACATGTTTTTGCTCCGGTTTGAGGACTTTGAGCTCATTGGAGCATCGCCAGAGATTCTGGTTTCGTTGCATGATGGCAAGGCGCGAGTTCGACCAATTGCGGGAACTCGATGGCGCGGTCAGACCGAGGAAGAGGATTTGACTCTCGCAAGGGATCTGCTCGCCGACGAGAAAGAACGGGCTGAGCACATTATGCTGATCGACCTCGGGCGAAACGACCTTGGGAGAGTTTGCAAGTACGGCTCAGTGAAGGTCAACGACTTGATGGTCATCGAGAAGTACAGCCACGTCATGCACATCGTCTCGGATGTGACGGGCGACTTGGCTTTAGACAAAGATGGTTACGACCTGATTCGGGCAGCGTTTCCGGCTGGAACCGTTTCGGGCGCACCGAAAGTGCGGGCGATGCAGGTGATCGATGAGCTTGAACCGACCCGGCGCGGGGCTTATGCAGGCTCGGTTGGGGTTATCGGATTCGACGGGAATGTCGATCTTTGCATCGCCCTTCGGACGATTTACAAGAAAGGTGACGTTGGGTACGTCCAGGCAGGTTGTGGCGTCGTCTTCGACAGCGACCCATCCTACGAATACACCGAGGCTTGTAACAAAGCTCGGGCATGTCTGAACGCGCTGAAGCAGGCGAACGCCGGGCTTTAGGTCTGAGTCTTCAGTCAGATTGCTGCTGACTGAAGACTCTTGGCTCGCGCCTTACAGGCTGTAGAGCTTTCGGTACTTGGCACCAAGACCGTCCAAGTAATACTTCGTATTCATCTCTTCGCCCGTCGCGGCTTTGATGAGATCCTTCGGAGTGTGCTTTCGGCCTTGGGAGTAGATGTTCTTCTGGAGCCATCCGAGGATTGACTCGAACTCACCCTTGGCGATCAGATCGAACGGGTTCTTGACGTCCTTTTCGAGGGAGTTCCAGATTTGGTAGCTGAGAATGTTGCCCATCGAGTAGGTCGGGAAGTAGCCGATCGAGCCCATTGACCAGTGCACGTCCTGAAGGCAGCCCTGAGCGTTATTTGGAGGCGTGATACCGAGATACTCCTTGTACTTGGCATTCCAAGCCTCGGGGAGGTCTTTCACTTCGAGCGATCCTTCAAGAACCGCACACTCGATTTCAAACCGGACAAGGACGTGAAGGTTGTAGGTCAGCTCGTCCGCCTCGACCCGGATGAGCGATGGCTCAACCTTGTTGATCATGCGCATGAAACTGCCGAGCTCAATGTCTGCGAGTTGCGGGAAGGACTCCTGGAGGTTCGGTAGAAAGTGCGACCAGAAGGCCTCGCTTCGACCGACGATGTTCTCCCAGGTTCGGCTTTGGCTTTCGTGAAGTCCGAGCGAGACTCCACCGGCGAGCGAGGTGAGATCCCAAGCGGCGGGCGAACCTTGCTCGTACATCCCGTGTCCAGCTTCGTGGAGTGAACCGAAGATCGCCGATCCGAGGTACGGCTTATAGCGGGTGGTGAGGCGGATGTCTCCGACGGACCAACCCGTGCAGAACGGGTGAGGAGCGGTGTCTTGGCGACCTCGGTTGAAATCGAATCCAATCTTGGAAACAATCATCTCGGTGAATTGGGACTGCTTTTGCCTGTCCCATTCGCCATACAGGCGAGAGTCATCAACCGGACCCGTTGCCTGGATTGCTTTGACCAATTCGACTTGTGGACCCTTGATCGCTTCGAACATCTTCTTCCAGTCGGCGGCGGTGGCGCCCTCCTCGTACTGGTCGGTGACGGCGTCGTAGATGTGATCGGTAAAGCCGAGGTGGTGTGCTTCTTCCTTCACGATCTCGAACATCTGTTCAAGCGTCGGAGCGAATCCTTCAAAATCATCCTGAGTTCTGGCCCGAACCCATTCTTCGTGAGCAATTGCCGAGAGCTTGGTCTTTCGGGCGACGAGTTCGGAAGGGAGTTTCGTCGCGAGATCAAGGTCACGACCGATGACTCGCAGAAGGGCAACGTCGTCTTCGCTCGAAGCTTCAGCCTTAGCTCCCTCAAGAGCTTTTCGAGTCTCATCGGCGATGAAGATGTCGTGGTGCATTTTTGAGAGACACTCGAGGTGGTTGGCTCTCGCCTCGGCTCCGCCCCGTGGCATGTAGGTCTGTTGGTCCCAGTCCATCATCGCCATCGCCGCTCCAAGAGCGTTCACATCGCCCATTCTTTCCTTCAAAATCTCAAGTGAAGATTTCATAATTCTTAGTCTACCAAGCGAACTTATCAATAAAATCATCATCAAACAATCAAGTTGAGCGCAACGCATCCGACGATATGGATGTAAAAAGGCACATATGGAGCGAAATCGAATGCACAGAATTCCTCACAAGGATCCCGTCAGCGGCGGCGAGCTGTATATCAGCGAGTTGACCAGCGAAGAAACCGGAATCACGATTCGAGGGAACTTTGAGATCCCACGCTATGCGAAACTCGATACCGAGATGCTCGATTTCCTCGAAGTTTTTCTCCGATGTCGTGGCATGCTCAACGGCGTGGAGCGAGAACTAGGAATCAGCTATCCCACGGCCCGGGCAAGGCTCGACACTTTGCTTGGTGCGCTGAACTTAAGCCCTATTGAGGCAAGGGAGCGCACCGACAAGAACGCCGACAAGCGTAAGAAGATTTTGGAACAGCTTGAGAAAGGCGAAATCACCGCCGACGAAGCAAAAAAGAAACTGGGGGTTTTGAGTTGAAAGAGGAAATTAAGCGCATTAACAAATTGGTGGCCGAGGGCAAGTTATCGCCCGAGGATGCCGCGGACCTGATCGACGCCTTCTATACGTCGGCGTCTCAGGGTGGCGAGATTCCACCTCCACCGCCACAGGAGGCATACGAGAGTGCCGGAGCTACTGAGTACGCAACGGATGCTCGGGCGAGAGACCCATTCAAGAACATCATTGACTCGATCGAAAAACTGGGCAAAGAAGTCACCGAGAAAATCGACTGGAACGAAGTCTCGGAAGGTGCTCGGTCATCGGCAAAGAAGGGACTAGATGCTCTGAAGGCGGGTCTCAAAGATGTTAGTAAAGGTCGATTCGACGTTGGATGGCTTTTCAGTACCGCCACTCGCGAGCTGAGACTTCCTTTTACCATCACCGATGGCCAAAGCCTTTCGGTTGAAAATGGTTGCGGAGACGTGACAATTGTCTCGGATTCGGTTGAGTCGTATGTCGTCGCGAAAGCAAAGGTTCGTGGGGCGACGATTGAGGATGCAAAGGCGAAGGCTGATGTATATACGCTCGTAGTTGAGGGATCTGATCACGGAGTCGTCATCCGACAACCCCAAGTCAGCGGACTTGAAGTTGACATTGAGATCCATGTCGCGGCCACGCCGGCGGTAGATATTAAGTCAGATACAGGCGATGTTGTCGTTCGGGATACCAAGAACTCGTGCCGAATCAAGAGTACCGATGGAGGCGTCGACGTTCGGGGTGTTAGCGGGGTCGTCGAGATCATCGTTTCAGCGGGAAATGTCTCCGTGGAAAGCGCAACTTCGCCGAACCTCTACATAGAGAACAAGTCGGGCGACGTCAGTATTCGAGAGTGTGACGCCAACATGAACTTGCGTTGCTCCAGTGGGAATATCGCGATTTTGAGCAGCAAAGGTAAAACGATTGCGGCTGAGGCAGTTTCCGGAAACGTCACCGTTGATCTAATCGAACCAGTCTCGGGAACTGTAAATGTTCGAACCGTGAGTGGTAACGCGCATGTTCAAGTGGCTGATGGATCTGATGCTCGCGTTGCTCTGACGACCCTACGTGGGGTCACTTCGACAGATATCGAACTCACTGATCGGGCGCAGAACGATCAACGGGTGACTGGTCGGCTTGGCGATGGAACCGGCACGATTGACGTCAGCGCAGTCACCGGCAACGTTGAGTTGCAATTGCGGAGAGTCTAAGCGTAACCCCGGCTAGATGCGGGGGTTACGATAGCGGCTTTTTACGAATCGTCGCCCAGTCGCGCGGAAACTTGCGCGGTGTGGCGGCGATTTTTTTTATAGATCGGAAAGACTCGCTCAATGTCGGTGCCAGGGAGTTTTTGGGTTTCGACACTGACCAGTTCTAGCCCTAGCTCCTGAAGTGAAGTGAGTTCAAAGTGTTCGTTTGGTGTCCGCATCGGAATCACTAAACCGCCGATCCTCACGACGGTGGCGGATAACTCCAGTTGAATTCCGAGCGGAGCTACTGCGCGTCCGGTTGCCACATCAAACTTCTCTCGTCGCCCCCAACTTTCGGCTCGGTCGTTGACGATCTCTAGGTTTGGTAGAGGGTGCCGCGCCAAAAACCCGAGCATTTTCCCGCTCGAGTCAAGGGCCGTCACATTCAGGTCGGGACGGGCACATGCAAGTGGCCATGAGGGAAAACCAGGGCCGCACCCAATGTCCACGACTCGCTGTCCGTCTCCTATGAGCGGGGATAAAAGGAGTGAATCAAGGAAGTGCCTCATTCCGCACTCGGACTGCGGCACCCTGGTCAGATTCATCACCTGATTTCGGTCGTAGAGGTCACCTTCAAAGACCGAGAACATGGTGATTTGTTCGGGCGACAGACTCAAACCAAGCTCAGAAACCGCCGAAATCCAATCCACTGTTACAAGTTTAGCTTGGTTCACGCCAACAATACTCTTATGATTCTTTCGCTCCTAGCTCTTAAAGTCGTGCGAGTCACGCAACTTCCGAGCTATCCCGCGACTCCGCAGCCTCATCCCTATGCTCTGAGTGGTGATGGTCGGGTTGTCGTCGGGCAGTTCGCCCCAGGAAATGCATTTGTCTGGCGCGGAAGTGAGATTTCAAAATTCAAGCCAAGCCCAGATCAGTCTGTTTTGGATGTCTACGTTCAGTCAACTAGCCAGGACGGAAGCATTGTTGTCGGTAAGGCGAAAGAGGCTTATCGATACAATAAGGCAGGGGGATTTCAACTGCTGGGGAAACTGGAAGGGGATATCGATTCGTTCGCTTATGACGTGAGTGCCGATGGGAGCCTCGTTGTTGGATACAGTCAAGCGGATACCTTCAACCGAGCATTTGTGTGGCGAAAGGGGAAGGGCATGACCGAAATCCCGACGCCGGCTGAAAACACCAGTAGCATCGCCCTCGCGGTGAGTGCCAACGGGAAAGTGGCGTGCGGGATCAGCACGGCCGACACGACGACGCGTGCATTCAGAACAGATTTTCGTTTGTCGGAACTCCTTCCCATGGGACGGAACCACACCGATTCGGCTGCCAATGATGTCAGTGGTGACGGATCGATGATCGTGGGAAGCGTATCCGGAGAAGCTTCGAGCAATGCGGTGTATTGGAAGAACGGACAAATCTTCTATTTATCAAACTTGGGACGCGATACGGCAGTGGCAAAATGTGTTTCCGAGGACGGTGTGTACATCGGGGGCTACTGCGGGAATGATGCAGTGCTCTGGCACGGCAAAAAGGTGATCCGGCTAGACTCGGTGGCAAGAGGGTGGACTTTTGAGAGTGTTAACGGTATTGCGCATGTGGGCAAAAGGGTGATCGTTACGGGCTGGGGAAATCATCACGGCAAAGATGTTGGCTACTACCTTGTGATGAACGAGTAGCAACCGGCACAATGAAAAACGTGTATAACCTCTTCATGCGACCTATCCTAGCCGCCTCTTCTCTTTTCGCCCTAGCTCTCCTTGGCTGTGGCGGTCCGTCGCTTGCGGGCGACTGGACGGTAACCAATGATAAGCTGCCCCCCGGTGCTACTGCGACTGCCAACTTTACTTCCAACACTTTCAAGATGGACATCAAAGCCGGTCAAGGTGGAGTTAATGTTTCGATCACAACTGATGGCAACTACACGCTGAAGGGCGAAGAGCTTTCGATGACAACAGTGAACTCGACTTTTGATGACAGCCAAATACCTGCGGCTTTCAAACCGATGGTTGAGCCGGCAAAGAAAGCAATGGAAGAGGCAAAAGGTAAGGCGACAACAGGAACCGTAAAGATCGAGGGTGATACCGCGACCTTCATCGGAAAGGATCACAAAGGTGAGGCAGTCACCATGACCTTTACGAAGGTTAAGAAGTAACTAGCCACTGAACCTACTTCGGAGCCCATCCGTGCTGTTGCAACCAGAAGATCAGGTTGCTCGCCCACGGGTGGGCGTTTTTGTACGGAGCTTTATCGGTCAGCCCGATTCCGTGTTTTCCTTTTGCGAACACGTGGTACTCGCACTCAACGCCTACCTTTCGCATCGCAGCCGCGAACAGCTCGGAGTTTTGAGGTGGAACTCCGTCATCCTCTTGGGTATGCCAGAGGAAACACGGCGGGGTGTCTTTAGTGACCTGTTTGGGGAGGTTCATCATTTCCACCAACTTAGGATCAGGCTTTTCACCGAGAAGTTGCTTGCCCGAAAAGTCATGCCCGAAGGGCTTGTCAAAAGAAGTCACCGGATAACACAGAATTCCGAAATCGGGACGACGGCTCAGGTTGTCGGTCTCATCACCCGGAGCGTAAGCCTCGACTCCAGAGTGCACGCTCGCAGTGCCCGCCAAGTGTCCACCCGCCGATGAACCCATGATTCCGACATTGGCGTAGCCGAGTGACCGAACCTTCCGGATCGCCCGTTGAGCATCAGCGAGCATCGAAGGATGTCGGTAACCGTACTGCCCCAGCCGGTAGCGAAGTACATACGCGGCAATACCATGCATGGCGAGATACTCTGCATAGTCCTTCCCTTCGTGGTCGGCAAGTACCCAATAGGCACCGCCTGGACAAATAACGATTGCAGACTTCGAGGGTTTCTCGGGCAGGAACGCAGTGAGAGTGGGTACATCGTTTTCTCACTTGCCCGTCGCATATGGGGCATCGCCTTCCCAAAGCCGAATCGTCATCGCCAAAATTGCCACTGTGATCATTTGTTGATCTTACTCCGACACGCCTAGTTCGCGAATGCGCAACGAAAGTCGTGACCTCAACGTCCCTATCACCGTGGAAGAGCAGAAGCCCGAACTCCAAGATGCCATCGAAAGGCTCACCACGCAGGTGGAGACCCAGAACAAACTCCTTCGGGAGTTCGTCGAGAGCCAGACCCATTTTGGCAAGCGACTCGTCGCGGGTCTGTGGACAGGGCTCGGAACCGTCCTGGGGGCAACCGTTGTTGTTTCTCTGCTGATTGTTGTGCTGAAACCGCTTGCCGAAGTTGACTGGGTTGGTCCCATCGTCAACCGAGTCATCGACTCATTAGACCGACGCCGCCCTGCCATCGAGCCGTTCCCAGTTCAAAAGCAAGAACTCAAGCAGGTTCCAGTTCAGAATCCTTAGGACGGGCTACACTTCTTCTATATGGCTGATGAAGACACACGATTGCCGTCTGATAATGAGGTCGCCAGCCGGCTTGAAGCAGTTCGAGACAAGCTAAAAGTTGACCTCTCTGACGCAGACGAAAAACTGGCCGAAATTCTGGACTCGGCGACGATCCCAATCCCAGAAGACCCTGACCATGCCAAGCTTCTTGAGTTGAGTGCCAAGGCCGATGCTTTGAAGAACAAACGCACTGCCCAACAAGCGGAAGCGGCCAGGGAGAACCGGATCGCGCAAGACTCCAACCAGGGACTCGGAGCGGGAATCTCAATCGCTTACACCATTCTCGGGGTGCCGCTCGTCGGAGGCATCATCGGAGTCGTGCTGAAAAATCAGACTGGAAACCCGATCTGGGTCAGCGTATGTGGATTGGTTGGTATGATCCTGGGCCTCATTGGGGCCTACTTTGTTGCGACTCGAACCCGGCAATGAAGTTCGCACCGTGGTGGTTTAAGGTCGCTTGCGGATTGGGATTGGTCGCTGCTACGATGGTTCTCCCGACCCTCGGAGCTCTGCTGGCAATTCTCGGCTTTTTGTTAACGGGAATCTACTTATACGGAACGTGGATGGCGATCAAAATGCTCTCCAGCATGGTCGTGAATGAAGCAAAAACGCTACCTGCGCTGACTTCATTTTTCATTGTGCTTGGATTCAAAGTTCCGTTTTTCTTACTGTTAGGGCTTTGGTTAAGAGAGGAAGATTTAAGAACTCAGAGTTGCTTTTTGATCGGATTGGTGCTGGTATACTCCTGGGTCGTCGCGTGGGCACTTTCACGTGGCAATGCGGCTGACCCGAACAATGGACATTCTTAATCTATCGAGCACGCTGATAGCCTCTACGGAGGGTGGCGAAGCGCACCACGGTGCAGATTTCGTCAATGTTTTCGGCTACCTTGCTCTAGTTCTCATTGTCCTATTCACACTACTTTCGATCGCGAAGAAAGGTTTCACGGGTCGAGTCTTTAAGGGCTATCTTGCCGGCGCCTCTGAGCAGCTTTATCTTTTCCTAGAGAACATGGTCGTTGGAACCATTGGAGCAAAGGGGCGGCAGTTCATTCCGTTCATTGCAACGTTCTGGCTGGTCATTTTCGTTTCCAACATCTTCTCGCTTTTCTTCACCCACGCCCCGACCGCTGACCTGAGCTTCAACTTGGGAATGGCACTCATCTCCATTGGATACGTTCAGTACCAGGGGATCAAGTCTAACGGAGTTCTCGGGCACTTCAAGCACTTCGCCGGACCGAAGATGACCGGAGTTCTCGTTCTCATCTCAGGAATGCTCTTCATGATCGAGCTTGTCTCCGAGATCATGAAGAATTTGTCTCTTAGCCTCCGAGTTTTCGGAAACATTGATGGTGGTCACCAAGCAGCCGAAGCAATTTCCACGGTTGTTGGTGGTGTCTTCCACATGTCCTGGGTTCCTGCGGGAACTCTTCTTGTACCCATTAAGCTCTTAACCTGCTTAGTACAAGCCATGATCTTCAGCCTCCTCACGTGCGTTTACATATCACTTGTAACGCACCACGAACATGACGACCATGGTCACGAGGCAGCTGGAGCACACTGACGATTTTTTGTCACTGAAAGAAAGGTAAACAACACATGTACAACTTCATTGGATACGGAATTGCAATGCTCGGAGTCGCCATTGGCCTTGGACTCATCGGCTACGGCGCGATGCAGGGCATGTCCCGACAACCAGAAGCAATCGGCAAGCTACAAACAGTTATGCTCATCGCTATGGCGTTTGTCGAGCTGATCTTCCTCTTGACCTTGTTCCTTGGCAAGAGCCTCATCGGCGGTTAACAACCAGCAGCCCTTCGCTTAGCATCAAAGCTGAGCGAAGGGCAAAACTACCTCATGGCAGAACACACTCAATCAAAGGGAATTCCAGCAATCGTGAAGATTGTTGGTGGTCTCGTCATTGCGGTTCTTGGCGTCGTTGCCAACAACGCAAATCTGACGGTTCATCAACCAATCACGATTGAATTTGGAAAGACGATTGGCTCGATCGGCGTATTTATTGCGCTGTTCCCGGTCATTGAGTCTTTCTTCGTGAAGCCCCTCACCGCCGCCATTGATGAGCGAAACACTAATCTTGAAACGACCTTTTCAGAAGTCGAAACTCTCCGAAATGAGATGACGACTATGAAGGGTGACTACGAGAAAAGAATCGCTAGTACCGAGGCAGAAGCTCGCGAGAAAATCAACGCTCAGATCAAGGAAGCACAATCACTTCGACAGAGCCTCATGGCAGAGGCAGCGGCTAAGTCCGATGCACTTGTCAAGCAAGCCCAAGAAGAGATCGCATCTGAGAAAGCAAAAGTTCTCGGCGAACTGCGAACCCACGTTACCGACCTCTCGCTCACCGCAGCCGAGAAAGTCGTTGGCGCAAATATGGACACCGCAGCTAACCGAAAGCTGATCGCTGATTTCATCGCCGATCTTGAGGTGAAGGCTTAACGTGGCTGGAGATCGCGTCGCAAAACGGTACGCCCAAGCAGTATTTGAAGCTGCGAAAAACGCTAAATCCGTCGATGTCGTCGGCGCAGATCTGGCGGGCATTCAGTCCGCTCTCACCGATAACGGTGACCTCCGCGCTTTTCTTCTCAGCCCCAATCGGGGACGAGATGAGAAGATCTCGCTTTTTGAAAAAGCACTTGGCGAAAAGGTAACTGCTCTCACAAGCAACCTCGTCAAGCTGATGCTCGAAAAGCGGCGCGAAGAAGAGCTTCTTACGATCAGCGACGAGTTCACAACTCTCCGCCGGGCCGACGAAGGCATTGTTCACATTATTGTGACCAGTGCAATCGAACTCACCGATAGCGAGAAGAAGCAGATCGTCGAGAAAGTAAGCGCAAAACTCGGACGCAAGTCCGAACCAGAATTTGCCGTTGATCCCACCCTCGTTGGTGGTGTGAAAGTGGCATACGACAATTTCGTCATTGACGGTAGCGTCAAGGGCTCGCTCAAGCGAATCCGAGAATCGCTCCGACAGGACAACCTGAAACAGGCATAAAGAACATGGCCATTCGACCAGAAGAGATTACAGACATCCTCCGCAAGCAACTTGAGTCATTCGACAAGTCTGCGAAGACCGACCACGTTGGTACCGTTATCCAAGTTGGAGACGGTATCGCTCGTGTTCATGGACTTCCTGACTGCCAAATGGGTGAGCTCCTTGAGTTCCCTAACGGCGTCGTTGGACTTGCGCTCAACCTCGAAGAGGATTCGGTCGGTGCCGTTCTTATCGGCGACGACACCTCGATCATGGAAGGCGACCCCGTTAAGGAAACCGGAAAGATCATCCAGGTTCCTACCGGAAAGGCTCTTCTTGGTCGCGTTGTCAACGCGCTGGGTCAGCCCATCGATAACAAGGGTCCGATCGTTACCGACACCTTCCAGCGACTCGAGACCATGGCTCCTGGCGTTGTCGATCGACAACCAGTTACCGAACCACTTCAGACCGGTATCAAGGCTATCGACGCCATGATTCCCGTCGGACGAGGACAGCGAGAACTCGTTATCGGCGACCGACAGACCGGTAAGACCGCGATCTGTATCGACACGATTATCAACCAGAAGTCGACCCACGAGCCAGGCGGTTCGCCGGTTTACTGCATCTACGTTGCTTGCGGCCAAAAGGCTTCCAACGTTGCCCGAGTTGTAAAGACCCTCGAAGAGAACGGCGCTCTGGAATACACCACCATCGTTCTTGCTTCCGCTTCGGACTCGAACGCTGAGCAGTACCTCGCTCCGTTCGCCGGTGCGGCAATCGGTGAGTTCTACCGAGACAACGGCATGCACGCTCTGGTCATCTACGATGACCTCACCAAGCAAGCTCAAGCTTATCGTGCGGTTTCGCTCCTTCTTCGACGCCCGCCAGGACGAGAAGCGTATCCGGGAGACGTCTTCTACCTTCACTCACGCCTTCTGGAGCGAGCTGCTAAGGTTTCCGATGCCCGTGGTGGCGGATCGCTGACGGCACTGCCGATCATCGAAACCCAATCCGGTGACGTTTCCGCGTACATTCCGACCAACGTGATTTCGATTACCGACGGTCAGATCTACCTTGAGCCCGACCTCTTCTTTGCTGGCGTTCGCCCGGCAATTAACGTTGGTATCTCGGTTAGCCGTGTTGGTGGAAACGCACAGATTAAGGCCATGAAGGCAGTTGCCGGAAAGCTGAAGCTCGAAATGGCTCAGTACCGTGACGTTGCTGCTTTCGCGCAGTTCGCTTCTGACCTTGACCGATCGACCCAGCTCCAGCTCATCCGAGGCCAGCGCCTCACCGAGCTTTTGAAGCAGGATCTCGTTTCGCCAGTCAACGTTGTTGACCAGGTGATTGCGATCTTTGCCGGTTCGCAGGGAGTTCTTGACGAATTGTCCAACGAACAGGTTAAGTCCTTCGAAGCCGGTCTTCTCAAGTTTATGCACGAGAAGTACAGCCAGGTCGTTGAGTCAATTCGAAGCACCAAGGCAATCTCGAAGGAAATTGAAGAACAGCTCAAGGCTGGAATTCACGAGTTCGCAGCATCTTTCGGAAAATAAATGGCAACGCTCAAGCAGATTCGTCAGCGCATCCGCGCCGCAAAGAACATCCAGCAAATCACGAAAGCGATGAAGCTGGTTGCCGCCGCGCGCCTGAAGAAGGCGACGGATCGCGTGCTCGAGGCTCGACCTTACGCCGACAAGCTCAAGGACATCATGACCAGCATGTCGGCGTCGGGCACCCTGCCACCGCACTCTTTGTTGACCAACCGGGAAGTTCAGAATATCCTTGTGATCGTGATGACTTCCGACCGAGGTCTTGCTGGCGGCTTTAACACCTCGATTCTCCGAAAAGGAACTGAGTTTGCAAAGCAAAACGAAGGCAAAGGCGTCAAGATTCTTGGTTACGGAAAGAAGGCGAACATCTTCTTTGCTAAGCGCGGATACGACATGGTCGAGACCTTCTCGGCTCCGTCGGCGGGTGCACGGCTTGAAGATGCCATTGCAATCACCAAGAAGGCTCGAACGATGTTTGAATCGGGTGAAGTCGATGCAGTTTGGGTTATTTACTCCAAGTTCATCTCCGCAGTAAAACAGATTCCGATGACGGTTCAATTGCTACCCATCGAAGCTCCTGCTGCTGAAGACGCAGCCGGTGGCGAGGTAGCTTTCGAGCCATCTGCCGACGTCGTTCTCGACATCCTCCTTCCCCGCTACTTCCAAACTCTGGTTTGGCAGTCGATGTTGGAGTCCACCGCTTCGGAATTCGGAGCTCGAATGAGTGCCATGACCGCCGCGACCGACTCCGCCGGAAAGTTGATCCACACTCTTACGCTCAAAGCCAACCGCGAGCGCCAAGCCACGATCACCAAGGAAATCTTGGAGGTTGTTGGTGGTGCCGAAGCTTTGAACGGTTAATCTGAACATCGTTCCAAAACGCCCTCGCATTTCATGCGAGGGCGTTTTCTTTTGCACAGTAAACTATTGTGATGACACGACTGAACCCAGAAGGAATTCCGCGGAATCAGTTGCTGTACGCGCTGGGCAACCGGGAGATGGTGATGTTTCGGCGCAAGATGGATTCTTGCTTCCTTTGTTGCCGGCCGGATGTGAATGAGGCAGGAATCTGCCGGTACTGCTACTCGGCACTGGATACTCCGGAGATTCAGGCGGCGGTGCGGTGGACGAGTGGTGTCGGGCCTTGACTCCAGCAGGCTTCTTTATCACCGCAGTTTTTGTTGCACTCGGAATTGTCCTTGCCCGTTACCTCAATAATCAAAAAGGCAAGTACCTGGCTCACGTCGAGTATTGGGTGCTCAGTCCTGACACCAAACTCCCTGACCTGACCGAGACGATGGCGGCGGTGATGCAGAGCCCTGGCATCGGACCCACCGAAGGGCTTCTTTTCTCCGATATTCGGTTCAAGATCGGTCTGATTCTATCGAGTAAGAACAAGAATGCGGAGATTGTCAATCGCAGCGAATACCGAGATGCATTTGAACTATCCGGAAGCGCCATTCGAGTGCAATATTCAAGCGAATCGAAGCTCGACTCCAAGAAGCATCTTCAGTTCTGTGTTCATGTGGCTGGTGCACTGGCGCATCAGGTTGGAGCGGTGGGAATTCTGGATATGGTGGCGGACCGCCTATGGTCAGTAACCGAGTTTCAAGAGTTTCTGAACCGCAAGCACCAGGCAACCGCGTTCGATGATCATGTCATCGTGACCCAGCAAGATGATCTGACCTTTGTCGTGCGTGGCCTGCAGAAGGTAGGAGTCCCCGACCTTTCAACCCTGCCGGTCGAGAGGGACAAGCTTTTGCTGGCTCGCACAGTCATTGATCGGTACGCTGCGGCGTCGTGGGATTCGATGTCTCCGATGACGGAGCCGATAGTTGAATATGGAGATGAGTTCATCCTTCTTCGAGCCGCGCAGAAACCTGGTAGCGAGTCGGCGCGATTGCTACGCCGGCAACCCAAGTAGCCTGTGCTAAACTGAAACTTCAAGTCGTTTGAAAGGTTTTCAATGAAGAGGCTCAACTTACCTATTTCGGCCGCCACGGTGGCTTTACTCTCCTCTGCGGCAAATGCCCAATTTAATGCTGCGGCAACCGGTCCCCTTAACTCGTTCGGAAACTTGGGGAATCCCACCAATGGTGACTTCACTCGCACATACTCGGGTCCGAGCACCATTTTCACATCACTCGATTTTAGCGGTAGATTGACGAGCGTTGCAGGCGATACCTGGGAAAGTGATTCATTGTGGAATGTGACCGGAACCGGCGTCGGATCTGGCTATTCTCTCACCCCATCCGGGAATGGTTCCTACACGGCACCCGTCGATGTGAATTCCTCGACAAACGGGCTGTTCTGGTTCCAAGGTGGGGCATCTGTGAATTTCGAAGCGTTCCAGCACGGCTTTGTTCCAAGTACGATTCAGGCCAGCTGGAGTAACGTTTCGTTCAACTACAGCAACTCGATTTCTCACGTTGCTGATTTGGGTCAGTTCTTCAACCCAAACTCGTTGACGTTTGACACCAACGGAAGCACTGGGATCAGTGATACGCACATAGCGCTCTACACGGCTTCAGGAACAAAACTCTTTGAGGACGACGATAGCGGCACCGATTTGCTGAGCTCGATCACAGCCGCGGGGCTCGCACATAACAAATACGTCTTGGTGATTGGGAGTTTCCAAAGCACCTTTGGCGATGGCTTCGCTCTGCCGGGGGTCGACTCGCTGAACTATGGTGCCTATAATCTGAACCTCAATGGATTGAGTGCTGGAAGCGGGACGATTGCAGCTGGTCAGTTTAGGACGTATTCGTTTGAAGTCGTTCCGGAACCAGGCACGATGGCAGTGGTTGGATTGGGAGTCGCCGCGTTACTAAGACGACGCAAGCGATAAGGCACTTACTGCTCACAACAAAAAAGCGAGCAACTGCTCGCTTTTCTGTTTATGTTGGAGAAGATGTTTACTTTCCAGCTTTCGCTGCTCGAATACGAGCAGTTGCTCGCTCGATTTCCATGACGGCGTCTTCGGAAGGAACCGTTGAATCTTCGCCACGGAGAGCCTTTCTAGCTTCCTCGAGAACCTTCTCGGCCTCGCTGACATCTAGGTCAGAAGCAAGTCGGGCTTCATCGGCAAGAACGGTGACTTTCGAAGAATCAACCTGAACGAAGCCGCCACCGACATAAACGTGGTTACGATTTCCGTTTTCGTCAAGAAATTCGAGAATTCCCGGCTTCAGAGCAGAGACCACAGGAACGTGGCCAGCCCAGACGCCAAAGTATCCATCCACCCCGGGCGCGATGACCGAGGTGGAGTTTGCCGCGACGACCTCGCGGTCGGGAGCAACGACTGACAGTTCAAATGTGCTTGCCATGACGATACTTAGCTAGCGGCCATGAGCTTCTTAGCTTTCTCGTGGACGTCGTCGAGTCCGCCACAGTACAAGAATGCCTGCTCTGGGTAGTGATCGAGGTTTCCGTCAACGATTTCCTTGAAGGAAGAAACGGTCTCTTGGATCGATACATATCGACCAGCGTTTCCGGTGAACTGCTCAGCAACGAAGAACGGCTGCGAAAGGAATCGCTCGAGCTTTCGCGCTCGACCAACCAGCTGCTTGTCGTCGTCGGAAAGTTCGTCGATACCAAGAATCGCGATAATGTCCTGAAGTTCTTTGTATCGTTGAAGAGTTCGCTGAACTCGCTGAGCGACTTCGTAGTGCTCTTCACCCACGACGCGTGGATCGAGGTTCTTCGAGGTCGAAGCCAGCGGGTCAACCGCCGGGAAGAGACCTTTCGAAGCGATCGATCGCTCGAGGTAGACGTATGCGTCAAGGTGCGAGAAGGTCGTTGCCGGAGCAGGGTCAGAGGGGTCGTCAGCAGGAACGTAGACCGCCTGAACCGAGGTAACCGATCCCTTGGTGGTCGAGGTAATTCGCTCTTGAAGAAGTCCCATTTCGGTAGCCAGCGTAGGCTGGTAACCAACCGCGGAAGGCATTCGACCGAGAAGCGCCGAAACCTCGGAACCTGCTTGGACGAATCGGAAAATGTTGTCAACGAAGATGAGAACGTCGGATCCGACTTCATCGCGGAAGTACTCTGCCATGGTGAGAGCGGTCAGAGCAACTCGAAGTCGTGCTCCGGGTGGTTCGTTCATCTGACCGAAGACCATTGCCGTCTTGTCAAGAACAGACTTCTCAGTACCGTCTTTGTCCTTGAACTTGGCTTCCTTCATTTCGAGCCAAAGGTCGTTTCCTTCACGAGTCCGCTCGCCAACGCCAGCGAACATCGAAACACCGGATGCTTCAACAGCAATGTTTCGGATGAGTTCTTGGATAGTAACCGTCTTTCCGAGACCAGCACCACCGAAGAGACCGATCTTTCCACCCTTGTTAAATGGGATCAGGAGGTCAACAACTTTGAGTCCGGTAGGAAGAAGCTCGATCTTGGTTGACTGCTCTTCAAAGGTCGGCGGCTTGCGGTGAATCGGAAGACGAGGTGCGTCGTCAACGGCAGGACCGTTATCGATCGGCTTTCCGAGCAGGTTGAAAACTCGGCCCAGAGTGTCGTTTCCGACAGGAACCTGAATTGCGGCACCGGTGTCCACAACTTCCATACCGCGGACAAGTCCGTCGGTGGAAGCGAGCGCAATGGTTCGCACGAGGTCATCGCCAAGGTGTTGGGCGACTTCGCAGGTGATATCCACTCCGCGAGCTGCGTCGGTGATCGTGACGGCGTTGTAAATCCGTGGGAGTTGACCGGAGGTGAAACGGCAGTCCACAACTGGACCTAAAACTTGGATGACTTTTCCTGTGCCAGGCATTCGCTCTTGGTTCCTTGTCAAAAATGACAATTTGGCGTTATCCGCCGATGAGAAAGTATACCTTTGGGTTGCGCTAATTGCTGAGTTTGAAACCCGTTTTAACACTGCCACGTAAACCGAGTTGATGTACACCTACAAGATCGAACTCATTCGAAAGGGCTCCTTTCAATCCATTGAATCAATCTTAGAGGAAGCCGAGGCGAGGCTGAATCACTGGGCGATTGAGGGTTGGGAACTTGATCACCTGATGCCGCTTGAATCGGGAGGATACAGCAACGGGGCGGTTCTGGTCTTACGTTCAAAACACTGAGTTCGAATCAAAACAAGAGAGCCTCGTACGAAGCGTACGAGGCTCTTCGGAAGTGGACGGGGACTCCCCTACCTCTTCTTTAGAACTTGCCCCAGAGGAACTGGTTGGTGACTTCGTGGTGATAGATGATCTCACCTGTCTTGACTCGAGTTCCGAGTTCCTTCGGGCTTCGTTCAGCGGCAGCGAGCTTTCGGTCAATGTACTTCTCCTTGTTGTCCTCACCAAGAAGTTCGGACATAAACACCGAGGACTTCATGTGCCGAATTGCATCGTAGATATTGTCGGGTAGGAAGCGGGTTCGGGTTCGTCGAGTCTCGCTCGTGATCTTCTCGGTCATTGGACCCTCCAGTCCGGTTCGGAGAAGGGTGTAGAACGCGAGGTACGCGTTGGCATCAGGGGCGACAGTTCGGCACTCGACACGAGCCGACTTGGCGTTGCCAAGAGGAATTCGGATCATGGACGTTCGGTCAACCGCACTCGACTTAATCTGGTTAGGAGCCTCGTAGTGAGGGTCCAACCGTCGGTATGAGTTGACGCTCGCGTTGAGGATCAAGCAGATATCGTTCGCACTGTTTAGGATTCGGTCGACGAATTCGATCGCCATCGGGCTAAGGCCGTCCTCTCCCGTAGGATCGTGAAACAGGTTCTTCCCGCTCTTATCCGAGATCGACATGTTGGTGTGCATTCCGCTACCGTTGATTCCGACCATTGGCTTGGGAAGGAAGCTAGCGGTCAAGCCCATGGTGCTGGCAATCTGCCTTGCCGTGAGTTTGTAGAGCTGAATTTGGTCTGCCGCAATAACCGCGTCGCTGTACTTGTAGTTCAGTTCGAATTGGCTTGGAGCAACTTCAGGGTGGTCCTTTTCGTTTTCGAATCCAAGCGCTCGCTGGGCTTCGGCGAGGCGGTCGATAAATGTTCGAAGCTTGTCGTTCGGGAGCGAGTGGTAGTAGCCGCCGCTAGATACGACCTTGAAACCTTCTGAGGATGCGAAGTTCTGCTCGGCGTTCAGACCTTCGAAGAGAAAACCTTCGACTTCGACTGCGAGGTTGAAGTGCCAACCCTTCTTTGCGACCTGCTCATCGGCGTACTCCTTGAGTAGACCTCGGAAGTCGGAGCCGTACGGCTTCCCTTCTCGGTCTTGGATCAATCCAAAAACGATAACCTTTCCAGGCCCAAAAACGTCGGAAGGAAGCCATCGGAAAGAGCCCCAATCGATGGCAAGGCGGAGATCGGACTCACTGACGACGCTGAAACCTCTAATGGACGACCCGTCGAAGGTGAGGTTGTCGTAGCTTGAAAGGAGGAACTTCTTGTCGTAATCAAGCATGTGGAATCGGCCCTCAAGGTCGCTAAAGCACACAGTGACAGCCTTGATTGCCTTCTCCTTTGCGAGGTAGGCGAGGTAATGCTTCTCGAGTTCAGTGACCGGCACTCGGTCAAGCTGCTTCTTCTTTGCCTCGAGGTTGAGCTCTTCGAGCTGGTCGTAGGGAATTTCAAGAAATGTTCGGAGTTCCGCCATTGCACTTTCATTTTAGCGTTAATGGATCACATTTAACAATAATTTGGTAGAGATAAACAATAAACCCGCATACCAACTATATGCGGGTTTTTTGAGTTGATCGGCTAGATTAACGAATCTTATGAACCGCCGCAATCACGTCTTCTTCGGACGGGATGCAAAGCAGCTCAAGGTTTCGAGCGTAGGGCATCGGGACGTTGAGGCCGCCGACGCGGATGACTGGAGCGTCCAGATCGTCGAAGCAATCCTCTTGAATTCGTGAGACAATCTCGCCGCCGAAGCCACCGCTTCGCCAGTCTTCGTAAGTCACCACTGCTCGGTGCGTCTTGCGAACTGAGTTGTAGATGGTCTCGGTATCCAAAGGAAGCAGGGAGCGAACGTCGACGACTTCGCAGTCGATTCCGTCTTTCGCCAGCATCTCCGCCGCCGCCAAGTGAACCTGGGTCATGCGCGAGTAGCCGATAAGCGAAATGTCTTTCCCTTCTCGAAGAATCTGCCCTTTGCCGATCGGCACAGAGTAGTTGATGTCGTCAGGAATCTCGCCCTTGACAGTGTAGAGACCTGGGTTCTCGTAGAAGATGACCGGGTTGTCGTCGGCGATGGCCGATTTCATCATGCCGTAAGCATCCGCAACCGTCGCCGGGCAAACGACCTTCAGGCCAGGAACGTGGGCGTACCAGCCGTCCATGCTGTGCGAGTGCTGAGCCGAAAGCTGCTTGGCAGCCCCGCCTGGCCCTCGGAACACGATCGGGCACTTTACTTCGCCGTTGGTCATGTAATGCACCTTTGCCGCATGGTTGATGATCTGATCAAGGGCCAAAATCGAGAACGACATGGTCATAAACTCAACGATCGGTCGAAGTCCTGCCATGGCCGCACCGATTCCGATTCCGGTGAAACCGCACTCAGTGATCGGGGTATCGAGTATTCGATAGTTGTAGTTCGCGGAGCGCGAACCGAACTTCTCGACGAATCCCCGAGTGACCTTGAAGGTTCCCTGGTATCGCCCGATGTCTTCACCCATGATGAAAACCTCAGAGTTTTTCTGCATTTCCTCTTCGATGCTCTTGGCAAGAGCCTCTCGGTAGGTCATTTCAAGTGCCATTAGTGTCCCTTCTCCGGCGTCATATCGCTGTAAATGTTGTCGTAAACCTCATCAGGATCGGGGAACGGCGATGCGTCGCAGATCTCGTAGATGCGCTCGACTTCGTTGTTCAGTTCCTCTTCAATTGCTTCGTACTTCTCGTCCGTCATGTAGCCAAGGGAGATCATCTGCTTCTTCAGACGAGCAATCGGATCACGGGTCCAAGCCAGTTCTTCCTCTTCCTTGGTTCGGTAAAGCTGCCGGTCGTTGTCGGCCGCTCCGTGACCAGAGTAGCGATACGTCATGATCTCGATCCATGCTGGGCGTTGCTCCTTGCGGCACCACTCTACAATCTCGGTCGCCTGTCGCTTCATTTGGATAACGTCCATCCCGTCAAGCCTTTCGGATCGGATGTCGAACGGCAGACCGCGCTTCCAAAGCTCTTTATCGGCAGCGTGGTACTCAAGCCGGGTACCCATCGCGAACTCGTTATTCTCGATGACGAATACGCAGGGGAGGTCGTACAGCGAAGCCATGTTCAAGGTCTCGAAGACGACACCCTGGTTGGCCGCGCCATCGCCCATAAAGTTGATACAAACCTTGTCTTCGCCTCGGTAACGAGCGGCGAAAGCCAAGCCTGCTCCGAGAGGGATGTGACCACCAACGATTCCCCAGCCACCGTAAAAACCGTTCTTGGGATCGTAGATGTGCATCGAACCGCCCTTTCCTCCGGCAGTTCCGCACTTACGTCCCATGACTTCGCCGAGGACAGCCTCAGGCGGGGTCCCCAATAGGAGTGCGTGGGCGTGATCTCGATAGGCAGTGATGACGTAGTCCTCACCCTTGCGAATGGCTTTCATCCATCCGACCGCGAGGGCCTCCATGCCGATATAAACGTGCATGTAGCCACCCGCTTTGCCCTCTCGGTAAACACGGTTGCACTTCTCTTCGAAGAGCCTGATGAAAAGCATATCACGCAGGTGCTCTTCGAGCTCCGCTGCGCTTTCGGTGATCTTGTATTCGGCCTGTTTTGCCACTGTTGATCCTCTTTTTGTCCCAGTATTACTACGCAGGAGCATGATCGGACATCGGCGTCCGCGACCGGCAAGAGAATACCAGAAGGCGACTATACCGATCTCGCTGGGAAAGACGAGATGGAACTTAATCACGTTTATCGCTGAATGTACCAACGACACCCAATAAAGCCTCCGTATATTGCAATGAAATGACGCTCAGGTTCATCACCCCAGCCGCCTTGACCCTCCTGTCCACATGCGCCGTCGCCCAGTTCGGTGCACCGTCTCGCTTGGAAATGATGTCCAAGAATGATAACGAGCGCGGACTCTTCCTAAGCCTCTACTTTGGTTCAAGCTCGTATTCTGAGACCAACCTTGGGGTGACCTCAACTAGTAGTCAGCCAACATACGGATTTGGAGCAGAGTTCGTCCTCAACCGAGGCTCGCAAAATCCAATCGCTATTGGATACGGGACGTTTCAATTCCAAGAGAGTAGCAACTTGAACAGCTACAACATGCTCGACCTCTACGCGAAGGGCTACTTCTCCAGCATCTGGGGTGCCAGTGTTGGCGAACTCAACGTGACTGGTGATCGAGCCACCTACTTCACTCTCTTCGCCGATCTTTGGCCAAGAGGTGACAATAATTGGAGCACTCAAATCGGTTTCGGTAGCTATTCAGGTTCAGGCGACCGCGGAAGCGTGGCGACTTCGCGAATCTCTTTCCGTTTGAACGATGGGCTCTTTTTGGACCTCACCACGAGATCACTGATGAGTTCCGAATCAGGATCGACTCTTGATTTCACAACCTCGTTCTTTGGCATTACAAAACGCTTCTAATAGAGTGCTACGCAAGAGCCCGGCGAACAAACTCGTGGAGCTGTTCGCCGGGTATTCGGGTCTCGAATAGTGATCGCTCATCTAAGGGAAGTGCGGAACTGGATGGGATAGCTGAAAAGGTCGTCCCTAGGCCCCGCGCACCACCGAGCAGAATGAGTCGAAGTTCCAGCCTATTCTCCAAAACATGGTCCAACAGGCGACCGACAAGATTTGCCCCGCACTTGTCGGCGATGTACTCCATCTCTTCAAACTCTTCCCTTTCGCGCATTTTTAGCCATGGGTCAAGGTGAACTATCGTGCCGGGATCGTACTGAATCGCTTGAAATTCAGTTTGCAGCCCCGATTTGAATCGTCCCATTTCACCGTGACGGAAGCCGGCAAGCCGTACCAAACCAGCAAGGCGAAACGAAGAAGATTCGTATCGGTACGGAAATCCGTAACGGAGGGCCAAGTTTGTTACGGGCAGTCGGTAGCCGTGCCCCCACGGCCACGCAAGATTTACTGGATCGATACCTTTATCGATACGCCTCAGATTGAACTCCTCTTCGTGGAGGATGTTCACCGAGTCATCAATAAACCGCCTTAGCTCGGCGTCACAATCTCCTTCAGGAAGACTCGCATCGAAGGAAATGATCTCGGACGGATCGCAGGTCCTGAGTTCACCCATTCGCTCCCAGACCAGGCCATGATCGAACTGCTGCCCGACCAGCGTTGTCAACTTTTTGGTCTTCAAAACGTCGAGCTTTGATTTGATCACCGCAAACTCTTCGGGTGATAGCAGTTCGTTAGGCGCCTTGATTGACTCACCGCAAGATAGCAAAGAAAGGTGGAAGTGCAGCGAACGCTCTGGAGGATCCCAGCCTAGCGCCGACACGGTCAGCGGCCCTTGCCGAAGCTGGCCCTCTTCCGGGGCAAGTCCGAGCCACATGGCTTCTGGAGTTTCGCACTCGGGCACGGTTAAACGGCAAAGCGTGGAAACTTCGCCGAGCCGCTGAAAGCCCTCGACTCGCCGAATCAAGGAATCTGATTCAGGAGAACCGAGAATCCCATCAAGGATGATCAACATTTTCTATTCGGATATCAGAACGCCTTGACCAGATGACACTGTCTCAAGCTCTCCGACAGGGTCACCGAAGGCGTTCTTCTGAAGACCATCCGGAATCTCCAGCGGGTACTCCCCCGTGAAGCAGGCAGTGCAAAAACCTTCGGTGGAATCGTTGACAGCTAACCTCGCCCCATCCACGCTCAAGAACCCGAGGGAGGTTGCCCCGATGTGCGCGGTCAACTCTTCTAGCGTCATGACTGCCGCCGCAAGCTCGTTCTTGCTCGCCATGTCGATGCCGTAGAAACAGGGATGCTTGATCGGAGGAGCGGTGATTCGAACGTGGACCTCGGTCGCTCCCGAGTCGAACATCATCTTGACGATCTGCTTGGTTGTGGTTCCCCGAACAATAGAGTCATCCACCAACACAACTCTCTTGCCCCGAATGTGATCCTCAAGAGGAGTGAGCTTCATACGCACTCCAATCTCGCGCATACGCTGATCGGGTTGGATGAAAGTTCGATGAATGTATCGACTCTTCATCATGCCTTCTCGGAAAGGGATTCCGCATGCCTTACTGAAGCCGAGAGCAGCCGGGATTCCACTATCGGGAACCGGGACAATAATGTCTGCGTCTACCGGATGTTCCTCGTTGAGTCGCTCGCCCATCCGTACCCGGGCGGAGTAAAGCCCCGTGCCAAACATTCGCGAGTCGGGCCGAGCGAAGTAAATGAACTCGAAAAGGCACATCGCCTCCTTTGGAGATTCGATACCTTGGACAATTCGGAGCCCATTGTGGTCGATGACGGCGATCTCGCCCGGTTTGAGCTCGCGCTCAACAACTCCGCCGATGGGACCAAATGCACAACTTTCTGAGGCCATCATGTGACCGTTTTCGCCCAACCGTCCGACCGACAAGGGACGGATTCCGTAAGGATCACGGAAACCAACGATTGTGGTCGGAGTTTGCACCACCACGGAGAAGGCGCCTTTACAGAGCCGCATCACCTCACGAACCGCCTCTTCTACGCCATTTCGGAGGTTACGTACGATGATCCGAGCCATCACTTCCGTATCGGAAGTGGAACCAAAAACTTCCCCATCTGCCTCAAGCTCAGTGCGGAGCTGGACGGCATTAATCAGGTTTCCGTTGTGGGCAACCGCAACCTCGCCGATCTGGGTTTGGCAGAAGATAGGCTGAGCATTTCGAAGGGCACTCGCGCCGGTTGTTGAGTAGCGTGTATGGCCTACCGCCATCTCACCGGGAAGCGTCGCGAGAGTCTCTGCCCCAAAAACTTGGTTGACCAACCCCATGCCTTTGTGCATCCGCACCTTGGAACCATCCGAAACCGCCATCCCCGCCGATTCCTGCCCCCGATGCTGGAGTGCAAACAGACCGAAGAAGCAAGTGCTCGCCACATCCTCACCCGGCAGGTACACCCCAATCACCCCACACTCTTCTTTGATGGTCTCACCGTCGAGATGGAGATTATAGTGGGGATTCGGCATGGACCTAGATGTTACCGGAGACAAGAAGATTACCGGCATTGTCTGGAAGAACAGTTTTCTGACACGCTTACTAGGAGTGCTTACCTTGTAGTAAGGAATTTGGTAAGCGTGAAGGTAACGAGTAGCACGAGCCTCTATACAACACGGGGAGCCAGCCAGCCAATTGGTTCGACCCCTCCTCCAGAAGCCGGGACTCAGCCGATTGGTTCGAAGCCGCCGACTGCGGGAACGCAGCCCATTGGCAAGAGCGGAAACGGCAAGGGCGGAACCCTGGATATCAGCGCCTAACTACTTCAAACCTTTGGGATTGGCAAGTAGGTAGGAATTGCGAACGACCGCCCCCTTCTCCTCAAGAGGGGGGCAGAACAAAAAACGAGCAGAGGCAATGGCGCCCTGCTCGTTCTTGTTTATGAATGTCTGTTCTTAGACGTTGTAGGAAGGCTTCTTGAGCCAAGCCTTTGGAATTGGCTTGAGGCCGCATGCGACTTCAGCAAACATTGGCGATTTCAGCACGTCGGTTGCAACCACGAGCTTAACCATGCTTCCACCATTCTTCAGGTGCACAACCTGAAGGTTTGGGTGCTGGGTGCGCTGCTTGTGCGGTGCCTTATACTTCCAACCCTGCGAGTGAGTATTGCGGATAAATTTCGCAGTCGTGTTTCCTTTCTTACCGCTTACCTGACAAATCTTGGCCATTGCTCAAATCCTTTGGCGTCACAAAGACGCGAATAGAGAATATACCTGAGCAACCAGGTCTATGTAAACCTGTCACAATCAATTCGAATGAAGCGTGTTGTTGTCTTAGGTTCTACCGGCAGTATCGGCACCCAAACCCTCGACATCATCCGCCAGTTCCCCAGCGAGCTCAAAGTCGTTGGTCTGGCGGCCGCCCGTAATTCTTCCCTTCTGTCCGAGCAAGCGGCTTCTTTCGGAGTTACCGAAACGGTTCTCTACGAACGCGATGGTATGGATGCCTTGGTCCGTCTTGCCACTCTTCCGGAAGCTGATGTCGTTGTCGTCAGCGTCGCGGGAGTGATTGGCCTCTTGCCCACCTTTGAAGCGATTAAGGCGGGCAAGCAGATTGCCCTCGCCTCCAAAGAGGTCCTCGTCGCCGCCGGCGAAATCGTCATGCCACTTTGCCACAAGCACGGTGTGACGATGACGCCAATCGACAGCGAACACAGTGCGATCTTCCAATGCCTCCAAGGCTATCGCCCGGATCAGGTTAGCGAACTCATTCTCACCGCCAGCGGTGGACCGTTCCGTGGTCGTACGCGTGAAGAGCTACAGAACATCACCGTTGAGCAGGCCCTCAATCACCCCACTTGGAATATGGGTGGCAAGATTACGATTGACTCCGCGACCCTCATGAATAAGGGACTCGAAATGATCGAGGCAAAATGGCTCTTCGGAGTCGGTATCGATCAGGTCAAGGTGTGCGTTCACCCGCAATCGATCATTCACAGCATGGTCAAGTTCACCGACGGCTCCGTTCTTGGTCAGCTCGGTTGGCCCAACATGAGGCTCCCCATCGCCTACGCACTTCTCTATCCTGAGCGTCCGGCCAACGACCTCAAAAACTGGGATCCGACCGACTCACCCCAGCTCACTTTCGAAAAACCTGATGAAGACACCTTCCGCTCTCTCGCACTCGCCCGCGAGGCCGCCCGCATCGGAGGCACGATGCCCGCAGCAATGAATGCCGCTAATGAAGCCGTCGTTGCCGCCTTCCTCGACGGAAAGTGTGGATTCCTCCAAATCGCAGACCACGTTGAAGCCGCAATGCAGGAACATCAGAGCGTGCCCGCGACGTTAGAAGATATATTGGAAGCGGATACCTTCGCCCGACGATTTATTAGCAATCGACTGAACTCATGACCATCATCCTCTCCATCATCACTTTTATCGTCATGTTCGCGATTCTCGTCGCGGTGCATGAATGGGGACACTACCTCGCCGCGCGCTATTTCAAAATGGCGGTTTCGGAGTTCTCGATTGGTTTTGGACCCAAGATGAAAACTTGGAGGCGAAAGCTCACCACAATGCCCAATGATGATAGGGTCACAACAGACTTCAACGTCCGATCGGTGCCTTTAGGAGGGTTTGTCAAAATCGAGGGAATGGAGCCGCAGCCGGATGGAAGCGAAACCAAAATCATCCACGGTTTCTACAGCAAGCCTCCAATTCAACGAATCGCCGTTCTCTTTGCCGGCCCCCTATTCAGCATTGTCTTCGGTGTACTGGTGATCTTTTTGACCGTCGCGTCCTTTGGAATTGATAAGCCCTCGAACATGGTTGAGCAACTCAAGCTCAAGTATCCGGCAGTAGAAGCTGGAATCAAGCCTGGTGACCGAATTCTTAAGGTAAACGGCGAGCCAACAACCGAACCATTCTCCGCGACCATGGCAATCCGGAAGTCAACCGGTGGCACAGTCAGCCTCGAAGTCGATCGCTTAGGAACGCCTTTGCAGTTCACCATCAAAACCAGACTCAGCGACGAGCCCCAGGATTTGCTCGACAGTGATGGCCTCCCTACAGGGCAAAAGGCGAAGGTGCCCATGCTAGGAATCGTGTTCGGCGCTGAAAAAGTGCGAATGCCGATTGGAGAAGCATTTAGCACAGCGGTTGAGATTCCGATCATCTCCGTTCAACGACTTCTGTATCGATTGACCCAACCCGCGAAAATCATTGAAGAAACGACGGGGGTTGTCGGAATGGCGGCGGTCACCAACAAGGCAGTCGAAGCTGGTCTATCCAGCGTTCTGACGATCTGCGGAATGATCTCAATCTCGCTGGGCATCACCAATCTTCTCCCAATCGGAATGCTCGACGGCGGCCAGATCCTGTTGGCGGTAATTGAGCTGTTCAACCGAGGTAAACGGCTGAGCTACAAGCTGCAGACCACATTCCTCACAGCCGGAATGGCGTTCATGCTCGTGCTCTTCTTGCTCATCACAAGACAGGATATCATTCGGTTTGTCCTACCAAAGTGAGAGGCGAACCCCGGGCGCTCAAGCGGCTCGGGCGGAACCCATGGCTTCGTCCGCTGCGTCAACTTCAGCCATGATTTTGGTTGCGACAAAATCAATTTTGTCCTGCCCAAGCTCAAGTTTTGATAGGTGTTCAAGGCCGTCCTCTGATCCAGGTAGCCCAGGCACGAGGGGGAAACCGCAATGGTACGCCAGATAACTCGCTGCAGCCGCCACCAGAGTCGATTGATGAGTTTCGGTATCCGCGTCTGGAGTGTCGTAATACTTGATGATATTGCCGACGATCGGAGAAAGATTCCATTTATCCGCAAGGATTCCGCCCACCTGACAGTGGTCAAAGCCGTTCACCATCATCTCAGCTTCACGAAGAGGAATCCGCTTTACAGTGGCTGACTTCATAGCTCTTCTTAGTTCGGGCTGAGCAAACCGATCCAACGCAAGAATTCCGACGCCGTGCATCAGGCCGGCAACGTACATTTCCTCAGCCAGCCCAGCGTTGACAGAGCGCATCAGTTCCCTTGCTCCGATCCCAACAGCCAGTGAGTTCCTCCAGAACGCCAACTGATCGAATGCAGGCTTCGGACCCCTGCGATTCAGAATCTGTTGGTAAGCCAAAGAGATCGCAATCGATCTGAGCGTACTCATTCCAAGAATGCTTATGGCCCGGTCGACCGTATTGACAGAGCGAAGTCTGTACATTGGTGATCCCGAGACTCTCAAAACCTTCGCGGACATGCCGGCATCTTGCTCGATAATGCGCACTAAACTGCGTGCCGAGACATTTGGATCATCAAACAGCCTGAGAATCTGAACCACTACTGTGGGGAGGACCGGCACATTCTCACTTCGAGAAATCTTGAGGGTTAAGAGTTGTAGGTCCAAAGTTACTTATAATAGTCGGCAATTTAATGATTGAACAAGAGCCCGAACGCCGAGTTCCTGACAAGCAAAAGCATTCTGGAGTTAAGATGCTCAATATTGGACAGATTCTGCTGGCGATCATTGAACTTTGTAACTGGAGAAGACGAGTGAGTTACAAACTGCCGACCATACTCCCGACGGCCGGAACGGTCTTCATACTCGCGCTTTTTCTGCTTATCACAAGACAAGATTTTATTTATTCGTCCTGCCAAAGTAAGAAGCGAACCTCGGCGCTCACGCGGCTCGGGCAGAACCCATGGTTTCGTCTGCTACATCAACCTCAACCATTATCTGTGTTGAAATTGCGTCAATCTTGTCCTGCTCAAGCCCCAGGCTTGCTAAATATGCTGGTCCATTTTCATTCCCTGGTACACCTGGCATTGCGGGAAAGCCACAATGGTATGCAAGATGGTTGGCCGCAGCTGCAACAATCGTTGTCTCATAGGTAACCAAATCCTCTTCAGGGTTGTCGTAATACTTAATCACGTTGGTCATCATCGGCGTCAACTTCCATTTCTCCGCAAGGATTCCACCGACTTGGCAGTGGTCAAAACCGTTGATTGTCAGCTCGGCCTGGCGAAGCGGAATCCGATTGATATTCGCCGCCCTCACCGCATTGATCAGTTCGGGCTGGGCAAATCGATCCATCGTGAGAATTCCGATACCATGCATCAAGCCGGCGACGTACATCTCCTCATCTAACCCCACGTTGATATGTCGCATGAGTCCCCTTGCACCAATGCCAACAGCCAACGAGTGTCGCCAAAATGCTAGATGATCGAAAGCTGGTCGCAGCCCTTTCCCACTCAGGATTTGTTGATAGGCAAGCGAGATCGCAATCGAACGGAGAGTATTCATCCCCATCACACTCAGAGCCAGTTTAACCGTGTTGACCGAACGGAGTCCGTACATCGAAGATCCGGCAACTCTCAAGACCTTTGCCGACATCGCCGGGTCTTGTTCAATGATGTGCTCAAGGCTTCGCGCGGAAATGTTCGGATCTTCGTATAGCTTTAAGATTTGAACCACCACAGTAGGAAGAACCGGTAGGTTCTCGCTGCGGGAAATCTTAAGAGCTAAGAGCTGTATGTCCACGATCTCTATAATCATCGGCAGGTCTAGTCTCAAATCTGATTAAAAATCTACAACTTCAGAACTCTAGGTTGAGCGGATAAACCTCTGGCTCCTCAACCCGATCTCCTACTCATAACACGTTTCCGCACGGCATCAAAGGTGCTGCTCGTTGCCCGAAAATCTTGGTACAGACGCAGCCACCAAGGGGTAAGTGAGTTGACTCTGTCTTGGCTGGCGTTCATGAAAGATTAGAGAACTTTGCGCAACGACTCTAGTGACTTGAGCGTCATATACTCATATAATTGAAGGCATTGCAATCATGGCTGATTACTATAAAGTTCTAGGGATTCCAAGAGGGGCGGATGAGAAAGACATCAAGTCGGCATACCGCAAACTCGCACGGAAGTATCACCCTGATGTGAACCCCGGTGACAAGTCGGCTGAAACTCGATTTAAAGAAGCCAGCGAGGCCTACGAGGTTCTGTCCGACCCAGAAAAGAAAGCACTCTATGATCAGTATGGATCGAACTGGGAGGCCGTAAAGAACAATCCAGGCGGTGCGGATTTTAGTGGCGGCGACTTCGGAGGGATGGGTGGCTTTGGTTCAATATTTGAACAGTTCTTTGGTGCCCAGAATGGGGGAGGTGGCTTTCGGACCCAAGATTTTGAAGTTGGTCAACCCCGAGATGTTGAGCGTGAAGTTGAAATCACTCTCGAAGACATCGACTCGGGCACTTCCAGAACCTTGACATACCAGACGATGGATGCCCAGCGTACAAGGGGCGACATTGCCACGGTACCAACCACGAAGAAAGTCGAAGTAAAGATCCCAGCGGGAATTCCGGATGGGAAAAAGTTACGAGTTCCTTCAAAAGGACACGCAGGAGTGAACGGCCGTGCTGGCGATCTCTACGTTGTGATTCGTTGGGCGCGGAACGACAAGTTCCGCATGGTTGGCGAACATCTCGAAACGGATGTTCCGGTGTCCTACACCATCGCCGCCCTGGGAGGTGAGATAAAGATCCCGACTCTGCGTGGCGTCGTCTCAATGAAGATCCCGGCCGGTACTCAGAGTGGACAGGCGTTTCGCCTCTCCGGTCAAGGCATTTCTCGAATGTCCGGTGGACGAACGGATCTGATGGCCAGAATTAAGGTCACTGTACCCAAACTCCTTTCGGAACACGAACGAACATTGCTAAGTGAACTGCAGACTCTGGAGAACTCAAAATGAGGCACGAGAATCAGCCTGTGTACATGATCGGCGTCGCAGCCCAGCTTTGCAGCGTCCATCCTCAAACACTCCGCCAATACGAACGGTTGGGGCTCATCATACCGTCAAGAGCCGGAGCGAAGAACCGCTTGTACTCTGAATCCGATATCATGCGGGTACGACGCATACAGCGCCTGACTCAGGAACTTGGCGTAAATCTCGCCGGAGTTGAAATCATTCTGAGGCTGCTGGACGATATGGAAGAGATGCGAACCGATATGGAACAGCAAATGAATGAATATGCCGCCGAAGCCGAACGGCGCATCACCGCAATGTTTACGAACTCGAACATGCCGATCCGAAAAGACGAATCCCTCCTACCGGTTCCGAATGTCGTCATTCGTAAACGTAGCGAATTGTAAGAACCAAACGAGATCGCTGACGCCGTGTTAGCGGCGGCGGTTCGAGACCGTGCCCATGTACCCGCCAATCATGTAAGGAAACTTTCCTGGCGTGGCGTGGTAGTGCCATCCTCGCTGCTCATCAAAATGTGCGTTAAAGTCGTTGAGCTTGTTGCTGGTCACATCCTTTGCCATCACTCCGTTAGTCTCGTAAGGTCCATAAACCGGGAAGCCGTCCTTTCCAAACCCAATCACGGGCGAGTGCCCTTGCCCCTTATCCGCAAACGGAGTGTTCACACAAATCGGATACTTGTGATAGTGATACATATAGTCAGGACTCGGGTGCCCACAGCATCGATCCATAATCCTGGAAGCATCACTCCTGCCCGCATCAAACGGATTGTAGAAAACAACGCCGTTGACCGCAAAACCCGTCGGTCCCATGTTCAAAGCCCGATTGGCGTTCCCCTGTGTCATCGCAATCGCCGAATCGCTCTTCTTGGGTTCAACCGGAAACACCATCCGCATCCTCTGTTCGCCGATGTAGCCAGGATTGTAGCCTTGCGTTCCGTAGTTATCCGGGAACCGTGCCGTCGGGTGGTTGGGAATGTTCTTTGAGTCCACCTGAATCGTGCCGTTTCCGGTGAAGGTGATCACAAGATTGTCCGGTAGCGGTGTTGACTTGGTTGCAATCTGACCCTCGTAACTCATGAATCCCTCCTTCATGACCGAGCTCATCGTTCCCGCGAATATGGATGATCCTCGGTACAGTAACTGCTTCGAATTTGCCTGTTTGACGACCAGGGGGAATGCAACCTTCTCATTCGGTGTCGCAAGGTAGCTCCAGTATCCGCCGAGCTTGACTTCCCGACCCTTGACTGCGGGTTCACTCGGCTCCGAGCTAGGCTCAACTCGGCCATCCGTCGACGAGTCGTTCTGGATCAGTTCGAAGTCATCGACAAAGAACGATGTGAACTTCTCAGCTTTTGCGGCTCCTTTGGCAAACCCAACAGTGACTTTAACTGAGTCAACTTCCGCGAAGGGCAACAGCTCTTCGAATTCATAAGTGCGCCAAACACTCGCCCCGTTTGATAAATTGTTTCCGTTGATCGCAAAATCAGCGCGGTCTCTGAGCACCTCGCGATAAATCAGACGCTCGGCCGAGTCCATCGGGGTTTTCCCCGCCTTGCTGAAGAACTCCATTTTGATAAACAGCTTGTCATCCTCAACCAAGAATCCATCCTCTGGCCGACCTCGAAAGGTGAGCTTGATCCACTTCCCTTGCTTCTGGTCAATTCCAGTAACAAGCTGGCTAACCGAGCCTGCGTTTCCTTTTGCCGCTGTGAGGTGGACGCCGTAGCTGGCGTTCTCATCGGTGTAACCCACATAATCGCGCGTTGCCGACCCGGCTAAAACGAAGCCCTCAGGCCCCTTTGACTTTGCGTCAACCAGCTCAAAATCGGGATTTCGAATCAGGTTGTTCGAACCCACCAAGAGGAACGCGACTGTGGAGAACATTGTCATCATCTCAACTAAACAATATCATGCGAACATTTGGAAATTGTTTGAAGTTGTTAAAATGAAAACACCCCGTTGAACTTCAACGGGGTGTTTTGCTTCTTTGGGAGATCGGTTAAATCTCTTCGAGACTAATTTCCTCGCTTGCCATATCGGAAAGCGATGGGAAGTTAAGGCTCTCGAACTCGTCGTCGAACTCCATGTCGTCGGATTCGACGAGGGCTTGTAGCGATTGCTCCGCCCATGATCCGCGCTGGACGTTGACATCGATCTCTCGATACTCTTTGACGCCCGTTCCCGAAGGAATGAGGCGACCAAGAATGACGTTCTCTTTCAGACCAACCAGGTAGTCCTTCTTTCCTCGGACGGCGGCTTCGGTAAGAACCCGGGTCGTCTTTTGGAACGAGGCAGCAGAGAGGAACGAGTCTGTAGCCAACGAAGCTTCGGTGATACCGAGCAGAATCCAGGTTGCTGTTGCTTCCTTAGGATCTCGCTCAATATTCTCGCCCGAGATTGGATCAACGTACTTGATCTTCTTTCCGGATCGAGCGGCTTCCTTGACCGTATCGTTTGCCTTGGCAAACGCGAATCGGTCAACGATCTGGCCTGGGAGGTAAGGCGTATCGCCTGGCTCCTTAACCTGTCGCTTTCTCATCATCTGGCGGATGATGACTTCAACGTGCTTGTCGTTGACGTCAACACCTTGGCTCTTGTAAACGCTCTGCAAGTTCTCAACGAAGTACTCGTGAACAGCAGCGGCGCCGGCAAGTTCCAGAACCTCGTGTGGATCGCGAGGACCTTCGGTAAGCGGGTCGCCCTTAATGATTCGGGTTCCCTTTTCAACCGGAAGCTTACCGAGCGGTGGAACAAGGATCGCGTAGATCACGTTCACTTCGGTTACTTCAGCCTTTCGCAGAATCGCAAGAATCGCAGTGGTGAGCTTCTGTCCAATAGCTTTATGGAGACCGCCAGCGTAGCTACCATTGCTGTCTGTTGGCCAGTTTTGAACGTCTCCAACGTAGGCATCCTTCAGCGGACCCGTCACCGGAACCGTTGCTTTGATGACCACAAATCGACCGAACGAGGACTCACGGATATCTTCGACCACACCCGAAACCGGGCAGATGATCGCTTTACCTCGAGGCTGTCGTCGCGCTTCGAAAATTTCCTCAACGCGGACGATACCGGACGATTCACCCGTCCAAGAGTAGAAGAACGTCTTTCGTGACTTCTCCCAAAGCTTTCGGCTATCGCTATCGCTCTTATCGGCAGCCTTGGCAGCTGCTTTGCTGAGTCGCTCGGCCTTTCGCTTCGCCTTCGGATCTTCAATCTCTTCGATTGAAATGTCATTGTTGATTGTCAAAGGAGCGACTTCTGGGTTCTGGAACAACGACTTGACGATGCCTTCTTGCGTCGCAAGTAGCTTCGTTGGGTCAAAGACCTTCATGTCGTTGTCGGTCGCCATCGCAAAGTCCTCCATGAACTGGCGGATGAACTTACCAGTCTTGTACTGGTTCGTTCTTGCAATGGTTGCCGATCCCGCAACACCACCCGTGTGGAACGTACGCATCGTAAGCTGGGTACCAGGCTCACCAATCGACTGAGCAGCGATGATTCCGACTGAGACACCAACTTCAACCAACTTGTTGGTCGAGAGGTCGATGCCGTAACACTTGGAGCAAACACCCTGGATGAGATCGCAATACAAAGGCGATCGAACCTTGGCGGCGAGCAGACCGTGGTCGGTCATTTCGAAGCCAGCTTCGACGTACTTCTTAACGATCTTGTCTCGAGCCTTTTCATCCTTCGCGGCCTCGACAGCTGCGTAGAACTTCTTCTCGATGGCGTTCAGCCTCTTACTTGTTTCGACCGAGATAGGTGCCTGATACTGAGTCAGGGATTCACCAGTTTCTGGGTCGTTAATCACCGAAAGAGCAAGACGAGCGACCATTCGATCGCCGATTGACTCAATCTGCTCACCCATCGAGACGATTCGGTGTGCAGTCATGCCTTCGGCAGTTCCGCAATCAAGTGATTTGATGATGACGTCCTGAGCGACGTCGCAAAGGCGTCGCGTGAGGTAACCAGCGTCAGCAGTTCGGAGTGCAGTGTCAGCAAGTCCCTTTCGTGCACCGTGGGTGGTGACGAAGTACTCGAGCATCGACAGTCCTCGGTGGAACGAGTTCTTAACCGGAAGCTCGTAAATCGTTTCGTTGAACTGGTTCAACATCAGACCACGCATTCCGGAGAGCTGCGCAAGCTGCTTGATCGAACCACGAGCACCAGAAACGGTGACGATGCTGAGCGGGTTGAACTGGGTCAGACCTTGGACGATCTCTTTACCGATGACGTCATAGGTTTCCTGCCACAGCTTAACCAACGTGCCCTGCATCTCGTTAAACGCGAGCATTCCTCTTCGGAACTGGGCCAGAACCTTGTTCGAGCGATCGTCTGCATCCTTGATGATTTCATCTCGGCGAGCAGGAGGATCCATATCGGTAATGGCAACGGTAAGACCATACTTGGTCGCCCATTTGAAGCCCATATCCTTCATGTCGTCAAGGAACTTGATGGTTGCACCAACACCGGCGCGCTTGTGGATGACAAGAATGATGTCCGCGAGTGCCTTCTTCGACAACTCAACGTTCAGGAGAGGTTCGGAGAATCGAAGCGGCCAAGGAAGTGCAGAGTGGAAGATCACCTGACCTGCCGTCATCATTCGGATGACATTCTCGTACTCCATGTCCAGAGCTTCCATTTCTGTAATCTCCTTTCCATCTTCGTCGAGCGAGGTGACGTTCTGGTACTCCTGACCGGTAACTCCATCGCGGAACGCGACTTCGTCGTCAGGTCGGAAGACTGGTCGGTTCAGCTGCACCAAGATCGGCTCGTTGAGCTGAAGCCTCTTCTCAACCGAAGGTGACTCCAGGTTGAACGTAACTTCGTTCGGATTAGCATAAATGTACGGAGCCGGATGCTTCTCTGGCTTCGACTTGTGATCTGCAATCTGCTTCTCGAGCTTCGCTTTGCCCTCGATGGACATGAATGTCAGAGCGTAGTTGCCCAGAACGATGTCCTGAACAGGCGCACAAGTTGCACGTCCGTCAGAAGGGGTGAACAGGTTCTGCGTCGAGAGCATAAGCACTCGAGCCTCGGCCTGCGCCTCAGAGGAGAGCGGGACGTGAACAGCCATCTGGTCACCGTCAAAGTCCGCGTTGTACATGTTACAAACCAGCGGGTGAAGCTGGATCGCCTTTCCGTCAACGAGGATTGGCTCGAACGCCTGAATACCGAGTCGGTGAAGCGTCGGAGCGCGGTTCAGAAGAACTGGGTGCTCCTTAATAACCTCTTCAAGACCATCCCAAACCGCTGGGTGCATTCGATCGATCATGCGCTTCGCAGTCTTGATGTTCTGCGTAATTCGCTTCTCGACCAGAGTCTTCATTACGAACGGCTTGAACAACTCAAGCGCCATTTCCTTAGGAAGTCCGCATTGGTGCAGCTTAAGGTGTGGACCGACAACGATAACGGATCGACCGGAGTAGTCAACGCGCTTACCGAGAAGGTTCTTTCGGAATCGTCCTTCCTTACCCTTGAGCATGTCGCTAAGAGACTTGAGCGGGCGGGCGTTGGAACCAACGACCGGCCGAGCTCGGCGGCCGTTATCGATCAACGCATCGACGGCTTCCTGCAGAAGTCGCTTTTCGTGGTTGATAATCGATTCCGGTGCGTGAATCTCGATAATCTTTTTCAACCGGTTGTTTCGGTTGATGATTCGTCGGTATAGGTCGTTAAGGTCGGAGGTTGCAAATCGACCACCATCGAGCTGAACCATCGGGCGAAGCTCCGGGGAAATGACCGGGACAACATCCTGGATCATCCACTCGGGTCGGCTCTTGGAACCGATGAGGGCTTCGACAACTTCAAGTCGTTTGATTGCACGAGCACGTCGCTGAGACGTGGTCATGACGATCTCCTGTCGCAGCTTTCGAGCGAGCGATTCGAGGTCAACCTTGTGCAGAAGCTCCTTGACTGCATCCGCGCCAATGTTGGCTCGAACGAGCGGGCGAAGGTCTCGCTCCATGCGCATTCCAACTCCGTCGAGGAGCTTCGAAACTGCACGATACTTATCTTCGTCAATCAGCTGATTTCGCTCGAGCTTGCCGAGGATTTCGACAGCAATGTCGAGATCCTTGATCCGGTCATCGCAGTCGCGGTATTCAGCCTTGATTCGGTCGTTAACAGCCTTGGAGCGCTCACGAACATAAACTTCGTCGTACTCGTCTCCATTGTTCTTCATGTCCTCTGCCAGGCGGCTCAGAGATTCTTCCTCGAGTTCGCGCATACCGAGCTGCATATGCATCTTTTCGATTTCAACGGCCTTTCGCACCTCAGGAAGAAGCTCCTGAATCTGTTCGGACTCGATGTCGATGATGATAAAGCTGGCGAAGTAGATAACCTTCTCAAGCAACCTCGGAGAGATATCGAGGATCAACGAGAGAGGAGATGGAACGCCCTTGAGATACCAAATGTGGCAGATCGGAGCGGCAAGCTCCACGTGACCCATTCGCTCACGGCGGACCTTGCTTCGCGTGACTTCAACGCCACAGCGTTCGCACACGATGCCTTTGTACTTGATCTTCTTATAGCGACCACAGGAGCACTCCCAGTCCTTGACTGGACCAAAGATCTTCTCACAGAACAGCCCATCGCGCTCTGGCTTAAAGGTCCGGTAGTTGATGGTCTCCGGCTTCTTGACTTCTCCATGCGTCCATGAGAGGATGTCTTCCGGACTTGCGATTCCAATTTTGATTTTGTCGAACAGACTAACGGCTGCCATGATTTCCTTTTCGTGTTCCTTGTATTAATAAAGCTGCGAGTGATCGTTCCGCTCCGTTTGCAACCGGAGCGGAATATGAATTAGTTAAAGAATCCGACTGAACGGGCGAGGCGCATATCGTCGCCACCGCTGAGTTCGTCGAGATCCTTGAGCGGAAGTTCCTTGTTGTTGGAATCCTCTACACTTACCTTTAGACCAAGCGACCGAAGCTCGTTCACCAGAATCTTAAAGGACTCCGGAATGCCGGGTTCAGCGATGCTTTCACCCTTAACGATGCTTTCGTAAGCGCGAACTCGACCAACGACGTCGTCTGACTTGATCGTGAGAAGCTCTTGGAGGGTGTACGCCGCACCATAAGCCTCAAGCGCCCACACTTCCATTTCTCCGAATCGCTGTCCACCGAACTGCGCCTTACCACCCAACGGCTGCTGAGTAACGAGCGAGTACGGCCCGATTGATCGAGCGTGGATCTTTTCGTCAACCAAGTGCTCAAGTTTCAGGATGTAGATGACACCGACTGTAATCTTGTTCGGCAACGTATCTCCGGTGAGACCGTCGCGGACGGTTGACTTACAGGTGTGCGGATCGAGACCAGCTCGCTCAAACACGTTGTTCTTGAGCTTGGTGACTAGATTCGTGTAGACATCATCCTTAACCTTGTGCGGCTTTTCGTCCTTTTCGAGTTCAAGATCTTCGAACTCAAAGTTCTCAGCATCAACTTCCATCAGCTCAGCAACTGGCTTAACCGGAGGTGCTGCGAGGATTCGGGACACTCGCTCAAGACCATTGACGCCCAGGGTTCGGAACTTTGCCTCAACCTTTGCCATCATCGCCTCAATTCCGTCACCTTTACCGAAGTCGATGTCCAGCTGCAACTCAGACTTGATGTAGCTGTCGAGCACACGCTGTCGGAAGTGCTCAGCAAGACGCTCCATTTCCTCAAGAACTTCGTGCTCCGTCGCTCCCTGGAACGCTGGGCACTTGTACTCGATTCCGAGGTGCTTTCCAACGTAGCCGAGGTGAGTCTCAAGAATCTGACCAATGTTCATTCGCGAAGGAACGCCGAGCGGGTTGAGGACAACATCAACCGGAGTTCCGTCGGCAAGGAACGGCATGTCCTCTGCCGACATAACTCGGGACACAACTCCCTTGTTACCGTGTCGGCCTGCCATCTTGTCACCAACCATCAGCTTTCGCTTCTGGGCGATGAACACCTGGACGGTCATGTTGGTACCGGCTGGCAACTCGTCTCCTGGGATCTGGAGCAGTGGCTCTTCCGTTCGGTCGCAGATCAGACGATCGCGCTTCTTGGACTCTTTATAGATGTAGTTGATCGAAGGTGAAAGGTACTTGTATCGGCTGAAGACCTTAACGTCAATAACCGTTCCCTTTTCACCGTGAGGAACTCGAAGCGAAACGTCTCGAGTTTCTTCGGCCTTCTTACCGAAGATTGCGATGATAAGTCGCTCTTCAGCGGTCATCTCAACCTGACCCTTCGGTGCAACCTTTCCGACGAGAATGTCTTCAGGTCGAACCTCAGCTCCGATTCGGATAATTCCGTTTTCGTCGAGATCCTTCAGAGCATCTTCGCCGACGTTTGGAATGTCGCGGGTAATTTCCTCTGGTCCAAGCTTGGTGTCAACGGCTTCGGTTTCGTATCGCTCGATGTGGATGGAGGTGTAGACATCGTCCTTAACAACTCGGTCGCTGATGAGGATCGCGTCCTCATAGTTGTAACCGTTCCACGGCATGAACGCGACCACGATGTTCTTACCAAGAGCAAGTTCGCCGTTATCAACGCAAGGTCCGTCAGCAAGGGCATCGCCCTTGAGAACATACTGGCCAAGTCCAACGACCGGGCGCTGGGTAAAACAAGTCGACTTGTTCGACTGCACCATGTGCATCAAGCTATAGTTGTCCACCTGACCATCATCCTTTCGGATGCGAATCTCGGTTGCAGATACATATTCAACCTTTCCAGGATTGTGAGCAACAACCGCGGCACCGGAGTCAACAGCAGCAACGCTCTCGTACCCGGTTCCAACCAGCGGCTTGTCAGCACGGAGGCAAGGAACAGCTTGGCGCTGCATGTTCGCACCCATAAGAGCGCGGTTCGCGTCATCGTTCTCAAGGAACGGAATGAGCGCGGTTGCAACCGAGATGATCTGAGCGGGCGAGACGTCGATGTAATCGATCTTTTCGCGAGGAACGGTCGGGTAGGAAGCACCTTGCAGAACACCACCGGCGCAACGAACCTGAATCCGCTCGTCAAGGAACAGTCCGTTCTCGTCGGTCTTGATGTCCGCAGGAGCGACCAAAATTCCGTCTTCTTGCTGAGCCGTTAGGTAGACCACCTGATCAGTGATGTGCCCTTCGGTAACCTTTCGGTAAGGCGTCATGATGAAGCCAAACTCGTCCACACGAGCGTGCGAAGTGAGCTGCGAGATCAGACCAATGTTCGGACCTTCTGGGGTCTCGATTGGGCAGATCCGACCGTAGTGCGAACGGTGAACGTCGCGAACTTCCAGCTTTGCACTGGATCGCTGAAGTCCACCAGGTCCAAGCGAGGACAAACGTCGCTTGTTGGTGATTTCCGACAGCGGGTTCGTCTGATCCATGAACGTCGAAAGCTGGTTCGAACTGAAGAAGCTCTTGATCGAAGCCGAGATCGGCTTCACCGAGAGAATAATTCCTGGCAATAGGTTCTCTTGATCCTGCGAGGTCATTCGCTCGCGGGCAACCTTCTCCATTCGGACGAAACCAAGTCGAAGCTGCGACTGGAGCAGCTCTCCAACCGAACGGACTCGCTTGTTCTTAAGGTCGTCGATATCATCTCGATCCTTTTCGCGGTTGACGTACGGAGTCATCGCGATCATGATGTTCGCAAGGTCTTCTGCCGTAAGGTTTCGAACGTTCAGCGGAATGTCGAGACCAAGCTTCTGGTTCAGGAATCGCCGACCGACACGACCGAGGTCGTAGCGACGAACATCGAAGAACAATCCGTAAACGAGTTGCTTCGCCGCATCCTCGTTGGCCGCCTCGCCTGGACGCATTCGCTTGTAGATATCAAGCAACGCATCTCGCGAGTTGTTGGTTGGGTCAGCTTCAAGAGTTGCGTCAACGAGCACTGGAACGTGTCGAACGTCAAGCGTCGGCAAATCCATAGCAACAATTCGCTTCGCAACCGCGGAGTCAATCTTCCCACCAGTTGCGATGACGAGCTCGCCGGCATCAATAATGTCTGCCAGAACTCGCTTGCCGACCAGATCTTCTTCCGAAGGCTTTTCGAGAGTAACGATCTTGGACATTGCAGCCATGATCTCCTCGTTGGTGCCAAGCGGAGTTGCGGAGAAGACTTCGATCTCCAGCTGATCTTTGTCAAGCGCCTTGAGCGTCTCAGCCGTGATGTTGGTGTTGATGTCAAGAATGACTTCACCGGTCGAAGGATCAACTGCCTTCTCCACAGTTCGCTTGCCGATTGAATCCTTCAGCGCGCGCTTTCGAGCACCGCGACCGTCGGTCTTCATCTTGCCCTGATCATCAACCATATAGAAGCCGTAGAGGGCCTTCACAAGCTGTGTGATCGGAAGCTTTTTGGTTTGAGAAATCTGGGTTCGGA
This sequence comes from Fimbriimonas sp., assembly GCA_029866005.1. Taxonomy (GTDB): domain Bacteria; phylum Armatimonadota; class Fimbriimonadia; order Fimbriimonadales; family Fimbriimonadaceae; genus Fimbriimonas. The sequence continues at coordinate 87,955 of JARXAE010000004.1, read as the reverse complement.
CAACAAAGTTGCCGTCGGATTCGACTTCGAGCCAAGGTCCTTCATTAGGAATGACGCGAGCCGAAATGATAACCTGCATCGCAGAGTCAACACCCTCTTCAAAGTAAAGACCTGGTGAACGGGACAACTGAGAAACGATCACTCGCTCTCGACCATTGATGATGAATGTCCCACGGTCGGTCATCAAAGGCAGGTCGCCGAGATAAACCTCGGACTCAATAACCTCGCGTTCCTTTCCACCAAACCGAACGATTGCTTTGATTGGAGCTTCGAAGGTGATGTCGCGATCGCGGCAATCTTGGATGGAGTACTTCGGCTCGCCGAGAGAGAACGAAACGAGTTCGATGAAGTTCGACTGCGTAAAGTCGTAGATTGGAGAGAACGTCTTGAAGAGTTCTGAGAGTCCTTCTTCGACAAACCAGCGGTAGGAATTTAGCTGGAGCTCGATCAAGTTGGGGACTTCGATGTGGCGGTCAATTCGTTTGGAAGCAGCTTGGATAACTCTCATTCACACTCCGGGGCAAAAACCGAGGAACATACAGTCTATCCCCTGAACCCTCCGGAGTTCAACGCTAACCTTAAAATTGTATCGCAATCTAACCGTTTTCGCTCACTCTTTCTTGCAAATTCTTACTGTGAGACCAAATATCGTCCAAAATGATCGACTGTTGGTTCAACTGCTCCCGAAGTAGGCGAACTTCCTCGCGCATCTGCGCGGTTTCAGGATTGTTAGCAGATTGCACATGGTGCTGCTGCGCAAACATCTGTGCCATTTCTTTCTGATGCTTCGTCAAGAGTGCGACGATCGGAATGCCCAGGGCGGCAACCGAAACTAGCGTGATCATTATTGCCAGCGGAGTTTCCACGAGTGGTCATTCTCCAATGTTAAGGCGATCTCTCAGTTCACCTTGAGCCTTGACTTCGTGTCGCAATGAATCAACATTCAGTGACAACGAATTCATAGAATCCCGCAGATTCTTCAGTTCGTGATAGATCGGAGCCAAATCCTGGCCAGCAGTTTGACCCTGCCGTCCGTGGATCAGCTCCGCCATCTTGCGTTGGTGATTGGTCAAGATGATGATGATCGGAGTACCAAACACCAACAAAATTCCGGCCAACGGGATCAATACTTCAGGTCCGTCCATTTTCTTCTCTCTTACTCGTTGGGGCTTTGGCAGGTTTCAAAGACTTAGCCAATTCGGCCTTTCGTCGACGTACTTCCTTGCCGCTCAACACGGGTCGTCGCCGCTCGAAGCGCTCTACCCACCGATTTGAACATTCCTTCAATGATGTGGTGATCGTTTTCGCCTGCTAACTTCCTAATGTGCAACGTCAAGCCAGCATTCACGGCAAACGACTTCCAGAACTCGCAAACGCACTCGGTAGACAGCTCACCGACTTGTTCCCGCTTAAACTCAACGTCGGTATAAAAGCCACCCCTTCCGCTGATATCCACAACGGCCTGAATCAAGGCTTCATCCATCGGGACTGCCGCAACGCCATACCGCTCAATGCCTGTATTCGACTCCAACGCCTGGCGAACTGCCTGACCCAAAACGATTCCAACGTCTTCGACCGTGTGGTGATCATCGATGAAAAGATCACCCTCCGCCTCGATTCCAACATCGAACTGACCATGAAACGCAAGCTGCTGAAGCATGTGATCGAAGAATCCGATCCCAGTTGTGATGTCTTGCTTCGTACCGCCGTCCAGGTCTAACACCACATGGATCCGTGTTTCCTTCGTTTCACGATCTACCTCTGCGAACCTCACTCCCGGTGCCGACTTGCTCATTTCAGGCTAAGATTACACGGTTCCGGGATGGGAGTGGGGTGTTTGGAGTTTGGAGTTGCAAAAACTCCAAACTTATCTCTGCAAACTGCCAACAAGATGGGGTATATTTCCATGTTCGCGGGTTCTCTCGCGCATTAGCGACTTAGAAATGGCAACTTATCGAGGAAGAAAGACAGACATCTGCCGCACTGTCGGCTACGACATTTGGGGTCGACCGAACAGCCCTGTAACCAAGCGCCCATACCCGCTCGGTCAGCATGGTCCAAACCTCAAGGATCGACGGCAGTCCGAATACGGCGAGCAGCTTTTGGCGAAGCAGGTCATCCGTCGCTACTACAACATGCTTGAGAAGCAGTTCTCGAACACGTTTAAGAAAGCGCAGCGAATGAGCGGCAACACCTCGCTTAACTTCCTTCGCCTCCTTGAGCTCCGACTTGCAACTGCAGTCTGGCGACTCGGATACGCAAAGACGATCTTCCAAGCTCGACAGATGGTCAGCCACTGCCACATCATGGTCAACGGAAAGGTTGTCAACATTGCATCCTTCCAACTGAAGGTCGGCGATGTCGTCGAGGTCCGAGACCGAAAGTCCAGCCGAGACATCGCTCGAAACAATAACTACGAAGGCGCCCCGGTTCCTGCGTACATCGAAGCCAACGTTCAAGGAATGAACGGAAAGATCATCGCCATGCCAGAGCGAGAAGATTTCCCTAAGTTCTTCCAAGAGCAACAGGTCGTCGAATTCTACGCTCGTTAATTTCGAGCGTCCATACAAGTCGCAACTCTCCTTGGTTCACCAAGGAGAGTTTTATTTTGTCTGGACATCTGTTAAGATAACCCTCCATGCTCATTCTCCAAGTCCTGGTCTTCGTTCTTGTTCTGTTCCTGATCTATGTCCAGTCCCGCCCAAATGACTTCCGGTATGAGCGATCAAGATTGATCAACGCGTCGCCCGAAAAGGTGTTTGAGCAAGTCAACGAATTCCGGAACTGGGAAAAGTGGTCGCCCTGGATCGAGATGGAGCCGACCGCAGTTTTGACTTACGGCGACAAGACCGAAGGTGAGGGGGCTTTCTACCGCTGGGACGGCAAGAAGACCGGCTCCGGCTCCTGCACCATCCTTCGCTCCGCTCCAAGCCTCGCTGTCGATGTCGCGCTAGAGTTTGAAAAACCTATGAAGTCCTCCGCCCGAGCCGACTTCAAACTCGTTCCCGAAGGCGCCGCAACCCGCGTTTCCTGGATCATGTCGGGCTCGAACAACTTCATCGCCAAGTTCTTCGGAGTCGTGTTCAACTCGGAAAAGATGATTTCAAAGTCGTTTGACCGCGGGCTCGAGCGAATTGCTCAGTTGGTGGAGTAGCAACCTAGAGTTTCGATGATTGCGCCAAACCGAACGGATTTACCACACATTGTGGCATCCGACCCTTTATCAATACTGTTGTGAAAACGCCGAGCTTGAATACCGCGGATATCCAGTTCCAAAGATCATCCCAGGTTGAAATCGACGCTTGACCCACGTAGATGAGGGCTGCCTCTTCAAAAATGCCCTTCAGAACTAGAACCACAACAGGTAAAGCAAAGACTCGTGCGAGGATCGGGACATGCCATCCAGGGACAGCAAGCGATGACAGGAGCCACATGATAACCATCGGTCCCAAAACGTTCCACTGGCTGTGACCTGCATCAACTTTGACAAACAAAAAGCTGAACGACCCAATAAACAGGAGGCAGAAAACGATGCGCTTGAACGCGGTCATCTGCCCCCATTTCCCCAGCCACCAAGCCTTCACAGGACTATTCTATCACTGAACCGGCCAAGTCGGAAGTACCCGGGCAATCGGACGATCTACCCGGTAGCCGAGCTCATATTCCGCCTGCATCAGCGTGTGAATCTCGTGAGTTCCCTCATAAATCATCGCGCCGCGCGAGTTTCGGAAGTACCGCTCAACCGGGAATTCGTCTGAGAAACCATAGGCGCCGTGAATCTCGACCGCCTTGTTCGCCGAATCAAACGCCGCCTCACAGTTCACCCACTTCGCCATCGAGCACTCTCGCGTGTGCCGAAGACCCTGGTTCTTCATCCAACCAACTTGGTAGTACAGTAGCCGACCGACATCTCGCCCACGAACCATTGAAGCGATCATCTGCTGAACCAACTGCTTCTTACCAATGACTTCACCGCCGACCGAACGCTCGTTCGCGTACTTCACTGAAGCATCAAGGCAGGCCGTAATGATTCCAACTGCGCCTGCTGCAACCGTATAACGGCCATGATCCAAAGCCGACATCGCGACCTTAAACCCATCGCCTTCCTCGCCGAGCATGCACGACTTATCGACCCGCATGTTCTCAAAGAAGATCTGTCCAGTATTCCCTGCCCGAACTCCCAACTTCCCTTTCAGGGCCTTCGATGAGAATCCCGGAGTGTTTCGATCAACGATAAACGCCGCATAAGGTGCCTTGGCGTCCGTGTTCGTCAACCGAGTAATGACCAAGAACTGGTGCGCATAGTCCGCCAACGAAATCCAAGTCTTCTCACCATTCAAAATGTAGGAGTCGCCGTCGCGGGTCGCTGTAGTCCGCAAATTTGCCGCATCCGATCCCGCGTTCGGCTCGGTGAGCCCAAACGCCCCCCATCGGTTCCCTTTGGCCAGGTCAGGGAGCCAGCGGTCTTTTTGCTCCTCAGTTCCCCATTGCAACAAAGTCAACGAGTGGAGTCCGCTATGAACCGACATGACGACTCGCGCCGTTGAATCCGCCCTCTCGAGTTCTTCGCAAACGATTCCGAGCGAGACGTAATCCGTGTCCGATCCGCCGTACTTCGCCGGAATCGAGATACCCATAATGCCGCCTTCCGACATTTTCTCCAGCATCGAAGCATCGCTTCGGTGCTCGCGGTCGCGCTCGGCGAGGCCGGGAAGAACCTCGTTTTGTCCGAACTTATAGGCCATCTCACGAATCAACTCGTGCTCTTGCGTCAGGGCAAAGTCCATGGCCTAGAGTTTACCGACCCCATAACGAAAAACACCCCTCGGTTCACGAGGGGTGTTGAATCTTCGGCAACTTACTTAATCTTGAGCTTAACCCAAACAAGCTGACGTGTCTTCAGGTTCTGAGCAGTAATCTTTCGGAATCCCGCCTTCGAAACCTTGACCGGGAACGACCAGCGGCCGTTGGGCTTAACCGTGCCGCGCATGGAAGGCTTTCCATCCACCAGAAGCATGATCTTTTCGCCAGGATTTCCTTTACCGCCCACTTTAATGATTCCGTGAGGAACGACGTTGAAATTGGAGTGTGAACTGATCACGAACTTACCAGCCGGATTCTTCGCGACCGGCTTACCCACGGGTTTAACTGGCTTCCCAGCAGGTTTCACCGGCTTGCCTGCGGGCTTTGCTGTCGCTCCACCCTTCGTTGCCGTCGGCTTTGCTGGCTTACCGTGAGCTTCATCCTCAACAACTGTATCCTTCTTCGCCACGTCGTCTACGCCAAGGTCAGATCCCTTCGAATAGACAACATCAGATCCGTCATCTTCGGGAAGAAGGTCGGTCGGTAGTTCGTCATCGCTTACCTTGGCCGTTCGAGGCTTGTCTTTCGCGGTAGCTTTGGTGATGATCTCCTTGCCGCTGGTGGATTTTTGTGCTCCTGCCTTGACCTCAAACTCCAAAACTTCTGATTCAGGTTTGGCTCCCTTATTCTTGGCGTCGGTTACCTTGACCTCAATTTTGTGATCCCCTGCCTTCACCTTCGGCGCTTCGAAACGATAAGCACCATCTGAGTCAGCGTCCATCCGTACTGGATCCCGGTCATCGAATAGGACCTCAACCTTTTTGCCTCTCCCAATCTGCCCTTCGAAGACGTACGTTCCTTCTTTGTAATGCTTCTCATCCGTTGGATGAGTCATGGCCAGTAGTCCAACCGTTTCGGGAGTCTTCGCACCGCTCTTTGCCTTCACTGGCTCCACCTTCGATGAGACAGAGCCTCCGCTAAACGCGAAAGCGCTACCAATCAGGGCAACGCCTGCAATCACCTTGATGGATTTAGCATTCATTTTCACGACTTTTCACCTGCCGCGTACAAGGCTGATTCTCGGCGCCACTTCATGACGTCGATGTGTTGCCAGTTTTGCGGCTCAATCACTTCCGTGATTCGACTTGGTGAAGCAGCCGCCAGCTGGGCAAATGTCTTGATTCCTGCCTCGTACAACTTTTGCTGATACACGGGACCAATTCCATCAATGTCCTCGAGCGGATCTCGATTATCCGCGATCGTGACCGGAGTCGGCACTTCTACTCGTAGCGCAGGTCGCTCTTCAACAGCTTCAAGCTTAGCCGCCACGGCGACTCCGCCAGACGCAACCATAGGCTGGACAGTTGGAGAAACCGGATTTTCATTATGCAAAACTTCGATTTCAACTGACGGAGCAACCACAGGTTGCTCTACCTTTTCGGCGGCAATCGTAGGCGCAGACTGCTTTTCGACTTTGAAGACCTCTTCAAGAGTTGGCTCAGAAACTTTTTCAACAATTGGTGCCGGGGTGATCGGCTCAGGAGCCGCCTCGGAAATTGGCGTCTCTACAACAGGGGCAGGTGCTGGAGCGGCTTCTGCAACAGGAGCTGAACCGGAAGTGGCTGTGGCGACAGCCTGGTGCATTTCAAATTTTGCTTTCAAGTCGGACAGTTCTTGCTGAGTAATTGCAAGCTTTGCCTCGATGGCGGCCTTTTCACCGAGCTGCTGTTCAAGCACTCGCACCCGCATTTCGTGCTCTTCGCTGCCAGGTTCTGCGGTAGCGGCCTCAAAAACTTGCAGTTTGGTCTCCAACTGACGAATGTATGAGTGCATGTCAGCAACCTTGTCAATTTCTTCCTTTGCCGTTGCAAGCTCTGCCTGCAACTTTGCAAACTCCTCAGATGATTCACCCAAAGAGGCTTGCGCAGTGGCCTTTCCACAGTTGTCTTTACCCAAGAGTCCCCAAAGAATACAGACAATCCCAGCGCCCACCGCGATTCCGAACGGCTGCGATGCGAGATTGTTGAAGAAGTTGCTGAACATTTCCATAACGAGAGACGCTTCCTTAAAGCTCCGTAATCATTTTCGTGCAACTTCGCATGAAACATTAGGTCTTAAGAGAAAATGTTTCCGGTACTGGAACTCATTTGACCCTCGAAAGAGGTAAAAGCCTTGCTATGCAATATCGGCAACTTCTTGCCCTCTCTGCCGTACTCTGTTCGATTCCCGCAGTATCGGTCGCACAAACTCCGATTCCGCGTCCAAAGAGCGAAGGAAGTCTCGCGATGATCCTTGACGCTCTCCGACCTCGAGAACTCGGACCAACCAACATGGGTGGCAGAATCATGGATTTCAGCGTGTCTGAATCCAATCCCGACCTCTTTTATGTCGCAACCGCCAGCGGCGGATTGTTCAAAACCCAAAATGGTGGCGACACGTTTGATGCCGTTTTCGACTATGGCAACTCAGTGAGTATGGGCGCGGTTGCAATCTGTCAATCCAAACCAAACGTGGTCTACGTCGGCACAGGGGAGCAGTCCAGCCGCAACTCTGTAGCCTGGGGTGACGGTGTCTACAAGTCCGTCGATGGCGGAAAAACATGGGCTCACATCGGTCTGCGAGAAACCCGCCACATCTCAGAAATCTATGTTGACCCAAAGAACCCAGACATCGTTTTTGTCGCCGCAATCGGCCGACTGTGGGGACGCAGCGAGGAGCGAGGACTGTACAAGTCAACCGATGGAGGAAAGACGTGGCGAATGGTTCTGACTAAAGGAGACCGAGCGGGAATCATCGACCTTGATGTCGATCCAAAGAATCCCCGCGTCATGTTCGCCTGTGCCTGGGATCGCCTTCGCAAACCATATGTGATGGCAAGTGGCGGTCTCGAAAGTGGAATCTTCAAGAGCACCGACGGAGGCGAAACTTGGAAGCCCATCAAAAAAGGGCTACCAAACACCGTTCTCGGACGAACCGCGATCAGCATTCACGCAAAGGATCCCAATATCATGATCGCGACCGTCGAGTTTGTTCCTCCCAAGGATCCAAACAACCCGTTCTCCGCTGGCACGAACAACGAAGAAGAACCAGAGCGCGAGCACGACCGCTTAACTGGCCGAGATATTGACGGAAGTGAACTTGGCCTGTTCGCCGAACAGGGTGCCCAAGTTCCCGCCACGGCTCAAAAGCCAGAACAAAAGACGCCCGCAAAGCCAGCTCCTAAGAAGCGTGAAGACCCGGATGCCTGGCGGAAAACCGTCCCTGCAGGAAGCCAGATGAACGGCGGCGGGATCTATATCAGCCGAAACGGAGGAGAGTCCTGGTCCCTCCTTCGCATGCTCAACCCTCGTCCCTTCTACTTCAGTAACCCAACCATCGATCCGGTCAATCCGAACCGAATCTACATCGGAGGACTAAACCTTCTCGTCACTGATAACCAGGGCAAGGACTGGAAACTTATTGGGCAAAATACCCACGCAGACCACCATACCTTCTGGGTTGATCCAAAGAACACCAACCACCTCCTTACCGGATGTGATGGCGGAATCTACTCTTCAAAGGACAAAGGAATCACCTGGCGGCACCACAACCAGCTCGCCCTCGGTCAGTTCTACGCGGTTGACTATGACGGTCAATTCCCTTATTGGGTCTACGGAGGACTGCAGGATAACGGAAGCTGGGCTCTGCCAACCCAAACTACCAACGGACCGGTAGGACCATGGAACGCCACCAATCTCAACGGCGGAGATGGCTTCCATGTCGCGGTCGACAAGGCCGAGTCAGAGTGGGTCTTCAGCGAAAGCCAAGGCGGCGCGACCGCTCGTCTCAACCGGAAAACTGGAGCAAGAAAGAGCATTCGTCCGACAATCCAAGGCGAAACACTTCGGTTCAACTGGAGCACCCCTTTCATGCTCTCTCCGCACGACCAAAAGACGGTCTACATCGGGTCAAACCGACTGATGAAGTCAACCGACCGGGGCGATACCTGGAATCCCATCTCGCCGGATCTCACCACCATGAGTCCGCGCAAGATCAAGTCTGGTGAACTGAGCAAGCGGCTGAGCATCAATATTGAATCGACCGGAGCCGAGAACCACTGTACGATTGTCACCCTCGACGAGTCTCGCCTCGTCCCGGGTCGATATGTCACTGGCTCGGATGACGGCCAAGTCAACGTCTCGCTGGACAATGGAGCAACTTGGACCGACGTCACTGCCAAGCTCCCCGGATTGGCGGCTAACACGTGGATCAGCCGAGTTTTGTGGTCAAAGTGGGAAAAGGATCGCCTTTACGTGACCGCCGATGGGCACCGTAACAACGACTTCCGCTCTTACGCTTACGTCAGCGAAGATGCCGGAAAGACGTTCAAATCTTTGGCTGGTTCGCTACCCGACTATGACAGCGTCTACGTGATCAAGGAAGGAGAAACCAACCCCGATTTGCTCTTCTTGGGTTCAGAGATGTCACTCCGGTTCTCAACCGATCGAGGTGCCAGCTGGAGCCGCATTCGTGGAAACTTCCCCACGGTCGCCGTGCACGATCTCAAGGTTCATCCTCGCATGAAGGATCTTGTGATTGGCACCCATGGTCGATCAATTTGGACCATCGACATCGCCGCCCTTGAGGGTATGCCAAAGAACTTCGTTGCAGATTCCTCAGATCGAGCTCCAAAAGAACCCGTCATCTTGGGCGCCACCCCAGCCGTGTACACAGCTTGGGAATCTGGTTCTCCGCTGGACGGAGACACATTTGGTGGCTCAAACAATAACGGATCGGCAATCAGGGTGTATGTGTGGATTCCGAAGGACCTGCCTGCGAACGGCACCGTTACCGCCACTTATCAGGGCGCAACCGGAGACGAGCAATCGATCCAGATTAGCGAGGCTCAACTCACTACGCTCAAGAAGCGCGGAGTAGGAGTGATCACCTGGCAAGCCCGAGGATTCACTCGCCCACAACCGGGAGAGTACACAGTCCGGGTCAACGTCAACGGAACGATCCTCAAGACTAAGACGGAGATCATCGCTCCGAAGTCCTACTAAGGATTCCATCCGGAGTGCCCCGATATATTCGGGGCTTTCACAGCTCGGCAACTGCCGAGCTGTTATTGTTTTCACCTGGAAGTTCGCAGAATCTCAAAGACCGCTTAAACCGTTGATAACTTCCCACTCTTCCGGGGTGACCGGCATCACGGAGAGCCGCTGACCTCGAGCCAGCAGAAGCATGCCCTCAAGCCCAGGAGTTTCCCTCAACTCCCCGAGAGGAATCATCCGCTTGAACTTCCGAATCAGCTGGACGTTGCGGCAAATCCACCGCGATCCATCCGCCGGAGCCTTGGGATCAAAATATTCGCTCTTAGGATCAAATTGCGTCGGATCGGGAAACGCATCTCCACAGATCCGCATCGTCCCGACAATCCCGCTCGGCGTGGCGTTCGAATGATGAAAGAACGCGAGGTCACCATCAGTCATCGAATCGCGAAAAAAGTTGCGAACGGTATAGTTTCGGCACCCTTCCCACATTGCCGGTGCAGCCGCTTTCGCAAGGTCATCTACCGAGTAGGTGTCAGGTTCGGACTTCATTAACCAGTAGCGCATTTGAACCAGAGTCTACGCAGTTCGACAAGCACGAATCGCTATCGAAACACCCTGAGTTGCGCTAAAAACAACACGAACCTGACCCTTACCGACGGGTATCGTATTGACCACAAGGATGAGACAAACAATTCTGGATTTGAGCGACGCCAAGGGCATTTTCGACCGCATACTTAGCCACTGGAACACCGCAAACCAAGGTCTCACCACTCCCGGAATCGTCCTCAAAGGCGACTTTGATCGCAACGCATTCCTCAACAAAGCCGTCGAGTTCGACCATTTCACCGCAGAAATCGAAACAATTACTCTGACCCGCGACAAGGCCAGTGCCCAGCTGACTCTCTACAAAGAGAACATGCGCTCGACGATGCAACGCTTCGCTTATCTCGTTCGAGGTCTCTATCCCGATTCTGAATTCGCAAAAGGTCTGCCCGCTCTGCCCGATACCCGCTCCAACGAAGCCCGCTACATGGCACCGGTAGAGCGAACGTTGATGATTTGGCGACATGCCAACTCGGTGCGACCGCTCATCCTCCCTGACGGAACAACAATCGAGATGTTCGCCGCAGGAATCCAAGTGCTTCGACAAGCATTCAAGGCCCGCGACAAAGCCTTCGCCCAAGAGCGTCAGATTCGAGCTGAGCGCAGACGACTCCACCAAACGCTGATCGACCGGGCCGTGCAGTACCGCCAAGTTGTTCTCGGAATCTTCGGCGACGACCACGCCCTTGCCTTCTCGCTCCCAACCCTCTGGCCAAAGCAAGATCGTCGAAAGAAGCCCGTTCAGAGACTCGAACTCATCGAGAATCACCCAGCAGAACCTGCCCGGGCACTTCTCGCCTAAACCAACTTTCAAACTTCTCTGAAACCCAAGGAGTAGAATATGTTGGTATGGCACTTCTCGAAACAATTTCTATCGACTCGATCTCCGAGAAGGTCTATGCAAACGAGCGCATCAACGCCGAGGAAGCCCTGTTCCTCTTCCACCACAACAATCCGCTCGAACTAGCCGCACTCGCAAATTACCGCCGCCAACAGCGAACAGATCCAAAGGTCGTCACCTATATCGTCGGGCGAATCCTCAATTACACAAACGTCTGCTGGGTTCGCTGCAAGTTCTGCGCATTCTATCGCACTCCAGGTCACGAAGAGGGCTACCTCCACAGCGACGAAGATATCCTCGCTAAAGTCAAGGACACTGTCGACAAAGGCGGCGTCGAAATACTCTTCCAAGGCGGCCTGAACCCCAAGCTCAAAATCGAATACTTCGAGCACATTTTCTCGCTCATTAAGCGCGAGTACCCCGAAATCATCCTCCACGCTCTCAGCCCCGCCGAGATCATCTACATCGCGCACATCAGCAAGATCACCCTCGAAGAGTGCCTTACTCGCCTCAAAGCCAGCGGTCTCCACTCAATCCCCGGCGCAGGCGGAGAGATCTTAGTCGACCGTGTCCGCAAAATCATCGCGCCCTATAAGGACACCACCGATGAGTGGCTCGCTTGCATGCGCGCCGCCTCCGCAATGGGAATCCGCAGCACCGCTTCCATGATGTTTGGTCACGTCGAGACCCTCGAAGATCGTGTCGAACACCTCGGCCGAATCCGTGACCTCCAAGACGAGTGCCAGCCCTTCCGAGCGTTTGTCACTTGGTCGTTCCAACCCGAAGACACCATGCTCCAGATTCCGGCAAAGTCAACCGCCGCCGACTACCTGCGAACCCTCGCCGTATCCCGAATCTTCCTCGATAACTTCGACAACATCCAACTCTCCATCCTCACCCAGGGCCCCAAAATTGCCCAAATGGGCCTCGGCTACGGCGCCAACGACTTCGGCTCGGTCATGATCGAAGAAAACGTCGTCTCGGCGGCCGGCAACAAGTTCATTCTGAACGCAACAGAGTTTGAGCGACTGATCAATGACGCAGGCTACGCTGCCAAGCGAAGAAATACTCGCTACGAGCTCATCTGAGCTCGGTCAAAATCTCTAGTGAATAGAGGGAGTAGCTTGGTGGAGAGTAAGGGTCGTGACCACTGTGATCAATGGAGCAGTTACATCGAGTAGCAAATTGGCTTGACCGCTTCATGGATGAGCTTACGCACATCAGCGAGTGATGTCGCCTCGGCCACCGGCTCCATAGTCATCGAATAGTAGATCGCTTAACAACTTCCCCGCAACCTCACCAGAAGTGATACAATAGGAAGTTCTTCTGCGACCTTCTCTGGGGTCGCTCCGTCTATACCATGCCCGGTGAAACGAATCACGATTCCCTCCAGGAAAAGCGCTGGCTCACCGCCCTCAACGAGGGCGATACCAAAGCTTTGGGTGGAATCTATGAACTGTACGGAGAAAGGATTTTCCGCTACACGTTCAGAATGCTGGGCAATCGTTCCGATGCCGAAGACATCACTGCCGAAACCTTCCTTCGCGTCCTTCGCCGATCCGGCGAACTCCGCGCAGATGGAGCGTTCCGGACTTGGCTCTTCCGCATCGCCAGGAACCTTTGCATCGACAAAATGCGGCAGCACAAACTCATGGAGCTGCCCCCAGACGCATCAATTGCGGGAACCGAAGAGAAGTCAACGCTGCGCATCACAGTCCAGCAGGCTCTCTCTGAACTTCCCGCCGAATACCGGGAGCCATTAGTGCTTTGTGATCTCGAAGAGATGGCCGCCCGGGAAGCAGCGGAGGTTCTGAAAATCAGTGTTCCGGCACTGAAATCTCGCCTATACAGAGGACGTAGGGCGCTCCGTGACAAGCTAGGAGGCACACAAGAATGAATACCATCTACGAAAAACTCGTCGATATGTACGCAGGCGAAGAGCTTGCCGAAGACCTGAACGCTGAACTCGAAGAGTTAGCGGCGACCAACCCCACTCTTAAGTCAGACATGACTTCCCTTCGCGCGACCGTTAGCCAATTGCAAAATAGCGACGACGGAGCCTACACCGAAGAAACCCACGCTCGAATCCTGATGAAAATCTACGCTCGAGCTGGGGAGATGCAGCAAGGCGCGCCCGAACCGATTTACCTTCAATACCAACTGCCAATGTCTGGCTAGTAAACTGCATTCCATAAGGCACCCCAACCTGAGATGAAAATCACCTGTCCACGAAAAGAGTTCTTCGAAGCCGTCAGCGCCGCTGGCCAGGCCGCTTCGACCCGCACCTCGGTCAACATCCTCCAGACCCTCAAGGTCGAGGCGACCGAGACCACCATTCGCGTCGTCGGATGCGATGGAGAAATGTGGGTTGAGCGCTCGCTTCCAAGCGTTGTCGAAGAGCCAGGCGCAATCTGCGTTCCTGCCCGACTTCTCGTGGACATCGTTTCCTCTCTCCCCGAGGGAGACATCAGCCTCTCCACCTCGGACGGCACCAACGTTTTGCTCACCCACGGAGCGTCGGAGTACCGACTTCACTCCCTCGACCCAGTTGACTTCCCCGACGCCCCAACCTTTGGCGGCGAAAGCGACTTCAAGATTCCCGCTGGCGAGCTTCGCTCAGCGGTTGATTCGGTCATCTTCGCAGTCTCCACCGACCCTCACCGACAGCTTCTGACCGGCGTGATGCTCAACTACACGGGCGATCGACTACTCCTCGTCGCAACCGACACCCACCGACTTGCGGTGAGACAGATCACCAAGCCCGGTCTTGGTGGCGAAGTCAACGCCGTCGTTCCTGAGAAAGCCCTCAAGGCGATCAAGGCTCTTCCAGTTGCCGATGATGTCGAAGTCAAACTCGAGTTCGGCGCCGGACGCGTCGGCGTCGATGCTGGCTCAGCCAAGGTCGTCACCCAGCTTCTTCAAGGCACCTATCCCAACTGGGAGAGGGTCGTCCCTGCCGAGACCACCCGAACTTGGTCCATCGAAGCCGATCAGCTCGGTAGCAAAGTCAAGCGCGCCATGATCGTCGCCCGTGACAGCGCCAACCGAATCCGATTCAAAGGCGGTGAAGAAACCCTCACCATCGTCGCCCGCTCCGAAGAGAAAGGCGACGCGAAGGAAGAGCTGCCAATCATCTCGTCCAACGGCGAGATCGAAATCGCTTTCAACGGTAAGTACGTCCTCGACGCCCTAGAACCAATCAGCGGCCCTGGTGTCAAAGTCGAAATGACCGAGCCTTCCCGCCCCGCAGTGTTCAAGTCAGGCGATGAAGAGTCCAGCTACTTCTGCGTCATCATGCCGATGTCGTTGATGTAAAAACTGGCGCGCTGACGCCGTCGTCAGCCATGGTGTGTATAATTGGTCAAGTACCAATGTCTCAGCGGCATAACGGACAGGCACAGATCTCTGGCAACTTAGCTGGACTGTGTCTTTATTACCTAACCGGTCCGTTGTGCTTCGGAACCGCAGTTCAGTTAAATTCCGATGGGCACCTACCGAAGGACTTCCTGGGTTTCTTGCTCGTCGGTGCGTGGTTTATCCCGCTGCTCGCTCTTTACGCTAGGCGAATTCAAAAACACCGATATAGAGTTTGGCCCGAAAGGAAAGAGCAGTGGTTCTATACCATCCTATTTTTGTGCTGCATTGCTGTTTCAGGCTTCATTTATGGATTCGAAAAGGCAGTGTTCAAGTCGGTGCGAAGTAATCAAGCCATCTCCGGTTCGACAATAGTTGAATCAGTCCTTTTTACCACCGGCTGCGGGACTTGGGTGGCAAGCGTCCTCGGAGCAAATTTCCGGCATTTAAGGTTCTACGTTTGGAAGTCGGTTCCCAAGTTGAGGCGAGTTTAGGACCAGAATGTCAATCATTCATAGAGATCCGCAAACTGAGTTGGCGAGATGGCTTTTTAGGCTGATGGTTCCTTGCGCCAGCACGATATCTACAATTCTCAAGTACGGTGTTCAACAGCCGGGTTACAGCACAACGCTCTTTGCTGGAACTCTTGTCATCATGCTTTGTTTCGAACAGTACGAGATTCGTAAGAAGCGAAGCACCTTCAAATTACTTCCTGGCGGTGAATTCGCTCTTTACATCGCAATCGCCATCGTGATGGGTTTCACCCATTCGGCCTACGCCGTTTACGTCAAAGGCGAGTCTGCCTTCGTAACCGTGCCATCTGAGGCGCTTTGGCTCGCGGCAACGTTTTTGACTGCCAAGTTAGTCGTACGTCCGACTGCCGAAAGCACCAACCAAGCGATAGAACCAACTTGGCAATGAGTTATTCCGATTCTATCTGGACACTCCAAGAGGGCAAACCCTTAACCCTGTTAATACTACCAGCTTAACAAGCCCCAAGTATCGTTTCCGTCGGTCGCATCATGCGACCGAAGCCATCATGAAACGAGCGTTCACCCTTATCGAACTTCTGGTCGTCATCGCAATTATCGCTATCCTCGCCGCGATCCTTTTCCCAGTTTTCGCTCAAGCAAAGGAGTCCGCAAAAGGAACCCAGTCGCTGAGCAATATGCGGAACATCTCGACCGCGATGGTGCTCTATCTGGGCGACTACGAAGACGTCTTCCACAAGAATCTCGCCGGCGAAAACGTCCCCGCCAGCAATGGCTTCGGCGCAAACACCAACATGCGCGCCTGGACAAACTGGCCATGGTTCTACGGCCCCTATGCCAAGAACGTCCAAATCTTTGACTGCCCTCTTAGCCCAGATGACGTCACCCAGCTCACTAGAACCAACTGGACCAACGACGGAAACTACAGCTACAACTACGACGGCCTGACCAAAGCGACCAACGTCCCCGCCCAAGTAGCAACCGCGCTCGAGCTTCCTGCCGAGACCTTCGCTTTCTTCACCGGCGGCGACCCTGACCTCGTTCCAGGAACCAATAACTTCACCAACCTTCTTGAGTCGCTGGACATCAACCTGAGTTGTGGGGCAAACCAATGGACCGGCGGCTACACCCGAGAGAACGCCTTCCGCTACCGCAAGATGACCATCATGACCTTCGTCGACGGACACGTCAAGCCGACCGCTTGGAGCAAAGTCCTCGAGCGCAAGGGCGACAACGTCGCTCCTTGGAGCATGGACTGGGCCGACTGCACCGGCGACTGCCGACCACTTGCCCAAGAAACCGCCCTTGTCGGTCCAGGCAAGTGCTTCGATCCAAACAAACTCCCGTAAACCCAAACGGCACCAGGTAAAACTTTGCCTGGTGCCATTCCACTTCCCCACTCTCACCGGACCGTCCATCCGCATCCGCCCCCTCCTAGCGGAGGACGCTGCAAACCTCGCCGGCCTCACCAGCCTCGAAACCTTCAAATACTACGTCACCAGCGTCCCGACCAGCCAAGACCCCGAAGGCTGGCAGCCGTTCGTCGACTACATCCTCAACACCCCGAGCATCCACGGTCAAGTCATCGAAGACCTCCAAACCGGTCAGATCCTGGGGATGTCCAACTACCTCGACATCCGCGAAGTTGACCTCCAAGTCGAAGTCGGGATGACCTGGTATATCGAATCCAAACGAGGAACCAAGCTGAACCCCGAAGCAAAACTCCTCGTCCTTACCCACGCCTTCGAAACCCTCGGCTGCGTCAAAGTCACCCTTAAAGCCGACGACCGCAACGAACACAGCAAAGCCGCGATACTCAAGCTCGGCGCCAAGCCCGAGGGCGTTTTCAAGAAGCACCGCCTCACCCCCTGGGCCGAATTCCGCGATACCGCGTGGTTCGCAATCATGGCCGAAGACTGGCCGGAAATCAAGAGCAGACTCCAAAGCCGTATCCAGAGCTAGCCGACGAGCCCGAAAACGTGCCATACTATAAATTCCGTCTAAGCGTGGAACTTCTGTCGCGCCTCTTGACGTTAAAACTGCCAGGTTCATCGAACTCGGCATCGTTCCTCTCGAAGGAACAAAACGGATACAGAAGTAAAACAAAACATGTCGAAACAAGCAATTTTGGAGAGCGTGGTCGCGGCTAACATCAAGACCGACGTTCCAGACATCTGGCCTGGTGACACCGTCAAGGTTCACGTAAAGGTCCGCGAAGGGAACAAAGAGCGAATTCAGCTTTTTGAGGGAACCTGCATCGCCGTCAAGCACGGTGGCATCGCAAAGACAATCACGCTCCGCAAGATCACCAGCGGCGTCGGAGTCGAGCGAACCTTCCCTATCCACTCGCCTAACGTAGCCCGATTCGAAGTCACTCGTCGCGGTAAGGTTCGCCGAGCCAAGCTTTACTACCTTCGAGGCAAGGTCGGTAAGGAAGCCCGAATCAAAGAGCGACGCTAATCCATGCCGTCGTCAACGCTTGAATATGTGGATATGGTTGCGCGGACCCCGCTCAGCCAAATCCTTATCTTTTCAGCTTCTCTGACGGCGGTTAGAATCGTCTCCCATTTCGTAACCGCAAAAACCCCAAGGCACAAACAAGGCTTTGGGGTTAAGATTTTAACTGGAGTCAGCGATCTCTTCGATTCGCTTATCTACGCCGCGGTCTTCATCTTCATGGTGATCCGCCCCTACTTTTTCCAGACTTTCCAGATTCCAACGGGTTCATTGAACCCAACATTGAAGGTCGGAGATTTCATCGGCCTCAACAAAGCGATCTATCGCTACTCTGAGCCAAAGCGCGGCGACATCGTGGTCTTCCACCCTCCCGCCTACGCCTGCACCCCTGATCAGCTACGTCCTGGCACAAACGATCCCAAAGTGGACTTCGTCAAGCGCCTTGTTGGTCTTCCTGGCGACCTGCTGGAGATGAAGAACGGCGTCGTGTACGTCAACGGCAAGCTCCTCTGGGAACCTTACTGGCACTTCTCCGAGCAGGTCAGCCAAGGTGATTTCCGCCTCTTCACGCAAGCCGAAACTGCCGCGTACGAGAAGCAAAGCTGGAAGCTCGTGAACTACAAGGGCAAACTGATTCCGCTCAACTACACCGCCCACGACGCCAACTCCGTCTCGCCGCACATGGAGAACTTTGGTCGTCAGCCGTACTACGTGGCCGACCCGTTTGTCATCCGAGATCCCGTCGAGGCAAGCTCCCCGGAAGTCCGAAACCTGCCCGCGCAGAAGATCCCCGAAGGCAAGTTCCTCTTCATTGGCGACAACCGCAACAACTCCTTTGATGGCCGCGCCTGGGGACTCATCGACCGCGACAGCATCATCGGCCGCGCCGAATTCGTCTGGCTCCCCTTCAACCGCTTCGGCGGAATCCGCTACTTCAACAACGATTCGCCCAAAGCGCCGGAAGCAATCGTGGCCGAAGGAATGAGATAGGCGGTTTTCAGTTCTCAGTTATCGGTTCTCTGTCGTCTCACCGAAAACCGATAACTGCTCGCCGAGAACCGAAAGCTGGTGGGCCCGGCGGGGATCGAACCCGCGACCAAACGGTTATGAGCCGTCCGCTCTAACCCCTGAGCTACAGGCCCTCGGAGGTAACCCCTAAAGGTTACCCGCCCGGGTTCAAACTTCAAGCTATGGACTAATGCTCTCCTCCCCAAGCGGGGGATGGATCGTTAGCTGCTCGACATCAATCAAAAGACCCGCACCTTCAATTTCGTGCGAAACTAGAGATGATAAAAATGCAAATCCTCCCCGCCGAGCCAAAAGACATCCCCATCATCCGCCGCCTTATCGAGGCCCTCGCCGACTATGAAAAGCTCCGCGAAGAATGCATCATCACCGACGAAGACCTCAACAACTGGCTCTTCAAAACTCCAAAAGCCAAGGCCGTCGTCTGCTGGCAACAAGGTGAGCCCGTCGGATTCGCCCTCTACTTCAACAACTTCAGCACCTTCAAAGGCAAGCCCGGAATCTATCTCGAGGACCTCTTCGTGAAGCCCGAGCATCGAGGAAAGGGATATGGCAAAGCCCTCCTCAAGTACCTTGCAAAAGAAGCCGTCGACAACGGCTACGCCCGCTTCGAATGGAGCGTGCTCGACTGGAACCAGCCAAGCATCGACTTCTACAAATCAGTCGGCGCCAAACTCATGCACGAATGGAAAATCTGCCGCGTCGATGGTCAAGAGCTCCTAGATCTCGCCAAACCCTAACAATCCCCTCAAGGATTACGCAAATCCGCCAATAACAACCATGTATGGCAGAAATGGCGTTCCAGTTCAGGCTCCAACGCGTGCTTGAATATCGAGAAATGGAGGAAAAGTGGGCAAAGGACCACTTCCTCGAAAAGCAAGCTGCCCGTTTCGAAGCCGAATCCGAGCTCAACGAGATCGACAAGGCCCGCCGAACCTACCTCGTCATGGGCGCAGCCGACCTCACCCAACGACGCGAACTCGAACTCCGACTTCAAAAGCTCGATGACAACGAGCGAGCCCAACGCCTTCTCATTTACACCCTCCAAGAGGAGGAGGAAGACGCCCGAGCGATCTGGCTCGACAAGCGCCAAGACAAGTCGATCATGGAGAAGCTCCGTGAGCGCGCCCACGAAGAATTCAAGGCCATCCTCGAAAAGCGTGAACAAAATGCTCTCGACGAATTCGCCACCCAACGGAGAATTGCTGCATGAGCTTCGATATTGACTTCCAACCGAAAGGTCCCGAGGCAGTCCAACAGCGGATCGCTGAATTGCGAGATCGCCTCGGAATCAAAGATCCCAATGAGTTTAAGGCAGCCATGGAAGCCGCAAAAGCTCCGATGCCTCTGCAGGGCAACATTGGTACCGGAAGCGCAAACCTCCATATCGAAGATGGACTTGCCCCCTTTGATCCCGGTAAGCCGACCACCAAGGTTGAAGTCCAAGCGCTGATCGCCCGGGTCGCCAAAGAACAAGACTTTGATTCAAAAATCATCCGAGCCGTGGTTGAAGCAGAAAGCAGTTACAACCCATACGATGTCTCGAAGTCCAACGCAAAGGGTCTCATGCAGCTGATGCCAGACACCGCAAAAGAGATGGGAGTCAACAATCCATTTGACCCTTACGAGAACCTCACTGGTGGAACCAAGTATCTCAAACAGATGATGGCGAGGTTCCCCGGACGTATGGACTTGGCTCTCGCCGCCTATAATGCCGGACCCGGAAAGGTCGAACGGGCTGGAGGAATTCCAGAAATTGCCGAAACTAGAAACTACGTCAAGAAAATCATGACGAGACTTAACGAACGATAATGGCTAAAGAGGGTAAGAAACCAAAGAAGAAGGGGTTGATGATCGTCATCATCCTCGTCGTGGTGATTGTCCTTGCGGCCGTAGCCGTCGTCGTACTTGCCAAAATGGGCAAGATCAATATTCCTGGTCTCACCCCCAAAAAGCCTGCCGTAGCCGCCAAGAAACCTGAAGAGAAGCCCAAAAAGCCACCCAAGAAGAAGGTCGAAGAACCCAAAACACCGGTCGTTGCCGAAACTCCTCCGAATGATAAAGAGGGAGCAATCAAGCTCGCAACCGTCTGGAATGAGATTCCAACCGAGGGCCTCGTTAAAATCACTAAAGCGATGACCCCAACCGAACTCGCTCCTGTCCTGATGGAAATGGACTCCGAAAAATCGGCCGCGCTACTTGCCGCAATGGACGCAAAAACCGCAACTGTCGTCAGCCGAGAGTTAAAGCGTGTGGCTTCCAAAGTAACCGCAACCGAATAACCGGGTACGCTCAACTTTCGATGGTAAGACAGGTTATCTGCGCCCTCGACACTGGCAACCTCGATGAGGCAATTGCCACTGTTCGCCGACTGAGCCCTTGGGTCAACACCTTCAAGATTGGTCACGGACTCACCCTGCCCAACGGACTGTCGTGCATCGACAAACTGCAGGACGCCGGAGCCGAACGGGTCTTCCTGGATCTAAAGTTCCACGACATTCCGAACTCAGTCGGACTTGCGGTTCGCGAAGCCGCCAAGCACCACGTGTGGATGATGACCCTCCACCTTACTGGTGGTCCCGCCATGTTGAGTGCCGCCGTCGAAGAGGCCAACGCCTATTCAGCGGAAAAGCGCCCCCTCCTCGTTGGAGTCTCAGTTCTTACTTCGCTCGACCAAGCCACACTCACGGAGCACCTCGGTGTCAACCGCACCATCGAAGAGCACATGGTCAAGCTCTCGAAGGATGCGATCGACCTGCAACTCGATGGCGTTGTTTGCTCGGCATACGAAATCAAACCAATCCGAAACGCCATCGGCAAGCACGGAATTATCGTCACACCCGGCATCCGGCTTAGCGGACCCACCCATGACCAAAAACGAGTCGGAACCCCTCAACAAGCCATCGCCGACGGTGCCGACTACCTCGTCATTGGCCGAGCCCTGACCGACGCCCAAGAACCCGAAGCCGTCCTCGCCGAGATAGGGCTTGAATAGCCTCCACGAGAAACTGATCCCCTGGTTCAGGGCAAATCAGCGCCCGATGCCTTGGCGTCGGACAAAAGACGCCTACTCAATCTGGGTCAGCGAAGTCATGCTTCAACAGACCCAGGTAAGCGTCGTGATACCGTACTACGAGCGCTGGATGTCCCGCTTCCCTACCGTCGGATCCCTCGCGCAATCAACTGAAGAGGACGTCCTGCAAGTCTGGCAAGGACTCGGCTACTACAGACGCGCCAAAAGTCTCCTTGCCGGGGCGAAATTTATCGTCGAGAACGGCTTTCCGTCCGACGCAAACGGCTGGAAGAAGGTTCCTGGAGTCGGAGACTACACCGCCGGAGCCATCGCCTCCATTGCCCTATCTCACCCCGCAAGCCTCGTCGACGGAAACGTCGAGAGAGTCTTCGCACGGCTAACCGGAGATCGATCAAACGGAACCGAACTCAGCAAAAATGCGTGGAAATGGGCTGATGAAAACATCTCAGCAGCCTCACCCGGCGATTGGAACCAAGGTCTCATGGAGCTTGGCGCAACCATCTGCACTCCCCGAGACCCCAACTGCTCAGGGTGTCCGCTCCAGCTCGAGTGCCGAGCCTTCCTACGCGGTCTCGTCTCCGAGCTCCCCGTAGCTTCTCCAAAGCCAGAAGTCAAAGCTCTCCGACAAACCTTCTGGATCATCCTTTTCGACGACTCGATTCATCTCACCCGATCTGCCAAAAACGAATGGTGGAGCGACATGCAAGTCCTGCCCGTCTCCGAGATCCCGCCAAGCGACGGGTGGGCAGAAGACCTCGGCAGGTTCAAGTTCACCGTGACTAATCATCGGATCACGGCCGAAGTGAAACTATTGAGACCTGAATCCCCACTCGAAGGCTTCTCCTTAATCCCACTCAATCAAATCACCGAGGTACCGATTCCGGCACCTCACCGCAAGGCGCTTAAGCTACTTCACAAAATCTGAATTCGCTGCTGTCGTCCTTCTTCCCCGCCACTCGATCTCCCAAGATTGAGTTCAACCGAGAGTCGAAAGTTGGACTCAATCACAAGTTCACCGGGCCGATTCGGATCAATGCGTTCCAGAAGATTGCTTGGCAGACCCTGACCGCCACCTCTCGAAACCGTAGCGCCTTTACTTTCTTTAGGCAGGACTGTACGGATGTAGTCACCAATAAACCGTTTCAGGCCCGGATAGTTGTTCAAGTTCAGCCGCGTGGTTGTGTTGGGAAAAGCAAAAGTCTGCTCGACCAAGGAATCCGACATTGCAACCACCACCTGGTTCAGCAAGTTGAGCGCCGCTGATCGACTTAAAGATGTTTGGGACTGACTTGGCATCTGCCTTTGGAAGTCGCCACCCGGGTTCGAAGGATCATACTGCGGCTGGGTGCTGATCACGCCCCCTTTTTGAACCGCATCCCGCGACTTAGCAAGTAGCGACGCAAAGCCGCGTCTCCACGTCGCTGAATCAAAGTCCACATACCAAACCTTCTCTGTCACCCGGTACTTACCTCCCAAACCAGTCGCCAGCGCTTGAGCAAAAACGACTCCGTCCACCTCGCCCGGAACGCAAAGTGCAACCTTGAACGGAGAACTCTGGCTCCCCTCGAAGTACCCAGCAAGTTGAACCTTTTTGTCAAATTTGAGAGCCGCAATCGACCGCAAATTCACAACTGTCCCCTTTGCTGAGGTGAACTTGAGCTTTCCTCCCTTCATCGAATCACCCGGAATGCTCTCCTCAGTCACCTTCGGTCCTGCCGAGCCACCAACAAGAGATTTGAGAATCCCCCAGTTAGCCTCCGGCAAGATCGTTGGTCGAAGAACTGAAAGATCGCTCCGCAACAAAATCGAACCTAACCGAATCATCGGATCACAAAACGAATCCGGATCAGTCACGCCAGCATCAACGTCAAATTCAGTCTTGCCTGCCGAAATCACCATGCTCGGACGTTTTGACTTTTCCGCCAGCATTGTCGCGATCTGGGACAAATCCGCAGGCTTTGCCTCCTTAAACAACATCGAAGCCAGCAGTGTTGAAACCATAATCATCGGACGCGCCAGATACCCAGCCGATTCTCTTAAACTCTGGTAAATTAGCACCAGGGATGAGAAATGTGTGGCAAGAACCGCAACCATTTGGTTGGGAAGACCACGTCCGAGCCGCACTTTCCGAGGATGTCTACTCCGGTGACATCACTTCCTCCGCCATTCCCCCTGGTCGACTCGTCAATTGGTACATCGAAGCCCAAGCCACTGGCATCGTCTGCGGGGTCGGAATCGTTGCCTACCTGTTCGGCCAAGAAACCGAATGTCTTGTGTCCGACGGAGCCCAAGTTACCCCTGGCACCGTCGTCGCTAAAGGCTCCCTCGAAGGCAACCATGCCCTCCAAGTTGAGCGAACCGCTCTGAACTACCTGATGATGCTCAGCGGCGTCAGCACCCTCACAAACAGCTTCGTCAAAACCGTCGAAGCCACCGGGGCCAAGATCGTTGACACCCGCAAAACTGTCCCCCTCATGCGCCACCTCCAAAAGTACGCTGTGCGCTGCGGAGGCGGTCACAACCACCGAATGGGCCTCTACGATGCCGTGATGATCAAGGACAACCACATCCGCGCTCACGGTTCAATCACCGCCGCCGTCGAGGCAACCCGTCACAAAATCTCGCACCTCTACAAAATCGAAATAGAGTGCGATCATCCCGAGCAAGTCGCCGAAGCCGTCAACGCCGGTGCCGATGTCATCCTCCTCGACAATATGCTCCCTGCTGTCATGGCCGAAGTCATCCAAGAATTCCATGGCAAAGCCGTATTCGAAGCCAGCGGCGGGGTCGCCCTTTCTACGGTCCGAGCCATCGCTGAGTCCGGCGTCAACGTCATCTCCGTCGGAGCCCTTACCCACTCCGCACCATCCCTTGCCTTCCATTTGGAACTCAACCAAGGATGAAGCCACCAGCCGGACCGACCATCTACCTGCGCGAAGTCTCGTCAACCCAAGACCTTATCAAGTCCTCTGAGGCTGGCGTTGTGTGGACCGATAACCAAACTGCGGGTCGGGGCCGTCACGATCGGATTTGGTACTGCGCGCCCGGGACCGCCCTTGCCGCCTCCTTCCGATTCGACGAGTTCACCCACCACCAAAGTCCCTATCTCGTCGGAATGGGCCTAGCCGTCATCGTCGCAAACGAGTTCGACCTCAACGTCCAGTGGCCAAACGATATCGTCTCCGACGGCCGAAAGATCGGTGGCATCCTTACCGAAGTCACCGACGGAGTTCCCATCGTCGGCCTCGGGCTGAACCTAACCACCGGCGAGTTTCCCCCCGAAATTCGCCACCGTGCAACCAGTTTGCAC
The DNA here is from genome assembly GCA_029866005.1 of Fimbriimonas sp. Taxonomy (GTDB): domain Bacteria; phylum Armatimonadota; class Fimbriimonadia; order Fimbriimonadales; family Fimbriimonadaceae; genus Fimbriimonas. The sequence continues at coordinate 63,003 of JARXAE010000004.1, read as the reverse complement.
CTCGCGAAAGGCGAAATCGTTGCCCCCCAGATCGCCCTCAAACGCATTCTTGTCGCTCTCTCAAGTTCACTTCTCTGCGTCGATACCTGGACCAACCTCGCACCTGAGTGGCAGAACCGCGACGCTACCAGAGGGAAAACCTACTCCCTACCCGACGGTCGAACAGTGGTCGCCCAACACATCACCGAAGAAGGCCACCTGTTCTGGATGAGCGAAACCGACTCCGGAATCACCACCCTTGCCGAAGCCAGCTACTCTTAAACCACCGGCGCTCTGATACCAAGTGACGGCGGATTTCGAAGATTGAGCCTCACAGACCCCCGGGAGCCCAAACTCCATACAAGCATCCTGGATCCGGAGGTGCTGGAATCCTGGCCCAGTAAGAGTCACCTTTCTGCCTTGTCACTTGGGTGGTACTTAGTTTAACAATTGGTTAAGTCATCCCTTTCAAAACAGCCTCTTAATGTTCGCCAGTTATTATGTGTGAGTCCGGGCGTCTGCCCTGGTCAAGTTGAAATCATGAATAGTCGCCGCGCCTTTACGCTCATCGAACTCCTTGTCGTCATCGCCATCATCGCAATTCTTGCCGCGATTCTTTTCCCGGTTTTTGCTCAGGCCAAACTTGCCGCAAAGAAGACCGCGGCTCTCAGCAATTCAAAGAACATCGGTACTGCGATGCACCTCTACCTAGCAGATGCCGACGACACCACACCATCCGTCTACTCGGTTAACGGCCGAAGCGCAGACGTCTACCAGCTGATGCAGCCCTACGTGAAGAACATGACCATCTTCTTCTCGGATGAATGGCGTCTACAGAACGGTGCATCGGTTGGTGGCACCAGTACGGCGAGCTGCGATAACAGAGCCTCTAACACGATTCCAGGCTACTACGTTCCTTCCGGTGAAGACCAAACTCGATGTGTCTCGTTCGGCTACAACTGGGGATTTGGAATCTGGGCCGGTGGCGGATTGACCGGTGCCCAATACAACTGGGACGGAGCCACTACTCCAACAGCCTCATCACCCAACACCGTCCTTCCAGGAATCTCCGCGACGGCGGTCGAGAACCCTGCTCGCATGGCGGCATTCGGGGATACGTACAACGGGCGACGTTATACCATGAGCGCAATTGGTTCGATTCTGACCTACTACACGGGTCCTGCAAGGAACAACTCGCTTCGCTATGGTGGCTCTTTCAACTTTGCATTTGTTGACGGTCATGCTAAGTCGATGAAGATGCAGGGTTACACCTATAACCCAACGACTGCGGTCAAGGGAGAAGGGTACATCGGGGTTCCGTCGGACACCAGCGCGATCATTCCAATGTATTGCTCAATGACCGACGTGATCATCAAGCCATCCGCCCTCGGGGTGCCAGCGCCGGATATGCCTTGCGGTCAGTTCATCAACCTTGCCCTCAGCGGAGCGCTGAGCGGTGGTTACATGTTCAAGTGGCCTAACTAAGGCACTTCCCTGGTCGAATCAATGAGGCAGCCTAACCACTCCCAAGTGGTTAGGCTGCCTCGCTTTGAACAACCCAATTCTTACGGTTTCGCGGAGACCCGTCCGCTAAAGTCATTTCATCCTGGGTGATGAACAGCATCATCCTGACTCAGGTATAATCTTCACTCGCGACAAAGCAAACGCTTCCCTTGCTGCGCCGCGAACACCCAAAAGGTGAATCCATGCCGAAGAAAATCACAAGCAATATCAAACTGAATATTCCGGCGGGTAAGGGAACCCCGTCGCCCCCCGTTGGACCTGCACTCGGACAAGCCGGTATCAACATGATGGAGTTCTTGAAGAAGTTCAACGAGCAAACCGCTCCGCAAATGGGCTTCGTTCTCCCCGTCGAAATCACCGTCTACGAAGATCGCTCCTACAGCTTCGTGGTCAAGCAGCCTCTGGCAACTGACCTCATCAAGCGAGCAATCGGCCTCGACAAAGGTGCCGCAAACCCCAAGACCGATAAGGCTGGAGTCATTACCAAGGACAAGCTCCGCGAAGTAGCGAAGTTGAAGATGGCCGACCTGAACACCGACGACGAAGAAATGGCGATGAACATCATCGCTGGCTCCGCACGCTCCATGGGCGTCCGCGTCGAAGGCTAAAACCTTCATTTAATCACGGCAATGCAGCCAAAATCGGAACTCACCGATTTTGGCTGTCGTGTTTCATGGAACAGATATTGTAGAGAAACGTCAAGAAGTAGCGGAATGAGATCAGCCCGAACTCTGTTAGCCCTTTGCCTTGTTGCCCTCGCGGCGGCCGGTATCGGTGCGGATTCGGCAGTTGGACAATCCATCGCCGATCTTATCAACCGGGAGGCCGGAACCGAAGTTGCTCTCATTGTTGATGGTCTAATCAAAGAGTCCGCTGATAACAAGGACCTTTCTAAATGTCTCGGCTACGACACCGATGAACTCTGGCAAGTAGAGCTCACCGGAAAGCAGCTCAAAGATGCCTTCGAGAAAAGCGTCAGCTTCTTCCCTTCTCCTTTCAGTAGCTTCCTCCAGGTGAGTGCAGCCAAGATCAATTTCGATCCGACCAAGCCAATCGGCTCTCGAATCCTGTCTGTTACGATCGGCGAACTCAACCAGCCGCTTGACGCCGACAAGAGATACAAAGTCGCAATGCCCGCCAGCCTCGCCAAAGGCGGATTTGGATACAACAATATTTGGGAATTCAAAACTCCTAGCCGAATCGTTCGTCCCACCATTGGAGAGGTCGTTCGCGGAAAAGGCGTACAATCTCAGGTATTCCGATGGTTATCCAATCCCTCCTTCTCGGCTACATCGCGTTGACACAGACACCCGAGGCGTTTGACCAAGCCCGAGCCTGGAACTGGCTAACAAAACAGTGTGACCTAGGTCCCCGAACTCCTGGCTCTCCGGCCCACATCAAGTGCCGAGACATGATTCTTGAAGAGTCGCGTAAGCACTGCGCCCGGGCCGAGCTCCAACCCTTCCGGCATCAGCGGAGCAAGACCAACAAAGATGTCGAAATGTGGAACGTCCTCGCGTTTCACAACTGGGAAAAGGCAAAAGTCCGTGTCGTGCTCGCCGCCCACTGGGATACTCGCCCATCGGCAGACCAGGAAAACGATTCTAAGAAAGCGGCGAAGCCCATCATGGGAGCCAACGACGGCGCCTCGGGCGTCGCCGTTTTGCTTGAGTTGATGCGACTCAACAAGTCCCTCCCCGAAGACATCGGCGTCTGCTACGCCTTCTTCGACGGCGAAGACCTCGGCCCCGAACTCAGCGAGATGTTTCTTGGCGCGACCTACTATTCAGGTCACCTCAAGCCGCCAAAGCCCGATTATGGAATCCTCCTCGACATGATCGGCGACAAAGACCTAAAAGTCCCGGTCGAGCCAAACAGCTACCAAAAAGCCCAGAAGGTGACCGTAGCCCTGTACCGTCACGCCAAGAAGGTCGGCCTTGAAAAGACGTTCCCAATGGAGTACGGCCCTGAGATCTTTGACGACCACCTATCCATGAACGCCGCAGGAATCCCGACCGTTGATCTGATTGACTTCGATTACGAGCACTGGCACACCCTCGAGGACACCGTTGACAAGTGCTCTGCCGAGTCATTGGGCAAAGTTGGCAAGTTGTTAGACACCTGGCTTCGGGTGACTCCCGTCTGGAAACCGAAGTAGGCCCGAGCCTAGCCCAGATTCTGAATTGCACGAACAGGATCTTTTCTTGCCGCCTTCATTGAGGGTGCAATGCCGCTCAGAACGCCTGTGACAAACGAGGCGCCTAGCGTGCCAAAGACGGTTTGCCAAGTGACAATGGGATTGATGGGCGAGAACCGCGCAAGCAGCAGACAACAGAAGCCGCTGAACAACAATCCTACAATCGAGCCCAATAGACAAATGCCGACGCTCTCCGCCAGGAACTGTCTGAAAATGGACGAGTGGGTCGCGCCAAGAGCTTTGCGGATTCCGATTTCCGACGTCCGCTCTCCAACCGAAAGCATCATCACGTTGAGAATGCCAATACCGCCAACAAAAAGCGCGATCCCAGTAAGTCCAACCAAGAGCCACTGGAGAATATCCGTGAACTTATAAACGACCTTGAGCAAGTCCTTTTGGGTGAGGATATCAAACTGCTCTTCGTCAAGCGTCTTCCGGAACTCCGCCTTCAGCGTCCCAAGAAGCTGTTCGGGTTCAACTTTGGAGTCAAGCTGTATGAGGAGCCGATCGGTCTGGGAGGTTGGAACCCGCTTGTGAAGCCCCGCGAATGGGATGTAGATGAGGTTCTGAAAACTTCCCATCGACATCAGAGAGTCATCCTTTGTGTCGTCCTTGGTGACCCCGATCACCTCAAACATCCGCCCGTTGATTTTGATCTTTTTGCCCAGCGCAGGCTTCTCCCCAAACAGACCCTGCTTTGCAATTGAGCCAATGACGACCACATCCCGCTGATCATCAGCAGAAGTCAGGAGACGACCCGCCTCAAGATCGAACTTCTTCATCTTGAACCAAGTCGGCGTTGTCGCAACCAAGAAGCTCGCCGCCTCGTTCCCCCCATAAGTCGCTCCGCCGCCCACGAACGTCCAAGCTCCAACGCTCTGAACGCCCTTTACTTTCGCTACTCGCTCAGCGTCGGCAAATTTGAGATAGGAAGCACCTCCCAGGTTGAAGTTAAAGCCTCCGCTCAGCTTGCCGGGAATGACGATCAGGGTGTTGACTCCAAGGTCTTGGACCTGCTCGGTAAAGTCCTTTCGAACGCCGATCGCGATGCTCGCCAGCAGCACGACCGCAATGGTCGCAGCCATGACCCCGCTGGAGGTCAGAACAGTGCGGCGAAAGTTCTCGCGCATGTTGGTGATGGCTTCAAGAATCTCGTTCAACTCTTGTCCTACGCGCTAGCGGAGCCGAGTATTGATTCGCAGCACTGATATGACGTCGCTAAAATTCGCAATCTTGGTCATCACCGTGGCAAGTTGACTCGTATCAGTCACTTCAATGGTTGCCTCGATTTCTGCAGTGTTGTTGGAGGACGTCCGAATATTGGCGGCCGAGACGTTGGTCTTGGATTCACCAAAGATTGTCGAGACTTCCATCAGCAGCCCTTGACGGTTGATTGCCACGACCTTAATCGAAACACTATAGACGGCACCATCTGCGGGCCAGTGGAAGCGCAGGAGGCGCTCAGGCTCGGTTTCTACCATCTTCATGGCATGTGGGCAGTAGCGGCGGTGAATCATGATTCCACGGCCTCGTGAGACGTAACCAACGATCTCATCGCCAGGAATCGGGGTACAGCACTTTGCACGAGCGAGAAGCACGTCCTTCATCCCGGCGGCATGGAGCTTAAGTTTGCCCTCCCGGGTCTTGGACACCTCGATGCGATCTCCAGCCGGGGCAGCCGGGAGATCGCCGCGAATTTTGCTGACAACCTTCTGAACCGTCAGCAATCCGCTGCCGATTTTGGCCAGCAAATCTTGCCCGTTTTCCGTTGAGTCAAACTCTTTGGCGAGTTTTTCCAGTTTCTCATCGCCAACGTACTGCTTAGGCTCAAGCCCTTGCGCTTTGAGCTCGGAAACGAGCGCTTCCCTTCCCCGAGCTGCGTGCTGTTCTCGGCTCTGTTTACGGAAATACGCCTTGATCTTGCTGCGAGCGTGGGCTGAGCGAACGTACTCAAGCCAATCCAACGAAGGGGTCGCGTTCGATCGGTTAACAATCTCCACGACGTCTCCGTTCTGAAGCTTGGTCGAAAGCGGGGCGATTGCGCCATTGATTTTTGCGCCCACAAGTGTCATCCCGATCTGGGTGTGGACGCGGAACGCAAAGTCAACGGGGGTAGAACCCACGGGCATGTCGATGACATCCCCACCGGGGGTAAAGACGAAGACTTGTTCGGCGAAAAGGTCCGTGGAGAGCGAACGCAGGAAGTCAGAGGACAGCCGTGCATCACTGGACCAATCGAAAAGTTGCTGGCGCAGATTTGAGAATGTCGCAATCTCCTTTTCTGCTTGCTCGCCTTCCTTGTAAGTCCAGTGCGCAGCGACCCCAAACTCCGCAATCTCGTGCATTCGCGTTGTGCGAATCTGAATCTCCAGCGGCGTACCAGTTGGACCCAAAACCTTGGTATGCAAGCTCTGATAGCCATTAGGCTTTGGGTTTCCAATGTAGTCGTAAAAGAGCGACATCATGGGGATGAACATCTCGTGAACGATGCCAAGAACCACGTAGCAGTCTGAGACTTCTTCGAGGATGATCCGGATTGCAAGCAGGTCGTAGATCTCCTCAAACTCGACGCCCTGTTTGACAATCTTGTTGTAGATTGAATAGAGGTGCTTCGGCCTTCCTCGAATCTCGACGACTTTGATCCCCCGCTCCTGCGTCCGCTCTTTGATCATCACGATCGACTGCTCGATATCGGCAAGACGTTCGTTTCGGCTTCGATTCACCTTTGCCGTGATGTCGTCGTACTCGGACGGATGGAGATACTTAAAGCTTAAATCTTCGAGCTGCCATTTCATCTGCCAGATTCCAAGTCGGGCGGCGAGAGGAGCATAGATGTCCAAGGTCTCGGCAGCAATGCGGACCTGCTTCGCAGGTTCCATCGCATCCAGGGTCTGCATGTTGTGCAGCCGGTCGGCAAGTTTGATGACCATGACCCGGAAGTCTTTCGCCATCGCCAAAAGCATTTTTCTTAGAGTTTCGGCGGTCCGAGCCGTTTCAGCCGCCTTTCGCTCTCTGGTCGTGGCATTTTCGAGGGGTTTGAGAGCGAGCTTGGTAACCCCGTCGATGAGATGGGCAACTTCCTCCCCAAAGAGTTCGCGCATCTGTTCAAGCGACATCTCGGAATCTTCGACAACATCGTGAAGCAATGCCGCGCAGATCGTGTTGTCATCCATTCCTAGGTCAACCAGGATTTCCGCAACGGCAACCGGGTGCAAGATGTAAGGTAACCCGGACTTGCGAACCTGCCCGACATGAGCACTTTCAGCTACATAGTAGGCGTAGCGAATCTTTTTAATGTCAGCATCTGAGCGCGCCTCTCGCAACTTCGTGAACAGACGATGTAGGTCGTCCGTCTCTTCCCAGTCGTGCGGAATTTCGAGTGGTGGGCGCATCTTAGCGTTGTGCCTTAGCTACCGCTCCGTTGCGTTGCCTTGGGTAGGTAAGTATAGGTTATTTCAACATCATTTCGCGAACTTCGGCGGCTTGTTCTGGGGTGTCGATTCCTGGTCCGGAAGGCTTTACTTCAACCATGCGAATCCGAATCCCATGCTCCATAAAACGAAGCTGCTCCAAGCTCTCTGCTAACTCAAGTGGGGATTGCGACCAGCTTGGGTAAGTAAGTAGGACCTCTCGGCGGTATCCGTAAATTCCAATGTGGCCCTTGAGAGACTGCGTTCTTTCGGAGCGAGGGAATGGAATTCCGTGGCGGCTGAAGTACAACGCGTTTCCGACAAGATCGGTGACGACTTTGACAATCGCCGGATTCGATTCTGCTTCCCTCGGGAGCGGAGCCCAGGCAGAGACCATCTGCGCGGAGCTCTCCCGAAACGGCTCTGAAACCGCCCTGATCGTATCGGGGTCAATCAGGGGCTCATCTCCTTGAACGTTGATGTAAACGTCGGCTTCAATCTTGAGGGCTACCTCCGCAATTCTGTCCGATCCAGTAGGGTGGTCATCTCGGGTGAGAATCGCCTCCGCTCCAAAATTCTTGGCGACGTCGAGAATCTGCTGATCAGGAGTTGCGATGATAACCCGCTCGGCAGCCCCTGAAAGAACAGCTTTCTCGTACACCCACCGAATCATTGGCTTGCCACATAGATCAATTAATGGCTTACCGGGAAAGCGGGTCGATGCCATCCGCGCTGGGATGACGATGAGGTTATCTGGCAATACTCGACACCTCTCCGGCAGGTGGAATCAGGTTCATCGCCGCCATCAAGTGGCTTTCACCCAGAGATAGCGTCACCTGATACGCCTTCGTTTTGGACGGGATTCGAGAGATTACTTGAGTAGAATTGGAATCTGCCGCGAACCAATAGTCCACGCCGTTCGCAACCCTTAAATCATACTTTAACGAGGGATTGACAGCCTGTATGGCTTCCAAAAACTGCGCAAACTGTTCGGTGTCAAGCGCTTCGAACTGCCGCATGAGAAGGACGATCTGGTTTTCATAAACCACTGCGCCAAACCCGTCTGTATTGGATTCCCATCCGACCGACTTGAATCCCTCTGGCAATCCTGGCACGATCTCTTCAATGGGAAATCCGCGTGACGGACGAGGAAAAACCGCCAATGCACGCTCAGCAGGCTCGCCGAGTGACAGGCGGCGGCGACCGTTGAGAATACACGTCTGAGATGGCGAAAGAAATTCGCTCATTTGGCTTCCAATCTGCCGGTTTACAGGCCTTTCGGCAACCGTGGCGTCTCCGCCGCTGCAACCAGTAAGCAGGCAACCTCCGAGAACCCCCATAAGCCAACGTCTCATATCAGCTCTGAATCTGCAGAATCTTGTAGCGGCTCGTTCCTGCGGGAGCCGCAACTTCGACGATATCGCCAACGATCTTGCCGAGGATTGCCTCACCGAGTGGCGAACCAATAGATACCATGTCCTGAGCTGGATCAGCTTCGAATGAGCCGACAAGGGTAATGGAGATCTCATCCCCAAACTCCTCATCCAAAACCTTGACGACCGAACCAAGCTGAGCGATTACTCCCCCATCGTCCTTCCGCTCGACGATTTTGGCGTACATGAGCGCCTTTTCTAGGTCATTGATTCGGCTTTCGAGCCGGGTCTGGTTCAGTTTTGCCTCGTGATACGCGGCATTTTCACGAAGATCGCCGTGCGACTTCGCCTCTCGGATCGCCTCTGCGACCCTCATACGGGTCGGCCCTTGTAGCTCTTCAAGCTCTTTCTTAAGCTTGTCAAAGCCCTCCTGGGTCACTTGAATTGCATTTGCCATGAATCCTCTATTGTAGCTTGTTAACAGTTTTAATGTACGCTTGTTGAGTTGGAAACCGAATCGTCAACCGTTACCGTGATTATCGTGAGCTACAACACTTGCGAGCAGCTTCGGCGGTGCTTGGAGGCTCTGGTTGGACAAGCGGTTTCGCAGGTGATCGTGGTGGATAACGCCTCGTCCGACGGTTCGGTCGAGATGCTGCGAGAGGTGAAACCGAGGCTCTTTCCAGGTTCGCTTACACTCACGTCGTCGCGGAACTTAGGGTTTGGTCGGGCGAACAACTTCGGATTAGTCCACGCTGAAGGCGACCTTGTTCTCTATCTTAACTCGGATGCCTACGCTCATCCAGGGGCAATTGCGCAGCTTGCCTCAAACTTCTCTGATCCTTCGGTGATTGCGGCAGGCGGTCGACTCTTGAATCCAGATGGTTCTCTTCAGGAATCCGTGGCGGGGAGGCTCACCCTGAGTGCAGTGTTTCTGGAGCAATTCTTTCTGGATGGCATCGCTCGGCGCTTTGGTCGCTCCTACTGGCGTACAAGGCTTTTGCCTACCGACAGAGCAAGCGAAGTGGATCAGGTAATGGGCGCATGTCTGATGGTCCGCCGTGATGCTGATCCACGCTTCGATGAGAGGTTTTTCTTATACTGTGAGGACACGGAGCTTTGCCACAGGCTACGGCAAAGAGGGAGGATCGTATACGATCCGCGGGCGGAGTTCACGCACGAGTTAGGATCGAGTTCAAAGCAAAATCGTTGGCGGTCGGTTGCGCGATACAACTACGGCAAGTGTCTCTATTTCAGGATCACATCGGGATCGCTCCCTGCTGCAACCTGTAGAGTCCTCAACTTTCTGGGCGCAGTAGCGAGGATTATCGCCGGAATTCCACTAGCTATCGTCGGACAACGAGAAAAGCTGACCACATTCTGCCGAGTTCTTTTTAGTTCTGGTCGCGATTAGTCAATGAATCTGGCACAATGTCCGCGGGAAGTAAGAAGCCCTATTGAGTGCTACTCCAACTCGATCGTAGCCGGGGGCTTGCTGGTTAGATCGTAAAACACTCGGTTGACACCATCAACTTCGTTGACGATTCTGCTGGCGACTAATTCTAGAACGTCAAATGGGATATTGACGGCCCTCGCAGTCATCGCATCCTCACTCTCGACTGCACGCAGAACGATTGGCTGCTCATAGGTGCGCTCATCACCCATCACACCGACGCTTTTCACATCAAGGAGCGCCGCGTAGGACTGCCAAATGCCTTTATGAAGATCACGCTTCCGAAGTTCAGAGCGAAAAATCCAGTCGGCCTCCTGAACCATTCTCACCCTTTCCGGAGTGACTTCACCGAGAATCCTTACGCCAAGTCCAGGACCAGGGAACGGCTCGCGATCAACCATTTCGTCTGGCAATCCAAGAAGTCGACCAACGGCTCGGACTTCGTCTTTGAACAACCAGCGAAGTGGCTCGATAAGCTTCATCCGCATCCAATCGGGCAAGCCACCAACATTGTGGTGAGTCTTGATCTTGGCCGCAGTCGAAGACCCACTCTCGATGACATCGGGATAGAGTGTTCCCTGTGCCAACCAATCGCAGCCCTGAAGCTCATTAGCATGATCCTCAAAAACTCGGACAAACTGCTCGCCAATCGTCTTGCGCTTGACTTCCGGGTCCTTTTTGCCGGCAAGAGCTCCGAAGAATCGATCGTGTTCGTAGTACGCCTTCAGGTTTGCATGGAAGTGACCACCGAACGTCTCGATCACCTGATCGGCCTCGCGGTAGCGCAATAGACCGTGATCAACGAAGACGCATACCGCCCGATCTCCAATCGCTCGAATAAGGAGTGCCGCCATGACGGAAGAATCAACACCTCCGGAAACCGCGCAAAGAACCTTCTCTTCTGGACCGACCATTGCCCGAATCTTGGCAATCTCCTCTTCCACAAAGTTCTCTGTCGTCCAGTCCCCGACCAATCCGGCTTCTTCCAAGAATCCCTTCAGAAGAGCCTTGCCGGAAGTTGTGTGAGTCACTTCGGGGTGGAACTGGACACCAAACCGCTTCAGACCAACGTTCTCCATTGCCGCAACCGGGCACGAATCCGTTGATGAAGTCACCTTGAAGCCATCCGGTACGGAAACGACTTGATCACCGTGCGACATCCAAACCTGGTCGTCCTGCATCAGAGCAACCAACCCAGATTTGGAACTCAAATTCCGAAGTCCATACTCCTTGTGCGAAGCATTCTCAACTACTCCGCCGAGTTTCTTGGCCATCAGCTGCTGGCCGTAGCAAATTCCGAGAACCGGAATTCCGTCGAGGCAAGAGAAATCTAAATCGGGCGCACCCTCTTCCAAAGTTGAACGCGGCCCTCCGCTCAGAATTACGGCTGTGGGTTTTTCCGAGGAAATCCGCTCAAAGGCGGCGTTCCAGGGAACCATCTCGCTGTAGACACCCTGCTCTCGCACACGGCGAACGATGAGCTGGGTGTACTGCCCGCCAAAATCAACGACGAACACTTTCTGATGGGTTCCGGTCATGAACCCTTATTAGTTTGGCTTACCGGTGCCTTCCCCTGCAACTTTTCGTAAGCCTCAATATAGCGAGCGGTGCGCTTTTGATACTTATTCCAACTGGGAACTTGGCTGGAGTTCGCGATATTGAGCGTGCACGCGGCAATCAAAGCAGTGATCTTCGCCATGTTGTCGTAATCGAGTTTGTCCGCATGGTCGCCGACTTTGTGGTAGTCCGAGAACTCATAGGCCACACTAAACGTGTGGGCAGGAACCCCAACTGCGGCAAAGGCCGCATTATCGCTGGCCATAAAGAATGGCGCAGAGAATTGTGGGTGCTCAATGACAGGTACTCCGACTTCCTTTCCAAGCTTTGCACATGCCGGCCCAATTGTGCTGAAGTCAAACCCGGTCAAGTTGACCGCGCCAACCCGGGGTCCTTCGCTGTCATCCGTCCGTCCAATCTGCTCGATATTGAGCATTGCCACGGTGTTTTTGAGCGGAAACACTGGATTCTTCGAATAGAACGTAGAACCAACCAAACCGCGCTCCTCTCCATAAAAGGTGAGAAAGATGATTGATCTCTTCGGCTTGGACTGCGCGATGGCGGCCGCAATACCAATTACTCCTGCGACACCACTCGCGTCGTCATTTGCTCCATTGAAAATTTTATCGGTGCCCTCTTTGGCTTCGCCAAGGTGGTCGTAGTGAGCTGAGACAACGACGTACTCCTTACTCAAAACTGGATCAGAGCCAGGCAGGACGCCGACGACATTCCGAACTTCTTCACCCGCGCCTCTTCCTCGCTCCCACTTTGTCGATTGAAAGAACGATTTACCAACTCCAGGTTGAATCCCGATCTTTGCGAACTCTGCGGCGATGTACTCACTCGCCTTTATGAGCTCCGGTGAAGGCGTCCCCCGCCCCTTCAGGTCGTCCGAAGCAAGATAAGTGACATGCCTCTTGAGTTCCTCCGGCTTCACGACGGGCAACGTGGAAAGCTGCTGCAGAAACGCGGTGGCGAGGAGGGTTGTCATCATGGGGTTTGTCGCTTGATTTTGAGTGTTGTTTTAAGTTTCTTGACCGTCTGCTTTCCGCCAGTCAGCGGTTCAGTGGTTGTCGTCTCGGTGGTTTCGACTTCGACTTTATCGAAGCTGCCGAGCGCACGTGAAAAGTGCGCGGACCCGGCGCCGCCTAGCTCCGAGCGGGATTTTTTTTTTGCTCCCTTGACTGTTTCCAGTGTATTGCCGTAAGCGTCTTCAAAGCCGTCCCGAGTGGAAACGAGCTTGATCGTGAGGTCTGACCCGGATTCATTCTGCTTCATCAGTGTCACGGTGTATTTGAATTCCTGACCGCTGTAGGTTCGGCTGAAAGAGTACGATTCGCCTTCCTTTATCTCCGTCTTGGGCAGAGCCAAAGGCAAGAAGCTGATTTCGGGAAGCCGCTGAGAATCTAAACCGGGGAGCTTTGCAGGCATCTTGATCGCTGGTGCGGTGTTCTTAATCACCACACCCTGAAGATCGAAGGTCGCAACCGCCTTGGGGAAGAACTGGTCGACGTTTGAGCTGTTCAGGGGTAACTGAACGCCAAATGCCTCAGCCTCAATTTTGGAAATCGACGACTCGACTTCAGAAACCGAAAATCCAGCCTCTTTCGGGGGAACCGGGTTGGCGACCACGATCATCGACACATTTGCCTTTCCTTCTCGGCCCCCGAAAATTGAAATCCAACCTTCAAATTGGACGGTGACGTCAAAGGAAACGGGATGTCCAGCGGCAAAGGCGTAAGCGAGAGCGAGGTGAATCATGTAATCACTTCTCTATGCCTCAACGGAACTTCGGGCAGGATGAGTTCCCCGTCTGTCTTATTGGTGAACCTAATGACCCTATCAAGCAGAACCTTGATTGAACCCGCGACCGGAAACGCCAAGATCATGCCAGGTAGCCCAAACAGCGCGCCTCCGGAGAAGATCACGAACATCGAAAGAATGGGGTGGAGCCCAACCGCGTTTCCGACGAATCGGGGATAAACAATGCTGTCAAAGACAAAGTGACAAACCGCATACACGGCGACTAAGACCCCAGCGTAAACCCAACTTGAATTGAAATGGATCATCAGCCAGTCCGACTTTCCGCTCAGACCCGTAAGGATGAACAGTGTCGTGGCCGCAATCGCAACATTCAAATAGGGCACGAGGTAGAGCGCTCCAAACAAAACTCCAAGCAAGATTCCATATGGAGCACCGAGGAGCGAGAGCAAGAGAGCCATGAAGGCCATGTATCCGAAGACGGCAATCGCAACTCCTCGCAGGTAATTACTAAACACGTCGCCGATATCTTCCGAGATACCTTCTGCTGAGGTTCTTAACTGGGGCGGAATGACTCCAAAAAGTCGCTTCTTCAGATCTTCTGCGTTGGGAAGAATGAGGCCGACAAGCAACGGCACAAAGATGAGCATCAGCCCTTGAGATAACAAGCTGCTTGCAATGCCTACGCTGGACTTCAATGCCCCTTGGAGGGTCTTCTGAATTTGCCCTCTTTGCGGCTCGATGTATTGAGCGACAATTGCCCGCTTCGTCGTCGGCAAATTCGCCTGAGATAACAAATCTGCGTATCGACCCAAGTAGGTGTCAATAGGGTCCTTCCGTTCGGCATTCGCAATGCGCACTTCTGGGATCCCGCGCATGAAGAAGTTGTCATTCGGATTGGGCTGAGCCACCGTTCTGGCAAGCTCCTCGGCCCGATCCTTAAACCCACCTACCTGTTGGGTAACAACCGGAGTCAACAATACCAACAGGGCAATGATTGACCCGAAAAACATGGTCATCAGCGCCAGCGACGCTCGGCCCCGTTTCCACCCTTTCGACACAAGCCTATTAACGCCTGGCTGCAAGATTGCTGAGATCAAAAACGCGAGAACGAATGGCGACAGAATTCCGCGAACCGCATACAAAAACGCCAGGGTAGCGATCGCGATCACTACCCATAGCGCAATTCTCCAGCCGGCGAGACCCGACGTCATAAAACTAGTTTAGACGCCAAGCTCTTCGGGAGCATCAGCAACGGCCTTTTTGGCCTTCTGCTCGTTGATCCACTCTTCGGTCTTGGTCTTCAGTTCCTTAAACTTGTCGTTCAGCTCGTCACGGGTTTCGTTACCGGCTTTAGGTGCAAACAGCATCCCTGCCGCTGCGCCGATAATCGCGCCGAGGCCAACCCCAGCCAAAAGGTAAAGAACTGCACCGGAATCGCTATCGTTGTTATTGCTCATCACTTCTCCTTGTAGGCTTATTTTACGCCTAAGTTAAGGGTTGGGTTACGGTTTTCTTACTTCTCGGCTAGCAACTTGATCACAACGTCCCGGATTTTGTCTTCACCGTTCTGCCCGTTGTAGTTCAACTCGCCGCGCCAACCGGCTCGGAATCGTCCCTTCTTATCAATCACGAAAAGTGTCGGCCAACAGTCAAGTTTCCAGGCATTCCAGTTCTCAAGTTTGCCGTCGAAGAGCACCGGATACTCGATTCCAAGCTTCTTTGTCTGCTCTGTGACCTTCTTGAAGTCTTTCTCAATATCGATTTCGGGCGTGTGAACGCCGATCGTGATGACGTCGTCTTTCTTAAACCGTTCAGTCAACCGCTTGACGGCAGGAAGGTTGTTCTTGCAGTTATAGCAGGCGAATGTCCAGAAGTGAACAAGAGTCACTTTGCCTTTTCGATCGGCAAGTTTGATCGGCTTTTCGGTGTTCAGCCATTGGTCGCCGGTGAGCTCTGGCACGAGGTGGTCCATCTTGAGCTGTCCAATCAGGACCGCGGCTAGTAGAGTGATCATTACTACAGCCTATTCTCTCCCTGTAGAATGCGTTCCAACTTTATGCAGTCACTAGCTCAGGAATGAGACTGTCCATCCGCGTCGTCCGGTTTTCATCAGCGATCAGGCCGCCCGCAACAACCGTCGCTCCACGGTAAGCCACCATCATCTGACCTGGGGTGACTGCCTTGACCGGTTCATCAAACACCAACTTTCCGGAGGGATGGAGAGTCGCGGGAACCGCGATCATGTTGTAGCGGATCTTGGCCTTTACCTTTATTGACTCCATTGGAGGTTCCGACCAGTACATATCTTCGCAGACCACTTCACTCTGCAAGAGGTCCTTCTCTGATCCCAAAACCACGGTATTTGTCTTGGGCTGCAGATCGATGACATACATCGGCTTCCCGTCTTTTGAGGCGACTTTGACGCCCCTTCTCTGACCGATCGTGTAGTCTGCCGTTCCCTCGTGGACTCCTAGCTGAGTTCCATCCGCAAGCTGGATGGCACCCGGTCCGAAAAGCTCGGGACGAGCCTTGCGAAGAAACTCCTTATAACCACCAGCCTCCGAAACGAAGCAGATTTCCTGGGAATCTGGCTTCTCGGCAAGATGCAATCCGAGGCTGCGTGCCATTTCGCGCACTACTTCTTTTGAGCGAATCTCGCCCATCGGAAACATCACATGTTGGAGTTGCTCGTGCCCCAACATATAAAGAACGTAGCTCTGATCCTTCTCCTTTCCTACCGCCTTGAGCAATCGGTACTGCCCGTTTCGACGCCGAATCCGAGCGTAGTGTCCGGTGACCAGCTTGTCACATCCAAGTTCCTTCATCTTCTGCATGAGGATCTCGAATTTGACGTGTCGATTACACTGAACGCACGGGTTGGGTGTTCTCCCCTTTGCGTATTCATCCACAAAGTTGTCAATAACCGATTTTCTAAACTCTTCCTTAAAGTTCAGGACATAGTGAGGGATGTCTAGCACCCTGGCAACCCGCCGAGCGTCTTCAACGGCGCCCAACGAGCAGCAACCAGCGTGACGAGGATCTGTCTGGCTTTCCTGCCAGATTTGCATTGTGAGTCCGACCACGTCGTACCCTCTTTGCTTCATCAATCCAGCCGCTACGGAGCTATCCACTCCGCCCGACATCGCTACCAAAACTGTCGGTCGCTTAGCCATTACTTCAGAAGGGCTTGAACCTCAGAGCTACTCATCTCTGTCTCAAGACCCTCACCATTGAGCTTCTTGGTTTTGCCGTTGTATTGAAGGAAGTAAGTTGGTGTCCCACCAATTTTCAACGTCTCGATCGCACATTCTTGATCCCGCACGACACGGAGAGCGGCGGCAGAATTAGTGTCAGAGACCGCCTTTTCAATCGATTCCCGCGAGACTCCGACACCTTCTGCAATTGCAAAGACCTCGTCTGGCGTCTTTGCCGCCTCTTCAGTGGATGTGAATGCCGAAGCAAACTGCCAGAATTTTCCAGTTTCGGCGGCGACTTCAGCCGCAACGGTTGCAAGGGGGCTCATCTCGTGACCTGGGATCTTGAAGAGTGGGAAGTGTCGGTAGACCACGCGAATGTTGTTCCCGTATTTTTGCTTGTATTCCATCAGCTTTGGAAAGCCCTTTCGGCAGGCGGGGCAACAGAGATCGGCAAACTCAACCAACGTCACCTTCGCGCTTGCATCTCCCAAAATGTTTCCGGGTTGAGCGACCAGTTCTCCAGATTGCGTCTCAGAGACCACTTCGTTGAGTGCGGACATCTTGTTTTGCGTGCTGATCAGACCAAAGCTACCAATGATTGCCACGGCCACTCCAATGGCGGCAACAATTGTGTCTGGACGCGAGGCGACCTCGGTCTCACTTCCCTTTCCAACCATTGAGTAGAGCTTTGCATGAAGGCCAAAGAGCACGGTCATCACCACAGCCGAGGTGAAGCACCAGGGGCAGAATGCGAAGATCACAAACTTGGACACGTACTGGAGATACCAACTTGCAGCAAAGCCAAAAGCGCTGAGCAAGAACCCTCCAAGAACAAGCTGATTCTTAAACGTATTCCCGACAGCGGCTCGCATCGCAGCAAAAACTAGGATGGCGAAGTAGCCAAAGGCTCCAAAGTACGCAACTGGAATCTTTCCAATGTACGAAGACGGGTGGGAGGCAACTAACACGCAGCCTTTACCGGACATGCACGGGACTTCACGCCCAAAGGCGTGCTGGAACGACAGAACCATTGCTACGAACAAGCCGAACGCAGCGCAAAAAATGATCGCGCGATTGAGCTTTGAAAAAGACATCCCATCAGTATACGGTTTCGATGAGGCAACCATGCTCAATTGAACCTGACAGGTATTCTGGTAGTTCCCTCTTGAGCACACTTCTTTCGCCCAAAAGCCTTCTTGACCAGCCCGCATCCCTTCGACGGACGGGCACCTACTTTGTTCAGACCTGGGGTTGCCAGATGAACGAGGAGGACAGTGAACAAATGGCTCTGTATCTAGAGCAGATTGGATTCTCGCCGGTCGGCTCAATTCGGGAAGCTCAGGTTGTGCTTCTGAACACCTGTTCAGTCAGGCAGAAACCAGAAGACAAGGCATTTTCGTTGATAGGTGAACTCCGATTCCTTAAGGAACGATTTCCAGATACCGTCATCGGAGTTTGCGGATGCATGGCCCAATTGAGAGCAGACGAAATTCGCAGACGGGCTCCCCATGTCGACTTTGTTGTTGGTACTGGGAACCTGGCAGAAATACCCGCACTCGTTTCAGAGGCGCTCCAAGGTGCCCAGTTCGCTTCTCGAATTGAACTTCCGGAACGCAAGGGAGCGGTAGTCACCCACCTTCCAACTCGACATGTGGGCAGAGACGGAAAGCTGAAGGCCTATGTTCCCATCCAATACGGATGCGATAAGTTCTGCACATTTTGCATCGTTCCAACAACTCGAGGGCGGGAGCGATCGCGCCCAACCGAAGAGATCCTTGATGAAGTTAAGCGTTTGGCCGACCTTGGCACGAAGGAGATTTGCCTGCTGGGGCAAACCGTCAACTCCTACGGAAAAAATCTCATGGAAGGCAAAGTTCCTTTCTCAGAACTACTTGTCAAAGTCGCCGAGGTGCCCGGCATAGAGCGAATTCGATTCACCTCGCCATATCCTCGTGATTTTCGGCGCGATCTGATCGAGGTGATCCGTGATGTACCTCAAGTCATGGAGCATGTCCATATGCCACTCCAGGCGGGCTCGAATACGGAGCTCGCCCGAATGAAGAGACTCTACACCCTTGAGTCTTTCGGGGAGATCGTTGAAGAAATTCGTTCACTGATTCCGAAAGTCGGAATCACAACGGACCTAATCGTCGGGTTCCCCGACGAAACTGAAGATGAGTTTCAAGCAACCCTGGCGGCGGTGAATCGTTTCCGGTTCGATTGGGCATTCATGTTCGCGTACTCACCCAGACCTGGCACTCCTGCGGCAGATTGGTCGGGGCAGATCGACGAAAAGACCAAAAAGGCTCGGCTGAATGAACTCATTGACCTGCAGAACTCAATCACAAAGTCAGTGAATGAGAGTCGTGTCGGCGACGAGTATGAAGTGCTGGTCGAAGGAACTTCTCCCCGCAATACCGGAATGATGCAGGGTTACAGCCGGGAGTTCACGATGATGCACTTTGAGGCTGCCAACGAGAGAGTCGGCAGGCTAGCAAAAGTCCGCGCCACTTCAGCTAAGCAGTGGGGCCTCGTCGGCGAGCTGATCTAGTCAGTTACCCTGCTGCCGATTCCGATGCTCGCGAATGAATGCCGGAATATCCAGATCCGACTCTTCAATCATGTCGGGAGTCTCTTCAATCTTCTTCTCGAACATCTTAGCTCGGGCTTCTGCAACAACATCGGCACTCGTGACCGACGGAATGACCGGATTAACTGCCTGTCGGACAGCGACGGCTGGTTGAGCCGAAGATTCGATTCTTGCTCGACTTGAAACTGCCGAGATTGGATCGAATCCAGTTGCAAGCACCGAGATTCTAACTGTGCCTTCCATTGAGGGATCGATGACCGAGCCAAAAATGATGTTGACTTCATCTTGATCGCAAAGCGACTGGATGTAAATCATCGCTTCACTTGTCTCGGCAAGGGTGAGGTCGTCGCCGCTGGTGATGTTCACAAGCACGCCTTTCGCTCCGTCAATCCGTTGCTCAAGCAGTGCAGAAGATGTTGCGGCTTGCGCGGCTTGAACAGCGCGGTTATCACCGACACCGTAACCAATTCCCATGATCGCCGGGCCGGCATCCTTCATGATCGTTCTAACGTCAGCAAAGTCGACGTTGATCTGACCGGGAATGGTGATGATGTCGGAGATCCCCTGAACTCCTTGACGAAGCACGTCGTCAGCAACTCGGAATGCATCATGGAATGTGGTCTTCTTCTCGACGACTCCCAAAAGCTTCTCATTCGGAATTGTGATGATCGTATCAACCTTTCCGGTGAGACCGAGCACGCCTTCATCCGCAAGTCGTTCACGCTTGGGGCCCTCAAATCTGAACGGGCGAGTCACAACAGCAACAGTGAGAGCGCCCATTTCCTGAGCAACATCTGCGACAACTTGGGCGGCCCCGGTTCCGGTTCCTCCACCCATACCAGCGGTGATGAACACCATATCCGCGCCTTCGAGGACTTTTCGGATCTCAGGTTTGCTCTCTTCGGCGGCGTTGCGACCGACCTCAGGATCGCCTCCGGCTCCAAGACCACGGGTGAGGTTGACGCCAAGCTGTACCTTTTTGGTGGCAGGAGATAAATCGAGAACTTGGACGTCGGTGTTCATGGCGATGAACTCGACGCCTTTGATTCCGCTTTCGATCATGCGCTGAACGGCGTTACTACCGCCTCCACCGACGCCTACTACCTTGATTACCGCTGTATTCGCCACGTAAAAAACCCCCTGAGCTAGCAAGTTTATCACTACACTTGTGTGGATAAGGTGTTGATAAGTGTGGATAAGTCCTACTTACCGCTGATAATCGACCAAAAGCCGCGCACTTTGTCCTGCCAGCTTTCACCACCACTAATCGTGCTGAGGTCGTCATTTGCTTGCAAAATGAACTGTGCGGCGCCGAGCGAAGCTGCCATGCCGACGGCATCTTTTCCGCCCAAAAGTCTGGGTTCAGCGGCTCGGACCGGAAGCTCGGGGAAGATTTGACCAAACAGTTCTTCGATGCCTTTCAACTTCGCTCCACCGCCGGTCAGTACAACGCCGCCTGGAACAGACTTCAGAAAACCTGCTTTTTCGACATGAACTTTGGCGATGCGCCCAATTTCGCGCATTCGGCTCTCGATGATTTCGCAGAGTACTCTGCGCTGCATCGGCCGCGGGTTCGGCTGACCCTGCTGTTGGACTTCGATCGCGTCTCGATCCGAGATGGGCGCGGCGAGCGCCTGTCCTTCCTGAATCTTCAGCCGCTCGGATTCTTCTAAAGACGCGTTCAAGAGTTGACTGAGGTCGCTCGTGACATTATCTCCACCCGCCGGGATGCTGCAAGCAAATGCCAAAGAGCCACCTGCGAAGATAGCCAAGTCGGTCTTGGTTGCACCGATGTCGATACAAATCGCACCCTTGGTGATCTCATCAGCGGTCAGGATTCCCAGACCAGAAGCCAAAGGACCAAAGATAAACTGATCAACCTTGCGGTGATTCAGCGTAAGCGCTCTCTCGAACAACTGCACGTGAGCGCCCTGACCAGTGATCAGGTAGCTATTGACTTCCAGCTTTGAACCAGGAAGCCCAACGGGATCCATGATCATCTTGCCGTCGTCAACTCGGAATCCTCGCGGGACGGTCTGAACTTGGAGCCGCTCGGATGGCAAGAACCCGGCCTTAGAGTGGTTCACGACTTCCATCACGTCTTGTGAAGTGATGGTTCGATTCTTCGGAATGATTGGCTTGAAACCTTGAACCGTGACACCCTCGACCTGTGCCCCGGAAATGATCACAACTGCGTTGTCAATCGACTCTCGTCCCAAGTCGTTTGCCAAATGCCGAAGCGCCGTGTCCACTGTCCGGGCAACGCCATCAAGGTCGACAATCCCACCCTTCTTCATCCCCCGGCTGTCCACACGGATCATGCCAGTAATATCTAGCTTCCCGTCTCCAGAGGACTTTGCCGCTAGGGCTACCGTCTTTGAGCCCCCAAGATCAATAACGACGCATTCTTTCATTCAGTGACACCTTCCATGGTTTGCTCGAGTTGTTTTTCACGCTCCTTCTTCCGCTTTGCGATCCAGTCCGTGGCACGCACCAATAGGTAGCGTCGAAGGAGGCTTAAATTGGTAAATATCCGCATTCCCATCACCAGAGCGACCACCATGTAGAGGTTGATTCCAATCTGATCGCCAAGCCAGGCAATAAAGAAGGCGATGAGGACATTTGCAAAGAATCCGCTTAGAAACACGTCGGTTTGGAACTTGCTTTCGTACGCAGATCGCATTCCTCCAAGCACGGTATCCAGCCCGGCGAGGCAGGCGACGGCTAGGTACTGAGCCATGCTGTCTCCAACACGCACCTTTAGCCCCAGTGCCAAAATGGCACCGAGGAGAAGGGCGATGATGGGGACGAGAATCACTTCGTAGCCTTTGGAACCGAACCGTGCTTTAACGCAGTTGCACCCAAGTATGCCGGAATTCGAATCGACTTTTCACGTTGAATCTGGATCATGGTTGGGCTGGCCGTCGCAATTTCAGTCATCACCCCACCCGAGATTGTAAATCCGTTGTACAGAGTCTCGACTTCGCCAATCGCGAGAATTGTGTACGGCGGTGCCAGTCGAACACCATCGATCAAAACGGTTGGCCCAGCGCATCGAATGGAAGATGCACTCATCAGTCGGTGTCCGTTCACCGAAATCGCCTCGGCGCCGGAAGCAAACAGTTCGTTCGTAACCCGAAGAATGTCGATATCGTGGATCAGGTCTTGCTCTCCGGGCATCCCCCCGGCACCAGCGTTATCCTTCAGAGTGACTTTAACTCCGCCGCCGACGAGTTCCGTCAGTCCTGCAAATGATTTTGCCGATTGCAGCTGATCATTAAGAGTCGCCGAACCGCGACCATTTTCGGAGAGTGCTTTTTCGAGTGTTGTCGCCCGTTTTTGCAGCCTTTCAACTTCCTCCTTCATGCTGACATAGCTAGCGAAGCCGACTTCGTTGATGAAGCCCCGCTGGTTTTGATCGGGTGTCAAAAACTTGGCACGTCCTAGGCGGTTACCTTCGTTGAGCCATGAGACGACCAACATGAACCCCAGCAGTGCGCTGAGACCACTCACGGGAATAACCCACTTTTCGTTATGGATTCGGCTGAACGGGTTTGTCATTTTTAATCGGGGTGACTGAAGGGTGATCGGGTTCCATGATATTCAACTCACGGACACTCTTTAGCAACGTCGGTCGATCGTGCAAGAGTCCAAGCAGTGTATCAATTTTCTCAGGAAGTTTATCCGGCTTTCCGAGGACAACTTTGCCACCTTCAAGGTCCAGCCGGACGGTCCCGGTTTCCATAACCTCTACTTTCGCCCCCGGAAGCTTTTCTGCGACAATCGAACAAGCTTCAGCGATGCGCCTATAATCGGTAACTCCCATCAGCGTTGCGGAAGTGACCTTGAGTGAAGGTGCAAGTGTCAGCGACACGAGGTTGTCACCCTGCTCTGGATCGGAGAAAAACTCACCGTCTTGATCGAGCAAGGCGCCACCGCCAACGCTCGCGACGGCCACCCGGTAGGTCAGTTCGAGCCTCGCACTTCCAAAGATGTTACGGCTGAAGTGACACTTCTTTATTCGAGACTGACCAAGGAACAACTGCTCCACTGTTGCCGGCTCAAGTTGCATGGCCGGAACACCTTTGACAAGGTCCTGAACTCGCTCAAGCCTCAGCCGTTCGCTCTTTCGGACTCCGCTCAAGTTGATGTTACGAACTGCCGTCAGCGGACTCTTGTAACTAGCGACAACGAGACTCACCAGCAGGACTACCACAAACACTGCCGCCCAGTTGACGACGGTTTTACGACGTCGTCGCATGGCGATTCAGCGCATCCTCCACGATGCGAGTACAAAGCTGTTCGAAGGACATTCCAGCCGCGCGGGCTGAGTTTGGCAGAAGCGATGTTGCGGTCATTCCAGGCAAAGTATTGACCTCAAGGACAAATATTTCCTCACCCCGAACGATCATGTCTGTGCGCGTAGCACCCTCACAACCGAGGGTTTCGTGGGCAAGTAGTGCAACTCGCTGTGCCTCAGCTAGGAGATGCTCCGGGAGTCGGGCAGGGACAATTTCCTCCGTCGCCCCAGGCGTATATTTATTGGCAAAGTCGTAGCTTCCTTTTGCCGGGCAGATTTCAACAGGAGGTAAAGCTTCTCCACAAAGGACGGGGACCGAGATTTCCATGCCCTTTACCCACTCCTCAACAAGGCACCCCCCTGGATACTGGAGTGCCATCCGAATGCCCTCGGAAATCTGGTCATGGGTCTCTGCGAAGGTGAGTCCAACAGTGGATCCTTCTCGATTCGGCTTTACAATGGCTGGAGCCAATATCGAAATTGGTTCCGACTCAGTTTTGATAAACTGCCCTTTGGGACACCGAATTCCAACGGCACTGAGCAGTTGCTTTGTTCGGTTCTTATCCATCGCAACCGCGCTAGCGTAGATTCCTGAACCTGTGTAGGGAACGTGCATCAACTCTAAGAACCCTTGAATAGCGCCGTCCTCGGCATGGGTTCCATGAACGGCGAGAAAGGCAACATCGGGCCGAATTGAACCCGTGAAGTCAATGACGTTCCCTTTCCGCAGCAAGCATTCAGTAACATCGATCAGTTCGGCATCAAAACCGGCGTTGTTCAACGCCTTCGCAATCGCGTTGCCAGAAAGGATGGAAACTTCCCTTTCCGAGCTATCGCCGCCGTAGATCACGACAACCTTTTTGGTTGGGTTCACGTCTCTTTCAATCTCTCGGATCAAGTCAGGAGCAAATTCGCTGATCGTTCCGGCACCCATTCCGACGACGACATCGCCAGGCTTCAAAATTTGCTTCACTTGCCGTGGCAACAAGTGGCGCGACGGAACGTAGCGCATCGGTTTAGTGATACCTTCGGCAATTCTCGCACTTGAAACTCCAGGGATGGGAGCTTCGCGAGCGGGATAGATGTCGGTCAAAACGACGAAATCGGCGGTATTGAGCGCAGGTGGAAAATCTGAGATGTGCTCAAGAGTTCTTGAATACATGTGCGGCTGATAGACGACGACAAGTCGTCGCCCAGGATAGCGTTGCCTCACGCCTTGGATCGACGCGACGATCTCGCTGGGGTGGTGCGCGTAGTCGTCGATCACCGTAATTGGACCTTCCAGCAAGACTTGCAATCTGCGCTCCGCTCCGCCGAAACGAGCAATCCCCATCTCAACTGCATCGAGTTCGACAACGCTATCCTCGTCGTTAAGCAACGAAGCGGCGGCCAGTGCCCCGGTTGCATTCATGCGGTTGTGGTCACCGGGGAGGTTAAGTTTGAGGAGTTTGCCGGCATCGCTCTCGCTAGCATTCATTCCAAAGCCAAACTTGTTAAATGTCTGTTGGAGCCAAGCCTCTGAGAGGCCGTAGGCAAGACATTTCACATCGGTAAGCTCTGCAATCTCGGATGCTCCCCGGTCGTCGGCACAGTAGACCAGTCCACCACTCGGGGGAATCTTTGAAACAAACCGCACCATGCTGTCGCGAAGGTTTTCGTAGGTGCCGTGATAATCCAGGTGGTCGGGCTCAAGGTTAGTCAGAAGTACGATATGAGGATTGATGTCTGCATAGGCCTCGTAAGCCTCGCAAGCTTCGACCACAGCGTACTCACCGTTCCCTTCCCTGATTGGCCCTTCCCAGTCAAGAATGGCGGCTCCGACGACGACCAGAGGATCGAGTCCAGCGGCGATCAACCCAGCTCCGAGGAGTCCGGTCGTCGTGGTTTTTCCGTGAGTTCCGGTTACTGCGATCACCTTGTAGGGTCTGAGTAGCCAGCCGAGAGCTTGTGAGCGGCGAACAACTGGTAGTCCTTTCTTTCGTGCCTCCGCAATTTCGGGCGACTTGTTGAGATCAACGGCGTCGGTCACGATCAGCGCGCACTCCTGGTGGGAACCGAGGAATTCACGAAGGGCCGTAGCAGAATGCCCGACGTGGACCTCAATCTCTTCGTTTCGCAACCGTTCAACTTCCAAGGAAGCTACTACATCCGAGCCTGCAACCCCGAATTTTCGATGCTGAAGCATTCTGGCCAGCGCTGACATACCAGCCCCCCCGATACCAACCATGTAGAACGAGCGACATGCATTGAGCGCATCAGTAGGTGCAAATTCAGCCTCAATTTCTGCTCTTTTTCTCATTTCGTCGCCGCGCGCTTGATCTCATTCCAAATCTGAATTGTGGCGCCAGGAGTGTCCCAATTGGAAAGACCTCGCCCTGCATGCCCAGTCTCGTCGGCAAACCACTCCCGAATCTCTCTCGCGATTGACTCCGGGGTTGCTTGAATCTCGCCTTCGCGCACGTCCTGGGTAAGCACCGATGCTCCACCAAAAGATTCGAACTCCTTTGCATTATGGAACTGATGATCATCGGCTGACGACGGCAACGGGACTAATATCGAAGGAATTTTTGCCATCGCGTACTCGCTGATGCCGCTACCACTCCGAGCGATGATCAACGAAGCTCGTCGATACGCATCGGCCAGAGCATCAGATTCAAGATAGGGACGCATGTCGTAGTTTGGAACCCCATCAACGAGATGCTTGAACTGGTCATACTGACCCTTACCCGCCGAATGGAGAATCTTGGCCCCCTCGAGCTGCGGACTCACGAGCGGCATGACCTCATTGAGGAACTTGGCACCCCCTGATCCACCGAGAACGAGAACAAACTTCTCTTCAGGACGCCGATGCTGCACTGCTTCGCGAAGTTCTTGCCGAATCGGGTGTCCGGTGCGGACAACATTACATCCCGGAAGCGCCCTGGCTGTCGCGCGAAAAGTGCTCGTTACAACCTTTGCCTGCTTTGCAAACATCCGCAGTGAACGACCAGGGATCGTATCGCACGCATGAATGGCCAGTGGAATCCCAAGTTCCTTAGCCGCCTTCATCACCGGGGCGCTGGAATAGCCACCGGTAGAGAAAACTACATCCGGTTTGTACTGGAGTAGCTTCTTTTTTGCCTCGAAGGAGGCGAGCCAAAGCTTCACCAACGCCTTCGCTCCGCCCAACGAAAGTGGGTTGTAGACGGGTCCAGAATCGAGTCCAAGGACGATGATTCCTCTATCCGCGCAAGCACCCATCTCCATCCCCCTCAGAGAACCGATGTAAAGAAGATCGGCTTCCTCCTGGGCGATGCGGCAGATCTCAAGCGCCGGATAGACGTGTCCGCCGGTTCCCCCGCCGGTTACGACGACGCGCATTGGCGACCTCCTTTTCTGCCGTTTCTGCGGCGGTTGACCAACTGAGTCGATCGCTGATTGCAACGGCAATCCAAAGCGCGAGCAAGCTTGAACCCCCTGCACTGACGAATGGGAATGGAATTCCGATTGCTGGAATCGTGGCGTTTGCCATGAGCATGTTCGTACAAGCTTGAATCCCGATCCACCATGCCACACCGCTCATGAACAGCTTCTTGAACCGATCCTCGGCTTTCTGGGCGAGTTGCAGCAGACGCATGCTGATCGCTCCAACGATTCCGAGACATAGCCACGGACCCCAGACTCCACACTCCTCCGCGATGGTCGCCATGATGAAGTCGCTTGTCGTAGCCGGAATGAGGTGCTTCGCACGGCCAGTTCCAATTCCGGTTCCCACGACTCCACCGCTCGCCATCGCGAGTTCGGAGTGAATGGTCTGAAAGCTCTCATCGTTGATATGTTCGCGTTGCCAGCGATTTGGGTGCACCATAAACCGCGATACTCGGTACGGCTCTTTGGCGACCGCCCCAAGCAGACAAACCCCGAGCAGGGCAGGGACAATGATCTTCGATTTCAGGCTCATGGGTGCCGAGAAGAACATCGCCATGCCCGTTACCAAAACGACACACGCAGTTCCAATATCCTTTTCATGTTCGATCATCGCGACCGCGAACAGGATGATGAAACCGGGAACGAGCCTCTTCAGCTTCGGAATAATCACCGCCGCCTCAATTGTTTTCTCTTTCTTGCGCTGTTCCCAGGTCTCGTTCCAATCTTTCTTGTTTGCCAGGACCGTCGCCAGATAAAGAACCGCCGCAACCTTCATGAACTCAGCCGGCTGGATCTGAACAGGACCAATTCGCAGCCACCTAGTTGCCTCGTTTGTGGTTGTCCCCATCTTTTCCACAAGGAACAGCAGGAAGAATGCAATCCCAATTCCCCAGGGCGCAAAGCGCTTCCAGTTTTCTGGGGAAACATTTCTCAACAAGAAGAAAGCTCCAACCGATGCAATAAGGGCAAAAATCTGCTGGATGAAGGGCTTCGGGAGTATGCCTGCACCGATGCGCATGCTTTGGGCGTAGCCGGCATCCAAGATATAGAACAAGCCGATGACGCTAATCGTCATCGCCAACCAGAAAAGGGTGGTATCGCCTCGCTTCGCTGTCCTTGCTCTCATTGCGTCAAATCCTTGACTAACTGGCAAAAGACGTCGCCTCGATGGCGGAAATCTCGGAATTGATCCATGCTTGCACATCCCGGTGCAAGCATCACGATCTCACCATCCTTGGCTTCCTTCGCGGCGGCGTCAAACGCCTGCTTCATTGTATCGTAAACCTGCCAATTTTGCGAGAGTTCGGCGTTGATTTGGGTTGCGTCGCGTCCAAACAGATAGACCTTGTGAGTTTTGGCTTGGAGATAGTCCCTCAGCGGGCCGAACGGGAGGTCTTTGTTCACCCCACCTACTAAGACATGAACCGGTTCTGTCAACAAGCTTTCGATGGATGCGATGACGGCGGCTGGGTTTGTGCACATCGAGTTGTTGATGTATCTGACGCCTTGGACTTCGGCCACAAACTGCATGCGGTGGGCGAGACCGGGAAACTCGCGGAGGGCTTCGAGGGCGTTGTTGGGGAGCGTTGCTTGATTTCCTTTGCTTTCTCGTTCCCTTCGGTACGCCTGAATCGCCTGCGAAGAAGACCCCTGAGACAGCAGCCACTCTAAAGTCGCAACCGTGAGAGCCGCCGCAGTGCCTGCGTTGCGCACGTTGTGCTCACCGATTGCTTTGAATCCGGTTGTAGCTTCAAGGATGAGGTAACCCTGTTCACGGGCATCAATCTTGACCGCCGCATTCTGAAAAATCCTGAGCTTCGTTGCGGCGTAGTCTTCGAACGAGTCGTATCGGTCGAGGTGATCGGGGGTGATCGTCGTGATCGCCGCGGCGATGGGGGCGAAATCGCGAACCCAGTCGAGTTGGAAGGAAGAGATTTCGGCGACTAGGACTTGATCGGGGGTTGATTGATCGGCGGCGTCGGTGAGGGGCATTTCGGGGAGGCCAGAGCCGAAGATGTTTCCACAGAGGATAGCGTCGATCCCGGCCGCTCGGAGGGCGACGACGGTCATTGCCGTCGTGGTGCTCTTTCCGTTAGTGCCCGTAATGGCGACGATCGGGGCTTTCGAGATTCGGTAGGCGAACTCAACCTCACCGATCACTTTCTCCTTTTGAGATTGGAGGGCGGGGTGACGGTGGTCGATGGCGGGGTTGACGACGATCGTCTCCTCAAAGGCACTCATAGGAAACGAGTGACCCAGCACGAGCCTCGCTCCAAGCCCCCCGGCTTCTTCAGCTAGCTCGGGCTTGCCGAGCTTCTCGCGCGGGGTTTCGTCGTAAACGGTAACTGTTGCACCCCGCGAGATCGCGGCTCGGGCGACAGCGAGCCCGCTGCGTCCGAGACCAAACACCGCGATAGATTGGCCTTCTAACATCAGTTCGGCTTGGTCATGAGGGCGACCGTAATCGCGAGCATCGAACAAAGGAGTTGGAAGATGGCAAAGGTGAAGACAATCCTTGTCTCTGGCCAATGCGCCCAGCGCGGGCTGTTCTTAACCCGCTCCTGGTAGCTCTCAGTTTCTTCGGTCTCCCCAGCCTTCAACTTGATCTCTTCGAAGGCGTGGTGTATTGGGGTGAATGGGAAGAGTTTCTTCTTGAACACCTTCACTGAGAAGACTTGGAGTGGCACCGGAACAAGCTCGCAGATCATCGGGATCGACCAAAGCAAGACCGGAAGACTTAACCACTGAACGACAGCCTCCAGCGAAGGTCCTTCCATCTTGTCAGATCCAACAGAACCATGAAGTACCCAAAAGCCACCAAGAACGGCACCGATGGGCAGAGAACCTACATCACCCATAAAGACCTTAGCCTTGGGGGCATTCCAGTAAAGAAAAACTGTCAGTGACCCCAAAAGCGGCCAAACGATCCAAACCGGAAACTCGACGCGACCACCCATGGTTCCGAGGCACGCGAGCCCAACTAACTGCCCAACTAGGATTGTGCCAGCCAATCCATCCAGGCCATCCGCGAAATTGTAAGCGTTGGCAAAAAAGAGAATAAGGAAGATCCCTATTCCAATCACCAGTGGCGACTGCCCGACCCAAACGAGAGGAGCACCCGCAGCAAAGACTTGCATCAGAATTTTTTGCTTCCAACCTAGGCCCCGCTTTCCTGGCATCAGCCTCGGAACTAAGTAGTCATCCACGAATCCGATGAGCGCGAACAGAACCACTAGCAAGACGATCGGACCGCCGTTAGTGCCGCTGAACCCAGCGAGCCAGCTCGCCAGGAATCCGACCAGTATAATGAAACCACCCATCGTTGGGGTTCCTTGTTTGGTTGCATGCCCTTCCAAGTGAGACGAAACCGTCTGGCGAGACTTGGCTCTAATGAGCAAGTTCAGAATTGGCTTGCTCAGAATTGCGCTGACGATGAAGGCGACCCAAAACGCTTTTAGGTCCTCCATGTGCATGGAGAAGCTCATCGGGAAACCACCGACGTCGATTTACTCGAACACTCGTTCAAGCTCAAGAGCCCGGCTGCCCTTGACCAAAATTGTGTCTCCCTCTCCAAAACCACTCAATTCCTCGCGAATCGCATTCAGCGATTCAACCTTAACAAGACGATCCGCAACCCCGCCACGGCGCAGGAATTCGTCTTGGATCAGCTCAGTTTCATCTCCATAGACAATAATCCGATCAATCTTTGCCTTCGATAACCGTCGCCCGATGGAGCGATGCGACTCTTCGCTTTCCTCGCCAAGCTCTCGCATCGTGCCCAAGACTGCTACCCGGCGACCTTCACATGGAACCTCTTCAAGCGTCTGCAAAGCTCCCAAAACGGCCGGTGGGTTGGAATTGTAGTTGTCCATCACCAGCGTCGCGCCTTGGAAATCTCGAATCTCCATTCGCATCGGAGGCAGCACGGCCCCTTCAAGTCCCGCGCAAGCATCGACAAGCGAAACTCCAGCTTCTGTCGCAGCGAGAATCGCGGCGGCGGCGTTATTGGCAAGATGCCGACCAACTGTGGGCATCACCGCCTCCCACTTGACTCCATCCAAAACGCCCCCGATTCTCGCCGAAGTCCAGCTGAGCGCTGCATAATCGGTCACCTGACAATCGGCATTTCCCCCCTGACCAAAGAGGCGAATTCGGCGCTCTCCGGCGACCGCGATCAGGTTCCCAAGGTACTCATCTTCCGAATACAAAATCGCCGTCCCGTCCTCGGGCAGAGCCTCAAGCAGTTCGCCCTTCGCCTTGGCAATGCCCTCCCGAGAGCCGACCAATTCGAGGTGGGAATATCCGATATTGGTAATGACCCCAATATTGGGCAAGTTAAACGACGCCAAATGGGCAATCTGTCCGAAGCCTCGCATCCCCATTTCGGTGATCGCAACCTTCGTGTTTGCCGTGAGTTCCGGCCAAAGAAGTGGCCCCGTGAATTCGCTATTCCGATTGCCTTGCGTCTTGAGAACTTCACCGAGAGAGGAACACGCCGCGGCACAAAACTCCTTCGTGGTTGTCTTTCCGGCACTGCCGGTGATTCCAATGACGGGTCCGCCAAACTCCGTACGGAACGATCGAGCCATTTTGGCAAGGGCTTCGACCACGTTCTCAACCAAAATGTGCGGTCCATCAATGGATCGCTCCACTAGACAGGCGGCAGCTCCTCTTGCAAAAGCATCTGATGTAAAGTTGTGACCATCAACCTTTTCACCTTTGATGGCAATGAACAGATCGCCTGTTTTGACCTCGCGATTGTCCGTTACAAACCCGGTGACGGTGGCTTCGCAGGAAGCCGTTCCAACAAATCGGCGAGCAAGATCACTTAGCGAGTAGTTCACTCAGGGCCTCTCGAGCAAGTTCGCGGTCGTCCATGTGAATCTTTTCGTGCCCAATGATCTGATAATCCTCATGCCCTTTTCCGGCGATGGCGACGGTATCCCCGCGCCTCGCGCTCTGAATCGCTCGTCGTATGGCCGTCGGACGATCTGCGATTCGCTCATAAGTAAACCCGTCCGAGAGCCCGGCGCAGACCTGATCAAGAATTGACTCGGGGTCCTCCGTCCGGGGATTGTCGCTAGTTACAAACACGACATCTGAGTTTTTTGCCGCCGCGGTCGCCATGAGCGGGCGTTTCGTGGCGTCTCGATCCCCTCCGCATCCAAAGACGGTGATCAGCCGCCCAGTCGTGACTTCCCTTGCCGCCTCGAGCAGCTTTTCGATCGCGTCGGGGGTGTGGGCATAATCAACGATCACTCCGATCCCATGTGGATTTTTGACGCCCTCAAATCGTCCCGGAACGGGGGTAACCAGGGCTAAACGCTCAGCAATCTCGGGGAGTGGATAGCCCAGTGCTAGAACAGCGGATATTGCGGAGAGTAGATTTTCGACATTGTAAGAGCCACCAAGCTGGCTATGAATCTGAGCCGTCTCGCCACGGAACCTCAGTTCCATCTCAATACCATCAACGCGGATGCTGGAGGGAACGCCTACCAGATCCTGTTCAAGTCCGAAATGTGTCCGGAAGCCGATTTTCGGACCAGATAATCTCCGTGCCCAATCCGACCCGGTTTGGTCGTCAAGATTCAGGCACTTCGTCAGGGTCTTCGTGGATGGAAGATCCTTGAACAGCCTTAGCTTGGCCTTCTCATACTCTTCCATAGACCCATGAAAGTCGAGATGATCTTGGGTGAGGTTCGTAAAAACCGCCGCATCAAACTCGAATCCTTCAACCCGCTTCTGGGCAAGGGCGTGTGAGGAAACCTCCATCACAACCGCCTCACAACCCGCCATTTGGGCGTCGATTAACAAGTTGTAGCTCTCAATGACAAACGGCGTGGTGTTCGCAAGCGGTCGCAGATCAGAGCCAACTTTGAACCCGAGAGTCCCAATGTAAGCACTTGGCAGACCGAGTGAGTCAAGCAGTTGTTGAACAATCCAGGCAGTGGTGGTCTTCCCGTTCGTGCCGGTAATCCCAACCATCTTAAGATCGCGAGTTGGATGCGCATAGAGCGTGTCACAAAGTCGCCAAAGGGCGTCTTCATAGTCCTGAAGATAAATCGCACAGGGGGCAAGAGAGAGGCCATCTTCGGAAAAGACGACCACACCAGCTGCGCCTGAAGCAAGAACCTCTGGAATGAATTGATAGGTATCCGTTCGCTCCGAAGGCATCGCGACAAAAAGGTCACCTGGGCGAACTTTGCGCGAGTCCATGCACATCCGCGCCACATCAGCGTCACCGCGTAGGTCGTAAGCTTCGACTTGCGCCAACGAAAGTAATTCAGAAACGAGCATGGCTTACTGATCGCGGGGAATGTTGAGTCGTGTAATGACGGACTTTGCCACGTCCTTAAACACCGGGCCCGCAACATCCGCACCATATATTTTGCCGGCCTTTGGGTCGTCAATCATCACAAGGATCACCGCTTGAGGATCTTGCGCAGGAATCATTCCGACGAAGTTAGAGACGTAGCCCCGATTCTGACCTTTGGAGAACTTCTGAGCAGTTCCCGTTTTCCCACCGATTCGATAACCCGGAATCCTTAGAGAGGACCCCGTACCAATTGACGACATCACTCGCTCCATGCACTCCAAAGTGTAGTCGCACGATTGCTTCGATAGCACTTGCTGTCCCTCACGAATCGGTCGCTCGATGCCATTGACACTTTTCACAAGTCGAAGAGGAATTCGCTTCCCTTCGTTCCCGATCGCACCGAAGGCTCCGGCGAGCGCGATCGGAGTGACGCTCATCGCCTGTCCAAAACCAAGATTGGCAAGCTGAAGGCCAGGGTTGCCGATGTCTTTTGCCGCCCGCGACCGAATCTCACCCTGAAGGTCAAGCCCGGTCCTGCTTTGTAGACCTAGATCGCGGATATAGTCGAAGAATCCGTCGACGCCGATACTCCGCGACCAGGTCGCTGCCGCTACGTTACAGCTCTTTGCAATTGCCAAAGTGGGATCAACGACGCCATGAGCTCGGTTGCCGTGGTGCTCGTCGCACCTAATCCGTGCCCTAGCACCGATCATCAATTGGCCAGTACAGTTTGTCGTCTGCCCTTCCGAGATGGTTCCATCGCTAACCGCTTTGGTCAGAGTCAAAATCTTAAAGGTCGAACCTGGTTCGAGGAGGGTTGTATAAGCTGGGTTCTTCTCGTCAAGCGGCGACAGACCTTGCTCATTGGGTTCCACCACGGGCCAAGATGCAACCGCTAAGACATCGCCACTTTTTGGATCGGTAACTACGGCGACTCCGCTTGTAGCCCGGTTCTTTTCGACCGCCCGTCGCACGGCAAGAGCAGCGGCAGCTTGGATTTCGCTATCAATGGTGGTCACCACCTTTGCTCCGTCTTGCTTTACAACTTCTGGTGACTCTGATCGCATCGGCAAGAACTCACCATTCTTGTCTTGAAGCCCAGTCTGTTTGCCATCCCGACCACCGAGAATGCTATCCAGCGAAGACTCCAGCCCAAACCGCTGAACGATTTCTCCGCCCTTCCCACTCATGTACTGACGCCCGACCAGTCCACTCGCAAGACTGCCAAGTGGATAGTTTCGCGCGGCTAGCTCCATCAGCGTCACGCCGGTAGCATCAAAATCTTTCTTGATCTGTGCAACCTTGGCCATCTGGTATTCACTCAGATCGATCGACCAATCCCGGCCACCTCTTCGTTGATCAGAAAACTCATGGGCGGGGATTCCCGTGGCTTCAGAGAGTGCAATAGCGAAGCTGGGAGTGTGCGGCACTTTACCAAGATCAATCTGGAGCCTCCACTTCTTGGCGTCTTGCGCTAGCGGTTTTCCATCGGCGGTTTGGATGGTCCCGCGACGGGCTCGAGTGGTCTTGGTGACCTCGTACTTGCGAACATCGTTCGCGAGATCAATCGTCTTCTGCCGTTCAAAGACTTGTAGCTTTACTTGCGAAAGCGCAGTCCCCCCGAAAAGGATTAGCATCCCGACGGGGGCGAAATTGATTTTCTTCTTAACGACTCGCGACATAGGTCTTCTTCATTTCGAGTTGAGACCAGCCTCGTGACCGCGCCCAGTCATTAACAGTTTTCAGGGATCCATCGACTGCACTGGTGGTGCGATGCTCAAGCTCACTTTCTCGAACCTCTGTAAGGACGGGTGAGAGAGCCTTAACGGTTGCGCGTTGTGACTCCATCATCACGTATCCAGAAATTGCGCCGACCACGTAGGTTGCCACGAACACCAAACCAAATACCCAGGAACCCTGGATGGTTTGATTGATCACCATGCTTTGCTGGCGAGCTGAGATTTTAACTTTAGGCTTCGATAATGATTTTGCTTTAGGGCTAACTTCCTGTCGACCCCTTGCGATTGTTGTTGCACTCATGATTTCACTTCCTTGCGAATCACCCGGAGCTTGGCTGAGCGGCTCCGCGCATTGCGACCAATTTCTGCCTCGGATGGAATCCTTGGCTTCTTGTCCGTGAGGACAAAACCTTCTTGCGCAAGCTCCTGATAAGCTCGCTTGACGATGCGATCCTCGCCGCTGTGATAGCTTAAGATCGCAAGATTTCCGTTTTCGGCCAGCATCGAGGCGGCTTCCAAAATCGCCTCTCTCAGACCGTCAAACTCGGCGTTTGTGAGAATTCGAACTGCCTGAAACGTGCGGGTAGCCGGATGAATGCGCTTCTCTCTTGCATTGACCGGAATCGCTGCCAGAACACACTCGATCAAGTCGTTTGTCGTCCGAAGTGGTTGCTCTTTCCTTCGAAGAAGAATTTTCTGCGCGATTCGGTGGGCCCACTTCTCATCACCAAAATCTTCCAGAGCATCCTGAATCGCTTGTGGCGACATCCGATTGAGCAGCGCTGACGCAGGCTCGCCTTTGGAGCGATCCATCCGCATATCTAAGGGGCCATCCTCCTTGAACGTGATTCCTCGAGCAGGGTCTTCTATCTGAGCCGAATTAAGACCAAGATCAAGCAAGATTCCATTTGGACGAATACCGTACTCAACCAAGACCTCCTTCATGTCCCGAAAGTCCGAGTGAACAAGGTGAACTGTCACACCCTCAGGCTTCCCGACCCGTTGCTTAGCGATCGCAAGCATCGACTCATCCCAGTCCAAACCAACCAAGATTCCACCAGGACGAATCGCGTCGATAAACCTCATCGAGTGACCAGCGAGTCCAAGCGTTCCATCAACGACGACATCTCCAGCTTTGAGGGCGAGCGCCGCAAGAATCTCATCGACCATGACGGGATCGTGAGCATAAGTGGCGGTCATTTCAACACTCCGCTTTTGAGATCACGGATGGTTCGCTCTTCGTCGTAAGCATCCTTACGAAGAGAGTTCAGTTCAGCAGCCTCTTCCGAGCGATACTTTGATGGCGATTTCTGCCAAAGCTCGTAGTCAGACGGCGACATGATCAGAAACTCCTCTCCGTTGGCAATCATCACACACTTGTTTGCGATTCCACTCCAAGCTCGGAAGTCAGCAGGGATCAAAAGTCGGCCGGCAGCATCAACCTTCGCATCGCGCGCGTTCGAAAGATATGCCATGCGATACTTCGACGCCGAGCGGTTTCCACGTGAAAAAGTCTGCTTGATGTCAAGCTCCTCCTCCTCAAAAACCTCTTTGGTGTAAACGCGGATGAACTTTTGGATGTCTTGGACGAGCTTCACCTCGCCCACAAAAGCCTCTTTCAACTCTTTGGTGAGAAGAACTCGACCCTTGACATCGACACTGCAGGGCTCGTTAAGGTTGATTGATGAGCGAGCGGGCGCAGGTTTCTTGCTCATCAGATCTCCTTTCACATCGAGTATTTTTGGGGATTAGGAAGGGCCGCTCTGCATCCGTGCATCGCGGCCCTAATTCTTCAGATTGGCACCCCAGCCTTTCCTGCCCCTTCGCCAATCCTTGGCTTTGGTGTGAATAGTATAGACACTACTCTCCCACTTTACAACCACTTTTAAACTCTTTTTTTCAAAAGTTTTTTGCAGATAATGAGTTAAGTCTTTATTGGGGTATTTGTCTACTCTTATGTTTGATTTTTATGTAGACGTATATATACTTAAATCATTTTTCAGATCAAATTCTTGAGTCATGAAAAACAGCCACAGGCACCAATGCAGGTTCATTGGTGCCGATTTTCGAGCTTGATTTTCGTAGATGTGGGAGTTTTTCCCACAGAACACATCTAAACGAGGTGTTTTCGCTCACGCATGTGCTGATTAACCAAAATCGCGACCGCCCAAACGCCTGCCGAGATGATGGCTAAGGTTGCAAGGAGGGTCACAATCGTAGGCATATCAGGTTCCATACAATTCATTCCCGAAGCAGGTCAACATGAACCTAGTAGCTTCCCCAGAAATCCAACCCAAATCCGCCACAATAGATAGACATGAAGTCTCTTCTGCTTGACTGCCTTGCTGATCGCGTTCTTGTTTACGACGGTGCGATGGGTACGCAGTTGCAAGCGGCTGGATTAACGCCGGACGACTTTGTCCTCCGAAGCCCCTCCCCTTTTTCGCTCCGGCGCGAAGTGGAAAGAACTGATGTCGGAGATTCTGCTTCCCTTCAGGCCGTGGCAATGCGCCTCAACGGAATTTCTCTTGACGGTTGCAATGAACTTCTGTGTTTAACTCGACCCGAGGTCGTCGCTGGAGTTCACGCTTCTTATCTCGAGGCCGGGGCTGATCTGATCGAGACAAACGCTTTCGGAACAATTAGTTACGTACTGGGCGAATATGAGATTTCTGAACTTGTTTATGATTTAGCGCTCGCCTCAGCCCAGATTGCTCGCGAGCAGGCGGATCTTTTCTCTACTTCAAACAAGCCCCGATTCGTCGTTGGCGGAATCGGACCAGGAACCCGGCTTGTCTCACTTGGTCAAGCATCTTTCCAAGATGTCGAAACGAGCTTCTTCGATGGCTTTCGAGGGATGATTGAGGGGGGAGCAGATGCACTCCTCGTCGAGACGACCCAAGATTTGCTCATGGTGAAGGCGAGCATTGTAGCCGCCGAAAGAGCGCTTGCAGCCTGCCAAACGAGGCTACCAATTTTTGTTCAAGTCACGATGGAGCAGACTGGCACGATGCTCCTCGGCTCAGAGATAGGCGCTGCCCTCAATATGATTGAGGCTTTCCCATCAGTGGTGGCATTCGGACTCAACTGTGCAACCGGACCGGTGGAGATGGCACAGCACGTTCGATTCCTGGGCCAAAACTCCACTCGACCAATTGCCGTTCAGCCGAATGCCGGACTGCCGATCATGGAGAAGGGACAAGCCGTTTACAAGCTCTCACCAGAGGAACTCGGTCAGCACCACTTAGAGTTCGTCGAAAAGTACGGCGTTGCCCTGTGTGGGGGCTGCTGTGGAACGACTCCTGCGCACATTAAAGCTATCTCCGACGCGGTCGGTGGACACAAGCACACCGCAGACGCTCACTGGATCAAAGTTCGCAACACCTATCCCGGTTTTGACTTCTCCACACCTGCCCCAGAACTCCCCACTCCCAACTCACTGGTCGGGATCTCGTCCCTCTACCAATTCCAGCCGTATGATCAAGACACTAGCTTCCTCATCATCGGCGAGAAGACGAATGCCAACGGCTCAAAGGCATTCCGCGAAATGCTTGCCGCTGAGAACTGGGAGGGACTGACCGAGCTGGCTCGTGAACTTGAAGGCGAAGGTTCCCACGTTCTCGATGTCTGCACTGCTTATGTCGGTAGAAACGAAGAGAAGGATATGCGGACTCTCCTCAGTTACTACAACCGGCACATTCAGGTTCCCTTGATGATCGACTCGACGGAAGTCAACGTCATCGAAGCCGCACTACAAATGGTGGCTGGAAAGCCAATTGTGAACTCAATCAACTTTGAGGATGGCGAGGAGCGCACGCGCAAGGTCCTCGCGCTCTGCCGGAAGTACGGCGCTGCCGTGGTTGGTCTGACCATTGACGAGAAAGGAATGGCGAAATCGGCCGACGAAAAATATGCGGTCGCCGAGCGTCTGATTGCCCGGACTCGCGAATTTGGTCTGCCCGACCATGACCTCTTTATCGATACCCTAACCTTTACCCTTGGCTCTGGCGACGAAGAGTTCCGGACCTCGGCG
This sequence comes from Fimbriimonas sp., assembly GCA_029866005.1. Taxonomy (GTDB): domain Bacteria; phylum Armatimonadota; class Fimbriimonadia; order Fimbriimonadales; family Fimbriimonadaceae; genus Fimbriimonas. The sequence continues at coordinate 24,163 of JARXAE010000004.1, read as the reverse complement.
ATTGCGACCATTGATGCGATTGCGATGCTCAAGAAGCACTATCCGAACGTCAATACCGTGCTTGGTGTCAGCAACGTCAGCTTCGGTCTCAAACCAGCGCTGCGCCAAGTCCTTAACTCCACCTTCCTCCACTTTGCTCGAGAGGCGGGCCTCACCTCGGCAATTGTCCACGCTTCCAAGATTTTGCCAGAGAACAAGATCGAATCGGAAGTTTGGAAACTGGCGAGTGATCTGGTGTTTGATCGCAGGGCGTTTGCAGAAGCGTAAGGACAATCGCAATTCCTATGGGTTGGGGCATACTGTTTTCATGTTGAATCGCGGAATTCTGGGAGCCTTGGGTTTTGTCCTCTGCGCTTCCTCTGGGCATGCCCAAATTGGTCGGGCCCTACCCATGTTTTCGGACGGTATGGCCGAGGTTGTGCCGGCATTCTCCGAGCAGAAGGATTGGATTCGGGAGTTCCTGTGGGTGGAGACAGAGTTCGATTCCGACCAGGATGGAAAGAAGGACCGAGTTTTCGTCAACGTGACTCGACAAAAGCAGACGGAAACCGAAGGACTAAAGGTTCCGGTGATCTATCACTCCTCGCCGTACTTTGCTGGGACGTCGGATGGGGTTTCCGATCTTTGGGATGTAAAGCAGGAGCTTGGAGAGGCGTCTCCGGCTCGCAAGTCTCATCCGAACATCAAGTTCGACCCGAACCGAACGGTGATCGCCCGCTCGATGACACGGGAGTGGGTCCCGCGTGGGTTCGCGATCGTTCACTCGGAGGCTCCGGGAACAGGGCGCTCGAACGGGGCGGTCACGATTGGCGGAGTACCCGAGAGGTTTGCGCCAAAGGCAGTGATTGACTGGCTTTGCGGGCGGGCGAAGGGTTTCACGACAATTGACGGTTCGGTTCAGGTGTACGCAAAATGGTGCACGGGCAAAGTGGGGATGATGGGCACGTCTTACGAAGGGACGCTTCCGATTGCGGCTGCAACCACGGGAGTCAAGGGTTTAGAGGCGATCATCCCAGTTTCTCCGAACACCTCTTACTACCACTATTACCGCTCGAACGGCTTAGTCCGAAGCCCCGGCGGATACTTGGGCGAAGACGTCGACTCGCTGTTTGATTTTGTGAACAGTGGAGATCCAGCAAACCGGGACCGAGGAGTCAAAATTTTCCGAGATGGGCTCTTTGCGGCCAATCAGGATCGACGAACCGGCGACTACAACCAGTTCTGGGCAGAGCGAGACTTGCTTCGATTCACCAAGAACATCAAGTGCGCGGTATTGATGGCTCACGGGTTTAACGACTGGAACGTGGTTCCGGAGCATGCCGTCCGGATCAGCGAAGCACTCAAAGGGCAAGTGCCTTTGATCCAATACTTCCACCAAGGCGGGCACGGAGGCGACCCACCTTTTGAGTTGCAGAATAAGTGGTTCTCGCGGTTCCTGTACGGTGTCGAAAACGGTGTCGAGAAGGGACCGAAGGCGCTGATCGTACGGGAAGCCGCTGGTCGGCGTGGGGATCCAACGCCGTATGGCGACTATCCTAATCCGGAGGCTCGTAACGTGACTCTATTGCCAAGCGGCGACGGCTTGGCGACTGGCAAACTCGCGCTATCTGCAGTCGGTCCCGTAAAGAAGCTTGAGTTCGTTGACGACGTCTCGCAAGGTGCTCCAGCCTTGGCGAAGGCGGCAACCTCGCCCAACCGATTACTGTTTGCCACTGAGGAGTTGAAAACTCCGCTGCACATCTCAGGCACCGCTAAGATCACCCTTCGGTTGGCATCGAGCGCACCAGCCGCCAATTTGTCGGTGTGCTTGGTTCAGTTGCCTTGGACGGACGGATCTCCGATCCTGAACAACCTGATCACTCGTGGCTGGGCCGATCCTCAGAACCACCGGTCGCTTCGGACCGGCGGAAATTTCGCATCCTTCGAACCAGGGACGCCGTTGAAACCCGGCGAATTCGTGAATCTGACGTTTGACTTGCAACCTGACGACCAAGTGATTCCCACCGGCCGAAAGATCGGATTAATGATCTTTTCAAGTGATCGGGAGTTTACGCTGTGGCCGAAGGCCGGAACTCGGTTGACGGTTGACCTAGCGGGAACCCGGCTGATTTTGCCCGTGGTTGGCGGTGCTCCGGAACTGCTCAAGGTGCTTGGGGGTCAGTAGTTCGGGCTGAACTATTGATGTCGACGGGAGTGCCAGGTTAGGCACTCCTCGCCTGATCTAGGATCAACGACAACGTGTCAGTTCATTTTCTAACTCACTGAGCTTTTTGCTTTTGGGGTTCTAGCGCAGTCCAGTCGGTAAGCTCGGGATGAGTTTCCTTAGGCGCGGGGTTGGCGATGAAGAAATCAATCTCCCTGCCACCGATGTAGTCCTCGGCTAGGCAGTCTTCCCCGAAGCTGAACCAGAGGCTTTTGAGTAGCTCGGGGTCCATGTTGGGTTTTCTCTGTTCTTCGACGGAAGCGCGAGTTCGGCGTCGGGCATACTCCACGGCGAGCTCGGCGGTTTCGAATCCTGTAACGGTGCTATTTGCTTCCTCGTTCATGTAGTCGTACATATCGAGGACTCTCACTGTGTGGCTCATGTAAGCACTAACGAATAGTTGTGCAGGGAGATCAGTGCTTGGAAAGCAAAATCGATGCCTCCTACAGGAGCAGGGATTTCTCTACTTAGCCGCAAACCAGCTTAAGTTGTTAAAAATCATATCCGGGTGGTAGTCATGGCCGTGATCATATTCGATCAGGTTTCGCTCACCTCGGAGGGCATTGTACGCGGCTCGAACGGTATCGGGACGACATGCTGGGTCTTTGAGGCCGAGGCTTACTTGAGTTGGAATGGTGCAGTACTCGGCTTGAAAGGCGGTGTCGAAGTAGCTGAGGGTGTGAAGGACTCTGGCCTCACCAACAGGAATCGTTTCCATAAAGTCCCTTAACTCCTTCAGTGGGTAACGGTAGACACCTTTCACAAGCGTTTTTCCAATCGTGCTCAGGAACGGCATGTCGGAGCAGACGCGCTTGATGATCGGATTCCAAGCTCCTTGCCAAATACCTAAGCCACCACCCTGAGACATTCCGGAAACGCTTACATGATCGGCGTCAACCTGGACTTGGGCTTGAAGGATTCGAGAGGCGATGACGGCATCTTGGAACATCCGGCGGAAAACCCAAGTTTCAGGCTCGTCGGCACCCGTGGCGAAGTAGCCCCGCTCTTGCACGTAACTCTCTTGGTGAAAGGCGGGTTCGCCATGGAAGTTGAAGCTAAGGCTCACCATGCCGGGGCGGGTGCCGTACTGATCAGGGAGTTTGGATTCGCGCCCGTAAGGCGGTAGCCATAGGAAGGATTTTAGACTTCTCGCCCCTTCCGGGTAGGCAAGCCAGCCATGTTTCTCCGTGCCATCGATTCCGATGAAAGTGAACGTGTCAACGTGATGACTTTCGGTGGTCGTCGCACGAAACTGCCAATCCACAACTTGCAGAGGATGATGCAGCGCCTCATATGTCGTTTGATGCCAAAAGGCTTCGAAGTCTTCTGGTTTCTCGTAAGGGAGCTCAATCATGGATGGTCGCCTGGCTTGCTTCGCGCAATGCTCGCTCAGCAAAGGACGTGTTGTCCGCTCTCGAGTTAGGCGCCGACTGCGCGACTCAAGGCTTCGACGTGCAGCCCCGTGGTCATCAGCCATGCGATCGTGCGCTGGATGTCCTCGACTTCCCCGCTCAGATCGACCTGCATGTAACCGAAGTCGGCGTCGATGTTGGCCTTGACAATGCTGACTTTGACGTTGAAGTCGCGACTGATTCGCCAAATCCATGGTTCGGAGACTTGGTCTGCGTTTGCGGAAAGGTTCACCAGCACGGAGGTCATATTGAACTGAATTGTACCTCTCGCCTGTTATAATCCAGATAGATATGAACCAGAGGCTTTTTGTCTTCGATACGACCCTGCGCGATGGTGAGCAGAGTCCAGGTGTGCGGCTTTCGTTAGCTCAAAAGCTGGAGATTGGACACCAGTTGGTCCGCCTCGGGGTCGACATCATCGAAGCAGGATTTCCGATCTCTTCGCCGGGGGACTTTGAGAGTGTTCACACGTTGGCAACCGAGCTCAAGGGAGTTACCATCTGCGGACTTACCCGCGCGCGACAACGAGATATTGAAGTCGCAGCCGAGGCCCTTGCCCCCGCCGAGAGAAGACGCATTCACACTGGTCTTGGGGTCTCTCAGAATCACCTTGACAACAAGCTCCGGATGACCAAAGAGCAGGCGCTGGAGACAGGAATCAACGCGGTTAAGTGTGCTCGACAATTCACAGACGACATTGAGTACTTCATGGAGGACTCAGGTCGGGCAGATCGAGACTACGTTTACAAAGTTGTCGAAGAGGTCATCAAGGCCGGAGCGACAACGATCAACGTGCCCGACACTACTGGTTATGCTTACCCAGATGAGTATCGGGACCTGATGGCGGGGATTCTGAACAACGTACCGAACGCCGATAAAGCGATCCTGAGCTGCCACTGCCACAATGACCTCGGAATGGCCACTGCGAACACTGTCGCGGGAGTGTTGGGCGGAGCCCGCCAGGTTGAAGTGACGATCAACGGCATCGGCGAACGGGCGGGCAACACAGCCTTGGAAGAGGTTGTGATGGCTCTTTACGTGCGCCGAGATGTCTTAGATATTGCGACTCGGATCGACACGACTCAACTGCTGATCACATCGCGACTGGTCTCGCAGCTCACTGGAATGCTCGTACAACGCAATAAGGCGGTAGTCGGTGCGAATGCTTATGCCCACAGCTCGGGCATCCACCAAGACGGCGTTCTGAAGGATCGTTCAACTTACGAGATCATCGATCCATCCCTCGTGGGTGCGGCCAAGAGCGAGATTATCTTGACGGCACGGTCGGGGCGGCACGGTCTGAAGCACCGTCTCCAAGAACTGGGATATGAGTTCACTCCAGAGAGGTTTGAGCAGATTTACTCTAAGTTCTTGGAGATGGCGGACACGCTCTCCGAAGTGGGAGATGAACACCTGCGAGAACTAGTGGCCAGCTGACTCTCTGGTGATTTGGTAGACGCTAAGGGGAACTCCGTAGTACTCGTCGGATTCCCCGAGGTAGCTCATCCCTAGCTTTTGCATGATCCGTTCGGATCTTGTGTTCTCCGGATAGAAGCAGGCGAGGACTCGTCCCAGCTCGGGATTCTTGTCAAATCCATAGTGAAGGCATGCTCTTGAAGCTTCGATCGAGTACCCTTTGCCCCAATGGGCCTGACCAACGTGCCAGCCGATTTCGATCTCGCCAGAAGGAGTTTTTGCGTCGCGACCAGGAAGGGGTTTGAACAGCACGGCACCGATCACTTGATTCGTCTCTTTGAGAACGACGGACCAACCACCCAGCCGATCGCCGAAGTCTTGCGCCATAGCCTTGCGGCGATCGATGATCACCTGGATCTCCTCCTTTGTCTCGATGGCTTTCGGCTCGGCACCGAGATACCGCATCACTTCGATGTCGCTGTAAATGGCCAACATGTCGTCGATGTCCGAATCCTCGGTTTGGCGAATCCATAAACGCTCAGTCTCAAACAGCCAGGATTCCATGCGTTGGGAGTCTACCTACGGTCGGTTTGGGCATCTGGGACTTCATAATGAAGCTTATGAATGAGTCATCGGCACGCATCCGGGTTCGTTATGGCGAGACGGACCAGATGGGACACGCCTACTATGCGAACTACCTTTTCTGGTTCGAACAGGCTCGCGGCGAATGGTGCCGTGATAGAGGATTTGCCTATCTCGATCTGGAAAATGAGGGCTACTTTCTGCCCGTCGTGGAGGTTCACGCTCGCTATAAGGGCGAAGTGAAGTACGACGATTGGATTCAGGTTCGAGTTTGGGTGAGTGAGATCAAGCGCGCGGCGATCCGGTTTGACTACTCAGTTCTAAATGAGTCGACGGGACTTGTTTCTACCGAGGGTTACACCTGGCACGTCTTGATGGGGTCGGAACGAAAAGCGGTCTCAATTCCGGCGAAGATTCGGGAGATGTTGGATCGAAAGCCCGGAGATGTTCCGAGGCTAGATTAGAGCCTCGGAAATCGCGGGTCTAGTTTCGGTCTAAACCCGCTTCAACAGAGTAATTCTTCCCTGCGGAACCCATTCGGCGACCACGATGTCCGTCTTGTTGATCCAAGCCGCACCGTGCGGATGAACAAACTTGCCGGGTTGGAATTGGTCTTTTGCCTTGCCTCTGAGGTTGGTGGGGTGACCATCGCCGAGTTGGGCGACCGGTTTGTTGTCGACTCCAAGGATGGTGATGCGGCTCTCAAGGTCAGGGATAAGCATGAGACCGCTGTTGAAGTGGATGTGGCAGGGCATCCTAACGCCCTCGGTAACGAAGCCTTTGTGCTTGCCATCAAGGTCGAACATCTGGAGTCGCCGGTTACCTCGGTCGGCGACGACGAGCTGGGCTTGGCCGGGGGTGCGCTGGTCGACCCACAGCCCGTGGGGGCAGCTGACTTGCCCGGCTCCGTTTCCGGGGCCGATAATGGTACGAACATAGGCACCGTCCTTGGTGTATTCATGGATGAAACTGCTGCCGTAGCCGTCACCGACGAGGATGTTTCCGGAGGGGAGAAATGCGACGTTGGTGGGGTTCCAGCCGTCTCGGTTTCGGTACTTGCCAGACTCCTTCGGGTAGTCCAGTTCCCAGATGACTCGACCATTAAGGTCGGCTTTGGCAACTACCTTTCGGTTGACATCGCAGATGTAGAGGAACTCTTCCCTTCCTTCTTTGCGGAGGTCGAGGCCGTGGGCGCCGCCCGCCCATTCGGAGCCGAATGACTTAACAAACTTGCCCTTCGGGTCAAAGACGCAGATCGTGTCGCGGCTAATACTTCCCGAACCGACGGTGTGGGCGATGTAGATGAAGCCGTTCTTATCCGTGGTAACCCCGTGGGTGTCACCCCAGGCCAAGTTCTTCGGCGGAACGAGCCAGTCGTGGTACGCCTCATAAGTGTGCGCCTTCTCGCCGAGGATCGGGCGGGTAGATGCCCGTTGGTTGGTTTGAGCTGGAATAGAGGCGGCAAGGCCGACTCCAGCGGCTCCGGCAAGAAGGTCGCGTCGTGTCATTGGGTCTAGTTTCAACTACTCTTCGATAAAAGTCAATGAAGATATTGATTTTGAAACATATCGTTGCAATAATGTAGATGTATGTCTACTCTTTTTATCGAAGTCTCTGGATTGTATCTAACGTGCCATGAGCCTGTTTCGCCGGCGGTTGTGGTGCGAGAAAAGGTGGTTTTGGATGCCTGTCAGGTCTCTTTAGCGGCGGGGATACGGGTTGGGATGAGTGCTGGTCAGGCCCGGGCGATTCTGCATGAGCTGACTGGTTTTTCGTTTGATTCATCTCTGTATGAAGAGGCCTCGGCATGTTGGTTAAACCGACTGTGTGCGGTTTCGGATTCAGTTGAGATGGTTTCACCTCATCAGGCCTACGTGGATTTAACAGGTCATCCGGACCCCTTTTTGACAGCGTTGGAGGTTTGTTCCTCGTTGCCATTTGAGTATCGGGGAGCGGTTTCGGCGTGCCGTTGGGTGGCTCAAGCTTTAGCTCCTGCTTCAGGGTTGTTGCATTTCCCTCAACCTTTCGCGGCTTTGGCAGAGTGCGGATTAGATAAGTTGGCACCGGTCGAGATGTCGGTACGGGAGCGGCTGGCGTTTCTGGGTTACCGGAAGATTAAGGAAATTCAGGGACTCTCTTTGGCGACTTTAAAGTCGCAGTTTGGGCTGTACGGCCTAACGATTCGTCAAGCGGCGATGGGGATGCTTCATGAGCCTGTGGTTGGAAACTATCCGCCTTGTTCCATCTCGCGTCGGTTGACATTTGATGGGTTGTGTTCGGACTCATCTGCGGTCGCTTTGGGCTTGGAACGGTTGGCTCGTGAGCTAGCTTGTGCGTTAAGCGAGGGGGACCAAGAGGCGAAGGGCTTGGAGCTTTTTGTGGAAGGCGAGGCTGGTGAGCGGAGTTTGCGGCGACAGTTTGGGCGGGCTTTGAACTCAGCCTTGCGTTTTCGGATGGCACTTTTGCAACTTTGGGCAGACATGGCGGTTGCCGAGGGGGTTGTCCGGTTGCGGGCAGTGGCTCACGAGGTGGGGGCGGCTTCTCGGCGGCAGGTTTCTTTATCTGGTTTAGTTGATCGTGAGGAATCCTTGCCTTCTGAGGCAGTGGATCGGTTGTCGCGGAAGTACGGGTCGTCGGTGGTGGTGGCAGGATCCTCAGTGAAGGTTCCTCGTCGCAAGGAGGTGCTGCGTGTGCTTCGGGCGACTACCGGATGGTACTAACCTATCGGCGCGATGGCGAGAGTCAGGTGAATGGTGGGATGGCGAGTCGGCGCAAGAATGGATTCGATATGTGTCAGCGGGTTCGAGGAGAGAGGAGTCGTTTGAGCTAGGGTTTCGTCACTTGCCGTTTGTGACTGGTTCAACGGAAGAGGTTGATCATTCGGAGGATTGGTCGTTGCGAACTCGAAAGTTGCGCGACGGGAAGATGAAGCACCCATTTGCTTCTGAGCCGCCTCGGTTATATTCTGCTCTCCCTGCGGGAGTTTCGGATGCGCCCTATGTACCACTACATATTGCAAGTGGCTACGACTTTGGGCGGGGAGTGATGTTGCCAGAAGAAGCGGTTCAGTTTGCAGTTATGAACGGTCTTCCTGGGCTTTGTATCGCAGATCGTTTTTCGTTAGTGGGTGCGGTTGAGCTGGCCAGAGGGTGCAGGGATGCGGGGATTCATCCTTTGATCGGGGCATCATTTGAGCTTGAGACGGGTGGTGAGATTGTATTGATAGCTCAGTCGAAGCGGGGATATGTAGGGCTATCCACTTTGATTACAAGATGCCATTTAGAAGAAGAGCGGCTACTACCTATTCTTCGCCTTCAACATTTATGGTCACTGTGCGAAGATCTGATCTGTTTGACAGGCGGATCACATGGTCCTCTTTTGCCAATGCTACTAAGAGGACAGATAGATTCTGCTCGTAACTTTCTAGGTCTACTTCGAGAGCATTTTGGACGAGATCGACTGTATCTCGAGGCAGATTTTGCATACCAACCTTGGGATATTGCGCACTTGAGGGGGCTTTGCGAGCTTTCCAAGGAAATGGAGGTGTCGATGGTGGCAGGTGGGCTGGTAACGCATGCTCGTCCCCACCACTTCCCCGTACAGGAAGTGATCGGATGTGCGCACAATTTGAGTCTCATTCACGAAGTAAAGGGGCGTAAACCTCGCTTTCACGAGGATGGCTTCCCTTTCCGATCAATTAATGCGGAAAGGTTTCTTCGGACGCCTTTCGAGATGCATGAACTGTATTCGGAGATGCCAGAGTTGGTATCGAACAGCCTTCAGCTGCTGTCGAAGTGTGATCGGGATGTGATGCCACCTCGCACTACTTTGCCAAAGCTGTTCGATGATCCGGAGAACGCTTTGAGAGAGGTGACCTATGCAGGTGCGCATCAGAAGTATCCACTGATGACGACGGGAATTCGTCGACGGATTGATATGGAGGTAGAGAGAATTTGTCGCTTACAATATGCTGATCATTTTTTGACGATTTGGGACGCTTGTCGCTGGGCTTCTCGGCGGGGATATCAGTTTAGTGGTCGGGGATCTGTTGTTGATTCGGTTGTGGCTTATTGTCTTGATCTGAGCAGAATTGATGCTTACAAGCATCGTTTACACTTCGATCGTTTTTTACCGGCTGATGGAACTAAGCGCCCAGATATAGACATCGACTTTCCGGCGAAGCGACGGAACGAGGTGAGGTCCTATATGGTGCAGAAGTATGGCGAGGAACGGGTGGCAACGGTGGCGGCAATTGGGGCTTATTGCACGCGAGGGATCATTCGCGAGGTTGGCAAAGTGTTTGGCCTACCGGATTCAACGATTAGCTTTTTGAGCAAGCGGGTCCATGGAGGAATTGCACCCGACAAGCTGGAAGCGGCTCTCGAAAAGCGTCCTGAACTGAAAGGCAGCAACATTCCAAAGGAGCGATTCAGGTGGGTTTTGAGTTTGGCGGAGCGGATGATGGATATTCCGAGGAACATGCGGGCGCACTCTTCAGGGGTGGTCATATCTTCTCGTCCTTTGCATGAAACTGTCCCGGTCATGTGGTCGGCAACCGAGGATCCAAACGGAGGCAACCTTAGGATCATTCAGTGGGATAAGCGCTCGGCGAAGCACTACTTCGATAAGTTCGACATCTTGTGCCTACGCGGGCAAGATGTTTTGGAGGGGACTCAGGATCGGGTTGTGGTGCGAGATCGAACGTTTGATGTTGCGAATCTGCCTTCGGATGATCCGGATGTATATGCAACGATGCGAAGCGGTGAATTGATCGGCATCCCTCAATCAGCATCGCCTGCAATGCGTCAAGCGCATATTCGTCTCAAGACAAAGAACCTTGAGGATGCTTCGCTGGTTCAAGCTGGCATTAGGCCAGGCGTAGGCGGAGCGGTGAAGCTGAACGAGATGATCGCACGGCGACATGGAAAGCCATTCACCTTTTCACATCCCGATCTTGAGGAGATTCTTGGGATTACATACGGAATCATCGTTTTTCAGGAGCAGGTTGACCAGCTCCTCCAGAAGTTCGCTGGGTATTCAGGAGGTGAAGCGGAGGACACTCGTGAGCAGATTCATAAGCGAAGAAGAGAGGATTTTGGGCGGGAGATACGGGAAAGGGTCATCCAGCGGATTCAGGCAAATGGGTACGGACTTCAGATAGCTGAGGAAGTCTTTGAACTCATTGCCGGGTTCAAGGGTTATGGTTTCGCGCAAGGTCATGCACTGGCGTTTGCCGAGATCTCGGTGAGGTCAATCTACTGCCAGCAGCACTATCCGGCCGAGTATTTTGCTTCGCTATTGGATGCTCAGCCAGCGGGTTACTACGGGCCCTGTACGTTGGTCAATGAGGCACGAAACCGGGGAGTGGCGGTGCTTCCAGTGGCTGTGAACCTAAGTGAGGTGGGGTTTGCGGTTGAGAATGTGAAGTCGACAATGGACCCCAAGATCGTTGTTCCGAACGGAGGGATTCGGGTTGCGTTGGCGCAGATTAGCGGGTTAAACCGGGATTTACAACTTCGGATCTCTTTGACTCGACCTTTCGAGAGCATTTTTGACTTCGCGATGAAGACGAACCCTTCTCGTGATGATCTTGAGAGGCTCATCCTTGTCGGAGCTTTTGATGAACTCCATCCGAATCGGCGACAGTTGTTGTGGGCTTTACCGGCGATTCTGGATTACGCACGAGCTTACAACACTCCAGGAACATTGCCACTCGGGGCACCTATTCCACTACTCCCCGAGGATATCGTGGATTTCAATCAGGCGGAGCGGGCAATCCACGAGCGGAGGTATCTAGATTTGGATATTGACCAGCACCTCATGAGCTTTGAGCGGGAGCGAGTTGCGAGCCGGGGCGGAGTGACGACTACAGTGGCAAGAAGGCTGGAGCATGGTCGAAAAGCGATTGTCGTCGGCAACCCAATCCGCTTGCGATTTCCGCCAACTCCGAGCGGCAAACGGGTCGTCTTCTTCGATCTGGAAGATGAAACCGGGCTACTCAACGTCACCTGCTTTGATGAAACTTATCAGCGTGATGGGCACGCGATTGTCTGCTCGCCGTATGTAACAATCATCGGCGAAGCGCAGGTTCGGGACGACCACGTGGCGTTTTTGGCGAGCCGAGTTTTTCCTTATAAGCCGTTGATTACTTCTCTGTTGGGGGTTCCGGATGCAGCAGCGACCGGTTCGAGCGATATGGGCTGGGGACATTCTCCGTTGCCAATTGTGACTGCTGATTTCCTGGTGGGTTGATGAATTAAAGGTCTCTTAGCCAGCGCACGAGTGCGGTATCAGCTGCAAAGCTGAACTAGATGATGATCTTGAGGCGCATTTACTTGGAGCTTAAACTCGCGTCGCTTGTTAATTCAGTCGCCACGTTCTTCCGGAGTCGTTCCTCCCAGTAGGTCGGCAAAGTAGAAATCATTCCGAATAAACTGGCAGCGATAAGTGCCGCAAGCCACATGTTCATCTGTCCGCGAAGCAGACCAAAAACCGTAGCGTTCACTACAGCAGCTAGCACAATGCGGTATCTCAACAGGAACTTTAACAACTTAGGATTCTCTTTCATTAAGCTTTGATTCCCGAAGAGGTGCCTAGGAAAGACCCAAAACTCCCTGTCCACAGTAATCCTTGTTGCCAAAGCTCGTGACATTGTGTCCAAAACCGTGCGCCAGTTCCATCAGCAACCGGTTGTGGTGGACGCCTTTGAAGTCGATGTAGCGGCCAGTTTTGAATCCGAGGCCGCCGCCGACCAACACCCACGGTATGTTTTCTAGGGTGTGGCTGTTTCCTTGGCCAAGCTCGTTGGTCCAGATGACGGTTGTGTTGTCGAGAAGGGTGCCGTTGCCGTCCGGCTCTTTGGTTTCGCTAAGCTTCTTGAGCAGGTAAGCCATTTGCTCGGCATACCACTTGTTGATTCGGGTGAGCTTTTCTTGGGCTCCGGTATTGCTGTCCGGTTCGTGGGAAAGGTCGTGTTGACCTTCAGTAATGCCCAGCCAGGTGAAGCGGGGCTGACCGACGGAGTTCGTGTACTGAAGGGTAGCTACGCGGCACGAATCGGCGATAAACGAACTTACCATGAGGTCGATCTGCAGCTTGCTGATCTTGGGCATGTTGTCGTTGTCACGCCGGACGCCAGGTTCGAGTTGTGGGACTGGATGGTTCAGAGTTTCGTTCTTGTGGTTCGAAATATCCTTCTCCATCTCGCGGACAAGCTGCATGTGGTCGTCGAGCAACCGTTGGTCGTCCTTGGAAATCTGCGACCGAACCTTGTCCATGTCCTGCTTCAGGTCATCAAGCACGGACTTCATTAGCTCGCGATCCTTCATGGAGCCGTACAGCTTATTGAACATCTGGTATGGATCGTCGATCGGGGCGATCGGCTTGTTTGGCCCTGCATAACACATTCGAGTCCATGTATCAGCATGTTCAGGAACCATGACCCCAAACTCAAGTGAGCCGAAACGGGTCTTCGTAGCAGCACTCTTCTGGAGGTAGTTCTTGATTTCTTGGTCGATCGAAATACCGCTTGACCAGCCCGCAGGGGTGTCAGAGCCACCTTGCACGTTGCCTGGGAACAACTCAATGCCGGTCAACAAACAACCGATTCCACGCATGTGACCGTCGCCATCACCGCGAATGCGGTCGCCAACTCCCTTAAGGATCAGCATTTTGTCGCGGTAGTTTGCGAGTGGTTTGAGGGACTCTTTGAAAATGAAACCTGAACCGGGAGTATCCGGCCAGAATGTACTTGGAACGATTCCATCAGGGCTGAAGAGAACCACCAGCCGCTTCTTGCGCAACGGAGCCGGATTGCCGAAGGCAAAGCTCGGGAGACCCATGAGGAACGGCATCGCCGCCGCGCTCACCCCAAGGGTTCTCAGAAAATCTCTTCGTGTGGATTCGTTCATTGCTGGCACTTAGTGGGTAGTTACTGGGTCGCCGTCATCATCACGTTCACGATGAGACTGCGGATATTATAGTTGTCCTTTTTGAATTGTGCTACGAGGTTTGGCAACGCATCCTTTCCGTAGGCTCGAATAGGCTGTTTCGTGAAGTACTGAAATAGTTTTTCCACAAACGCAGCATGGCTGTCGGGATTATTCGCGATGTAGTTAGCAAGATCGTTGATGTCGTTAAACTTAGCGGTTTCACCCTTTGAGTTCACATAGCTTCCGGACGTATCAACGGGTTTATTGTTATCGATAAGCCGGACTTTTCCAATCGCATCATACTTTTCGAGAGTAAATCCAAGCGGGTTGATGAGCTGGTGACAACTGTAGCAGCCCTCGGGCTTGGTTTGTTGCTGAACTCGCTCTCTCGTCGTAAGGCTTGGTTGAAGCGAGGCAGCCACAGGAGCGACGGCAACGGGAGGCGGGGCGAGGACTCGACCCATCATGTTTCGGGCGATTAGAACACCACGGTGGATGGGGGAGGTTCCTTCATTGTAGGCAAACTTGCTCAGAAGATAAGGATGCGTGAGCACTCCGGTACGGTCGGTCGCAATCACCGGCTGGAAGCCCGCATCTGGTGCAAGATTTCCTCCATACAGCTTGCTTAGCCTTCCATTAAGGAACTGGTTCTTGCTCGTCATGAGTTTGGTAAATGAGCCATCTGGAGTCCACACCGCGTCCTTGACAAAAAGATCGAGAGAGGTCCGGAGGTCATTCACGGTAGCTTGGTCGAACTGAGGAAAAGCTTTGGCGTTCTTGACGATATCGGGAATATCGTCAACCTTGAGCCAGCTCATTACAAACTCGCGGAGCTTGGTGTAGGTGCGCGAGTCGTTGACCAAGCGTTGGATGTGATTGCGCCTTCCGTCCGGAGTTTTGAGCTCTCCTCTCCCTGTCGCTTGTAAAAGCTGAACGTCCGGTATCGTGTCCCAAAGTCCAAAGCTAAGTTCGGAAGCAGTCTGGAACGAATCTTTACGGGAACCGATTTCGCGATATAGGAAACGGGGAGATTTGAGGCCTAGCACTATGATTTTCTTAAGTGCGACTTCCGGGCTAGAGGCAGAGGCGAAAGGCTTTTCAAGGTAGAGCTGCTCCTGCTCGGGGGTCAACGGTTGGCGGAAAGCTTTAGTGAGGAAGAGCTTGGCCCCTTCTTTGATCTTGGCAGCACGATTGGCATCGCCGGCCTTGGTGCCGCTGAGCCGATCAATATTCGCGACAACATACTCGGCGGTTTCGAGGGCGGCGCGGGTGGTTGCTTCGTCCCAGTCCTTGCTAACAGCGTTGCCACGATCGTAGCCAATACTGCGGTCATCGGCCGGAAGCTGTGTGTCGCTAATATAGGTGTTCTGGTTCCAGCCTTGACTGAAGTATTGGGCAGGAATGATCTCTGCGGCCATCTTGGGACGCTTCCAAAGGAGCTTAACGAAAGCGGACGACGGAGGAGTTTTCTTCTTCTTTTCTTCGTCGTTCACACCAGCCGTTTGCTTCGTGAACTCAAGAAAGAATGGGTAGTTCCGACCCGCAATCAGATAGGTGGAGGCTTTGAACTCCACTTCGTTCAAACTCCTGACGCGGTTGTCGATGAGTGGCCTGTCCCCATTAAGTTGGAGTCTTGCATTCTGGTTGGACTGAATGATGAACTCGTACTCTCCGGTTTCAGGAGCAATGATGGAGCCTGTCCAGACAGCAGAGAAATTCCAGAGATCGAAGGCAGCATCACTTGGACCTTTGGTTCCAAAATCATAATTGATCGTCGAGTCTTTGCGCTGAATCAGACGATTCTTGTCATCCCATGGTCGACTCTTATAGTAGTTGCCGTTCATCCCGCCTGGCTCACCCGTCAGAGCTTGATGGTCAGGCCCGATGAGGTCAGCCAGGGCGTTTCGGAACTGCTTAACAGTTAGTCTCTGGAGCGTAACCCGGGGCGGGCGGATTCGCTCTTGGGCAATGGGGGAGTAAAACGCACCGTAAATGTACTTTGCGATCTCCGTCGCCTGGGCAGGGGGAGTTTTGCCGCCAGGGGGCATAGATTTGGAGATGTAGGTCCCAAGGTCCGCCGGAGCCTTGGTGCCGGTAAGAGCTTTGGGATATCCAGGTCCGCCGACGCCTTCCTTCCCATGACACGATGCGCAATTCTTTGCAAACAAAGCCTCGCCGGTAGAGGCTGGCGCGGAAGGCTTCGCCGGAGCCTGGAGGGCAACCAGGAGCGGTAGTGACGACGTCGTCAAGAGGAGCAGATGCGCCTTTTTCACTCTAACATTCATGTTACAACGAGCTGGGTCAGTTATGACGATAAAGATCGTTAAATCACGGGAATCACTGACCCTGTTTCGCTCGGAAGCAACGGTGGCTACTCACCCCAAGCGGTTGTGCAGAGATTCTTCACTTTGCCGTTCTTGAACTGCTTAAGCTTGGTGTCGGTTCCCCAGGGGTCTTCGAAAGTGTAAATGAACTCTCGGGTGCCGTTACCGTCGAAATCGCCGACCCCGTAAACGCGGCCGTGATAGGGACCGCGCATGTAGCCCCATATTCCGTTGAATTCTAAGGTGGTGGTAACAACCTTTTTACCGGACATGTGTCGGAGGACGATGGCGCAGAACCCGGTTTCTTTTTTGACGCTTGCGTCGGTGGCGATCACCAAGAGGGCTTCTTGACGACCGTCACCGTCGAGGTCAGCGAGGAATCCAGCTTCGATTCCGGGCACAGCTTTGCGACCGCGAGACTTGCCATACTCCACTGCAATCTTTTTGTATTCCGGGTTCTCGGGACTGATCCGAGTGACCGGAGCAAATTTTGGATTTCCGGAGACGGAGAGAATATCTTTATCCGGCAATTCGATGCCCTTGATGTGCACGGACTCCATTGGCGGTCCCTCATCGTATTCAATTTCCTCATCGAACCCGGCAACGGTGCTGTCTAGCCTCCAGCTCTTTAAGCTCACCTTCTGACGATGAAGGTTCTTTTCGGGCGACCTCCAGCCTTTAGCTGTCTTCTCCGCCACGACGGTATCGCCCACGACAACGACCGTGGGTTGAGCGATTGAAATTGCAAGGGCAGCGGAAAGGATCATATGACTGTTTGGAAACGCGCGGTCGGTCTCGTTAGAGATTTTGCCACAAGTTTGACTTCGTTAATCTAACGATCCTGTTCAGGCAGAGTTTCTGGAAAGTTCGAGCAACTCTCAATCCCACCAGAAGTACCAGACATGCGCTTCGAGGATCGACATCGCGAGGGCTTCGGTAGTCTCCAGACCTTCGTCAATGATGTCAGGGCAAAGCGAAAACATCTCGAGGGCTAGGTCAGCGGCGATCTCGGGATCGGTAATCGGACGGTCAAGCCAGAGTTCGAGGTGTCCGGCACCGATCAAGGCGGGAGTTGCCCCGTATTTCTCGTACCATGATTTGAGGTGAGCGGTGACAATATCGTCGTCAGTAATGCGCTCCCAATTACCAAAAGCAGCGGTAGCGGGGACTTTCCAAGGCTCCTTGACTGGAACTACGCCGAGGTGGGTGGTAGCTTTGCTTCCCTTCAGGGTGAAGAAATCTTTCACGACCTCGCCGGTGGTCAGCGACGAGGGGTTGGGGCGGTGCCGTTGGAAGTCTTTTTCGCTGAGGACCTGAAGATGGGTGGCGAGGATGGCGTTGTAGTCGGGGTGTTCGGTTTGGGAGGGCTGAGGGTGAGCCTCCGGTGCACGCATCTCGCTATGATCTTCAATGTCGGCAAAAATGATGAGCGAGCCGTTCACCTTTGCCCGCAGTGCGAGCCATTGGGAATGGGCTTGAGAATTGGGGAATTCCTTAAGCGCTAGGTGTCCTGTGAGCATGCGAACCATGCGGACTTTTTGGACGGGAAGCGGCGTACTCGGCTGCTGCGCAGGACGGGTTACGGCGTGAGTGATCGAGTCTCGCGAGGCCTCGATTCTCTCCTTCCTCCCTTGCAACCACTTCAGCATTGCCTTAGCATAACATCCATTAGCACCTGAAAAGTAGGGGAAATTGCTGGTTTGGAGTTAAGAGTTGTGCTGTTGATCAGACGCTCGGTTGTCGATAGAGCACCACAGTGATAGGATTATCCCAATAGAATGTGTTCTAGCGTGTCTGAATGAAACTGGGTGCAAGAGTTTTGTGGTCTGTCCTCGGATGCCTAGCGATCTACGGGATCATGACCGTCATCTTGAAGTTCGCAAGCGAACCCTTGTTGCACACTTCCAGAACAGTTGGCTTCTTCAAACCCAGCAGGACTTGGTTGCATTTCCTTCTGCCAGGGGGAGTGTTGTCAGCGCTTTTTCGGCGGGGGTATCCAGTGGTCATTGCCATGATCCTGTTTGCTCCTCAGATCGGAGTCTTTGCCTGGAGCGGCCCCGGTGATGAACTTGCCGCAGTCCATGCAATTAGGGGACTTCGAGATGCGCTCCACTTCGGCGGAGGGCTTGCCTATTGCTTCCTCGTCTGGAAAATTGCAGTTGAGCGGGCTGAATCGGGTCTTAAAGACGAAGACCGAAAAAACTGGAGCCGATGATGGGAATCGAACCCGCGACCTAATCTTTACGAAAGACTTGCTCTGCCACTGAGCTACATCGGCTTATCGGAAGAAGAATATACCCGTTTGAAGCTCGGACTGGGGAGTGGGGTCGTGCGGGTTTTAGTTCGACTTCACTTTTTTGAGGCACAATTGTCGGAAACTCGTCGTCTTAATGTTGTCTTAGTGACAAGGGGAAAGAGTCATGGATCAGGAACAGCGAACGTTGGCGTCAATTATGTTCACCGACGTGGTGGGCTTCAGTAAGCTGACAGCGATCAATGAAGAGCGGACAATGCGGGCTCTTCGTCGCGACTTTGACCTCATTTTCCGCTCGGTCACGGCTTACAAGGGTGAAGTTCTGAACACGATGGGCGACGGCATGATGGTGTATTTCCAGTCGGCAACCCAGTGTATGCAGTGCGCGCTGGATATACAGCAAACCTTTCATGCTTTGAAGCAATCGAACCCACCAGACGGGATTCTGTCGCATCGTATCGGACTCAACATCGGAGACATTCACCTGAATGGGCGCAATACCATCGGCGATGGTGTCAATCAGGCTGCGCGAATTCAGTCGATGGCGAAGCCAGATTCAATCAAGATGTCAACCGAGTTTTACAAGCTGGTGAGAGACAAGGTGAAGATGGATGCCCGATACGTTCCGGGGCAGATGGCGAAGAACATTCCAACTCCGATTCCGACCTACGAAGTGCCCGCGATTGACGAGATGCTTAAGCTCCAAGCGGCGGAAGCTCTGTTTACACCGCCAGCGGCCGGGGAAGGGCCAAGTGGTGCGACCGGACGGCGGGCGATTTTGATGCTGGTCCTGACGCTGATCATGATTGGCGTGGCAGCGGTTCCGGTTTACATGATGGCGCAGGCTCAGAAGTCCTCAAAAACCGGAATGGCGGCGATACCTCGCGGTAAAGCAGACAAGAACACACTCAAAAGCATCGGAAAGAAACTTGGCGGCGAGAACGAAGCGACGAACGCACCAGCGGAAGACACAAACGCTTCTTCAACAAACACCCCTGCCACCGCAGCATTTGCATTAACGCCTGCGGAAATGTCTGAGCTAGAGGGACATCGAGACGCTTACGATTTTGATGGAGCCGTAGCTTTGCTCCAAAAGAACCCCAACATCTCAGTTCCAGAGGGTCAGACGATGTTAATGCACTACCAGGCGCTAGCAGCTTTTCGCGGCTGGTTGTCGAAGGAAATCGACATCACAACCCAGGAGAGGCCACTGGCGGCACTGCTAAAGGGGAATCAGGCCGATATCCATTCGACACCAGGCGGAGTGGTGATTACCTCCAACGGCCAGACGACCGATCCAAAGCCGCTTTGGGAGTTGAAACCCGAGACGATCGACGGTTTGGGAATCGCTTGCGCGGCAATGCCTCCTTCTGGAACTCAGGCCCCCGCCGAAGTTACGTCATGGCTTTCAATATTTCGGACGATCTTCCGGTTGAGCTAGGTTAACCGCCTAGTAAACTGTGGGGAAGGATTTGCGATGATGCAAGATAACTTCCCGATTCGAAAGGTTGACCACATTCGCCACTACGTTGGAAACGCGCGCCAGTCGGCGTTCTATTACCAGCACGTCTTCGGCTTCAATATCACCGCTCGACACGGACTAGAGACCGGTCTTCGACACGAAGTTGACTACCTCCTGGAGCAAAATGACATCAAGTTGCTGTTCTCCGCTCCGGTGAAGCCAGGTCACCACATCGCCGATGCACTGGCGATCCACGGTGACTTCGTTCGGGACATCGCTTTCGAAGTAGATGACGTCGATTGGGCATTCAACGAAGCGGTTCGGCGAGGGGCAAAGGCGGCAATCGAGCCTTACTCCTTAGAAAACGAACTCGGCTACGTTCGTATTGCGTCGATTCACACTTACGGCGATACGCTCCACACCTTCATCAACCGCGATAATTTTAAGGGTCACTTCTTACCGGGCTTCGCCGAGATGAACGAGCCGGGCGAAGGGATTGGGATCGTTGAGATTGACCACTGCGTCGGCAACGTTGAACTTGGTCAGATGAATGTTTGGGTGAAGTGGTACGAGGATATCCTCGGCTTCAAGAACTTGATTTCGTTCGACGACAACGACATTTCGACGGAGTACACAGCGTTGATGTCGAAGGTCATGGCCTCCGGGAATGGTCGCGTCAAGTTCCCCATCAACGAACCGGCAGCAGGCAAGAAGAAGAGCCAAATCGACGAGTATCTGGAGTATTTCGGCGGGGCCGGAGTTCAGCATGTTGCACTTCGTACCGACGATATTGTCGCAACCGTTTCAGCTTTGAAGGCACGGGGGATGCAGTTCCTAAGAGTTCCCAAGACGTACTATGAGGTCCTCACAGACCGCGTTGGTGAGATTGACGAGGACGTTGAGGTTCTAGCCGAGCTCGGAATCCTAGTTGATCGAGATGATGAGGGGTATCTACTCCAGATCTTCACCAAGCCGATCACCGACCGACCGACGTTGTTCTATGAAATCATTCACCGCAAAGGAGCGACGAGCTTTGGAAAGGGGAATTTCAAGGCTTTGTTTGAGTCGATCGAGCGGGAGCAGGAGCTTCGGGGAACTCTTTAGGCCTTAAACGAATACAATAGAAGAGGCTCTTTGGGTTGCCCAAGGAGCCTCTCCTTTTTGAACATGAAACTTCTCTCGAGCCTCATCCTTCTGATCTTGACTGCCCTAGGGTTTGCGGCGGGGGAGGTCTCTTGGAAGGTTTTGCGTCTGGAGGGCAAGGCCCCTACTCTTACTGCGGTGGTCGAGGCAACGATCAAACCAGGGTGGCACTTGTACTCGACGGTGGAAATTGAGGCTGGACCGTTTCCCACAACGTTTCGGGTTGGTGACGAGCCCATTTCGGCAAAGATCGGAGAAGAGGGCCTGCACACCGAGTTCGACAAGGGCTTCAGCAAGAATGTCGACTTCTTCAAAGAAACAGGGCGATTTTGGGTACCAGTAAAGTCGGCGGATGCGAAATTGGCGGTGAAGTACCAGGTTTGTAAGGATGGAGTGTGTATCCCTCCGACCGATGCCGAACTGCCGTTGACGGGCGTTCCTATCAGCGAAACGGTGACGCAACCGAAGGCAAAAGTCGCCGAGCCCAAGCAGGCGGCTGGAACATCAACATCTGGATCTTCTGAAGCGGAGCAGATTAAGAAGGCTCAGGAGGCGGGAATCATTCCGTTCCTTCTGCTTTCAATTGCGGCGGGCGCAACGGCGCTTTTAACGCCTTGCGTATTTCCAATGATTCCGATCACTGTCTCGTTTTTCAGCAAACGAAAGGAAGAAGGGTCAGGAGTCAAGCAAGCTTTATTGTTCTGCGGTGGGATAGTGGGAACATTTACGTTCCTCGGAATCATCGTTGCGGCGGCTTTTGGAGCGACGGGGCTGAACCAACTCGTTAATAATCCGTGGTTCAACTTTGGAATGGGTTCGCTTTTCGTGATCCTTGCTCTCTCGCTTTTCGGAGTTTTTGAGATCGGGCTCCCCCCAAAGTTGGTCAACAGGTTTGACGCGAGCGGGAAAAAGGGTTGGATAGCACCGGTTCTGATGGGACTGACCTTTAGCTTGACTTCGTTCACATGCACTCTGCCGTTTGTTGGCGGAGTTCTGGTCTCGGCGGCCAACGGAAACTATGTCTGGCCAATCATAGGGATGCTTGGATTCTCGGCGACGTTTTCGATTCCGTTCTTCTTGCTCGCCATCTTTCCTTCTGCCATCAGCAAGGTCCCACGATCGGGGGCTTGGATGGTTGTCATCAAGGCTTATATGGGCTTCATTGAGTTGATTGCCGCGACCAAATTCTTCAGTTCGTTCGATCTCGGCTACTCGTACGGTTTTCTAACCCGCGAGGTGATGCTGTCACTGTGGTTCGCGCTACTTCTGGGTGCCGGACTGTACTGCTTCGGAGCGATCAAGCTGCCAAAGGTAGATGACGGGAAAATTGGGTGGTTCCGGCGCGGAGTTGGGGCGTTCACCTTGGGCCTAGGCGTCTGGGTCCTGATGGCGTTTGGAGATACGAAGCTAGGCCAGCTAGAAGGATTCTTGCCTCCATCGCCATACCCCGGCAAGACCATGGCGGGAACCGCCACCGGATGGAAAAGCTTGTTTGTCGAATCGTGGGAAGAGGCAAAAGCCAAAGCGAAGGAAACCGGAAAACCCATCTTTGTAGACTTCACCGGCGTTTATTGCACCAACTGCCGGGTCGTTGAGCAAAACATTTTCACTCGAAAAGAGACTCAAGAAAGGTTCAAAAAATACGTCCCTGTGTCGATCTACATTGACCGTGTCAACGATCCCGTTCATGCGAAGCAAGATGCGGAGAATGCAAAGATGATGCAGCGGATGGTGGGAACCGTTACTCTGCCAACCTACGCAATTGTCTCACCGGACGGTGAGGTAGTCAAGACCTCGTGGGCATTCACCGATAAGCTGGATGAGTTCCTGAGCAAGCTCGATTCAGGTCTAAATTAGGAGCTTCGCGGCGGCGGCGAAGCCCGCGTGCTCAGTCCTGAGAACTCTGGGGCCTAGCGTTACGGCGTAGGGCTTTAGCAGTTCGACTTCTCTGGGGGACCAACCACCTTCGGGGCCGACGGCGAGGGTTAACGGTTCGAGGTTCGAAGTTGAGAGTTGTTTGAATTCCTTCTCCGACTCGCTGAGCGCAATGAGATTTGGTTCTCGCATGACATCTGCCAGCGTTTGGCGGTACTCAACGAGAGGAATCTTGGTCCGGAAGGCTGTTTCGGCGGCTTCTTTGGAGAGAGATTCAAGCCGGCGCATCTTGTCGTTCAGCTTTCTATCTTCCCACTTAACGATACTTCGGTCTGAGGGGAAAACGATGAAGTGGCTCACGCCGAGCTCAGTGCAGGCTCTGACAACATCATCCAACTTGTCACCCTTCGGTAGCGCCTGCGCAATGGTGATGTGGAGCGAAGGCTCGGTATTGGGCAAGTGCTTTTCGAGGGGCTTGGCGTACCGACCATCGAGTTCGCACTCCCAAAAAGAACCGTCGTTTGGCAAAACACCGATCCGCGCTCCAGAGCGGAGGCGGAGGACGTTGTGGAGTTTGTCGAACTCCGCGCGCGGAATCTCGAACGGTGCCGCCATATCGGCTCCAGAAATGAAGATTCGAGGGAGGGCGCGAATAGACATCGTTGAGGTTATCGGTTTTCGGTGAGCAGTGAGCTGTGTATGGTTGAGAAGCGAGGGTAGAAGTTTGCGGTTTTCTTTCGAGGAGCCCAGTTTACTGCTCGCTATTCACCGGTAACTGTTCACCGCTCACCTCCTCAGCGCAGAACTCCAGATCTGCTCCTTCTGAGTTTGGTAGTTGGTGGTCATCGCCATCCGGGCGGCGCCATAGATGAAGAAGATGACAACAAAAGTTACGAAGGCCATGTTGGCCCAGTTGGAGTCGATGAGCATTCGAAGCCCTTTGATATTGCCGTAGAGGCAACCGAGGGCAACGAAGGTGAACCCAAGATACATCGGAATCCCGAGCGGATGGGCACGCCAGGATGTAACGAAATCAAGATGCAAAAGTGCGGTCCATGACGTCGTGAGTCCGCAACCCGGGCAAGGGCGATTGAACAGCAAGACACTCGGGCAGGGTGGTAGGCCAAGCTGCTGGTGAGTGCCGTGGAGGTGCGGGTCTTGCTTGAGGAATAGACCGACACAAGTTACGCCGAGCCATAGGAAGAACCATATCATCTGGGCTCGGATTTTTAGTTTGGAGTCGGCCTCAAAGAGCTTCATCAAATGCCTCAGTGGGTAGAACGCATTCGGGCTGCAATACGTTGCCATCAGCGTGGGCAACAGCCATGACTTGACCGTTTGCGTCCACCAGCATGCAATGGTGACCGTCTTCGACGATCGTGTTTGCGACAGGGTTTCCGTTCCGAACTCGGAAGAGTTCCGTCTCACTCAGTTCACGGCTCGGCATCGGTTGAAGGGCTGTCGCGAGCGGGATGAGTCGATCAAGGGTGGCTTCCTTGGGGTGCTGAGCTCCCTCAAGAAAGAACTCACCAACTTGAGTGCGAACGAGGTTGCTCAGGTA
>JARXAE010000034.1 GCA_029866005.1 Fimbriimonas sp. | reverse complement strand
ACCGAGTTCCAGGCACGCGAAGTGCCGATTCGTCCCGATCAGGCTTCAGAGGTTCCTCGCCTCTCGGAGATTCCAATTGTAGGAAATCTCTTCGCCTCGAACGGCTCTTCCGACCAACTTAAGCGACTCCCAGAGTTTAAGAAGGAGGTTTCCTGTTCGTTCGTTGACGCATCTGCAACAGATGTACTGAGGTGGATTTCGAAGCAAGGCGTGAACTTTGCCAGCTCAAGCGATTCGATGCCCAAAGGGCGCCTCTCGTTAAACCTGAAGAACGTGCCTCTTCACGAGGCGCTAGATGCGATTGGCGAAGTGTTTGGCGGCTACTGGAGTCTTCGTGGCAAGACACTTGTTTTTCGAGCGGGTCGCTCATTTGGGATTTCAACGGGTGCCCCGTTTGATTCCCGAAACCCCGTCGCACCTCGAGTGGATCCGAAGCGTCCGTACCTTTTAACTTTGCCAGGTATGTCGGCGATGCCTGCGATCCCCCCGCTCGGCGCCGACGGATTCGGTTTCACGTTCGACGAGAAGAGTTTTAGGGAGCTTGCGAAGTTGCACGAACTTCCACCTGGATTGAGCCAAGAAGAAAGGTCAAAGATGCAAAAGGAACTTGCTGCTGTTCGTGAAGAGATGATTAAGTCAGCACGTGACATCGAGAAGACTCGTGAGGAGATGAAGAAAGCGGAGCATTCTCACCGCGAGGCCTCCGCGCATCTGAAAGACCTCGGAGAGACGATGAAGAAGCTCATGGCTTCTTTGACTCCAGCCCAGTGGGATTTGCATAGGAAGCAAGGTCATCTCTTGTTCAACGACCTCACCAAAGAGCAACAAAAGCTTGTAGCTACAGATGGAAAGTTTAGAGGCAACATGATGGTTACCAATGCTGATGGCAAAACACTGACCATCAAGAACTAGACTTTGGTGCCCTCCGCTCTTCGTTTGGGCAAAGGGCTTTTTCGTGCTTCAAGTATGCTGGTTGCAATGAATCGTTGGGTGAAGGTAGCCGCTGTGAGTGGGGCATTGGCGGTTGCTCTGGGGGCTTTTGGAGCGCACGGTCTGAAGTCACAAGTTACAGCAGAGAGTCTTGAAACTTGGAAGACGGCCGCTTATTACCATCTAGTTCACTCCGCTGTGCTACTAGTGCTTGCCTCGGCTGGCGAGAAACACATGTGGACAAAACGATTGATGCTAACCGGAATCTGCATTTTTGCTGGATCGCTGTACATCTATGTGCTGAGCGGAGTGAAGTTCTTTGCAATCATCACTCCGCTGGGCGGTCTCACGCTCATACTAGGTTGGGTAAGCATCTTGTTTAGCAGTCGCCAGGTTTAGGGCCAAGTCAGGTTGTTTCGCGGGTCTTTGAGATAGCCGCCCTTCGGCTTGAATTTCCGGCTAGCAACTGGTGAGCCGACAGCTGGCTGAGCTACGGTTGCGGTGATGTCCTTTGGGTAGTATCCGGTTCGTTTTGTAACAGGAGATTACTTGCCGGATTGGGACACGGCGGCAATGTGTTGTCAATGGTCCTTAAGGTAGCTGAGCTCGATCCGATTTTGGGGCTAGTTAACTGAAACAAAACTAGCGAGCTGGAGTGTTATGGCAATCCCAACCGATAATACGCATTGCTCATGCCAAAGATTGATAGGTTGACACATCTGCTCAAACGACTGCACCAAACTTGCGCGTTCGTCGCTGAAATTCTTTGACAGCGGCTAGGAGATGTTGCTTCGAAAACTCTGGCCATGGATCCTGAGTGACCCAGAGCTCGCAGTAGGCGCCTTGGAAGAGCAGGAAGTTGCTCCACCGCATTTCGCCGGCCGTTCTAATCATAAGGTCAGGGTCAGGTTGGTGCGGGTTGTAAAGATGAGCGGAAATCAACTCCTCCGTAATATCTTCCGGATCGAACTCTGCAGCGATCAGGTCCTTGACTGCATCAACAATCTCGGCTCGACCGCCGTAATTGACGGCGAGCGTAAACACGATTCCCGTATTATTTGCCGTCATCTCCATCCCAGTTTCCAGGGCGTCCCTCAGACCAGCAGGTAGTTCTTCGATACGACCAGAGAAGTTGAGGCGCACATTGTTTGTGTGCATGATCCTGAGTTCTTCTCGTGTGGCCTTCTCGATCAGCGACATCAGTCCTTCGACTTCTTCCGAGGGTCGACGCCAATTCTCAGCAGAGAAGGCGTAGACGGTAAGGTACTTGATCCCGAGGTCGCTTGCATTGAGCAGAGCTCCACGAAGGGCTTTATAGCCCTCACGGTGCCCAAGCAGTCTCTGCCAGCCCTTCTTCTTCGCCCAGCGACCGTTGCCATCCATAATGATGGCGAGGTGGTGTGGAAGAGTCTCGAGGTCTATCCCCTGCTCTTGTGCCTGTACTTGTATCTTCTTTAGCTTGGTGTCCATACCTTCGTAGGAACCCAGCTTTAGACTTGCATCAGTTCTTCTTCTTTTTTCTTGCCGAGGTCATCGGCTTTGGAGATATAAGTGTCGGTGAGTTTTTGAACCTTTGCTTCGCCGCCTTTCACTTCGTCTTCGGTGATCTCTTTCTTCTTCTCAAGACCCTTGATGCTGTCGTTGGCATCTCTGCGCACGTTTCGGATGGCAACTCGACCTTGTTCGGTGCGGGCGTGAACCTGCTTGACCATGTCCTTACGGCGATCTTCGGTCATTTGAGGGAAGATGAGACGGATTCCCGTTCCATCGTTATTGGGATTGATACCGAGATCGCTCTTCATGATTGCTTTTTCGATGGCAGCGGTCATGTTCTTTTCGTATGGCTGGATCATCAGCTGGCGAGGCTCGGGTACTGAGACATTGGCGATTTGAGTAATGGGCGTTTCGACTCCGTAGTACTCGACATGTACGCGGTCAAGGATTGCTGGGGATGCGCGACCCGTGCGATAGCTCGCAAAGTCGTGGATCATTGCCTCGAGGGCCTGTTGCATTTTATGTTCTGCTTCTTGCAGGGTGTCGCTTACGCTCATGATTGTTCGTCTCCTACGAGGGTTCCCGTCGATCCGCCGCTGAGGGCATCAAGAAGGGCGCCGGGTTTGTGAAAATCGAGGACGATGAGGGGGAGTTTGTGCTCCTCGGCCATCGTGAAGGCAGTTTGATCCATGACCTTGAGTCGGTCTGTAATCGCGGTATTGTAGCTCAGCTTGTCATATCGCTTCGCGTTAGGATTCTTGTTTGGGTCGCTGTCGTACACTCCATCGACCTTGGTAGCTTTGACGATCACATCGGCATCGATTTCAAGGGCACGGAGCACCGCTGCTGTGTCGGTAGAGAAGTATGGGTTTCCGGTTCCGGCGGCGAAGATCACCATTCGCCCCTTTTGTAGGTGGCGCATCGCTCTGCGTTTGATGAACGGTTCGGCAACGGCAGCGATTGTGATCGCGCTTTGGACTCTTACTTCCACTCCCTTCTTTTCAATCGCGGAGAGCAGGCCTAAAGAGTTCATGAGCGTACCGAGCATCCCCATCTGGTCGGCAACAGAACGGTCAATGCCACCTTCTGCCGAGAATGTTTCTCCACGAATGAAGTTACCGCCCCCGACCACAATTGCGGCTTCAATACCCGCTTGATGGACCGAAGCGACTTCGTTTGCGATGTAATTCAGAACGTGGGGATCGAGACCAAACTTCAGGTCTCCGGCGAGGGCTTCGCCGCTGAGTTTGATAAGTGCGCGTTTGAAGGGTCGTCTACCGCTCGCCAAGATGGCAGGAGTGTACCCGTCCTATTTGCTGGTTCAGGCTACTGGCTGAGTACCCGCATTTCGGCTTTTGCACCGTGACTGCCAATCTGAGCCGCCAGCATCTCGGCCTTCATGCGGGGGATACCTTGAAGCAGGGTGACAGGGACTTCTTCGAGCATGTCCTTCACCTGATTCCGGTTGAGCGCGAGCATGTGCTGAAGAACCTTGATGACCTCTTCGTCCTTCTTTCCACCATCGATGAGCACGAGCTCGTAGCTTTGATTGTCATCAACAACTGCATAGCCTTTGGGAAGCTGTTTCGTGGGTTTACCCTCTTCTTGAGTGATCGGAATCTCGTGATTACAGGTTTCGCAAATGAGGAGTTCGGTCTTTTCTGAGTAGTAGTTGAGAGAGTTACAGAAGCCACATCGAACTTGTTCAACTGGAAGAACGGCTCCGTTTTTGATCGGAATCAAGTGGTTGCAGGCTACACAAGTCACGTCCTCATTCTCTGGTTGATCCACGAGTTCATTTCGCTCGGTGCAGATGGGACAATCTACTGAGAAAGAGGAAACTGTGCGAGTTTCTAGAGCGACTTTGATTCCGTAACCGACTAGACCAACGGCGGCGAACCCGAGCACTGATCCAAGCCCGACGAACATTCCGTCGCCCTTGTAACGCAGAAGGAGGAATGCGAGAGCACCGCTAGCTATTCCGCCGATGAAGAAATAGAAGGCGCGCTCACTGATGAGTTCGATAACGTCGGAAGTCCGTTTGATTCGCATAAGGCTGTACAGTGAATATATCTGATTCTTGTGATAACGACAAGGGTTTAATTCAGCTCTTCGTTGCCATCCTGCGGATTGGAGTCATCCTTAACAGGAAGAATCAGGATGTGCTTTTCTCCGTCGACTACCGGAGTAAAGGCATAGTCTTTTGCTAGGGCAGTCAGCATTTCCATCGCCGTCATCTGAGTAAAGCTCACCTGCACATCCGGATTCTCAAGTCCGGGGGCGATCGTCACCGTTACTTCTCCACTTGCGGCGATCAGCTGGATAGCAGAGTGAAGTTTGGTGACTTCAAGGATGAGGTCTGACTTCTTGAATTGGTTAGTAGGTTTAGGTGCTGGGTTCTTTGCAGGATCAATCGGCGGGGTCGCTTGTCCGATCGGTACGCTTGGAGTTGCGATAGGCAACTCTGGGATCGCTTTACGGCGTTGCGTGTTAACATCGACTGGCTTGACGGCTGGCGTTGGCTTGTTACTAGTGGCGGCGAGAACGGCAGTCGAAATCACAGCGAGCGAAACCGCAGCGTATCCTAGCCATTGGATCGGCTTTCGATCTAGAGCGATTGGACGGGCTTGGAAAACTGGAATTTCTCGACTCGGAATTGTTTTGCCTTGGGCCTTTAGGGCCGAAACGGTTTTGATACGGCGCATCAGTTCTTGCTGGTATTTGGGAAACCGGTGCTCAAAGTCGTACACCGCGTCCACGGTGTCGTTTTCGGCAATCGCCCACATGAGCTCGTCGATTTCTGGTGGAATTTGCACTAGAGTTCGGGCTCCTCTTCAAAATGTTGACGGAATCTCTCTCTCGCTCGGTATAAACGGGTCTTTGCGGCGTTGAGATTGATGTCCATTGAGTCGGCAATCTCTTGAAGACTAAGCTCCTGCCAGTAGAAAAGAGTGATGATTGCCCGGTCCTGCGGAGCGAGCATCTCCATCGCCAGTTGAACACGTGGATCTGGCTCGGGCCCACCTTGGGAAGGGGCGGGATGTTCGGCCGCTTGGTCCAACTCCAGGGTCTTGTTCCTGAACCGGCGTTTTCTGGACTCCTGGATGGAACGATTGACCGAGATTCTGAAGAGCCAAGTACTGAACTTGCTTTGGCGGTTAAACTTGGGCAGGTTGCGGTACACAAGTGCGAAGATTTCTTGGGTTGCGTCTGCGGCCTCTTCGGGGTCAATCAGGACGCCCCGGGCAAGATTAAAAACACGGGTGTAATACCTTGAGTACAGGGTTTCGAATGCGCTTTGATCACCGCCAACGAAGCGATCGACAAGGATTGTATCCTCATCGAAACTTCCTGCGCCTTCATAGATCATCGACACCACGATCACCTGGTTTTGACGCGAATCTCAGGGCGAAGGTGACTCCGTTTGGATTCGTTTGGCAAATTCGCCGGGGAGCTGGGTTCCGGCGTGAACAGTGAAACCGCCGAAAATGATGACCACCAGGGCCAGTGCGATCTGCCATTTGCGGAAGATCTGGACCCAGCCGATTGCCATGAGCGTTGCGAATGCGCTGAGGGCAGGGAAGAGGTAACGGGCCTGTGCCTGGAAGTAGGTGTTGTTGAACATCACGAACAGCGCGACGGTGAGGCCAATGAGGCCGAGGGTGATAGCACCGAGGCGTTTGTTCTCTTGCCAGTTGTTTCGGAGCCAAAGGACGCCGCCACCGAGTCCGAGGAAGTTGAAGAGGATGATGGCTTTGTAGAGGATGTTTGGGTCGGAGTTGCTGTTGGCTTTGCCGGTGGCGTTGAACCAGATGTCCATGTAGCCGAAAACTCCTATGAAGGAGCGGGCGGTCCAGTATCCGATCCAATTGATCCAGTATTGGACTTCAGGGGAGCCAGCGCTGGGTCCGGCTTCGATCGCGCCGAGGATGGCGGATTTTTGGGCGGAGCCGACGAAGGCTTCTTTGAAGGCGGATTGGGCGAGGGGGTCGCCGTAGAGAGAGATGTTGCGCACCCAGAGCCAGCTAACTAAGAGAAGTGGAAACAACGCTATCGGGATGACGATCGGCAAGATGCTCCGTCCGGTGACTCCCTTTGATTCGATCCAGCGCTTGAAGCTTGCGCCAGATGCGACAGTGCTTCCTAGGAAGACGATGTAGCCAACGAGTGCAGAAGACTTGCAACAGAGAGCCAATCCAACAAGAATCGCCGGCACTAAGAAGTCATAAAGGAGGGAGTTAGAACCTCTCTCAAGTTGAATACCTCTGACCGACCATGCGATAGTCCAGCTCAGAAGTGCGACTAGCAGTGGGTCGTTTGAAATGGCTGCATTTAGCATCACACTTGTCGGGAGTAGCGCCGCTAAAGAAGCCGCGATGACAGCAATCTCATTTCGTTTCGTCCCCCAAAGTCCGGCAAAGAACACACCTGCGACTCCTACCGCTCCGATCAAGCAGTTCAGTAATCGAATCGTTCGACCGAAGGACTGAGCCTCGACCTCGGTCTGTCCGGTGACCTTAGCAACTGTTTCTGCTACTGCATAAAACAGAGGTGGCTGGTGACTCTGATAGTCTTCGTACAGTGTTGGAGACTTGGGGTCAAATACGGGTAGTTTGCGTTCCCTGAGCAGAAAGCCGATGTAGTTCGCATGCTGTCGCTCGTCTGGAGCGCCGATGTCTTTGGAATACGCTGGTCGGCCATCAGGACCGCGCTGGCTGAGAAGAATGCCACCTGTTCGGTACGGTGTGATCATCGCGAACCACGCCGCCAGCCAGAAGTGGGTGACCATCAAAATGACTAAGGAAATTCGCGCAAATTTCGATGACATGAGCAATCTCTGTGTATGATAGCTTTAACTCACTGCATAAGCGAGGGAAAAGGTCATGACAACACTCATCGCGCTCTCCGCAATCGCGGGATTTTTCGACACTCCGAGCAAAGGATTTACTGACTGGCAAGCAGCTTTAGCCAGCAAGAAGTCGGTCTCCGCAACTGTCACGGTCAACGAGATTGGAGGGGGCACCAGCAGCTACAAGATCGACATGAAGAAGCCTGCTTCACTTCGGTTGGAGACGAACGACGAAACGATCGTTGCAGATGGAACGAACATCACGGTTTTTTCAAAGAAGGACAGCATTTTCTACAAGAAGCCACAGACAGTTGAGGAGCTCAAGCTAACCCTCAACGATGATCAGTACGCGATGTTCAGCGGATTCTTTGGAGCAGCGCTGAAGCCAGTCAAGACGGTGGATGCCGGATCTCGAACCCTTGGTGGCGAGCAAGTCAACGAAGTCAAAGCATTCTTTGACAAGTCAGGAAAGAAGACCACTTCCTTCTACGTTTCACCAGATGGTGTCGCTCGGCGCGCACAGTTGACTGCTGAAGCGAAAGGACAAACCAAACCAAAGCAACTCGTTTTCTCGGCGAAGAACGTCGTCGTTGACGGGGCCCCGGTAGACACCTTGTTCGCTTTCAAAGCTCCTAGCGGATCGACTGAGATGTCTTACGAGGACTTCTTTGGTTCACGCTGGGTTTACGATTTCGAAGAAGCCAAGATGATCGCTTCGAAGACGAAGAAGGGGATCTTCATCGACTTTATGGCAAGCTGGTGCGGTCCTTGCAAAAAGATGGCAGCCGAGGCTTTTGAGACTCCTGAGTTTAAGGCTTTTGGAAAGAAGGTTGTGTTCTGCAAGATCGACATCGACCTCAATCCGGCGCTGGCCCAGCAGTATGGTGTTGAGGCAATTCCGAACGTATTCGTTTTGAAATCAGACGGCACCAGGGTTGGTTCTGTGTTGGGTTACGGCGATCTGGCCACGTTCATGACGGACATGAACGGATTGATTAACTCCCTCTGAGCAACTAACGGAAAATGCAACCTCTGAGTCCAGGCTCAGGGGTTGTTTCACTTTTAAGACCTTTTTGAACCTGAATTGCTACTGATCCTTGGGTATTCTCCGAAGTAATAGTTGTACTGCGACTGGAGAAAGTGTGAGCGCAAAATCAGGAAGTGCGACCGCCGAACGTGCGGAGCAAGGGCAAGGTAGCCGTCGACCTAGTGAGTCACTGACTCGCGAAGAGTGTTTAGAGCTTTTTAAGCAGCTCTATCTAGCCCGATATTTCGATATCCGTCTCATTAAAGAGAAGAAACGCGGACGACTCCGAGGGACACTTTATTCCTCTCACAACCAAGAAGCGATACTCGTCGGTTCACTTTTTGGACTTCAGAGCGCGGACTGGATCAGCCCAATTCACCGAGACATGCCCGCGTTCTTCTTGAAGGACATCAAGGCGGGATGGGATAACGACACTCGGATCGGCATGACGATTGAAGAGGTCTGCTGTCAGGTTTGGGGCAAAGAAGGATCTCCGGGTCGAGCTCGGGATAACTGGTCGCACATTGGATCGAAGAGCAAGAAGATCATTCACTCGACTTCAATGCTTGCGGGGACGATTCCTGCAGCGGCAGGCGTGGCTTACGCCGACCGAATGCAAGGTGGAAATTGCGTGGTTCTTACCTATAACGGAGAAGGTTCAACAGCTCAGGGAATCTTCCACGAGGCGATTAACTATGCAGCTGTTCACAAGCTTCCGGTGATTACGATTATTGAGAACAATCAGTGGGCATATGGCACCCCAACTGAGTTGGAGTCTCCTCTGGAGGATTTTGCTGATCGAGCTAAGGGCTACGGAATTCCCGGGTTGATCGCGGACGGTCAAGATGTCTTTGACGTTTACGACAAAGTGATGGAGGCCGTGAACCACGCTCGAGAGGGGAAGGGACCAGCAATTGTAGAGTGTAAGACATTCCGAGCTTACGGTCACGGCGATCACGATGATGATCGGGCGGACAAGTACCGTCCGGCGGAGGAAGTGGAGAAGGGACGCCAGCGCGACCCAATTGCGGTTTGCCGCAAGAAGCTCATTGAGCTTGGGCACTTGACTGGCGAAGCGGCAACGAGCTTCATGGCCGAAGGAAAGGGCGCTGGCGAGGCCACCAATGACGACTTCCCTCCGGAAGTCGTGGCGTACTTGAATAAGGGCATTGAGGCAGCGATTGCGTCGCCGCTCCCGGCTGCAGAAGAGGGCGCGATGTGGGTTTTCAAGGAGAACAACTAATCATGGCGGCAACTACGGAAGCTCCTGTAGCTTTGAAAAAGAATTATCTCACAGCCTTGAAAGAGGCGCTTGACGAAGAGATGCAGCGGAACAATCTGATGCTCTGTCAGGGCGAGGATATCGGTCGACTGGGTGGCGCATTTGGTGTTACCGACGGCTTGCAGGCTAAATACGGCGAAGATCGGGTTGTTGACATGCCCATTTCGGAAGCTGCAATCATTGGTTCGGCAGTCGGCATGGCGTTGAACGGCATGACGGTCATGGCCGAAATGCAGTTCATTGACTTCATCTCTTGTGGCTTTGACCAGATCGTCAACATGATGGCGACCTATCATTACCGCACGGCAGGAGAAGTCAATATTCCTGTTGTTGTTCGTGGTCCTGCAGGAGCCTACGGCGGTGGTGCTCTCTATCATAGCCAGATGAACGAGGCTTGGTTCTGCAACTCACCAGGCTTGAAGGTGGTTTGTCCTTCGACTCCTTACGATGCGAAGGGAATGCTGAAAGCTGCCTTGCGCGATGGTAATCCGGTCATTTTCTACGAGATCAAGGAGCTTTATCGAAAGCGGGAGATCGAGGAGGAGCTTCCAACCGAGGACTACATCGTCCCGCTCGGAAAGGCGGCGATTCGTCGAGAGGGAAGTGACGTGACTCTAGTTTCCTATGGACAGAACGTCTATCACTGCCTCGATGCAGCGACCGAACTTGAGAAGCAGGGGATTTCTGCCGAGGTCATCGACTTGAGATCACTGGTTCCTTTAGACGAAGAAACGATTTTCAATTCGATTGCCAAGACTTCGCGTGTGATCGTGGTCAATGAAGCGCCGATGACTTGCGGCTTTGCGGGCGAGGTTGTTGCTCGTATTACCACGAAGGCGTTCCACTTGCTGGATGCGCCTCCGAGCCGGGTAACTCGAATGGATACGCCAGTGCCTTGGGTGAAGCCTCTGGAGCTTCATGTGTTGCCTTCTGTTGACAAGATCGTGAATGAAGCGGTTCGGCTTGTGAAGTTCTAAAGAACTTTTTGGTTATTTCAGAAGAGGAGGCTCCTTGATTGAGCCTCCTCTTTTTTCTATACGGCCTCGCCGAGATAAGCCGCGATGACCTTTGGGTTGCTGCGAATTTCCGCCGGAGGACCTTGAGCAATTTCTTCGCCATGATCCAAAACCAGAATTCGCTCACAGAGGTTCATCACGAATTTCATATCGTGCTCAATGAGCAGAACCGTCACCCCAAGCACGTCGCGAATCTTCTTAACCATTTGAAGTAGTTCCATCTTCTCCTGTGGGTTCATTCCGGCGGCGGGTTCATCCAGTAGAAGGAGCTTGGGCTGGGTTGCAAGTGCGCGGGCAATCTCCAATCGACGCTGTTTGCCGTACGGCAGGTCTCGCGAGCGGGTGTTCGCTACATCAGCCAGATCAACGAGTTCCAGAAGTTCCAAGGCTTTGGTCTTCAGTTCGTCGGTTTCTTTGATCGCTGATGGCAGATAGCAAAGCGCGGATCCGAGGACGGTCTTATGGCGAAGGAAGCCTCCTACAACCACGTTCTCCAGCGAAGAGAGCGAGTGGAAGAGACGGATGTTTTGGAATGTGCGGCAGATGCCTTGTTGGGCGATTCTGTTGGAAGGGGTGCCAGTGATATCGCGACCATCGAAATTGATCTTCCCGCTCGTTGGAGCGTAGACGCCGGTGATGATGTTGAAGCATGTCGTTTTCCCAGCTCCGTTGGGACCGATAAGACCGAACAAATCGCCTTTTTCTAGCTCGAAGCTGACAGAGTTAACCGCAACAAGTCCACCGAACTTAATCGTTGCCTGATCTAGTTTGAGAAGGCTCAAACCGCCACCTCCGTCTCAGGTGCCTTTTTGCCAAGTAACTTTTGCACCCAACTCCATGAGAATTCATGGTGTCCAAAGATTCCTTGTGGGCGGAGGAGCATGAGGACGACGAGGGTGATGGCGAGTACAGGCATCCGGAAGAGAGCCCCGTTGATCTGTCCTTGGAAGGCGGGCACCATCACGAGAAGTTTCGCCATGATAAATGCTACAACTGCACCACTCCCTACGGATCCAATGTTCCGAGCCAGTCGAACCGAACCTGCTCCATGGAAACTCTCTTGAATCTTGCGAAGAAGGACAACTGCGACAATGATGCCGATGGCTACTCCAAGCGGAGTTCCCATCTGGACGTAAGGCAGGTCGCGCATTTTCTCGGGGATGAGGAAGAGGACGACTGCAGCGATTGTTGTTCCAGTGATGGATCCGGTTCCGCCAAGAACGACCATGGTGAGGATTAGGAACGAGACATCCATGCTGAAATCAGGAGGACTGACGAAAGCTTTGGTGTGGGCGTAGAGCGCGCCGGCAGCGCCTGCAAAGGCTGATCCAATGACGAAGGCAGTGACCTTGATTCGAGTTAAGTTGACCCCCATGGCCGCTGAGGCGACTTCGTCTTCACGAACGGCGAGGAAGGCGAGTCCGTGAGCGCTTTTGAGGAGGTTTCTACAGACAGCGATACAGGTGATCGCCAGAAGAGAGATCAGAAATATTGACTCAATTTTGGCAGTGGAAAGACCGTAGGCTTCGCCAAGTGACTTCTGGTTTTTGGCAATAATCGTGACAATTTCGCCAATGCCAAGTGTCACGACCGCAAGATAGTCACCTTTGAGGCGGAGCGAAGGGATGCCAACTACAAGACCAGCTAATCCTGCGGCGATTGCGCCGAAGAGAGCCGAAAGAAGTAGCCACAGCAGGGGTTTTGATGCAGCGAGAGCTGAGAACTTGTTGGCGGCAAGAACTGCGCCGGTATAGGCTCCGATTTGATAGAACGCAGCATGACCGATCGAGAACTGACCGGTGATTCCGTTGATGAGGTTCAGGCTGACGGCTAGCGTGACATAGATTCCCGCCAGAGACATCAGGAAGCGCCCGTAGGACTTGTCAGCACCCTGCATGAACTTGTCCAGCAGGAAGCAGAAGATCAACGCAACCAGAATGGAGATTGCGCGGGTACCGAACCATTTTCCAAAGTTGAACTGCGTCATACCTTCTCCACCTTGTTGGAACCCAGGAGTCCGCCTGGTTTGAACAGGAGAACTGCGATGAGGATGACGAAGGCAATAGCGTCTCGGTAAGACGAGTAGCCAGCCCAGGTGACGAGATTCTCGGCAACACCCATCAGCAGGGCGCCGACGACGGCACCAGGGATGTTTCCGATTCCCCCGAGGACGGCGGCTACGAAAGCTTTCACACCAGGCGCGGTTCCGCTAAACGGATCAATTGGTGCGCTTTGGAAGGTTGAGTACATCATGGCACCTGCACCGGCCAAAACTGAGCCTAGAATGAAGGTGAACGTGATCACCGTGTTAAGATTAATCCCCATCAGGGATGAGGCGTTGAAGTCAACAGAGACGGCTCTCATCGCTCGCCCCATTCGAGTTTTCATGACCAGATACCAGAGGCCGATCATCAGCATGATTGTGGTCGCAAGCATAATGAGCTTGCCCTTTGGAAGGCGAATGGTGACTGAGCTCGTGTCAGCCTGGTTCTTGAGATCGTCTCGTTTCGCGATGGCGGTTGCCAGAACCTTGTTCAGCCGGTCTCCTTCAGGAGAGAGCTCAAACTTGCTCTTTTCGTTTTTCATCTGCTCGTCGAAGGCTCGTTGGGCGGCATCAACTTCTGGTTGAATCTTCGCAGCCTGCTCAATCAGTGAAGCATCGGCTTTCTTAGGGGTGAACACGAAGTCATCTGCAAACGGATTGACCTTTGATGTGATTGCCTGCTTCTTACCCTCGAGCAGGAAGGCTTGGCCACCGTACTGTAGCAACAACGAGAGGCCGATTGCGGTGATGAGAGAAGCAATTCTAGGGTGGTTTCGAATTGGCCGGTAAGCGAATCGCTCAATGATGAATCCTGAAACACCACTCACGAGCATTGCCATGAGAAGCATTAGCAGTAGAGTTACCCAAGACCCAGCAACTGCAGCTCCCCCCGGACCAAACCCCAGCATCCAGGAAGCGAACATAGCACCGTAAGAGCCAAGCATGAAGACTTCGCCATGTGCGAAGTTGATGAGCTTTAGGACGCCGTACACCATGGTGTAACCTAAGGCGACAAGCGCATAGATGGCTCCCAAAAGGAAGCCATTGACAAGCTGTTGAGGCAGGGTTGTGAAATCCAACCCTGCCAGATTAAGCGATATGAGGTCTGACACTATTTGATTTAGCCTTACTTGATTTGATCTGGGGTGTAGCTAGTTGCGTACTTCTGCCAGTTGTTTCCGGTCTTCGGTACGACTTCTACGACGATCAGTTTCTTAGGAGGATTTCCGTTCATTCCCTTGAGGGTGATGCTTCCAGAAACGCCTTTGTAGTCACTGGTGTCTTCGAGAGCTGCCATGAGGCTCTTCGAATCGAGACTCTTGCTTCGCTTCAAAGCGTCAAGAGTGACGGCCATAGCGTCGTATCCCAGGGCGCCCATTGTGGTCGACGGCTCGTTTCCACCGTGAACGGCCTTCCACCGTCCGAGGAAGCCTTGGACTTCTGGGCTTGGATCAAGGTTGTTGTAGTGGTTCGCGAAGAATCCGCCGAGGATTGCGTCTCCAGCCCCAGCAAGAATTGTGTCGCTATCCCAGCCATCTCCACCGAGGAAAACTGCTTTGATGCCAGCCGCGCGAGCTTGCTTTGCGATTGGACCTACTTCCGTAAAGTAGCCGCTTAGGAACAGAGCCTCGGGGTTAGCCTTTGCGATGTTCGTCAAAACGCCTTGGTAGTCGGTACCTTGCTTGGAACCTGATTCGTACTTCTCGTCAGCGACGATCGAATCATCTCCAGCGAGCTTCTTGAATTCGGCTCGGAAACTGTCGCTGAGACCCTGTGAGTAGGGAAGTGCGTTGTCCGTAAGAATCGCAACCTTCTTCTTGTTCAGCTTTTCGAAAGCGAAGTGAGCCATGGCCGGTCCTTGGAAGGCGTCGGTGTAGCAGACTCGGAAGACGTGTGAACCTTCGTCGGTGAGGTCGGTCTTGGTTGCCCCGACAGCGACCACGGGAACGCCCTTGTCGAAAGCTGATTTTGCGATCTGGATCGTGTTACCGCTGGAAACTTCTCCAACAATTCCGATGACGCCTTGACCAAGAACCTTTTCAGCAGCGAGTTTAGCTTGGTCAGGCTTGGAGGCAGTGTCGCCTTCTACGATTTCAACTTTCTTACCGTTGAGTCCGCCTGCTTTGTTAAACTCATCGACGGCGAGTTTGCAGCCATCGAGTTGGTCGGTTCCCCAAGGCTTATTATCACCGGAGATACTGGTGACGACGGCGATCTTAATGGTATCGCCTTCAACCTTGAAGCCTTCGGCAGATGGTGCCTTTCTAGCGCCAGTTGTAGGAGCCTCGCTGCCACCGGCTGGTGCCGATGTTCCGCCCGGGGTGTTCGGGCCTGAGGCTGCGCTATCACCGCATCCGACGAGAGCGCCGCCAATGATTGCAGCCAGCGCGAGTATGTTAAGATTGCTTCCCCCGATTTTCACTTGGTTTCACCTTGGTTGCCGAGCTTCCTCGGCGCGTTTGAAGTTCGGCAAGTATACAGAAAATTGCACCGAAACATCTTCGGGGTTCGTACAAACTTTAAGAAATGAGTTCTCAACTTGAAGTTTTGGTCAGCGAATGCACTGATCTCGTTAATAGTGGTCAGTTTGCTGAAGCCCTGACCAAAGCGGATGCGGCGTTGGCAATTGAACCAAGTTCGCCGGGTGCAGCACTAGCACGGGCCGTTTGTCTCTCCCAACTCGGAAACTCGAGTGAGGCATCGGTTGCGTTTGATGTAGCGATTGGACTAGCGCCGGGTGATGCCAAAGCGCGGTTCAACGCGGCAGTCCACGAATACAACCTTGGGAACGTTGATTTGGCTCGGTCTTTAGCGAATCAGGCTATCGATCTTGATGCAAATCATGAAGGTGCGAAAGGTTTGCTTCAGCGGATGCCTTCGCAAACTCAGCAGGCAGCTTATCCTCGAGACTTTGAGATGTCGGACCAAGTTCAGAATGCTGGACTGCCGTTCATCACAAAGATGGGTAAGGGCTGGGTGACTCTCGGATGGGTCTTGACCTTAGTCAGCGTAGCGTCATTTGTCAATATGCTCTTGACTGTCTTGCCAAAATTGAGCGAGGTTATGGCGGCGGCTCAAGCGGGGGATCAGGCGAAGAGTGCGGCTCTGCAAGCTTCCATGACAAATCCGGCGCTGCAGGTGTTCGGCTATCTTCACTTGGCAGCGGTTGTGGTTTGGATGATTTTGGATCTCATTCACCGAAAGGGCAATATGCTCTGGCTAATAGCCCACATTCCGTGCTCCTGTTGCGGAGGTAGCTTCCTGACGTTACCGATCTACATTCTGTTCGGTCGTAAATAGTCGTTACTTGTGTCTGCTTGTGTACGTTAGAATATTGAAATGTTTTCACTACTGAGCGTGATCGCGTTAA
Organism: Fimbriimonas sp.; assembly: GCA_029866005.1. Taxonomy (GTDB): domain Bacteria; phylum Armatimonadota; class Fimbriimonadia; order Fimbriimonadales; family Fimbriimonadaceae; genus Fimbriimonas. Next base: position 24,596 of record JARXAE010000034.1, on the reverse strand, counting down.
GTCAAGGCGGGGTGAAGGCGCCCGTTACTCCGGTGAAGGAAATCACTGCTCCGGTTGAGGTGCCGTTCAGAACGTCGGAGACGGCGATTATCGTTGACGCAGAAGTGAATGGTAAAAAGGTTGCGCTGATGTTTGACACCGGCTTTAGCGGGTTCGTAACCTGCGATGCCGGGATCAATCTCGGTAAGGCAGACGGGAAAATGACCCTTCGAGATTTCGTGGGGACATTCGAAGTTGATACCGTCAAGATCAAGTCATTACGACTGGGCAGCATGGATATTCCAGTGGCCGGGACTGATGCAAGTGCGGTTCTTCGACCAGGAGAGGATAATACGTCGAGTTACGGTCAGCACTGTGACGGGATCATGGGTTATGCCGTGATTGCCCAGAACATTACGGAAATCAATTTTGAGAAGAAGAAGTTCATTTTCTATCCGAAGAACTACGACATCACGACAAGAAAACCCGACGGCGTCAAGACATTTCTTTCGAAGCTACTACCTACCGGTCACGACTCGCTTGAGATGCTTGTTAAAACCGAGGCTGGTAAGTCGCTGACACTAGCTTTAGACACTGGCAACAGCTTCTATGCGACGACGCACAAGGATGTCTTGGATCGGGTTGGGGTGATGCCGATGGCAAAGCGCCCGACGTATGTGTCTCAGTCTTTCGTCGCTTCGGGAGCTGTGGACTCATTTAGCGTCCGAATGCCGAAGATGTTTATCTTTGGAATTCCCGTCGAAAACAGTGTTTGGGACATCATCGATCTTCCTTCCTCCTCGGCAGAGGGTGACGGAACGGTTGGATACGGCTTCTTGAAAAACTTCAATGTGACCATCGACTACCAGCGCCGACGCATTTGGTTTGAGAACTTCACCGGCAAGACCCATGAGGAACCAGAGGCGGAAGCCGGCATGGTCTGCGTCTGGGATGGAAAGATCAAGAACTGGGTTGTAGCTTACGTCGTGAAGGGTGGCCCAGCTGAAAAAGTTGGTATTAAGCGAGGCGACCTGTTCCTGGGTTTCGGCACCGAGGACGTGCAGAATATCGGATTCGCACGGATGAGAAAGAGGTTTGAAGGGAAGGAGAACGAGGAACTCAAGCTCACCCTTTCTCGAAAGGGTGAGCTTTACAGAGCAACGGTTAAGTTGTCTCCATTGGTAACCGTTCCGTAGGTGCCTCTCGGCCTTCGAGGATGGCGGTGGAAGCCATGTCGCCCATCACGTTGATGGTTGTGCGACATCGGTCCAGGAACCAGTCAACGGTAAGAAGGAGCGGAATGTACTCCACCGGGAGGTTGACGGCTTTGAAGACGGCGAGCATTGTAACCAGTCCCGCTTCGGGAATTCCGGCGGCGCCGACGCTGGCGATGACGGACATGATCACCACGATCACTTGTTGACCCACGGGAAGGTGCATACCGATCCCTTGGGCAATAAACAGTGCCGCCATGGCTTCGTAGAGTGCGGTTCCGTCGTGATTGAAAGTACCGCCGACCATGATTCCCATGCTGGCGTTCTCATCCTTGATTTTCAAGTTTTCAGTCGCGCAGCGGTAGGTGACGGGCAGGGTCGCAGCGGAAGATGCGGTGGAGAACGCCATAAAGAACGCGTCTTTTCCGCCTTTGAGGAAGACCAGCGGTGAGATTCGGCTGGAGAGCGACATGCGGATGAGATAGAAACTTCCCATGATGAGGAGAGCACCCACCACGCTGAGGACCCAAACTCCCATACCGGTGAGGCTTTCCAGCCCTTTGGTGGCTACAACACGGGTGACCACGGCGAAGACCGCAAGCGGTACAAGTTCGAAAACCCAGTGGAGAATTTTGGACGTCAGCTGGAAGAAGGCGTTGAGCGTCTTCTGGAAGTGTTCGATTGTGGACTTCAAAGCGGGCTGCTCAGAGTGGAGGAGCATACGCATTGCGATGCCAAAAGCGATCGCGATGATGATGATCCCGATGATGTCGTTCTTCTGGAAAGGGGAAATGAAGTCGGTTGGAATGGAATCCAAAAGGTGATTCCAGATGTTGTACGGTTCCTTTTCGGGGGCGGGACCCTTCTCGGTGAAGACGTTTCGAAGGTGATCGCCGGGGCGTACGACATTTGCGACCAGAAGGCCTACCAAAATGGCGATGACGGTGTTGCTCATCAAAAGCCACATCAGCTTTCCTGCTTTCCGACCGGTGATGTTTGCGCCGATGATCGAGCCGATGACTGCAGTGAATATGAGCGGAGTTGCGAGAAGACGGAGGACTCGCAGGATCAAGTCAGCAATCCATTTGAAGGATTCTCCGTTGATCCCAGTAGCTTCGGTGAGGCTGACTAGCGGTCCAAAGTCTGAGTGCCAAGCGTGACCCAACACCGCGCCGATGAGCAGCGAGATGATGATCTTGATGAAGAGGGGAATGCGCTTGTACGCCACCATAACGCGCATTCTACTTGACGTCGTCATCTCAGAGGATTCCGAGAGACTCCTCAAATCCGCACATTACGTTCATCATGTGGACGTACTGAGCCGCACCGAGCTTTCCGTTAATATCCGCCATCACGTGGATGCTTAGCAGGCTCTCACTCTCTCCGGGCGAAAGTTCGAGATAGTAGTATGCGAATGGCGTGTCGGCAACGAGTTCCTTGGTCCACTCCGCGTCGCCTCGTTCGCGTACAAAGAATGAGCGGGCGTAGCGGTCACGGTAGATCTCATCAAGGTCGTCAAAGTTGTCGGGGTTTCTGATTTTGGCGACGACGTAAGCACCTCTCACCGACCCAAGATCGTGGTTCTCGGTTTGTAACATGATCCCTGCATCCCAACTGGCGGAGAGAAGCTCGCGCTCGATGAGTGTTTGATCTGCGTCGGGGAAAGACGTGAGTACGGCTGGAGCTTCGATGAGCAGTCCTGCTTCGGAGATCGGTCCTAGGGCTAGGAGCGCCAACGTTCCTGCCGGAGAGGGGACCCAAGCGTCGGTCGCACATACGAGCGGATTGTTATCGATGAGCTCAATCAATCCACCGACCTCGGTCGTGCTTCGAGCGACCGACCTTTGACCGAATTCGATCCCAGGATGACTGGAACTAACAGGCTCAATGCGAGGATGCGATCGGAGTAACTCCGAAATGAGGGGGTTTGAAGATCCGGCTGTCATCACTTAACCATTGCAACCGAGATGTTCATCTCCGCCTTTGTGCTCTTTTGAGTCTTCTGGTTTGGAATGGTCATGCTCATTACCATGCTCATCGAGTAGAGTTGACCGTCGGATACCCTCACGACCTGAGTTCCGCTACCGGAAGAACCAAACAACGCTTTCATATCCATGGAGAAAGCAATGGTGGCAACTTTCGTCCTGTTGACCGTCGAGATGCCCTTAAAAACATAGTCCCCTTTGATGGGCACCCCACCGGCTACCCCGCCGGCCATCTTCACGTCCCCCGACCAACGTTGACCCACTTTGATAGCATCCAGAGGAAGTCCCAGGGACCCGGTAAATGAGCCGAAGTTATTATCTGTCGGCTTTCCAAACTTGTCGAGCGTCATTGTTGAAACCTGCGGCTTCTCTCCGGGGGAAGTCGTCGAGGTTTGAATGACTTTGTCTCCGTTAGCCTTGACGTCGATGACTTTTACCACGACGGCAAAATTCTGCTTGGTCGGCTGAGGTCCGCCCACCTGCATTCGCATGTTGTATTTGAAGACTTGCCCCTTCGCGTATTTCGTTGCAAATTTGTATTTGCCTCCAGCTACTGGGCTGACCTGCGCAGCAGAAATGGCGCTGAGGGCGACAATGGATAAGAGGGCAAATTTCATGGTCAATTCAACCGCTGGCTGACTTCGTGATTGTACCGCCGTCGTATACTTTCTACGCTTTGCCGTTGTGTTCCCTTGCTGCTACGTTGGTGCTCGGTCAATCTCGTTTTCGTGAAGAAAACGCTCTGAGAACCATTTTGCCAAATGACGCGGTGATTTTTGTGCAGCAGATTCCGTCGAAGCTTGTGAGCTTTCAGGTGTTCGTATCTAATGCGAATGCTCCGGACTCGCCCACGACTTTTGGATATCGGCATCTAATGGAGCACATCATTGCTCGATCCGTTCCTGGACATGATGTTCTGATCGAATCAGCCGGAGGAGCGCTGGACGCGGCTACCTCGCGTGATACGGTGAAATTCGGTTGGCGGGTGCCTCCCGAATTGCTGCCGGTTGTCGTTGCAACGATGCGAAAGTTTCTCGAATGGAAATCGGTTTCAAAGGAAGAGATCGCGAGAGAAGCTGCAATCATCGGCCACGAATTAGCCCTACTAGATTCTGTCTCAGCTTCTTCGGCCGAAGCCTGGAGTTCTGTCTTTGAGGAACAAGGGGTTTCGATGTCGGGGGATGCGGAATCATGTGCGAAGGCGACGCCGGAACAACTCACCTCGCTCTGGAAAAAGCTGACTGTTGGAAGTCAGATTGTGGTTTCCGTTGCTGGACCGGTGGACAAGAATGAAGTGACGAACCTGATCCGTCCTGAACTGGTTGGATTTCCAAAGGGTGCTCTCAAGCAGTGGACGCCACGCACGATTTCGGGATCATACGGAACGAAACAACTTGCGGCAATCGTCGTACCGCCAATCGGATCTGCGGGTTCGATCGCGGCCCTCGTCGCCGCCTTCGGCGCAAGTGCCCGTTTATCACGGCCATTCTTTAGCTATTCCGTCTCCGCTAGACCTGGGGTTGCTTTGCTTGGTTCCCAAGATCCGGCAGAAGAAATTGCCAAGGTTCTAAAAGATGAGGATCCTGCCACTGCGTTCCGGATCGGAAAGGCCTATACCTACGCCTGGATCAGAGGTGAGACCTCAACTGCAGCTAAGGCGGCTTCATTCTACGGAACGCTATTGAGCGCCAGTCTCAGTCAGAGACCCTCAAAATTATGGGAGCAGGTGGAATATACCGACTACCAGCAGTTCCTAAACTACTGGCGACAGATTCAGGCGGTTGCTAAATGATTGTTTCCGCCCTCATTATGGGTCGGGCAGTGTTGATGCCTCACCTGATTGAGTTTCCGACTCCTTCCGGGGATGTCGTTGCGATTGAGGCGCTCATTGAGCTTCCACCGCTAGAGCCGGGACACCGATTTCGTCTTGAGCAGGCAGCCCGTAATGCGATCAAGATGACGCCTCAGTACGGACGTCGAGACATTTCGCGAATACTAGCGCCCGGTTATCGATTTCGAATCGATCAACTTGCCGATGCCTTACGGATTGGCCTCACGGTTGAGCCCAAGGACCTTGGCGCCGGACTAAGCGTACTTTCGAGCGTTCTTACCGATCCGACGTTCCTGCCCGACGCTATCAAGATCGAAACCGTTCCGATCACTCAACCTTGGCAGAGAGCCATCCGCTCTTTTGAAACGGCAGTAATGGAAGTAGACCAAGCTAGCCTGCGAGATGTATGGAAGTATGTGATTCGGCCTGAGGCAATCACCATCGGTGTTCGAGGTCCCGTCGTGGTCGGTCGAGCGAGTCAACTTTGGAGGGAGCGGGAGAGATTTTGGCAAGAGTATGCTCCCCAGAAGACGGTTTCTGGGCGTTCGCCGAAACTGACGCTGGATATTGGAAAGCCACCGATCCTCGTTCTGGCATCAAAAATTCCGCTACTCAACGCCGAGGATCTTCTTGCGGCAACTCTGATGGGCGGAGGAAAGGACTCAATTCTCTGGCGATTGTGTCGCGAACAGCTGAAGATGAGTTACCTGCAGGATGCCTTCTTGGTTCCGACACAAACAGGCTGGGAGTTTAGAATCGCGATTGCAACCGACCAACGAATTTTGGAAGAAGGTGCTGTCACAAAGTTGTTGTCTCAGATGGTCGCAGAAACTGAGAGAATATCTGAGAAAGATCTTCAGCATGCGCGTGGACTCCTCAAAGGGTACTTCGAGTGGGGACAGCCTGGGCTACCAATAAAGCTCGGTCAAACGGAGATGACCTCAGGTGATGATAATGAGATTCTCTTTCGCGATCTGTACCTAAATCACAAGAAATCTGCCACGTTCGCGGCAGGCGCGTGGATATCAGGAGCCGGACTTGATACCGTCAGAGCACGCCTCAAAACTCTTCTCGAGAATTCGTCGATCAGCTTCAAATAAAAAGTGCACTCGATAAACGAGTGCACTATTCTTCTTCGAGAGTTCGCCTATCCGGCGACGACTTCCTCTTCAACTGCAGCTGCGACAACGTCCTCAGCTTTCTTTGCTGTTCGCTTCTTTGTAGTTGTTCCTTGTTCAGAGCCGACGGCCCCCTCGGTGAAAAGAGCCTTGATCTTGATTCGGCGGCTAAGGTCTCCGTCGCTGATGGTGTTCCAATTGGCCCGGTCAAGAGCCCACTGCCATCCGATGTCGGCTGAAGAGTAGCTAAACTCGACTCCGGCTTGGAGAATATCGGAGAGCATCGTTTTGAGGTCTTCGCGAGTGTTGAGAAGCTCTTCGCCTGCAGCAAGATTTGGTGCGAGGCCAATGTTCACAACTACCGGTTCGTCATCTAGAATCGTGTTCTTGGTGATCTTCTTCGGAAGTGATTCAACGATGACCGCGTTGATCGAGTGGAGGTGGGCAGACATTGAGACCATGAGCTTCTCGTTGTCGTTTGGCCAGATGAAGTACTGACCTTCGTAAACGGCCTTGGCGTGGCGACCCGTGAGACTGAGCGCAGACGCTACAAGAGCTGCGTCGGCGGCGAGAAGCTTGGGATGAGTTTTTCTGATCTGATCGACGGCGGATTCAAGCTTCGTTAGGTTACAAATGATCAAACTGGGTGGCTCCTTATCGACGCAACACAAAATTGCGCCATAATGTGCCAGTTTACCTCGCCGACACAGGTCGGTGTTGGAGCTGAGATGAGTATGAAAAGGATTCTGTTTGCCCTTCTTGGAGCTTCGATAGTCTTTACCTTGAGTGGATGCACCGGAGGCTCCACCGACTCGACGAGTTCAAGTGCCTCGTCAACTCCAGCGTCGACGCCAGATTCAGGAGGAAAGAAACTTCGTATCGGCATGGTCTTTGACAGTGGTGGACGAGGAGACAAATCGTTTAACGACTCGGCCTACGCGGGACTTGAGGAAGCAGAGAAAGAGCTTGGTGTCGAAATTCAGACTGTCGACAGCAAGGCTGAGAAGGATTACTCCATCAACCTCACGACGCTCGCTGAGCAGAAGTTTGATGTCATCTTTGCCATCGGAATCACGCAAGGGGAAGCACTCGCCGCAGTCGCACCAAAGTTCCCAGACGTAAAGTTTGCGATTGTCGATGCCACGGTAGAGGCTCCGAATGTCCGATCGTTGTTGTTCAGCGAAGAGGAGGGAAGTTATCTCGCGGGTTACGCTGCAGGGCTCGCGACCAAATCCAACAAAATCGGATTCGTCGGCGGAAAGAAAATTCCTCTCATCGAGAAATTTGAAGCTGGATACAAGGCCGGGGCGATGGCAGCTAATCCCAAGGTAGAGATGCTTCCGAGCAAGTACACCGAGAGTTGGGACGATACGCAACTCGGAAAAGAGTCGGCGAAGTCACTGTTCAATGCAGGAGCAGACATCGTTTATCACGCCGCTGGCCGCTGTGGCGTTGGCGTGATCGCTGCGGCCAAGGAAGCTGGAAAGTTAGCTATCGGGGTCGACAGCAACCAAGATGATCAAGCTCCAGGATTCGTCTTAACATCCATGATCAAGCGGGTTGATGAGTCGGTCTTCCAGACAATCAAGGACATCAAGGGCGGCTCATTTAGTGCTGGATCAAAGGTTTATGATCTGGCCTCGAACGGGGTCGGGCTTAGCGATTTCAAGAACACCAAGGACCGAATTGGCGAGGATAACCTCAAGAAAATTGAAGCAGTGAAGGCTGACATTGTTGCAAAGAAGATCACGGTTCCAATCAAACTCTGAACCGTTTTGAACCTGTTCCTCGTACTGAGATAAGGGGACATTGAAATGACCCTGATGGGATGAGGTGCTAAACTAAGTCCGTCAGGGTTTTTTTGTAAGCCGTTTTGGCGGCTCCCCTGCCAGCAGTTATGTCTGAAACTCACATGTCAGCGAACCGCCGATTTGAACTTGGTATCGTCGGCTTTTTCATTTTTATGCCACCTATAGGCGGACTCGTTGCTCTTTATCAGGCGCTGCAAGATACGACGAAATTTGGTCAGTCGCTTGGTCTGCTAGCTTGGTTATGCTTACTAGTTGGGGCGCACATCAAATTTGTGAGGCCGTTTTTCCGTCGTTACCCAGTTGTCCGAAGTTACAAGGAGATCGCTGAGAAAATTCGGAGCTACAACGGACGTCATGCGAAGTTAACTACCAATGTTTGGCGCTCACGCATTCTGCGATCCGCCTACAGGATCGGATTTTTCGCGCTCACGCTGCCGTTCTTCGTTGGTCAGTACATGATCTACGGTCACCATTTTGTTTGGTTCACCATGGGTTGGATCGTCGCCGGATTTGGAATCACGGTAGGGTATCACCGAATCGGAACTCACCCATCCTTCAAGTGTCCAGAGTGGGTTCGGGCAATTTTGCTCGTCATGGGATCGATGGCCGTACAGGGTCCAGTCAGCGAGTGGACCAAGAAGCACTCAAAACATCATGCTTTTGGTGAAACTTCGGCCGATGTTCATTCGCCTTATGTATTTGAGGATTCCAAGCGGGGGATCTTTATTGAACAGTTTTACGCCTTCATGCACAGCTTCATGATGTGGGCGTTCCGGGAGCCGTCTCTTCGCCGTCCCAAAGGGATGTCGATCGAAGATTGGAAATCTGATCTGCTTGCAAATTCACCGAATCCTGCCACATTTAAGTTTAGGGAGGAGGATCGCGGACACTGGGAAGTGAAGGATAAGAGTGGGAAAATCGTTGCTTCCACTGAGAAGCTGATCAAAGCGCGGTGGTCACGCTTCGTTGATGTTATCGTAGGGATAGAGCAAGACAAGACGATTGCCATTCTGGGGCAGCCGCTTGTCTATCTTGGCATCCTTGCAGTGAGCGTCGGAGCACCAATGGTTCTCGGCGGAATCTCGATTTGGGAAGTACTCGCACGAGTTTGTTACGTTAACTGGGCCACTTTCTGTGTCAACTCCGTCAGCCACATCTGGGGTGAGCAGCCTTTCCAGGTGCCAGACAATTCGCGGAATAACGCCGTTGTTGAAATCATTGCTCTCGGAGAGGGTGGTCACAACACCCACCACAAGTCAGAGCTTTGGGCACAACATGGTGTGTTTGCGTGGCAGTTTGACCCGTCAGCGATCCTCATTAAGACTTTGGCTTTCTTTGGGTTGGCGCGCGAACTTAACTTGCCGTCTCGGGCGCAAATAAAGGCTGCATGGCGGGGATGGCGGCGGCGTGAGCCCACCATGCAAGGATATTTGGCACCAACATGGGAAAGAGAGATTTCTTCAGCGCTGGTTGAACAAATTAGTGCTCCAGAAGAAGCAATCGTTTAACGATACTGCTACCGTCTCCGCCGTTTTGATAAAATTGCTGGGATGAGGATCTTTCTATTCTTTGTTACCCTGGTAGCGGTCATTGGTTGCAGCGGACTTCCGATTGAGGTGAAAGCATCATCATTTGTACTGCCTACGGGTTTCGCTAAAGGAGCCACTGATGACGGAGCGGTCGAAATCGCGATTCCGGGTGGTTGGCGTCAAGGGGTTGACCGAATGATGGAATCTCCACTCCTTGGTCAGTCAGGCGGGATGGGTGAGACCTCGGCGATCTCCGATCCTGAAGCGACAAAGGCGCTTCAGGATATGTCAGGCGTATTCGCTGAAATGTCTAATGAAGCTGAGCGAGAGGCATTGGAGAAGCTCAAAAAGAAGGGCAACGTTTTGAATGTGATTTCGATGAGTAACAAGCCGATTATTGGGGAAGCTCGGACAAGGTTTTACGTTCAGAAGACGACCCAAGGCGCAAACTGGAGTTGGGATAGCGCTCACCAGCTTGAACGCGACCAGTACTTTCATAAGCAAGCTGCCAAGGAAGTTGACCTCCCAATCGGTAAGGCCCACCGCATGGAAGAGACCATTACAAAGGTTGATGGTGGAGTGAAGACTACTATCAGCTATCTGATACCCAACGGCAAAGATTTGTATTGCTTGAGGTTCGTCACCCAGGAGGACGCAAACGTGATCAAGTCTATTGAGAAGCAAGTTGCGCAGTCTATCCGTATCAAGTAGTCGAGTTTCGGTACTCCGCTACTTCGGCCTTCATCTGTTCGCTGAGTATAGCGAGCTTCGTCTTCCACAATTCCTCAAAGGGTGCGAGGGCTTCGTAGATCGCCTTGGTGATGACGTAATTTCGGTACCACTTTTTGTTTGCCGGGACGACGTGCCACGGTGCGGCCTCAGGTGAGCACTTTTCAAGGAGATGGTCATAGGCCTTGGTGTAGTCGTCCCAGAACTCGCGTTCCTTCCAGTCACCGACGGATAGCTTCCATGATTTGATAGGATCGTTCTCCCGGGCGATCAGACGCTCCTCCTGCTCGTCCTTGCTAATGTGGAGAAAGAACTTCAAGATAATTGTTCCGGAGTCGACAAGTAGTTGTTCGAAATGATTAATGTGTTCGTATCGTTTGCTCCAAACCTCCTTAGGAGCAATGTCGTGGACACGCACGACAAGCACATCCTCGTAATGGGAACGGTTGAAGATGACGGTCTCGCCCTTCATCGGAGTTTGCTGATGAATTCGCCAAAGGAAGTCGTGCCCAATTTCGATTGGAGTCGGTACCTTGAAAGGGGCAATGCGAGTGGCCTGGGCATTCATGAACTTCAAGAGGTGCCGAATCGTGCCGTCTTTTCCGCTTGTATCTCGACCTTGAAGGACGATGAGGAGGGGTGTTTGTCCGGCAGCGAACATCAGTTCTTGGAGATCGGAGACCCGCTCGGTGAGCTTCTCAAGTTCTTCCAATGCCCTTACTTCAGAAATGTTGCCACAATCGGAAGCGTTAATGTTCTGAAGATTGACCGGGTCGCCTGGTTGCACTCTGAGCATTCGCCCAGTTTAACACTTACGCAGCGTTTAGCTGATCTGCAGTCAACTCTCGGTAGTGTGTGACGCGGTTACGTCCTGCGCGCTTGGAATAATAGAGAGCTTCGTCCGATTGCTGGATCATGCCTCTCGCACTCTCAACCCCCGTAAATGTCGAGCATCCGACGGAGGCTGTGATGTTTCTATGCGGCCATACTTCGGCGAGTATCGCCGCTCTGAACCTCTCCGCAGCGAGCTGAGCGGCAGCAGCATCACAGTTATCCAGAATGATTGCGAACTCCTCACCTCCATAGCGAGAAGGGCGTTCATACCTTCGAGCAGTGGAGGACAAGACCGTCGCAAATCTCACGAGAATCTCGTCTCCAGCTTGGTGACCGAAACTGTCGTTCAACGACTTGAAGTGGTCAATATCGAACAACAATAAGGAGAACTTGTGATCCTGTCGGATTGCGCGATCAAGGGTCTCATCAAGTAGTTCGTTGAATCTACGTCGGTTCATGAGACCTGTGAGGCCGTCGGTGACTGCAAGACGGCGTAGTTGTCGGTTCGCATCCTGAAGTTTCAGTCGCTGACGCTCCATAACTTTGATGTAATTCTTGATCTCCCGCATTTGCTCGTCAATCTTTCGTTGAGCGTGCACCCGATCTGAAATATCTAGGTTCCCAGCGACGGCAGCGATTACCTCTCCACGCCGATTTGTCAGACATACGACCTTACATGCGAGGTGTACTTCGGAGTTGTCCCTTTTTTTAAATATCCAATCAAATTCAATGCTTTCGCTTTTTGCAAATAGGTTGTTGACCTTTTCTTGGCTCCAAGCACCCGTTTCCTCAGGATCAAGAACTGACCAAACCGTATTGAAAAAGGCCTCATATGGTTCGATGCCGAACGTCTCCGTAGCCAATCCATTCCATTCGTGAACAAGTCCATGTGCGTCGAAGGTGAAGCATCCCACTGGCAGTCCGTTGAACAACGCCTCGAATCGTCTTGAAGCAAATTCTAAACTTTCGACGGTTGACTGGAGATCTTCATGGGCTCGATTAAAGTTTTCTTCGGTCTCCCGCCATTGACGACGCTCTTTAATCAGGTTGGCGAGAAAGTTCAACTTAGGCAGCCAACCGACATCTGGTGGTCCAGTCTCGACATGATCCGCTCCGGCGCTGTACCACGCGTGTTTGTTCTCGGCCTGAGTCCACACGAAAACAAAGTTTCCGGGACGATTCTCGGAGGCAAGATCTAGCTTGACGTTTGCTTCCGGTGAGCCCTGATCATTGATCAAATAGAAGCAAAATCCTTGTTTCGAGAAGTCGTCGAAGTCCTCAAGGCTCTGGATTTTGAGGTTAAAGCCTTGTGCTTCGAGGAATGCGGTCGCTGCCGGAATTTCCGACCCTACCCATAAACACGTTCCTCGCGATACCATCAGACGCCTGTTTTTCGAGACCTACATAGTTCTCAAGTGAGTTATCAGTCATTTCACGACCGATATTTAGGATTTTCCGAAACAATCTCTCCAAGCCCGCAAATACTTCGTGTGGACGTACCTAGGCACTCGGAACATGTCAGGTTTCCTCTGTGCGGGTTGAGTGATTTCGGTGAAGCCAATCTTGTAGCCGGCTTTGCTCGCCGCCTTTGCTACTCTCAGATCGTATTTGCCGTTTGGATACGCTATGGCACTCACTGGATGACCAAGTTTTTGCTCAAGTGCCCGCTTCGAATCCACCAACTCATGATTGAGTTGATCGTCAGAGAGTTGAGTGAGATCGCCCGGGTGTGAGCAAGTTTGCGAGGCAACTGTGACAAGACTGCTCCGATCAAGTTCGATGAGCTGCCTCCAACTCATTTTCGGTCGTCCGATGGCACTACCGACGAAGTCAGTGTGGATAAACTGAGTGACGGGAATCTTCTCCTTCTTCAGAATTGGCCAGGCGTACTTATAAAACCCGAAGTAGTTATCGGCAAAAGTGAGGCAAACGGCATTCGGAGGAATCGATCGTCGGCCTTCAAGGCCAAGTCTCAAGTGCTCTATCGAGATAAACACCGCCTTCTTCTTACGGAAGAACGCGATTTGGTCATTGAACTCGGCCACGGTGCAGTCGAACCATAGACTCTTCGAATCTCGAAAGGGGATCACGTCATGGTAAGTGAGAACCGGTGTTAACTGGGCAGCTTTGCTGTTCAATATTCCAAGAGTCAGAAGGGAAGAGAGAATCATCGAAGGTGATCCGTATTATTAAACTTCTCAAGGACCCAAACATCTTGCGCCCAACGAAGTTCCGTGATGGATGCATTGTCGAAACGAAAGGATCGGCTGACCTCTACTGGCGCGCCGAGCAGCCTGCAGAGAATTACCTCTTTGGTCATCCCATGGGTGAAAATTGCGGTCGAGCGGGTGTCGAGGTGTAAGTCATCTGTAATGGTCGACACTCGATCCATGACTTCATAGGCACTCTCAGCTCCGCAAGGCTTGACTTTGAATCGACTTTGACCGTCAGAGCATGCTGCGTCCCAGGCTTTGACGAGCGTAGTCATTGGAGAGCCTTCGAGATCGCCAAGGGATCGCTCTCTGAGGAGTGTGGTTGTTTCTAACGGTATGCCCAAGGCGACGCTAGCTAGTCGTGCAGTCTCGAAGGCACGCTCGCTGTCCGATGACATCATTCGCTGAACAGGATTTTTGGCAAAGAACTGAGCGACTTTAACAGCCTGATTCTGTCCTACTTCATCCAGGGGCACATCAATGTGCCCCTGAGCCAGATGGTTCACGTTATACTGCGTTCGCCCATGCCGAACGAGGTAGAGCCTCATTTCGGTAACTGGCGGAATATGATCCGTGAACTGTTCTTCCCACCCCTCAACAGTGAGATGGTGGCTTTCTGGAAGTCAGCATCCGTGGCTTTGTGAATGTTCATGAACTTGTTTGGATTCCGATCTGCGATCGGGAACCAACTGCTTTGAACTTGCACTACGATCTGATGCCCCTTTCGGAACGTATGCATCGTTTCGTTGAGGTCAAACTTCACCTGGGTGGGTTCACCTGGCTTTATTGGCGTCGGTTTCTCAAATGATTTTCTGAATTTTGCCCGGAAGATGTCGGAGCGCACCATCATCTGGAAACCGGCCATTGACTTCGCATCTGTGCCAGCGGTGGTCTCTGTTGAATCGGACGGGAACTGATCGATGATCTTCACGACCAGGTCGCAATCTGTTCCAGTGGTTTTGATCCAAAGATCGGCGGTTGGCTTCCCAACGATTTGGAAGTCGGCTTCCAAAGGGGCCGTTTTGTAGGTAACCACATCAGCTCGCTTCTCCGCCCAAGCCTGATTGTGGATGAGCCAGTCACCTGGTGCTCGTCGACTATTCTGCCAGTCTTCGAGGTACGGAGTTGGGTTGGATGGATCGTGCATGTACGAGTCAGATCCTTGCAGGCTGTCTTGAACCCAGTCAAGCGACTTTTGGCCGTCAAAGTAAACGGATTTCTCTTTGAGTCCCTTTGGTGGCCACTGAGCAAAGGTGTGCCACTTGTTGGCTCCAGTCTCAAATATGTTTGCCTCGGCGGTTGCAGAATCCTTGTTGTTAAGGTACTTCTCGAAGAAGGGCAATTGGATTTTCGAACGGAAAAATTCTGCCGTCTCTTGATAGAATTTCACTTGACCCAGCGACGCACCGGTTCCCCCGGAAAAACCTCCATGGAGCCAAGGACCCATCACCAAGAAGTTGTCAGTTTTGTTTTGCTTCTCACCGGCTTGGTAAAGGTTCAGCGCTCCCCAGAGGTCCTCTTTATCGAAGAATCCTCCAACTGTCATCACGGCACATTTGACATTTTTGAAATTCAAGGGAAGCGATCGATCCTTCCAGTACTGATCATAGGTGTCATGAGCCATGATCTCATCATTCCAGTATGGGATTAAGCCTTTATAATGCAGCTTGTCGAAGTTCGGTAGCGCTCCGGTCTCGAGATAGAACTGGTAGGCCGACTTGTTGGTTCGATCAATGACGGGGCGTTGCCCTCCTCGAGGAACGTCGAAGCCAGCGATAAAGTCGAAGCTTTCCTGTAGGAATAGAGCTCCATTGTGGTGAACATCGTCACCAAGGAACCAGTCGCTTACCGGCGCGCCTGGTTCGACGGCCTTAAGAGCGGGATGGTTGTTGATAGCTCCAATTCCGGCGTAAAATCCGGGGTAAGAGATTCCCCATAGACCTACGTTTCCGTTGTTCTTGGGAACGTTTTTGACGATGAAATCAACAGTGTCGTAAGTGTCCGTCGTCTCATCAATCATTTCCCCTTTCTTGCGAAGCGGACGAACGTTGACGTAGTCCCCCTCACTCTTGCCCTTTCCACGAACGTCCTGATAGACGTAGATGTATTTTGCCGCCGTGAGATATGTTGATCGTCGGCGCGGACCGGTTGAGGGTGACCCCGCTCCGTACGGTGTGCGTTCCATAAGCAACGGTGACTTTCCGTTAAGATCTTTGGGAACCCACGCGACGGTGTAGAGCTTTGTCCCATCGCGCATCGGGATGTTGTACTCGTAGGCGTCGTATTGGGAAGCAAAGCCTCCTTGAGTGATAAGGGCAAGAGCCAGCGCAGATGTCATCTCAGCCGAATGTTACCGCCAGAATGGCTGCCTTCCGGTGGCAATAGACTGGACATTGCCTCCGAGGGCTGACATCACCACAATCTCTGAGAATTCGAACGAGCCTCGTTCAGCGGCGATCAACGTTCCGTCGGGTGAAATGGTTGGATTGGAGAATCCCCCACTTGTTGTCAATACCGTAGAACGATCGATCGAAATGCTTACTGAACCTGATCCTGCGTCGACAATGGTGCAATCGTACCGTCGGAGGTTGCCACTGGCATCAACTGCCACTAACCAAAGACTTGAACTATTTCTGCCATCGCTGATTGCAAGCTGAGTCAATCCTACAGCTTCTTGATCGATCTGAGTTCCGTCAATCGTGGAATTCCATCCACCCTCGGTGGCGATCGATAGGGCCAACAGTGGGCGAACCGCCGCGGTCCATGTGCTTACCGCTAGCTGGTCGGCAACCGAAGATTGATTGACCGTCCCCGTAATCGTGTCGACATTGAAGCTACTCAATCCGAGACTAGGCACTACGGCGATGAACCATAGTAGATCGAGCCCGGTCGCGGAGTTGTTCTCGACAGCGGGAGCGAGAGACCACCTGGGACGAAACGGTCCGTCTGGCTTTTGTGAAGACCCTGCAAACAAATCGGCGAGACTAGCTCCGTCCGGCAGACATGTGAACAACGTACCATCAGAGCCAGGCTTAGTCCCTGCAAAGGCGAGTTTAGTTTGGTTGTGATTCGGAACCGGAGATGACAGCGCATCGAAGACGCCTGCGCCATCGATAATAGTTTTTAAATCGCTACCATCTCCTGACATAGACCTGATACTTGGTCCATCCGCCACGAAAAAGATCCGACCTTGTCCAGTTGCTGCTCCACCCGTTACGTTAACGGGCACCGGGAGGCTGGTGATTCCATTCACGCTCGCTACAACAGTTCCTACTCCGCTTGCTAGTCCCGCAACTGTCGGGCCGTTGACTCCTAAAAAGCCTCCCCCATTAGTGACAGATAAGATAGCTGAGCCCGGTGATGTGGCGACGATATTTAAATCAACATCGCGGCTCTCGACGAGCAAGTCTTTGTTCTCTCCAACTCGAACACTTTGACTTGGCGGAATTGTAACGGATTTGATGATTGAATCGACAACGATATCTCCAATCTCACCGTTGTTTTTTGAGAAGTCGACACTGGCCGCTCCGGCTGCAACAACGGAACCAAGCCCAGCCGGCTCTGCATAGAATGCGATGTCGACTAAGAGGGTGCCTTTTCGAACCGTCCCGGGCGACGTGTAGCTCAGAGCATAGGCGGCAGGTGCAACATTTCGATCAATCGTAAACTTGTAATCGGTTGTGGCATTAACTCCCGCGAAGACCGTGACGACCGCAGATTGAGCGGCAGAAGGAGCATTAAGGACCCGGGAGCGCTGCGCCCAGTTGATCGTCAATTTGACCGGAGTCATAGTGCTCCCAGTCGAGGCAGTCGTGCTCGTAGTTGACGTGGTAGCGGTGGTAGACGTCGAAGCAGTCGTCCCTGCCCCCCCTGATCCGCCTCCCCCGCATGCGATCAGAACTGCGCAAATGATCACGAGCAGGACGGGGACGATCCTAACCATGACATCTATGATGATCGATCAATTAGCAATTTCATCAAACTAACAGCGTAGAATCTGGGATATGAGGATTTTGATGCCATCTTTGATTCTTTTCGCAACGCTCTTAACCGGGTGTTCTAAGGATGGGCAGGGTACTACAGCTTCAAATGGAACCGAAGCAGGAGAGGATTCTGCGAGTTTCAAAGTAGCCTTGCTTACGCCTGGACCAGTCAACGATTCCGGTTGGTCGGCACTTGCCTTCGAGGGACTGGAGGCAATCAGGACTGAAACAGGTGCACTGACAAGCAACCAAGTGGCGCAAGGAAGTGATATCAAGGAATCCATGCGCAGTTACGCTCAAAAGGGTTATCAGCTTGTTTTGGGGCATGGATTTGAATACAACGAACCAGGAATTCAGGTCGCAAAGGATTTTCCCGATACTGTTTTCATTTCGTCCTCGGGCAGTGCCACCGCAAAGAATGCAGGTGCGATCAGGTTCTACTTGGAACAGTCGTTTTATCTCGCAGGCGTGCTTGCGGCAAACGTCAGCAAAACTGGAACGGTCGGCATGGTTGGTGGACCCGATGTGCCGAGTATCCGATCAACCTTTAAGGCTTTTCGTGCAGGAGCGGAAGCATCCAAGCCGGGCACAAAAGTTCTTGAGGTTTTCACCGGAAAGAATGATGACGTAGCTGCTGCCCGCCAAGTTGCTGAGACGATGATCAAAAGCGGTGCCGACGTCCTCATCCATCAAGCAAATGCAGCCGCCCAAGGGGTTTTCACGGCTTGTAAGGATGGTAAGGCCTGGGCGCTTGGAGCAAACCTCAATCAAAATGATAACGAGAGTGGCGTGGTGATCGGTAGCGCTACAATTTCTGCGAAGGCGGCGTTCCTTGAGGTTGCCAAGCTTGTGAAAGAGAAGAAGTTCGATGGCAACGTCGTTCAACTTGGAATGGAGAAGGGCGCTATTGATTTCGTCTACAACGACAAGCTCAAGAGTCAGATTCCTGAGCCTGCGCTTAAGGCCGTTGAGGAAGCAAAATCAAACATTATAAGCGGCAAACTCGTTGCACCAAAAGATAAGTTCTGATGACCGAACAAGTCCTTTCGGTTGAAGGCATCACGGTCAGCTTTGGACCGCTCAAAGCTTTGGACGACGTTACGCTTGAGTTTTTGTCAGGTGAAGTTCATGCAGTAGTCGGCGAAAACGGAGCGGGGAAGTCAACACTGATGAACGTGTTGGCGGGATTTCTTTCTCCTTCGTCAGGTTTTGTTCGCCTCGGAGACCGAACATTGTTGAACAATTCGGTAGATCATCGAAAATGGGGGATTGAGATGGTTCACCAGCATTTTCGACTCGTACCAGCGTTCTCCGTGAAAGAAAATTTGCGATTGGGGCTCATGCGGGCAGAACGGACTTTTGAGGATGTCCAAAAGGTCGCGACTGAGCTGGATTGGGATATCCCCTTTGATTCTCTAGTTTCTGATCTGGGTGTCGGCCAAAAGCAGCGGGTGGAGATCCTTAAGGCTTTAGCCAGCTCTCCCAAAGTTGTGATTTTCGATGAGCCCACAGCGGTGCTAAATGAGGATGAGGTCAGCGGGCTTTTGCGATCGATGCGAGAGTTTGCTCAAAATAGCTTAGTTGTCATCGTTATTGCACACAAGCTGGCGGAGGTGTTTTCCGTTGCGGATCGAATCTCCGTATTGAAGGATGGGACGCTACGCGGATCATTCCGAACGCAAGACGTTTCACCCCGAGAGATTTCGGAGCTCATGGTGGGTCCACAGGATTCGTTCCCGGAACCAGTGCAATTTGACAATTCCTCAAAATTCTTCTGTAAGAACCTGAGCGTCGACGGGAACTGTCCAATTGTTGATCTTAATTTTGATGTTGGATTTGGCGAGGTACTCGGAATCGGTGGTGTTGATGGCAATGGACAGGTTGAACTTGCTGAAGCGCTTGCTCAAGTAAGACCGTCCGAGGGTGAGATAACTACTGTTGCAACAATCGGTTATGTCCCCCAAGATCGACAATTGGACGGGCTGGCACTGTCAATGTCCATCAACGAGAACATTGAGATTGCTGAGGTGAGCCTGACGGGTTCGGCTGCGATAAAAGAATATGAGATCAAGGCTCGCTCAGCGAGCGCACCTCTCACGTCTTTGTCAGGAGGAAATCAGCAGAAAGTTGTGCTTGCGAGAGAACTTGCAAAGCGGCCGGAATTGTTGGTAGCCGTGAATCCAACTCGGGGTCTTGACGTGAGGGCGTCTGCCTTTGTGTTGAGCCAGATTCGTAAGTCAGCTGAGCAAGGAGCCGCGGTTGTTCTCATTTCGACCGATCGAGATGAACTTGCCGCCGTTGCAAATCGCACCCTTTACCTTTCCCGGGGGCGTTTGCTTAATTCGGCTCAGGAGGCAATTTCGGCGTGAAAACTCTTGTCGTCGCCGTCCTTGGTCTCCTGGGCATTCTGGTGATCGGATTGATAGTGACAGGCGTCGCACCAGCTACTGGTTTCAAATTGCTACTTGAAGGTGCATTTTCAGATCAGTTTGCTGTTTCTCAATCTTTGGTGAGAGCGACGCCGCTACTCCTGGCTGGGCTTGGAGTTACGGTTGCCTGGAAGGCGGGGGTCTTCAACATTGGTGGGGAGGGACAGTTACTGATCGGTGCAGTTTTTGGAGCGTCAACTGCTCAACTATTGTTTAAACTGGGAATACCGTTGGTCGGTACGGTCTTGGTACTCGTCTCAAGCGTTCTCGGAGGTGCTATCTGGGCGGGAGTGGCGGCTTGGCTTTCGATCAAGCGGGGTGTGAACCTCGTGATTTCGACCATACTTCTCAATTTCATTGGATTACAGCTTCTCCTCTTCGGAGTCGACGGACCGCTACGTCGCAAAGGGCAATCTGCTCCGATGACGGAGCAGTTGCCGGACTCTTGGATGCTTTGGAAGCCATCTCGACAAACGGACCTTCATGTCGGTGTTCTTTTAGCGATCCTCGTCGCCGTGGCCATTGGTGTTTTCCTGTTTCGAACACGAAGTGGATATCTTGTGCGTGCAACTGGAGCAAATCCAAGGTTTGTCCGAGCAAATCGAATCAATCCGAGTGCAATACAGCTACGCGTCATGTTGCTGAGCGGAGGGTTGTGCGGCTTGGCAGGAGGGATTCAGTTCCTTGGCATCAATGGACAGTTGACACCATCATTTTCGCAACAGTACGGTTTTCTTGCCATTCCGGTAGCGTTGGTTGGGGGACTGCACCCCCTTGGAGTAACTGTATCTAGTTTCTTCTTTGGAGCCCTGTTCGCAGGCACCTCAAATCTGTCGCGCTTTGGCGGAAGCGGCAGCTACTTCGTTTACATTGTTCAAGGGCTCGCCGTCTTTGGACTTTTGGGTTATCGGTTTGTGAAAGATCGACAAGTGGAGTTCGCGCAATGATGGACTTGGCGTCAATTCTGCGGTACGCGGCGCCGATTGGGTTCTCAGCGGTCGGTGAGACAGTAGGGGAGCGTGCCGGTGTCATCAACATCGGACTTGAGGGCACTATGCTTCTGAGTGCCTACGCGGCTACGGAGCTATCACTGACTACGAAGAGTCCTTGGCTTGGATTGATCGCTGGGGCGATTGTTGGAGTGACGACATCTCTAGCATCAGGGGTACTCACTATCAACATGCGACAAGATCAAGTTGTGGTGGGAACCGCACTTAACCTCTTGAGTTTTGGACTGTGCGGAACGCTTTTCGAGAGATTGCGGGGGGCAACTGGACAACTCCTTTCGCTTCCCGCTCTTCCAAAGGTTTGGGGTGGCATTGATTTGGCACTGGTAGTGCTCGTCTTGTTTGCCGCTGCTTTAACAGTGGTTCTGGTCAGGTCTGATTGGGGTTTGCGGGTTCGAGCTTCCGGAGAGTATCCTGCTTCGCTTGAAGCCGCTGGCTATTCCGTAAATCGCACACGGTTTGAAGCAGTTTCAGTTGGTGGCCTCTTAGCCGGGCTGGGAGGGGCATATTACGCTATCGGAGTTGCAGGTTCGTTCGCTCCGGATATGATTTCTGGTCGCGGTTTTATGGCGATTGCGATCGTAACTTTTGCCCGTTGGAAACCCATTTGGGGATTGGTCGCAGCCTGTCTGGTTGGTTACTTCGAGAGTCTCCAGTACCAACTCCAGATGACCCATCAGGATGTTCCAAAATCGCTACTTATTGCACTTCCATACGTGGCAACTCTTCTCATCCTGATTTTCTCTGGTCGCGGTACGAATGCACCAGCGGCACTTGGCGAACCGTATAAGGGGATGAGATGAATTTACATATGACCCGTACGCTGACGTTTTCTGCCGGTCATCGGTACTGGTTTGATCATCTTGAGAGCGATGAAAACAAAGGATTGTTTGGGGAGTGGGCTTCACCATACAATCACGGTCACAACTACACTTTGCACGTGACAGTGGAAGGTGAAATCAATGCGGCAAACGGAATGATTGTCAACATCAAGGATATTGACACCGTTTTGAAAACTCACTTGCTCCCTCAATTTGTCAACCGAAGCCTCAATGATGAAGTGGGGCATTTTGCAAACATCGCTCCGACGGTTGAAAACATACTCGCCTACATCTGGCGAGAGATCGATCGGATCGGACTCCCAAAAGAAGTTAAACTCCGCAACCTCAAACTTGAAGAAACGACAACCCTGTACGGAGAATACGACGGAATGAAGACAAGCTTAACCCGCATCTACGAGTTCGCATCGAGCCACCGCCTCGATGCACCGCTGCTCTCGAAAGAGGAAAATCTAAAGCTATTCGGTAAGTGCAACAATCCCGCTGGTCACGGTCATAACTATGTGTTGGAGGTCACAGTGAGCGGAGTTCCAGACTCTCGGACTGGCATGATTTGTTCGATTGATGATTTGGACCGAGAGGTCACGGATCGAGTCGTTGATCGTTACGACCATAGAAATTTGAACGAGGACATTCCGGAGTTCGCCGGGAGATGCACCACCAGCGAAAATGTTGCCGTTGAGATTTTCAACCGGCTCGAGGGCCACGTGCCAGCTCAGCTTGAGAGAGTGAGATTGTTTGAGACGGCTCGAAATCTATTTGAAGTTTCTCGCTAATCTCCGCCGCAGTCTTCGTTCCATGCACGCAAATACTCTGCGACACTCCAGGCTTGCCAAGGACATCCGTTAGGTCGGTGAGGAGCATCGCCGTCGTAGCACTCGCTAATCCCGCCTAAACCTGATTCAGAGAGCATCTCGACAGCGTTCTTCATGATTTTTCGCAATTGGACAACGTCAGCGCCCAGCCGTGCCTTTGCCGAGATGAAAGGTCCCATCAGCCAAGGCCAAACGGTGCCCTGATGATAGGCTGCGTCAAGCTGTTTCATTGGACCCTCGAATCGACCCTCATAGGCTGGCTCATTTGGACCGAGGGTTCGTAGTCCTACAGGTGTTAAGAGATCTCTCTCCACGACCTCTAAAGCTCTCATCGCATGCTCACTGTTGCATGGTGAGAATGGAAGCGACATAGCTATAACCTGATTGGGTCGAAGAGATGCATCTCCTGGCTCGATGGTATCGAAGTAGTGTCCCCTTGCCTCGTGCCAGAACTTTGACTCGAAATTCTGCGTTGCTTGGTTGGCCATTGTTTCTTCAGCGGACCAGTTTTGACCAAGCTTTGCCTTCAACCAACATGTGATTCGGAGCAGGTTGATCCATAGACCATTTATCTCAACTGGCTTTCCATGCCTCGGTGTGACGACCCAATCGCCGATCTTGGCGTCCATCCACGTAAGTTGGAGTCCTTCTCCCCCTTGCTTTAGAAGACCATCGGACGGATCGACAACGATCCCAAAGTCGGTCCCATGCCTGTGGTGCCAGATGATTTGATCGAGAGCCTTTACCATTTCTTGGGCGAAGGTTTCGTCCCACGTATGAAGAAGAGTTTTGTAGACCGCGTTTGCAAACCAGAGAGTAGCGTCTACCGTGTTGTAGTCTGGAATCTCCCCCTTCTCAACAAATCGATTAGGGATGAGCCCGTTTCGCATCTGGGAAGCGTAGTCTCTCAAGATACTTTGTGCAGTGTCTGTGTGGCCAGTATGGAGGCAGATGCCCGGGACTGCGATCATTGTGTCCCGCCCCCAGTCGCTGAACCACGGGTATCCGGCAAGAATTGTTGTCCTTGAAGAGGCCATGACAAGAAACTTTGAGGCAGCCTCACTCAACCGCTTTGAAAGTGCGATGCCAGCAAAATCTGTCGCGAGAGGAATCGTTTCTAATGACGGCTCCCCAATTGAGGCAGAGATCAGTGCTGCCTCGCCAGCGCCTAAAGAGTATGTCAACTCGCAAGGACAGAAGAGATCGTCTCTAGGATCTAATCCGCGCTCAGTCTCTCGCTGATGCTCGAACCTGTAATACCAACCGGCAACCGGTGATCTCATGGCTCCGGGGTGAGAAAGCACGAGTTCCACCCCATCCTCTTCGATCACAGTTTGATCAGAGCCAATCTGGATGGATTGCGGATAGCTTTCACGCTCAAAGAAATTTGCATGGAAATCTCGATGACAGACAAGTGGATTAAGTGAAATCTCTGTCGATTTACTCCCGAGGTTTCGATACTCGACCAGCACTGTGTTTTCGCCAGGGACAACATAGACGGTCTTTTGAATTTTCACCTGTCCTCGGCGGTAGATCCAAGTGGCTCGATCGCTTACACTGAACGATTCCAGAAAATCGAATCCATCAGGGTGCACCGCGCCAGGGTACTGATTGGAGCTGAGCGCAAGTCGAGTTGAACCCCATGTCGCCCAACCATCAATTCCAGCCAGCAGTAATCTCCGGTCTGTGGGAGGGGTGATTGAAGCCACGAGTAGACCGTGGTAGCGACGGGTATTGATTCCACTCGCGGTACCCATCGCAAAACCGCCAATGCCGTTTGGCAGTAGCCATTCTCTCTTGGTAGAGAGGGCAAGGTTTTTGCACTGCTGGCTATCAAGCGAGTAGATCATCCTTACTTTATAGTGTGGCGGTTAGGGGCGAATTTTTGTAGACTTAGCGTTGCGTCCACCAGAGCGATTAAGCAAAAGTCCCAAGACTTGGTCCATTCGAAATCTAAGGCCGAACTGATACTCATTTGGATTCTGTCGATAGATAATGACTGGTTCGACGGGTCCCATCACTTGAGATATCCGGAACTGCCGGTCAAACCAGCCTTGGCTCGGGTCGTATCTCCACAGCATGCTGATCTTTGTCGCATTGCCGTAGATATCCCCTCGAAGGCTGATTCCCTGATCGGAATTGAATAGGTCCGCATCATATAGTGCCCTGCCGAAGGACCTGTACCCATAAACCCCGACGCTCAGCCTAGTGTTTTCCTTTGGCTCATATGAGAGACCGGCCTCGCCACCGAACCAACTGTAGCGCCCCGCGTCCATACGG
>JARXAE010000008.1 GCA_029866005.1 Fimbriimonas sp. | reverse complement strand
GGGCGCTAGCCGTTCTCAGGAAAATCGACGTCAACCGAGGTGCTGTAACCGTTCTGATTGCAACGGGTGTCCTTTTTGCTATTTGTCCAATGGGCCTCAGCATCGGGGGCAACTTTGACGCTCGGATTCCGGCGATTTTCTTTGCGTTGCTCATCTCACTTTCAAGCATTCGACTCACAGCACAGTTACGGAAAGCAACTCTGGTTGTGAGCTTTTTGATCACTCTACTACACTTCGTAGCTTGTGGCGCCGCAATGAATCAAAGCAACGTTGAGGCCGCTAGGGCAAGGTCAATCTTAAGAATCATTCCGCAAAACTCAGTCGTCACCGTCCTAAGTCTAAATTTCGATCAGTCCACACATCGTGATACTTGGTATCCCAACTACAACATGCTTCAATTTGTCGGCGTGCCGGAAAAGCCCATGCATGTCCAAGGTCTTTTCTCGTACCCAACTCAGCAACCGGTCCTAGTCAAGAGGAATCTTCAGCAAGCGCTACCAATTCCGATGCGCGAAAAGTCAGGAAATGTTGAGACAAGGCAGGCGGACTACAAGATCTGGCGCGAGAATATCGCTCAGAGACTTGTCCCGCTGGGATTCAAAAAGGTTTACGTTTTCATAGTTGATCACAGGTCGACCAGTGCGAAACTCGAAATCAGCGATGAGATCTTGTTCCAGGATGCATCGTACAAACTCATCGTGTGTGACCTTTCAAAAGGGTAGCCTCTTTGCTGAATGAGACCTGACGGACGCCAGCCGGACCAACTTCGCCCCTACACCTTCGAGCGAGGCTTTGCAAAGTTTGCCGAAGGTTCTTGCCTACTTCAGCTAGGGGATACGCATATGCTGGTGACGGCGACTGTCGAGGAGCGGGTTCCTCCCTTCTTGAAAGGTAAGGGACAGGGCTGGGTAACAGCTGAGTATTCAATGCTTCCTCGCTCGGGTCGGCAACGCAATAACCGAGATCTAATGAAGCCGAACGGTCGTTCGATGGAGATTCAGCGGCTGATTGGTCGCGCTCTGCGTGCCGTTGTAGATCTTGAAAACCTCGGGGAGAGAACGATCACGATTGATTGCGATGCCATTCGCGCAGACGGAGGAACGCGTTGTGCATCGATCACCGCTGCGTACATCGCGCTTTACGATGCCCTGGAGCTACTGAAAGGGAAGCGGCTTCTCAAGAAGGATGTTCTGAAAGATCAGATCGCTGCGATCTCCGTCGGCATCTATCGGGGTACCGAGGTGCTAGATCTGAACTATGACGAAGATTCGGTGGCTGAAACCGACATGAATGTTGTCATGACCGGGGCAGGAAAATTTGTAGAAGTTCAAGGAACTGCCGAAGCCGAGCCTTTTGCCGCAGACGAACTCGGTCGAATGCTCAAATTGGCGAAAGGCGGATGCGACGAACTTTTCGCGGCCCAGCGCGAAGTCCTCGGCTTATGATCCAAAAGCTCGTTATCGCGACCCATAACCTGAAAAAGGCAGGAGAGATGCATACAATCCTCAGTGCACGGTTTCCAGAGATGGAAATTGTGACCCTCGCTGACTATGAGGGAGCCCCCGAGCCTGAAGAGACGGGGACGACTTACAATGAAAACTCACGTATCAAGGCTGAGTCAGCCTTTGATTTCACCGGTGAGTGGTGCGTTGCAGACGATGCCGGGCTTGAAATTGACGCGCTAGACGGCGCACCCGGGCTCTACAGCAAGCGATTCGGAGGAGAGGATCTTCCGTTCCCAGAAAAGATGGCAATGATTTTGGAAAAGCTGAGAGGCGCGGAGACACGAGCTGCGCGCTTCCGTTGCAATGTGGCTCTCATCGGTCCAGGCTATCCGTGTCAGGTTTTTGAGGCGACTTGCGAAGGAGAAATCTCGGATCATCGTAGTGGGGCCGGCGGGTTTGGATACGATCCCATATTCTTCTTGCCAGAGCAAAAATGCACCATGGCCGATCTTACTGCAGAGCAGAAGCACCAAATCAGCCATCGAGGGAAGGTTTTGAGCATGGTCGGAGAAGAGATCGCGAGGCTGAGATAACTAACAGGCTTTCAAGACGTCCATAATCCTTAGGGACCTTTATGAATTTGTTGCCGCTCATCGCATTCGCGCTCACTGCCCAGACTGAACCGATGCGGAAGGTTGAAATCAAATCTGCTGGACTCATTCTTGAAATCCCAAAGGCTTGGAAGCTGAATCCAAAAGATTCCAATCTTTCGATCTCGGCAAGAGTTCCGATCAAAGACAGCAAAGTCGTTGGCAAGTTAGACGTCGGCTACGTGATTGACGAATCAACTGATCCAGAAGGGTTCCTGATCGCTCAAAAGGACATTCTTACAAGGTCTGGGTCCAGCATTGAGAGGCAGTGGACAGTCGATGCGCTTGGCTCCCCGTTCGTCTTCACGAAGAGCAAGAAAGAGAATGAGACAACGATACGGGGCGTATTCTTTCGAAAAACGAAAAGCAAGATGGTGCTTCTGCTGTCCTCGCCAAGCGACGTTTTCGCCTCGGTGGAACCTCAGCTAACACGTGTCCTGAGCACGATGAGGGAGACCGAGGTGAGGGAAGCGGCGAAGCCAACAGTGCCGACGGAACGAAAAATCGAGATTGCCGAACAGTTTCCTGGGACCATCGTGGCAATCCCGGTGCAGCATCCCATCGTGATTAGCGGTTCTACATACTTGCTGCGTCTGCCAAAGGGAAGTGTGGCTACAAAACTTGGAGAGGGCTCGGCAAGTGTAACCTTTCCAGGGCTCAGTCAGCCCGTCATCATTGACTGTTACACCCAGAAAATTACGCCGTTGACGAAGTCTTTTGCCGAAAAGCCCGCCGCCACCGCGAAACTGTTTAAGGGTGCGGTCAACCGGATTGATCGACTAGTGCCAGTGCGAAAGGATATGCAACAACGGCAATACGTTTGGCGGTTTGGACTATCTCACAAGGGAGAGGACCTCATGACTTGCGACGTTCTGATCGCTCAACTCAATCCTCAGTACATGTTCGCCTCGTACGTTCAAACGAAGAAGGCGGTCTTCAAGAGTGAGGAGAAGGCCTTCACTAACTTCATCAACTCGATCCGTCTCGATGAGAAAAAGTGATCTTCGCCGTATCGACAAGCAGCCCGTTCGTCTCAGTGGCCGTGTTTAGCACCGAAGGTGAGACCCTCTTTTCGGGAGAATTGGAATCTCGGCAGGAAGCATCAAATGCGTGTCTTCAATTGCTGGAGCAGTCAGGGTTGGATGTTTTGCAAGGGACGCTGTTTCTGGCCGACCTGGGGCCAGGCTCGTTCACCGGTACGCGCGTAGGCGTAACGCTTGCAAAAACTCTGGCTTGGGCCGCGAACGGCGAATGTGCAGGGGCTTTGGCTTTTGATCTGATCTCGGTTGGCAAGACCGTGGTCTTTCCAAGCAGGCGTGGAGAGTGGTTTATTCGCCCTCCTGGAGGTGAGGTGACTCGAAACGAGTCGCTGCCACAGTGCGATTATCTCGGATTTGGCCCTTCAATCGAAGACCCAGTCTATCCTCATGCTAAGCGGTTTGCTTCGTTATTGGGTCATCTTGACCGAATGGCTCCCGAAGCACTTGTTCCTGTTTATCTGATCGACCCGAGTATCTCGCTACCTAAGCAGCCGCTGAGTCGGGTGGGAGGTCAAACTTGAACTGGGAATCTGTCAGTCGTTCCGTACCGCTGAAAACTCTGACAACACTTAAAGCCGGTGGGGAGGCTGAGCTTTTCGCAAAAGCCACTAGCACACCTGAACTCGTCGAGATTGCAGCTGCTTGTCAGCTAGAAGGCGTCAAAGTGACTCCGCTAGGGTGGGGCTCAAACTTCCTGCCTTCTGATTCCGGCGTCAAAGGTCTGGTCTTAGTTAATCAGACGCGGGCAATCCAAATTGACGGTGATGTTGTTATTGCCGATTCTGGAGTCGCTTTCCAAGATCTGTGGCTGAAATCGACACAAGCTGGTCTGGTGGGCTTGGAGTTTGCGGTGGGAATTCCAGGTACCGTTGGGGGAGCCCTGGTCAGTAACGCCGGAGCCTACCGGAGCAACATCAGCGAGTTCCTGATCGAACTTGAAATCGTTCAGGATGGTAAAGCCGATTGGGTCGATCCTAGCTGGATGGAGTTCCGCTACCGCGATTCTGTCCTTCGTTGTGAAAGTCCCCGCTCGGCCGTCATTGCGAGAACTCGATTCAGGCTTCCGAAGGGCGATGCCAAGAAATCTTATGACGAGGCTCGCGAGTATCAGCGGCAGCGAATCGGCAAACAGCCCCCCAGTGCAAGCGCAGGTAGCTTCTTTAAGAACGTCATTGACGCCAAACTCGCGAGTGAGATCGAGGGCCTGAGCGATGGGATGCGAAAGAACAATGTCGTTCCGGCTGGATTTTTGATCGAACAGTGCGGAATGAAGGGCTTTCGGTTAGGCGGAGCCATGATCGGCAAGAAGCACGCCAATTTTCTCCTCAACGTCGCCGGCGCAACGGCCGCTGAACTCCGCTCCCTTGCCGAATACGCAAAGTGCGAAGTCAAAGCCAAGTTTGAGGTCGACCTCGAAGAAGAAGTGATGTACATCGGCGACTGGACGAACTTCCAGCCCATTAGTCCGTAATTCGCCGATCTTCTAGTTGCGGAGGGGTGAGCCAGCCGCTCTCAAACATTTTCAAGGCCACGAAATAGGTGATCTGGAGCGCGAATACCGCAAGCAACATCAAGTATGTCGTCTTCAACAGGGGTAAGCCGATTCGGCGCGCCAGCCGATTCTGACTGCGATAACTATCCAGGAACCCCTGGTGCTTTGAGGCGGGCATCCAGCGAAGCGGAGCCATGTGCAAACGACGCATCCACGGTCGCCTCATCCAGTGAATCGTGAGGAACCAGGTCTTTCTTGATAGCCAGGTTGCGAGCCTATTCATCTACGCCCTCAAAGTACACTACGCGCGTGCAACAGATTGATCGCGCGGTTTTCCACTGGATCAATAGATGGTCGTCTGGCCTGGAAGGTTCCATGCGCTTCTTCAGTGAGGGTCTGCAAGAGTGGTGGGTAAAGCTCATCTTGCTGATTTGCCTAGGAGCGATGATCGCGGCAGGAAAGGATACACGCAAAGGCGCGGTGTGTGCTTTGCTTTCTTGGCCGATCGCGGATTTGCTCACAAACATTCTTAAAAAGACGATCCCTTTACCCAGACCCTGTAACGACCCTGGTCTGGACGAGTTGATACTTCGAATCGGAAAGTCCGAGTCCGCCGGCACCGCAAGCGCACACAGCGCGAATATGTTGGCGGTAGCGATTTGCATGCTGATTGCCCTTCGTTGGGGCGGGATTCCCTGGCTGATTCTTGCCATTTTGGTTGCTCTCAGCAGGATCTATAACGGTGTCCATTATCCCTATCAAGTGATCTTGGGCTGGATCTGTGGGGCATTTGCAGCCGTACTGATTTGTATGCTCTATGACTTCTTTGGCAAACGAAGAGCAGCGAAGAGGGAAGCGATTGAAACGAAATCCAGCGACTAATGCCTTTTTGATTGCGGTGATGGCGTCCGTCGTTTTGCCATTCATCCCGATTATTCGTGGCATCCTGCTACCTTTCGATTACCTCAATACGCATCTCCATGAGATGTTTCACGCTCTCGCGGCAGTGCTGACTGGAGGAAGTGTCGATAAGATTCTTGTGTTTCGAAACTCAGAAGGTCTGACGGTGACCTACGGCGGCTTTGTACCGCTGATATTCTCCGCTGGCTACATAGGAGCTTCACTATTTGGAGCGTTCATGGTTCGTTCCTCAATCCATGAACGAGCTGCTCGGAAATGGTGCCAGATGCTTGGCGTCATGATCTTGCTGGTCAATATCGCCTGGGTGCGTGGAGATGTCGTCGGCTGGCCGATAGGAATCTTTTGGGGAGTATTCCTTATGGTTCTTGCCGCCAAGCTTCAGCCCAAGGATATATTGCTCGTCGCTCAGTTTCTGGGTGTTCAGCAATGCATAAACGGGTTCAAGTCACTGCGAGACCTCTTGCTTCTAACCGGAGCAAGGGCGGAGAATACGGACGCGGCCCTGCTCGCCAAGGAGACTGGAATTCCAGCTGCCGGTTGGGCGCTGCTATGGACTGTATTGGGGATTTACGGTGTGGTAATGGCTGTTATTGGCCTCAATAAAGCTTCTAGCGCACCGAAACGGGTGAACTGAGATCGGTATGCCCTAGCGTTTTTTGGACTTCGCCGTCGATCCTAATTTGAAAGTGTCTGACCCGCTTATCTTTTTTGAGGGCTAACTTTAGCGTATCAATGAGTTCTCCCTCGCCCGAAGAGCCTAGAGTGTCGATTATGGCGGAGTTCATATCGACGGTGGCAATATGGTTTTCGATTTGCAATCCGACGACCCTGGCGCTTTCGAATCCGGCATTCTTCACTGCTTGATTAAGATCTACCTGAGTCACCCACATGTCGGCCTCTGAAGGCTTATTCATGTGTTCATCGCCTTGGGCACTCGAATGAGTTTTTGCGGTTCCTCCGCCTGGCGTCACATCTTGAACCGATACGGGAACTTCGTCCGACTGAAGCGACTGAGTGCGGTTGCCGTTCACATAGCTGGCAATGCCGACAAAGCTGGCACCCGCGACTGCGGCAGTGGCTAGGATTGTCCAAGGGAAGCTACGGCGAGACGTTTTCATTTTTGTCCAAAGAATAGTTTAAGTCCCTTGACGACACACTTTGCTATGCCCTCTCGGAATTGTTCGGTCAAAATGACCTTTCGGTCGTTGGGGTTGCGTACAAAGGCACATTCCATCAAGATGGCGGGCATTTTGGAGTTTCGCAACACCGAAAAGCCGCTATCTTGAGCAAACTTGTGGTCATCAACGGCACCAAGGTTTGGCAGTGGCCCTTCAGATTTAATGAACTCCTGAATACACTGAGCAAGATACTTGTCCGCGTCGCGACCACCATGATAGATTGACTTCGTTCCGCTCGGCGGCGTCTTTTTGGAGCCGGAATCATCGTAGTGGAAGGATAGAAAGATGTCTGCACTGTTGCGATTGGCAACTTCCGACCGGTAGATCAGATCGTCGGCTAAGCTCTCCCGGAAGTTGGTATCTGTCTCCCGCGTCATGATGACTTGGGCGCCCTCCGCTTCCAGTGCCCTCCTCACCGTTTTTGCCATAGCTAGGCTCAGTACCTTTTCGGTGTATTGACCGCTTCCTGTACCGGGGAACTTTCCGCCGTGACCCGCGTCAATCACAATAACTTTGCCCCTAAGGCTACCGTTCCCAGTGGGATGCACGAAAGTAAGTTTGAACCCCTCTGTGGATGGCTCCATCACCGCGCCCATTCGCGCAGAAAGCTTAAAACTGAGTACGGTGAGTCCTGTGTCTTGTCGTAGTTGAACGGACTTGATATGCTTGCTCAGATCCTTTTCGACATCGCCGAGTTTGGCATTCATCGTCGGCATCGCGATTTCGACTACATCTCGTTCCGGGCGTCGCACTGTGGCGATACCTTTCCAGCCTGGTTTTGGAACGGTGATAAACAACTCAGTCGATAGTTCACTTTCGGTTCTTTTTTGAACCGCAAGGTCACCTGAGGGGGGCGTTGGTACTGGATCCACCTTAGGCGGGGCTACCTTGGGAGGGTCAGTTTTCACTGGATCCGTAGAGATTCGTTCGGCGGGATTAAAATCGATGACAATGTTCTGAGCATTTGCCAGTTGCCCTTGGGGCAAAAGTGGAGTGAACGGCAAATCGAGCACAATTCTGACGTTATTGGGTCTGTACTGACTCACCTTGGCGGAGGAATCCAAATCGAGTTCGATGCTCGGTGATAGTCGAGCTCCCTCGAGATCGATAACGACCTTCGGGTCGTTTGTGCCCATCAGGGAAATCGTCGGTCTGATTTTGAGTCCAGCGCTGATCGAGATTTCACCAGACTTGACAGAAACTGACTTGATTGAGCTCACGACCTCAAGAGCGTCGTAACCGCCCGGCATCCAGGTAGAAGTGCCATCCATCTTTTGGATCAGATCTCGCAGCGCAACGCAAGTGCTCCCTTCAATTTGCCTGGTTGCGACCTGGAAGGTTTTGCCTTCGGCGGATATCTTCGCTCCAACTGCACTTGAGTTCGCAGACCAGCCGAGTTCAACGATGCGATCAAGTGGGATCATGAACTCTTCGCCCACACGGTATCCACGAAGCTGGACACCCAGGTAGGTATAGGTCACCGTTGCATTCCGCACTTGGGCGAAAGCTCCGGCACACAGCGCCATCCATAGCGCCAGGGCAGTGAGCACATTTTTCATCCTGGAACCGCCATTGTACAGCGTTTGTATCATTTTCCACAACCTCCAATATTGATTGTCGGCAGTCCTTCGGGTATCTTCATTGCTCCACCCGACCGGGAGGCATCCAGAGTATATACGCTCGGAGGGTATGCCGAAGTTCAGTAGAGGGTGCGAAAGGGCGGTTAGCTCAACGGTAGAGCGTCTCGTTTACACCGAGAGGGTTGGGGGTTCGAATCCCTCACCGCCCACCAAAATCCTTGCTATGTTTATGCACTCTTGCGGCCAGTAAGTCCGCTATCCAGCGCCCGAAGTGTTCGGCGGTTAGACGGGAATGAAGATTCGAGAAAAAAAATGGGATGTGAACCCTCCATTCACATCCCTAAAACACTAACCCCTTTCGTTGTTAAGTCTTATTTTTTCTAACCCTCCGGTGTAGCAGCCGGATCGCTGTCTTTAAGCGGCTTCGTCCTGAACTTGAACATCCGTGGCTTGTTCGGCACTGCTCATATCCCAGTTGTCGCAGTCCAGCCGTCGGCAGTAGATCATTCTCTGCTTGCCGGCCGTAGCGGTCTCGACATCCGCGATCTGTGCGAATCTGCATTGCAGGCACATTTCTGGTTCGAGAAGTTTAACAACCTTCATATTTCGTCGTGACATCCATATCACCCCGGCTTTCCTGGTTCGCGTCCGTGCGCACTTAGTCAGCTCACCTGGCAATTTCCCTACCTGGCAACAATGTTGCACGGTAGGTTTGCTGGGTTTGGGGTGAGTAGTGAGCGGTGAACGGTTGATTTCTTTGCTGTTCACCGCTCCTGGCTCACCGTTCACAATACTTACATGCGCATCAACTACCGCGAGCGTGTCCGCCGGATGCGGGCTTTGAATCGTTGGGCGTGGTCCTCTTCGGAGTCCTTGCGGGAGGGGTATCACGAGCGGCCGCGTATGCCAATCGAACTTGTTGTTTGCCCTCTGGGAAAAGAGGTTAACCATGGTGGAATTCTGCGGTTGGCAGAAGCATTTATGTTGGAGCGGGTGACCTTCTCGAAGGAGTCGGATGGGGCAGAAGACTTCAGTGGTCACCGTGGAGCGGATCAGTGGCAACCTTGGGTCTGGGCTAACGAGTTTGAGGCGGTTTCTTTGGCGAAGACGGCGGGGCGACAGTGCGTGGCTCTGACTCTCAACGAACGGGCTGTGGCGTTTGATACGTTTGAATACACTTGGCCCTGCACCCTGGTAGTCGGCTCCGAGATGATGGGGCTCCCTGGGCAGTTGGCGGATCAGTGCGATGGTATAGTGGCGATTCCGATGTTTGGGGTAATGGCATCTTTAAACGTTGCGACTGCGACGGGAATCGTGGTTCAACACATGGCGCGATGCTATGCGGATGAGATGGGATTTCAGCCTTTGCGCGAAGAGTCGGCACGGTTGCTCAACCCGGACGGTAAACTCTCTTTTTAATGGCTGAAACAGTTCTCGTCCTTGGCTCCGGCCCGATTCGTATTGGACAGGGAATAGAATTTGACTATTCGTGCGTTCACTGCGTTTGGACTTTGCGTGACATGGGTTACAAGGCCATTCTGGTCAACAACAACCCCGAGACGGTTTCCACCGACTTTGACACGTCCAACGGGCTCTACTTCGAGCCTGTGACCCTTGAAGACGTTCTGGACGTTATCGCCCACGAAAAGCCGATCGGCGTCGTTTGCCAGTTTGGTGGTCAGACGGCCATTAACCTTGCTGAGGGGCTGGAAGGTCGGGGACAGAAGGTTTTGGGGACCTCGCCTGAGGCTATCGCGGCGGCAGAGGACCGGGAGCAGTTTGACGCTTTGCTGGAGAAACTGGGCGTGAAACGGCCTCAGGGGCGGGCGGTTCGATCCTTGGCTGAAGCCCGAGAGGTCGTGGCTGAAGTCGGCTATCCCGTTTTGGTTCGCCCTTCGTTTGTGCTAGGCGGACGGGCGATGGAGATCGTCTTCTCAGAGTCTCAGCTGGAGGGGTTCTATAACGAAGCGGAAGCCGCCAACCCTGGTCAACCGGTTCTGGTTGATAAGTATCTGCTCGGAAAGGAAGCCGAGGTTGATCTCATTTCGGACGGAACGGACGTTTTGGTGCCGGGGATTATGGAGCACATCGAGCGTGCAGGCGTTCACAGCGGCGATTCGATGGCGATCTATCCGCCGGTTTCGTTGTCCGCGTCCGAGATTGAGCAGATGGTCTCGATTGGGATCGGGGTTGCTCGCGAGCTTGGAGCTCGAGGGTTGGTGAATATCCAGTTTGTGATCGTCGATGGCGAAGCCTATGTTCTTGAGGTCAACCCGCGGGGTTCGCGGACGGTTCCGTTCCTGAGTAAGGTGACGGGCATTCCAATGGTCGACGTGGCTACTCGTTGCATGATGGGCGAGTCCCTAGTTTCGTTGGGTTACACAACAGGCTTGTGGTCTTTAGGGACTTCGGGACGCTCGTATGCTGGTGACAATGGCGCAAAGTGGGCGCCTATCTTCCAGGGCGGGGTCTTGGACTCGGCACCGACCGGGCCATCGTCTGTGTACGCGGTGAAGGCTCCAGTCTTCTCTTTCCAGAAGCTTCGCAAGGTGGAGCCAATGCTTGGACCGGAGATGAAGTCGACAGGCGAGATTTTGGGAGTTGACTCGACTTACGAGGCGGCTCTCTACAAGGCGTTTGTCGCGGCGGGCGTCAACTTCAAGGGTGACGGCGCGGTTTGTCTGACTGTGCGCGATCAGGACAAGGACCAGGCGGTGGACATCGGTCGTCGATTGCTGGCGAACGGTCGCCGGGTGGTTGCCACTCCAGGGACGGCGGCTTACTTAGCCTCGCATGGCGTGGACTGTGAGGTTGTGCAGAAGATTCAGGCGGGCTCGCCGAATCTGCTGGAATTGATCGAGTCAGGAGGGGTTTCGATGATGCTTAATACGGCCTCGCTCACCGAAACGAGTGAGAGCGAGGCGGCCCAGATTCGGCGAGCTTGTATCGAGACCGGAGTTCCGTGTGTCACTTCGATCGATACGGCGTCGGCGTTGGTGAGGGCGTTGGAGATCTACGACGATCCGAGTCAGAGCACCTGTAAGCGGCTTGACGAGTACTTCGTTTTGGCATAAGGCGGATCTGGGTTCTTGGGTTTGAGTTCTAAGTTTAGAGAGAACAGTCGGGCGAAATGATGGGTCTTTAGGTTCAATGTTTATCATTTATTCTTGAAAAGTTGGGTCACGTTGGGTCGGTGTTTTGCATGGTCAAATGACGGTGATCTTGGTTGAGGGTGGGGACTCGTGTGCGCCTTTAACAGGATTCCTTACATCATCAACTTCTAAGCAACGAACAAGCGGTTTTGTCAACCAAGACTTTGAAAATGCCGGGGCATGCAGCGGCAATTACGTTACTTTGGCGTAAAATGGCTGCATGAATCCGGTGCTGGATGATGCAACTTTAAGTGAAAAGCTGGCAGCATTGGGCTTCGTGCTGATTCGCGTGATGCTTTGCGCAGTTGCTTGGGTTTGCTTTGTGGGTCTTTTTCGGGCGCTCGGACCTGCTGCAAAGCCTTCGACGAACGATCCGGTGTGGGTCTACGCCTTCCTCAGTGCGATCGGGGGAGCGATGTTGACGGTCAAGTACTTCGAAGACCTGATTTTCGCGTCTCGGCACCGCTTCCAAGTCTTTAGGTGGTTTGATGCCGGACTTCGCAGACCGATGCGACGATTTGTACCTACACTTGTAGGAACCTTTATTGGCTCAAACATTGTCCCCGTGATCGAAGGAAACTATTGGAGACTACTCGGCATTTTTCCTTGGACGATTCTTTGGGTCGCACTCGGAGCCGGCTACTCGCCGGTTCTCATCAGGCTCCGGAAAATGAGGAAACTGGTGGCGCAATGAAAGCGATACATTTCTGGAGGTTGACCTGTGTCAGGATATCCATCATCTTGGCCTCGACTTGGGTCACTTCGTCTGGTTCTGTACTCCAAGGCAAGCCGATTGGGTTGGCCCAGTCTGCCGCACTATTCGGCGTCTGCTCCGCGTTTGTTCTTTTGTCGCCGTGTTATCGAAAACTGGATCAGCGATTCCTCGTGAAGCACGGAACAGACATTGTACTGTTCCTGAGATATGGCTACCTCGGAGTGTTTCACGGGACCAGCCGATGGATTCTCTTTGCAATTGTCCTGGGAAAGCTGTTGGCGGTCGGAGATCGTGGATGGTGGATTTTGATGCAGATTCCCGCATTGCTTCTGCTTGGATTTGCCACGTATAGCGGGTATCCCGGGCTTGAGTCGTACGGGTTGACTATGCGAATAAAGTCTGCGTCGGCTTTAAAGCGTCGACTTCGTTGTATTGAAGAATGAAGTTCGCTATTCGCCTTGAAGAGACTGGACTTCGTTGAGGGCGCGGATGAGGCTGTGGCTGTCGAAGTTAACAGCGTCCAGAGCAAGAGATGCGGAAAGTTCTGCTGAACTGGAGTCACCGGGATGGGAGAATGAGGTTCGGATACTCCAGAGTTTTTGAAGGATGAGTGCTCTCGTCGCGTGAATGAGCTCTTCCTTCGTCTCAGCTTGCTCGGCAAACTTGCTTCTTTCTTGGGCGTACCGAAGAGTTTCGGCATAGACTTCTCCAAGTGCAGACCCCGCCGTTTCAGCCACCTTTGATTGAAGCGTTGCGAGATCAGATTGGCTTTCTAAGTGCGAAGTGGAGTAAGCCACTCCGAGCTGCTGTTGAAGGGCATAATCTTGTTCGAGCAGGCGGTTGAGGATGCTGAGTATCTCGACTCTCTGTGAATGTTCGAGGGTAGCGTTCGCAAGCGCACCGGTGGCTTCCAGGTAGGCCCTATCGGCTCCGTCGAGGCGGAGGTAGGGAAGCAGCTTCTCCAGTTCGCCGGGGCGGATTACGTTCATCGTTGAGCCGACCACCCACACGTATCCAGCATAAGTCAGAAGCGAAGAGACAACCGCACCGGTGATGCCGAATGCGACGGTTGAGACACCCATGATGACGAGCATCCCAACGAGGAGAAGTCCGAATAGGAGCCAAAATTCTTTGAACCAGGCTGAGCCGTAAACGTTCAGCATCGTCTTCAGCTCATTGTCTTTGAGTACCCCTTTTTGGCGCGAGACCATGACGGTCCAACTGCGTCGTAGCGCGAGAAGTTCGCGGACAACGCGAGGGTTCAGGCAGTTGTAGGGGATGTTTTTATGGCCGGGCCGGAAGACGAGCCTGAGCGGAAATAGCGCGCGTTCCAACACAGATGGCCCCTTGAGTCCTGGGATTTGACCCGGCTGATCCGCACGATTCATCTATGTTCGGTACGGATCAGTCGATGGATTCGTTCCACTGTTTTGATCGGGATCGCGGAACCCGAGGGATCCGGTCTTTGACCACTAGGGAACTTGTCATAATGAGTCCATGATTCGGGTTGGTTTTGTGGGAGCAGGGCGGCTGGGGCGGGTTCACGCTCGGCATTTGATGCGGTTGCCCGAGGTTTCGGTGGGGGCGTTTGATGTTGTGTCCGCCTCGGCCGAGTCGTTTGCTTCGGAAGTTGGGGGTTCATCGTTTGCTTCCTTTGATGAGCTTTTGGAGAAGAGCGATGCGGTGGCAGTGGTAACTCCGAGTGACCTGCACGCGGATTACGCGGTGGCGGCGCTTAACGCCGGGAAGCACGTGTTTATTGAGAAGCCGGTGACATTGTCGACGGCGGAGGCTCTACCGATTTCTGAGGCGGCATCATCGATACCAGAACTGGTGTGCACAGTCGGGCAGGTTCTGAGATGGTTCCCGATGTACCTCCGCGCTCATGAGCTGGTTAAGGCGGGCGAGATTGGGCTTCCGGCGGCGTTGCGGATGTCGCGCGGTGGCGGTCTACCGGGCGCAGGACGGGCTTGGTTTGAGGATCATTCGAAATCGGGCGGGGTGTTCATCGATCTTGGGGTTCATGATTTTGATTTCTTGCTGTGGACATTTGGAGCGGTGACGGAAGTTGTCGCTCGATCAGTTGGGGCAAAAACTGGTTCGGGAGTGGACTACGGTTTGGCGACGCTGACCATGGCTTCGGGGGCGGTGGCGCATGTGGAGTCGACCTGGATGGATCCTGAAGACCCGGGAATGTCGTTTGAGTTTTGCGGTTCCTCTGGGATGCTCGAATGGGATTCCCGAACAGCAGGAACGGTTCGAGGGATGGGACGCGTCGACGGGCACTTTATGCCGGACGATGATCCGTTTTTTGGGCAGATGAAGGCGTTTGTAGCGGCGATTCGGGGCGAGGCTCCGGTGGCGGTTTCCTTGGCGGATGGGGTTGCAGCTTTGCGGG
The DNA here is from genome assembly GCA_029866005.1 of Fimbriimonas sp. Classification (GTDB taxonomy): domain Bacteria; phylum Armatimonadota; class Fimbriimonadia; order Fimbriimonadales; family Fimbriimonadaceae; genus Fimbriimonas. The sequence continues at coordinate 75,182 of JARXAE010000008.1, read as the reverse complement.
TTGCCGAGGCGGCGCTGGAAAGTGCACGGTCGGGACTGCGGGTTAGACTTTAGGAACGGGTCCTCTTTCTTACATCACCGGCGATTTGCGAGATACGAGTTCTCATCGTTGTCGAAGAAGAAGTTTATGATGAGCACGAGGATCTTGTAGCTGAGCCAAAACTGTAGAGCAAAGATTCCTAGGACCGCGATCCAGCGAGGGATGGTTCCTTTGGCTCCCGCCCAATCGAAAACTGGATCTGAAATCGGCTGAAGGGCCTTGCGCAAAAGGGCTTGGATGATCGCAAAGGCAATCATTCCGAGGAGCGTTCGAAAAAAGACTAGAACAAACGCCTTCGACCAGCCGTTGATTTTTCGGATCATTCCTTCCTGATTATATCAAAAGGCTTTCCGATTACAGCAGCCCAACGGGTCGACCGGAGTCTCACCGACTCGCCCCATTCGGGGGAGTTATTTGTACTTGCGTTCATAATAGATTAGTGGTTTCCCAAGAGGTTTCGCATGCGATAGTTGAGGCGGTCAGGGGCTCGGCTTTGTCGGGCTACGAGTTGAGGCTATTTGCGATGCAGCAACTGGACACCTTGGACACCTATAACTGGAGCGGAATCTACCGGCTGGAGGGGTCGATGCTGAAACTTGACGCCTATGTTGGGGCGGCGACGGACCATACGCAGATTCCGGTTGGGCGGGGCGTGTGTGGAACGGCGGTGGCGGAGGATGCCAACCAGGTCATTGACGATGTTCGAGAGTTAAGTAACTATCTGGCTTGCTCTCTGCAGACTCGTTCGGAGATTGTGGTTTTAATTCGAAAGGGCTCCGAAGTTTTGGGTCAGATTGACATTGACGGGCACACGGTTGGGGCTTTTGATACTTCAGATGAATCTCTTTTGACTTCGCTCGCAGAAGTTTTGGCGGAGAGGTGGGAGTGAACCGGTTTGATGTGATCGTGGTTGGCGCCGGGCATGCCGGGATTGAGGCGGCACTAGCCTCAGCTCGGATGGGACTCCGCACGGCTTGCATTACGATGCGGAAAGACCGCATTGGTCACTTGCCATGTAACTGTTCCATCGGGGGTCCGGCGAAGGGCCATATTGCTCGAGAAGTGGACGCCTTAGGCGGGCAGATGGGGGTGACGACGGACTTTGCGCTGACTCATATTCGGCGGGTTGGCACTGGAAAAGGGCCGGCGGTGCAGACACTCCGGGCGCACGTTTGTAAGGATCTATATCCGGTCCTCATGCAGGGAGTCTTTGCTCGGCAGGATGGCTTGACGGTGATCGAGGCGGCGGTTGAACGGGTGCTCTGGACCGACCTTGGGGTGAAAGGAGTCGAGCTACTAGATGGTTCGGTTATCGAAGCACGCTCGGTTGTTTTGACGACGGGAACGTTCCTCAATGGTTTGTGTCACGAAGGAAAGAAGCAGACGGTAGCGGCTCGGCACGGGGATGCGGCGGCGGTTGGGTTGTCAGCATGCTTGAGTTCGCTTGGCGTTAGGTTGAGGCGGTTTAAGACAGGGACGACGCCGAGAATCGCTTTGTCTTCGATTGATTTCTCGAAGACAGAGTTGATGGAGAGCGAGGAGGATGCGGGGGCAATGAGCTTTTTGCACGACCGTTCGTTCCCCGAGCGGCCGCTCTTGCCTTGTTGGCAGACTCACACCAACCTTCGTACCCATGAAGTGATTCAGAACAACCTTCAGGAAAGCGCAATGTTCAGCGGACAAATCGAGGGAGTCGGGCCCCGATATTGTCCAAGTATTGAGGACAAGATCGTTCGGTTTGCGGACAAGGATTCGCACCCGGTCTTTCTTGAGCAAGAGACTTGGAGCGGTGAGGACGTTTACGTTCAGGGGGTCTCGACTTCGCTCTCAGCTTGGGTTCAAGAAGAACTTCTCAAGACCATGCGGGGGCTTGAAAACATGGTGATGCTCCGACCAGGATACGCGGTTGAGTACGACATGGCGGACCCGCTACAGCTCACCCCACAGTTGATGTCAAAACTGTGTCCAGGTCTGTTTTTGGCCGGGCAGTTGAACGGTACAAGTGGATATGAAGAGGCCGCCGGACAAGGAATCGTCGCAGGAATCAACGCCGCGCGGTGGGCGCGCGATGATGAGCCTGTCGAGTTTTCTCGGACGAACAGCTTCATTGGCGTGATGGTTGACGATCTCACCACGAAAGGGGTCGAGGACCCGTATCGAATGTTGACGGCGAGGGCGGAACATCGTCTTCTACTAAGGCACGATAATGCGGATGAGAGGCTGACTCCGTTGAGCAGAAGCGTAGGACTGTGCGATGATCCTCGTTGGGAGCGGTTCAACCGCAAGCAGGAAATCATTCAGCGAGGACTCTTTGCTTTGGAATCCAATTATGTTTCGATTGCAGATGAGGATGTCTTTGGTGAGCTCGGGTTGAATGCTTCCAAGCAGAAGACTTCGCTGTTTGATTTGATGCGAAGACCTGAAATTAGGCTAGAAAAGGTGGAGGAGATTGCCTCAAAAATGGGAATCGAACTCGGAATTCCTACCAGCGGAGAGGCGAGAGATCAAATCGAGTTACAGGCTCTCTACAGCGGCTATGTCGTTCAGCAGAAGCGAATGGCCGAGAAGGCACAGAAGCTGGATGAACTTCGGATTCCGAATGATTGGGATTACGAGTCGGTGAACAGTTTGAGCTTTGAAAGTAAAGAGAAGCTCAGCAGGATTCGCCCCACGACAGTGGGGCAAGCCTCGCGGATCCCAGGGGTGAGGCCGACGGATATTGCGTTGCTGATTGGATATTTGAAGGGTCGAGTTGGGGGTCGGGCTTGAGGGGTTGGAAGCTATTCGGAGTTCTGTACGGTTCGATGGCGGGACTTGGACTGCTCATTGCGATTTTTGCTCGCTATTCTCCCCAAGGTCGCTACGTTCTGAAACTGGTGCGGCCAGGCGAAATTTTGTTGTCGGCTGTATTGCTGGCCCTTGTTGTCGGTGGTTTCGTTTATCTCAACAAGCTAATGGACGAGGAGCAAGCACGGCGCGGTCAATGACTTACGATCAGGCTGTTCAATACATCGCAAGCCTGTCTCCTCGCGGTTGGAGGCTGGGACTAGACCGCATGGAAGAGTTTGCTCGGCGGGCTTCGCTGCTTCCTTCTGAGCAAAAGTTCATTCATGTTGCCGGAACAAATGGTAAGGGTTCGACGACGGCGATGATTCAGAGCGCTTTGGTGGAGCAGGGAATATCGACAGGTGCCTTCTTTAGCCCCTACGTTGTCGATCCAAGAGAGCGGATTCAGGTCGGCCGAGATTACATTTCGGAGAGCCAACTTGCTGAAATCACTGAGTCCTTGAAGCCTATCGGAGAAAGCCTGAGTGAGACAGAGTATGGCGGAGTAACAGAGTTTGAATTCAAGACCGCACTTGGGCTCGAGTGCTGGAGGCGAAACGGGTGCGAATTTGTCGCATTGGAGGTCGGATTAGGAGGGCGGCTGGATGCCACCAATATCATCGACCCTGCTTGCTCGGCGATTGTGAGCATCGGTCTCGATCATGTGAGCATTCTGGGGAACACGGTTGAAGAGATCGCCTTCGAGAAGGCAGGGGTTCTCAAGCCAGGAAAGCCTGCCGTGATCGGCGAAATGGATCCAGGTCCGCTTCGGGTGATCGAGAAGCAGGCGGCGGAGGTTGGGGCTGATATTTGGAGGGTAGGAATCGAAGTCAACTACAAAGTCAATCCAAGCGGGACGGTTACCATTGAAACTCCGACTTCACGAATTGAGCTTGAGCCCAGCCTTTTTGGGGCAGTTCAACAGCACAATGCCGCAGTTGCCTACGCTGCAATCGAGCTTGGTGGTGCCCTGCGAGACCCTGAAGCAGTTCAGCGAGGGTTTGCAACTGCAGCAATTCCTGGTCGTTACCAGCGGTTGGAGTATCGGAATTCGGAGTGGGTGTTTGACGGTGCACACAATCCGGATTCGGCGAAAGTGCTCGCTGCAATGCTGGCACAGGACGGTAAGCGGGACTTGATCTGTGTCACCGGAATGCTTCAGGGGCATGATCCGGAGCAGTTTTATCCAAGGATCGCTCCCTTCGTCAAGGAGTTCTGGGTTGTCCCAGTTGATAATCCCCGTTCGATGACTCCTAACGAGCTTTCGATTACGATTCAAAAGCTAGGACTTCAGACCAGTACCTTTGACAGCACGGTCGCCGCCATAAAGGCGGCTGACCACGCTGAGGGTACGGAGGGGTATCTCGTTTCGGGGAGTTTTTATGCAGTTGGTGAAATCATGCGGCTGCTTCGATCGGCTCAGTAGTCTCGCCTGCGATCTTGACTTCCAGGACGAGATCTCGAATCTCTGGACGCTGACGCAAGATCTTTGTGACGAGACCCATCTCTGCTGCTATGTCAAAAAAGGTGGCGTTTGGCATTGCTTTGACTTCGCCTCGCATATAGAGCACACCGTGCATAACATAAAGGTCGGAGCGAGAAATGTCTATTCCGCGCCTCGCAAACTCTGCTCGTGCGATCCGCTGTCCCCGAAAATCGTTCTGATCTACCATGACACCTTTGGTTTTCCTCATGAGCTGACTTTCCCGACCTAGTAAAGGCTGTAGCTGGTAAACGAAACTGGTAATCCCTGCAGCGGAAGGGGCTTCTGGGAGAGCGTGCTGGTCTTCTTCGGTCCGGTCGCATTTAGGTTCAAACAGCCAATACTTTGACGGGGAACATGGTGTGGTTCTTGGCAGGACCATAAAATGTTCGTTAACCCAGCAGTTTCGAAGATTGTTTGTTGCTTCTTTTTGCGCACAGCAATCGTCAAACAAGAATAGCAAGATGAAACGTGTGTTGATACGGAGGGGGGTGAGCGTTCCGCCACAGATGTGGCGGGATACGGCTATACGCCGAATCTCCCGCGCCGCCGCCCGAATCAACACAGCCCAGCACATTGCGTGACTGGGCTGTGTGCGTTTTAGCTTGTTAAAAGTGAATTAAGATGGCAGTGCAAGAAGTACTAGTTTTAAACAGTAACTATGAGCCTTTGAACGTGTGTCATGCTCGGCGGGCGATGGCTTTGTTGATGCTTGGCAAGGCGGATGTATTGGTTCAGCGAGATGAGCCGATCTATACAACGCATGGTGAGATCGATTCGCCGGCAGTTTTACGGATGAAGTATTTGGTACGTCGTCCGCATCCGCAGTTGCGGTTGTCGCGACATGCAGTGTTGGCTCGGGATAACCATATCTGTCAGTACTGTGGCGTTAAGGCTAAAGAGATGACGATTGACCACGTGGTTCCTCGTTGGGCAGGCGGTCCGCACACTTGGGACAATTTGGTGGCTTGTTGCCGCCGCTGCAATTTGAAGAAGGCGGATAAGACTCCACAACAGGCCAACATGAAGTTGGCGCGCAAGCCAAAGCGCCCCTCGTTTGTTCCCTATCTTTCATTGCCAACCTACATGAAGGCTCAGGGAAGAGATGAATGGCGGGATTTCTTGCCATATTTCCCGGAACTCCAGTCTTTGCCATTAGCTAGCTAAATGCTTCTCCATGGGGCGGGGTTGCTCGGCGGGGGTAAAATCCCTAACTTAGGTGATCCCCACGGACGGGTCGGATCTAGCTCATGGACGCATTATTGATTAAGGGTGGGAAACGGCTCTCAGGAGTCATCGAGGTTGCAGGAAGCAAGAACATCGCGTTAGCAGTACTTTCTGCGGTTCCGTTGGCTCAGACTCCGGTTCTGCTGAAGAACGTCCCGGTAATCAGCGATACCCAAATCAAGGTTCAGCTGTTGGAGGCGTTTGGAGCTAAGGCAGAATGGAGGGGAAGTGATCTCCGGCTTGACTGTTCTGATCTGCACTCAGCCGAACCAGATGAGGATATGGTTCGGCTCATTCGGACCTCGTTTTACATGCTCGGCCCGTTGGTGGCGCGGGTTGGGTCGTTGAGAATGGCGGCTCCAGGCGGATGCAAGATCGGGGCTCGACCAGTGGACCTCCACCTGAAAGGACTTCACGCATTGGGCGCCAAGATCGAACTAAACGGCGGAGTCTACGAGGCTTCCGCCGGAGTCCTCCAAGGTGCTGAGGTCTATTTGGACATGCCAAGCGCCGGAGCAACGCAACATATCATGTGCGCGGCGAGCATGGCTCATGGTACGACCATCATCCAAAACGCGGCGATGGAGCCGGAAATTGTTGCACTCGCGGAATTCTTGATTTCACTCGGAGCAAAGATTTCGGGTCAGGGCTCCTCAATGATCACCGTCGAAGGAGTCGAGCAACTCCGGGGTTCGGAATATAAGATTCCTGCGGACCGAATCCAGGCAGGCACCTTCCTCATCGCGGGAGCGATGACTGGCGGACATGTGACGGTCAGAGAGATTAATGCCGACGATCAGACCGCAGTTGTCAATAAGTTGCGAGAGGCCGGGGCAGAAGTTGAGACAACGGAGACTTCGGTCACGGTTAACGCCCCCAATCGACTAAAAGGGGTCAATATAAAAACCATGCCCCACCCAGGATTTCCGACGGATGTGCAACAGCCGATGGCGGCGGCACTTTGTGTTGCTAAAGGGACTTCAGTGGTGGAGGAAACTATCTATGAATCACGCACCGGGCACCTACCAGAACTGAGCCGAATGGGAGCAAATATTCGGCAGGAAGGGAGATCAGCGTTTATTGTCGGAGTTGACAAACTTCGGGGAGCAAAAGTTCAGGCGAGTGATCTCAGAGCCGGAGCGGCATTGTGCTTAGCGGGGCTCGTGGCCGAGGGAGAAACCCTCGTGCAGAACATTCATTGGATTGATCGAGGATACGATTCGATTGAGCGAAAGTTGACCGAGTTAGGCGCAGAAGCTTCGCGGGTTCAAGAGGGTTAGAGCAGGTAACCTGAGGCTAAGTTGAGATTTGTCCCCCAGTTAGGAATCGACCTCGGAACCGCAAACCTTTTGGTGTACCGGCGCGGAAAAGGGATTGTCCTATCCGAACCAACCGTTGTGGCAGAGAGCATTACAACGGGCAAGATTTTAGCCGTCGGAAACGACGCACGGGAGATGCTGGGGCGCACTCCAAGCAATATTCGAGCCGTACGTCCGATGAAAGATGGCGTCATCGCGGATTATACGATTACGCTAAAGATGCTCGAGCATGTGATTCAAAAGACTTGCGGCACGAGACTGCCATTTCGATTTGCTCCCACAACGCTTATCTGTGTTCCGGCAGCAGTCACAAATGTTGAGCGCCGCGCCGTCATCAAGGCTGCAAAGGAAGCTGGGGCAGGGATCGCGATGACGGTTGAAGAGCCGTTTGTCGCGGCGCTCGGGGCTGGTCTCCCGATCAATTCGCCGGGCGGGAATATGGTCGTTGACATCGGTGGAGGAACCACGGATATCGCCATTCTCTCGCTGGGTGGAATTGTTATCTCATCCAGCATCCGCGTCGCAGGTAACAAAATGGATGAGGCGATCATTCGACATGTGCGAAACGCATACAACTTGATGATTGGAGACATGACAGCCGAAGAAATCAAGATCAAACTTGGTACGGCTTATCCAGCAAGTCAGGAGGCGAGGATGGAGGTTCGGGGGCGTGACATGATTCACGGTTTGCCTAAAACCATTGAGATTTCGTCGATCGAGATTCGAGAGGCATTGAATGAGCCAGTTCGGCAGATCGCTGAGAAGCTTTGCCAGGTGCTTGAGGAGACTCCTCCTGAGCTAGCAAGTGACGTGATTGAACGCGGGATTACACTCACGGGTGGAGGCGCGTTGCTTCGAGGATTGGATCGCTACTTACAGGACGTAACACAAGTGGACGTCAGGGTCGCCGAGAATGCTCTCACTTGTGTAGCTACGGGAACCGGCATGGCGATCGAGGATTTGGATAACATACGCAATAGTGGGGCTTTGACTTCCTTATGAAAAAACTAATTGTTCTGCTCGCCGTTGTTGCTTCGATAGGGGGCAACGCTCAGGACATCTCTGAGTTTAAGAAGCCAACTCCAAAGGTCGTCAAATCGACAACGGCTCCGGTGACTCGCTCAGAAGCGCATAAAGTGTTGGACCGAGCTTGGACGGTTTTGGCAAAGGGGCTCAAGTTGCCATCGGTCTCTCCGGTGTTGCTCGTCGGGGGTGGTGAACCCGTCACAAAGAACGAAATCTTAACGGAGTTTGCTCGTTTGGCGAATGCCAGTGCAAAGCAGTTCAAGCGCAGCCCACGACCGGCCAGTTTTGATGCGACGAGACTGAGAAAGGATTGCGACGCAACTCAGCTCAAGTTCCTCGTTTCCAAGGGACTCGTGATGCCGCTCGGACCGTTAGTGACGGGAAATAATGGCCCAGTGTCGACGGCAGAATTTGGCGATGCCGTCGGGGTTTTGGTGACTAGACTGGCAGATCTTTGCCATCTGCCAAGCACTCAGTATTCTCCCAACTTGATGCCTGGTTAGACTCTCAACCACACTTGCATATAGCTCTTTCCACTCCCGTTCCACTCCCGGTAGGGGATGAGTTTAAGTGCTGTTTGAACTATCTTCGGCTCTTGGTCATATTCGTAAAGAGGGCCGTCGTCGTCCGATTGCCTTAGGGCTTGAACTTCAAGTGTTGGGGCGCCGCCCTTAGAACGGGCGGAGCCGAGTTGGATATCCTCGCTGAGGTCTAAGTTGATGCGTTGTGGCGCATCGCTTTCTGAGAGACTCTCTGCGCAGTAAATAGTCGGTCCGTATTGGATTGCGACTCGCCCAAGGTTTTCAAGCACCTTAGGGTGCGAGGAAAGAATTCTTGGTTCCATCTCGAACTCCACCGCAAGAGTTCGCTCGCCTTCCCACACTTCATCAAAAACCGCAAAGCCTTCTTCGTATTCGGCGGGTTGGGCACCGGGAAGCGTGGTGGTGACTTCTTCGGCCCAGTCAGGAATTCTCAGCGCGAGTCGGTATCGGGTGGGCTTTAAAGCCTTAACTTTGATCTCAGCTTCGCCCTTGTGGGGATATTGTGTTTTGATGCTGACCTCGAGACCGTTGGCTAACATGAACTCGCATTCGAGAGGGAAGCCAATGTAGAGGGTCTTGGTGTCGGATTGAATCGCGTAGTCAGTGATTGATGCAATGAGACGAGCAAGGTTCGGCGGGCAACAGGCACATCCGAACCAAGGCTGTCGTTCGGTGTTGCCACGGCTCTCCAGAGGGTTGTCGTAGAAGTAGCTGGTGGTATCAAGTGACGTTCCGCTTAAGATCCCATTGAAAATCACCTTTTCTAGAACATCAATAGCGTCGGTCGAGGGGTTCGACTCAAATGATCGGCGCGCCCACATTGCCAATGCGATTCCGGCGCAGGTTTCGGCGTAAGCGTTAAGATTGGGAAGATCGTAATCAGCAGTAAATCCTTCGCCGTCGCCGGTCGACCCGATTCCTCCAGTGACGTACATTCGCTTTTCAGTTAGATTCGCCCAAATTTGGTCGAGTGCGCTTTGTAGGTTCTGATCCTTGCGGCGAGCAGCCGAGAGTTGGGCGGCGGAGTAGAGATAGGCTGCACGGACAGAGTGTCCAACAATCGTGTCTTGTTCGCGAATCGGTTTGTCGTCTTGGAGGTACTCACCGTAGTACTTGCCCCCCTTCCACTCGCAGCATCGATCAAGGTCGACGATGCAGTTCTCGGAGGGGTTGTTGAACTCTTCTTCGAAGGGAGACGGGCGCTGGCCCCGGCAATCGATCATCCAATCGGCAAGCTCGGCGTACTTCTTCTGACCAGTTTCTTGCCAAAGTCGGTAGAGGGCGACTTCAATTTCTGGGTGACCGCATGATCCAACGCGCTTGTCAGGGCCAAAAGTGTTGGTGATGCACTCAACGGCTTTGAGGGCAACGGGCATCAGTCGGGAGTCGCCCAATTGGTTGAGGGCGATGCAGGCTTCGATGAGGTGGCCAAGGCAGTACATCTCATGCATGTGGACGAGGTTGCGCCATTTCCAATCAGGCTTGTTAAGCTGGATGAGTGTAAAAAGGTAGCCATCCTGGGCCTGAGCGGCAATGATCGCTTGAATGGCTTGTTCTATCGCGGCTTCTACAGCTGCATTAGGATTGAGAACCTGAGAGTAGGCGGCAGCTTCCAGCCATTTGTAAACGTCACTGTCGTTGAATCGATACCCTTGATGGGTTCCAGATTTTCCGTCGGCAACGTCAAGGAAGTTCTGGAGACGACCAGTTTCGACGATTTGGTTCCATTGATGGATTAACCCTTTCGACGCCAGTGCACTCTGGTAATGCCCCCAAAATCCTCCGACGGAACGGAACTGCTTGAGGGGAAGGCTTGAAGGCATGCTAATAACAGATTACCGCGCACCGTGGTCATCAAACCTGTTATGATAATTATCATAAACCTTGCGGTTGGATAGTGAATAATGCCACCTAAAAAGCAAACTTCGAAGCGAATCACCTTGCATGACGTAGCGGCGGTAGCAGGTGTGTCAATTCAAACAGTTTCGCACGTGATGACCGGCAACCCAACGGTCAAGCTACCGGAATCGACGCGGCAAAAGGTTCGTGACGCTGCCAAAGAGGTGGGATACTCACCGAATCGACACGCCCAAGCGATTCGTAGCGGCAAGACCAACGTGATTGCGATATGGATGCCCGTTGACCGCCCCATTGTGAGCTACATCCGGATGCTACAACTGATTTCCCGAGAGGCGAAACGTACTAGTTACGAACTGATGATTGTTCCACTGGATCGAGAGTCTGGTCTTTCGGATCAGGCGGTGGCACCCAACATGTGGCCCGTTGATGGAATTCTCGCGATGGACTCTGGAGCAGCGGTCGAGCGGTATCGCGAAACGGCAGAGGGAAAAACAACCCCGGTGGTAGTGATTGGGTACGAGTTGGTCGATAACGGCGATGCGGTGGCGTGGAACGCGACTGACTCGGTACAAATGGCAACCAAGAGACTGATTGATTCTGGGTGCCAAAACGTTGTTTACATCACGATGGACTGGCAAGTGCGAGACTTCCCATATGAGCGCCGCCGGGCCGGATACACAGCGGCCATGCAAGGAGCTGGCTTACACACCCGATTCGTGATCGTTGAAGAGGAGTCGCGGATTGGAGCATGCAAGGCGGTAAGCGAGTATGTTGCCGCATCTGGGGTTCCAGATGCCTTCGTCGCGATGACTGATATGCTGGCGATGGGCGCCGTCAGAGCCGTTAAAGCCGCCGGAAAACGAGTTCCGGAGGACTGTCAAGTCATGGGATACGGATCTCATCCGGACGCTGAGGACTTTGAAATCGCCATCTCGACTTTGAGATCGCCGATCGGAGAGGTGATCCCGCGTGCTTGGGAGCGGCTGATAGAGCGAATCGCTAATCCAAATCTTCCAAGCGCACTTGAGACTTTTGAAATGGAGTTTGTGCAACGCCAGTCAACTCGGTGAGCTCGCATCCCTTTTAGATGATCCAAACAAAGAATCCCCCCATTTTCCCTCTGGGAAGTTGGGGGGAAATTAGCAGAGCTCAGAAGCCGCCGACGTTGAGCCGACCACCGGTGACACACCGGGTGCTGACCGTGGAGGTGGCAGTAGTTCTGGACAGGATCGCAGACTTGATTTGAGCTGCAGTTGCCGTAGGATTGATCGCCTTGTAGAGGGCTGCCGCACCAGTGACGTGTGGAGTCGCCATCGACGTTCCGTTGTATGATGCGTACGCCGATGTGTTACCGGTGCCCGGTACAGTTGACCAGATTCCACTGCCAGGAGCAAATAGATCAACCTGCGTACGTCCGAAGTTGGAGAAGCTAGCCGGAGCTCCGGTATTCGTCAAAGCACCGACTGCAATGACGTTTGCCATGGTGTAGTTACTCGGGTAATTCGCGACGCTGTCGTTGTTCGTTCCATTGTTGCCAGCAGCGGCAATAAACAGAATCCCTGCGTTGTTTGCACGTGTGATCGCGTCGGCCAGCGCTTGGCTATATCCGCCACCGCCCCATGAGTTGTTGGTAGCAACGATGTTAAGACCGTGGCGAACCTTCAAGTCGGTAATATAGTCGATTGCTCTGACTGCATTGGCGGTGTTTCCGCCAGACGCTCCAAGAAACTTTGCGGAGATCATCTTGACCTTCCAGCAAACTCCAGCAACTCCCTTACCGTTACCTCCGGCTCCTCCGATGGTTCCGGCAACGTGGGTGCCGTGGTCATCTGAAGTTCCGTCGTAAACGGTATTGTTGCCACCGGCAAAGTCCCATCCGCGGGTGTCATCAACGTATCCGTTGCCGTCATTATCAATACCATCGGTTGGGTCGAAGGTATTGAGCCAGAAGTTGGCGGCCAGATCTTCATGGTTGAACATGACCCCTTCATCGATGATTCCGACATAGACGTTAGCTGATCCAGTTTTGTTAGCATTCCAAGCTGCTGCGGCGTTGCTACCGAACTGATTTTTGAACAAAGGAGTCGCTGCTCCGTACATTCCCCAAAGGGTGCCGTTGGTGTATCGCGTGTCGTTCGAGATAACCTGGGTTCGATAAACCCAGTTAGGCTCAGCGTAGTCGATATCTCCGTTTGATCGCAGATCATCAATGGTGTTTTTGACATCTCCAGAGATTCTCAGGACGACAGTGTCCGTTGCGGAAGTTGAGTTGAACGATGGAGCGGCAAGTGATGCGGAATTCATCGCTCCAAATCGCTTCGAAAGTGCTTGTCGCGCTCGAGGTGAGGTTGACTCCTTGAACTTCACGATCACTTCACCCGGCATGAAGGTGGGACCGTTGAGGGGGCCGATGAATTTGGACTGTGCTAGGCCGCACGCGGCTAGGCCAAGAACGATGCTTGCGGAGGTCAAGAATCTCAATTGCATGGAATTAACTTATTCCGCAACGCTGCGGAATACAAACATTTTGCATCCGAAAGCTGGCACATATTCGGTAATGATTCCAAAGACCTACCGCGGAACTCTCGTGCTCCACCTGACTTCGTGAATCCCCGCCTGCATAACGAGTTCGGATAGTTGACCGGCGTGTCCGGCCAAGTGACGTAAATTGAGGAGTTGATGGTCGAGCTTGGGTAGGTTTGGGTACCAACTGAAACCGGATTCTTGACTATCGAGATCCAGCCGATCAACCCAACTCGAGATGCTCTCATCAATGAAGCTGAGGTAGTCCAGAATCTGTTCCTGTGTGTATGGTTCCAGGATCGGTGGATTCGCATCGTCCCAAAGGTCTGTGCAGTCGCGATGAAGCTCCCAGGGGACAAAGTCTTCTGCTGTCGGCATTGCATAACAATGAGTGAAATGGAGCGCATGGTAAGCGATTCGCCAAAAGTTGCGTGGGTGCTCTCCGGCAATCCAGGTTTCGGCTGGGCATAGCTCAATTGTTTCACGAAGCATTGCTAGTGCAGCTCGGTATTGGCCCTTGAGGGCGCGTTTGATTGGCATTCTTCCTCAACATTACCCAGATATACTCCCTGATAATGATTTCAAGTCTCGTCGCATTCATCTTAGGCTCGGCACCAGCCGAGGTGCGAGGAACCTGGATGACGACCACCGCCAACGAAGCGATCAGCACCCCAGCACATACAGTGGCTTCGATGAAGAAGCTCCGGGAGATCGGGCTCAATACGGTGTACGTCGAGTGTTGGAAGAACGGATACACGGAGTTTCCATCAGAAGTGATGCGCAATGCGACCGGAGTTCCGCTCAAAGTTTCAAATTCTCCAAGCGGGTCTGTTCAGCGAGACCTTTTGGACGAGACGCTGAATGCTGCGCATCGCAATGGGCTGATTTTTGTTGGATGGTTTGAGTACGGCTTCATGGCGGCTTGGAAAGATACGCAGAACGAACTTCGGGCGCGCAAGGATTGGCTGAGTCTCGATAAAAACGGCAACGAAGTAGCCAAAAACGGATTTGTCTGGATGAATCCGCTGCATCCGGATGCTCAGAAACTACTGCTTGGGATCGTGAAAGAGGCGATCAAGAAGTACGACCTAGATGGAATCCAGTTGGATGACCGAATCGTTTGGCCCTACATCGACATGGGTTATGATGAGTTCACGCAAAAGCTCTACGCTGCCGAACATGACGGCCAGCGTCCTCCGTTAGATCCTAAGGAACCCGAATGGGTGCGTTGGCGCACCGAGAAGGTTCAGGCGTTCTCAAAGCGGTTCGTTCGTGAGGTGAGAGAGGCGGCAGGCAAGGACTTTATTATCTCGCTTTCCCCAGGACCTCATCCCTGGGCGTTGGACAACTATTTGATTGACTGGCCAGCGTGGAGTCGATGGACGGACTCGCCAACTTGGGATGAGTATGTGCCTCAGGTGTACAGGATGAACTATCTCTCGTTCGAACGAGACTGGAAAGAGCAGGTCGGGTTCATGGGCACTCGTAACAAGGACTTGATCGCGGGGATCAGATTGGTGGGGGATGGTCCCGACCAGAAGGCGGAGGATGTTGCAAAGCACCCGTCACTGACTCGTCAGACTGGGAGTGGTGGGCACTGCTGGTGGTACAGCAAAGGCGTGTTGGAGAAGTTTACGAGCGAGATCGCATCGTTTTACGATGTTGCCACCAGTGGTCAGGCTCCGCACCCACGTTTTGGAGAAAATTGGCGACCAGCACCGATTGTGGCGGTTCCGGCTGGGAAGAAGGATTCTTGGAAAGGGAAATTGGCACTTGGAAAGTGGAGAGTCATTGGCCGCTTTGGGGATTCGTGGAAGACCCTTTCGACTCTCCAGGTCAAGGCCAGCCAAAACGTGGTCGTCTCTGCAAAGGGTGCTGAGGCGGTTGAGTTCCTCGTCAGTCGGCGTTAGGTCGTTCATAGCTGACGAAGGCGAACTGGGTGCTATCGGGCGACCATGACGGGACGTTGATAGTGCCTTGTCCGCCAAAAAGGCTGATGAGTGGGCGGATTGAGCCGGTTTTCATGTCTCGAAGGCGAAGTTGGACTTCTTGATTGGGTGGATGTCCGATCACCGACTTGTCGTAGCTGAGGATCACCATCGATTTGCCGTCTGGAGAGATGTGTGGGAACCAATTCCCGAAGTCGTCGTTCGTGGTTTGCGTGAGGTCAGATCCGTTAGGTGTCATCCTCCAGATTTGCATGATGCCGGAGCGATCGCTGTTAAAGTAGATGTACTTTCCATCCGGCGAGTACTCAGGACCATCGTCGAGTCCATCGCTCACGGTAAGCCGAGTTTCCTCGCCACCAGCAGCGGGAATGGTGAAGATTCCGTAGCGAAGGTTGCGTTGAGCACAGTAGGTAAGAGTTTTGCCATCGGGTGACCACCCGTGCCAGAAAGATGGAGCTTTTGGGGTGATGAGTATTGGTTTGCCGCCGCTGATCGGGAGCGTGTAGATGCGCGAAGACCCATCCTCGTGGGTCTGGTCGCTGATTACGATAGATTTGCCGTCAGGTGATACTCCGTGATCGTTGTTGCAGCGCACTGCAAAGCCGGTGTCTATGGGTGTTGGTGTGCCTCCTTTGGGGCTGATTCTGAAAAGCCGTCCTTTGGAGTTGTAGATGAGCCACTTCCCGTCAGGTGTCCAGTTAGGGGCTTCGATGTGCTCCTCGAAGGTGTGAACGATCTGCCTCCGCTTAGGTTGGCTGATGTTTAGGATTTCAAGGTAGCTCTTTTGCATGGGCTTTGGCTGGGTGAGGCTCAAGGCTATGGCGGTAACCCAAAGAGTCATGAATTTACATTACCGCGAGGTTCTATGGCGAAGTGCTGGAGAGATACTTGAAGTTGTGTTCAAGTCTCGACAGCCAATTCAGATTGTCGTGGAATGCATCCTCCTTGCCTGCCTGCTAGGAATCGCACTCGATCTGATTACGGCTAATGTGGCCGTCGAGTACTTTACCGTGCACCACCCACATGTGGTAGATTCCCAATCGCCATGGGTGATGGCCCTGGTCTGGGGGATCGGGGCGTCTTGGTGGTTTGGCGCAATCGCCGGGGTCGTGCTTGCGGCTCTGAATCTGCGTCGGAGCCAGCCGGTTTCCACCTCAATAATTAGAGGTTGGATGTTTCGGGCATGTGTGATCTTGTGGCTTGTGATGATCGGGATTCTTGCCGTTTCATACGTGGGAACCGGATTCCTTCCGATCGAGCCCAAGGATGCGAAGTTTGAGAGCAACCGACGGATCATGTCGGTTGCATTTGCCCACATGACTGAATACGTTCTCGGGGTGTTTGCTCTGATTATCGTCGGGCGAAAGGTGGTGCGACACCCTCTCTCGCCAGTCTAACTCGGATATTACCAATTCCATTTATCGTCGCCGGCGAGGGATTGGATGAAGTTAAGCTGACCCGAGTGATACCAGTTATGGAGGGCGATAAATCGGCAACGAGATGCTCTGGTTGATTCGCCACGCTCGGTTTGAACTGTCCCGTTGAGCTCTTCTTCGGACATTGCCTCCACCCCACCGACAAACCGATCCCGAGAGGCAAGGATTCCGGCGATCACAACATCCTTGATCCCAAAGTCAGACGGGGCCGTAACCCAACCCTCGTATGGCCAGGCGGGTGGGACCTCGCCTCGAATGGTTGCCCCTACGTGATCGTTAACCTCGATGATTTCAAAAATGATGTCGGCGACCGTTCTGGCTTTGCCGCCCATGCACTTTGTGAAAAGCTCTTCAGGGAGGGCATTCAGGTCCTTCTCCAGCAGGGAGAATGAACCGTTTAGGTTTTCGAGAATTTCGCTTTTTGTCATGTTCGTTGGTGATTGTAGCGTCTAGACCTTCCCGAGTGCTCACGACTCAATCATGCTGTTCGGATCTCAGCTGAATTGCTGACTAGTGATCCACAGGAAGCGTAGTCAAAGTTCGGCGTTCAGCGATGCGAGCACTCTATCTTCACAAGCGCGATTTCCGATTCTTCGATAACGAGGTGCTGAACTGGCTTAATGAGAATATGATCGAGTTTGCTCCCGTCTACATTTGGGAGCCTTCTCTGATGGCAACCTATGAGTTTGGCGATATGCATCAGTTTGCCGTTGCCCAGTCGCTCGATGGTGTTCGAGAGCGATATGCAAAGCAAGGCGTGCCCTTTATTGAGTGTGTCGGAGAAGTGGTTCGGACTTTAGACGAGCTTCATGAGGAGTTGGGCATCGATATCCTCATCTCGCACATGGAGCATGGAACGGAAGCGACGTTTCGTAGAGACATTGCGATCAAGGAGTGGTGTCAATCCGCTGGAGTGAGATGGATTGAATTGCCCGGTTCTACAGTTAAACGGGGATTGAAGAGTCGCGACGACCGGATCAAGGTTTGGAACGACCACATGGCAGCGAGGCTGAAACCCGTGCCAAAAGAGCTGATCGGAATGAAAGTTGATGGAGTGCTATCGAAGTGGCACGCTGACCAGATTTCCGAGTTTCGCTTCGAACTCAATCAAAAGCACCGTTTGCTGGACTTTGAAAGCCGACTTCAGCCAGTCACAGAGAAAGCAGCTCACGATACTCTCCAGGACTTTCTCAACGAGCGGAGCGTCAAGTACCGAGGCGGAATCTCGTCTCCGAACAGTGCGCTCACTCACGGTTCCCGTTTGTCTGTTCACTTGGCTTGGGGAACACTCTCAGTTCGCTGTGTTTACAAAACCGCCAAACAGAAGATGTTTGAGTTGCAGAACCCATTACCGGATGGCAAGCCTGATGCAGGTCAGCGTCGGCATTACCTCTCACTAAAGAGCTTTACCGCGAGGCTGCACTGGCGTGATCACTTCATCCAGCGTCTGGAGGATCAGCCCGACATGCCCGATCACGCTCTGAATCCTGCGTTCGAGAACATTGAATTCCTTCAAGACCAGGCACGACTTCATGCCTGGCTTGAGGGGCGAACCGGGGAACCAATGATTGATGCCTGCATGAGATGTTTGCAGGCAACAGGATTCATCAACTTTCGGATGCGGTCAATGTGCTTGTCGTATGGGGTCTACGGGCTACACCTCGACTGGCGAGCCTTGGGGAGAGCAATGGCAGAAGTGTTCTATGACTATGAGCCAGGCATTCACTGGTCGCAAGTCCAAATGCAGGCAGGAGTTGTGGGGATCAACACAATCCGTGTCTATTCGCCCGACAAGCAACTCTTGGATCAAGATCCGGACTGCAAGTTCGTAAAACACTGGATCCCGGAGTTATCGGAGTTCACTGCTGAGGAGATCAAGAACTATCGGAATCAGCTCTTCGATCTCGATCCGCACCCGATGCCGATTGTGCCATTCAAGGAGCAATCGGCATCGATGAAGAAGCTGATCTACGGAATCAAGAACGGTGCAGAGAATCGAAAACACAAAGAAGAGGTGTATCGTCGGCACGGTAGCCGATTCTCCCGACCTAACCCCAACCGAAAGGTGAGGAGAAATTCAGATTAACTCAATTGGTGCCCAGGAAAGGACTCGAACCTTCACGCTCTTGCGAACTCTGGCACCTGAAGCCAGCGCGTCTACCAATTTCGCCACCTGGGCACAGGGGGACATCAATTTTGGCATATGGCACAGAGGGATTGCTACATCCGTGCCCGGTCCGAAGCTTAGTGCAGGTCTGCGCAGGTTTTGCAGTACGTCTTTCCGTCTTTTTCAACCGTGTCGGCCACGGCAACGTTTGTGGAGCATGCATCGCACTTCTTCTGTCCGACGGCAGGAGGGGTGGTATCAAGAGCCGGGGCGGCCGTCGTCGAGGATGCTGAAGAACCGCATCCGGCAAGGCCGATGGATAAGACAAGGATTGGAAGGAGGAGTTTCATGGCTGTTTCTAAGTATGAATCGCAAGCGAAACTAGTTTCAAGAATGTTAGGGTTTGATGACCGTTTTGTCGACAACTCTCTCGACACCTTTTGTTTCTCGAACGAGTTCGAGGATCAGTTTCTTCGCTTTAGTCGTTGGAATCGTGCCCTTGAGAGTGATCGTTCCGGCTTCCGATTCGACTGAGAAGGTGCTTGTGTCTAGCCCCTTTCGGAGATTGAGGACGGTGTTCGCTTTTGCGGCAAGCCCCGCGTTCCCGAGGGACCGAGTCGAGCTTTCGGCGAGCTTAGTGGCGTCTTTCTTGAGGTCAGCTTGGTCGGCGGCATTACATCCGACCACGCTGAGCAATGAAAGCAGCAAGAAGTACCTCATGCTCGTTTAAAGAATCGCTTATTGGCTACGGTTCCCGGTTCTCGCTTCCCGCGGACTTCGATGGTTACTGCCGTTCCTTGCTTGACATCCGCGCGCAGGAGGGCAAAGGCGATTCCAGTGTCGAGGAGGGGGGAAACAACTCCGCTTGAGACTTCACCAATTTCTTCCTCGCCGAGGTAGACCTTCATTCCAGGCGCAATCAGTCGCTTAGTATCGAGCTTGATCCCCTGAAGCTTGGTGCTCGTTCCTTCTTCTCGAGCCTTGTTGATGACATCGGAGCCGTTAAATGTTTTGGTTTTGCTGATCACCCAACCGAGTCCAGCAGCGATCGGAGACAGTTCGTCGGTGAGCTCATGGCCGTAAAGGGGTAGTCCGGCTTCGACGCGAAGAGTGTCTCGGGAGCCAAGACCGCAGGCAGTGACGCCGGCGGCGAGGAGCGCATTCCACACTGTCTCTGCTTCATCTTTGCCGTAGATCAGCTCGAAGCCATCTTCGCCCGTATAGCCACTGCATGCCGCGAAGGTATCGACTCCGGCAACTTTGCACTTGACTACCTCGAACAGGGCTGCCGCTTGGACGGCAGTTGGGTTATCAGACAGCTGGGCAACGATTTGTCGAGCCGTTGGACCCTGAACGGCGACCATGACGGTATCGGCGGTGGTATCGTTCATCGTCACGGTCGAAGGCATAAACTTCTTTGACCATTCGACGTCCTTCTGGTGGTTCGATGCGTTGAAAACAACCTCGAAATGATCGGCGGTGATTCGGTAGACGATGATGTCGTCCACGATTCCGCCTTCAAGATTTGGCATCATCGAATACTGCCCTTGACCGTCGCCAAGCTTGGAAACATCGTTCGTCGTAATCTGCTCAAGAAATGCCTCTACTCCCTCACCGCAAAACGAGACTCTTGCCATGTGAGA
Organism: Fimbriimonas sp.; assembly: GCA_029866005.1. Lineage (GTDB taxonomy): Bacteria > Armatimonadota > Fimbriimonadia > Fimbriimonadales > Fimbriimonadaceae > Fimbriimonas. The sequence goes on along the minus strand of JARXAE010000008.1, from coordinate 55,202 downwards.
GACATCAAACATTCCCGCTCCCTCACGAACTGCCTTCGATTCGGCAATGATGCTGGCATACTGAACAGGCATGTCATAACCAGCGAACGGCACCATGCGGGCATTGAGTTTTAGGTGGGCATCGTAGAGGGGCGTTCGCAACATCGCGGCGTCGGACATGTCCTTAGGATACCGGGTTAGTTCTTAGCTTTCGAATGCGAAGACGGGTTCTGGCGTGTGGTCGAGACCACCCTTGACGATGTCTTCCGCCATTGCAAATGCGAAGATACTGAGTTGGGGATCCGTCTCTCGTTTCGCGTGCTCGCGTAAAGCCTGGACTACTCTTGGCTCCATGTCCGGTACCCACTCGCAAACGTGAAACAGACCGTGGATTGCCGAACGACGACCAACCAAGGATGGGGCCGAGAGGCAATCGAGGAGAGCTTGACCCCCTCGACGGTGGGGAAGATGGCCACCAAGGACGACGCCGGCTTTGTAGATCGAACGGGCGTAGTCATCTTCGGCATCCCAGAGGAGGCCCTTAATGACGGAAACGGCTCGATCATTATCTTGGTCTGAGTCGATGTATGCGGGCAGATCTTCAAAGAGATCTAGAACGCACCACTGGGCAGACCGGCGCCAAGGATGTTTGCGATCCTCTAGGATCTCACAAAGGGCGGGGAAGTAGCAGGTGCGGTAATGCGAAACTTCCACGAACTCGTGAGCCGCATTTGCCACATCACGATCTTCGCAATAGAACAGTTTGAGGATATCGAGAGGAGCAAGTTGCCTGATTTCTCCGCTGTACCGTGACTCATGCTCGAGAGCTTTAGCGATTGCAAACTGTCTTTTGAACAACGGCTCTGCCGCCAGTTCGAGCGCCTTGAGCATTTCGGATTCGCTCTCAGCTCTCGCCTCATGCCAAACCGAGGGGCAGCGACCAAACACCCCGAAAGGGGTTCGGGCTATTTCAACATCAAACGTTTCGCCGTACGCGTTGAACGTACTTCGACCCGTCCAATCCGAGGCGAGCACGTGGTATTCGTAGCTGACGGGATGTGGTGGCCAGTGAAATTTGATGCGGTGCGGTGGGTTGATCGCCTTCGATCCAACTTTGTAGGCAACGCGAGCAATGTAGTCTCGGATACCCTGAACCAGGGCATCCGAGTCAAACGGTTCTTCAACGCGCTTGTGCGGCATGCTTAACTGATAAGATACCGCTACTTTGCTGCAGCAAAGTGAGCCGGATACGGAACTCCCGGCTTGTAACCCGCCCAAAGCAGTCGGTTGAGGGAATCAAAATCGGCTCGATCGACCTCGGAGAAGTCCAGAGTCTTAGACCACTCCGCTAGTTTTCCGGTCTCGGGGTTCCTTTCGTTAACGTTGTACTTGGGTTGGACGACTTTGAACGGACGAAGATCAGGCTTTGAGGTCGCCGCCATGATCATCGGCGGGGCGATCGCATCGTACTGAGACAGCGGAGCGGTTCCGAGGATGAGCCCCATTGTTCTTAGCATTGACGAAGTGGTGTAGTGCATCGAATCAACGACTCCACGACGGGTGTATGGTGAGATGAAATGTGCAACCGTACGGTGGGCATCAACGTGATCCGGTCCATCTTGAGCGTCGTCTTGGATGACGAAGATCGCGGTGTCTTTCCAGAACCGCGAATGCGAGACCGCGTCAACCAGGCGTCCAACGGCGAGATCATTATCTGCAACCATTGCTTTGGGAGAATAGCTGCCAGGGCTAAACCCGTTGGTATGGTCGTCGGGGAGAGCCATTACCATCAGGTTTGGCAGAATCCCAGTTCTTTCGGCTTCTTTGAATTCCCTGAGAAAGTCGTCGATCTTCTCGGTATCTCTGCCGCCAGTGGCGAAAATCTTCTCCCACGTTGCGCTGTATCCATACTTCTCGGGATCAGCCTTGATTTCTGCTGAGTTGAGCGAATCGTGATCTTCCTGCACGTCGACGTATTCACCGTAGACTCGCGCCTTGAGTCCTTGCTTTCGGGCCTGCGTCCAAATGTATTCGCCGGGAGATGAGGTCAGTCGTAGGTCGCTGCGGATCTGTGATCTTCGAGAGTATCCGAGTACCCACTGCTTTTCGCAGTAGTCGTTAGCGTAAGCCGCATCGGTCCATTGATGACCGCACTGCGAGCACTCACCGTCGGCGTAAAAGTTGTCGAACAGGATGAAGTCTTTGGCGAGCTGGTGCGAGTTGGGGGTGACTTCTTCGCCAAATAGGCAAAGGGAAGGATCGCCGTTGCCTTGCTTCATGTCTCCAAAGACCTGGTCATAGGTTCGATTTTCACGGATGACGTAGATCACGTGCTTAATCGATTTCATCGCGTCCATCGCCGCTTTTTGTTTGATCAGGAGCTCGTCGGCTTCGCGTTTGCGGGATAAAGCACCTTCGCGGGCGGTTTGAGTGTATGCCTTTAGGTCTTGGTTGGTAGGGACGTCAAGGAGAGTCAAACGTCCCTTGAGCATCGTCGAAATGTAGCGGTAAGGAATGTTGTACTGCTGCCCGCGAACACCCTTCACAGTCGTGTCCACCTTGGAACCTGCGTTGGGGCCATACTCGCCCTTCGCAGTTCCAATAATCAGCCTCTTTCCGTCAAGTGTTTCTCTTACGAGGGTTGGATATCGATCAGTCGGAATGTGTCCGGTTAAGGTTGGTTTAGGCTTGCTGATATCCAGGACAGCAACCGCGTTGTTGCCAGCGTTGGCGACGTAAAGGCGAGATTCGTCTCGGGAAAGGCTCAACGCAACTGGGCTGCTGCCCACAGGCTGGGCGAGCCCGAAGCCGACATTGACTTTGCTGATTGGTTTATCGCCCTGAATCACTGCGATATAATCCGATCCAGAAACTGTGACGAAGAGCCGACCATCTTTCGCATACTGCAAGGAAGAAGGCAGAGGGCCGACTTCGGCGTAGCGGGACATCGACATCGTCTTGGTGTCATAGATTGAGACGGACTTATCACCCCAGTTCGAGACCGCAATCTCTTTACCATCTGGCGAAAGCGCCAACGCGTAAGGGCGATATCGAAGACGGTTTTTCCGAACTGGATTCCACTGAGCGTCGAGCGTGATCAGTTCATCGGTCTGGATGTTAAGTACGTAAATTCGGTCTTTCGTGCGGACGATTGAAGAAACGAAGCGCTCGTTTGCAGAGATTGATCCATCAAGCCAAGGCTCTTTGGTGATGAGCTTTCCGCTGTCGAAACTAAAGCGGTGGATCATCTCACCCGATTTGGGCTGACCAGCTGAGAGAAGGATTTCCGATTCATTTTCAGCGTCGAGACCAATCCAAGCGGTCGGAACTGTAATCGTCTGCGCCACCTGACCAGTCTGCAAGTCAATCAGGTTGAGCGTGTGGTCATTGAATCCAGCGGTATTCACAAGCGCGTGGCGACCATCGGAAAGGAAAGCGACATCCTGTGGAAAGTCGCCTGGAAGTTCAATGAGCTTGCCAACTTTGTTGACTGTCCAGCCATTTGGAATCTTGATCGAGCCGTCTGGTCGAACTCCTGGAAGTTCTCCACTTTTCGCTTTCCAGCCGATGAACGCCGTCCCCGCAATCGCAAGAGCCATCGTTAAAGTGATCCAAGTCGGTTTTGCCGCCATCAAATTCCCTCGTCTATGCACCAAAGGTTTGAACCAGTGGTGCACAGACGTTAGCCAATTTTGTTTAAGACAAGATTAAGCTGGCTCTTGGATTTTGAATTGAAACGCGTCATGCTCCACTGTAACGCTTACTGATTGACCTTCCTTAACTTCTCCTCTGAGAAGCAAGGTAGAAAGCGGATTTACAAGCTCACTCTGGATTGCCCGCTTCAGTGGTCGAGCGCCATAGATTGGATCAAATCCTTTGATCGCCAGGCTGCTGAGCGCGTCGTCCGTCACTGTGAGCTCAATTCGTCGGTCGGCGAGTCGCTTTTTGAGGGCTTCCAATTGGATGCTAACAATGCCCTTGATCTCGTTCTGAGTAAGCGGTCGGAACACGATCATTTCGTCTAAGCGATTAAGGAACTCGGGTCGGAAGTGCGCTTTCAGATCTTCGAGTACGAGCGGCCTGACCTCGTCAAAACTTGGTCCGCTGATAGGATCACCGTAATGATGGCTTCCGATGTTACTGGTCATGATGATGACCGTGTTCTTGAAGTCCACGGTTCGGCCCTGACCGTCGGTGAGGCGTCCATCATCCAGCACTTGGAGGAGAACGTTGAACACCTCAGGATGAGCCTTCTCAATTTCGTCGAGAAGAATAACCGAATATGGGCGACGACGGACAACTTCGGTCAACTGACCGCCCTCGTCGTATCCAACATATCCTGGAGGGGCACCGATAAGGCGCGAGACCGAGTGCTTCTCGCCGTATTCACTCATATCGATTCGAGTAAGAGCCTTGTCATCGTTAAACAGAAGTTCAGCCAGAGCCTTGGCTGTTTCGGTCTTTCCAACACCGGTGGGTCCGAGGAAGAGGAATGACCCGATGGGGCGGTTGGGGTCGCTCAGGCCCGAGCGGCTTCGTCGAACCGCATCAGAGACGGCGATCAAGGCTTCGCGCTGTCCGACGACACGCTTCTCGAGTTGTTCCTCAAGGCTTAGCAGCTTTTGCATTTCGCCTTGCAGGAGGTTGCGAACGGGAACGCCCGTCCACTTGCTGACAATGTCGGCGATGTCCTCGCTGTCGACTTCCTCCTTGAGCATTTTGCCGTCGGCTTGGAGCTTCTTCAGATCCTCGCTGGCAGATTCAATGCGTTTGTTGACTGCAGGGATGCGCCCGTACTGGATCTCTCCGGCTCGGGCTAGGTCGCCCGCGTTGGTGGCGTGTTCAAGCTCGGTTTTGAGTTGCTCAAGCTCGGCTTTACCCTCACGCACAACTTCGATCTGATCCTTCTCCTTTTGCCAAACTGCTCGGAGTCCACTGGCTTTTTCTCGGAGTTCGGCGATTTTACGTTCCACACCCTCGAGCCGCTCTAGCGAAGCAGAGTCTTCTTCTTTTTGCAGTTGCTGCTGGCTAATTTGAAGCTGGACAATCTCTCGTTCGACTTCATCAATCTCGTTCGGCACCGAATCGATCTCGATTTTCAGCTTCGAGGCGGCCTCATCAATCAAGTCGATCGCTTTATCGGGGAGGAAGCGAGCCGTGATATAGCGGTTCGAGAGTGTCGCTGCGGCGACAATGGCAGAGTCGGTGATTCGAACTCCGTGGTGCACTTCGTAGCGCTCCTTGAGACCTCGAAGGATCATGATCGTTTCGTCCACCGTCGGCTCATCGACCAACACCATTTGGAACCGACGTTCCAGAGCTTTGTCCTTCTCAATGTACTGGCGGTACTCGTTCAGGGTCGTCGCTCCCACGCACCTTAGCTCACCTCGGGCGAGCATCGGTTTGAGCATCTGAGCGGCGTCCATGGAGCCTTCGGCCTTACCAGCTCCAATCAGCGTATGCATTTCATCGATAAACAGAATCACGCGACCTTCGGCATTTTTGACATCGTCAAGTAGAGCTTTCAGACGTTCCTCAAATTCACCTCGGAACTTCGATCCGGCAACCATCGCCCCGAGATCGAGGGTGATGACGCTCTTGTCCTGAAGGCTCTGGGGAACGTCACCGGCAACAATACGTTGAGCAAGACCTTCAACAACGGCGGTCTTTCCGACTCCGGGCTCGCCAATGAGAACTGGGTTGTTCTTGGTTCGTCGGCTCAGGACGTGGATGACGCGCCGAATTTCTTCGTCTCGGCCGATGACTGGATCGAGCTTGCCGCTACGCGCCTTGGCGGTGAGATCAACGCCGTACTTCTCGAGAGCTTGGTAGGACTCTTCAGCGTTTGGATCGGTGACTTTTCGACCACCTCGAATGTCATCAATCGCCTTGATAAGGTCGGTCTCTTGGACTCCAGCGGCTCGAAGCTGCTTTCCGACATTGCCAGGCTCTTTGCTCAGGGCGAGTAGGAAGTGCTCGGTCGAGATATAGTCGTCTTTTAACTTTTCGGCTTCTTTGAATGCCTCTTGAAAAATTGTGTTCAGACGACCCGACATACTCGCGCCGTAGCCCGCGGAGTCAGGGACTTTGGCTTGATTGCCGAGATACTTTTCAAGTTCAAATTTAAGTGGACCCGTTTCGACACTGAGCTTCTGCAGTAAAGGCTTGATAAGCCCTTGCTCCTGATCGAGCAGCGCAAGCATCAAGTGCTCGGCATCAATGGCTTGGTGCTGATATTTTTCGGCAACAGTTTGTGCGCCCTGAAAGGCGTTTTGAGCTTTGAGTGTAAGTTTATCGAATCGCATATGAGTCTTCTACTATCAAATCATTGTACGCCTACATGCTCAAAGTGGTTTCGGTCTGAGCGCAACGTAGGAGGATGTGGTTTGATTTTATGACGCGTGGACTACTTGCCGATGCAAAAATCCCGGAAGATTCTTTGAAGTAAGTCTTGGTCGGCAGTTTCTCCTGTGATGAGACCCAACTCGTGCAGGGCCGAGCGGAGATGAGTAACAAGAAGATCTGGGGGATGGTTTGCGTTAATACCATCTGTCACGGCTGAGAGGGAGTTCACAGCTGACTGCAAGTGTTCGACATGCCGTCGGTTTGGAACGATACCGCTAACGTCGCCTGACCATTTTTTGAGTTGCATGACGAGCTGGTCGATCCCAGTGCCAGTGTATGTGGATATCGGAATCCCCACAGTAGACTCGCCTAAATCCGCCTTATTGGCAATTAGTACAACCGAGGCGCTGAATTGGGCAAGTTCATTCTGATCAACCTCAGACAAGCCGATGGAAGCGTCGAAGACGTACCAGATAAGATCGGCTTTCGCCGCGATCGCCCTGGCTCTCTGAATTCCAAGAGACTCTACTTTGTCATCGGATTCCCTCAGGCCGGCGGTGTCGATTAGGTTGCATTGTAGTCCGCCCAGGATGCAGGTTTCCTCCACATAATCGCGGGTTGTTCCGGCGACATCGGTCACGATGACGCGGTTGACGCCCAGGATTCGGTTGAGCAGGGATGACTTTCCGGCGTTTGGAGGGCCGACGATGGCGATCCGGATTCCCTCTCGGATGAATCGACCCTCATGGCCGTTGATGATCAGAGGAGTGAGGATTTCGGATGCCTGATTAATCCGTTGCTGAAGCAAAATGGGATCAACTTCACCGATCTCTTCGCTGAAGTCGACGCTTGCTTCGATGGCAGCTAGGGCGGAGATCAAAAATTCCGAGGCCCCAGTTATCGCGCTTCGAAGCCCTCCTTCTCGAAGCTCGTTGGCCAAAGAGAGTTGGCGATCTGTCATCGCGCGCACAGTATCGTTGACTGCTTCCGCCTGCGAAAGATCCAGACGGCCGTTGAGAAAGGCTCGCTCGGTGAACTCGCCGGGACGTGCGAGGCGCGCGCCGTTCCGTTCTAGAAGTGCGATCAGAGTTGCGACTGATGCTGGTGAACCGTGGGTGTTGAATTCAGCTGACTCTTCGCCGGTATAAGAGTGACCTTTAGCAAAAACGAGGACGAGCCCGTCGTCCCCGTTGCTGAACTGACCATAGTAAGCGCGGTGTGATTCGGGCTGGGAAGGGAAGTTCTTGAAAGTACTTGCCGCGACCTCCCAAGCCTCTGGGCCACTAAGTCTGATGATTGAAACAGCACCACCTGGAGCTGTTATGGGGGCGCAGATTGTATCGAACGTTGTCATGATCGGTGGGCGACGAATCTGAGTCGGACGTAATCTGCCGACCATACACCGCTGCCATCGCATAGCGATGGTCGAAGGAGATCCTCAGCGTAGCTAATCGCAGCCTCCACTTGAGTCTCGGAGAGTCCCGCCAATGGTGCTTTGGCAAAGGTGACATACCAGCCTCGAACACCTTCTGGAAGCGGAGTTTGACGATGAATGATCTCGATAGAGTCAACGGTAAATCCGTTGGACTCTAACCGCGAACGAAAAGCAGAATCGGTAGGGAAGTTGTGATAGTAGCGGTCCTTGATATCAATCCCTTGGAAGGCAATACCAGCAAGTAAAGCAGTTCGCACCGCAGCAATGTTTCCGTGCCCTCCAAACTCGCCGATGAAACGCCCCCCGGGTTTCAGTGCCTGATGAACTCCAGCGAGAACTGCCTCATGGTCACGAATCCAGTGCAAAACGGCGTTGGAAAACACGGCATCGAATTCCTCGTCAAAAGATACAGCCGTCGCATCCATCACCGATGCTTCCAAACCACGGGCGATTGCGTCGCCAATCATCTCCGGAGAAGAGTCCACGCCTAGGACTGAAGCCCCCTTTTCAACCAAAGAAGCAGTCAAAACACCATCTCCGCAGCCTAAATCTAAAATTCTTTGACCCGAAACGTCTCCGAGTAAGTCCAAGACAGATGCGCCATAAAATGCTACGAATCCCGCATTTTGTCGATACTGCTGTGGATCCCAAGTCTGCGCGCCCATGTCAAAGAGGCTACCAGACCCCTAAAGAACCGACTAAGGATTCCAATAACCTGAATAGGCACCCCAGCAATGATGCCAGGTTCTTACCTGTCAGTACACCTAGCTGTGATATTTGTCAATTTCCATCTCATATTTCGACCCGTCGTGTGGAAAGAACTTTGTGTAGGCGGTTGAAAGAGAAAGTGAGGGGTGGGTTATGCCAATAACAACGACTGTACGAACTGAGGGCGCAAGCCGATCAGTACGACTAACAAAACGCGAAATCGAAGTTCTAAGTTTGATTGCACAGGGTCACAGCAGCAAGGAAGCAGCTGACGTTCTGTATGTCTCGAAGCGAACCGTTGATTTCCATCTTGCCAATATTTACGACAAGCTTCAGGTGAATAACCGTGTTCAGGCGTTCCGCGCCGCAACCCGGTTGGGTCTGATTCCGTTCGAGCCAAGCTTCGGCCATGCTCGCGGCGACGCTTGATCCACGACTGATTGTTCAATCGCGAACGTGCTCTCTACCTTTCGAGGTGGAGGGCACTTTTTGCTTTTGCTGGGCGTCTGTTCTGCTGATGATCGTCGCTTGCATAGTCCTGGCCCCTAAACTCGCCGAGGTGCGGGAACACCGGCTTTTTGTTGAGGGGAAGCCGACTTGGTACAAGCTCCAACCCGGGCTTCGGGAAGAGGTGGTGGATGTGAAAAAGTATGGGAAACTCATTGTCGGCACAATTGAGCAAGACTTTTCTGGAGCGTATTCAGGCACCAACAAGTTCACATTCATCAAGGATCGTGGAAAAGTATATGTCTCAGATGCTGGGCCACCTTACAAAGTTGTTGGCAACTCGGTGGTTGTGTCTCCGTACAGTCCGTTTCCGTGCGTGATTGGATATTCAGATGCAGTGATTTATCGGGCTGGAAAATTTACGCACGTCTCAATCGCGACTGGGCTTTCCGGATTTGACGGCAAAACGGTCACAGGCTGGTTTTGCTGTGACTCAAAGGGAAAGCCATTGATGTGTATCGAATTCGGCGAGACTTACGAAGCATATGGCCAAGCCTTCAAATGGACAGATGGAAAACGCAAACTACTTGAGAGAGTGAGGCTAAGGCAGAGTTCTAACACCTACGTTTGGCCATAATTTAGAAAGATGTCTCGACTCACCTATCTTGATCCAGCCAACATCGAACTCCGTCGCAGAGAGGGGTCGTTGTTTTTGGATGTTGAGATCAATGGCGAGTGGGTGGAAAACGTGCGGTTGGTACGCGCATTTCCGCTTTCGCATACAGCGGCATTCATCTCGATTCGGGATGAAGAGAACAAAGAATTTGGAATCATTGAGTCTCTGGCGGCTCTGGACAACGATTCACAAAAGTTAGCCCATGAAGAACTAGATCGTCGTTATTTCACCCCCGCGATCACCCGCATCAAGGCACTGAAGAACGACGCTTCGATGTGGTGGTTTGATGTCGAAACGACTCGCGGACCTTCCGACTTCTATGTAAGAAACTGGCGCGATAATGCCCACGAGCTGACCCCAGGTCGGTGGCAGATCACGAGCGTCGACGGTGGACGCTATGAGATTTTGAACCTGGATGAGCTCGATGAACGTAGCCAAGTCCTTATTGAGCAGCTTCTTTGACGCGCTTTATCCGTCGAAGTGCGCGGTCTGCGGCTCGATCGGATTTGCGGTCGTCTGCGACCAATGTCAGCAAGAACTGATTCGAGAGGAACTGCACTTTATCCAGCCGATCGCCCACGTTGATGAGGTTTGGGCATTTCATGCCTACGAGCAAACAGCCGCCGAGATGGTAAAGGCCCTGAAGTATCACAGGGAGACTGCTCTGGGAAATCGCATGGCAGGTGTAATCCTTGATGTTTACACGGCGCACTTTGCATCCGTCGATTTCATCGTACCGGTGCCAATCCATCGTTCCCGTCTGGCGTGGCGCGGGTTCAACCAAGCCACCGCTCTCTGTACCCGGCTTCCGAACTCGATGGTACAGGAGGGGTTAGTACGTACCCGTCGTACGACTCCTCAAGTTCACCTAAACGCCGAGGAGCGGGCAAACAACCTCGAGGGAGCTTTTGAAGCCCTCACGATTCCGAAGGGGTGTCGAGTACTCCTGGTTGATGATGTCTTCACAACCGGGGCGACTGCCAGCGAGTGTGCCCGGGCGCTCAAGCAAGCCGGAGCCTGCTATGTCGGCGTCGCATGCTTTGCCGCTAAGCGGAGGGATTATCCCGCTTCGCCTGCATCGCCTGCATATGACCAGCCAGTAGAAGACCGATCAGAACCAGCGACGCGATGACCATCACTCCAGCTGGGTAGATCTTGCCTTCGGTAAAGAACGGTTTGATGAACCGTCCCATCCCGCCGAGGGCTACGAGCAGCGACATGATTCGTCCGACACGAGGGTTCTTCGTCCAGATGAACAAGGAGACTAGCTCCAGGATGCCGATGCCCCCACCACCCATGAGTGATGGGAGGGATTGTTTGGCCATGTAAGCCTCGACGCCAAGCCCAATGCATAGAACGGCATAAATCACAATTGCGGCGTTGATAGTCTTAGTCATTATCAGGAGTTTACTTCGCTAAACACGCTTCACCATCCGGCAAAACTTTGTAGCGCACGACGAATCATGGTCAAAACTTAGCCAATGAGACTACGCCTCTACAAAGCGATACCGACTATTATTAAGTAGTGGAAATTCCATCTTGGTGGTTAGTGATCTCCGGGTTGTTCTTTGTGATCAACGCGGTGTTCTTCGTGGTGCTCATCTTCGGGCTTATGAAGGTTCTTGAGCTCAGCAAGGAGTTGAAGCCCAAAGTAGATCGGATCTCGGATCGTCTCGACTCGATCTCCGCAAAGGTCGACGACATCGCATCTAACGTTCAGACCACAGTTAAGAATGTGGGAGAAAAGACCTCGACAAGTGCAGACTCTTTGGCCATGATTGCCCAGTTGGGTTCGGCTAATTTCGGACGCTACGCGCCAGCCCTAGCGACACTCGGAACGGTAATGAAGGCGGTTCAGATGCTGAGAGCATCTGGCCTCAAGTTTCCATCGATGCCGCGACGGCGTCGGCGATCAAAGTGATTTGATCATGGACCGATGGGGCATTCCAACCTCTTCGAACCAATCACTCACACACTCGTAACCCAGCTTCTCATAAAAGGGGATTGCATAGTGGCGAGAGCACAGCATGACCTTCGTATAGCCAGCAGCTTTTGCCTCTGATTCGACAAACTCCATCAAATCTCTTCCGATACCTTTCCCCTGACAGTCTTCTCTGACGGCCACTTGTCGAATCCGGGCAAGCCCAGGCTCCTCTTCGGCAAGGCAGGCGGAGCAAAGATACTCCGGAGAACCTGACTCACCGCACTCACCCACAAAATGCCGTTCAGTGGCCTCTGCTGCAAGTTGCTCGGGGGTGTACTCGAGTCCCAACGGCTTCCGAAGCACTTCACGCCTGAGCTGAACCGCCTTCTCATACTCCGAAGTGCCGTGCTGAATCTCTTTGAGTTCCACACTCATATTATGGGAGCGAACGGTCGCCACTCGTGCGCACCTAGATGACTACGCCTTCTTTTCTGCTGGAGCCTTTTTCGCCGCCGCCTTCTTTGCGGGTGCTTTTTTCGCTGGTGCTTTCTTGAAGGGTTTGCGAGTTGAAGGACCGGCATCGCGCTTTCGCTGAAGGATGTCGGCAGCTTCAGTGGCCGTAACTGTCGCCGGATCCTTACCCTTAGGCAGGGTTGCATTTGTTTCGCCGTCGGTGACGTACGGACCAAACCGCCCGCTCAGGACTCGGACGTTTCCTGCGCAACCCTCAAGGGTGCCGAATTCAAGGATGGGGCCGGCCGATGCTGTCTTGCGCGCTCCGAAAGTCTTCGGCTGAGCGAGAATGACCTCGGCTTCGTCGAGGGTCATGGTCGCACCCGCCCGCCAGTCTTCAATCGTGCGGCGCTCCTCACCTTTCTCCACATACGGACCAAACTTGCCCATCTTGAAGAAAACATCTTTGCTGATTTCGCGCGGATAGGAGCAAAGAATGTTGAGGTCGTCCTGCGATAGCTCCTTGGGATCAGCTCCGGCAGGCAATGAGATCCACGTCGGTTTGACCTTATCTTCGATCTCTTGCTCGGTTCGCTCGGCTTCAAGGTAGTACCCCTGACGGAACTTGAGGAGCAGGTTTCGACCGGTTTCTGGGTGGACTCCAATCGACTCAGCTCCGGAGGCTTTTGAGTTTAGAAGCTCCACTGCTTTGGCAACGGTCAAGTCTGCCGGAGCTAAGTCATCCGGCACGTTCGCATACTGCTTTTTATCACCCAGCTGGAGAAACGCACCGCCATCTTTTCCGTTACGAACGATGATGACCTCGCCCGAATCGGGGTGATTACCGATGATGGGGGCAGGGAAGGGAATCTGCGTTTTGCGCTCTTCGACCATGGTCTTGAGACCAGGTTTCGCTTCGGTTCCGAGGAAGAAGGAGTGCAGATAATCTTTGGCGCTCGCTTTTCCTTCGGAGACTTCGTCCAATGTCTCGTCCATCAGAGCGGTGAACTGGTAATCCATGACCTCACGGAAATGGACATCAAGAACCTCCATCGCCATGAAGGCTCGCCAGGTTGGGAACAGAGTCTTGCCTGACTTCCGCACATATCCACGATCGACGATAACAGAGATGATTGACGCGTACGTGGAAGGTCGCCCGATTCCTAGTTCTTCGAGCCGTTTGATCAGGGTCGCATCGGTGTAACGAGAGGGTGCCGAAGTGTGGTGCTCAAGAGCGTTAAGATCAAGCAGGTCGACTGCTTGCCCCTGTTGCATTCTCGGGAGCAACTTATCGCCGCTGTCCTCTTCTTCGTCCTGACCTTCACGATAAACGGCCAGGAAGCCAGGGTCGAGGATTTGGGAGCCGTTGGCTTGGAAAGTCAGGTGCCCGCTAGTGCTTTCAACGCCTATCAGGGCTTCAGTACGAGATACTGTCGCGGGAATCATCTGAGAGGCGACGGTCCGCTGCCAAATCAAGTTGTAGATTTTGAACTGGTCGTCGGTGAGATGACCACGAACGGAAGAAGGTGTGCGATTGACGTCGGTTGGACGGATTGCCTCGTGCGCTTCCTGAGCGTTCTTAACCTTGCTGCGGTATTGGTTTGGTTTGCTCGGCAAAGCAGATGGGTAGTGCTTGCCGATATAGCCACGGATTCCGCTCAAAGCCTCTCCTGAGAGGGTCAGTGAGTCGGTTCTCATGTAGGTGATGAGACCGGTGGTCTCTCCACCGATGTCAACGCCTTCATACAGGGTCTGTGCGATCCGCATTGTTCGATCTGCCGCGAAACTGAACTTGCGGTTCGCATCCTGTTGCAACGTCGTGGTCATGAACGGTGCCGATGGGTTCATTCGGCCTTCTTTCTCAGTGAGACTCTCGACCTCGTACGGCTTGGCGTTTTGGGCGGCGATGGCAAGCTTGGCTGCCTCTTCGGCATTGACCCAAAGCACTTCGCCTTTCGTTTGACCCGTTGTGGGTTCGAAGTCTCGCCCCTCTGCAAGTCTTTTCGTATCCACCAACTTTAGATCAGCAGTGAACGAACCTTCTTTGACTCGGAACTGAGCCCGCAAGTCCCAATATTCGGCTTCGATGAAAATTCGTCTTTCTTGTTCTCGCTCGACAACAAGCTTAACTGCTGGGGATTGAACACGTCCGGCGGAGAGGTTTTTGGTGACCTTGCTCCACAGAACCGGCGACAACGTGTAGCCATATAAGCGGTCCAGGATTCGACGTGTTTCCTGAGCAACAACGAGATCCATGTCGATCTGTCGCGGCTCCTTAATCGCCTTCTGAATCGCTTCCTTGGTGATCTCATGGAAGGCGATGCGGCTGATTTTGACCTTCTTAGCCGGGTTCAATGCTTCGAGAAGGTGCCAAGAGATTGCCTCACCTTCTCGGTCTTCGTCAGTCGCGAGTATCAGTTCGTCCTTTGACTTCAGTGCATCTTTCAGCTTCTTGACCTGAGCGGCCTTTTCGGCCGGGACTTCATAGAACGGCTCGAAGTTGTTATCAACATCGACGCCATAGTCGCTCCACCACTTCTTCTTAAACTCGGGCGGAAGACCTCGGCCGTTTGGCACTAGATCGCGGATATGTCCGATGCTGGCAAGCACCTCGTAATCCTTTCCGAGGTACCCGCCGATGGTTTTCGCCTTGGCGGGCGATTCCACGATGACCAGTTTGGTTGCCATAAATTCCTTTTGAGTCTACGTTGCTGCGTTAGTTATGATGTCGTGTTTGCGCGGACACCGTACCCAGTTTTGATAAAAGGTTGCAATTCTTTGGAATGGTTCTTGCTCCGATGTGCGTCTAATAAGGGTCTATGGTTACGCTTTTTCTCGCTGCTGGGGTGCTCGAAGCTCAATATTTTGGCGTTTATCTCCAGGGTCAGCGGGTCGGCTATGCCCTGTATGAGTCGTCACCGGTGGTGTTCGCAGGCAAGAGCGCGGAGCGGTCACATTCTTTTACAGTTTTGAGAATTGGACTAATCGGATCAGAGGTCGAGATGAAGGTTGACTCTGAAACAATTACCGTGGCTAATCAACCAGTGAAGATGAAGTTTTTGACTTCGAGCGCAGGTCGAACGCAGACGGTCGAGGCTAGGTTCGCTGCAACTTCTATCGAAGCGAGTGTCAACAACAACGGAGCGCTCTCGAAGTCGACAATTCCCCTGCCAAAGGACGGCCGAATTTTTGACGATCCTGTCACTGCGCTCCAAGCACAGCCGGGGATCAGCGGGAAGGAACTGAACTTCTACATTTTTGACCCTACCTCTGTCGCGCTCATGAAGAACCGCGCGTTCTTTGGGGAGAAAGAGGAGTTGGAAGGGGTTTTCATTGCTCCGATAATTGTCGAAGATCCTAGACTAACCACGAAGATTTATCTTTCTGCCAAGGGAGATATTGTAAAGGTTGGCACCTCAATAGGGGTCGAGATGAAACCCCTTACCAAGGCGGAGGCACTGTCAGAAATCAAGGATACAGGTTCACGACCGGACCTAGCGGAAGTCACCGCTATTCGTCCAAGCCCAGCCATCAGGAACCCTCAAAATACGAAATTTCTTAAGGTGCGTCTCTCAGCAGACAACCTTAGAGGGATGGCTGCAGGTGACTATCAAAAAGCAGAGAAGGCGGAATCGGGATGGATCGTCAGCGTGACTCAGCCTGTCATGGTTCCCTCGAAAAGTATCGCTCTTTGCGCCAAAGCCGAGCCCAACTGGCTCAAAGCGAGTCACTTGATCCCAAGCAATAGCCCGAAGA
Organism: Fimbriimonas sp.; assembly: GCA_029866005.1. GTDB lineage: Bacteria > Armatimonadota > Fimbriimonadia > Fimbriimonadales > Fimbriimonadaceae > Fimbriimonas. The sequence continues at coordinate 39,479 of JARXAE010000008.1, read as the reverse complement.
TGGTCGCCCTTGCAAAAAAGGTTGTTGGGTCAACAACGGACGCAGGTAAAGCGGCAGAGAAGATTCGTTCCTTCGTCAATGCAATCATGACACCAGACGCCGGAATCGGGATTCTGCGCGACGCGAGCGAGGTGCTCAAGACCAAGGTTGGCGTCTGCCGAGACTACGCCATCTTGACTGCGACATTGTGCCGAGCGGCTAAGCTTCCGACGAAACTTGCGAGCGGACTGGTGAGTTTTGACGGGACGTTTTACTATCACGCCTGGGTCGAAGTATTTACCGGATCGAAATGGGTTCCGTACGATAGTATTCCGAATGCTCCGGAATTCTCGGCAACCCATGTTAAACTGTCTCAGGGGAACGTTGATACAGCGTTTGCGTTTACCGTGCTTTCGGGCGCGAAAATCGAAGTTTTGGAGCAAAAGTAGATGAACGAAGGAGAGCGCATCACCAAAAACGTCAGCCCGGAAAAACGGAGGACGTTGCTTCAGTGGCTGATCCTCGCAGTTTTCTCGACGAGTTCAGCGCTACTCTTTGCTCAGTTTGGTAGAGAGTGGTTGGAACTATGCGGAAATTGGGTAGGCGATCGCTTGGGTGCCTCTGCGGACGCCTCGTACAAAGCCCCGGAAGGTTTTTTTGGGCTACTACCTCTCGTAGGGGCAGGTGTCCTCGTCGGATGGTTCATCGCGACCTTGCTGATCCGAGTCACCGAGCGTCTGGGTTCCAAATGGGATCAGACCGATGACAGCGAAAAATTGACTTGGTTTGTTGGGACTGTCATCGGTTTTCTCGTCGCCACGTTTTTCATCAACTTCTTCTTAGCGATCATTCCGAATAAGGTGGTTGTTGCACTTGCCGTAACGGGGATTGGAATTCTCTTTACTGCCCTCTCCGTCTATGCCCTTCACACGATGAAGGAGTCCTTACCGTGGTACCGGGGCAAGGTTCGCGCCAGGCGAACCGGGATAAAGATTCTCGATACCAATGTTATTATCGACGGTCGAGTCTACGATGTCGCTCGGGTCGGATTCGTCGAGGGGCAGATTTACGTTCCCCAGTTCGTTCTCGAAGAACTACAGTACATCGCGGACAGTCATGACTCCCTTCGCCGTCAACGTGGTCGACGGGGTCTCGACATTCTAAAGCTAATGCAGACGGAGTTTAACATTGAGGTAGGGATTCATGACCGTCTTGCACCGGAACAGGGTGATGGAGTTGATTCGCGCTTAGTGCGGCTCGCCACAGCTCTAGGAGGGGATTTGGTAACCAATGACCATAACCTCAATCGGGTGGCGACGCTTCAGGATGTTCGGGTACTTAACATCAACGACCTCGCCCTAGCTCTTCGTCCAAACGTGCTACCACAGGAGCATTTGGAGCTAAGCATCGTTCGTGAGGGTAACCAGATTGGTCAAGGAATCGCCTACCTTGAGGATGGGACGATGGTCATTGTCGAGAATGGTCGGGGCCATATTGGCGAGACTCTCGAGGTCATGGTCACCCAGGTCATTCAGACTGAACGTGGGAAGCTCATCTTTGCCGAGGTTGAGGGTGAACCTGTTGACGGTCGAGCCCGAAAGCCACGCCGATGATGAAGCTTGGGGCAGTCATCCTCGCCGCTGGATCAGGTCAGCGTTTTGGTTCCGACAAACTCGCGATCTTGTTGAAAGGCAAGCCAGTTTGGTGGCACTCGTTTGTTGCGTTCCGAGATCATCCGTTGATCTCGGAAGTTCTCGTAGTTTGTAGTGACGCAAACTTTGCTTCAGTGAGGCAGCTTGTCGGTAACGAGGGAGAAGTACTTCTGGGTGGTGATACTCGGCTGGCTTCGACAGTTGCCGGACTCTGGAAGGCTTCCCAGATTGGATGCGAGGGAATCATGTTTCATGACGGCGCCCGCCCGTTCGTTTCAGCAGATCTCATCGATCGCGTGTCGCAGAAGATCTTCGAGGGTAAGGCCGTGGCGGCGGCGATACCAGTTGTTGATACCGTAAAGACTATCGACGGTCCTGAAATTGACGAGCACTTGGACCGCTCGCACCTCGTTGCGACCCAAACCCCACAAGGTGCGCCAACCGAAATGTTTGCCCTGGCGATCACTCAGGGCATCGAAGGTGTCACTGACGATGTTGAGCTGCTTGCGAAAGCCGGGTACCGTACTCACCACGTGATGGGTGACCCAGCAAATTTCAAGATTACGACTCCTCAGGATTTGGCTCGAGCCCGCGCCTTGCTGGGCTCAGAAAGTCGAACAGGGCTCGGGTATGACATTCACAGATTTTCCTCAGATGGAGACCGTCCCTGTTGGCTTGGTGGTGTCCTCTTTCCAGGCGAAACTGGTCTTGAGGGGCATTCCGATGCGGATGTTGTGCTCCATGCGGTTGTCGATGCTCTTCTCGGCGCAATTTCAGCCGGAGATATCGGTCAGCTCTTTCCCAATGATGATCTGGCCAACAAAAATCGAGCGTCATCGGATTTTCTCGTTGAAGCAGTCCGGCGAGTTCACCGCGCGGGTTGGACCGTCAATCACATCGATATTGCTATTCAAGCAGAGAGGCCCAAAATCATGCCTCGGTCGTTGGAGATTCGAGAACGGCTGGCCCAGCTCATTGGAGTTGAATTGGAGCGCGTGAGCATCAAGGCCACGACTAATGAGGGATTGGGTGCGATCGGTCGTGCGGAAGGAATCTGTGCTTTTGCGACGGCTTCTGTCAGCCGTTAATGAACCCGATTTCCCACGGCATTCGGATGTTTTCGTTAGTAAGAAGATCTCGTTCATTCCAATCTGAGCCGTCACAGTAGCGAGCGTCAAGCCCAATTTCCCGAGCTGCGAGGACCGTTGCCGCGACGTCGTAAAGCTTTTCATTCACGCCATACAGGCTCTTGAACCACCGGCGCACCGTGAATGCGCCATCAACCACGAAAGCTCCGCAGAGTCTCGGCTTTCCGATCACGTTTCCGTCAAGTTGTCGCAAGGCAGAATCATTGACGCTAATGAGTTCGTGGGGTTTGGTTTCCGTTGCGCTTAGAAACGGTAACCGCTCGCCGTTCCAATAGGCTCCTCCACCGCGCTCTGAGCAAAGTTCAAAACCGAGTTCCGGTAAAACGATGCAACCGAGACGAAGACCAACTGAGTCCTGCAGAGCAACAGAAATACCCCAGAGCGGATTTCCGGAAGCGTAGTTTGAGGTTCCGTCAATCGGATCAACGAGCCATATGCCAGCGGGGGCAATCGTCTCCCATCCCAACTCTTCACCCCAGAAAGATGTCCCCTCGGCAAGACACGGAAGACTTTTACGGAGAGCGCGCTCGACGGCGACGTCGGTGCCAGTAACAACGCTTCCATCCCCTTTAAGACTGACATCCGAACGCAGATCTGTTGAAGATGCAAACTCCCCCTGCTCCCGAACGATGGCAAGCAGAGATGAAAGTTGGGGACTCATTAGCAAGGATTATGACTGCAAGACTTGACCCAGTGCGTTAAGAAGGCGGTATCATATAAGTCCGCGAGCGGGCATAGCTCAGTGGTAGAGCGACTCCTTGCCAAGGAGTAGGTCGCGGGTTCGAATCTCGTTGCCCGCTCCATTTTTGTTTGCGGACCTTCTTAATCCGAGGCTGAATCCAGGCCGATATTCTGAGTAAATGTAGGTTTATCCTGAGGCTGGTACTACCTCCCTGATCACCAAGGTAAGTCTGACTTGGTTAAGTGATTTCAGCCTCGTCAAATCAAACTTTGAGTACACGGACTCTGAATCCGCTGGACTCCAATCCTTACGCGGGCCAGAGCTTAGCGAGATTGAGCCAGTTCGATCAAGTCGCGATTCGGACGGAAGGTGATCTCTTCTTTGACCGTCTCCACAACCTCGACTGGAATTGCCCGGCCATCGAGGAGGGAACCAATAATTTCCTCAACCAAGACTTCCGGTGTTGAGGCTCCACTCGAGATGCCAATGCACTTGAAATTAGTTCTCCACTCTGGTTTTATTTGGTCTGGCGACATCAAAAGGTGAGCCTCCGCCCCAAATTGTTCGGCAACCTCACGGAGGCGGTTCGAGTTCGACGAAGTAGTGGATCCTACGATCAAGAACAGGTCGCACTCGGCTGCCATCACCCGAATTGCAGCTTGACGATTTGTCGTTGCGTAGCAAATATCTCCTTTCGGAGGACTCTGAATGTGCGGAAACCGTCGCTCAAGAACGGCCATTGTTGAAGTGACTTCATCAACACTGAGTGTGGTTTGAGAAAGTACGGCAAGATTGTCGTAGTGAGGAATCTCCAGCTTCTCGGCATCTTCTGGAGTTTCCACCAACACCATCCGGTCCGGTGCTTCTCCCATCGTCCCCTCTGCCTCAACATGACCTTGATGGCCAATGTAGATCATGAAGAAGTCCTTCTTTGCGTAGTGCTTCGCTTCGTTATGAACCTTGGTGACCAAGGGACAAGTTGCATCGACAATGGTAAGGTTTCGCTCGGAGGCAATTCGCCTTACCTCGGGTGAGACGCCGTGAGCAGAGAATACAACCGGCATTCCATTAGGAATTTCATTGACATCCTCAACAAATATCACTCCTCGTGCTTCGAAGGATTTCACAACCCATTCGTTGTGGACAATCGCGTGACGTACGTACAAGGGCGCGCCATACGCCTTCAGCGCAAGGTCAACGACTTCAATCGCAAATGCGACGCCTGCACAGAATCCTCGAGGGGCGGCGAGAAGTATTTTCTCCACGGTCCTAGTTTACTTTGGATGGGTGAGAAGGGGGGTCAACTTCTATGGAGTGTGAACTTCTCCAAGTTGACCTCCTTCGACTCAGTGAGCTTCTGCCCCTTCCGAGCGATGCTTCGCATACTCGGTGACCAAGGCTTGTTGGTCTGGGAAAGGTAGCTCTGCATAATGAGCAAAGTGCTGGCGGAAGCGCCCACGACCTTTTGTGATCGAACGTAACTCAAGCGCGTACTTGGTCATGTTCGCCATCGGAACGGTTGCCCGGATGCGACTCTTTCCCGCTGAAATGGGATCCATGCCGAGCAAGTGTCCCCTTCGTCCGTTCAGGTCTCCCACAACGTCTCCAACATTCTCGTCATTGACATCGACCTCAACTTCGAGGATAGGTTCAAGCACGACCGCATCCGCTTTGGCAAATGCTTCGCGAATCGCAAGTGCTCCGGCAGTCTTGAATGCCATCTCGCTTGAATCGACGTCATGGTACGAACCGTCAACAACCGTCACTTTGAAGTCAGTGGCAGGGTTGCCGCTCACGAATCCATGCTCCATCGCTTCGCGGATCCCCTTTTCAATTGCTGGGATGAAGTTCTTAGGAATTGCACCACCGACGACCTTGTTTTCGAACACAAAGCCTTCGCCACGCCCAAGCGGTTCGACCTCGATGTGGCAATCCCCAAATTGACCCTTTCCGCCTGTCTGACGTTTGTGGCGACCTTGAGCCTTCGCCTTACTGCGGACAGTTTCGCGGAAGGCGACCCTTGCTTCACTAATCGTCACACTGACGCCAAACTTTGACTTGAGACGTTCGATAATTGAGTCAAGATGGATATCACCCATTCCTTCAACGATCTCTTGGTGAACCGTTGAGTCTCTGAAGGATCGGAATGTCGGGTCTTCGTCCATTAGTCTCGCAAGTGCACCGGGCAGCTTATCCTCGTCGGCCTTAGTCACCGGCGTGATTGCAATGCGGTAGATCGGTTCGGGAAGGTGAATCGGCTCTAAGAGAACCTTTGCTTTCGTGGAAGCCAGGGAGTCTCCCGTATGGGTGTTAGTCAATTTTGCAACCGCAAAGATATCGCCCGCGCCGACCTCAGTTGCAGGCTCTTGAGTCTTTCCGTGGGGGAAGAACAGATTGTGTATCCGTTCGTCTGTCTCTCGGTTGACATTAGCCAGATGATCGTCCTGTCGTATCGTTCCGTCAAAGACTCTCAGGAAGTTGATCTTCCCGACAAATGGGTCCGCGGTTGTTTTGAAGCAGAGAGCGGCTACGGGTCCGCTCGTGTTGTTCATCGAAATCGACGGTTCTCCTGATTTGTGAACTGATACGCCCATTGCGTCCTTGGGGGCCTCGGTCGGCGAGGGTAGCTCGTGGACGATGTGATCCAGCAGGGTCATGACTCCTATGCCGCTCAGCGCAGAGCCGAGCATCACTGGCACGACGCGACCATGTTCAACACCCACTAGTAATCCGTGTTCGACTTCTTCCTCGGTAAGTTCCTCTCCCTCGAGGTACTTCATTGCAAGATCATCATCCCCCTCTGCCGCGGCGTCCATCATTTTCTCTCTTCGGTACAGAGCGTCCTCGGCGTAGCCACTCGGAACATCTTCGATTTCAATTCCTCGATCCTTGCCTTTGTACACCTTCATCCGGAGCAGGTCAAGCACGCCAGAAAAGGCGGCTTGGTGTCCGATAGGTAGCTGAACACCGACAACGGCTCGACCGTAGAGCTCGTGGAGAGTCTCCATCAAACCTTCGTAGTCGGCGCTATCTCGCTCGAGTTTATTGACAAAGATGCACTTGGCAAGTCCGTACTCCTCAGCGACTTCCCAAGCCAGTTCGAAGCCAACATCAAGGTCTCTCTTCGCGTCGACAACAAGAATGAACGCCTCAACCGCGCGAGCAACGCAGTGGAGTTCGCCGATGAAGTCAGGATATCCAGGCACGTCGATCAGGTTGATCTTTGTGTTCTGCCACTCTAGGGGCAAGACGCTTGATGAGAGTGAAATCTTTCGTCTGATCTCGAGTGGATCGTAGTCACTCTGAGTGTTACCGGCTTCGACTGATCCGACTCGATCCGCGGCTCCGGCGGTGTAAAGCATGTGCTCCACAAGCATGGTCTTTCCGGAACCTCCGTGACCAACAACGGCGATGTTTCTGATGTTTTCGGGTGTATATCGCTGCACCTAGTTTTCCCCCTTTTGCAAGGATTTATCGTTAGGGCGGCGTCGAGACCGGGGTGCCCGTCTTGGTCACCCAATGATGGGAACCTCGGGGACGGCGTCGTCTTGTTTTCAATATACGCCCGTATTGTTTGATTTGGAAGAAGATTTATTGAATGTGCGGAAAAGTGGTGACGTGTCAAACTATGGACAGGCCTATGAATCTCGACACGACCTACCCGAGGCGCAAAACGACGCCATGCCGAATTGGACCATTGACCATTGGCGCCGGGCACCCCGTCATGGTGCAGTCGATGATCACCGAAGAGACCCGCAACGTTGAAGCTTGCGTTGAACAGATTATTGATCTCCACCGTTCGGGATGCGAACTGGTTCGGGTAACGACTCCTTCGCTAGGAGAAGCGGAATGTTTGGAAGCCATACGGGCAAAGGTGACGGAAAGGTACCAATACGTCCCCCTGACTGCAGATGTCCACCACCAAGGAACCGACATCGCCGTCGAAGCAGCCAAACACGTCGACGAAATTCGCCTCAATCCCGGTCTGTTTGTCTTTGTCCGCCACGGCTCACGAGCGAAAAAGGCGGTTGGGGATGCTGTCGACGTTCGAGGAAGACAAGGGGACGAAGTTGCCCGCCTGCGAGAAGAGCTCGCCTATTCAGCCGACGAAGCCACCGAAGAGCTTCGTGCCATCGAAGAGAGCCTGGTGCCGGTCATCGAAGCCTGTAAGAAGTTTGATCGGGCGATGCGGGTTGGCGTGAACCACGGCTCCCTCTCTGAGCGACTCTTGGTCACTTATGGAGACACTCCGGACGGCATGGTGGAATCGGCCCTCGAGTACCTCCGGCTTTGCGAAAAGCACGGATACACCAACCTCAACATTTCCTGTAAAGCTTCACGAGTTCCTGTCGTTGTCGCCGCGAACCGCCTGATGGTCAAGAGAATGGCAGAGGAAGGGATGCACTACCCAATGCATCTCGGAGTCACTGAGGCCGGAGATGGTGAGTATGCGCGAATCAAATCCACCGCCGGGATCGCTACGCTACTGATGGAAGGAATCGGCGACACGATTCGGGTTAGTCTGAGCGAAGATCCCAAAAACGAGATTCCGGTTTGCTACGACATTCTTCAGTCGCTCGGACTGCGGAAGACCAAGGTCGAGTACATCGCCTGCCCGTCTTGCGGACGAACCAAGTTTAACTTGCCAATCGTTTTGAATCAGGTGAGAGAGGCGACTAAGCATCTAGTAGGCCTCGACATCGCCGTCATGGGCTGCATCGTCAACGGTCCTGGGGAGATGGCGGATGCGGATTATGGCTACGTCGGCGCGGCCGGCGGAAAGATCACGTTGTATCGGAAGCGAGACGTCGTCAAGAACAACATTCCGCAGGAGAACGGCGTCATGGAACTGATCGAATTGCTTAAGGCAGACAACAAGTGGGTCGAGCCAGAAGGCGGTGTTAAGGTGATGACTCAGATCTTGCTAAAAAGCTGAAAACCTGGTAATTAACCTAACACAGTCTGTGAGGTTTTTGCCATAATCTAGGTGTTCCTGGGCGAATCCGCCGGGTTAGGTAGTTGAATTTATGTTCAGACGAAGCAGTCTCATATTGGCACTCAGTGCTCTTTCGGCATCATCATTTTCCCAGGTTAATCTGTACATGGTCGGACAAGTGGATCTTTCCTCCACGGCAGTTGGAGCAAATGCACAGTTCGTTGGATCGAACCCAAGTGCTGTAGCTTGGAACGGTTCGACGGCCTACATTGGTGGCTACAATGCCTCGGGAGTAACGGCCAACACCGCAATCGCTCCAGTCGCAGTGAGCCTTGCTCTAAATGGTTTTAACCAAGCAACAGATTTCACGTCAACAGGTTCTTTTGGAACTGCGTTTGGGACGTTCAATACTGCTAACACCAGAGGCATTACGCAATTAGCCATACAAGGAAGTACGTTAGCGGCAAGCCTTGACAACGGGGCTAACAATTTAAACAGTGTTCGTGCTTTCAATGCAGGAACGGGAGCATTGAACTGGCAAACCGGAGGAGGCACACCTGATGCAACTCGTCGAGGGAACGCAGTTGGATTCGACCCAGGTTTCAACGGAGCAGGCTCCAACCAAGGCGTTTCTTACTTAGCTCTAGGCGGAGGACGTCGGCATCTCATGGATGCCAGCACAGGAAACTATATCAATGGCCAGAACGCTGGTGCGATCATCAACTTTCCGACGGTATCAACAACTTGGCGCGGAATGGCGTTCAATCCGACAAACGGAGACCTGTACACACGAGAGGGCAATCGCGTTGGGCGCGCGGTTCGAAACGGTGACAACACTTTTGTAGGTGGTGGCTCAACCATCGCATACGCTCCAGGTACGTACACAAACGCGGTTGATAACAACTCGTTAGCCTTCGTTTCAAACGGAGCTAACTCTTTCGTGATTTTCAACGATAGGAATGCTACGGCTGGCGGCCAGGCGGCATCTGGTGTTCTCAAAGCAATGACAACTGCTGGCGCTTTGCAGACACTTAACTTGTTTGATATGAACAGTAGTGCACTGAGTCTTGCGAACGGAAACGGTGCGTACGGTTTCTCATACGCTGCTAGTAATCAAACTCTTGCGGTCACCGACTTCGCGAACCGGCAACTCTACGTCTTCTCGCTCAACCAACCTGTCCCAGAACCGGCTTCCATGGCCGCCCTCGGACTCGGAGTCCTCGGGCTCCTCAAGCGACGCAAGAAAGCCTAACCAGGCTATTTTCGAAGCAAAACCATAGTCCCGATGCATGCATCGGGACTATTCTTATTTCATGGCCTCCGAAACCCTCGCGCGACTCAAGACCCTCGGGATGCAGGCGATGCTTCCGATGGAGTTGCTTGCGTACGCGGTCAGTAAGGATGACGAGGAGGTTGACCGTTGGCTCGGAGTCTCCCGCGAGATGATGCTGGCGGGGCGGAAGCTCCGAAAGTTCGCTGACATCTCCTCAGATGAGCTTGAAAGGTCATTTGACCTTGACCCTGCAACTGCCAAGCGGCTGGTTGCCATGTTTACCCTCGGGCGCAAAGTCGGGGTGGCGGGAAAAGGCGAGCTTGAGATCGAAACAATTACTGACCCCCAGGACGTCGCCGACCTTCTCGACGATCTGCGGCACGAGCGGCAGGAGCACTTTGTTGCCATCTATCTCGACTCCAAGAGCGTGATCCTGCGGGTTGCCACCATCCACATCGGCACCGCCAACGCCTCCATCGTCGGTCTCCGCGAAATCTTCCGCGAAGCCGTCCGCGAAGGTGCGGTTAGCCTCATCGTCGCCCACAACCACCCCAGTGGCGATCCCGAGCCTTCGACTGAGGATATCGAAGTCACTGCCAAGATCAAGGAAGCCGGTCAGCTGCTAGACATTCAACTTCTCGACCACGTCATCATTGGTGAGCGGCGATTTGTCAGTTTAAATCGTCAGAAGCTGATGTGAACCATTGGGATGAGCTAAGGGCAGATGCCCAGGCGATGCATGAGGCGCGCGAGCAAGTGCTTGTTCGTTGCCGCAAACTTGGACAGCTGAGCGCAAAGTCGATTCGTCATGTCCACCGCCATCAGTTCGCCGAGGCGTCGTCCCTGCTTGTGGAGGCGCAGGCCGAGGCTGTGGCAGTGCGCGAGTTGATTGCCCTCCATCCCACCCTCAATCCCTCCTATCTGCACGATACAGAGAAGGAAATGGTCGAGGCTGCATGCGTGCTCGCAATCGTCCTCAACAATCCCCTCCCTTTGGCGTCTGAGCTAGGCGCACAGACCATGGCCTACCTTCACGGTGCCTGCGAGGCCGCCAGTGAAGTCAGGCGGTTCGTCTTGGACTTGATTCGGGAAGGGAAGATGCCCGAGGCAGAGCGAATTCTTGCCGAAATGGACGCTATCTACGAGGAACTCGTCACCTTCGATTTTCCCGATTCGCTGACGAACGGTTTGCGTAGAGCGGTGGATGCGCTACGAGCCGTTTTGGAGCGAACCAGAAGCGATCTGACCCTCACAGTCAGTCAGCAGAAGCTGATCGCCGAGCTTCGGCGAGGACGGAACGAACTTTAGGAGTTCATTCAAACGGGAGGTCCACCGGTGGCTTCGGTCTGGTTGGTACTTCCCGCTTTGATCCGCCCCGTTTAGCGATCGCCGCAAGTTCGAATAGGGCGAGCATATAGGTCATCAGTGCCAGAAAGCCGAGGAAGATCATCGGCATGGAGACTTCGAAATTCTTGCCATCGGACCGCATGAACTCATTCTTGAAGATCTGCAGCAACGGAACCATGAACAGGAACCAGCAACACAGGTAGACGACTCCCTTTGTCGTCTGTCCGATAAACATGTGACCCGCTCCCGGAAGGAACATCGAGGCAAATGTCGCAGCAGTTGGGGAGGCCTTCATATCGCCCTCGTTGAGAAACGGTGAATCCGAGAGCCCAGCTCTCAATTGAGACTCAATCGAACCTGCGTAAGCAGCCTTCAGGCTCACTTGCGCAAGCTTTTCTTCGATTGACTTGCTCTTTGGAGAGATCTTTCGCGCCTTCTTTAACACCGGAACTGCGGAAACGAAGTCTTTGGCAGCGATAAGCTGGTCTGCTTTGAGTTCTAAAACGTCAGGATGGTTGGGTGCTGCCTTTTCAAGGGTCGCCAATGCTTCTCGGAGTGCAGGTTTGCGTTCGGCTGCGAAGTGCGCCCGCGCGGCTCGGATTAGCTTCTCAATATCCGCATCAGGTAGCTCAACCTCAGGTTCTGAAATCGCATCTTCAAGAGCCTTAGCCTCAGTAACCTTTTGGATCGCTTGAACAAGCTCGGTTTCTAAGGCGTCCCTCTTAAACTTGAGTGCCTCGACAATGTCGCTATCCGAAGAAGCCGAAATCTTCGCCGCCAAACGTGCGATTTCGGCTTTCAGTTCGGCAACTTGCGCGCTCGGATCCATAGGGATTTAAACCAGATCTGTGTTTACCTGAGCCGATTGCCAGAGCGATTCAAGGTCGTAAAACTGTCTCTGTTCTTCTTTCATGACGTGGAGAACCACGTCGCCGTAATCCTGCAGGATCCAGCCGCTCCTCTCTCCTTCGCTCCGCAACGGCTTGAGCTTGTGTTCGACGAGCTTTTCGGAAACACGGTCGGCGATAGCATCAACGTGTCGATCCGAAGTACCAGAGCAAACGATGAAGTAGTCGGCTATAGAGGTCTTGGCGCGCACATCGAGGACTTCGATGCGTTCGGCTTTCATGTCATCTGCCGCATTGCGGATCAGTTCGAGGGTTTCTTGTGATGTCATTTGTACAACTTGTTCTTCTTAATATAGTCGACTATCTCGGGAGTTGTGAGATTTCCGATGGGCATTCCTCGCTGAACTTTCACGCGGATGTCCGAACTGCTAGCGTCGATGAGTGGCATTTCAACAATGTCAACTCGCGCTTTTACATAGTCTTCGAGTCCTAGCAAAACTTCTTCATGGACGATTGGCGGCCTCGCCGCCACCGCTAATCGGCACTGCCGAAGGATTCGTTGGGGATTCTTCCACTCGCCAAAACCCTTCAGAGCATCGGCTCCCATAATGAACCAGTACTCGCCGGGATAGACCATCTGCAATTCGCCGAGCGTGTCAACGGTGTAGCTCAAACCGCCGCGCGTGATCTCCATGTCGCTCACCACGATCTTAGGATTCTTCTTGGCGAGCAGGCTCACCATTTCCATCCGCTGTTGAGGGGTTGCACCCGGTCGCCCCTTTTTGAATGGATTTTTATTGGCGGGCAAAACGATCACTTCGTCGAGTTCTAGTTCCTGAACTGCCGCCTCCACAAGGGACAGATGTCCGATGTGCGGGGGGTCAAACGTACCGCCTAGAATGCCAATTCTCATGATTCGTCAATGTAGGAGAACTCGAACTCGCCGATTACGACGGTATCGCCTTCCTGGGCTCCGCAGAGCCGGAGCTTCTCCAGAACTCCAATCCTTTCAAGGCGGCGTTGCATGTAGCGAACCGCATCCTTGCGCTCAAGATCGGTCATCGCAATCATACGTTCCAGGCGTTTGCCAACCACCCGATAGCAATCCTCTTCCTCGACAATCTCCCAGTGATCTTCACCCTGCTTTTCAAGCGCAGGCATGAAGACGGGAATCTCGCTTTCTGGAAGCGCCTCTTCGACAACATCCGTCATCGCATTGAGGAGGTCGGTCAGCCCCCGGTTTGTGAATCCGGAGATTGGGAAGACTAGGTGCCCAAATTTCTCAAACTTTGCGACGGTCTCTGCAATGGTCTCTGGCGACACCATATCAATTTTGTTGAGAGCGATAAGCCGTGGTCTCGCCGCAATTTCTTCACTGTACTTTTCCAACTCCCGCTCGATGAGCTCATAGTTAGAAACAGGATCGCTTTCGTCGATTGGCAATATATCGACAACGTGCACAAGAACCCGGGTGCGCTCAACATGTTTGAGGAACTGGTGTCCGAGTCCAATCCCTTGGGATGCGCCCTCGATCAGACCGGGCATATCCGCAACCGTAAAAGTGGTGTCTCGAAAACTAACAACTCCAAGATTTGGAACAACGGTTGTGAATGGATAGTCGGCAATCTTTGGCTTTGCTGCGCTGATTGAGCTGATCAACGTAGACTTACCGGCGTTTGGAAGTCCGATCAAAGCAACATCAGCAAGAAGCTTAAGCTCCAATTTGACCTTGACTTTCTCAGCGGGTCCGCCCTTTTCAGCAAAGTTCGGTGCCTGTCGTACGGAGTTGACGTAGTGCATGTTGCCATGTCCACCTCGCCCACCTTTGGCGACAACGTACTTCATTCCGTGCTTGGTCAAGTCAACCAAGAGTTCGCCCGTGGCCGTGTCCGTCACCACCGTTCCGACCGGAAGTTTAATGATGATGTCTTTAGCGTTTTTGCCACGCTTGTTTCCCAGACCATGAACACCGCTGTCCGCTTCATGGTGATCCATGAGCTTAAAGTCGTAGAGGGTGCGCTTGCCACGATCAGCCAAAAGAATAACGTCGCCACCTCTTCCGCCGTCAGCACCGTTAGGCCCGCCACGCGGAACGTGCTTTTCGGTATGGAACGCAACCGCGCCGCTGCCCCCTTTTCCCGAGGTGAACTCTACAATGGCCTCGTCAAGGAACATAATAGGTAGTTTACCGGTTTAGGTTCATGCGGCATAAACCGACACAGTAAGGGGACATCCCATTGATGAAGTATCTGGTCACAGGCGGAGCGGGATTTATTGGCTCAAATTTCTTGGTTAAGTACGTCGCTGAGCGGCCGGATGACCACTTTCACTGTATCGACAAGCTGTCGTACGCAAGCAACCTGGCTTCTCTGAGCTCAATCGATCGGTTGCCAAACTACCAGTTTTCTCGTCTCGACTTGGTCGACCCTGTTGCGACAAGTTTGCTTGTGAATGAGTACGCGCCTGACGTGATCATTCACTTCGCTGCCGAATCGCACGTTGACCGTTCGATTGCCGGCCCCGCTGAGTTCATTCAGTCGAACATCGTCGGCACGTTCAACCTCCTGGAAGCCGCGAGGCAAAAAGGAGTTTCTTGGTTCCATCACGTTTCGACCGATGAGGTCTACGGTTCGCTCGGAGAGGAGGGGCTCTTTGTCGAAACCACTCCGTACGACCCGTCTTCGCCTTACTCGGCGTCAAAGGCCGCTTCCGATCACCTTGTTCGGGCGTACCATCGAACCTATAAACTGCCAATCACGATCACAAACTGCTCGAATAATTACGGACCGCGTCAATTCCCCGAAAAGCTCATACCGCTCATGATTCTGAACTGCCTAGAAGGGAAGCCATTACCAATCTATGGCAAAGGGCTGAACACTCGCGATTGGCTCTACGTCGACGATCACAACTCAGCGATCATGGCGGTTATTGATAGTGGAAGGGAAGGGGAGACGTACAACATCGGTGGAAATGCCGAGCAGAAAAACATCGACGTTGTAAAAACCATCTGTCGTTTGATGGGTGAAGAGACAGGGAAGGGTGATCTCTCGCACCTCATCACCTACGTCGCAGACCGACCTGGCCACGATTGGCGCTACGCGATCGACGCTTCGAAACTCCGAGATGAACTTGGCTGGGAGCCGACCGAAACCTTCGATACTGGAATACAGAAAACGATTCAGTGGTATTTGGAAAATGACGATTGGGTCACCGACGTAAAGTCAGGTGATTATCAGAAATGGCTTGACACCAACTACGGGGGACGAAACTAATGGCAAGAAAAGGGATCATTCTCGCAGGCGGCTCGGGGACGCGGCTCTATCCGGTGACCCTAGGCACGAGCAAACAACTTTGTCCGATCTACAACAAGCCGATGATCTACTATCCGCTCAGCGTCTTGATGCTAGCTGGAGTCAAGGAAATCTTGGTGATCACAACTCCAGAGGATCAGGCATCGTTCCAGCGGCTTCTAGGAGATGGAGGCCAGTGGGGAATTTCTCTCCAGTTCGCCGTTCAACCGTCGCCAGACGGCTTGGCGCAGGCTTTTCACATTGGGGCTGAATTTGTGGGTTCGGACCCTGCGGTTCTTGTTCTGGGCGACAATATCTTCTTCGGTCACGACCTAGAAGTTCTGCTCAGAAACGCTGACCAGCGAACGTCAGGGGCAACGGTTTTCGCCTATCCGGTGCGCGAAGCGTCTGCTTATGGCGTTGTGGAGTTTGATGGCGACGGAAAAGCTATTGGCTTAGTTGAAAAGCCTAAAGTTCCCAAGTCCAACTTCGCAGTCACTGGATTGTACTTCTATGACAACTCTGTCATAGACAAAGCCCGGGATTTGAAGCCGTCAGCTCGAGGCGAATTGGAGATCACTGACCTTAATCGGTTGTACCTTGAAGAAGGCTCATTGAACGTTGAGGTGATGGGCCGAGGGTACGCGTGGCTCGACACCGGTTCGCACGAATCGATGCTTCAGGCCTCCCAGTTCGTTGAGTCAGTCGAACAGCGACAGGGATTGATGGTCTGTTGCCCAGAAGAGATCGCATTCAGACGGGGATGGATTTCGACTGAACAACTGACAGAAATTAGTAAGCCGCTCCAGAAAACTCACTATGGGCAGTATTTGCTCGCTCTTGCTGAGAAAAGAATCCGCTGAGACTGAGCTACGAGATTGAAGCACCAGTCATAATAATGATTATCAGAAAGCAATGATATTGCAATCTAAGCAGCTCTCCGCTAAGATATTCACTGTGAAAATCACGTCAATAATTGCCCTGCTTTCCGCCTTTTCGGTGGTGGGCGCCCAACAGCCTTCGCCGAAAGCACCAGTTGCGAAGCTCGTTCCGGTACATCAGCCGTCTGCAGAACGTGGGGTTATGGCGATTGTTCTTTCGGACGTAGGCGATATTTCGGCCCAGTTGAACAAGGACCTTCAGAAACTCAAGGCAACACTCAAAAGTGGGAAGTCGGTGGCGATTACCTCGGTCGGATACTCTGGGTCCTCGAGCGAACTCATCATTTACCTATGTGAGGCGGTTTCGGAGATTCCGACCGTAAAACTGGGAGACAACGTGCTCGTAGAAGGCGCGGCTAGCGACATCGACCCTGTTACAATCCAGTCGCCCAAAGCCTTTGCCCTCCTTGGGTTCCAACCCACTGCTCAACTCACCGATGGCTCAACTGCCGGCGTGTATCAGATCGGGCTGAACATGCCGCTGAGCTCGAGTTTCAAGATCAACGGGGTGCTCTCGTCCAATATGAAGGACAAGCAGGCGAACATCGCTCTCGACTTCTTCCCGGCCAAAAATTTTAAAATTCAAGCCACCAGCAGCCAACTCGGCACGTCTCAGATGCTCACTGCGGGCTATGAGCTCACCAGCCAAAGCGGACCTTCGTATGCGTTTAACTACAAAGGCGAGGTTTCTCCCCGATTCAGCTCCACCACCGGTTTGTATTTCACTCGGCAACTGCGAGTCGATTCGGACGTCTCGGGCGGAGCGGACCCTGGTTCGGGAGTCTACGGCATGACTAACCTGGTCATACCCGTTGCATTCGATGCGTCCGGGTTCATTAAGTCGAACTTCTCACTCAATCTGTACTACTTCCCTTCCTCAACTGCGGACAAGTTTGGAGTTAGGCAGTTCGAGCCAGCCTTCGATCTTGGAACCTTTTTGCCGCTACAACGCCCTAAACAACTCAAAGGCGGCGGGTGGACCGACGGAATGTGGCTCAAACTCGGCCTCATCCAAGGAGTTCAGCCCGGAAACGCCTTTGGAAAGGTCTCTGGATTCCGTTTTGACATCGTCAAGAGCTTCTAATTAGCTCGCCTTCTGGAAAGTCTCCAGTTTCAACTGGAGACTTTTTGTCGCCTCGTCACAAGCATCTACCCAGCTTTTCCCAGCAGGGCAAGATTCGGCACCGCGCAGCTTCCTCGCTAACGCATAAGCAAGGGCGCCGGTTGCGGCGACACCAAGCATCCAAAAAGTGGCTTTCTTCATTTCTACATTCTCCGTGGCCATATTGAGCGTCCCTTCTTCTTTGAAGCCAACACTTATACATTCGTTCCACAGAACGTGAACGTTTCAGCGTCGGTACACTCTTAACTATATGTTTGACAACTTAACGCGAAGACTTTCGGGTGTTTTTGCTGGTTTGCGCGGAAAAGGCAAGCTCAGCGAAGACGACGTGAACGAAATGCTTCGGGAGGTTCGGGTTGCTCTGTTGGAAGCAGACGTGAACTTCGGAGTTGCCAAGCAGTTCATGGCCCGGGTCAAGGAGAAGGCGGTCGGCGAGGAGCTTTTCTCGAGTCTCAATGCCGATCAGACGATTATCAAGATCGTTAAAGACGAGTTGGAAGAGATGCTTGGCGGCGAGGCCGTCAAGTTCAATTGGGGGTCCGCTCCTCCGACCGTCATTCTGATGTGCGGTCTGCAGGGTTCCGGAAAGACCACCACGACCGCAAAGTTAGCCAAGTGGCTGATTGACCAGGGGAAGAAGCCGATGCTCGCCGCTTGCGACATCGCCCGTCCTGCCGCGATAAAGCAACTCGAAGTTCTCGGCGAGTCCGTTGGAGTTCCGGTCTTCACCAAGATGGACGGCACTAAGCCTCCGGTCATCGCAAAAGAAGCTCTTGATCGATGTAAGTATCTTTTTAACGACGTACTCATCGTCGATACCGCTGGACGAACCACGATCGACGGCGAACTCATGGATGAGCTCGAAGCCATCTATAAAGCCGTCAATCCAAACGAATCCTTCCTCGTGCTGGATGCCACGACGGGTCAAGAAGCCGTTAGTGTTGCCGAGGCCTTCCACGCCCGGGTCAATGTTACAGGAGCCATATTCACCAAGCTCGATGGAGATACGCGAGGCGGTGCGATCCTAAGTGTTCGACAAGCAACTGGGGTGCCTGTTAGATTTACCGGGGTTGGCGAGCAGGTCGAAGCTCTCGAACTGTTCCATCCAGACCGAATGGCCCAGCGAATTCTGGGCATGGGTGACGTCCTTGGGCTCATCGAAAAGGTTGAGAAAGCGTTCGATGCTAACGACATGGCGTCGATGGAGCAAGGCTTTGGAAAAGGCCAGATGGACTTCAATATGATGCTCCAAAGCTTCACGATGATGAAGAAAATGGGGTCGATGAAATCGATGCTCAAGCTCATCCCAGGACTTGCCGCTTCCCTGCCTGAGGACGCTATGGAGCACATCAACGACAAGCAGATTAACCGCACAGAAGCGATCATCCTGAGCATGACGAGCAAAGAGCGAGGAAACCCGGATATAATAAACGGTTCGCGAAGGAAACGCATTGCTGCGGGTTCGGGTACATCGGTCGAAGAGGTCAACCACCTGATCAAGCAGATGTACGAAATGCGTCGAGGCATGAAACAAATGTCGAAGATGCAGGGCCGAATGAGCAAGCTCCAACGCAGACGATAAAACCAAATTGGAACCATGGTAAAAATTCGACTTCAAAGACTCGGAAACAAAGGACGCCCATTCTATCGAATCGTCGTCTCAAAGTGTGAAGCTGGCCGCAATTCAGCTTTTGTTGAGAACATCGGTATCTATAATCCGATCTCACAGCCAAAGGAAATTCGCATCGACGAGGAGCGCGCACTGCACTGGCTCCGAGTTGGAGCGGTTCCTACCGAAACTGCTGCTTACCTGCTGAACAAGATGGAGATTCTTCCGAAGTTCCTCGAAGAGCGACCTTCACAGAAGCCGAAGTACAAGTTCCTCGACAAGCGAACTGCTGCTATCAGCAAAAAGACTTCCGTCGAATCCGCTCCGGCAGCTGAGTAATTTATGAGCTACTCTCCTTTCGTAGAAGAAATTGTCAAGCAAATGGTCTCCGAGCCAGATAGCGTCGAAGTAGACGAAGTACTCGAAGGCAACACTCGAACCTTCAACGTACGTGTCGCACAAGAAGACGTAGGTAAAGTCATTGGCAAAAGCGGTCGCGTGATTTCCGCAATCCGACAAGTCGTTTCTGCAATTGCTTCCAAGAGCAAAGAAAAGGCATACGTCAAAATCGTTACTGAGTAATGGTTTTATCCGTGGTTCCAAAGCCCAGGTTGTTACAACCTGGGCTTAACTATGTCGGAGGCTGCCATGTCTGAACCCAGAGTCCGCATCGGTCAGATTGTAGGTGCCTTTGGACTTAAGGGTCAAGTCAAAGTCGAAGCTCTCACCAATTTCGAGAGCCGCTTCGAAAAGGGCCGCACCGTCTTTATCGACGACAAACCCTTCGTGATTCAGAAGTTCCAAATCCACAAAAATCGTCCGCTGATAACCCTCCAAGGCGTCGATCACATTAATCAAGCCGAGGCGCTTCAATGGAAGTTCATGGAGGCAGAAGGGGAACCTGAACTTGAAGACGATGAGTTCCTGATCGAAGACCTGATCGGTCTAAGGGTCGTCACTGAAGAAGGCGAAGAACTTGGTATCGTCACGGATATTGAGGACTACCCCGCACACCAGATCGTCCTCGTCGGCGAAATTATGATCCCTTTAGTGGATGAGTTCATTTTGGAGATCGATTTAGACGAAGAAATTATGCGTGTGAAGCTAATTTACGGCATGCGACCCGGCGAAGATTGATAAACTAGCGGCATGCGAGTGATGATGCTCTCCTGGGAATACCCGCCTCGAATTGTGGGGGGAATTAGCCCGCACGTTCACGAACTTTCTCAAGAGCTCGTTAAGAAGAACATCGAAGTTCACGTCATCACTAAATCAACTCCCAAAGCTCCCGACGAGGAGATTGAAGAGAGCGGCGTTCATGTCCACCGCGTCCACCTTGACGAAGAGCCCAAAGACTTCGTTCACGAGATCCAGCTTCTCAACCAGGCCACCGATCGACGGGTGCGAACGATGCTCGAAGACTGGCGTCCCGGCGGACAGCCGACCGTCTTCCACGCCCACGACTGGCTCTCGCTTGACGCCGCGAGGAACCTGAAGTACGAATACAAGCTCCCGATCATCGCGACCCTCCACGCTACCGAGTGGGGTCGTCACGGCGGAATCTTTAGCGACATCAGTAAATACATCGCCGAGCAGGAGTATTGGCTCACTTACGAGGCCTGGCGGCTGATCGTATGCTCCGAGTTTATGAAGGGCGAGGCGGTTCGCTTGTTCAACACCCCCGCCGATAAGGTCGACGTGATCTTCAATGGGGTGGACTCGGCAAAGTTTGAATTCGACTGGACCGAAGCCGAGCGACTTGAAACGCGCCGCAAATACGCAAAGGACGACGAGAAGATCGTAATCTACGTTGGCCGATTCGTTCGAGAAAAAGGGATTCAAGTTCTTCTAAACGCTGTTCACTCCGTTCTCGCTGAACAGCCAACTACCAAGTTCCTCATTGTAGGCGGTGGAGTTAGGGATAAGTTTGAAAGTTTCACCCGCTGGGCAGGATTAGGCGACAGCGTGAAGTTCACTGGGTTCATGTCTGGACGCCAGCTCCACGAGCTCTACCGCTGTTCTGATGTTGCGGTCTTCCCTTCTCTGTACGAGCCATTTGGAATTGTCGCCCTCGAAGGTATGGCGGCTGGCGTTCCCGTTGTTTCTTCGGATGCTGGTGGACTGAAAGAGATCGTTCTGCATGGGGTAACGGGCACGACTAGCTTCGCCAACGATCCGGCATCGTTGGCATGGGGGATCCGCCAGGCGCTTGGAGATGCCCAACACACTCGTGATATGGCTGCCAAGGCTAAGGAACGGCTTCAAACTGACTTCCATTGGGCAAATCTCGCCGAACAGACGATCGCCGTTTACGATAGAGTCTGGCGCGAATTCCTAGACAGCTACTGGGCTGCCAATACGGTCTGGCCAGTGTCTCCTGGTGCCGAAGAGCGCTACCTTCAAATGGCTCTTCGCGAAAAGGCACAAGCTGTTCAGGCTGTCTCCCGGCCGATGCCGAGGCACACGATCACAACCACCGAAGCGGCCGAAGAAGAGGACGTCATCGCTCAGATGATTGAACCTTAACCGAGATAGACCCGCTCCAGCACGTCCCGATAACTCTCCACGGCCGGAACATCAAGTCCAACAACTTTCGCTTCGTCATCCCAGCGACGAACCTGAATCGCAGTCTCAAAATTCGGTTCGGTTCGTTCGAATTCGGCGACTTCTTCTGGAGAGAATGGACCGCCCTGCAGTCTAAGGCTCTCAACAGAGGCCGCTGACAAGCCCCCTAGATACCCAGGATCAGTAGCCGTCAAGTACCGCTTGGCCGCCACATGCAGCCGTACGCAGTCCAGAACAACCTGAGGAAACTTCCCTTCCAACCACTCCGCACCCACATCTTCGTGCTTCCCATCAACCCCGTGCTGAGCAATATCTTCACCCAGCCCGTGCATAAGGTGCCCGACATCGTGCAACAACGCCCCCGCAATCACTTCGTCAGAAGCCCCTGCCTGCCGCGCCAAATGAGCTGCCTGCAAGGCATGCTCCGTCTCCGTCACCTGCTCTCCGAAATAGAGTGAGCCACCGTGGTTGTTAAACAGGTCGAAGATTTGGTCAATCACGTGCATGCCACGAATTATCGTTGCTGTCTGTTAACAATTGGTTATGACGCCAGTACCCGGCCAATCCACTGCACAAACCAAGCTCCCAAATAAGCCAACACGGTCATGTACGTAAACATAAACAAAGGCCACTTACGGGAGTTTGTCTCGCGCCGAACGACGGCTAGCGTCGATAAACACTGGGCGCAAAGTGCAAAGAACACCATTAACCCGATAGAAGTCGGCAGAGTAAACAACTTTTTGCCGTCTGGCCATTTAGCTTCCTTGATTTTCTCTCCCAACTTCGCCTCAGCCTCATCACCGGAGCCAAGGGAGAAAAGGATTCCTAACGATGGTACGACAGTCTCTCGTGCCGGAAATGCACTCAGAATCGCCGTAGAAATCCTCCAGTCAAAACCAAGTGGAGCAAACACTGGCTCAACCGCCTTGCCAACTCGACCCATCACCGAATACTCCAATTGAGCCAGCGCTGCATCACTCTCAGCCAAGCCCGTATCCACCTTTCGAGGGAAATACGAAGCCGCCCAGATGATCACCGACATAACAACAATTGTCGTTCCAGCCGTGGTCAAGAACACCTTTCCTCGGTTCAGCATCCCTAGGAAGACGTCCTTCCATCGAGGCATTTGGTACGGTGGAAGTTCCAGCATGAATGGCAACCGCTTCCCTTTCAAAACTCCGCGATTGAGAATGAAGACGACAGGAATCGCAACTACCAGACCAAGCAGGTGCATTGCAAAGAGTGCAAACCCGGCCCAAAACGCACCGTACTGAGGCTCAATGAACGAGCCAATGATCAGCATGTAAACTGGCAAACGCGCGGAGCAAGACATCAGCGGAGCAACGAGAATCGTCGCCAGGCGTGCCTTGGGATCTGGCATCACTCTCGCCGCCATCACCCCTGGAATGGCACAGGCAAACGAGGAAAGCAACGGAATGAAGGCACGGCCGTTCAGTCCGCACCAGCCGAGCAGACGGTCCATCAAAAACGCTGCTCGCGCGAGGTACCCCGTTCCTTCAAGCATCGCGATAAAGAAGAACAGAATCAGAATCTGGGGCAAAAACACGACCACCCCACCGACCCCAGCAATGAGCCCATCAACCACGAAGCTCTGCAAGACCGGAATACTTTCCAAACGAGGGGAGAGAATTGACCCCAGCCATCCGAACCCTCCCTCAATCAAACCCATGAACGGTTGTGAAAGGGTGTAGATCGCAAAGAATACGCAATACATCACTGCGGCGAACACCATCAATCCGAACACCCGATGTGTCAAAACCTTGTCAATTCTGTCGGTTAAACTCAGCACCTTCTTTGGAG
Source organism: Fimbriimonas sp. (assembly GCA_029866005.1). GTDB lineage: Bacteria > Armatimonadota > Fimbriimonadia > Fimbriimonadales > Fimbriimonadaceae > Fimbriimonas. The sequence goes on along the minus strand of JARXAE010000008.1, from coordinate 16,265 downwards.
CGCTCTGCACGATTGCTTCTCGTTGCACTTGCGCCGTCCATGCATATCTTGTGGACGGATCGGTGAAGGTTGCGTTCTCTGCCGCTTCTTTTGCCTTCTCCCAAGCGGGTCGGAGCTCAGCAAAAGGGACGATCATTGTCGACTGGTCATCCAGAACTTCACGTCGAAGATCACCAATTCGGTGATCGTAACCACGTCGGGCAAGCTCCACCTGAAGTTCCCTCAACGCACCGATATCAGAAAGCAATGTCGGTTCGGCCGGCGCCGCGAGCGAAGCCTCGATAGCCGCTAACAGCTCTTTGACGCCCTTCTCCTTGTGCCCAACCATCGGAATAACGGGGCATCCGAGTAGCCTTCGTAACCGATCGAGCTTGAGCATAGAGCCTGCTGACTCAACCCGATCCGTCATTGTAAGGGCGACGACAACCGGACGCAAAAGCTCAGCAATCTGAGAGTAAAGAAACAGATTGCGCTCAAGGTTTGAGGCGTCAATGACGCACACAACCAGGTCGGTTTCTTCTTCTAAAACTCTGACCGCCACCGCTTCATCTTCCGAAGCAGGAGTCAGCGAGTACAGACCAGGAACGTCAATAAACTCGCAATCAAATGTTCCCACTTGGCGAAGAGCTGAAACACGCTCCACAGTAACGCCCGCATAGTTCCCAACCTTCTGCCGTGAACCGGTTAACGAATTGAAGAGGGTGGTCTTCCCTGCGTTAGGGTTACCAACGAAGGCGATGCGCTTAAAGGACTTCGACGCCAAAACCGGTCATTTCCTGCTTGCGAAGGCACAACCGATAGCCCCGAAGATCGATCTCAATCGGGTCGCCAAGAGGCGCAACTTTAATGACCCGGAACTCGGTGTCTTTGACCAAGCCCATTTCCATGAGCCTTCGGTGATCATCTCCAACCGACGGTATCTCGACGATCCTCGCCGACATTCCTTTTTTGAGTTCTGCAAATGTCATCATGAGCCTTGCTTCTTTAATCTACCCTAAAGTGTCTAGTTTCGATCAGTTCACTTTGAACAACGCCTGATTCAGGTCAGAGTTCAGTTTCAACTCACCTTCCCAAATCGTGCTGATGTTAAGGTCAGTCGGCACGTTGCTCCCTTCAGGAACGATCCGAACCGACTCCACGGTCTGGCACTTTCGGATGTCAAAGTCCTTTGTGACCTGGATCTCGAACCGCTCAATTCTGTCAAGTTCTTCGCTTAAACCAATTTCCTTAACGTCTCCAGCGAACTTGGCTCCCCACTGGATCATTCCCTTGAGTGCCCAGCCATCAGAACCGTCCTTAAGCTTTCGAGCGACAACTGAGAGCTTTTGCATTCGGTTGATGTAGGCTCGCAACGAAGTGTTGTTGCCCTCTCCAGCCGATTGCATGGTGAACTGAAGGTAAGGATTCCATGGATCACCAAGGCTTCGTCGCGCCCCGATTAAGAAATCGTTGAATTTTAGTACACGCTTGACCCCTGTAGCGGTTTCCTCAACGGCAGTGCGTTCAAACTGCGGGGGCGCATTAACAAATTTTTCGCTTTGTGGGGCGTCATATCGCCACTGCGCACCATCCGAAATCACTGTCCAGCGGCTGGTCTTTCCTGGCGTTGGCTGCAACCACTCTTGTGAGAGATAGAGTTTGTTTGGTCGCTGCGCTTGGATGTTTGTGACATAAACTTGCTTGACGTCAGCGACTGTTTGCGTACGTGTAATTGAACCGGCAAAAGACTCTGACTCAAGATATCGTTTTGCAATGCCCTGAATGAGGTCAGCAACCGATGGAACTGCGGGTGCACCACCCTGTTGGGTGATAAGTATCAATGCCAAGCTTGACGTAATCATTTTTCTCTCTTACTCCACGGAATATCTGGAACCCCAGATGTACTGTTTACAAAACGACAACTGCAGAATATCCAATCAGATAGACGATTGATAAACTGCAAGGGTTCATTTCTGACTTTTGTAGTTGCCGCAAGCGCTACGACCGCCCGTTCAAGTCGTCTGCAAACGGCCCTTGCGATGTGAAGATTAGCTGCAAGCAGCGAGCCTCCAGGCAATATGAAGTTTTTGAGTTCGGGCAGCGCATCCGTCATCTGATCGATTTCGTTTTCAAGTCTGAAGATATCTGCCTCGTCAACAGATTGAATATCAAACTTTCCATCTTCCGGGCAAGCTAGTTCAGAACCAAGATCAAAGAGCACATTCTGGAGCCAGTCCAAGGTTTCATTGGTAAGGTCTGGACCAACGGCCAAACGGCAAACTCCGAACCAGGCGTTTAGCTCATCTAATGAGCCAATGACCTCCATTCTCAGGTCAGCTTTGGACACTCGGTCTCCTCCGAGGAGTCCCGTTTCTCCTTGATCTCCCCCCTTTGTATAAATCTTCACTTCTGTGCTCTACGAACGCTGAGATAGAACTTCGGCAAGTTCTTGACTTTCTCCAACTTTCTGGGATTCAACAGGAGCCGCCAGAGCCACTCAACTCTTAGCTTCTGGAAGATCATCGGAGCGCGCTTGACCATTCCGGAGTGAACGTCTAATGACCCTCCAACTCCGATTCCGATTTTGGCGCAGATGGTTTTGGCCGTGTCAAGAATGAAGAGTTCCTGACGAGGCATGCCCATCGCTACAACAAGGATGTCTGGCTTCAGCTTCGCAATGCTTTCGGCTACATCCTCATCACTGAGGTCGCCGAAAAACCCATCCCGACTTCCAACGATGTTGCAACCAGGATGTTTCAGGCTCAAGTTTGCCGCCGCCGCCTCTGCAACACCCGGTGCTCCACCAAGAAAATATATGGTGGCTCCAGTTGTCGCAGAAATCTTACACAAGACCTCGACAAGATCAACTCCACTAACTCTGCCTGGCACTGGTTTGCCATATTGGCCCAGTGCCCAAGCGGGACCTGCCGAATCTGGAGTTATCAGCGCCGCTTCTGAAAAGCATCTTCGGAACGCCGGGTCTGTTTCAGCGCAGATAAACGCATGAGAATCAGCGGTAAAAACGAGCTTAGTGCCTTCCGATTCGAGGTACTGCTTCAACAGAGTTTCAGCCTGAGTCAGCGTCACCCGATCAACCGGCAACCCTAGTACTGAGACGCGCTCAACTGACGACTCTACAGGCATAATCAGGATTTTACCAAGCAAAACTGCCAGACTTTAAAGCGGGGCAAATGTTTGATTCCAGATTTTCTCTTAACACTGGCATAACGTTTGCATTATCGGTTAATATGCACTCTGGGTCGTATACGGCTGACAGTGTTGTCGATCCGCAATCATTGAAATTCTTTTAGGAGAACCTGAATAAACACATGACTCGCAACAAGGCATTCACGCTCATAGAGCTGCTCGTTGTTATCGCAATCATTGCGATCCTCGCTGCCATCCTCTTCCCTGTTTTCGCCCAAGCCAAGGCCGCCGCAAAGAAGTCTGCGACCCTCAGCAACCTTAAGCAGAACGGGACTGCAGTTCAGATTTATCTGGCTGACGCAGACGACACCTACCCACAATCCGCTTACTGCACCGCGATGCCAGACGGCACCGGCGCTACTCCAAACGGATACTTGATTCCAGCTTCGGGATGCCGCGTGATTTCGATGTACGATGCAATCCTTCCGTACACCAAGAACCGAGACATCTTCACCGACACCGCCGAGCCAAAGGCAATCCCTTGGGCCGCGATTTTGGGATCCTTCGGAGTTCGACCAAACACCGCGGACCAAACGAACCCGCTATTCACCGGATCGCAGTTCATTCAATTCGCCGGAATGGTTCCAAACTTCGCCGTGTTCGAAGATCCAGCTGTGGCTCCTAACTTCAACGAGCAAACTCGAGTCGCAACCAGCTTCGAAGCTCCTTCCGACACGATCGAGTTTGCAACTGGAAAGAACGTCGCTGGCGCGACAAACATTGATCTTGACCCGGCGACCGCTATCGGTGCATCAAACACCGTCGGCGTTCAGGCTCAAATCGTGACCAACTACCGAACTCCAGCTCCTGGTTTCAACGCACAGCGCTTCCCAGGTGTTGCTCGGCACAGCGAGTCGATTATTTGTAGCTTTGCCGATAGTCACGCAAAGTCGTTCAAGCGAAATGCGCGGTTCGCAAACCTCGTTGCTCCAGATCCAAATCTTTCTGGCGCTGCAAACATCGTTCCGGTCTACAACTTCCCATTCGATATCAACGGAATTCCGGGAATCATCGCTGAGCCAGCTCCTTAAGTTGCTCTCAACGATATCAATTGCCCGAGTGCGTTTCGTACTCGGGCAATTTTTTGCCTCAAGTAAACTACTGGTTCCCCAATGAGCACCGAAGAATCGATAAGAGATATCCGACTTGGCAAACTTGCCCGAATGCGCGAGCTTGGCTACGACCCCTACCGGGTCGAAAAATGGAAACTTACCGATTCAGCGGATGCGTTGCTCGAGCAGTTTGAGGACGGACGAGAAGTCTCGTTCGCAGGACGAATCGTCTCCTACCGAGACATGGGTAAAGCCGGCTTCGCCCACATGAGCGATGGCGACGGAAAAATTCAGGGTTACTTCCGAAAGGATGAACTTGGTGATGACCTCTACGAGGTGTACAAGCTCCTCGATCTCGGAGACCACATCGGAATTGAAGGAAAACTATTTGTTACCAAAACCGGCGAGCAGTCCATTCACGTCTCCTCATTCCATCCGCTGAGCAAAGCCCTCCACCCGCTTCCTCTTGGAAAGGAGAAGGACGGTCACGTCTTCTACGGCCTCCAAGATGTCGAAACGAAACTTCGTCACCGCCATCTCGACCTGATGTCGAGCAAAGAAGGCCGTGCCAAGCTACTCAACCGAGCTCGAATTGTCTCCGCAGTCAGAGCATATTTTGACGGCCAGGGCTACCTAGAAGTCGAAACTCCTGTCCTACAGATGGAAGCGGGCGGAGCCGCCGCCCGACCCTTCATGACACACCTCAACGCCTACGACGTTGAAGTGAAGCTCCGTATTTCGCTCGAACTCTATCTTAAGCGCATCATTTGCGGAGACGTTCCCAAAGTGTACGAAGTGGGTCGGGTCTTCCGAAACGAGGGTGTCAGCTACAAGCACAACCCAGACTTTACGCTGCTTGAGTTCTACGAAGCATACGCCAATCTTGAAGACATGATGGACCACGTCGAGAACTGTTTCAAGTACGTAGCCCTCGCGGTTTTTGGTGGCACCAAGGTCGATCTGCCGCACCAGGATGGATATGTTACGGTTGACTTCGCTGAACCCTGGGCGCGGATCGACATGCTTGACGAGATATCGAAGCACACCGGCGTCCCGCGGGAGCAGCTTCTTGACCTCAAGACTGCCGTCGAGGCCCTAGGTGATGGTGTTCGAGTGAACGCCGTTACCGGAAAGAAGGTCATCCCATCCGATGAACGCAACCTCGGGGGCCTGCTCGAAAAGCTCCTCGAAGTCTATGTTGAACCGACTTTGATTCTCCCATCGTTCATCGTCGGCTATCCCCTCGAAACTTCCCCTCTCGCCAAAAAGGATCCTAACGACCCTCGCTTCACCCGCCGATTCGAGGGGTATGTCCTCGGTAGCGAGGTCTGCAACTCCTTCAGCGAGATCAACGACCCGATCGACCAGCGAGAGCGATTCGAGTTCCAGGTCGGCGAAGCCGAAGCTGGAGACGAAGAAGCTCATCCAATGGACGAAGAGTTTCTCTACGCCCTCGAATGTGGAATGCCCCCCACTGGCGGCTGCGGAATCGGGCTCGACCGAATGGCAATGCTCCTCACTGGGTCAAATACCATCCGCGAATGCCTCATGTTCCCCTTCATGCGTCCAGAAAAGGATCAGAAAGAAGATGAAAACTGACCTCGGCGCGATCCTTGACGCCTCTGGTGCGATCTTGAGGGGACATTTCGTGCTCACAAGTGGTCGCCACAGCGACACCTACTTCGAGAAATTCCGAGTTCTCGAGCAGCCGGAAGTTCTTGTCGCCCTTTGCCATGAGATCGCTGAGAACTTCAAGGGTCAAGGCGTAGAGTTTGTGGCCGGACCAACCACCGGCGGAATCATCATCGCTTTCGAGGTTGCCCGACAAATGGGACTCCAATCCGTCTACATCGAATCCGAAAACGGTGAGAAGACCCTCAGAAGAGGCAAAACTCTTTCCGAAGGTGCGAAAGTGTTGATCGTCGACGATGTCCTCACGACTGGCCGCTCCCTTTTCGAGAGCCGTGACGCTATTCTCAAAGCGGGTGGAAATCCTGTTGGCTACGGAGTCTTGATCAACCGGGCGCAAGGCGAGCTCGACCTGCCAAAGCTCTTCAGTGCTTACACCGTCGAAGCGACAAGTTACGCACCCGACGAAGTCCCCAACTGGCTCGCAGAGATTCCCACCTCCAAGCCTGGCACGCGAAAGTAGTCAGACTCTGAACGGGGATGGTTGACAACTAGTCAAGTTCTTCGCCTATTTAGTGATGGTCCTCGTCATCAATTCACGAATCGCGAGTCTTCCAAATCAACGAAAGGGCAGTCTCCAGAGAAACCGCCCTTCCGCGCCCATCATTTGCTACTTCTGAGAAGTCGTTTGAACCTAAATTGCCCCTCAAACTCTACACACGCTATCGTGCCCCAAAGGTCGCTTATGCAGCTTGACCTTTAGCCAATCGAGCAAAGTTGTCTTTATCAATGGCTCGAGTGAGACACTCATCGAAGGAGACGAATCCAGCTCGGTACAAATCGCAAAGCGCCTTGTCCATGGTCTGCATTCCAACTCCACCCGACATTTCGATGATGGAATACATCTGGTGAGTCTTCCCTTCTCGGATCAAGTTCTTGATCGCCGGAGTTCCAAGCATGATCTCGATTGCCGCGCATCGACCACCACCCAGCTTAGGAATCAGCTGCTGCGCCACAACACCTTCAAGAGTGTTGCCGAGCAAAACTCGGATTTGATCCTGTTGGTCAGATGGGAAAACGTCGATGATTCGGTCAACTGTCGCCGGCGCATTTCTGGTGTGAAGTGTTCCGAATACTAAGTGACCGGTTTCTGAAAGCGTGAGTGCTGCCTCAATCGTTTCCAGGTCTCGAAGCTCGCCAACCAGAACGATATCTGGGTCTTCTCGAAGAACAGCACGGAGCGCGTCATGCAATGTGTAAGTATCATGGTGCAGCTCGCGCTGGTTGACCATGCACCGCTTGTGCTTATGGATGTACTCAATGGGGTCCTCGATAGTCAGAATATGCCCAGGGAAGTGCTCGTTGAGGTCATCGATCATCGAGGCAATCGTCGTTGTTTTTCCGGACCCCGTGGGGCCGGTCACCAAAATGAGACCCGATGTGCGCTTACACATCTCACGAATCGTCTGCGGCAGACCCAAAGTCTCAAACGCGGGGATTTTGCTTGGGATGGAGCGAAGAGCACCCGCAACTGAGCCGCGCTGCAAATAGACGTTAAATCGGAACCGGGCGAGATCCTTGACCGAATAGCCAAAGTCCAGCTCGTGGGTTGTTTCAAACCGCTCAAGTTGCTCGTTGGTCAAAACGTCATAGATCAATCGTCGTGCATCGCGAGGGGTTAGGGGATGAAACGGTAGCGGCTGAATCTCACCATCAAGGCGAATCATGGGAGGCAGACCAACGGTGATGTGAATGTCTGAAGCCTTTCGCTCCATCGCCATCCTTAGGACATCGTCAATGTGATGATCTGTGGCAGTTTTGAGCTCGTGCACTGCATACCCAGCTACCGTCGATTCAGCCTCAATCTTGAACTTCGGGACGTTAACATCGGTAGTGTGAACATCCTGAGAGACGAGCGGAGTCTGCTGCATGTCGGGCATCACCGGCTCACCCGTGATCGGGTGAAAAATTGCACCTTCCTGCTGCAACTGAGTCACGTCTCGCTCTTCCGTCAAAAACTGCTTCCAATTGAATTCATCTGCCATGTCTCTTATCCTCTTTCCATACTCACTCGTAAAACTACTTAAGCGTAAATAACGCGAACGACCTCATCCAATGTCGTGATTCCCAAAAGAACCTTAGAGAGTGCATCCGACTGAAGTGGTTTCATCCCCACTTCAATTGCCTTGTGGCGCAGGTCATGGGCGGCTGCTTCTTTCATGATCATGTCTCTAAGCTCGTCCGTAACAACCATGAGCTCATGAACGCCAGTACGCCCCTTGTAACCGGTCTTTTTACACTTATCGCATCCAACGCCGCGATAGAGCGTCACGACGTCTTTGCCATCATTAGCAACGGCATATGGCAACTCAAAGCCGTAACGGAGAATATCTTCCTTACGCACGTCGTAAGCTTGCTTGCAATTGGCGCAGGTCACTCGGCAGAGTCGCTGGGCGAGAATCCCTATGACCGAGGACGCAATGAGAAAAGGTTCAACACCCATGTCCATGAGTCGCGTTGGAGCGGCTGGTGCATCATTCGTGTGGAGCGTCGATAAGACCAAGTGGCCTGTGAGAGCAGCTTCCATCGCAATGGTTGCAGTTTCGCCGTCGCGCATTTCACCTACCATGATGATGTCCGGATCCTGACGAAGCATCGCCCTTAGGCCAGCCGCAAACGTCATTCCCGCTCGAACATTGACACCGCACTGATTGATCCCGCTGAGTTCATACTCAACTGGATCTTCAATCGTGATGATGTTGTTATCGCCTGTATTGAGCTCGTTGAGAATCGAGTAGAGAGTCGTTGACTTCCCCGAACCCGTCGGTCCGGTGACGAGAATGATCCCATATGTCTTCTGACACATGTCTTCGATCATCATCAAGTTGTGCTCAAGGAAGCCGAGTTTTGATAGACCTACGTTTATTCCACCTTTATCGAGAACTCGCATTACGATCTTTTCACCAAAGATCATCGGCAGGGTGCTCACCCGGAAGTCGTAGTCTCGACCACTGATCGTCATTGAGATTCGGTTATCTTGTGGGGCACGCTTCTCTGCGATGTCCATGTTGGAGATGATCTTGAATCGGCTACAGAGTGGAGCAGCAAGTTTTTTTGGGAAGTGCATTCCCTCGACCATGACTCCATCGATGCGGTACCGAACTCGCATTCCGTCCTTGAGCGGCTCGATGTGGATGTCCGACGCCTTATCGACGATAGCCTGGTTGATGATCAGATTTGCGAGACGGATAATCGGAGCATCGTCCGTGTCTGCTTCCTCCTCAACCTCCTCGACTTTCTTCTTGATATCAACGACTTGGTCTTCATCGAAATCCTTGAGAACTCCCGCAAGTGCTTCACTCTCATTCCGATAGAACTGAACAAGGCCATTGATCAGGTCGGCTTCGACCGCAATCAGAGGCTCGACATCCAGACCCGTGGTGAGGCGAATCTCGTCAATCGCAAAGATATCAAGCGGATTGACCATTGCAACAAGGAGCCGATTTCCTTGTCGTTCCATAGGCAGCGCTTTGAACTTTCGAGCATTTGCCGAATTCATCATGCTCAGAGCTTCTGGCCTGGGAATGATTTCAGTGACATCGGCAAACGCCACGCCCCAAACTTTGCCTTGACACTTAACGCGATCCCGCTCAGTGACATAGCCAAGCTGAACAAGAATTCGGGCGATGGACTCTTTGCCATCCAAATCACGCTGTTTTGACATGGCGTCATTAAGCTGTTCATGCGTGATCAGCCCTTCCTTCAGAAAATGTTCGCCCGTCAATACCATGTCTTAGCCAGAAGGAAACTAGTGTTCCCCTCCTTATCATCGGTTGACTATTCGGTCAAATTTATGGGTTGTTGGTATACTGTTCTCAGTTGCCTGCTTTAGATAGATTTCTCGAAGAACGATACGCATCATTTCTCCAGATTCCGGATAAGCATTCAACCCTGAGAAAGAAATGAGCACAAAGAGACTCTATATTGGCAATCTGTCCTATTCGGCGACAGAAGACGAGCTGTTGGATGCAGCGGCTGAGTTCCAGCCAAGCAACCCACGCATCGTTGAGAACCGAGGCTTCGGCTTCCTCGACGTTCCAGAAGACCAGCTTGACGCAGCAATTGCAAAGCTTGATGGCTTCACCCTCGGCGGACGAACCCTTCGTGTGAACGAAGCTCGTCCAAAGGAAGATCGTCCTCGTGAGGGCGGTGGTGGCGGCTACGGTGGCGGCGGTGGTCGCTCCGGTGGCGGCGGCGGATACGGCGGCGGTGGCGGCGGTGGTCGCTCCGGCGGCGGTGGCGGATACGGCGGCGGTGGCGGCGGTGGTCGCTCCGGTGGCGGTGGTGGATACGGCGGCGGTCGCAGTAGCGGCGGCGGCGGCGGCGGACGCGGCCGATATTGATCGGCTGACTACCAAAGACTAGTAAAGACCCAGCTTATAGTAAAGACCCAGCTTAGGCTGGGTCTTTTTTTATTTGGAATGTTTCACCGGGCTCAAGCGTAAGATGAATTCATGGATCAACTACCAATCAACGAACTGCCTCAGAATGAGCAAGAGTGGCGTGGCATTCTGACTCCCCAGCAGTTTCACGTTCTGCGAGAGAAAGGTACAGAAAGAGCTTTCACTGGCGAGTATTGGGATCATAAAGGTGACGGTGTCTACCGCTGTGCAGGATGTAACGAGGTTTTGTTCACAAGTGAGGCCAAGTTCGACTCCGGTTGCGGCTGGCCCTCATTCTATGAAGGTCTGGATAAGTCTAAGATTACCGAGCACGAGGACACCACGCTTGGCATGCGCCGAGTTGAGGTGACTTGCACCAAATGCGGTGGTCACCTCGGACACGTCTTTCCCGATGGTTATGGGACGCCAACTGGGCTCCGATACTGTATCAACAGCATCAGCATCAAGTTTGAAGGTAGCTAATTTGGGTGCGGGAAATTGTTCCCGCACCCAAATCACCACTTGGTCTCGACCGTGTAGCTGACGGTCTTCACTTCGCCGGCTTTCAGTTTCAGCTCAAATACTGCGGTCGAGGAATCCTCTTTGACAAAGGCATCGCTCTTGTCGGTGATCTTCCAATCGCCCCAGTGCCGCTCGTAAAGGAATACCGTCTCCGCAACTGCCTTCCGATTCCGAACCTCAATTTCAAAGGTCTCTCGAACTCGTTGTGCCGCAATTCGAGTGAAATTAGTGCGCTTCCGGTCTGCTCGAATGTCAAAAGATCGACCAACATTAAGGCTAATCTTCTCATCCTTGGGCGTGTGCTTGATCAGATCTTCACCGAGGAACTGAACAGATCCTTTGCTGTCTCGCGAGTAGATTCTGATCTTGCCTGCTGGAAACGGCATGCCGAGATTTGACTTCTCATCGTTGACAAACTTGAGTTTCACAAGCGGCGAGAGCTGACCCATACCAACCTGCCCCTCGTCTGGGTAGTACCCATCGTAGCCCGCCATTGAGTCAAAGATGATTTGCTTTTTGACAGGTACGTTTTCTCCGGTAAGAAGGCTCAGCTGCTTGTTCTCTTTGTTTCTAACCGTTGCGGGCCGCTGGAGGGTGTATAGGTGGTACTCGAAAAGAGACTCCTCGGCCATTTGGTTACCGCCCTTAGCCCTTCGTACATTTGAATCAGCGGCCATTGCCATAAACTCTGCCCTCGGAGGTTGTACGGTATTGATCTCTCCTGCAAGAAGTTTTAGAGTCGCATCCTTGAACGACATTCCGCTTTGGTTGTTAAGTGAAACCCAGCCCTGAACATCCGCTGTAGAATCTTTGTCCAGAGTTAACACGTAGTTGGCGTTCCAGCTCATTCCCTGGGTCAAATAGCTCAGCTCAATCTGTGCATCCTGATCCTTGTCGCTATCCAACTCCCAAATCAAAGATGGAGTAGAAATCAGCCCCTCGGGCATCTCCATCACATCAATCTCACCCTGAGGGGAGAGAATGATGCGACCGTCATCAGCTCGAATGACGAGTCCATTGTATGAGTACTCCTGACCGTTTCCAGTGTTGACCACGGTCGTTGGCGAACTCAAGAGAGTGCCCGTTAGAGTTTCTTTTTGCATTCCAACTGCTCGGGTGAGCCGAATCTTCTTGCCTACCGACTTGGCCAGAATCGACTGCGGAGAGATGAGGTCGAACTGGTAGTTCTGCTCCAGAACTCCGACCGAGCCCGGATTCGACAGGCATTTGAAGCCCACTGAAGTTGGGTCAATGAGCTGGGCGACGTTTTCAACCAGCATTGACTGAGTTCCCTTCTTCAGCTTTGCGGCGCGAACTTCCTTGATGAAGCCCATGCCTTGGTTGTAAACAGTGACCTCGGTAGAGGTCGGTGCGGCGAGGGCGGCGACGGCGGCAAGTGTGCTCAACATACAATCCTTCTGTGCCTTAGGACGCCCCAGTTGTTCAATCCGTTTCGGAAAAGGTATCATATCGGTTCCCTAATGTCGGGGCGTGGCGCAGTTGGTAGCGCGCGTGCTTTGGGAGCATGAGGTCGCACGTTCGAATCGTGTCGCCCCGACCACTTTAACTCAGAGTTCCAAAGTCGGAGCCCAAACCCCCCCTTCATGGGAACTGACACACTTTCTGCCCTGGTAAACTAGATTCGATTCCAGGTCAGCGGCCAAACGCGGGGTTACACCGCGCAGAAGCGTTCGATTTCAGGGAGTTCGTAACACTCATGAAGTCAAAACAGCAACCCGTTGCGCAAAGTAGCGCACACCGCCTTTTCATTTCCCTTGGATTGGGACTTTTCTCAGCAGCGTCGGCGCTAGCCGCTGAAGGCGAGAATGTCCATCTCAAGTTTGGTTCTCAAGATAAGATCATCCTCCTCGTCGCCGCCATTCTTGGCGTCGTCGGAGTCATTGTCGCTATGATGATGGCGAAAAAGATCATGCTCGAAGATCGAGGTAGCGAGGGCATGCAATTCGTGCAAACCGCCATCGAAGATGGTGCACGCGCCTACCTGAGTCAGCAGATCCGGGCGATGATCCCATTCGTTTGGTTTCTTTTCATCTTGTTAACCGCGATGTATTGGAAACCTGAAGACGCATATCAATTACCTCTCAAACTCGTAATCCGTCCAATTGCCTTAATCGTTTTCATTGGCTTGATCGCCCGAGATCTCTGGAAAGGAAGAGGTCTCAAACGAGATTGGTCGAGGCTCACCCTACAAATTTTGGGGATGGTGTCCCTTTTCCTGATTGTCAACTTTGGGGTCGTCCCAACAGCGCTGACAGTTGGAGTGGCTTTCATTTTCGGCGTAATCTCCTCTTACTTCTCAGGCTTTGCGGGCATGATCATGGCTGTCAAAGCAAACGCTCGCGTTGCAAACGCAGCTATGACTTCGAACAAAAAGGCTCTTGAAATCGCGTTCCGATCCGGATCGGTCGCTGGTCTGGTCACGATCGGAGTCGGCCTGTTCTTCTCGTCATTGATTTTGCTGATAAGGCCAAACGAGGCGACGACGCTCCTCGTTGGATACGGTTTTGGTGGTTCACTCGCAGCTCTGTTCATGCGCGTCGGCGGTGGTATCTACACTAAAGCAGCTGACGTAGGAGCTGACCTTGTCGGAAAAGTTGAAGCAGGAATCCCTGAAGACTCCCCGATGAATCCGGCGACAATCGCGGACAACGTCGGTGACAACGTCGGAGACTGCGCTGGAATGGCTGCCGACGTCTTTGAATCCTACGTTGTTATGCTTGTTGCCACCATCGTTCTCGGTGCTGCAACTTCCACCGTTCTCGACAGTAACACATGGCCGAAGCTCATCGTCTTTGCCCTGGCCGCATGCGCGGTTGGTATTGTCGCCTCCACTATCGGAATCGCCGGTGTGAAAGGCAACGATGATCTTGACAGTGATCCGCTCAAGCCAATTCTTGGCGGCTTCCGTCTGACCGCGGGAATTTCAGCCATCGGCGCATTCGTCCTGTCTTTCCTGCTTCTGAACAATGTTTCGATTCGAGAAATCTTGACGCAAACCGCGGCTCAAACAAAGGTGATGGTGACCGTCAAGGAAGTTCAGGCTTCACTTGCCAAAGAAAAGAAAATTGAAGAGTCGAAAGTCACCGAAGGTGACATTCTTGCCGACAAACGGATAGTCGCTCTTGGACTTCAGGCCGGAGACAAAGACGACCAAACCAACGTCAAGCAACTCATCGGAACTCCCGGAACTGGGATGAAGATGCCGAAGGGTCTTACTGGCTACAAAGAGGTTACGGAGGACGAGATCGCCAATCGATCTTTCCCAGCATTGAACTACGCGGTCACGCGAGGTTTCGATGAAAAGGACTTTCAAACCAACAAATATACGACCGTAGCCCAGCGTTTTGGAAACAAGTATGTTGCCGTAAAACTCAAGGCGAACATCACAATGCCTGGTCAACAGGGTCAGCCCGGTCAATCGAGTGAGCAGACAATCTGGCTCGGTCCAGGCGAGCCACAGAAAATTGACGACCAACTGAAGAAGGGTGTCAAAGCGATTGAGGATCAGAAAGGGACTGCCAAGATTACAACTCTTGACACCAAGCCGGTCCACCTCTACTACTCGACCAGCGAAGACAAGTTCGCTTTAGTCTCCGCACCCGGAGTCGACCGACCTGACAAGTTCCAAGGCGGTGAGTCAATCACCTTCTTCCGTAAGTCGGTGGAGGAAATGAAGGCTGCCGATGCTGCTAAAGAGAAGGATCCTATGGCGACTGCGCCAGCCGCTGTTCAAATCGAGAATGGCGCTGCTGTCGAAACAGTCAAGGTGCCCTGGTACAAGTTCGCCCTTGCGGTTGTATTCGGAATCATTGTCGCCATCGCCGTCGAGTTCTTGACGAACTACTACGTCAGCGCTAACAAGCGACCTTGTAAAGAAGTTGCTGGAGTTGCTACTGCCGGCCCAGCTCCGATGATCATCTCCGGATTCGCTTACGGCCTGGAGTCGAGCGTCTTCATGGTGTTGGCGATTGTCGGTGCGCTGATTGTTCCGCTTAAGCTGTTCCCGCCGGCTGAGTATGGTTCCATGATCATGGCGTTCTACGGAATCGCTCTGGTCGGACTCGGGCTTCTGACGACCACGGCGTACATTCTTGCGATGGACACCTTCGGTCCGATTTCTGACAACGCGCAAGGCGTTTTCGAGATGTCGGGTGAGAGCCATAACGCATACGGTTCAACGTCGCTGCAGCGACTTGACGCGGCTGGAAACACTACAAAGGCCCTCACAAAGGGATTTGCAATTACAACTGCTGTTGTAGCCGCTGTAGCGCTGTTCCAATCATTCGTAGAGTCCTCACACCTTGAAGTTCAAGGCTTGAGACTTGATGTTCCTGAGGTCTTCCTCGGACTGTTGATTGGTGCCGCGGCTCCGTTCTTGTTCAGCTCTTTCGCGATCAATGCGGTTGGTCGCGCGGCGTTCGAATTAATATCCGAAGTACGACGTCAATTCCGCGAGATGCCAGGCATCTTGAAGGGTGAAACCAAACCCGACTACGCTCGCTGTGTAGCGATCGTGACTGCCGCCGCACAGCGAGAGCTTCTTGGTCCAGGAATCCTCGCGATTTTCCTTCCCATCGCAGTTGCGTTCGGTTTCGGAATTGGTAAGGCTCCTGTAATGGTTGGCGAAGTTGAATACAACCTTGCCGGAGCCATGGCCCTCGGCGGATTCCTCGCTGGAGCGATTGCGAGTGGTCAGCTGATGGCTGTTCTTCTTGCGAACTCCGGCGGTATGTGGGACAACGCGAAGAAGGTCATTGAGGACGGCCTCCATGGTGGTAAGGGTACGGAAGCTCACAAGGCGTCAGTTGTCTGTGACACCGTTGGAGATCCGTTCAAGGATACTGCTGGTCCCGCCCTCAACCCGCTGATCAAGGTCATGAATCTCGTCGCGCTCCTCATCGTAGGGGTAGTGATTCAGCCTCAGACGAGTGGTGTCATGGGCTGGGTTGTGACCACGGTTGCGATTGCCGCTCTTGTGTTTGCCTTCATGCGAAGCAAGAAGGGCTCGCTTGCCGAACAGCTAGAGCACATGAAGGACTAATTTCACAAGTCAAACTCAGCAACGACAAACGTATGATCGCTCGGCTTCTCTAGAAGCCGAGCTTTTTTGTCGATCACACACGAGGTGCACTTCTCGGCCAGCTCCTCAGTCGCATATATATGATCGATCCGCCATCCAATCCCACGCTGAACGGCTTGCGGCACCGTGAACTCCCAATAGGAGTAATGTCCCCCTCCAAATTCGTGAAGGCGGAAGACGTCAATCAAGCCGTACTCGACGATCTTGGAAAGCCGCGAGAACTCATCAGGATGGTGGCCAACTCCGCCAAGCATCTTAGCCGAATCATAGACGTCGTGAGGTTGAGGCGCAATGTTGATATCTCCCAGCCATATGAGTGGCTCACTCTTAGGA